>NZ_JABWCV010000002.1 GCF_013371085.1 Vreelandella maris | reverse complement strand
CTCAGCAGTGAAACCGCTTAGCGCCGATGGTAGTGTGGGGTCTCCCCATGCGAGAGTAGGTCATCGTCAGGCACCTATACCACGAAGAACCCAGCCACCCGGCTGGGTTTTTTGTGTGCGTCAAAGAAAATAAGGCATATAAGACCCCAGCCAGTCGTGGCTGGGTTTATGTATGTTTAATCTCGGCGGTGTTGGCAGGTACCGCCTGCCCAAGTTTCATAAATGGAGCGGTCATCGGCCAGCATCATTAGGGCAAACAGGCGCTCGCCAAGGGTTGTGCAGCGGCTGATGCGTCTTGCTAGCAGTGTTGTCGACTGAGGGTCAATCACGACAAAATCAGCCTCTAAAGAAGGAGCAAGCTGGCCAATATGGTCATCCAGAGATAGCGCCTTTGCATTACCCATGGTTAAACCATAGAAACCTTGCCATGCGGTAAGGGGTTGCCCTCCTAGCTGACCCACTTGATAAGCGGCTTTCAGCGTTCCAAACCCTGACAAATCGGTGCCTGCGCCGATATCACTGGCAAAAGTAAATGCCATACCCGCCTGTTTAGCAGCTTCACGGTCAAATAACCCACTGCCTAGGAAGAGATTGGAGCTGGGACAAAAGGCAATGTTGGCACCTCGGTCCGCCAAGCGCTTACGCATACCGTTATCAAGGTGGATGCCATGCGCGAAGGTGCTGCGAGGGCCGACGAGGCCTGCTTCTTCGTAAACTGATAAATAGTCACGGCTACCGGGAAATAATTCGGCTACCCAATCCAGTTCACCGCTGTTTTCAGCCAAATGTGTCTGTAGCCAAAGGCTAGGATCATTGCGGAGAAGAGCGCCAGCGGCGTCCATTTGCGTTTTGGTCGATGTAGGCGCAAAACGCGGTGTTACGCTGTAACCTAGTCGGCTCTTGCCGTGCCAATCTTCAATAAGTCGTTCACTATCGGCAATGCCCGTCGCTCCATCCAGCAGCGCCTCTGGCGCGTTACGATCCATTAATACCTTGCCAGCCAGCATGCGCAAATGCCGTTTATGACAAGCAGAGAAGAAGGCATCCATGGAGCCAGGATGGCTAGAGCCAAACACTTGAGCGGTGGTGGTACCTGCTCGCAACATTTCATCTAAAAATGCATTTGATAGCGCTTCAGCATGGGCATGATTGGCAAAACGGCACTCTTCAGGAAAGGTATAGTCGTTCAACCAGTCAAGCAGCTGACGCCCGTATGAAGCCATGATATCCAACTGGACATAGTGCACATGGGTATCAATAAAGCCCGGCATAATCAGTTTGTCGCGATAATCGAGAACGTCAGCACCTTTAGGTAGTGAAGGTGAGAGTTCGGAGAAATGGCCGACGGCATGAATATGCTGGCCTTTCAACCAAAGTAATCCGTCGCCGTAATGCTCTAAACTGCCCGGTTCGGGCGTATCGCCATCACCAGGGTTGCGGGCAAAACTTATCAATTCGGCACGAATAAACGTATTGGTAGAAGAATTCATATTAACTCGTGATTGTCGGGGAGTCGGTCATTAGCGTTCGAAGTGCCTGGGAGTCCAGACCGCGGTTTTCTTGAGAAGAGGGCGTGTCGGTTAGCCAAAGCAGTTCAGTCACCACCGTTAGCGCAATGGCGTAGGGCGTTTTATTACTCAGTTTAGTGGCGTGAACGTGTCCGATGGGGCTTCGCACGCGCAAAATTTGTTCGGAAGAGTAACCATCGCGCTTAAGGCGTCCTTCAAAGCTTGCCCATTTGCTGTCAGAGCCAATCAGTCCAATCGACGCTACGTCATCGCGCTCGATCAGCGCGGCGACTAGGGCATAGTCTTCGTCATGGTTGTGTGTTAATACCAGCGCATGGGTATCTTCAGGCAAGGCGGCAACACTTTGCTGTGCATCTTGATGGGGGTAGCAACTCAGTCGCGGCTGTTGCTGATAGTGTCCGGCAAACGCATCACGACGGCTGTCGTACCAATGCAACTGCCAAGGGAGCGGGGCGCTTAGCTTTACAATTTCCTGGCCCACATGACCTGCACCAAATATTGCCAGGTGCGATTCCGCGCCAGGAAAAGCCTCCAGCAATATATTCACAAAGCCGCCGCAGCACTGTCCGCTTCGTCCACCCAAAGAGAAAGCTTCTAAGCTTAGTCCATAGCGCTGCTCTGCTAAGCGTGATCGTGCTGCGGCAATAGTTTGCCACTCAAACGTACCGCCCCCTAGTGTATCGAAGATAGCGTCGGCGGTGATGACCATACGCGCACCAGGCTCGCGGGGTGTAGAGCCAGCACTCGTCACCTGTGTGGCTAAAACATGCGGCGTGCCGTCGCGCTGTAAGCGGTGCAGCGCTGCATGCCAGGAATCAGAAGCCAGCGTATCACTCACAGCGCTTTCTCCCTGATAGCATTGGCTGCCAGCATAACCCGCTCAGGGGTAGCAGGCGTATCTAAGTGGGGGGAGTCTGTATAGTTGGTTAGACTAGATAGCGCATCCCTTAGCGCCGACCACACGCTGATACCTAACATAAACGGAGGTTCGCCGACCGCTTTGGAGCGATAGAGGCTCGCCATGGAGTTGGGGTGACCCTCCAGTAGTGCGACGTTGAAAGTAGGGGGCAAATCACCATAGGTGGGTATTTTATAGGTCGCTGGACCATCACTGACCAGGGCGCCTTTATCGTTCCATTTAAGTTCTTCACTGGTTAACCAGCCCATACCCTGAATGAAGCCACCTTCTACTTGGCCAATATCAATGGCTGGATTTAGTGAGTCACCCACATCGTGCAAAATGTCGACGCGGTCTACTAAATACTCGCCGCTTAAGGTGTCCACGCTCACTTCAGCCACTGCCGCGCCAAAAGCGTAGTAATAAAAGGGGCGCCCTTGACCGATTGAGCGATCATAGTGAATGAGCGGTGTGGCGTAGAAGCCTTTTTCCGATAGCGAAACGCGATTGATATAGGCTGTTTGTACCAATTCACCCCAAGGAACTCGGCGTTCACTCTCGCCGATCCCTGCTACCAGCATGCCATCCTCTAAGCGCATACCTTCACGATCCAACCCCTCAGTGAAATGCTCTGCAGCAAAGTCGAATAAACGTTCACGCAGCTTTCCCGCTGCATCCCGCGCCGCCATACCATTCAAGTCAGCACCGCTAGAAGCCGCGGTAGGTGAGGTATTGGGCACTTTATCGGTTCGCGTAGCGGTAATGCGTACTTTATCCAGATCCAGACCCAACTCGCGAGCCACAACCTGACAAATTTTAGTATGTAGCCCTTGGCCCATCTCGGTACCGCCGTGATTGATCATCACGCTGCCGTCGGTGTAAACATGCAGAAGAGCGCCCGCCTGATTAAGATGCTGGGCGGTAAACGAAATGCCAAATTTAACCGGAGTAAGTGCCAGCCCTTTCTTAATAACAGGGCTAGTGGCGTTGAAGTCGCTCACCGCTTTGCGGCGTGCCCAGTACTCACTATCGCTTTCAAGTGTTTCAACGAGTGTATGCAGTAGTTGCCGCTGATCGACCTGCTGGCCATAGTGGGTAACCTCGCGACCATCGCGGTAGAAATTGCGCTTACGAATAGTCAGCGGGTCTTCACCAATCTTGCGGGCAATATCGTCCATGGCCGCTTCGATAATCATCATTCCCTGAGGGCCACCGAAGCCCCGAAAAGCTGTATTGGACGCGGTATGCGTTTTTGCACGATGACCCGTGACCTGCGCTTCGCCTAACGAGTAGGCATTGTCGGCGTGAAACATAGCGCGATCAACGATGGCATCGGAAAGGTCAGGCGAATAACCACAATCACCGATCACGGTGATCTCGCCACCTTGAAGCACGCCCTTAGAGTCAATAGCTAACCGATAGCGATTATGAAAAGGATGACGTTTGCCTGTTGCGCGCATATCTTCGCTGCGAGGTAAGCGGAGTCGAACCGTTTTACCCGTGCGGCGGGCAATAAAGGCAGCGATGCATGCCCAGGGAGAAGCCTGCGTCTCTTTACCCCCAAAGCCACCGCCCATTCGCCGTACTTCTACCGTCACCGCATGAAAGGGAATATCAAGCACCTCCGCCACCAGCTTCTGGGTTTCGCTGGGGTGTTGGTTGGAAGTATGGACAATAACGCCTTCATCTTCGGTGGGATGAACCACGCACGCCTGGCCTTCCAGGTAGAAGTGCTCTTGACCACCGACGAATAGCTCTCCCTCTATTATCTGTTCCGCTTGATCAAGCGCCTGTTGCCAATTACCACGTGTCTGTACATGTGTAGGGCGCACAAATTCTTCGCGCTCGGTCGCAGCCACCGGGTCTAAGCTGGCGGGCTGCTCGTCAATACTGACAGCGGCCAACTTGACAGCGCGGCGTGCAGCTTGCAGTGAGGTTGCTGCAACGGCGAAGAGGCATTGGCCTGCGTAGCTGATCTCCTGGTCGACAAAAATAGGATCGCCCGGAAAAACAGGGCCGATATCGGTATGCCCCGGTACCTCATGAAAGGTAATCACGTCGACCACACCAGGCGCCTCTTTCACTCTGCTGAGATCAAGCTGCGTTAAGGTGCCGTGTGCAATGGGCGATAGGCCTAGCGCAACATGCAGGACGTCGGCAGGCAGTACCAAATCATCAATATAAGCGGCTTTGCCGGTAACGTGTTTTTTGGCGCTCTCGTGAAAGCTTGAGCTACCTGCTTGACGCCGACCAGTGCTATCGACCGTATGTCGTGCCAAAGGGCCAGACCCCTGGATATGATCATGTAAATCACGGCGGGCACGGCTGCTGTCGCCGTCCAGTTTAGTGAGCGTACGCATGGAGCATCACCTCGCGGTCGGGCGCTGAAAGAGAAAGATAGAGGCGTTCAAACAGGTTTTTGGCGGCTTGCTGGCGATAATGCTGACTGCCACGCACATCACTCATGGGTTGGAAGTCCTCATCGAGTGACCGCTGAGCGGCGCGAAAAGCGTCTGCAGTAATGGCGCTACCTTCCAGTGTTGCTTCCGCTGCTTGCGCGCGCTTGGGAGTGGCCGCCATGCCGCCAAAAGCGATTCGTACATCGTGCAAGACACCTTGCTCAATGCGGTAGCTAAAAGCGCCGAGCACTGCAGAAATATCGTCTTCCCGGCGCTTGGAAAGTTTCCAGACGCGCAGCTGGCTGCGTTCAATTGCCTGGGGAATAAAAATTCGTGAAACGACCTCATCGGCCGCCATAGCGGTCTGTTTATAATCCAAAAAGAAGTTTTCCAGCGCTAAGCAACGGCTACCTTTTACGCTGGCAAGTTCTACCCGGGCCCCTAAGGCAAGTAGCACGGGTGGCGTATCGCCAATAGGAGAAGCATTGGCAATATTGCCACCTAGCGTTCCCCGGTTCCGGATCTGCTGAGAGCCCAATCGGTGCAGCAGGTGAGCAAAGGCGGGGAAGTGCTCTTCAAACAGTGGTTCAAGCTGAGTATAGGTGACCCCGGCGCCAATCCACCAGCCAGGTTGTCCTTCAAACGTTGTCGCTTCTACTGTTAACAGCTCGGCAACGCGAGAAACATCGATCAACTGATCAAGCGAAGCCAAGCGCTGAGTGCTTTCCAACCAAAGGTCTGTGCCTCCTGCCACCAAGCGTGCTTGAGGGGCTTCTTGGCGCAGCCGTGTTAGGGCTGCCAAGGAGAGGGGCTGGGCAAAAAAAGGTGTTTTCGCTGTAGGGTCTGTTATTTCAGCATCATTTTCTGACGTTGATAGCGCCGCGTCTTGCCATTGGGGGCGCTCATAGGGCATATCATTCATTCGCAGCGCAGCATCCCGGATAGGGCGATAGCCCGTGCAACGGCACAAGTTGCCACCCAGGGCTGCTTCTAGGCGTTCTGGGGTTAGCGGAGCAGGCCGCTGGGTAAGGTCGTTATGCAGTGTGAAAAGCGACATAACAATACCCGGCGTGCAAAAACCACACTGGCTTCCATGGCATTCGATCATCGCTTCCTGGGCTGGGTGCAGACGTCCTTCTTTAGCTAGCCCTTCAATGGTGACTAAATGCCTACCCTGAAGTTGATGAGCTGGTGTGATGCAGGCGTTGGCACTGGTAAACGTGTGGGTGTCAGCGTTTTGCTCGCCAATGGCTACGGTACAAGCACCGCAGTCACCCGATGCGCAGCCCTCTTTGGTGCCTGTTAACGCCAAATGCTCGCGTAATAAGGTTAAAATGCTCGTATTCGGTGAAACCTCACACTGGTGGGGGGCACCATTGAGCAGGAACGCAATCGTTGCCATGCCAAACTCCACTGTTGTTGTATAGACCGGGATTGTGCTGACCGATCGGTCAATATAAGTTGAGCTTGAGACAAAATGGTCTGCCTTGCAAGTATTTGATCGCTGCACGGGAGTGGGGCAAGCTTGTGCGAAATGCCTCTGTTTGGGGCAATAAGCCTACCCTCCGACGCTTATTAAGGGACACTGTAAATGACCGCTGTATCCGTCACTCATGAAAGCCCCAGCCGTGAAAAAGTTGAGACAAATATTCTGATGGCTGCTGAGGAAGTGTTTTCTCAGCACGGTTACCGCGGAGCGAGCTTGCAAATGATCGCTGATCGGGCCGGTCTCCCCAAAGCTAATATTTTGTACTACATGGGAAGTAAGCAGGCGCTTTATGTCCGACTGCTTAACCGCATGATGCATCGCTGGAACAAGGTGCTTGAAGATATTACCCCGGAGAGCGATCCGGCGACTGTGCTGAGTGATTTTATCCGCGCCAAAATGGTGCTTGGTCAGCGCTATCCCGAAGGCTCAAAACTATTTGCAGCGGAAATTTTAGCAGGCGCTCCCTTCTTGAGTGACTATCTGGCCGGTGAACTGCGTGAGTGGGTGGCTTCTCGTGCCGCGATCATTCAACAGTGGTCTGCGCAAGGTAAAATGGACGCCGTCGACCCCAAGTGGCTAATCTTCTTAATTTGGTCTGCTACCCAGCACTACACTGAATATAGCGCTCAGGTAAGCGGTATTCTAGGCCGAGATGCATTAACTGAAGAGGATATTGAATCAATTTCAGCCTTTCTTGAGCACGTTATCCTAAAAGGCTGCGGAATCACTCAGGCGAGTACTAACGCTCACTTGGTGGAAAAGTGAGTGTTAAATGAGCGATTTACCGATTGATCAGCATCTTGATCATGTTAAAAACGTCCTGGTTACCAGCAACCGTCTGATGCTGATTGCCCAGCCAGGCGCTGGCAAAACTACCCGTGTCCCGCTTGCTCTGCTTACGGCCGATTGGGCAAAAGGGCAGAAGCTGCTTTTGCTAGAGCCTCGGCGGGTCGCCGCGCGATTGGCGGCTAACTATATGGCTCAGCAGTTAGGCGAAAAGGTCGGTCAGACAGTGGGCTATCGCATGCGCGGTGATAGCTGTGTTAGCGCGCAAACTCGTTTAGAAGTCGTTACTCAAGGGGTGCTTACTCGCATGCTGCAGGATGACCCGCTACTGGAAGGCGTGGCCGGGATCATCTTTGATGAATTCCATGAGCGAAGTTTAGACGCCGATGTAGGGTTGGCGCTTTCCCTGGATGTGCAAACCAGTATTCGTGACGATTTACGCCTGCTGGTAATGTCGGCAACGCTGGATATCAAGGCGCTTAGACGAGTGTTAGGGGAGCAGGTGCCCACCATCGAGTGTCATGGTCGTCAGTATCCGGTGACAACGCTTTATCGTCCTTCCTTAAATAGCGAAGAGAGTGTTAGCCATGCTCTTCGCGTAGTCAATGAAGCGCTTTTAATGCCTGATACGCAGGATGTATTAGTGATCTTGCCGGGCGTGGCCGAGATAAATCGGCTAGTACAAGCGTTGGAAAGAGTACTACCTGAACTCGTGATACGACCGCTGCACGGTAGGATGAGTATCGCGCAGCAACAGGTGGCATTAGCAGCAAACACTTCACAACAGCGTATTATTGTCTCCACTGCGATTACCGAATCTAGCATTACGGTGGATGGCGTCAATGTAGTGATTGACGGTGGCTTAGAGCGAGTGCCGCTTTTTCAGCCGCGCACGGGCCTAACGTGGTTAACCACAAGACGAATCAACCGTGCTAGCGCCGACCAGCGGCTGGGTCGCGCAGGTCGGCAACGGGAGGGCGTCTGTTTTCGGCTCTGGGCTCAAGAGCAGCCGTTAACCGCTTACGGTGAACCAGAAATTCAGCAAGCGGAACTCTCATCGCTGGTGCTTGAACTGACGTGTTGGGGGGTTGCATCGCCCCAAGAGCTGAGTTGGGTGACGCCGCCACCAGAAAGTGCCTGGCGCAGTGGACAAGCGCTTTTAGTGCAGCTTGGTGTATTAGACAAGCAACACAGGCTAACCCCCTTGGGCAGTCGCTGTGCCCACTGGCCAGTCGAACCGCGAATAGCTGTGATGCTGGAGCGTGCGGCAGAATTCAATGCTGTTCCGCTGGCTTGTGGGCTAGCAGCCCTACTGGAGGAGCGTGACAGCTCAGAGCGCTCGCTGCATGATGCGTTAGCACTCCGGCTCAGTCAGCCTAAACGTTTTCCTCAGTGGCAGCGCGAAGCCCTTAGGCTTGCTAGGAAAGCAGGGGTCGGGCTTGATGAGGCCATGTTGCAACCGCTTGGGCCGCTTTTGGCGCTGGCATACCCTGAGCGCATCGGACAGTTAATAGAGCCTGGTAAGTTTCGACTGGCCAATGGCAAAACCGCTACGCTGCCATTAAATGATCCCTTGGCACATCAATCTTTTTTAGTGGCCGCCGTGTTAAACAGCGCAGCAGGTGACCTAGCGCGCATTATTGCTGGTGAACAATTATCCCTTGCTTCACTGCTCTCTCTATATCCTGTGATTAGCCTCTGGCAGCCGCGCGTAAAATGGTCGCAAGAGCAGGGCCGTTTAATCGGTGAAGAGGTGCAGGCGCACGCTAGCCTTATTATTGCCAAACGGCCATTGGCGCATTTGCCGGAAGAAGCCGTAAAAGATGCACTATTGAATGCTTTACGTCAGCAGCCTAGGCAGTTGTTTGGCAAGAAACTTCAACAGTTGCTCGGGCGCATGGCACTGTTACGCGCCAACGTGGGGGAGCAATGGCCCGATTGGTCAGAGCAGGCACTGCTAGCCACCTTAGAGAGCTGGTTAGCTCCCTACTTGATCGGTATAAATCGACTGAGCGAAATTGAAGCATTGCCTGTAGAGCGCTACTTGCTTGATTCACTCACCTGGGAGCAGAAAAGTGAGTTTGATCAATTGGCACCTCAAGCGCTTAAAGTACCCAGTGGGAAAGTAATTATGTTGGATTATGTGCCTTGCCTTTCCCAATACCCACCCGTTTTAGCTATAAAGCTGCAAGAAGCCTTTGGTTGGCGGGTTACCCCTACTGTCGTTACTGGCGGCGTTGCCGTAATGATTCATCTGCTTTCACCAGCGCGTAGACCGCTACAAGTCACCCAAGATTTAATGAGTTTCTGGCAACATGGTTACCCAGAGGTACGCAAAGAAATGTGCGGTCGCTACCCTCGACATCCCTGGCCAGAAAATCCTTTTACTGCAACGGCGACTGCGCATACCAAACGCAAGATGAACAAATAGCCTGACCGTTTTTGCCGTTACGCTTATTCGCTGCGCTTTTCTGGGATCTCGCCTGGAATACGATAGCGTACCCCTTCTACCTGTTCTTCTTCATAGCGTTTATTTTCTTCTTCTGGCACCACACCGATTACAGTTTCCTGTGAGCCGTCGGGCCAAGTATATGTTGTACAACCTGTTAGTAGCAGTAATGGGAAAATAGCCAATAGGCTTTTAGCTGGTAGGCTTGGAAGATGCTTGAACATGAGTCACTCCATTGGGTGGCGCTTGATCCTGGGGGAAATTAGTATCGCATAATCGGAACTATAGATTGCCATTTACCTGCCTGTAAATGCTTAGATTTTTTTCCGTTTATCCAAACGTAATACCTTTGTCTGTCTATGATGATGAATGTTAACCATGAATCCTCAATGAGCGAGCGTTGTCACACCAGTCCTAATCGGAGGCTTTATGTGGTCAGTGGTGAAGTCAGTATTAGCGGCCTTGCTTGGGGTCCAGAGTAACCAGAAGCGACAGGAAGACTTTAGTAGTGGCAAGCCTGCAGCCTACATTGTTACAGGGATAGTCATTACATTGCTGTTCGTTTTGATGCTTATCGTTTTGGCAACGTTTGCTGCCCGCTGAAAAGCGTTGATAGCGCTAAGTAAGCAAAGCGTGACGAATGGCACATATTTTCTATACTGCTAATATCTCATTTAGTTCTGCCCTCATCTAAAGGCAGGAGATAACAACAATAAGTCTGGAGGTTTCTATGCGATCAGCGTGGCGGTGGCTGTTAGTCATTACCCTTTCTGCGAGCGGGTCGCAGGCTAATGCCAATGATTGGAATATGCCTGTTGGTGTAACCGATGTTAGCGCCGATATCTTTGGCCTTCACATGACGATTTTTTGGATATGTGTCGTCATCGGCCTCGTAGTGTTTGGTGCTATGTTTTACTCCCTGTTTCGCTACCGCCACTCCAAAGGCGCCAAAGCCGCCAACTTTCATGAGCACACCAGTGTAGAAGTGCTTTGGACGGCTATTCCTGTCTTGATTCTGGTTGGCATGGCTGTCCCTGCTACCGCAACGCTAAAAAATATGTACGACTCTTCAGATGCAGAATTAGACGTTATGATTACAGGACAGCAGTGGCGCTGGCGCTATGAGTATCTAGGCGAGGACGTCGCGTTTACTTCTAATATGAGCACTCCACGGACACAAGTCAGTGGGGCTGAAACACGGGGAGAACACTATTTATTAGAAGTGGATGAGCCGCTTGTTTTACCCATCAACCGCAAAGTGCGCTTTTTGATGACCTCTGATGATGTTATTCATTCATGGTGGGTGCCCGACTTAGCTGTCAAACAAGACACGATTCCCGGTTTTATCAATGAAAATTGGGTAACGATCAATGAGCCGGGTATCTACCGTGGGCAGTGCACTGAGCTGTGTGGCATCAACCACGGTTTTATGCCTGTTGTCGTACACGCGATGGAAGAGGATGAGTTTGATGGTTGGCTTGCCGAGCGCAAAGAAGCGGCTGCCGAAGAGGCCATGGGCGTTGATCGTGAATGGGCTATGGAAGAGCTAGTAGCACGCGGTCAGGAAATTTATCAATCGATCTGCTCTTCTTGCCATCAAGCTGAAGGCCAGGGCTCGCCACCTGCTTTTCCTGCACTGGCAAATAACGAACAGCTCATTAGTGATGTAGATTGGCATCTCAATAAAGTAATCAACGGTGTTTCGGGTGCTGCAATGCCGGCTTTTCGTAGCACCTTAAATCCAGTAGAAATTGCTGCTGTAGTCACTTATACGCGAAATGCTTGGGGTAACGATACGGGAGATGTGGTGCAGCCTTCAGAAGTAGCTGAGCTAATTGCCCAATAATGCTGATGTGCCACTTATTTAGACAACAACAATATTTCGGAGAGTATTATGTCGCCCAAACTACCCCCTCAACCTCATTTGCAACATAGCAGCACGGCCGTCTCCGACGGGCAAAGCCAGAGCCATGCTGCGCCGCCGAAAGGTATTTTGCGCTGGTTATTGACCACAAATCATAAAGAGATAGGTTCTCTTTATCTGATTTTTTCACTGACGATGTTTTTCGTTGGCGGCATATTTGCTTTAGTAGTGAGAGCCGAACTTTTCCAGCCTGGTCTTCAGTTGGTCGAACCTGAGTTTTTCAACCAGATGACCACTATGCATGGTTTGATCATGGTGTTTGCCGCCGTAATGCCGGCTTTCACAGGATTAGCTAACTGGATGATACCGCTACAAATTGGAGCGCCAGATATGGCGTTACCACGATTGAATAACTTCAGTTTTTGGCTGCTTCCTGTTGCCTTTGCGCTATTGCTTTCAACTCTGTTTATGCCCGGAGGAGGGCCAAATTTCGGTTGGACTTTTTATGCGCCGTTGTCGACTAATTATGCTCCTCCTTCCACTTCGTTTTTTATTCTTGCATTACATATGGCTGGTATTAGCTCCATCCTAGGTGCGATTAACATTATCGCGACTATTTTGAATATGCGTGCACCGGGCATGCGTTTAATGGATATGCCACTCTTTGTCTGGACATGGTTAATTACGGCCTTTCTGCTGATCGCGGTAATGCCGGTTTTAGCGGCAGTTATTACCATGATGCTTATGGATATTAATTTTGGCACAAGTTTCTTTAATGCGGCGGGTGGGGGCGACCCAGTTCTGTTTCAGCATCTCTTCTGGACGTTTGGCCATCCTGAAGTGTACATCATGATCCTGCCTGCCTTTGGTATTGTCTCTGCGATCATACCAACTTTTGCAAGGAAACCGTTGTTTGGTTATGCATCAATGGTTTATGCCACAGCGGCGATTGCGTTTCTGTCGTTTTTGGTCTGGGCTCATCATATGTTTGTGGTAGGGATGCCTTTGGTGGCAGAGTTGTTTTTTATGTATACCACGATGCTGATCGCTGTACCTACTGGGGTGAAAGTGTTTAATTGGGTAACTACGCTGTTTCGTGGCTCAATCAGTTTTGAATCGCCGATGTTGTTTGCCCTTGCCTTTGTTGTGCTGTTCACTATTGGTGGCTTTTCAGGGCTAATGCTGGCGATAGCGCCTGCTGATTTTCAATATCATGACACTTATTTCGTCGTGGCCCATTTTCACTATGTGTTAGTCCCTGGGGCAATCTTTGCCATCATGGCAGGTGTTTATTACTGGTTGCCGAAATGGACGGGGAATTACCCTAATGAACGGCTTGCCCAGTGGCATTTCTGGTTTTCGATTATCGGCGTCAACCTAACCTTCTTCCCCATGCATTTCGCTGGGTTAGCGGGTATGCCACGCCGTATTCCCGATTATGCTCTTCAGTTTGCCGACTTTAACTTACTTTCAAGTATTGGTGCCTTCTTCTTTGGCGCCTCACAGTTGCTATTTGTTTTAGGCATCATACTGTGCGTTCGCGGAGGTAAAAAAGCGCCAGCAAAAGCTTGGGAGGGCGCGGAAGATTTAGAGTGGACAGTACCCAGTCCTGCACCCTTGCACACCTTTGAAACACCGCCGGTTTTTCATCGCATTTCCCATTAAACATGGCATAAACCACACAGGCCAGTAGGCCCAAGAGGGGTTATGGATAGTCGAGAGCAAAACCAGGTAGGCGTGCGTCGAACAGTTATTAGAACAATGGCTGTGCTAGTAGGTATGTTCGCCTTTGCTTTTGCGTTGGTGCCGTTGTATGACGTGTTTTGTCAAATTACTGGCATCAATGGCAAGGTTGATGCTACGGCACAAAGTATCGTGCACGAAGAGGTAGATGAGTCCCGTTACATTAATGTGCAATTTATAACGCGGGGCAGCCCAGGCTTACCGTGGCAGATGAGCGTTGAAATGCATCAAATGAGCGTGCATCCGGGGCAAACGGCAGAAGTCGACTTTACGTTTACTAATAATAGTCATAAAGAAAGTTGGGGGCAGGCAGTACCTAGCGTTTCCCCTTCAAATGCAACGCGCCATTTACGCAAAGTAAGCTGTTTCTGTTTTGAAGAGCAACAGTTGCAGGGTAATGAACGCTTGACTATCCCGCTAGTGTTTCAGTTGGCGCGAGATCTTCCAGCAGATATTAATACCATCACACTGGTATATACCCTATATCCAATTGAGCGTGTGATACAGAACGCCTCACTGAACAACACAATCAATCACGGTGTTAAGAACGATCCCAAAAACGAAGCAAAGAACAATAACGCGGCGGGAGAAACGATATGAGCAGTGGTAGCTATTATGTTCCAGCGAGTAGTCGGTGGCCTGTTCTCGGTTCGGTGGCACTCGGTGCAATGATGGCCGGAATCGGCATTAAGCTTGTTTACGACACTGGGCTGCCGCTGGTTTTAATAGGCGTGTTGGGCATAGTGTCTGTGATGGGGCTATGGTTTCGGGATGTGATCAGTGAGTCTCGTGGTGGGCTGTACGATGCTCAAATGGATCGTTCGTTTCGCTGGGGCATGGGCTGGTTTATTTTTTCAGAAGTCATGTTTTTCGCCGCTTTTTTTGGGGCGTTGTTTTACGTAAGGATGTTCACTATTCCTTGGTTGGGCGGGGAGGGCGCGAAAGGGGTTTCGGCGTTACTTTGGCCAGATTTTGTTGCTACATGGCCCCTGCTGAACCCACCCGATGCTTCCATTGCTGGCCCTCAACAAGTTTTTAGCCCCTGGCAACTTCCTCTCGTTAATACGCTAATTTTGATCACCTCAAGTATCACGCTAACAGTTGCCCATGAAGCTTTAAAAGTCGGTTACCGGCGGACATGTCGTAACTGGCTAACCGGTACCGTGCTATTAGGGTGCTGCTTTATAATGATTCAAGGCATTGAATATTATGAGGCTTATTCGCATTACGGTATTACATTGGAAGCCGGTATTTTTGGCGCAACATTCTTTATATTGACCGGCTTTCATGGGTTGCACGTGATTATCGGCACAATAATTCTTGCCACCATGTTAGTACGAATAGTGAAAGGCCATTTTGGCGATGAAAATCATTTTGGTTTTGAAGCCTCATGTTGGTATTGGCATTTCGTCGATGTGGTATGGGTTGGGCTCTTTATTTTCGTTTACGTTTTATAAATTGCCTAGCCTAGCTGGCCGGACCAAAAGCCAAATATGATGAGGACCATTAATAAACAAGCTAGTCCGATGCGCCATTTAAGAGACACAAGCAAGCGGCGAGACGAGGAGTTATCACGCAGCAAAAAGCCAGCTCCCATGGCTAGACTTATAACCATCGCAACGAATACAGCGGCAATGAGTAGTTGTAACCACATGATGAAAACCTCTCGACAATGGCGTTTTTATAGCTGGTGTTTTTTCTGGAGTCTGGTGGTGGCCTTAGGCGCCTATTTAGGACTATGGCAGTGGGAGCGGGCAGATGACAAGCGATTAGCATTGGCCGTTCGCGAAACGGCACCTGCATTGGTACAACCTACCGCGCAGCCAGCCCAAGGCGCAGAGGTAACCCTACGGGGTGAGTACTTGGCAGAGCATACTCTCTATTTAGATAATCGGATTGTAGAGGGGAGGTTAGGGGTAGCAGTACTCACACCACTGCGTGATAGCTTCGGTCAGCTTTGGTTGGTGCAGCGAGGCTTTTTAGCAACGGGGCCTCATCGTGGCCCACCCCAAGCCACTACTCCAAGTGGCAGTGTTGAGTTGACCGGTGAGTGGCAGGAAGTACAAGCGGGCGGGCCACTATATGGAGAAAACAGAGAAGGTGTCAGGTTGCAGCAGTTAAGTCTTGAACCTTGGCGCGCTTCGTTAGGGTCGTTTAGCTATGCGGGCTGGGTGCATGCTAGTGAGGGCGATGGCGTTCTGATTCCTTGGTGGGAAGCCAGTGTTATGCCGCCCAGCCGGCATATAGGGTATGCGCTTCAGTGGTGGGGGCTGGCTCTGGCGGCCCTGGTGGTAATGTTTTTTGGGGGGCGAAAATTGCGTTGCGATGCAACTCAAGAAGAGTCGTTACTGAGTAAAAATAAGCAGGGTGAATAAATATGCAGGAAGCTAAATATATCCGGCGTCAGCGGCTCAAATTAATGCTGATCTTTGCGATATTCGCGGCTCCCGTGGTTGCTGCCTGGGGAATGGTCGAGTTCCGTATTGGCATCCCCGATCACCATACGGCACATGGTGATGTAGACCTGGCATTACCCGCTCTTCATGAATGGCCATTAACAACGTCTGCCGTGAGTGAAGAAGACAAATGGATTCTGGCATTTGACTGCGCCCTGCAGTGTGAAACTCGCCAGGATGAATTGTGGCGGCTACATCGTGCTTTAGGACGCGAGGCGCCAAGATTAACGCGTTTGCGCATCGGCGGGGGGCTTGAAACATTGCCGGGCGAAGTGACTAGTGAGTGGCAGCGTTTTCCTTCATGGCGAAAAGAAAACTCAGTGTGGTTGTTCGATCCTTCAGGACGTCCGGCGCTAGCATTCGATGAAAACATCGCGACCAAATACGTGCTTGAAGATATACAGCATCTTTTTAAAGTAAACCCTCTATGAAGCGCACTAATCTCTGTTGTTAAGGAAGCATCATGTCAAATTCCTATGAGCGCCGCTTACGCTGGTTAGTGCGATTAACGTTAATAGGTACCCTGTTTACTGCAGTGGTAATGCTGGTTGGTGCATGGACACGGTTAGTCGATGCTGGATTAGGCTGCCCTGATTGGCCAGGTTGCTATGGAAAGCTGCTGGTCCCCGGTAGCGATCATGCCACCCTGCGCCATCCTGATGCTCCGTTAGAACCGTTTAAAGCGTGGGTGGAAATGGCCCATCGCTACATTGCTAGCCTGCTTGGACTGGTGGTAATAAGTGTTGTCGCGCTGGGTTGGCCATTGCGTCAACGCTCAGGTTACCCATGGCGGCTCAGTTTGACGCTCTTAGTAGTTATTATATTGCAGGGTGCCTTCGGTGCTTTCACGGTGACGCTACAACTCTGGCCGCAAGTCGTCACTCTCCACCTTTTGGGTGGGCTGAGTGTATTGCTACTGTTCTTTTGGGTACACCTACGCTTACGTCGTGCTCGTAAAAAAACCACAACTGAGCCGCGCCGAACCAATGCCTGGTGGGGTATTGCGGCATGCTTGCTGGTGGTGCAGTTAGCGTTGGGTGGGTGGGTGACTAGCAACTATGCGGGCATCGCTTGCCAAGGATTCCCTACCTGTAATGCTCAGTGGTGGCCTGAGTTGGATGTAAGCGAGGGTTTTCATTTTACCCAAACTGTTGGCCCTAATTATTTACATGGGCAGCTACATGCTGATGCACGCACTGCTATCCATGTTGTTCATCGCTTAGGCGCACTCATGTTAGGAGTCGGGTTGATTGCGCTTTGGTTACGATATCGGCATTGGCAGAATGTCGCTAAACCACTATCAATTGTGGTTTCTCTATACATGCTGCAGGCTATTCTGGGTATCGCTAACGTATTGTTATGGCTGCCTTTATGGCTTGCGTTGCTACATACGGCAGGTGCCATTGCACTATCTGTTGGTTTGGTATGGGCTTGGTGGTGCTGGCGTTACAACGAGGCTGGCACTTGTTTAAAGGGCTCTAATCCGTTGTATTGCAATGTTATTGCTGACTAAAGAAGGGGAGCGCATGCGAAATATAACAATGACACTACCTTCGGCCCTGCCTTCTATGGTGTGGGGGTGGAGAGAATTACTTGGGCTCTGCAAAATTAAAGTAGTGGTTGTTATGTTGGTATGTGCTGCCGTGGGGATGGCATTGGCAACCCAAGGCCTACCACCACTGACAAAAGTAATTATTGGTTTGGCCGGTATCGGCTTAGCCTCTTGTGGTGCGGCTGCTTTTAATCATGTAATTGACCGCCATTTGGATGCGGTAATGACGCGGACTTCTCGTCGTCCAGTGGCGAGTAAACGGCTACCCGTGACAATCGCGTTGGCTTGGGCGTGCTTGCTTTCTGTTGCAGGTGTTACACTATTAGCTTGGCAGGTTAACGTTTTAGCGGCTGCGCTGACCTTTGCTTCTTTGATCGGTTATGCATTGATTTATACTGCTTTTTTAAAGCGGGCTACGCCCCAGAATATTGTTATTGGAGGCGTGGCTGGCGCGGCACCGCCATTGCTAGGTTGGGTTGCTATTACGGGGCAAGTATCTCCTGAGCCGTTGTTACTGATGCTGATTATTTTTGCTTGGACGCCGCCGCACTTTTGGGCACTAGCGATTCACAAATGTGATGATTATGCACGGGCAGGCATCCCAATGTTGCCTGTTACCCATGGTCTTCCTTTTACACGGCTGCAAATATGGTTGTATGGCTGGCTAACGGTATTAACTACTCTATTACCGGTAATGATCGGGATGAGTGGAGTGCTTTATTTAGTCATTGTGTTAGGTCTGAATGCACGCTTTATGTTTTGGAACTGGCGGGTTTGGCGCGGTCACGATGCTACCGCACCTATCGGCGCTTTCTGGTTCTCAATTCGCTATTTATTAGGCGTTTTCGGTGCGCTATTACTTGATCACTACGCTGCGGCGCTTGCTTGGTGATTCGAAGACGAACTGGACAGGTATGCAGTAAGTGGAGAAGCAAGCCTAGATGCTATTGGCAGAGTAGTGGTATAAGGGTGTACAATTTTCGTCAAGCAATTTATTCGCTTAATGAGGAGTTTCATGAACTCAACAGTAGCGCTGGTATTACTCGCCTTGGCGATTGCAGTCATTGTGGGGCTGTGTTTCTACGCATGGTCGCTGCGCAAAGAGGTAAGTCGCCGAGAAGCTTATCGGCGCGATGAAGATGCTCGTGCCCAACAAAACAGTTTAGAAAACCTCGATTATGTCGCGAGCGCTTTGGTTCAGGAGCAGGTCGATATCACGGAGGGGGCTTGGCGTTGTAAGGTTCTACTTGAGATTATCGATCCTAGTTTAACGGAACGAACTGAATTTAAGGCTTTTGCCGAGCACTATCGTCGCACTCAACATTTGAATACGCATTCCGCCCGGCAGCAGTTGACTGCTCGAGAGCGTATGCAGGAAGACAAAGAACGGTTGATGGCAGAAAATGACATGCGGGAAGCCGTATTGAAAGCTGCTAAAGCAGTATTAAAATGGCGAGCCAAAGGCAAAAGTGCTTTGCATTAACTATTAATTTTGAGCGGTATTAACCGCCAAAATGCATAGCAAGCTAATTTTTAGTGCCCATCGTGGCAATTTTGCTATGCTGAATGATGTCGGTATTGGCAAGAAGTTGATATCTTGGCATTGTTGCCTTCTAGCGCTTAAGCGTTAATGATAGGCACAATGTTCTGTAGTGGCTGGGTACTGAGTTATGGGTATGTCATCATAAATACTGAGGGCTTGGTTATTCAGCTTAATACAGAACAGGCGAAAAATGGATGCTCTCGCAATAAGAAGCATTGGATAGATTTGGTCACTTATGACCATTTCAGCATTGGATCAAGAAGGAGTCTTGCATGAAAAAATCAACGACTGGATTGCTAATCGGTTCCGCACTGGTAGTCGGTCTTTCTGGCTGCGCCAGCTCGGCCTCACAGTCTTCCGGCCAAGCTTCCGGCCAAGCAAGTGCTAGCAGCGACCGCAGCTGGTACCAGCACCCTGCAGTGTGTGGTTTGGCTGGCAGTGTGATCGGTGGCAGCATTGGCTATGCTACCAGCAGCAGTTCTGATGAAGAGAGCGGTACTGCCACTGGTGCTGTTGCCGGTGCTGCTATCGGCGGTTTGTTATGTGCTGACCGTACTCCTGAGCCGGTTGCACCGCAATGCCCGAGTTATGGCGAAGTGCCTGCTGGTGTTGCTGTTGACGCTGAAGGTTGCCCGCTAGATTCTGACGGTGACGGCGTGCCTGATTATCGTGATCAGTGCCCAGGTACTCCTGCTGGCGTTGAAGTTAACGCTAACGGTTGCCCGCTTGACTCCGACAACGACGGTGTTCCGGATTACCGTGATCAGTGTCCGAACACCCCTGCAGGCGTAGAAGTTAACGCACTGGGTTGCCCGGATAGCGTCGTTCTGCAAGATGTTAACTTCGAATTTGATTCTGCTCAGTTAACCTCTAACGCTCAGAATGTACTGAACGGTGTTGCTGAGCGCTTGGTCAGCAATCCTGATGTTCGCGTAAGCATCGAAGGCCACACTGATTCACGCGGTTCTGACGAGTACAATAAAAACTTGTCACAAGAGCGTGCGCAATCTGTTGCTAACTACTTGGCGAGCCGTGGCGTAGAAGCTAACCGTATGCGTGCAGTAGGTTACGGTGAAGAGCAGCCGATCGCGTCTAACGAGACTGAAGAAGGTCGCTTCCAGAACCGTCGCGTTGAACTGGATGAGTGGAACTAAGTTTGTTTAGCTTCTGAGGCTTGTAGAGGACTTATAAACGGTTAACTGCAAGCCACAGGTACAGAAACGGGAGGCCAATGCCTTCCGTTTTTATTTTAAGCGGTAGGTAAGTCTGCTAATCTTGTCGCTGTTTTTAGTGGGGCTTTTGCACTATCTTTTGCACCCTCCAAGACCATTGATAGCGAAATGTGATCCTTGGTATGGATCACCACTGCGCTCAAGGAACATGAATGCCTATTGTTACTCTGCCTGACGGCAGTCAAAAAACGTTTGAAGCACCGCTAACCATTATGCAGCTCGCAGAATCCATTGGCCCTGGTTTGGCTAAGGCCTGTATCGCTGGGAAGATTGATGGTTTGCTGGTAGATGCCGCTGATTTAATTGAGCAAGATGCTAGCGTCGCTATTATCACCGCGCGTGACGCTGAGGGATTGGAAATAATTCGCCACTCCTGCGCTCACCTAATTGGTCATGCGGTTAAACAGATGTACCCTGATGCCAAGATGGCGATTGGGCCAGTCATTGAAGATGGCTTTTATTACGATATTGAATTCGGTCAGTCGGTCACGCCGGAAGACTTGGAGGCGATAGAGGCGCGCATGCAATCATTGATTGAGCGCGAGTACGATGTGGTTCGCGAATATGTTGATCGCGACAAAGCAATGTTGACCTTTTTGCATCGTGATGAACCTTACAAGCAGGAAATTGTTCGTGATATCCCTGATGATGCGACCATCAGGCTTTATCATCACGAAGAGTACACCGACATGTGCCGCGGCCCGCACGTGCCTAACACCCGCCACTTAAAAGCTTTCAAGCTCACTAAGTTGGCAGGTGCCTATTGGCGTGGCGATGCTGCAAATACCATGCTTACGCGTATCTACGGCACAGCATGGGGCGATAAGAAGCAGCTTAAAGCTTACGTAAAGCGGCTTGAAGAGGCAGAGAAGCGCGATCACCGTAAATTGGCGCGCCGACTGGACCTCTTTCACATGCAGGAAGAAGCGCCGGGCATGATATTTTGGCACCCTAACGGCTGGGCGCTATGGCAGCAGATCGAACAATATATGCGAGGCGTTTATAAAGAGGGTGGCTACCAAGAAATTCGCTGCCCCCAGATAATGGATGTATCGCTTTGGAAAAAGTCAGGGCACTGGGATAATTACGCAGACGGAATGTTCTTTACCGAGTCAGAAAAGCGTGAGTATGCCCTTAAGCCTATGAATTGCCCGGGCCATGTTCAGGTATTTAATTCTGGCTTACGTAGTTATCGCGAACTCCCCGTTCGTTTTGGTGAGTTTGGTGGTTGTCACCGGAACGAGCCTTCAGGCGCTTTACACGGTATCATGCGCGTACGTGCATTTACTCAAGATGATGGTCATGTTTTTTGTACCGAAGCTCAAGTTGAGTCAGAAGTAACTGACTTTCATCGTCAAGCGTTGAAGGTATATAGCGATTTCGGCTTTGACGATATTGCTATCAAAATTGCTCTTCGCCCCGAAAAACGCATTGGTAGTGATGAGGTTTGGGATCGGGCAGAAGATGCACTACGTAGTGCGTTAAAAACTTGCGATGTCGAATGGCAGGAACTTCCTGGCGAAGGCGCGTTCTATGGCCCCAAGATTGAATACCATATGAAAGACTGCCTGGGACGCGAGTGGCAAGTAGGTACTATGCAAGTAGACTTTATGATGCCAGAGCGACTTGGTGCTCAATATGTGACTGAAGAGGGGCATCGGAAGCCGCCAGTGATGTTGCATCGTGCTATCGTTGGCTCTATGGAGCGTTTCATTGGCATCTTGATTGAACATTATGCAGGCGCTATGCCATTATGGCTTGCGCCACAGCAGGCAGTTGTCATGACTATTACCGATTCACAGCGTGAATATGCGCTTGATTTGGAGAGCCGTCTGCAAAAAAGTGGCTTACGTGTTAAAGCGGACTTGAGGAACGAGAAGATCGGCTTTAAAATCCGTGAGCATACGTTACAGAAAGTTCCCTATCTCCTTGTGGTAGGAGATAAGGAAGTCGAAGCTGACTCAGTGGCCGTGCGAACACGCAGCGGCGAAAACCTCGGTACAATGACGGTCGATGAATTTATTGAACGCCATACTGCCGAGAGAGCAGCCCTGGCGACATCGTCAATTGCCTAAGGAGACGGAACGATCAAGAGAAGCAACCAGCGAGGGCGTCCAGCAGATAAACGCCCACCAATGAACGAGCGAATTGTCGAAGAAGAAGTACGTCTTATTGGTAGCGACGGTGAGCAGTTGGGCGTTGTGCCCACCACCGAAGCGCTAGAGCGTGCTGAATCAGAAAGCTTAGATCTCGTGCAAATTTCGAATGCCGATCCCATTGTCTGTAAGATTATGGATTACGGCAAGTTCGTTTTTGAGACCAAGAAGCAGAAAGCGGCTCAAAAGAAGAAGCAGAAGCAAATCCAGGTTAAGGAAGTTAAATTCCGTCCTGGCACCGACGAAGGCGATTATCAGGTCAAGCTTAAAAACCTGACGCGCTTTTTGGAAGGTGGTGACAAGGGCAAAGTCACACTGCGCTTCCGTGGTCGTGAAATGGCGCACCAGGACATCGGTCGTAAGCTGATGGAAAGGATTGCGGCAGACCTGGAAGAGATCGGAGCGGTAGAGTCTTTCCCGAAAATGGAAGGGCGCCAGATGATCATGATTATTGCCCCGAAAAAGAAGTGATCCAACGGCGATGTCAACGGACCACCGTTAAACAGGTGGTCGGCCCTGGGTTTTCTAAAAAATATCGAGCGGAGTTTTCCTCATGCCGAAAATCAAAAGCAACAGCGGCGCTGCCAAGCGCTTCAAGAAGACTGCTAATGGCTTTAAGCACAAGCAGTCTCACCGTAGCCACATCTTGACCAAGAAAACGACCAAGCGTAAGCGTCAACTGCGTGGAATGAAGCAAATCCATGCGTCTGATAAAGCGCTTATCCAGCGTATGCTGCCGAATCTATAAGTCGGGTTTTCGTTTTTCTGAGTGCAAAATTTTTTCGCCTCAGCCTTAAAGTCAGGAGTGTGTTATGACTCGAGTTAAACGTGGCGTAGTAGCGCGTCGTCGCCATAAAAAAGTATTGAAGCTTGCTAAAGGTTACTACGGTGCCCGTTCACGCGTTTTCCGCGTTGCCAAGCAAGCCGTTATCAAAGCTGGTCAGTATGCTTATCGTGACCGTCGCAACCGTAAGCGCCAGTTCCGTGCGCTATGGATTCAGCGTATCAACGCTGGTGCACGCGTCAACGGCATGTCTTACAGCCGTTTTGTTGGTGGCCTCAAGAAAGCCGGTATTGAAATCGACCGTAAAGTATTGGCCGATTTGGCAGTACACGAGAAGGCTGCATTTGCTGCCATCGTGGAAAAGGCCAAGGCTGCCCAATAAGGTAGTTTGCATTGGGTGATTGCCCATGCAATGTACCTGAGGTCATTTCAGAGTGACCCATCCAGGGGAAGAGCAGCCGCTCTTCCCCTGTTTTTTTGTCACCTTCAACGTGCCACGCCATCCTTAGGGGTGGACACCGCTTAATTCGGAGTGAAACGGATGGATCACCTTCCTACTCTGGTATCTGAGGCTCGCGACGCCATTCAGGCTGCGCAGAGTGTCGCTGCACTAGACGAATTACGAGTACGCTACCTAGGTAAGAAAGGTGAGGTAACTGCCTTACTGAAAGGCCTGGGGAAGCTGTCAGCAGAAGAGCGCCCTGCAGCGGGCGAACGTATTAATCAGGCCAAGCAAACGCTGGCCGAAGAAATTGATACTAAGCGCGCGCAACTTGAAAGTATTGCGCTCAATGCCCGTTTGGCCGCTGAAAGTATTGATGTCACGTTGCCAGGGCGTGGCCAGGCCGAGGGTGGTCTACATCCGGTGACGCGTACGCTTGAGCGTATAGAGGGACTGTTCACGCGTATTGGTTATGATGTGGCGGTAGGGCCTGAAATTGAAGACGATTATCACAATTTTGAAGCGCTCAATATTCCTGCCCACCACCCTGCCCGTGGCATGGCGGATACCTTCTATTTTGATGCCACGCGCCTGTTGAGGACTCACACCTCACCGGTGCAGGTGCGCACCATGAAAAGCAGTGAGCCCCCCATTCGTATTGTTTGTCCAGGGCGTGTTTATCGCAGCGACTCGGATTTAACCCACACGCCCATGTTTCATCAAGTGGAAGGGCTGTTGGTTGATGAGGGCATCAGCTTTGCTGATTTAAAAGGGACGATCGAAGACTTTCTGCAGGCATTTTTTGAACGTGACGACCTATCCGTCCGTTTCCGTCCTTCCTACTTTCCATTCACTGAGCCATCTGCCGAGGTCGATATTCAGTGTGTGATGTGTAGTGGTGCGGGGTGTCGTGTATGTTCCCATAGTGGCTGGTTGGAAGTGATGGGGTGCGGCATGGTGCATCCTGAAGTCTTCCGCCACTCGGGCATTGATACCGAGCGCTATACGGGGTTTGCCTTCGGAATGGGGGCTGAGCGTTTGGCAATGCTGCGCTACGGCGTGAACGATTTACGCCTGTTCTTTGAAAACGATCTGCGTTTTTTACGTCAATTCGCTTAAGACCGCCGCCGAATACAGGATCAACGATGAAATTTTCAGAACAGTGGTTGCGTGAATGGGTTTCGCCGCAGCTTGATACACAGGCCATGGCCGACCAAATCACCATGGCGGGCTTGGAAGTAGACGCTATTGAGGCAGTTGCTGCCGAATTCAGTGGAGTGGTGGTGGCAGAGGTGCTGAGTAAAGAGAAGCACCCTGGCGCAGATAAGCTCAATGTGTGTACCGTTGATGATGGCAGTGGTGAGCCTGTCCAGGTTGTCTGCGGGGCGCCTAATGTCGATGTTGGCCAGAAAGTACCCTTTGCCCAGGTGGGCGGTGTCTTGCCGGGCGACTTTAAAATCAAAAAAGCTAAACTGCGTGGCGTTGAGTCACGGGGTATGATTTGTTCGGCATCTGAATTGGGGCTTGAAGAAGAGACGTCACCAGGCATTCTGGTGTTGTCGGCAGTCGCTCCAGTGGGTGCTGATTTTAGAGAATTCATGCACCTGAATGACATGACCATTGAGGTTGACCTGACGCCCAATCGTGGTGATTGCTTAAGCATTAAAGGGTTGTCGCGTGAAGTGGGAGTGCTTAATCGGCTGGCGGTGAGCGGTCCTGCAATAGCGTCGGTGTCCACTGAGATTGACGATAGCTTTGCGGTTAGTGTCGAGGCGCCAGAGCAATGCCCTCGCTATATGGGCCGGATTATTAAAGGTGTCAATGTTAAGGCTGAGACGCCTCTATGGATGGTTGAGCGGCTGCGTCGTAGCGGCGTACGTTCTATTGATCCTGTCGTAGATGTCACTAACTACGTGATGCTTGAGTTGGGCCAGCCGCTACATGCTTTTGACCGCGATAATCTTCAGGGTGGCATGGTTATTCGCATGGCCACGCCGGGTGAGCGTTTAACGCTACTTGATGGTCATGAGGTGTCGCTACGCCCTGAAACGCTGGTCATTGCCGACCATTCCGGCCCGCTAGCGATGGCAGGCGTCATGGGTGGTGAAAACTCAGGCGTTAACGAAAACACCCAGACTATTTTCCTTGAATCTGCGTTCTTTACGCCGCTTGCTATTGCTGGCCAAGCGCGTTCTTACGGTCTGCATACTGATGCATCGCACCGTTTTGAGCGTGGAGTTGATCCACAGTTAACGCCCATTGCCGTCGAGCGGGCTACACAGTTGCTCATTGATATTTGCGGTGGTCAAGCCGGGCCTGTTGTTGAAGCGCTAAGCGTTAAGCATATGCCCGAAGAGCGCTCAATCTTATTGCGCAGTGCCCGTTTAGAGCAGGCGCTATCCAAGACGCTAGATAGCGATGATGTGACCGATATTCTTCAGCGTCTGGGGCTTGATGTCAGCATCCAGGGTGCCGATTGGGCTGTCACCGCGCCTACTTGGCGATTTGATTTGGCCATTGAGGAGGACCTAATCGAAGAGGTGGCACGTATCCATGGCTATAATAATTTGCCGGTACGTCGTCCTGCAGCACGCTTGGCGCTTCGCTCTTCGGACGAGGCGAAGCTGACTCAGTCGCAGCTGCGTCGTCAGATGGTCGCACGTGGCTTTCAAGAGGCGATCACCTACAGCTTTGTAGCACCTGAGTTGCAAGCGACGCTGTTACCAGACGCAGTAACGCCTGTGCTTGCTAATCCTATCTCGGCTGATTTGTCGGTGATGCGGGCCAGCTTGTTTCCTGGCCTAGTTCGCGCCATGGAATATAATCTCAATCGACAGCAAACCCGCGTGCGTTTATTTGAAACCGGGCTAGTCTTTAATGGTGAGCTGGATGCTTTGTCACAGGTGCCGATGCTGGGTGCGTTAGTGTGTGGCCCGCGTGAAGCGGAAGGGTGGAGTGGCGCTAAAGATCGCGTCGACTTTTATGACCTTAAAGGTGATCTAGAAAGCGTCATCGCCTTGGGTGGCGAAGCTGACGCTTGGCGGTTTGAGCCCGCTGAGCACCCAGCGCTTCATCCTGGTCAAAGTGCTCAGCTGTTGCATAACGGTGAGCCTGCAGGCTGGATTGGTACCCTGCACCCACAAGTGCGAGCAACGCTGGGCTTAAAAATGGATGCCGTGTTGTTTGAGGTGCGCTTAGATGCACTTAGCCAAGGCCGAGTTCCTGCGTTTGAGCCGCTGTCACGCTTTCCTGAAGTGCGCCGTGATTTGGCGTTTATACTCAATGAGTCGACACCTGTGCAGGCATTGCTCGATTGCGCCAAGCAGCAAGCGGGGGAGTATCTGCAGGATATCAAGCTATTCGATGTCTATTCAGGTAAAGGCGTGGCCGAAGGACATAAGAGTATTGCGCTGGGCTTGACCTGGCAGCATCCATCGCGCACGCTAAACGACGAAGAAATCAACCAGTTGGTCGATTCAATTGTGACACAAGTGCGTGTCAAGCTGGATGCGGAGCTGCGCGGCTAATAAAAATCTAAGTGTTTAATTAGGCCACGCCACGATGCTTATCACGTTCTTGGCAATGCGTTTTGCTACTGTACGGTTGATACAGTGTGATTGTTGCTGTATCTGCTTAAAGGATAAGGAGAAGCCTTATGGGTGCGTTGACCAAAGCAGAACTGGCTGAGCATTTACATGCTGAGCTAGCCCTGTCCAAGCGAGAAGCGAAGGCCATGGTCGAAGCTTTTTTTGAAGAGATTCGAGCCTGTCTTCGTGAGAACGAACAGGTGAAGTTATCGGGGTTTGGTAACTTTGACCTGCGTGATAAGCGCGAGCGGCCAGGACGAAACCCGAAAACTGGTGAAGAAATTCCGATTTCTGCCCGGCGGGTAGTCACGTTTCGCCCAGGGCAGAAGCTTAAACAGCAGGTAGAGCATTATGTGGGCGGTGAGTAGCATTTTGGGTTCTAGGCGTATGGGCATCTGATTCATAAGCTTTAGGTTCACAACACTAGATCATCTCATGCCCTTTACAAGGAGTGCCTATGGGCGCTCCTTTTCTTGTTATAGCGTCGAGTCTCAAGTCATTAGGGGTATCTTGCGACTACATGCCACCACCTTCTATTAACCACGTAATCACCACCTTGATAACGTAACCCAGCATGCCTGCTCCCAGCACGACAAACAGCATGATGGTGCCAAATTTGCCAGCGTTGGACTTTTTAGCCAAATCCCAGATAATAAAACACATAAATATAATTAACCCCCCGATCATTATCGGGGTGATCCACGTCTCAAAGGTTTGCTGCATAGTGACTCCTGGTTGACGGTAATGAGCTGGCCATGACGTTTTGTGTTTCATTCTAACCAGCCATGTTAATATTTGAGCAAATTCATCGGGTATTTGTCGACTTGAGGGTTGGCACTGTGACACTTTGACAGGGGAGTGACGATGCCGAAGCTAAATATTTTGGTGGGGACCATGTACGGCGGTGCCCTTGATGTGGCAGAGCAAGTGAAGCCCCTATTTGAACAGGCCGGTTACGCTGTAGAGGTTGTTGAGCAGCCATCTGTCGATGATATTGTCAGTGGTGATGCCGATTTGGCGCTGTTTTGTGTCTCGACCACTGGCAGTGGAGATTTTCCCGGCAGTTTTGTGCCCTTTGTCCGGCAGTTGCGTGATCAAAGTCCCGCGCTTACCACGCTTCGCTACGGGCTCATTGCACTCGGTGATAGCTCGTATGGCGATACTTTTTGCGGCGCAGGCCGCGCGCTAGACGAGTTGCTGGCGGATTATGGCGCGACTCGCTTAGGGGAGCGCCTAGAAATCGACGCCATGGAGACCTTTATGGCCGACGATGCTGCTGTGCCCTGGGTGGAAGAGTGGATCGTTAATCAACAGTTAAAGGTGGCTTGAGCGATGCAGCGAACGCCCACCTCACCTGAGCGCATCAGCGTTGCGCTGGGCTTATGTGTCGTTATGCTGGCAACCCTGCCTCGCTACATGGCGGGCGGGCATGAAACCCGCCAGACGCTGATTTTCTTCGCCTTAGCACTGGTGGCTTTTGCGGCTATTATTCAGTGGCGCTTATTGGCTGTGGAGGCGCGTCGCCGCTTGCCGCAACTATGCAAACGGTTAGCCGTTATGTTACTGCTAGGAATGGTCGTAATGGGTGGTTGGCACGCGCTGTTTACGGAGTGGATTAGTTGGCAGATGTTCATTTCCCATGGTGCAACGCTTGGCGTACTGATGCACGCAGTAGGTCTATGGTGGGCTGGTGAGCACCAAGCTCACTAGTGTTTTTGGTACAGCGATTGAAAAAGTCGCTGCAAGACGTACAAAGCAGTAGAATGGTATAAATTACGCAGCATGGGGCTAATAATGAAGCTAAACACGCCTTAAAGCGGTTAATTGCTCGCTTATTCCCTTGTTTTTAACATCACTGCCCCCATGTTGCGAGCATGGCGCTTGCCACTATGCGTTGGGGTTCTTAAAATTACCCCCTTGAACTTATTACATGCAATCAACACAACGCCCAGCCGTTAGAGGACAATTCATGCAAGTTTCTGTCGAGACGACCTCCCAGATCGAACGCCGCATTACTATTCAAGTGCCGGCTGCCGAAATTGACGAGGCCGTTAGTGCTCGCTTGAAAGACACCGCGAAGAATGTTCGCTTGAATGGTTTTCGCCAGGGCCGGGTGCCAATGGCAGTAGTTCAGCAGCGCTACGGCCAAGATGTACGTAACGAGGTAGTTAGCGAAGTAATGCGTGAGCGTTACGTACGCGCTATTACTGATGAAGGCCTCAATCCGGCGGGCTTCCCGCAAATTGAACCTTCCGTTAACGAATCAGGCAAAGACCTTGAATTCGTGGCAGTAATGGAAATCTACCCACAGGTAGAGCTGGCTTCAATTGAAGGTACTGATATAGAGCGCCCGGTGGTGTCCGTTAGCGATGCAGATGTCGATGAGATGATCGATACACTGCGTAAGCAAAATGCCTCATGGGAAGAAGTTGATGCTGCCGCCGCTGATGGTGACCAAGTCACTATCGACTTCCAGGGCTATATTGGTGATGAACCCTTCGAAGGCGGTAGTGCCGAAGGTCACACACTGGTCATTGGCTCCAATAGCTTTATTCCAGGTTTTGAAGAGCAGTTAATTGGTGCTAAAGCGGGCGAAGAGAAGACCCTTAACGTCACGTTCCCTGATGACTACCAGGCTGAGCACTTGGCTGGCAAAGAAGCCACTTTCAAGGTGACGGTTCACAAAGTCAGCAGCCAGAAACTGCCCGAAGTTGACGCTGAGTTTATCGAGCGTTTTGGCGTTGAAGGCGGCGATCAGGAAAAATTCCGCGCCGAAATCAAGAAGAACATGACCCGCGAAGCATCACAAGCCGTTGATAACCGGGTTAAGCAGCAAGTACTTGATGCGCTTAAAAAGGTGAATGAAATTCCTGTGCCGAGCGCACTGGTTCAGCAAGAAACAGATGGCATGAAGCGTCAGGCGGCTCAACAGTTTGGTTTAGGCGAAGATTTTGATGTTAGCCAGCTGCCCAATGAACTTTTCGAAGAGCAGGCTAAAGGCCGAGTTCAGGTTGGTTTGTTACTGGCAGAAGTCATCAAGGCAAACGAACTTGATGCCGACGATGATGCTATCAAGGCAAAAGTAGCCGAGCTGGCTGAGCAGTATCAAGATCCTGATGAAGTGGTTAGCTACTACATGGGTAACGAACAGCTAAAAACCCAGGTGAAATCTGCCATTCTCGAAGAGAAGGCGGTGGCTAAGTTACTTGAGCAAACGAACATTAAAGACGTTGAAATGTCTTATCAGCAAGCCCTTGCCGCTGCGCAACAGCAGGCTGAGCAAGATGAGGGTGCTGAAGAAGGCGAGCAAGCTAGCGCCTAACACCCTGGAACGTGGCGCACCTTTATGTCGGTGCGCCTTTCCCTTCCCGGACGCAAGGAATCACCTGAATGAGTGAGTTTGATATTCAAAACGCCGGCGGTTTAGTGCCCATGGTGGTTGAGCAGAGCGCCAAGGGGGAAAGAGCCTACGACATTTACTCACGCCTTTTGAAAGAGCGTGTGATCTTTTTGGTAGGTCCTGTAGAAGACTACATGGCTAATCTGGTGGTCGCTCAGTTACTGTTTCTAGAGTCAGAAAATCCAGATAAAGATATTCACCTGTATATTAACTCGCCAGGTGGTTCGGTTACCGCGGGGATGTCGATTTACGACACTATGCAGTTTGTGAAGCCGGACGTGTCTACGGTATGTATTGGCCAAGCGGCCAGTATGGGTGCGCTGCTATTAACGGCAGGTGCTGCTGGCAAACGTTACTGCCTACCCAATTCACGGGTGATGATTCACCAGCCGCTGGGTGGTTACCAAGGCCAGGCATCTGACATTGAGATTCATACCCGTGAAATTCTGGGTATTCGCGAAAAGCTGAATCAAATCCTTGCCCACCATACGGGTCAAGATATTGAAACTGTCTCGCGTGATACAGATCGGGATAATTTCATGAGCGCCAATAAAGCCAAAACGTATGGCTTGATTGACGCAGTGCTGGATAAGCGGCCTACATCCTGATAGCGTAATAGGATTCTGCTTTTCTAACGAGCTTTTCCGGCGGCGTAAGCCGCCGCAGTGATAGAGGTATGCGAATGGCCGACGGCAAAGGCAAGGACGAAGGTGGCAAGCTGCTCTACTGCTCGTTTTGTGGAAAGAATCAAAACGAAGTACGTAAGCTGATTGCGGGCCCGTCCGTTTATATCTGCGATGAGTGTGTCGACTTATGTAATGACATTATTCGCGAGGAAGTTCTCGAAGCCGATGCCGAGAGCGATGAGGATCGTTTACCTACGCCTCGCGAAATACGTCATACGCTTGATGACTACGTCATCGGACAAGATCGCGCCAAAATGGTGCTTTCTGTAGCGGTGTATAACCACTACAAGCGTCTGAAGACAGATGTGCGCGACGGCGATGTAGAATTAGGTAAATCAAACATTCTGCTGATTGGCCCTACTGGTAGCGGTAAAACGCTGTTAGCGGAGACGATGGCACGGTTACTGAATGTACCTTTTACCATTGCGGATGCAACCACGCTGACGGAAGCCGGCTATGTCGGTGAAGATGTCGAAAACATCATCCAGAAGTTGTTGCAAAAGTGCGATTACGACGTTGAGAAAGCCGAGCGCGGGATTGTTTATATTGATGAAATCGACAAGATTTCACGCAAATCGGATAACCCTTCAATTACGCGTGATGTCTCGGGTGAAGGCGTCCAGCAAGCATTGCTGAAGCTTATTGAAGGTACAACGGCTTCTGTGCCACCTCAAGGTGGACGCAAACATCCCCAGCAGGAATTTGTCCAAGTTAATACGGGCAATATTCTGTTTATCGTAGGCGGTGCGTTTGCGGGGCTGGAGAAAGTTATTCGTGACCGTGCTGAGAAGGGCGGTATCGGCTTCAATGCAGCGGTGAAAAGCAAGGAGTCCTCCCGCGGGGTGGGTGAGCTGCTGGCTGACGTAGAGCCTGATGATCTGGTGAAATTTGGCTTGATTCCAGAATTTGTGGGGCGTTTGCCTATCATCGCGACGCTGATGGAGCTTACCGAAGATGCACTGGTGCAGATTCTGACCGAGCCTAAGAATTCCCTGGTTAAACAGTACGCTAAGCTGTTTGAAATGGAAGATGTAACGCTTGAGTTCAGGGATGAAGCGCTACGTGCTGTGGCTGAAAAAGCGATGGAGCGTAAGACTGGCGCACGTGGCTTGCGCTCTATTCTAGAGTCAGTGTTGCTTGACACCATGTACGAAATTCCATCGCTTGAAGGAGTCAGTAAAGTTGTTATTGACGGTTCAGTGATTGCCGGTGAGAGCGAGCCTCTTTTGATCTATTCTCAGCAAGAAGAAGCGCTAGTCGACGGCACTGATGGTTAGTGGCTAGTTGACCAGTCGGCCCAGCTTTAACCGCTTGCGCTAAAACCAAGGGGTCGCTTAGGCGACCCCTTGTTGTTGAAGAGCCCTGTCGCTTAAGAGCTTTGCCGTTGAAAAGCTTTGTTGTGAAGTGTTACTGCCTAGTCCGCTCAATGCTAATGTGGTTAAAAATCGCTTACTGACGACTGCGCAGTACTTTTCCAAGTACTCTTTTTTAAGTACTCATCCGATTTGCCGAGGAACGTCTGCGATGCAGCAGAACGCCGAACAGACACAATGTCTACCCCTTTTACCGTTGCGCGATGTAGTCGTTTATCCGCAAATGGTAATACCCCTTTTTGTTGGTCGTGAAAAATCTATCCAGGCGCTTGAAGCAGCGATGGAGGCTGATAAGCGTGTATTGCTGGTGGCTCAACGTGAAGCGTCTCAGGATGAGCCGGATAACGCTGATCTTTATTCTATGGGTACCGTGGCTGACATTATGCAGCTGCTCAAGCTTCCTGATGGCACGGTTAAAGTACTCATTGAGGGTAATTTTCGAGCGGATGTACTAAGTGTCGATGAGAATGAAGCTGGCTACACGCAGGCACACTTAACACCCCGAGAGAGTGAGCCGCTTACCAGTCGTGAACAAGAAGCACTGGTTCGCGTATTACTCAATCAGTTTGAACAGTACGTCAAGCTGTCTAAGAAAGTCCCTAACGAGGTACTTAACTCGTTATCAGGGATTGAAGACCCAAGCCGCTTGGTGGACACCATTTGTGCTCATCTGTCGCTGAAGATTGGTGATAAGCAGGAATTGCTTGAGATGGATCGTGTGCGCGATCGTATTGAGCACCTGATGGCGCTGATTGAGTCTGAAATCGATCTGTTGCAAGTGGAGAAGCGCATCCGCTCGCGGGTTAAAGAGCAGATGGAGAAAACCCAGCGCGAGTACTATCTCAATGAGCAGATGAAAGCCATCCAGAAGGAAATGGGTGAACTGGATAATGTGCCCAACGAGGCTGAAAAGTACGAGCTGGCGATTAAAGAGTCCGGTATGCCCAAAGAGGCATCTGAGAAAGCCACGCAAGAGCTTAACAAGCTCAAAATGATGGCTTCAAATTCCGCTGAAGCAACCGTTGTGCGATCTTATCTGGATTGGCTAGTCGCGGTGCCCTGGAAGAAGCGCACACGTGTGAAGCATGATCTCGTCAAAGCTCAGCAAGTGCTGGATGAAGATCATTACGGCCTCGAAGAGGTAAAAGCGCGCATCCTAGAGTATCTTGCCGTGCAGAAGCGGGTGCGCAAGATGAAAGGGCCTGTATTATGTTTAGTGGGCCCGCCTGGGGTGGGTAAAACCTCTCTCGGCCAATCTATCGCCCGTGCCACCAATCGTAAGTATGTGCGTTTGGCCCTAGGTGGCGTTCGCGATGAGTCAGAAATTCGCGGCCATCGCCGCACCTATATCGGGTCGCTGCCCGGTAAATTGATGCAGCGGATGAGCCGTGCTGGGGTTAAAAATCCCCTGTTCTTGCTTGATGAGGTCGACAAGCTTGGCATGGATCATCGCGGCGATCCTGCCTCTGCGTTACTTGAAGTGCTTGATCCTGAGCAAAATAACAGCTTTAGCGATCACTATCTGGAGCTCGATTACGATCTTTCAGAAACACTATTCATCTGTACGGCTAATTCGATGAATATTCCTAGCGCGCTTCTAGACCGTATGGAGATTATTCGTCTGCCGGGTTACACGGAAGATGAAAAACTGGCCATCGCTAAGCGGTACTTGTTGCCCAAGCAGTTAGCAGCAAACGGTTTGAAGAGCGATGAGTTAACGCTGGAAGATAGCGCACTTTTAGAGCTTATTCGCTATTACACTCGTGAAGCAGGTGTGCGTGAGCTTGAACGTCAGATCGCCAAAGTGTCGCGTAAAGTGCTACGTGAACGCCTTGAAAATGAGCGTGACCCTACATCTGATCAAGATGGTCAGAGCTTAACGGCTGAACAGATAGAGCACTATGCAGGGGTGCGTCGCTATAGTTACGGTCTGGCTGAGCAAGAAGATCAAATTGGCCGAGTCACTGGGCTTGCCTGGACATCGGTCGGTGGCGAATTGCTTAATATTGAGTCAGTGGTTACGCCGGGTAAGGGGCGAATTAACAAAACTGGCTCGCTCGGCGATGTCATGAAAGAGTCGGTAAGCGCTGCACACACCGTGGTTAGAGCTAGAGCGCAAGCGTATGGAATTGATCCTGAGCGGTTCGAAAAAGAGGATCTGCATATCCACGTACCCGAAGGAGCTACGCCTAAGGATGGCCCCAGTGCGGGTATTGCCATGGTGACCGCTATTGTTTCCGCTTACACGCAGCGGGCGGTACGTTGTGACGTGGCAATGACCGGTGAGGTTAATCTGCGCGGTGAAGTGTTGCCCATCGGCGGTCTGAAGGAGAAATTGCTGGCAGCCCGCCGCGGTGGTATAAAGACAGTGCTAATTCCTGAGGAAAACCGTCGTGATCTCAAGGAAGTACCTGACAATATCAAAGGTGCACTTGATATTCGTCCGGTACGTTGGATAGATGATGTCTTAGCCGTAGCGCTAGCTGATAACGTAGAAGAAGGTGCACCGTTGAAAAGCACCGACGCATCGTATAGTAATACCGTAGTTGCTAGTACCCATTAAGCTGTTAAAGCCCTCTTTGGTCTTTAATTTTACTTAATATTTTATGCCCACTGCTTTGTGTGGCGGGTATCTCACAGCATGGTTGCTTGACAGGTGTTTCAAGGCGTTGCTATAAAACGCAGCTATGCTTTGATCGTTGTACCTATCGGTGACCATGCCGTTCAGAGCCATTTTTTGAAACAGTCAAGGGGTGAAGAGTGAATAAGTCCGAGCTGATTGAAGCCATTGCCGCGTCTGCAGATATCCCGAAAGCAGCGGCAACCCGCGCATTGGATGCCATGGTGGAGTCTGTCACCGATAGCCTTAAGAAGGGCGAAAGCGTATCACTAGTAGGCTTTGGTACCTTCGCGATCAAAGAACGTGCTGCACGAACTGGCCGCAACCCGCAAACGGGACAGCCAATCCAGATCAGTGCCGCCAAAGTACCCAGCTTCAAAGCAGGTAAAGCGCTGAAAGACGCCGTCAACTAATTTGACCGCGTTTGCTGTAACCTAATGGGCGCATCGCATAGGCGATGCGCCCATGTTATTTTCTGGCCCCCTATTTGTTAGGATTTAGTGGGTCGATGTATTTGGCTGTGACTATCTGAGGCTAGCATGCTGCAAAGTATTCGAGATGGCTCCAGGAGCTGGGGTGCCAAAATTATTATCGGTGTTATGGTTGCGGCCATGGCGCTTTTCGGGATTGAATCACTGTTTGGGCTTTTTGGCAGCGATCCAGACGAAGTAGCCAGTGTCAACGGGCAGCCAATCATGCGTCAGCAGGTTGAGCTCGGTGTGCAGCGCGCTTTACGCTCAGGACAGGTGCCGCCTGAACAAGAGCGAGCCCTACGCAGCGACATGCTTGACCAGCTCATCACCCAGGAACTGTTATCCCAGTACGCAGAAGAGGGTGGTTTCGCTGTTTCAGAAGAGCAACTTGATCAACTGATTGTCAGTCTGCCTGAGTTCCATGATCAGGATGGTCGTTTTTCTGCTGAAGTTTTTCGTAACCGCTTAGCGGGCGCAGGCTATACGCCATTATCTTTTCGTGAAGAATTGCGCGTCGATATCCAGCGGCAGCATTTACAGCAGGGCCTCGCCTTCAGCGATTTTAGCTTGCCCAATGAGCAAGAGCGTCTGGCAGAGTTGCAGCGCCAGGAGCGGAGCTTGCGCTATGTGGTGCTAGATGGTGACGACGTCGAGGCTGATGTCAATATCAGTGAAGACGACCTAAAAGCCTATTATGATGCCCACCAAGAGCGCTACGAGCGCCCAGAGCAGGTGCGTCTTGAGTATGTGATAGTTGATCGTCAGGCAATGGCAGAAGGCCGCGATGTTGATGAAGAGGCGCTACGCGATGCATGGCGCGAACAGAATCGTGACGCTGACCGCCAAATCTCCCATATCATGATCACCTTTGGTGACGAACGTACTCGTGATGAAGCTCAGGAAAGGGCTGAAACAGCCAGGCAAGCGTTGAATAGCGGTGAATCGTTTGCCGATACCGCTCTGCGCTACTCTGATGATACGGCCAGTGCCGAAGAGGGTGGGGACCTTGGGGTAATCAGCCGTGGCTTCTTTGGGGATAGCTTTGATGAAGCAGCATTCTCTTTAGAAGAGGGTGATGTATCCCAGCCGGTTGAACTGGATAATGCTTTTCACATTATTCAGGTGACGGACATTCAAGGCCCAACATTTGAAGAACAGCGCGATGAGTTGGCGCGGGAAGTGGCGCTGAACGATGTTGATGATGAATTTAATCAGCGAGTTCAGCAGCTAATTGATGAAAGCTTCGCTGCTGATGACCTGCAAAGCGTTGCTGAAAGCATTGGTCTTACCCTTAATGAGAGCGATTGGCTTGCCCGTGATGATGAAGTTGAAGGCGTTTTATCCGAGCCTGGTGTGATGTCAGCGGCGTTCAGCAACGACGTGCTGGAAGAGGGTTATAACAGTGAAGTTATCGAGTTAGACCAAGATCGTCGGATGGTGCTGCGTGTTGCTGAACAGCGCGATGCAACGTTACTGCCTCTGGATGAGGTCCGCGAGGAGGTCGAAATATCCGTCGCCGCTGAGCAGCAGCAGCAAGCATTGCGTGAAGAGGCGCAATCACTGATTTCAGAACTGCAGGCAGGTGAGGAGTTGGATATCAATTGGCTCGAAGCTAACAACGTTAGTCGCCAAGCCGATACCACCGTACCTCAAACCATTGTTCAAGAAGCTTTCCGCATGCCACGGCCTGATGAGGGTGAGAGCGTTTATCATGCCGTTGAACTGCCTCAAGGCGTTGCCATTGTAGCGTTGGATAGCGTTACTGACGGTGAAATTGATGAGCAGATGGAAACGTTTGTCTCACAAATGGCAGAACAACTGCGTGCTCAATCGATCCTGCAGGGATTGATTGATGATTTGCGCAGTGACGCAGACATAGAGCGGTAGAATCTTTTAAGCAAGCCCAAAAAAGCCGATCGCGAGATCGGCTTTTTTTATACCCGTAAGCTGCGGTTAGGTGTCAGGTAATTCGGTGAAAGAGAACTGACGCAAGCTTGGCGCGGTGTGATCTGAGCGCTCAACCACGATATCCCAGCCACGTTGGCTATCCCAATCACCTAACACATAACGTTTGGCGGGTACTTCTTCAACCGTCAGGTCATGTACGTGGGGGCGGTGAGTGTGACCATGAATCATAGTGGCAACACCAAACCGCTCCATCAACAAAATGACTTCCTGCTGTGTCACATCCATGATTGCCTCAGCTTTATTGGCGTTAGCCTCGCCCGACTGCATACGTAGGCTTTTGGCCAGCTCTAGACGTTGTTCCAGCGGTAGAGCCAATATCTGAGTTTGCCACTCTGGGTTGCGCGACTGCTGACGGAAAGCCATGTAGGCTTCATCTTGGGTGCATAAACTATCGCCATGAAGAAGTACCACGGGCACCCCCTGAATCTCGACTTCCTCAATGTCAGATAGCAGCATCGCCTGGCAAGCGTTAACAAAGCGCTCGCCGAGTAAAAAGTCACGGTTGCCATGCATCAAATAAACAGTGGTACCGTCACTGCTAAGCTTGTGCAACCGCTTGATAACCTCTTGAGCCACAATGCTGAGCGGATGGTCCGTGGCATCCAGAAGGTCATCACCCATCCAGGCATCAAAAAGGTCGCCCAGAATATAAAGAGCATCGGCTCCTGGGGCAGTATGTTCTAGGTAGCGGTAAAACCCCTGATTAATCTCAGGGGTGTCGCTACTTAGATGCAGGTCGGCAACAAGCAATGTGCGCATAAAGCTCCCAGTGTCATTCCGCTTCCTTCACATAAGCGCGTTCGATGATCACGTCTTCAGCGGGTACATCGGCATGCATGCCACGGCGTGTAGTGGCCACGTTTTTAATCTCGTTGACCACCTCCATACCGCCAACGACTTCGCCAAACACCGCATAGCCCCAGCCTTGAAGACTTTTACCGCTGTGATCCAGAAAGCTATTGTCGCCCACATTAATGAAAAACTGCGCAGTGGCAGAATGCGGGTCTTGGGTGCGAGCCATGGCTAGCGTACCGATAGTGTTTTTTAAGCCGTTGTCAGCTTCGTTATCGATAGGGTCACGGGTTGGCTTCTGCTCAAAGTCTTTATCAAAACCGCCGCCTTGGACCATGAATCCGTCAATCACCCGATGAAATAGGGTGCCGTCATAAAATCCGTCGCGAACGTACTGCTCAAAATTCGCCGCGCTAATCGGCGCTTTTTCATGGTTAAGCTCGATGGTGATGTCACCGTGGTTCGTCTGTAATACGATCATTGATAAATTCCTGTTCAATAAAGGCGTTCGCCTTGGCGCTGTGCATCGGCGTCACGTTATAATAACGGTTTTGCCCTGCACCGCGAAGTGCCATAGGAGTATCCTATGTTCTCACGGCTCAGTACGCCATCCACCACGAGGTTATCAACACCACCATGACCAACGAGACCACCCCAGCGCCGAACTTCATTCGCAACCAAGTACGCGACGAAATCGAGGGCGGCCAGGTCACTAAAATCGTGACACGCTTTCCCCCCGAGCCCAACGGCTTTTTGCACATCGGCCATGCAAAGTCGATCTGTCTCAATTTCGGGCTGGCGGAGCAAATGGGTGGCGAATGTCATCTACGTTTTGATGATACCAATCCGGCGAAAGAAGAACAGGCATACATCGATGCCATCAAAGAGGATGTCACTTGGCTAGGCTTTGAATGGGCAGGTCCTGTGCGTTTTGCTTCCGACTACTTCGACCAACTCTATGCCTGGGCGCAGCACTTGATGCGAGAAGGAAAAGCCTACGTGGACGACCTTTCGCCGGATGAAATTCGCGAGTACCGCGGCACACTAACGGCGCCGGGTACCCCTAGCCCTTACCGTGAGCGCAGCGCCGAAGAGAACCTTGATCTGCTTGCGCGAATGCGCGAAGGCGAGTTTGGTGAAAGTGAAAAGGTCGTGCGCGCTAAAATCGATATGGCGTCACCTAATATCAACCTACGCGACCCCATCCTTTACCGCATCCGACATGCCAGCCATCACCAAACGGGCGATAAGTGGAAAATCTACCCCTCGTACGATTTCACCCATGGTCAGTCGGATGCCATTGAAGGGGTTACGCACTCGATCTGTACCCTGGAATTTGAAGATCACCGCCCACTGTATGAGTGGTTTTTAAACAACCTTCCTGTACCCGCCAAGCCGCGCCAAATTGAATTTGCCCGTCTCAATCTTGATTACACGTTAACCTCCAAGCGCAAGTTGAAGCTGTTGGTAGACGAAAAGATTGTCGATGGATGGGATGATCCGCGGATGCCGACGATCTCCGGTATGCGTCGCCGCGGCTACACACCAGCCTCTATCCGCAAATTCTGCGAGATGATCGGCGTCACCCGTGCCGACGGTGGCTTGGTCGATATCGCCATGTTGACCCACGCGATTCGCTCGGATCTTGAAGACAATGCGCCGCGCGCCATGTGTGTGTTAAAGCCGCTGAAAGTCGTGCTCACCAATGTGCCGGAAGATCACGAAGAGATGTATGAAGTGCCGGGGCATCCTGCACGTGAAGATATGACGATGCGCAAGGTGCCCTTTACTCGGGAGCTTTACATCGATCAAGACGACTTTATGGAAGATGCTCCTAAGAAGTTCTTCCGCCTCGCGCCAGGTAAAGAAGTACGTCTACGCAATAGCTATGTGATTCGCTGTGACGAGGTAATTAAGGACGCGGCCGGTGACATCAGAGAGCTGCATTGTTCAGTGGATTTCGATACGCTGGGCAAAAATCCTGAAGGTCGCAAGGTGAAAGGGGTTATTCATTGGGTAAGCGCTGCCCACGGCGTGCCGGTGGAAGTGCGCCTGTATGACAACCTGTTCACCGTTGAGCAGCCAGATCGTGACAAAGATGTCGACTTCCTAGAGCACTTAAATCCGGAATCGCTGGTCGTTTGTCAGGCAATTGGCGAGCCAAGCCTTGCGGAGGCCACGCCCGAGTCACGCTTCCAGTTCGAGCGCGTTGGTTACTTCTGTGCAGATCGTCATGATTCCACACCAGAGCATTTAGTGTTTAACCGCACCGTGGGATTAAAAGATAGCTGGGCAAAAATCAAGCAGAAGGGCTAAAGGCCAGGAAAAACATGGATAGCCATATGCATATTTACAATACGCTGACGCGTCGCAAAGAACTTTTCACCCCGCTTGAAGCGGGAAAAGTCAGTATGTATGTCTGCGGCATGACGGTGTATGACTATTGCCATCTTGGTCATGCCCGCGTCATGGTCGCCTTTGACGTCATCACCCGCTACCTGCGTGAGCGTGGCTACGATGTTAACTATGTGCGCAACATTACCGATATTGATGACAAGATACTGAAGCGTGCTGACGAAAATGGTGAAAGCATCACCGCGCTAACCGAGCGCATGATTGCCGCCATGCACGAAGATGAAGCGCGTCTGTTTGTTTTGCCACCGACTCATGAGCCCCGCGCCACCGGTCATATCGACGATATCGTGGCAATGATTGAAACGCTGATTGCAAAAGGCTTTGCCTATGCGGCCGATAACGGCGATGTTTACTACCGTGTACGCAAGTTTGCCAATTACGGCAAGCTCAATAATCGCCAGCTAGACGATATGCGCTCTGGTGCTCGGGTGGATGTTGATGTTCATAAAGAAGATCCACTCGACTTTGTACTTTGGAAGGCTGCAAAACCGGGTGAGGCCCACTGGTCGTCGCCGTGGGGTAATGGGCGTCCCGGCTGGCACATCGAGTGCTCGGCGATGTCGACCTGCTGCTTGGGTGATACCTTCGATATTCACGGTGGCGGGCCGGATCTAACCTTTCCGCATCATGAAAATGAGATTGCGCAAAGCGAAGCGGCCACCGGCAAGACCTACGTCAAAACCTGGATGCACGCTGGGGCAGTGCGGGTGAACAAGGAGAAGATGTCCAAATCTCTGGGCAACTTCTTCACCATTCGCGATGTACTGGCCGAACACGACCCTGAAGTGGTGCGCTTTCTGCTGGTGGCCAGTCACTACCGTAGCCCGATCAACTATTCGGTGGACTCACTGACCGAAGCACGCAAATCGCTGACACGTTTATACACAGCGCTAGAAGGCGTCGACACTGACGCTATTGCCAGCAGTGAAGCATCCCCTTACCGAGAGCGTTTTACTCAGGTCATGGACGATGACTTCAACACGCCTGAAGCGTTGGCAGTCATGTTTGAGCTGGCGCGTGAAGTCAATCGCGCCAAGCAGGAGCAGCCCGACGAGGCCGCTAGGCTTGGGGGCGAGCTCAAGCAGCTAGGGGCTATTTTGGGGCTGCTTCAGCAGGCGCCGCAAATTTTCCTGAAAGGCACGCAGCAACAGGGTATGCCGCTTAGTGAAAGCGAGATTGAAGCGAAAATTGCTCAACGTATTGAGGCGAAAGCGAATAAGGACTTCGCTCAGGCGGATGCGGTTCGCGATGAGCTCGCAGCCCTGGGGATTATTCTTAAAGACTCACGCGAAGGTACTTCTTGGGTGTTAGAAGCACCTTAAACGCTGATGGCTCTTATACTTCATAAGAGCCTCAGTAAAAAAGCCCACTTCAAAAGGAATTCCAAGATGCGCTTTTCAGCTAATCCTATCATTGCTAAGCCCCTAATCGTTGCTTGCGCCGTATCCGTTATTTCCCTTTCCCAGGCCAGCGCCAATGAGCCGGTAGTGGTGTCCTCCAAGATCGACACGGAAGGGTCGGTGTTGGGTGAGCTGATCATTCAGACCTTGGAACGCAACGATATTGCTACCGAAAACCGCTTGCAGCTTGGTGGTACTAGTGTTGTGCGGTCGGCATTAGAAGCTGGCGAAATTGATGTGTACCCTGAGTACACGGGCAATGGTGCCTTCTTTTTTGATATGGCCGACAGTCCAGTGTGGAACGATGCGGATCAAGCGTTTGAAACCGTTAAAGAGCGTGACGCGGAACAAGACTTGGTCTGGCTGCAGCCAGCTAGCGCTAACAACACCTGGGCAATGAGTGTCCGCGAAGACGTAGCCACTGAAAATGAATTGGTCAGTTTAGAAGACCTCGCGGCCTATCTGGCGGAAGGGGGGGAGTTCAAATTCGCCGCCAGCGCTGAATTTGTGGAATCCGCACAGGCGTTACCTGCGTTTCAGGAAGCCTACGGTTTTGAATTGAGCGATGAGCAACTGCTAGTGCTGTCGGGTGGCAATACTGCTGCCACCATGCGTGCCGCCGCCCAGCAAACCAGTGGCGTTAACGCCGCCATGACTTATGGCACCGACGGTGGCTTAAGTGCACTGGGTCTGGTCGTACTGGAAGATACTAAAGGTGTGCAGCCCGTATACCAGCCTGCCCCCGTGGTGCGTGAAAGCGTGCTGGAAACGTATCCCGAAATGGAAGCGCTGCTCAACGAGGTCTTTGCCACCCTTGATCTGGTCACTCTCCAAACGCTAAATGCAGATGTTGCCGTTAACGGGCTGTCACCAACCCAAGTGGCCAGCGACTATCTGGATACGCTAGCTGATTAATGTGTTTATGCCTGGGATAACTAATTAATGTCGTTATTGGATGCATTGCCCACCCCTCGGCTTCGTTGGGATGGGCGGCACCCTAACACTGTGCTTGTTAGCCTCAGTCTTATCATGCTGGCCGCATTCTGGGGTTTGGACGTGGTTAGCATGGCTCCCAACCGGATTGTTCAGGGAACGAGCTACGGCGCGCTTGAGGCCTTAGGCTGGCCCGGCGCGCTATTAGCCACATTACTGCTCAGTTTCATTGGCATATTAGCGTGGCAACCGAGTCACCGGCACTATCGCGCTCTGTTAGCGGCAGTAATGACCTTGATGGCACTCATGCCCGTGGGGTTAATTGCCAGCAGCTATTTACTGATTGATCCTGAACTGCCCCAGGCGCGTTTGGGCCTGGGGGCAACGTATTGGGTAGTGCTGTTTGTATTACTACTGTGCTTAATTGAAATACGCTTACGCTTAAAGCTCACTCGTCTCTGGCCCACGCTACTGTTATGTGGCGTGGCGTTGGTGTGGTGGCTGTGTGCAACTTTGTGGCTGGATAGCCTTGCCCTGGTGCAGGAGTTTAAGGCGCGTGATCGGCAGTTTCTGAGAGCTATTGGTCAGCACGTGACGCTGGTTGGGGCTGCCGTCAGTATTAGCGTGGTGGTTGGCTTAGTACTAGCGATGCTGATGCGCCGCTATGCACGGCTGCAGAAAGGCGCTTTCGCAGTACTCAATTTTCTACAAACCATTCCCAGTCTTGCCTTGTTTGGCCTGCTACTGGCGCCGCTTGCTTGGCTTGCCGCAAACGTACCATTGCTAGGCCGGCTTGGCGTCAGCGGGATCGGTACGATGCCTGCCTTGATCGCACTGATTGCCTATAGCCTGCTCCCCATGGTGCGTAACACCTATATCGCTCTTGAAGAAGTAAGCCCCGATACCCTGGAAGCCGCCAAGGGGATGGGAATGCGTGCTGGCCAGCGTTTTTGGCAGGTGCGGCTACCGCTGGCGCTGCCGGTGCTACTTGAAGGGGTGCGTATTACCACGGTTCAGGCCATTGGTCTCACTGCCGTAGCCGCTTTGATCGGGGCGGGTGGGCTTGGCACCTTTATTTTTCAGGGCCTGGGTCAAGCAGCCATGGACATGGTTCTGCTCGGCGCATTGCCTATTTTAATGCTGGCTCTGGTCGTGGATGCGGGCTTGGGCGCCCTGGCAGAAGCACTGCGCCCCGGAGGAACACGATGATTGAGCTTTCCCATGTCTCAAAGCGATTTGGTGAAGAAACCGCGGTGGATGATATTTCACTGCGTGTGCCGAAGGGCAAGTTTTGTGCGCTGGTCGGCACCTCCGGCTGCGGTAAATCCACCACCCTGCGCATGATCAATCGCTTAATCGAGCATAGCGAGGGTGACATTATTCTGGATGGCCAAGCCATTGAGGTGTATGACCCGGTAAAACTACGCCGCCGGATTGGTTATGTCATTCAGCACACCGGTTTGTTCCCTCACTGGAACGTGGCGCGCAATATTGGTTTGGTACCGCGTTTATTGAAGTGGTCAGCCGCCGATGTCCAGGGACGGGTCGAAGAGTTGATGGACTTGCTAGGCTTGCCTGTCGGGGAGTTTGCGCATAAATATCCTCACCAGCTTTCAGGTGGGCAGGCGCAGCGAGTTGGGGTGGCAAGGGCATTGGCCGCCGACCCTGATATTTTGCTTATGGACGAACCTTTCGGCGCCCTTGATCCGATTACCCGTGAAAAGCTGCAGGATGAGCTGGCCAAAATACAGGCGCGGCTGCACAAAACGGTGGTCTTCGTGACCCATGACATGGATGAAGCCCTCAAACTCGCGGATCACCTGGTAGTGATGCGCGAAGGACGAATCGTGCAGCAGGGCTCTCCGCTGGCGCTGCTGCAACAGCCAGCCGACTCGTTTGTCGAGTCACTGTTGGGAGGGCTTGAACGGGGGCTCAAACAGGCTGCTTTAACCCGCGTTAAAGACCACATGACCTCCATGGGACCGACTCTACCCGCCCAGTCGCGCATACCCGCAGATTTCTCACTGCGTCAAGCGCTTTCCATGATGCTGCGCGACCATAGCGATAGGCTTACGGTTGTCGATCAGCACGATGTCCCCATTGGCGAGCTATCGCTGCGCAGGATCATCAAGGAAGCACAACTGGATAAAGGAAGTGCGCGTGAGTAATTCGCTGAGTATCGCGCAGCCACGTAAAAGAGCCCTGCTGTGGCTTTGGCCACTGATGTGGGGAACACTGCTGCTGCTCAGCGTTGTGGCCATGTCTGCTGCCGAGCCACTTTTTCGCTGGATAGAACCTGATGCCAGGCAGGTGATTTATGACCGGGCTGATTTCTATGTGCTGCTGGGCCGCCATCTCCTTGTGGTGGGCATAGCGGCGCTTGTGACCGTTGTCGTAGGCGTCTCAGCTGGCATTGTGGTGACTCGCGAGCGTGGCAGCGATTTTTTGCCGCTGGTCGGCCAGTTGGCCTCGCTGGGACAAACCTTTCCGCCGGTGGCCGTGCTGGCGCTGGCGGTACCTGTGCTCGGATTTGGTACTTTGCCCATCATTGTCGCCTTGATGCTGTATGGCATGCTGCCCATCGTGCGTAATACGCTTGCCGGACTGCAGGAGGTTGATATCGACATAAAGACCGCCGCACACGCCATGGGCATGACGCCGACTCAGACATTGCGGTATGTCGAGCTGCCGTTGGCGGCCCCGGTCATCCTGGCGGGCATTCGCACCTCCGTCACCATTAATATCGCCACGGCTGCTCTGGGGGCGACTGTTGGGGCCAGTAACCTTGGCGACCCGATTATCTCCGGCATCGTTAACGGCAATATGGCCTATGTCGTTCAGGGGGCGTTGACCATTGCACTATTGGCATTGACGGTCGACAGCCTATTTGAAGTGCTGCAACAACCACTGCGTTCTCGTCTCTCTGCGGCTTAAGTTGTATCCCTAAAGTTCTTGTGCTGCGTTACTGTCGCAGTAGTTGTATTTGACTCATGCCAGATAAATCCACTGGCAAAAATGGTCAATACCAACAACACTGCCCTCAAAAGGGGTAAAACAAGGACAATAATGATGACTGAGTACGTGCACCAGCCGGACTTCATGACCGGCGACGAATTTTCGATTCCCACCTTTAGCCTGCTTTGTCCGGAAGGCGAGCTACATGACGGCGCCATTGAACCGGCGCTTGAGCGTGATCATGCCCGGCGCATTTACCAGGCAATGCTGGCCACGCGTATTCTCGACGAACGAATGATGGCAGCCCAGCGTCAGGGGCGGCTTAGTTTCTATATGCAGTGTACGGGGGAAGAGGCCGCCGTAGTGGGCGCAACTGCCGCGCTTGATGATGCCGACATGATCATGGCCCAGTACCGCGAGCAGGGCGCTCTGATGTATCGCGGCTTCTCAATCGATGAATTTATGAACCAGCTGTTTGGCAACGAGTTGGACTACGGCAAAGGCCGCCAAATGCCGATCCACTATGGGTCGCGCAAGCTGCACTACATGACCATCTCTTCCCCCCTGGCTACGCAAATTCCACAGGCCACGGGCTACGCCTATGGGCAAAAACTTGCTGGTGATGGTCACTGTACGCTGACCTTCTTTGGCGAAGGTGCTGCTTCCGAAGGCGATTTCCACGCCGCACTCAATATGGCCTCAGTACATCAGGTGCCAGTGATTTTCTTCTGCCGTAACAACGGCTATGCCATTTCCACGCCTGCCGTAGAGCAGTTCGCCGCCGATGGTATTGCCCCACGAGCGTTTGGGTACCATATGCACGTGATACGCGTGGACGGCAATGACGTGTTGGCGGTCTATGAGGCCACTCGTCAGGCGCGCAAGATTGCCGTTGAGCGTAACCAGCCTGTCTTGATCGAGGCCATGAGTTATCGTCTGGCTGCTCACTCCTCTTCGGATGACCCCTCCGGCTATCGCTCCAAGGATGAAGAAGAGGTATGGCGCGCCAAAGACCCCGTGCTGCGGCTAAAAAAATGGCTGTTGAAAAAGCAGTGGTGGAGTGAGGAAGAGGAGAGTACCCAGCAAGAAGCCCTGCGCCGGGAAGTGCTTGATACGTTAAAACGTGCCGAGAAGCGCGCATCGCCTCCGCTTGAGAGTTTGATCAGCGATGTCTATGCCGACATTACACCTGCGCTGCAGCGTCAGTTTGATCAACTGAAGCGCCATATTCGTCGCTATCCAGACGCTTATCCACGCGGGGCGAAATCGCTGGATCTGGACGTGGGCACTGACACTGATTCGCAGGGAGAGGCGTAACATGGCCACAATGAACATGCTTCAGGCGATCAATAATGCGCTCGATATCGCCATGGCAGAAGATGAAAAGGTCATTTGCTTTGGTGAGGATGTGGGGATTTTCGGCGGTGTCTTCCGGGCGACAAGCCATCTGCAGGAAAAGTACGGCAAGGCTCGCTGTTTCAATACACCGCTAGTGGAGCAGGGGATCATCGGCTTTGCCAATGGTCTGGCGGCTCAAGGCTCGGTACCGGTCGCAGAAATCCAGTTTGCAGACTATATCTTTCCCGCGTTCGACCAAATCGTTAACGAAACCGCCAAGTTCCGCTATCGCTCAGGGGATCTTTTCAATGTGGGCGGGCTGACCATTCGTACCCCTTACGGCGGCGGAATCGCCGGTGGGCTCTATCACTCTCAGTCCCCTGAAGCCTATTTCACCCATACCCCCGGCTTGAAAGTAGTCGTACCGCGTAATCCTTACCAAGCAAAGGGGCTCCTGCTTGCGGCCATTCGAGACCCGGACCCAGTGCTTTTTCTAGAGCCTAAACGCCTCTATCGCGCCGCGGTAGGTGAAGTGCCCGAAGAGGATTATCAGCTGCCCATTGGTGAGGCCGAGATCACCAAGGAGGGCACCGACATTACCGTGGTGGGCTGGGGTGCGCAGATGGAAGTGATTGGCAAAGCCGTCGAGCTGGCCGAAGAGCAGGGGATCGCCTGTGAAGTGATCGACCTGCGCTCACTACTGCCTTGGGACGCGGACACTGTCGTGGAATCCGTGCTCAAGACCGGCCGGTTGGTCGTGAGCCATGAAGCACCTTTAACCGGTGGTTTTGCCGGTGAAATTGCCGCCACCATTCAGGAACGTTGTTTCCTCTATCTGGAATCGCCCATCGCCCGGGTAACAGGGCTGGATACGCCTTTTCCGCTGGTGCTGGAGAAAGAGTATCTGCCCGATCACCTGAAGATTTTTGAAGCGATTCGCGAAAGCGTCAACTTTTAGCGCTGAGGAGGAGGAGAACAATGAGCGATTTTTTACTGCCCGATATTGGCGAAGGCATTGTCGAGTGCGAAGTCGTCGAATGGCGCGTCGCTGAAGGCGATCAAATTGAAGAAGACCAGCCCATCGTTGAAGTCATGACCGACAAAGCGCTGGTGGAAATTACCGCCCACGAAGCCGGTGTCGTTACCAAGCTGTATGTGGCTCAGGGTCAGATTGCCAAGGTGCATGCTCCCTTATACGCCTATCAGGCCGAAGGAGAAGTACAAGCCGAGCCCAGCAAACCGGAAGTTACGCCGGATGCCTTACCGTCTACGCCAATCACTAGTACCGATGCGGCAACGGATAGAGCTGCAGCGCACACAGCCGTAGCGCCAACCGCGCCAACGTTGGCCACCCACGGGAAAGTACCCGCCAGCCCCGCGGTGCGAAGATTGGTGCGAGAGCATCAGCTCAATCTGACCGATATCGCAGGCAGTGGTAAAGATGGTCGTGTGCTTAAGGAAGACGTATTGGCGCACCTTGAACAGCCTGCTGGCGCAGCCATGACATCGTCGCAGGCTGTTCCATCTAGTAGTGTAGAGGAAGCGCCCAGGGTGGAGCCGTTACGCGGCGTGCGGGCGGTAATGGCCAAACGAATGGTGGAGTCGGCCAGCACGATTCCTCATTTTCATTATGGTGAAGAGATTGACGTAACAGCGCTGTTGGCAATGCGTGAGCGTTTGAAACCAGTGGCAGAGTCAAAAGGCGAGCGGCTAACGCTAATGCCGTTCTTTATGAAAGCCATGGCGTTAGCGATCTCAGAAGAACCCATTGTAAACGCACAGTTAAATGCGGCGGGTGACGCGCTGCACTACTTCTCCCAGTGTAATATCGGCATGGCAGTGGATAGCAAGGCAGGCCTCATGGTGCCCAATGTCAAACGCGTCGAACGCTTATCCTTGCTTGAGATTGCCCGGGAAGTGGCGCGGCTAACTACGGCGGCACGGGAAGGACGCGTTGATCAAGCGGATCTTAAAGGCGGAACCATCAGTATTTCCAATATTGGTGCGCTCGGTGGCACCTACGCGGCTCCTATCATCAACGCACCGGAAGCCGCTATCGTTGCTATAGGTAAAACACAGTGGCTGCCCAGGTTCGATGCGAAGGGCGAGGTTCAGCGACGTGCCATCATGACCATTACCTGGGCAGGGGATCATCGCTTCATCGATGGCGGCACCATTGCGCGCTTCTGTAATAGCTGGAAGGGCTTTCTGGAAGATCCCGAGACCATGTTGCTTCACTTGGGTTAGCAAGGCGACTTATGTCCCAGGCACCGCTTCAGCAGTTTTATATCCCCGAAGAGCAGTCGGTTTATCTGCTGAGCCATCACGATGCCCGTAAACTCAAGGACTGGGTGGCGCTGTGCCAGGCGCAGCTCACCCAACTGGGTTACCAAGGCATCGAGTTGATCGGTAAGGGTGCTTACGGCTTTGTCTTCGCGGGTAGTACCCTCCAGCAAGGTGCTAACCACCATTATGTCTTCAAGTTCTCACGCATTACCCTGCCGACGCATCTCCAGGAACGCCTTGAGGAAGAGGCGTTCATGCTCGATCAGGTGTCACACCCACGTATTCCCGGATTAGTAGCCTATCAGCGCTCCCGGGGGCAATCCATTCTAGTCATGGAGCGTGCACCGGGTTGGAATCTCGAACAAGTCTCGCTGCGGCAGGGGCGTCTCTCACCCCGCTTGATCGTGCGTATCGCCGCGCAGTTGGCCGATATCCTACTCGCTTTGCGCCGCGAGTCTGGTCCCCAGGCGCGCCCTGTTGTGCATGGAGATATCAAACCCTCCAATGTGGTTTTCGACCCTGAGCAGGAGGCGATAGCGTTGATTGACTGGGGATCGTCGGTTTTTGCGCAACTAGATGCTCAACTGCAGTTTGTAAGCGCCAATGTCATGGAATTGATGTCGGATAATCTGCAGCAAACCAATGCCCGGCTGGGCGATGTCTACTTTATTGGTGAAGAGCAGCTCAATGGGGCGCTCTCTTCGCCGCGTTTTGATGAGCAGGGCACTGCAGGCACCTTATACGCATTGGCGTCGGCTCAGTCCTGCCGTTTTGGGCATCGTGCCATTCCCGCCAGCTCCCTGGGACTGCCCATGGAATTTGCGCGTACGCTGGATGGCATGCTGGATCCCGATCCACAAGCCCGTCGTAAAGCGGGCGACTACTTTTTGGCCAACATGGCACGCATGGCTAAGGTAGTGATGATTGATCTCCCCGAATCGGTAAAGGTGCCGCTAGTGCCGGTATGGGCAAGACCTGCCCGGCAGGAGATCGATACGGTCGTCTACAGCTCGCGGAAGGCCTTTTTGCGTGAAGCAAATGCCCAGGAAACGCTCAATGACGTCAACGATGTGCAGCTTGATCGCTACTACAAACAGTTCATGCAGGGCATGGGGGAAACCGAAAAAGCCTTTCTGGCCTCCGTCAGCCGGTTGGGCAAGTATCCAGTGGTAGGTGGGTTGGCGGTACGCTGGGAGCGAGAAGGGGTCTATATCGACTCATCGCTCAACCTCCATGATCCAGCACTGAAGCCCGCCTTCATTGAAGCGGTCAACAATATGGTGCATCTGGCGCGTGCCATTCACCGTCAGGGAGTGTTCAAAAGCTGCTTGTTCAATGCCCGCCAGACTCTTCACCTGGAGCGCGCCAGTGCAGATGAGGCGTTTTTCAGCGAACCGAACATGGCGATTGGCTATGAGCTGAGCGCGGTACCTGAGCTGGAGGACCGTACCCGTCAACACAGCTACTTCGAGGACGGTCCCGACCCAGAAGAACTGCTGGTGCTGCCAGAAGCAATAATGCACGTGCTACAGCAGCTCAACGATATACACCATACCGGCATGATCATTTTTGAAGCATTACCTCAGCACCTCAAGATTCACAGCTATTATCGCCTGCTCGACCCCGCCAGAGAAGCCGAGTTTCGAACGCTACTGGCTCGGATCCTGTCATCGGTCAATCAGATCGAGGGGCTGGGCGTCTCGGGCTATATGAAAATGCCCTATAAAGACACCCGCTATTTCACCCACTTGGCAAGCCAGCCAGAACGCTACTACCCACGCGACCCACGGGAGGTCGCCAGGCGATCGTCGCTCGGAGACGCTACCTAGCCGAACGATAACGGGGCGCCAGCTCCTGTTTGATCTGTTCTGCTACCTCTTTAAGTCGAGGTCCCAAATTATTGACCAAGCGGTCGTGATCCAGGCGCAGGCTGGAGCCGCCGCAGTTGATGGCCATGACCTCGGCGCCATCTTCCAGGATGAGCGGCATGGCCACGGCGCTGATGTCGCGCTGCCAATCCTGCTCGGAGAGACAGAAACCGTACTCAGCATAGTCTCTCAAGCTTTGCTGGATACCCGCTTCCAGCGCTGGCCAATCGCTGCCATGGACGTCCGCCAGTTCATGCATTAATTGCTGACGACGGGCAGCGGGCAAGCCGCAAAGCCAAGCACGACCAATGGCTGAAGTGGCAATAGGCAAGCGCGACCCCACATCCAGACGAATGATGAGCGGCCCGCTACCATGGCAGGTTTCCAGGTAAACCATATCACTACGGTCAGCGCTTCCCAGGCTGACATTACAGTCGGTGGCATCGGCAAACTTCTGCAAATGCGGCCGGGCGACCTCGCGAATGCCCATGTTTGCCAGAAAACGATAACCCAACGCCAGCACTCCGGGGCCAAGACGATACTTCTCAAGATGCGTGTTGTGCTGAAGATAACCCAACTGGGTCAGCGTATAGGTGAGCCGTGACACCGTAGGCCGAGGAATAGCGGTGCGATTAGAAAGCTCGGCATTCCCTAAATACTCCTCACCGGTTCCAAAGGCACGTAGCAGCTCAAGGCCACGCGCCAGCGCGGTCACAAAGTTACGATCTTTTCCAGGCGGTTGCGGCTCTTCAGCATCTGAGTCGGTGGGTTGCATTCAATTTCCCAACAATAGGTGGCTTATGGTGTGCATTATGGCATATCTACTTAGGGGTAGCTTTCATGCTCATCAACGAAAACGCCTGCCTCATAACACCGCTTTAGCCATCCAGGCGCTCGATAATCGTGGCGATGCCTTGACCGACGCCAATGCACATGGTGACCAGCGCATAGCGCCCGCCGGTGGCTTCTAGCTGGCGCAGGGCAGTGAGCGCCAAACGTGCGCCCGAGGCACCCAGCGGGTGGCCAATGGCAATGGCACCACCGTTGGCGTTTAGGCGCGGGTCGTCGGCGGAAAGCCCCAACTGCTGAACGCAGCCCAATACCTGCACCGCAAAGGCTTCGTTAATTTCAATCACGTCCATTTGTTCAAGCGAAAGGCCAGCCCGAGCCAGTGCTTTTTGCGAGGCGGGTACTGGCCCCAGGCCCATGACACGGGGGGCTACGCCCGCCACGGCACTGGCAACAATACGCGCCCGCGGAGCAAGCCCAGCGCGCTCGCCTGCTGCACGCGTGCCGACAATCAGCGCGGCAGCCCCGTCGTTTAATCCAGAAGCGTTGCCTGCGGTCACGACACCGCCTTCAAACAGCGCGCCGAGTTTGGCCAGTTTCTCCTCGGTGCTTTCAGCCCGGGGGTGCTCGTCTTTATCTACCAACAGCGGCGGCTGTTTGCGCCCTTGAGGCACGTCTACCCCAAACATTTCTCCCTCATAAAAGCCGTTTGCCAGCGCCTTGGCATAGCGCGCTTGGGAGCGGGCGGCAAAGGCGTCGCTGGCCTCGCGGCCAATGTTCAGGTCGTGGGCAATGTTATCGGCAGTTTCCGGCATGCTGTGGCTGCCGTATTCTTTGGCAATCCACGGGTTGGGGAAGCGCGAGCCAATCACGGTATCAAACATCGGCTGATTGCGAGCGTAGGGGGAGTCGGCTTTGCCCAGCACGTAAGGCGCGCGGGACATAGACTCCACGCCGCCAGCCAAAAATAGCTCACCTTCGCCTAAGCGAGCGGCACGGGCGGCATCCATCATCGCGGCTAGGCCACTACCGCACAGACGGTTGACGGTTTGACCCGCGACTTCAATGGGCAGGCCCGCCAGCAGCGCACCGTGACGGGCCACGTTACGGGAATCTTCCCCCGCCTGGTTAGTACAGCCCGCCAACACTTCTTCGTAGCTTTCCGGGGCAAACGGATTACGCGCCACCAGTGCTTTTAGCGTTAAGCCCAGCAGTTCATCCGGGCGAATGGCCGCTAGGCTGCCGCCATGGCGACCAAAAGGGGTACGTAATCCGTCGTAAATGTAGGCGTCTTGCATGGTTATTTTCCTTGTTTGTGTAAGCCTTACTTGAGCCGTAATTGAAACTGAGGGGTGTCAGCCCGTTGGCCCGTCAGTGAGAGACATGCCCAGCGCGGCGCGGCGGCGCAGCCACGGGCTAGGGCGATAGCGGGGGTCACCGGTGGCGTCTAATAGGTTGTTCAAAATGGTCAGGATGCGCGAAGTGCCGTAATGGTCGCCCATGCGCAGCGGGCCAAATGGGTAGCCCAGGCCAAGTTCTACCGCACGATCAATAGTGGCGGGTGCAGCGACGCCTTGCTGTGCGATATCTGCCCCGACGTTGACGATGCAGGCCACTACTCGCTGCAGTACAAAGCCAGTGCTGTCTTGAAGCGTGCTGACCGGCGTGCCGTCAGCATTCAACAGGCTGGCGGCGGCATTGACTAGTTCGGGTCGGGTAAGGGGGGAGGCCATCAGGCTGCGGCGCTTATCCAGCCCCGCCAGCATATCCACCGCGACGCACTGCTCGGCATTCAAGCCTTGGCGCAGGGCGCACTGCGTGGTGTCTTCGCCCAGCGGTGTCAGCAGGCACAGCGCCTCTGACGAAGGCTGATCCGCACTTTCTAGTGGCCAGCCCGCCTTGGTGACCAGTTCGGCAAGCTGCGCGGCGCTGCCAGAGTCGTCTTGGCTGATCCACACGGGGCAAGGCGAGGCTGTCGCAATGGCGGGCTCTTCCGGTATCTGCTGCTGGCCATCCACGTAGCGATAAAAGCCTTCACCGGTTTTGCGGCCCAGCAGGCCTGCTGAGAGCCGCTGGCGGGTGAGCGGTGAAGGGCGAAAGCGCGGCTCTTCATAATACTGGTGGTACACCGACTCCATCACCGCATGGGAAACATCCAGGCCGGTCAGGTCCAGCAGGGTAAACGGCCCCATTCGAAAACCGCCTTGATCCACCATGATGCGGTCAATGGTGGCGGGGTCGGTCACGCTCTCACTCAGAACGCGCAGCGCTTCGGTGCCAAAAGCGCGCCCGGCGTGATTGACCAGAAAGCCAGGGGTATCGGTGGTCTGGGCGGTAAAGTGGCCCATGGCGGTGCCCAAGGCATTGACCCGCTGGGTGACATCGTTAGCGGTACGTAACCCCGGAATCACTTCCACAATTTTCATCAGCGGGACGGGATTGAAAAAGTGAAAGCCAATCACGCGCTCTGGGTGCTGGCAGGCGGCAGCAATTGCGGTAACAGACAGCGAAGAGGTGTTGGTGGCGAGCACGGCATCCTGGCGAACAATGCCTTCTAAATCGCTAAACAGCCCCTGTTTGGCTTCCAGCTTCTCGATAATCGCTTCAACGACGATATCGCAGGGGGCGAGGGCGGCGAGGTCGCGGGCCTCGATCAATCGCTCGCTGTACTGCTCGACTTGGGCTTGGGTAATACGCTGCTTGTCGGCGCTGCGCTGCCATAACCCATTAATAAAGGCAGTCGCTTCCGCCACCGCGCCTTCTTTAACATCAAATAGCATCACGTTCAGGCCTGCCTGCGCGGCAAGCTGAGCTATCCCTCTACCCATGGCCCCCGTGCCGACAATGCCAAGAGTGTTGAACGAATGGGCGACTGCGTCGTTGGACATAGGTCAAAATCCTCGCTGCAAGAGTTTGTTGTTCTGCATTGCAAAATAGTATTTCGTTTATTGACTGCCATCCTAGGCTATGCAAAAGTGCCTGACAAGAGAGTGAACACTAGTTTCGCCATGCAGAATTCTTGCAGGCCTCACTGCCCGTGCGAACGCCAACCATAAAAATATCGTTGCCACCAGGAGCCGTTATGATCCGTGATCCCGAACTGCTGAATCAGTTGGTTGATACCATTGCCCGCTTTGTCCGGGAGCGTTTGATTCCCAATGAGGCACGGCTTGCCGAAGAGGATGCAGTGCCCGCCGAGATCCTGGCGGAAATGAAGGAGATGGGGCTGTTCGGGCTATCCATTCCTGAAGAGTACGGCGGCTTAGGGCTGACTATGGAAGAGGAAGCCCTGGTGGCAATGGAAATTGGCAAAACCTCTCCCGCGTTCCGTTCAGTATTTGGCACCAATAATGGCATTGGCGCCCAGGGGATTTTGATCGATGGCACTGAAGAGCAAAAAGCCAAATACGTGCCGCGCCTGGCCACAGGTGAGATACTCAGCTCGTTCTGTTTGACTGAGCCGGATTCAGGCTCTGATGCCGCTAGCCTGCGGACCACCGCCGTGCGCGATGGCGACCACTACGTATTGAACGGCACCAAGCGTTATATCACCAACGGCCCGGAAGCAGACCTGTTCACCGTCATGGCGCGTACCGACCCAGACAACAAAGGCGCTGGCGGTATCTCTGCCTTTATTGTTGAAGGCAATACGCCTGGTCTGATTCGCGGCCCTGCGGATAACAAGATGGGCCAGAAGGGCGCGCATACCTGCGACATCATTTTTGATAACTGCCGTGTACCGGCTGAAAACATCATTGGCGGCAAAGAGGGGCAAGGCTTTAAAACCGCTATGAAAGTGCTCGACCGTGGGCGACTGCATATTTCCGCCGTGTGTGTGGGCGTGGCCGAGCGTTTGGTTGAAGAGTCGCTGCGCTACACCATGGAACGTAAGCAGTTTGGTGCGCCGCTGGCGGAGCATCAGCTGGTGCAGGCCATGCTGGCAGATAGCAAAACCGAAGCCTACGCAGGTAAAACCATGGTCATGGACGCCGCACGCCGCAAGGATGATGGCGAAAACGTCTCAACCCTAGCCTCCTGCTGCAAGCTGTTCTGTGCCGAGATGGTGGGTCGCGTCGCGGATCGCGCCGTGCAGGTGCACGGCGGTGCGGGCTATATGTCGGAATACGCCGTTGAGCGTTTCTACCGCGATGTGCGCTTGTTCCGCATTTACGAAGGGACGACGCAAATTCAGCAGCTGGTGATTGCCCGGAACATGGTGCGGGAGGCGTCCTAATGGCTCTGTCGGTCCCTTACCAAGCGCCAGATGAGAAGATCTTTGGCCGTCTGGCAAGCGAGCTGTTAGCAGAACTTCCCGAGCGCTTGAGCACCCGCGTGCTGGAAAATGCGAAACGCCTAGCGGATCACCCCGCGCTTGTGGATGGCAACGTTCGCTGGAGCTACGCCGAGCTGGGGCAAGAGATTCATGCCGCCTGCGAGTGGTTAGCTAATTTAGGCGTACGGCCCGGCGACCGTATTATGACGGTCAGTGAAAACTGCCGTGCCCTGGTGGTACTGCTGTTGGCCGCCAGTGAAATGGATGTTTGGGTCGCGATTGTCAATTCGCGCCTCTCCGCTCAAGAAGTGGATCTAATCCAGGGCAACTGCCTGCCTCGCCGAGTGTTTTACACCTGCGAAGCCTCCCAAGAGGCGAGCCAGCACGCCGAGCGCCACGCGGCTGACCGCTATCAGCATCCGCAGCTCGGCGGCCTAGCGATTTCACCGCTATTTGAGAGCGAGCCAGAGCCTGTTCACACCAGCGGTGCCGAGCAGGTAGCCGCGATGATCTACACCTCAGGCACCACCGGTACGCCGAAAGGCGTCATGCTGACCCATCGCGGTATTCTGTATATCGCTTCTATTTCCGGCGGCATGCGCCATCTGAGCGAAGGGCAGCGGGTGTATGGCGTGCTGCCGATGTCTCATGTGTTTGGCCTCTCATCAGTGTGTATGGGCTCGCTGTATAACGGCGCGTGCCTGTACACCGTGCCGCGTTTCGAGGCTGCTCAGCTGTTGGCAACGTTGAAAGAGGAGCGTATTACGGTGCTCCAAGGCGTGCCCGCCATGTATGCCCGCGCCCTGGAGTATTTGAAGCGTGAGCAGCGCGTGCTAGAAGCGCCTGCGCTTATCTATATCTCCGCAGGTGGCTCGCCGCTGGATAGCGATACCAAAACCCGTGTTGAAGCTGCGTTTGGCCTAACGCTGCACAATGGCTACGGCCTCACCGAAGCCAGCCCAACGATTAGTCAAACCCGCATTGAAGACCGCCACCAGAGCAGCACCGTGGGCCGCGTGCTGCCGCTGTTGGAGTATCGGTTAGAGCCCCTAGGCAGCAGCGGCACGTCAGAAAAGGCAGGCGATGAGATCGGCGAGCTGTGGGTGCGTGGCCCTAATATCATGAAGGGCTACTTCCGCCAGCCGGACGCCACCCGCGCCACCTTAATGGAAGATGGCTGGCTCAATACCGGTGATATCGCCAAGCTGGATCACGACGATCAGCTCTATATCGTGGGCCGCAGTAAAGAGCTGATTATTCGCTCGGGCTTCAATATCTACCCGCCGGATGTGGAAGCAGTGATCAATGAGCATCCTGCGGTGACCTTAACCGCAGTCGTCGGGCGGCAGGTGGCAGGCAATGAAGAGGTCGTGGCATTTGTGCAGTGCGAGCCGGGTATTGAAGTAGATATGGTAGAGCTCAAAGCCTTTATTGCCGAACGGCTAGCCCCCTATAAGCGGCCGACCCAAATTGTGCTGATGGATGCGCTGCCTTCCACCGCCAGCGGTAAGATTTTGAAAGGTCGGCTACGCGACTTGGCCCAGCAGGAGAGCGCTTTATGAGCGAAACAGACAGCGCAATCGCTTCCACAACGCCCCAGGCGCTGATGGGTTATCACGAATTGCTGGGCATGCACGTGGTGGAGTGGGAAGAGGGGCGCGCGGTGGTGGAACTCACCATTGAACCCAAGCACCTCAACCGCAGCGGCAACGTGCACGGCGGCGTACTGGCTTCCATGCTGGACAGCGCCCTGAGCCTAGCGGGCCTGCACTGCGATGTGCCGGGGAATATTCGTCGTGGGATGACGCTGTCACTTACCACCACCTTTGTGGGGCCTGCTCGGCAAGGCGTGTTACGGGCCACGGGCACGCTGCGTGGCGGCGGGCAAAAAACCTTCATGACCAGCGGTGAGATCGTGGATGAGCAGGGCAATCTCGTCGCTATGGGCGAAGGCTCTTTTCGTCGCCGTAGCGGCAGCGAATCGTCACAAGGCGTTCCCGACCCGCAGTTGAGGGAGCCTAGCGAGTGAGCCCAGCCCGCCTGCGGGTTTCCTGTTTGCTACTGGTGACGCTTGCCACGCTGATTCATTTGGTGGGTGGCAGCGTGGCGTGGCAAGCCGCAGGCATTGTTGCGCTGCTGCTCTATTTGATGACCCTGAAAGGTCAACTCACCCGCATGGCCAAGGGGCTGCTGTGTGCCGCTGGCGTACTCACACTGCTCGCGCTGTGGCGCTCGCCTACGCCTGGGCAGCTGCTGTTTGAGGCGAGTGGGCGTTTCGCGTTTTTTGCTACCTTTGTGGTGGCGCTGAGCATGTTGCGCCTACCTGCCTATCGCTCTCGTTTAGTGCGCCGCTGCGGGCAAAGCATGCTGCTTCAGCCGCCTAGCCGCCGCTACCCGATCTTATCCCTGGGCTCGGCGCTGTTTGGCATCATTCTGAACATTGGCGTGCTGAATCTCTTCGCCGCGATGATCGAGAAGAGCAATACCCTGAGTGCCGCCCAAGGGCGCGCCTGGGTGCGCGCGGCCCGTCAGCGGCGCATGATGCTGGCGCTGCTGCGCGGATTTTCGCTGGCACCGCTAATTTCGCCCATGGGTATTGGGGTGGCCGTGGTGCTTTCAAGCCTTCCCCAGGTCACCTGGCCACAGCTGGCACCCTATATTCTAGGGGCCGCCGCGCTGATTTTTATGGCGGGCTGGGCGGTGGACTATTTCACCGGCCCGCACCCACCCGCCAATAAAACCTATGTCACCCCGTCGCTGCGCCCGTTGGCGCAGTTTAGCGTTTTGCTAATCGGCATTGTGGCGCTGGTGTTTTCCATTGCGTGGCTGCTGGACTTACGACTACCCATTGCCGCGCTGCTGGGCGCGCCTACCGGGGCGCTTTTATGGCTGGCTTGGCAGCGTCGCAGGCTAGGCTATGGTGGATTGCCTGCCGCCATAACGGCGGTGCATCGTCAGCTACCTTGGTTGCTGTCTCCCAGCGCTAATGAAATCGTGGTGCTGGGGGCGGCAGGCTATTTGGGGCATGTATGCGTGGGCTTGGTGGACACCCAGCAGCTTGCACCGTTATTGGCAGTGCTTGACCCGCTGGGCACTTTAAATGCGGTGTTGGCCATGCTGATGGTGGTGGGGCTAGCGCAAATAGGCGTCAACCCGATTGTTACGGTGACGCTGTTGGTGGGCTTGCTCCCCACGCTGGGCATCGAGGGGTTAACGCCTGAGCTGATTGGGGCATCGTTAATGGTAGGCTGGGCGCTGGCGCTGATGTCATCACCAATGACCGCTTCCATGCTGATTCTATCGCGCTTTACTGGCGTACCCGCCACCCGCATCGGTTACCGCTGGAACGGGCGCTTTCTGATCGCGGCGATACCGCTGCTGGCGTTATGGTTTGGTTGGTCGCCTTTCTGAGTTGGGCTGTTCAAGGAAACGCTTGACCTTTGGCAGGCGTTTTTTTATTGTTATTTTTATAAAGTGAAATATTATTTTGCTATGCGGAATAAAAAGCCGATGGTTCAATCGCTGGAGCATGCCTTATGAAAATCCTCGTCGCGGTGAAACGCGTCATCGACTACAACGTCAAAATCCGCGTCAAAGCGGATCATTCTGATGTGGACCTTACCAACGTCAAAATGGCCATGAACCCCTTCTGCGAAATTGCCGTGGAAGAAGCCGTGCGCCTGAAAGAGAAGGGCGTGGCGACCGAAGTCGTGGCCGTGACCGTGGGCCCCAAGGCCGCCCAAGAGCAGCTGCGTACCGCGCTAGCCCTGGGCGCTGATCGCGCCATTCATATCGAAACCGACGAGCGCGCCGAATCGTTGGCAGTGGCCAAACTGCTGGCCAAAGTGGTGGACGAAGAGCAGCCGGGTCTGGTGATTCTCGGCAAGCAGGCCATCGACACCGACAACAACCAGACCGGCCAGATGCTCGCCGCGTTGACCAATCTGCCGCAAGGCACCTTCGCCTCAGAAGTCGCGGTAGACGGCGACAAGGTCAATGTCACTCGTGAAATCGACGGCGGCCTGCAAACCGTCGCGCTGACACTCCCGGCGATCGTCACTACCGACCTGCGCCTCAACGAGCCGCGCTACGCCAAGCTGCCAGACATCATGAAGGCCAAGAAAAAGCCGCTGGATGTCAAAACCCCCGCCGACTATGGCGTTGAGGTGGCCTCCAAGGTCACGCTGCTCAAGGTGGAATCCCCCGCCGAGCGCAAAGGCGGTATCAAAGTGGCCTCGGTAGACGAGCTGATCGACAAACTGAAAAACGAAGCCAAAGTTCTTTAAAACAAGTGCTTTGAAAGGAGTTGATGCCATGAGCATTCTGGTACTTGCGGATCTACACGAAGGCCAACTGGCTGGCGCCACCGCCCACGTCGTGGTGGCCGCCCAAGCCATCGGTGGCGATATTGATATTCTGGTCGCCGGTGAAGGCGTTCAGGCAGCAGCAGACGCCGCTGCCAGGCTCGACGGCGTCAACAAAGTACGCGTTGCCGATAACGCCGTGTACGCCCACCAGCTTGCCGAGCCCATGGGCGCGCTGCTGGTCGCGCTGGCCGATGATTACAGCCACGTGCTGGCCAGTGCCTCCACCACCGGCAAAAACGTCCTGCCGCGCCTGGCCGCGTTAAAAGACGTCAGCCAGCTATCGGATGTGCTGGGTGTTGAAAGTGCCGATACCTTCCTGCGCCCGATCTACGCCGGTAACGCCATTGCCACGGTCAAAAGCGATGACGCGCTGAAAGTCATCACCGTGCGTACCACCGGCTTCGATGCGGTGGGCAGTAGCGGCAGTGCAACGATCGAAGCCGTCGATACCGTGGTGGAAAACACCCAGTCCAGCTTTGTGAAGCAAGAGCTGGCGCAAAGCGACCGCCCAGAACTCGGCGGCGCCAAGGTCGTCATCTCCGGCGGCCGCGGCATGGGCAACGGTGAAAACTTCAAGCTGCTGAACGGCATTGCCGACAAGTTGGGCGCCGCCATCGGCGCTTCTCGCGCGGCGGTAGACGCCGGCTTCGTGCCTAACGATATGCAGGTGGGTCAGACCGGTAAAATCGTCGCACCCGACCTGTACATTGCGGTGGGTATCAGCGGTGCGATTCAGCACTTGGCGGGCATGAAGGATTCCAAGGTAATCGTCGCGATCAACAAAGACGACGAAGCACCGATCTTCCAGGTGGCCGACTACGGCCTGGTCGGGGATCTGTTCGAGATCCTGCCGGAGCTTGAAAGCAAGCTGTAAAAGCTTCTTGCATCCACGTCTTGGTCGGAATAACCCGTAGCGGGGGTCTTTCGCCATGGATGGCGAAAGTAGCGCCCATGGATGGGTTCACAGCGCCCCCGCGTAGGGTTGTTCCGACCATACCACTGCAGTGTGACATCTTATTGAAAGGCCCAGTGGGGCCTTTTGCAGTATTGGTTCACAATAATAACTAGCGAGTTTTCCATGCTAACCCAACTGACTGCCTCGATGACGCTACCGGTCATCGGCTCTCCCATGTTTATTGTTTCTGGCCCTGAGCTGGTCATTGCCCAGTGTCAGGCGGGGATTATTGGCGCGTTTCCGGCGCTGAACTCCAGGCCTGCGGAATTGCTTCGGGAGTGGCTGCAGCAGATTACCGATACCTTAGACGACTATAACGCTCAGAATCCGCAGCAGCCCGCCGCGCCGTTTGCGGTGAATCAGATCGTGCACCCCACCAATGACCGCCTGGAGCATGATGTGGCGCTATGCGCTGAGTACAAGGTGCCACTGATCATTACCAGCCTGCATGCGCCCAATCGGGTGGTCGAGCAAGTGCACGCCTATGGTGGCCTGGTGTTTCATGACGTGACCACGTTGAGGCACGCTAGAAAAGCCATCGATGCCGGGGTAGATGGGCTGATTTTGGTCTGCCATGGGGCAGGCGGTCATGCGGGGCGGCTTAACCCCTTCGCCTTTGTGGCGGAGGTCAGGCAGTTTTACGATGGTCCGCTGGTGCTGGCAGGGGCGATAACCAAAGGCGAGCAGATCGCCGCCGCCCAGGCGCTGGGCGTGGACATGGTGTATATGGGCACGCGCTTTATTGCAACCCAGGAAGCCAATGCTCAGCCCGCGTACAAGCAGATGGTACTGGAAGCCGCTGCGGGGGATATCGTCTATACCAACCTATTTACTGGCGTGCACGGTAACTACCTGCGCCAAAGCATCGAGCTGGCCGGGCTTAACCCAGAGGCACTGCCAGAGGGCGACAAAAGCGCCATGCGCTATGGATCAGGCGGCAGCAGCAAGGCAAAAGCGTGGCGGGATATTTGGGGTGCCGGGCAGGGAGTGGGCGGTATTACCACACTGAACAGCGTGGCCGATGAAGTAGCCACGCTGCGTGCTGATTATCAACAAGCGCTGAATCAATTGCGGCGGCGTTGACGAAAAGCAGCCACGCGGGAGTGAAAATCCTCGGTGGCCTTACACTCATCCTGCAGCGCACCTTCAAGCGTTAGCGTGTCGTCAAGCGACAGGTTTGCCGCCCGCCGCATGGCCCGTTTCGTTGCTCCCAGCGCTTGAGGTGATTGAGCCACCAGGGCCTGTGCCAGCGCTCGTGCTTCCGCTAACACCTGATCATCTTCCACTGCTCGGTTGGCCAGGCCCAGCGCCACGCAGCGCTCTGCATCCATTGGGGTAGCAAGCGCTGCCATCTCAAAAGCTTGGGCGTGGCCAAGCTTGCGTACCAAATGCCAGCAAGCGCCGCCGTCGGGAATCAAGCCAATATTGATAAAGGCCAGTTTTAGGTAAGCCGAGCGGCCCATCACCACCATATCGCTGGCCAGCACGTAGGACACACCAATCCCCGCGGCAGCGCCGCTCACGGCGGCGATTACGGGCTTTTCCATCGTCATCATGCTGCGCAGCGCAGGCAGAAAAAGCGTTGCCAGACGTTGGCTTGCGGGCTGGGTGGAGGCCTTTTCGAATTCTGCTAAATCGGCACCGGCACAAAAGGCGCTACCTTCACCGCTAAGGATCACGCAGCGCACCTGCGGGTCAGTTGCCACGGTGGCTAATGCGTCATTGAGCGCCAGGGCCGTAGGCTCGTTGAGGGCATTGCGCACCGCAGGGCGCGCAATGGTCACTTCGGCGATACCGCCCTCGGTAGTCTCAACGCGTACAAGTGACGTTTCTTCACTGCGCATGAGCTACTCCTTAGGCGGCGTCGAGCTGTTCGCTCACTGTTTCAAGGTGATAGTCGCTGTCGCCCAGGTAGTGGTCAAACATCACTAGATGTTTGGCGTAGTGGGCCACGTAGCACTCTTCGGTCATACCCATGCCGCCATGAAGCTGAATGGCCTGTTCCGCAATAAAGCGAGCAGACTCGCCGCAGTAAGCCTTGGCAGCGGCGATTTTATAGTCCCGCTCGTCAGCAGGCAGCGAGAGGCTGGTGGCGGCGAGAATCGCCATGGAGCGCGACTGTTCTAGGTGAAGGTGCATATCCACCATGCGGTGCTGCAGTGACTGGAACGTGGCCAGCGGTAGGCCAAACTGCTTGCGCTCTTTTAAATAGGCCAAGGTTTGGTCGCAGGCGTTTTCCATGGCGCCAATGGCCTCGGCACACAGCGCGGCGCGGCCCAGGGCCAGTACCTCTGCCAGTGCATCATTTACGTCTTCGCTTAGGCAGTTCTCTAGCGGCAGTGCTACGCTGTCCAACGTTAGGTTACCGGCGGGCTGATCATCCATCGTACGATAGGTCTGTAAGGTGACGCCTTGAGTGTCCGCAGGGATGATAAACAGCCCTAGCTTGCCGGTAGGCAGTTGGGCGGTCACCAGCGTGGCGGCGGCATTGCTGAGGTTCATCACGACATCTTTGCGGCCGTTAAGCTGCCACTGGCCATTGTGTTGGCTCGCTTGAGTCGAAATATCGAAAGCGTCATAGCGGGCGGTGTGTTCTTGCCAAGCCAAGGCGAGCTGGTGTTCACCTTCCAACAATGGTGCCAGCCAGCGCTCCTGCTGTGATGAGTTGGCGCATAGCGCAAGCAGCTGCCCGGGCATGATTAACCCAAACAGGTACGCTTCCGGCACCAAGCCGCGCCCCAACGCTTGCATAATAATCATTACATCGGTGCCGTCGCCGCCTAGCCCGCCTACGTCTTCGCTAAACGGCATATGCAGCAGGCCCAGCTCGGCAAACGTGCGCCATAGCGGGCTGGCCCCTTGGGCTGGCGCTTCCAGCATAGCGCGGCGCTGCTCGGGCGTTACCTGATCGGCCACCAAGCGTGTGAGTGTCTCTTCGAGCATGCGCTGCTCGTCGGTGAGTGCAAAATCCATGGTGACTCCCTTACATACCTAAAATGGTTTTAGCGACGATGCTTTTTTGAATCTCGTTGGCACCGCCATAAATCGACAGCTTGCGACGATTAAAATACTGGGCGCTGGCGGCAGCGCCTTGGGCGTATTCGTCATCTAGCGACGCATCACCATGGAGAAACTCGGGGAAGAATGGCAGGGCAGCAGGGCCAAGCGCACGGCGGGTGAGCTCGCTGATCTCTTGGCGCAGCTCAGAGCCACGCACTTTTAGCAGCGAGCTTTCTGCACCCGGCACGCCGCCATCCCGCGCTGCGGCAATCACGCGCAGGTTAGTCACTTCCAGCGCCATCAGCTCAAGCTCTGCTTTGACCACTCGTTGGCGAAAGCTGGGGAGCGATAAAAGTGGCTTGCCGCGATGCTGCATACGGGAGGCGAGGGACTTCAAATGGCGCAGCGCCTGTTTGGCGTGACCAAGCCCGGCAATGCCGGTGCGCTCGTGGGTAAGCAAGAATTTGGCGCAGGTCCAGCCTTGGCCCTCCTCACCCACGCGGTTTTCTACCGGCACGCGGACATTATCGAGAAACACTTCGTTGACTTCATGAGCGCCGTCGAGGGTGATAATCGGCCGTACGGTAATGCCGGGGGTCTGCATATCGATCAGCAAGAAGCTGATACCCGCCTGTTTTTTCGCGTGGGGGTCGGTGCGCACCAAACAGAACATCATATTGGCGTGCTGGCCTAGGGTGGTCCAGGTTTTCTGCCCGTTGACGATGTAGTGGTCGCCATCGAGCACGGCGCGGGTGGATAGGCCCGCCAAATCCGAGCCAGCACCCGGCTCAGAATAACCTTGGCACCACCAGTCTTGGTTATTAAGAATCCGCGGCAGGTAGTGCTGTTGCTGCTCCACACTGCCAAATTTCATGATCACTGGCGCGACCATATTGACGCCAAAGGGCACCACTGTGGGGGCGTGGGCGGCGGCGCACTCTTCATCGAAGATATGCCGCTGCACCGGACCCCAGCCTGGGCCGCCGTGCTCAACAGGCCAGTTGGCGGCAAGCCACCCTTGATCGCTGAGAATATTCTGCCAGCGGATGTGGTCATCGGCGCGCAGATGGCGGCCTAGGCGCACGCGCTCACGGATGTCACTCGGCAGTGAATCGGCTAAAAATCGGCGGACTTCCTCGCGGAATGCCTGCTCTTCGGGGCTAAACGTCAGGTTCATGAGTGAGCATCCTTGGAAGGCGTCGATAAAGTGGATTGCAGAGTGGCATGGCGATGCGGCCCGCCTAAATGGCGTGGGTAGCCCAACGCTTCCACCGCCAACAGATCAATATCGCTCTCGCGGTAGCAGGCGCCTTGCTGTGCTAGCGTCAGGCTCGCCTGCTCCATGGCTGACTGAGCGTCGTTGTCGGGCGCTTGCGTTGCGGCGTTATACAGCGTGCTCAATACGCTAGGCGACTTGCTAACCACCACGTTGGCCCGCAGCGCTTTGAGCGTTAAGGCAGCCCGCTGCTGGTCGGTCGCGCTGGCGTGGTGATTCACCAATTCATGGAACGGGCCGCGCTCGGCAAGTACTAGGCTTAGGAGTGTGGCTGAGGCACTGTCGGTGAGTGGCTGCAGCGCTACGGTGACGGCTTGAGAAGGGCAGGCGCTGACATCTTCGCCAGGGGCGAGCAGGCACAGCTCGGTGCTATCGTTTGAGGTATCGGTAAGCGTTATGTTGGCGCGCTGGGCGGCGGTATGAAACGTCTCAAACAGCGTGTGCTCACCGATGAGGGCGATCTGCGCAAAGGGCTCAGCATTGTCTACGCCAGGGACGACATGGGGATTTCTAGCGGCAAAAAAGAGGTGAATCAGCCCTGCGCGCTGCGGGGAGTCCATACAGGCAAGAAATAGCTCACGCTCGCGGCGCAAACCCTCTTCCAGAGATGTGGCTTTGGTGCAGGCGTCAACGGCGTCCACAATGCGAAACGGAGAGAACAGAGCTGGTACGCTGGTTTCAAGCTGCTCTCGCATGGCAGCAATGGCCTGGGGATTGGCCTCTGGAGCGGGTAACTGCCCGGTGATGCGCGCCTGCTGTTGTCCCGCCAATACCTCTTTTGCCGCTGCCAAACCCGCTTCCAGCGGTGTTTGGGCATAGCTGATCGCATCAATAATGCCGATATCCTGCGCTTCAGCGGCTTCCACAAAGCGCCCGCTGGTAATGATGTCTAAGGATCTTTCCACGCCTACCAAACGGGGCAGCCGCTGGGTACCGCCTGCGCCGGGCAGTAAGCCAAGCTTCACTTCTGGTAAGCCAACGCGGGTGTCTGTCAGCGCAATTCGATAGTGGCAACCCAGCGCGACTTCTAAGCCGCCGCCCAGCGCAGTGCCGTGTAGCGATGCGATGAGCGGTTTAGGGCAGGCTTCTAGCTGTGTAATGACATCCGATAGCAGTGGCGCTTGAGGTGGCTTACCAAATTCACGTATATCGGCCCCGGCGATGAAGGTGCGCCCCTCTGCCATCACCACCAGTGCTTGGGCCTGCTGGTCGATCAACCCCTCTTCCAGGGCGCTGAGCAAGCCGCTACGCACCGCTTGGCTCAATGCGTTGACGGGCGGGTTAGCGATACTGATGACGCCGACCTCGCCATGTCGCTGGTAGTGAACACTCATAGTGGCTCCTGTATTTCGCTATATGAAATTTAAAGTTGTTATTCGGAATGAGGTGATCATGGCGAAAGACGCCGTTGGAGTCAATAATGCAAAACAACGTTCTGCATTGCGGAACATGGTTGGCTAAACAAAAGGCCGCGCAGAGGCGGCCTTAGGTAATGATTTCCGTCGTGATTGAAGCAACATCAGAAAACGGGGTTTAACCCAGCTTCTTGTAAGGCGGCGCGCCGAGTTTCCATCCAGCCGTCGATAAATGCTACTTCATCATCGGGTGCATCCGCTTGATAGGCGTCCCAAGTAGCCTTGAGCAATGCCTGGCGATCCACCAGGGCGCTTTGATGCGCGTCCATTGCCTCAGTCCAAATTCCTTTGTCGCGGTAATAGTCGACCACCTCATCATGGAAAGGGACGACCCATGTCATGTCCTGATTTTCCAAAGCATACCCCTTGGCACCTGGTGCGTTGTCCTTATAAGCATCGAAGGACTCGATCAGTGTGGTGATTAACCCGCGCACGGTTTCGGGTGCCAAGTCAGCGTTGCTGACCATGATGGGGTAAGGGTAGCTAGCGCTGGCTAGCGGCTGTTCTGCATCAATCCCCGCCCCGGACGTGACATCATGCGGCTGGAAGTAAGGGGCCGTCTCAAGCATGCGTGCCCAGCCGGCTTCGTCATCACTAGGCAGCTCCGGCCACTGTAAGCCGCGGGGGCTGGCGGCCAATCGTTGGGCGGCAGGTGTGACCGTGGTGGTAATCGCTGCGTCGGCACGGCCGCTGATAATGCCGTCGAAGGCGGCGTTGTAGCCGGGGAAGTCGACGCGCTCGACGTCATCCCAGGTCAAGCCTGCAAATGCCAGGTAGGCCTCGGCGGCTTTATTCAGCGCATCGTCGCCACGCAGGTAGGCCAGTCGTTTGCCTTCCAAGTCGGCGATGTCGTCAAGTTCGACATCCCCCGCCACGGCCATGCCCAAGCCAAAGCTGGCCAAGGAGGTTGAAATAACGCGAATGGGTTGCGGCCCCCAATCAGGTCGGGCGAACATCATCACACCTTCTGAACCGTAGTAGCTGGCGATGCCGCAGGCGCATAGGTCCACGCGGCCTGTCTTAAGGGGCGTCATGCGCATGGTGTCGTTTTCACCCGGAATGACCCTGGACTGCGTGCCATGCTCGGCTTGTAGCAATTGACTGATCGCCATGATTTGCGCATTACCGCTAGTGCCAGTGCCGTAAGCGGTCCAATTCAGGGTGGGCGGCATAGCGCTGGCATGGCTAGTGATGAGAAGGCCAGCCGCTAAGCTGCTTATGACGAGGGGGAGTGTTGTTTTTGTGCGCATAGTTTCCTCGGTGTTTGAATTAAGCGTTGGTCGTTAGCAAACGCCGATGGTGACGCTGGCTTAAACGCGCCAATAAAACGCCCGGTACCAGTGCTACTGCAGCGAGGCCAATCAACTCCCACTGGCTCAATGGGACCATGCCGCCGCCAGGCAGTGCTAGCAGTAGACCGGCGATCAAGACCAGGGTGCGAATAACGATTTCCTGCAGTGCGCCATAGCCTAGCCGCCCCACGCCCATTAAGTAGCCTTGCATCGCGGAGGCAAACAGGATGATGCCAAGGATCGCCTGAATAAACACGGCGATAATCATCAGCGGCGCGCCCTGCATAATGAGCGCCGGGTTAAGAACGAACAGGAACGGAATAAAGTAAATCACGCTGCCCAAACGCATGGCCTGGAGGCCAGTTTCCATGGGACGGGCACCGGCCACAGTGGCGGCAGCAAAGGCACCCAGCGCCACGGGCGGCGTAATGAAGCTCAGCATGCCCCAGTAGAGAATGAACATGTGCACCGCCATAGGGTCCAGGCCGCCGCCTTGAATCAACGCAGGGGCGAGCGCCACCGCCAGGAAGATATAAGCGGCCGTTACGGTCATGCCAATCCCTAATACAAAGCTCGTTACCGCGCCCATAATCAACAGCAGCGGCACGCTACCACCGGCGATATTGATAAAGTCGTTGGCAATAGTGCCCGACAGGCCAGTCATTGAGAGCGCGCCTACCAACATGCCCACACCCGCCAGAATGGCGATGAGTTCAGCAAACAGCTTGGCCGCAGATGACAGCGTCTCGGTGACGTCTTTCCAGCCCCAACGGTTGTGTTTGGAGAGCTGGTTGAGCACCAGCAGCAGAGCGGTGGCATAGAAGGGGGCCACTGCTTCGCGCTGCATGACCAGCAGCATCCACACCAGCAGGCCGAAGACAAAGATGAAGTACCAGCCTTCTTTAAGTGTTTGCTTGATCGACGGCAGCTCAATAGCGGGCAGGCCTTTGATGTCATTGCGCGCTGCATAGGCGTCGATTTGAATGAACAGGCCTAGGAAATAGAGAATGGAGGGAATCACCGCTGCTAGCGCAACCGCAGAGTAGGGAATGTCTAGAAACATTGCCATGACGAAGGCGGTGGCACCCATCACGGGGGGCATCAATACACCCCCGGTAGAAGCACAGGCTTCCACACCGCCCGCAAAGGAACGGCTCATGCCGATACGACGCATGGCGGGGATAGATAAAACACCGGTAGTCAATACGTTACTAATGACGCTGCCGCTCATCGACCCCATCAGCCCACTGGAGAAAATTGCTACCTTGGCGGGGCCGCCGCGTACATGACCTAGCAGTGCAAAGGCGAGATTAATGAAAAACTTGCCGCCACCACTTTTCTGCAGCACCACGCCAAATACCAGAAAGCCAATGACCAAGCCTGCAAAAGCCTGCAGGGGCACGCCCATGATGCTCTCGGTGCTCATCGTATGGTACATAGCGGTCTGTTCCAGGGTGGAAGGGAACGCCTGGATAGGACCGGGAACGATATCTGCCACCAGCGGGTAAAGAGAAAATAAGCCGGCAATGATCGCAATTGGTAAACCACCTGCCCGGCGTGCGGCTTCGATAATCAGCACCCAATAGGCGTAGCTGGCATAAATAGCCAATTCCGGGGCAGAAAATGCCCAGCCACGCTCCAGGATGGGCACGGCGTTATAGACAAAGTAACCGCCAACGAGCAGGGTGGCCGCGCTGAGCAGATAGTCATACCAGGGAATAGGCTGCTCTTGCTGGCTGTCGCGCATGGGCCAGAGCAAGAACACTAGCGGCAGCAATAACGCGACCACGGCGTAATAGAACTGCGTCTCTAGCCCCGTGACAAAAGTGAGTAACCCTAAATTAAATAGGTAATCCAGTGTCATCAACATCAATATGACAGTGACGGTGGCTGGCACCCAGCGTAACGCGGAAGGTAACTCACGAATTTGGCTAATCTTTTCTTTAACCTGCTTATTATTGGCAGGCGAGGTATCTGTGGTCATGGGGGACATCCGTCAATCAGCAGGGGCGGCGGGCGCCGCCCCGTGGCGTATTACTCGAAGATCGGTTCGAAGCCAGCATCGCTCAGTGCAGTGGCACGGGCTTCCATCCATTCAGTAGTGAAAGCTTCATCATCGCTGGGTGCGTCCTGCATAAAGCTCTCCCAGGCACTCATCAGCACGTTCTGGCGCTCGACGAGTTTGTCCTGGTGCGACTGCATTGCCTCGGTCCATACATCGATCTCTTTGTAGTACTCCACCACCGCATCGTGGAACGGAACTACCCACTGAAGATCCTGTTGTTCCAATGCGTAACCCGATGCACCTGGCGCATTATCTTTATAGTCATCGAAATTTTCTTGCATCGCTTTGATCAAGCCGTAAGCGACGTTATCCGCTAGGTCTTGATTGGCGACCACAATCGGGTAGGGGTAGCTGGCACTGGGAACCGGGTTTTCAGCGCTAATGTCACCTGCACCGGCGGTCACTTCGTGGGGGCGGAAGTAGGGAGCAACTGCCGCCATCCGCTCCCAGCCTGCTTCATCGTTGGGGTCCAAGACCGGCCAACTGATACCCCGTGGGCTGCTCGCTAACTGCTGGGCGGGCGGGGTTACGGTAGTGGTAAAAGAGGCATCTACATCGCCAGCGATAATGCCGTCGAATGAACGACCATAGCCGGGGTAATCAACCCGCTCGACGTCATCCCACGTTAACCCACCAAAGGCGAGATAGGCTTCGGTACCTTTGTTCAAGGCGTCGTCACCGCGGATATAGGCAATGCGCTTGCCTGCCAAGTCCGCTGGGGTTTCAACGCCTAGATCTCCCGCTACGGCCAGTGAAAGCCCAAATGAGGCAGTAGAGGTAGTAATGACCCGCAGTGGCTGTGGGCCCCAGTCGCGGTCAGCGAACATCATTACGCCTTCCGCGCCGTAGTAGCTAGCAATACCGCAGGCGCAAAGATCCACACGGCCTTGTTTCAGTGGAGTCATGCGCGAGACATCGTTGTCGCCAGGCAGGATGCGTACCGATGAATCGTATTTGTTTTGCAGCATATTGCCGATAGCCACGGCCTGAGCGTAGCCGCTCGAGTTGGTGCCGTAAGCTGTCCAGGCCATCGTGCCGGGTAATTCAATCTCACTGGCGTGACTGACCGCAGCGCCAAGCAGCGTTAGCGGGAGAGCGGCAATAACGAGTCGGTGAGCAAGTGGGCGCATTTTGATGCTCCTTTGTTGTGGTTGTGATGATGCTGATAGTTACGTTTCGTTACTTTGTGTTTTGCTATGCGGTATCTTGTTTTGCTAAGTGGTCGATTGATAGTAGAGAAGCCGCTAGGTAGCTGTCAATGTTGTTGTTCGAGCCTGCTCTCTTTAGCAAGCGACAGACACAAAAAAACCAGGCATTGGCCTGGTTTTTCAATGATTTGCTGATCTAATTGGCTAGGAAAATTCGCGCCAGGCGGCGTAGGTGCTGAGAAAAACACGCCCGGTTAGCGCATCCAAAAAGTCACTTTTCTTGAGCTGATCCATCACCGGCCCTTTTACTTCTGACAAGTGCAGTTTCACATCGGAGTCTTTTAAACGGGCATTGATGGCATCCAGGCTTTCCAGCGCTGATGCATCGATCAGGTTGACTGCTGAGCAAATCAACACCACGTGCTCTAGTTCTGGGTGGCTCGCCACCAGGTTATAGACGGTGTCTTCCAAATAGCGGGCATTGGCAAAATAGAGGCTCTCATCAATGCGCAGCAGGGCCACATTATTGACCGTCTCCACATCGTGGCGGGTGGTGTTGCGAAAGTGTTCAGTGCCAGGAACACGACCTACCAGCGCGCTATGAGGACGGCTGGTACGGTACAAGAACAACGCAATGGATAGCGTAACACCGCTGAGGATACCGGCTTCAACACCTTCGATCAGCGTGAGCAGAATGGTCACTGCCATCGCGGCAAAGTCGCTACGCGAGTAGCGCCAGGTTTGCCGCAGCATAGGGATATCCACCAACGTCAGAATAGACACCGTGATGGTGGCGGCCAGGGTCGCAATCGGGAGGTAGAAGAGCCAACCGGTAAAGGATAGTGTTACCAGCGCGATACCCAGGGCCGCAAACGTGCCTGCGGCAGGTGTCTGGGCGCCCGCATCGAAGTTAATAACGGTACGCGATAGCCCCCCGGTGACCGGCATGCCGCTAGAAAAACCGGCGGCCAGATTGCTAGCGCCCAGGCCTACTAACTCCTGATTAGGCGAGATACGCTGGCGCCGCTTGGCTGCCAACATCTGCCCCATGGAGACCGACTCTACAAACCCTACCAGGCTGATCAGTAGTGCAGGAATCACCAGTGCTCGCCACAGTGAATAGTCTCCCCAGGGAAAACTCAGCGCTGGCAGGCCGCCAGGTATCTGGCCAACCACATTGACGCCCTTATCCGCCAGCTGCCAGTGCCAGGTCACCAGAGTGGTAATAACCACTGCAAAGACGGGGCCGGCTTTTGCAATCAAGTCCGCTAGAGGGAGAGGCAAGCCTGCTTTATGTAGAGTGGCTTTGCCGTGGCGGCGCAATACAATCAGAAATACCAGGGTACCGCCGCCGATTATCAGGGTGGGTAAGTTGAAGGATGCCAGGTTGGGTACCAAGGTAACCAGGCGTTCCACCAGGGTAAAACCACTACTTTCGATGCCCAGCAAACTGCCGAGTTGGCTGGCTGCGATCAAAATACCCGATGCGGTTAAAAAGCCCGAAATCACTGGATGGCTAAGGAAATTACTGAAAAAGCCCATTTTTAGCAGGCCCATCACTACCAGCATGCCGCCAGAAAGCAGTGACAGTATCAGCGCTGCCTGTAAATACGCTTCTGTGCCGGTTGCTGCGACAGACGACAGGGCCGCACCCGTCATCAACGCGATAATGGCGACCGGCCCAACCGCTAGGGTTTTGCTGGTACCAAATAGGGTATAAACCAGTTGCGGCAGGATGCTGGCGTACAAGCCAACCACTGCTGGCAGCCCAGCTAGTAGTGCATAGGCGAGTGACTGAGGAATAACCATCACGGTGACAATCAGCCCCGCTAAGAGGTCGGCCCCCAGCAGACGTTTATGATAATGGGGGAGCCACGTCAGAATGGGAAAATAGCGCTTTAGCATGAATTCCATAGGGTGTAAGAGTGTCAGGATAAAGAGAGTAAGGGATATTCCAATTCATTGCAGTGCTTATATTCATTTGCAGTGCTTATATTCATTTGCACTGCGCTCATTCAATGATGACCAAGCGCTTATGTACTTTCCGTCTTCCCCCAAAGTGCTACTTCTTTCATTAGCATAACCCGTTAAGATTATGCACAAAGGAGAGTTAAGCCTCCTTAATAAGGCTGTTTGATACTCAACAACATCAATAAAAGAGTACTGCTCATGAGTGTACTGCTATTGCTGGTTCCAGTGCTGATGGTGGCGTTGTCGGTTGGTCTTGCCGCTCAAGGCGGCGTGTGGATTTATGTCGCTCTGTTATGTGCCGCATTGGGGGGCGGCGCGATGTTGCTAACGACTTTTGAGCGTGTATATCGCGCCGATCAACGGCGCCTTGAGCAGCACCAGCGTGGCTTTAAATCTCTTCGTGATTACCGTTCGCTGCGCGCCATGGCCTACCGGTTGATGAATCGCGCCAGCAGTACCGCGATTGCTTCGGCAGAAGTCTCCCACTATGCCGACCTGATGGACCAGCGCCTGACCCAACAAGAGACCATGGCCCGAGAGGCTTCCACCAGCATGACAGCCATTAATGCGGCTATTATGCAGGTCAGTGCAAGCGCCAGCCAAGTGGCGGCACTGGCAGAGAGCGCCCGTGAAGCCAGCCACCACAACCATGCCGAGCTGGACGATATCATCCAGGATATGAGTGATGTCGCCGAGCGCTCTAATCAGGCACTGGACATGCTGACCGCTCTGAACGAAAAAATTGAACGTGTGCGTAACGTTACCTCAATGATCGAGGATATCGCCGAGCAAACCCACCTACTTTCGCTTAATGCATCCATCGAAGCGGCACGGGCGGGGGAGCATGGACGCGGCTTCGCGGTAGTCGCTGGCGAAGTACGCAACCTGGCGTTAAAAACCTCCACCGCGACGCAAAGTGTCGATGAGCTGGTGAAAGACATGCACGAGAGCGGCCAGTCAGTGGTCGCCACTATGGGCCATTTAATGACCCGTATCAGCGAGCGTTCGAAAGGATTACAAGTAGTTGGCAATAGCTTGGGGACGATGACGAAAGAATTTGATCAGGTACAGAGTGAAATCACTCGCGTCGCCGATGCCATGGGAAATACTCGTCAACACAGCCAAACCGTGGCGGACAGCCTGAGCCAACTGGAAGATGACGTTGATGAAGGCAACCGTAATATGCACGATTTGGCTGAGCAGGCCCGGGCGTTGATGGAAGCCGCTGAAGGGGTTGATGGGGAACTGGCTCAACAGCATCTAGAAGGGCGGCATCAGCAGGTGTTTCATGCCGCGCGATCAACTGCCGATAAGTTGGGCAAGATGCTCGAAAAAGCGATTGCCAGCGGTGAACTGTCAGAAACTAAACTGTTTCAGCCCCAGTACGAGCAAATTCCCGGTACCCAGCCGCCGCTTTATAAAACCGGTTTCGATACCTTTACCGACAATCACCTGCCCACTTTACAAGAGCCGCTGCTGAAACAGCTGGGTCTGAGTTACGCCATTGCCTGCGACCGTAAAGGCTATGTGCCTACCCACAATGCAGCTGTAAGCCGCGAGCCTACGGGTGACTACGCTCACGATCTCAAATACTGCCGTAGTAAGCGGATCTTCGATGACCCGACTGGTAGCCGCTGTGGCGCCCATGAAAAGCCGCTGTTGCTGCAGACCTACAAGCGGGATACCGGAGAAATCATGCACGACCTTTCAGTGCCAGTGTATGTGCAGGGCAAGCATTAGGGTGGCTTCCGGGTGGGTTATCAGCCGGAACGGATCACGGCATCGGCGCCTATGCTGAAAGGCGCCGCAGACGCCAACTCACCACCACTTGCTCTAACTAGCCGCCGCGTAGCGCGGGCGTGACTGCCATGCTGACCAGGAGTAGAGCGCAAGCCCGATCCAGATAAGCACAAAGGTCGCCAACTGGATAAGCCCAAGGGGCTCACCGAAAACGGTTAAAGCGATCAGGAATTGAATACTCGGGTTGATGTACATCAAAAAGCCCAGGGTCGCCAAACGCAACCGGCGGGCCGCGCCAGCAAAGGCCATTAGCGGCAGCGCGGTTAAAGCCCCACTGGCGACCAGTAAACTGGTCGTTGAAGTGTTCTGTAAAAAATGTGAGGTGTCGTTCCAGCTTAACCAGGTCAAGGCGATCAGGGCGAGGGGGAATAGCAAAAGGGTTTCCACAAACAGTCCTGATAGGCCGTCTAGCGGCACCTGCTTACGAAACAGGCCGTAACTACCGAAGCTTAACGCCAGCAGCAAGCTGATCCAGGGCAGTTCACCAAGCATTACAAACTGGGTGGCAATCGCAATACTTGCTAGCCCCAGCGCCACCAGTTGCAGCTTTGCCATCACTTCTCGCAACACCAGCATGCCAAGCGCGACGTTCACCAACGGCGTCAGGAAATAGCCCAAACTTGCCTGCAAGACCTGCTTGGATTCCACCGCATAGATATAGATACCCCAGTTGAACGCGATCAATAACGCACAGGCCAGTACACGTCCAAGCTTTTTTGGTTCGCCCAAGGCTGCAACAACGGGAGTCCAGCGGCGTAACAGGGTAATCAGGCCCACTAAAAACAGGCAGGCCCAGATAATGCGGTGAATCAATATTTCAAAGGCAGGAACGCCGTCAAACAGGGCAAAAAAGAGCGGAAAGCAGCCCCACATTGTATAGGCCGTTAGCCCAAACATAACGCCTTTGACTGCGTCGGGATCGCGTGTTGGAGTAGGAAGCATAGCAGCCTCATTATTTAAAGATGCTAATCTAGCATAAACATTGCAATAACACTGGCGGAACGGAGGTGTTTAATGACTAAACTTAGATCCAGCTTGGTGCAGTGCGATCTGCGCTGGGAAGACCCACAAGCCAACCACGCTCATCTTGAGGAGTTACTCGGTGAGCTGGATAGCCGTGATACCGACCTTATTGTTTTGCCTGAAATGTTTGCCACCGGCTTTACCATGAACTCGCGTGAAATGGCTCAGCCAATGGCCGAAAGCCAAAGTGTGACTTGGTTGCAGACTCAGGCGCAGGCCCGAAACTGCGTGATGACTGGCAGCGTGGCGATCGAAGAGAATGGCGAATTTTATAATCGCTTGATATGGGCAACGCCGGAGGGCGACTTAACCTACTACGATAAGCGCCACTTATTCCGTATGGCTGGCGAGCACGAGCGTTACGGCATGGGCAGTGAACGCAAAGTGGTGGAGCTCAACGGCTTTAAGCTGCTGTTAAGCGTTTGCTATGACCTGCGTTTTCCGGTGTGGATGCGCCAGCAGCCAGCAGAAGGTGAGCATTTCGAGTATGATGCGCTGCTGTGTATCGCCAATTGGCCAGCACCGCGACGTCACCCCTGGCGTACGTTGCTACAGGCCCGCGCGATAGAGAACCTAAGCTATGTGATTGGCGTTAATCGCGTTGGAGAGGATGCCAAAGGGCTTGCCTATAGCGGCGACTCCTTACTGGTCGACTTCAAAGGCGAACCGTTAATTGATAAACCTGCCCATACCCCGTTTATAGAGACGGGCACGCTGGATAAAACTACCCTTGATGCTTTTCGTGAAAAATTTCCTGCTTGGCAAGATGCCGACCATTTTAAGCTGCTGCCAGGAGTGGGTTAATGATGCGCCTTGATCGCTTTTTAAGTGAAACCTCACCGTTAACCCGTAGCCTCGCCAAGCGAGCACTTAAGAACGGCGAAGTCACCCTCAATGGTGAGCCGATCAAGCAATCGGCTACTCAAATCGATACCGATAACGATGTGGTTGTTCTTAATGGCGAGCGGCTGGCGCTGGTAGGCGTACGCTATATTATGCTGCACAAGCCGGTGGACGTTGAATGTAATGCCCGCCGCGGCCTTTACCAGCGCGCAATCGACCTGATTGATCTGCCCAAAGCCGAACGCTTACAGCCGGTGGGGCGCTTGGATGTGGACACGACGGGCCTGCTGTTGTTAACCGATGACGGTCAGTGGTCGCACCGTGTGACCTCGCCGCGCCACCGCTGCGCCAAGGTCTATATCGCAGAGCTTGCTGAGCCCATGGATGGTGCGGCGGCAGAGTGGGCGATTGGCCAGGTGGCGGATGGCCTGATGCTTGATGGCGAAGAGACGCTGACTCAGCCCGCGACGCTGCGGCTGCTATCGCCCACCCAGGCGGAGCTGACGATTACCGAAGGGCGCTACCACCAGGTAAAGCGTATGTTTGCCGCCCTAGGTAATCATGTGAACTCTCTGCACCGCAGCTCCATCGGTGATTTAGCCTTGGATGCCAACCTTGCGCCCGGCGAGTGGCGTGAGTTGACTGACGAAGAAATTGCGCTGTTCTGAATACTCCCTAAGTATTATTTAGCCGCTGCCTGAAAGGGTGGGCGGCTTTAATTTAATTGAATATTTATACCGTTATCTTGTAAATTCAGCTTCAGTAATTCCCAGTTTTTTGTGCCAACCAGAAAGAGAGGTCGCAAGCTGGAGCGACCTCACGCCAATAGCGGTTAGCCGTTGCTAACTACTAAGGTGATAAGTACTAATGTGATAAGTACTAAGGAGCTGAATTTTAAGGGGCTTAAATTTACGGGGCTAAGTGAGCAGCAGCAATCAGCGCTTGGGTATAGGCGTGTTTGGGCGCAGAAAGTACGTCCAGGCAGGGGCCTTGTTCGACCACTTCGCCATCTTTGAGCACCATAATGCGATGGGCCATGGCGCGAATAACGGCGAGATCGTGACTAATGAACAGATAACTCAACTGCCTGCGAGCCTGAAGGTCGCGCAGCAGGGTAACAAGCTGCTTCTGTACCGTGCGGTCTAATGCAGAAGTGGGTTCATCAAGCACCAACAGTTCTGGCTCCAGGATGATCGCTCGGGCCACGGCAATGCGCTGGCGTTGACCACCGGAAAACTCATGGGGGTAGCGCGCAGCACAACTCTCGGGCAAACCCACTTCGTGAAGGGTTTGGTTAACCCGCTGGGTGACTTCTTTGTCAGTCAGGTGTGGGTAATGAAAGCGCAGCCCCTCACTGACAATATCGAAGACCGGCATGCGCGGCGAAAGGGCGCCATAGGGATCCTGAAACACCATCTGAAAACGGTGGCGCTGGCGTCGCAAATCATCACCGGACAGGGAGCTTAGTTTGTCGTTGCCAAGGGTAACATCGCCTTGGCTAGTGACCAGCCGCATGACGGCCGACGCCAGCGTGGTTTTGCCCGACCCTGACTCCCCTACAATGCCCAGGGTCTCGCCCGGCGTGATCTGAAAATCGGTGGGCTGAACTGCCACAAACGCAGGCGGCTGGCGCTTGAACAAGCCGGTCTTGGGGCGCTTGAAGCTTACGCTCAACTGACGAGCCGTTAACAGCGGTGGCGCTTGCTTAATGGCCTGGGGTCTGCCTTCCGGCTCGGCGGCGAGCAGCGCTTTGGTGTAATCACTTTGCGGGTGTTGAAAGACCTGCTCAACCGGTCCGATTTCCTGTATCCGCCCCTGATGCATGACGCAGATGCGGTCCGCGTGACGGCGTACCAGGTTCAAGTCATGACTGATAAACAGCATGCCCATGGCGTGGTGGTCGCGCAGTTCACGCAGCAGGGCAAGTATCTCCTGCTGCACCGTCACGTCCAGGGCGGTGGTGGGCTCATCGGCAATCAACAGTGAGGGATTGTTGGCAATCGCCATGGCAATCATCACCCGCTGGCGCTGTCCGCCCGAAAGCTGATGAGGCCAAGCATCCAGCAGCTCTTCCGGGCGCGGCAGTTTCACTTGTTGGAGTAGCGCTTTGCAGCGTTGGCGAGCCGTCTGGCCGCGCAAGCCCTGATGCAGACGCAATGCTTCGCCAATCTGCTTGCCAACCCGATGGAGCGGATTAAGCGACGTCATCGGCTCCTGAAAAATGAAACCGACACGATTACCGCGCACGTCGTTCCACTGGTCCTGGGTCAATGTCGAGAGATCGGTATCACCCAGCCAACGCTCGCCCTTGACGGTGGCATTGCTGGGCAAGAGGTTGATCATCCCGAGCGCAGAGACTGATTTTCCCGACCCGGACTCCCCGACAATCGCCAGGGTTTCACCCGCATTGAGGGTGAGCGATAGCGCATGCACCACGGGCGTATCATCGAAGGCAATGTTGAGATTCTCGATGCGCAGGAGCGGGTTAGGCATTTTGTGTCTCCTGGGCAGGGCCAGCCTGGCGCTGTTGTACGTGACGTGGGTCGAAGGCGTCGCGCAAGCCTTCGCCAATGAACACCAGTAGCGAAAGCATGATTGCCAGGGTCATGAACGCCGTGATGCCCAGCCAAGGGGCATGTAAGTTGTTCTTGCCCTGCGCTGCCAGCTCGCCCAGCGAGGGCGCGCCGGGAGGCAGGCCGAAACCGAGGAAATCCAGCGCGGTCAGCGTGCCGATGGCACCGGTAAACAGAAACGGAATGAAAGTTAGCGTCGCGACCATGGCATTGGGCAGTACGTGGCGCCACATGATCAGGCGCGAGGGCAATCCCATCGCCTTGGCGGCACGCACGTACTCCAGGTTACGCGCACGCAGAAACTCGGCGCGCACGATATCGACCAGGCCAAGCCATGAGAAGAGCAGCATGATCCCAAGCAACCACCAGAAGCCCGGCTGAACAAAGCTGGCTAAAATAATAAGCAGGAACAATACCGGAAGGCCCGACCATATTTCAGTCACCCGCTGGCCGATCAAATCAATCTTGCCACCAAAGTAGCCCTGCACACCACCAACTATAACGCCGATTACCAGCGAGCCCGCAGTGAGCACCAGTGCAAAAGCAACCGAGAGGCGAAAGCCATAAATGACACGCGCCAATACATCGCGGCCCTGATCATCGGTGCCCAGCCAGTGGCGGCTATCCGGCGGTGCCGGGGAAGGGCGGGTCATGTTCATGTCCAGGGTTTGGTAGGAATACGGGATGGCTGGCCACAGCGCCCAGCCGTGCTCTTTAATCTGTTGCTGAATAAACGGATCCAGATAATCGGTACGCGTGGGAAGAAACCCGTCAAACTCGGTTTCGGGGTAATCCACCAGCAGCGGCACGTACCACTGTTCGTCGTATTGCATAATGATGGGCTTGTCGTTGGCGATCAGCTCAGCAAACAGGCTTAACACAAACAGCGCCGTAAATAGCCAAAGCGATACGCGGGCTCGCCGGTTGGCTTTAAAAGCCGCCAGCCGTCGGCGGGTAATGGGCGAAAAATAAGAAGAAAGAGAGGCCATGATCATGACTCCCGGGTCGAAAAGTCGATACGCGGGTCTACCCACACGTAGGTCAAATCAGAAATCAGCTTAAGGATCAGACCGATCACGGTATACAAAAACAGCGTGCCGAAAATAACCGGGTAATCCCTCTGCATCACCGCCTCAAAGCCGAGCAGGCCGAGCCCATCCAGGGAGAAGATCACTTCTATCAATAGCGCACCGGTAAAGAAAATCCCGATCATGGCAGCGGGCAGGCCAGCAATGATTATCAGCATGGCATTACGGAAAACATGGCCATAGAGCACCCGCCGCTCATCGGCGCCCTTGGCGCGAGCGGTAATCACGTACTGCTTGTGAATTTCATCCAGAAAGCTGTTTTTGGTCAGCATGGTCAGGGTAGCAAAGCTGCCAATCGAAGCTGCAATTACCGGCAGCGTGATGTGCCAGAAGTAGTCCTTGACTTTCCCCCAGGCCGAAAGCTGGTCGAAGTTGGGCGAGGTTAGACCACGCAGGGGAAACAGGTCCCAGTAGGTGCCGCCAGCAAAGAGCACGATCAGCAGTATCGCAAACAAAAAGCCCGGAATGGCGTAGCCGACAATCACTAACCCCGACGACCAGACATCGAATCGGGAGCCGTGGCGTAGCGCTTTTTTAATACCCAGCGGAATCGAAATCAGGTAGACCAGCAGCGTGGTCCATAGCCCTAGCGAAATGGACACCGGCAAACGCTCAATCATCAGCTCTGTTACCGGGCGGTCGCGGAAAAAACTGGTGCCGAAATCGAGCGTGAGGTAATCCGCCATCATGCCAATAAAGCGCTCGTGGGCGGGTTTATCAAAACCAAACTGCTGTTCTAGCTGTTCGATAAAGCGTGGGTCGATACCCCGGGCGCCACGAGAATCGTCACTTACCTGCACATCGGCACCGCCCATATCCAAGCGGGTGCTGGCCATGGCGTCTGCACCCTCAAAACGTGCCAGCATCTGATCAATCGGCCCGCCCGGCGCCGCCTGAACAATAATAAAATTGAGTAGCATGATCCCAAAAAGGGTCGGAATCATTAGCAGCAGTCGGCGTAGGGTGTAGCGGGCCACAGAGCACTCCGAGGTTTATGACGATGAAACCGTTGAGGATAAGCCGTTGCGAATAAGTCGCTGTAATAAAGCCAGTCTCAGCGGCGCTGGCGCTGCAGTTCTGCTTCACGCTCGGTATCCACCCACCATGCATCCAGATCCATCGCATACTTCGGAAAGGGCTCGGGATAGCCGAACTTGTCCCAGATCGCAATGCGGGTTTCGCCTGAGTGGTAGTGAGGAATGACATAAAATCCCCAGCGCAGTACCCGATCCAACGCCCGTGTGGCGGTGTCCAGTTCCTTACGACCATCGGCGCTAATGATCGCTTCCACCAGGGCATCGACCGCTGGGTGGGCGAGCGCCATCCGATTGCGGCTTTGCGGCGCCTCGGCGGCGGCGCTGGTCCAGAAGTCGCGCTGCTCATTACCCGGGTTGTTCGACTGGGGGAAATGGCTAATCACTATGTCATAGTCGTAATTGCGCTGCCGGTTTAAATATTGATTGATATCAACGATGCGCAGCGAGGTCTGCACCCCTAGGCGGGCCATGTTACGCAGCATGGGTTGAACCACACGCTCAAGACCCGAATCGTAGAGCAGCACTTCAAGGCTGAGTGGCTGGCCGGTGGCTTGGTTGACCAGTACTCCTTCTTCAACGCGATAGCCCGCGTCGCGCAAAAGCGCCAGTGCCTTGCGTAGACGCTCGCGCAGATTGAGGGGTTGGTCAATGGGCAGCGGTTCGGTGAACAGGCGGTCAGACCCATGGGAAGCAATTAACTCTTCCCTAAACGGTTCAAGTAGTGCCAGCTCTTCTTCCGAAGGTAGTCCGGTGGCCTCCATCTCCGAGTTCTGGAAAAAGCTTTCGGTACGCCGGTAGGTATCGTAGAAAATATTGGTGTTGAGCCAAGGAAAATCGAAGGTAAGGCTTAACGCTTCGCGTACCCGTGGGTCTTGAAACTTCTCTTTGCGCAGGTTGAAGACGAAGGCCTGCATCATGGAGGGATTGACGTCAGGTACCGTCAGCCGCTTCACCAAACCCTCTTCATAGGCAGGAAAGTCGTAGCCAATCGCCCAGGTGGCCGCGCGGGCATCCGTACGAAAATCTGTCAGGCCCGCTTTGAAGGCTTCCCAGGCAATATCGCGGTCGCGATAGTAGTCGTAAACGATGCGGTCAATGTTGTAGCGGCCAATGTTAACCGGCAAGTTTTTACCCCAGTAATCCTCATCGCGCTGATAAACAATTCGCCTGCCTGGGTCAACTTCACTGATGAGGTAGGGGCCAGAGCCAGGGTGAGCCGCCAGGGTAGGCGATGTGAACTCGCGGGGCTCCCAGTAGTGGCGGGGGAGGATCGGCAGTTGAGCAATGATTAGCGGCAGTTCTCGGGAATCGGTGTCGCTGAAGGTAAAGCGCACCTGATGTTCGTTGAGGGCGATTGCCTCGTTCACGCCCGCGTAATAGCTGGCATAAAACGGGTTGCCTTCTTCCCGGAGCAGGTTAAGTGAAAACACCACATCGTAGGCGGTGACGGGTTCGCCGTCCTGAAAGCGTGCTTCAGGGCGAAGGTCAAACTCAATCCATTCCCGGTCGGGGTCCAGGCGCACGCCTTCAGCCAATAAACCATACAGGCTAAAGGGCTCATTGGGGTTGCTAGCCATCAAGGTGTCATAAATTTGCGAAACGCCAGTGGCCGGTGTGCCGCGAATAATAAACGGATTCGTTGAATCGAAGCTGCCCCCCACGGCGGTATGGGTAATAGTGCCGCCTTTGGGGGCTTGTGGGTTCACATGAGGGAAGTAGGGGAAGTCTGCCGGTAGCTCGGGGCTATCGTAAAGTGATAACCCGTGAACTGTTTCAACCGGCACCACGTTGTTGGCATCCGTATTTAAATCGCCCACCACGTTGTTACCGGCAGGGCGTTGGGAAGAATCGATAGTGGTCGTTGCTTCTGACGCCAGTATCGATACATTTATTAGCAAGCCACTGATAAGTAGAAACGCTTTCGCAAAAAACAGACCACGCGGCATTGGTAACATCCCATGTGAACAAAGCCAACTAGTAAACCCGGATTCAACGCCCTGAAAGTGTCAGCAACTGCCCCGGTTGTAAAGCGCTGGGGCGGTCAATCGAATTCCAGCGTATCAAGTCTTGTTGATCAATATTATAGCGGGCCGCAATCGCTGAGAGGCTATCGCCCCTTTCAACGCGATGCGTATCTGCGCTGTTATTTTGCGCAAGCGCTTGGCTATTGCCCTGTGCCTGACTATTGCCCTGTGACAGTTGAGCCAGCACTTGTTTATCCACTTCTTCGGGTACAAGCAACGTCTGCGCGCTGCGTGGATCGATGCTGCCATTCAGTAAACCCGGATTCAGCTCAGCCAGTGCCATTTTGCTGACATCCAGCATTTGCGAGGCTTCAGACAGACTCACTGCGTGGGCCAACTGAACTTTTGCGAAGGCAGGGTCGATGTGAATCTCAGGTAAGCTCACACCGTATTTTTCAGGATCGTTAATGATCGTGGCGATCGCCTTCAACTTGGGAACGTACTGCATTGTTTCGTAGGGCAGGGATAGGTCCCAATAGTCGCCACTTAGCCCTTGGCCCTGCACCTGACGCTGCGCGCGGTTGACGGTGCCAGCGCCTGCGTTATAAGCGGCCAGAGAAAGCATGAGGTCACCCTCGTACCACTGGTCGGCCTGCATTTCCAGGTAGTCCAGCGCGGCCTCGGTAGAGGTCAGAACATCCAGACGACCATCGTAATTACCATTACGTACTAACCCCAATGCGTCGCCGGTGCGGGGCATAAATTGCCAAAGACCTGCCGCCCCGCGGTGGCTTCGTGCACCTGGGTCGAAAGAGCTTTCAACAAACGGAATTAACGCGATTTCACCAGGTAGGCCGCGCTCACTGACTTGTTGAGTAATCCAGGCAAGCCAGGGGGTGGCGCGTTCGGTGATCGTGATAATGTTTTCAGGGCTTGAACGATAGTGCTCAATCCATTCATCCACCCGAGCTTGAGCTTCTACTGGCAATGTTTTCTCTTGCCACTGGAAGCTTTTACGCAGGGTCGTCCAGGCATTCTGGGGTTCAAGCTCTAGCGCCTCCCAAAAATGGGTTTGGAAAGGCGTAGGATAGGGCTTTGTATCGGTTGGCGACGTGGTGGTAACACCGTTAGGTAAGGCTGTCGTCGCATTTGCAGTGGTTTCATAGGCTGGAGCAGAGGCTTGTGAGCTTGCCGCAGCGGCTAACATCAGGCCCATAATTACGGTACTGCCAGCGCTCAGCATCAAGCGCTGGCGAATCGTTCGATAGGTCATAGTTGCATTCGTTTGGTTTCGATAGCGTTCTTAAAAACGGTTCTTCCACTCGCGCAGAGTGGTAAACGTAGCGAGATCAGTATCATTAACACCCTGGGTGCCTGCTGCTTGGCGCACGCTATCTGTGCCCACGCGCAGGTAGGGATTAATTTTCAGCTCGCGTCCTATCGTGCTGGGTAAGGTGGGGCGATCCAATGCCCGCGCCTTTTCACACTCCTGCAAGGCGTGTTTAACGTCTTCGTTTTCAGGGTCCGCAGCACGAGCAAACGTAAGGTTCGCTTGCGTATACTCATGGGCTGCAAAGACCAGTGTATCTTCAGGTAGTTCCGCAAATTTGTTCAACGCGGCAAACATTTGCTCTGGGGTGCCTTCAAATAAACGGCCACAACCGGCGCAAAAAAGAGTGTCGCCGCAAAAAAGAAGGGCAGGGATGCCCGCTGTGAAGTAGCTGATATGGTCCAGCGTATGGCCCGGTGTCGCTATTACGTCGAATAAACGGCCCATAATGCGGACTTCATCGCCGTCGCCAACGGTCTCGTCAATCCCTTCAATGTTGGGGTTGGCCGGGCCGATAACGTGAGGGGAGTAGCGTTTAATTAATTCTGCTAAACCACCGGTATGATCATGGTGGTGATGCGTAATAAGGATGGATTTTAAGGTTAACGACTCACGCTCAAGAAACTCGATCACAGGGGCCGCTTCACCTGGATCCACCACGCAAACGCTTTGGCTGGTATCTTGTCTTAATAGCCAAATATAGTTGTCGCTTAGAGCTGGGATCGGTGTCACGCTCATCATCGGCGAGATCCTTTAAATTGCGAAAATACAGAATTCAGTGACCAAAATGCGTAAACACGCAAAACATCGCGCTTCTTAAGTAGCGCTAAATCGGTGTAACCAAGGCGTTGAAAAGCCGTTACTGTGGAGGGAAGCGCTGTTCATGTCAAATTCGACCACGGCCACGACACTCGCCAAGCGCTTAATAAGTTGCCAGCCGTATTGGCAGTCTGAGGCCGGGCGCTCGCTATGGGAAACACAGCGTGCCTGCTTAGGGCCCGTGGTGGAATCGCGCGTGGGCGGCCACAGTTTGGAATTGAGCATGGGGCCAGCTTTAATGACCATGTCGGCGATTCCTCATTCCATTCGGTGGTCACCCACAAGACCAATGGCCGAGAATGAGAGCACCTTGATATGCCCGCCGGATCAATTGGCGCTGCCAGATCGCTGCTTAGATGTAATGGTTATTCATCACTGGCTGGAGTATTTAACCGACGCCCATTTCACCCTTCAGGAAGCCGCGCGGGTCACCGCTGACAATGGGATATTGGTATTGTTTGGCTTTAATCCGATCGGTGTGGGTGGGCTTGCCCGCCAATGGCGAAAAAGCCAGCAGCAGTTTCCCTGGGATGGCACTTGGCGTTCTGTTAGTCGCCTGCGCGACTGGTTGGCGTTTGTCGACTTCGAGGTGGAACGCGTAGACTATTGCTGTTTTCGTGGGCGGATGAGTGCTAAATGCGGTGAATATTGGGAGTCGCTGGGGCGTAGGCATAACTTACCGCTAGGTGAGAGCTATATGATTCAAGCCCGCAGGCGTCAACGCCAAGCGCCAGTGCAACGTATGAAGTTTGGTTTGAAAGCGCCTGTTTCTCCCGCTTCATTAGGCGTTACTCGCTCAGGTTCATCGGCTCACTATCAACCCTATCAAGAGCTCCCAACACAAGCTCAGACGCATCAATCAAAGGATCAAGAACTTGACTAAAGAGGCTGCCGGGCAACTGCCTCGGGTAACGGTGTATACCGATGGGGCTTGTCGGGGCAACCCAGGCCCTGGCGGATGGGGTGTGGTGCTGGCGAGCGGCCAGCATGAGAAAACCTTGAAAGGCTATGAATCAGATACCACTAATAACCGTATGGAGTTGATGGCTGCGATCATGGCCCTGCGAACGCTAAACACTCCCTGTGAAGTCGCGCTATGGACCGATTCACAATATGTGCGACAGGGCATAACACAGTGGATTCATAACTGGTTAAAGCGCGGCTGGAAAACCGCCGCCAAGCAACCAGTCAAAAATGCTGAGTTGTGGAAAACCCTGCACGAAGAGACTCAGCGACACACAATAGAATGGCACTGGGTGAAAGGGCACAGCGGCCATCCCGGCAATGAGCGCGCTGACGCGTTAGCCAATGAAGCCATTGATGAGCATCACAAGAGGAGAGCATGATGCGCCAGGTGATCCTAGATACTGAAACCACGGGTATCGACCCAAAAGATGGTCATCGCTTAGTCGAAATTGGCGCGATTGAGATGGTCAACCGCCGTTTTACTGGCCGCACCTACCACCAATACATTAACCCTGAACGCCATATCGACGCAGAAGTCGTTGCCGTTCACGGGATTGACGACGCTAGAGTCGCCAATGAGCCGGTTTTCGCGAAAATAGCTGACGAGTTTTGGGCCTTTATCGAAGGCGCCGAGCTGGTGATTCATAACGCCCCCTTCGATGTGGGTTTTATCGACCACGAATTGGGTATGCTTAATCAGCAGCGTAAAACACCCGCATTGGGGCCAGTGCGCGATCACTGTGCGGTATTAGATACCCTGACGATGGCCCGGGCCATGCACCCCGGTCAGCGCAATAGCCTGGATGCATTGTGCAAACGTTATGATATCGATAACGGTCACCGCGTACTGCACGGCGCGCTACTAGACTCTGAAATTCTTGCTGAAGTTTATTTGGCGATGACCGGCGGGCAAACCGCACTGACGTTAGACGCAGCCTCTGCAGCAGAGCAGGAGCAGGCGGATACCTCCAGTGAAGGTCTGTCGATTCAACGTATGACGCTTACTCCAGGTCAGTTGCGCGTCGTGCGCCCAACTGACGAGGAGCAGGTGGCCCATAAAGCCAAATGTGAAGCGCATCAATTGAATTGGTTTAAAGGTATGACAAGCGATGCTTAGGCGAGAAATTCCCCATCATGAACAGGCCGGGCGAGTTATACGCCTATCGCGCAGTATGCTGGCGCCTGCACCGCTAAGCGGTAGCGAGGAGCTGACGCCGCTACAACCCTTTCAGCCCTGGACAGAGCAGATGCAACCGCTATGTTATTGGGATGATGAGCCGGTCGCTCTGTTGGTTGAGTCCCAGGCGGAAAGCGGCTGGATTGATGGTCGACAGTGGATGAGCGAGCTTTCTACCGCCTGGTTCAGCTTACTGTCAACGGCGTTGCAGGTGGGTGCCTGGTTGGAGAATCACCGTTTCTGTGGGCGCTGTGGTGCGCCCGCTACCAAGCTTACCGCGGAATTTGCAATGCATTGCGATGCCTGCGGGCACCGCAATTATCCACGTATTTCGCCCTGCATTATTACGCTGGTGACTAGCGGCGAGGCGATGCTGCTGGCGCGTAGCCCGCGTTTTCCGCCAGGCCGTTATTCAACCTTGGCCGGCTTTATTGAGCCGGGCGAGTCCGCCGAAGAGGCCGTTCACCGGGAGGTGTTTGAGGAAGTGGGCGTGCATATTGACCAACTGCGTTACCACCAGAGCCAGGCTTGGCCGTTTCCCCACTCGCTGATGTTTGGCTACTTCGCTGAAGCGACAACCCGGCGTATTCGCATTGACGGGGTAGAGATCAGCGATGCTGCATGGTTTTCACCTCGCCAACTGCCATCACTACCGCCACCTTACTCAATTTCACGCGAACTAATCGAAACTCATTTGGCACGCTGGCGCTAAACGGCGCCGAGTGCCGATATGTCATTACTCGCTAGGGAATAGGCTGGTCAGCTTGGTGGCCAGCATGACATTGCCGGTTGCTTTTAGCTTGCCGGTCATGAATGCCGTCATGCCATTGATATCGCCACTCATGATGCCTTTTAGCGTGTCAGTCGTTAGGCTTAAGCTAACGGAAGGATCATCGTGTTCACCCTCTTGCACATCCAGCGTGCCATCTTGGATATTTAAGTAGTAGCTGCCCGCGTCTGAGAAGTGGAACTGAAACACTTCGTTCATGCCCTTTGCCGCTTCAGGATTAAAGCGTGCTTTCAACTTCTCAAGGGTGTTGTTAGACATAACATTTCTCTCAATTAGGTAAATCAGACCCAGGCTAGCGATAATAGCCCAAAGAAACAATCGTGATGGCGAGCGAGATTATTTCATACACGCGTTTCAATCAAGCATCATGGTCAAACCCCGCAACATCTTATCGGGGCAGAGCGCCCACCCTAAAAGACTCAAGCTTACCAATGGAGAACGTCGATGAATGAATGGATAGCGGAAATAGGTACGTTTGTCGTGCAAACCACCATCGTTATGTTGCTGATAGGTATTGGTTTGCTTTTGATGGCGCGAACGAAACAAGACAAAGAGAGCGACTTAAAACTTCACATTGAGCCGCTGAATGAGCAACGCCGCCGGCGCGGTCGTCGTCTGCGGTTGACGGCCACGTTACCAGGTGCCCGCAAAAAGCTGCTAAAGGCGTTTCGCAACGAAGATAAAAAACGCCATAAAGCGCAAAAAGCTAACCAAGATTCTACCCATGAGCCACGGGTTTGGGTGCTCGATTTCCACGGTGACCTGAAGGCATCGCAAACCGAGCGCTTTGGTCAGGAAGTATCCGCTATTATTGATGTCGCCGTCGAAAATGACGAGGTGGTGATTCGCCTCGAATCCGCCGGTGGCCTGGTGCACGCTTATGGGTTGGCAGCCGCACAGTTAGACCGCTTGCGTACGGCAGGGCTCACCACAACTGTATGTATTGATAAGGTGGCAGCAAGCGGTGGCTACTTGATGGCCTGTACCGCCCAGCATATCAAGGCAGCCCCCTTCGCTGTGATCGGCTCTATTGGCGTGGTGGCGCAAGTGCCTAATATTCATCGCTTGCTAAAACGCCACGATATTGACGTGGAACTCCTCACCGCCGGTAAATACAAACGTACCTTGACCGTGTTGGGTGAAAATACCGAAGAGGGAAAAGCAAAGTTCCTCGAAGATTTAGAGAATACTCACCACTTATTCAAAAGCTATGTGGCTGAGCGGCGTCCCGGCATGGACATAGAAACGATTGCGACAGGTGAGATTTGGTATGGCAGCGAGGCCTTGCCCCAGCTGCTTGTTGACAGTGTGGGTACCAGCGAAGCTTATCTGGTCGAGCGTATGACCGAGGCGCGTGTCTTTACGGTCAAGCTTGAGCCCCCTAAAACAGTGACTCGTAAACTTGGTTTGGCAGTGTCGGAAGGCGTTGAAAAAGCAGCCCTCAAAGCGCTTGGCTTGATCGACGCCGCTGGTTGGCAGCGGCGCTGAGCATCGTTCTGGGCGATGGTTAATAACTAGGGTTAACAGCTATGGTTGTTGTATGACTATTAGCGATGTTGAAAACTATAAAGAGCTTTATGCAGCATAGTGGTGTGCCAGGGTAGCAATCACTGCCTTGGCGCTCTCACTGCTCAGCGAATAATAGATGGTTTGTGACTCCCTCCGGGTGTCGACGAGTTCATCACGTCTCAAAATGGCTAAGTGTTGTGAAAGCGCCGACTGGCTTAATGCAAGTTGTTGATTAATCTGCGTCACTGACAGTTCTTTTTCGGCAAGTAGGCAGAGTATTTGCAGGCGTTTTTCGTTGGCCAGCGCTTTTAGCAGGTTAGTCCCTGCCTCAATAGCGCGACAGTTATGTTCAAGCAGACGTGTAGCGGCGCTTGTAGAAGCAGACATAATGATCTCCTTGCCTACACTGTTACTTCAGCGTTTTTATGAGCATTGTTATACGTTGTAGTGGCATCGTCGCGTCGCGAGGATCAAGTTGTTCAATGATCATTAATTTAGCGAGTTTTGTCCAAGTGGCTGTTTAACGATTAATCAATGGTAGGCAGGTAGCCACTTTCTTGTCGACAATGCTATTGGTCAGGCTGCTACTTTAGTCGTTTTTTAGCCCATAGTATGAGGGTGAGACGGCGATTTACTTTATACAGTGTCAACAATTATCTCGTATCGTCATTACAATAAAGACAGAGACACCATGAGCCGCTACCAGCATACCTACCAGCAGTCGATAGAGCATCCAGAAACGTTTTGGGCCGAGCAAGCCAAACGAATTCCTTGGTATACGCCACCTCAAACCATCCTCAGCTACGATGAGCAGCAGCATGCGCGATGGTTTAGCGATGGTGAAATGAACCTTTGCTACGCTGCACTTGATTACCACGTTGAAAATGGCCGCGGTGATCAGGCTGCGATTTTCTGGGATTCGCCCGCCGCCCAGGCCAAGCTCACCATTAGCTACCGGGATATGCGCGACAAAGTGGCTTACTTTGCGGGGGCGTTGACGCAGTTAGGGGTGGAGAAGGGTGATCGTGTGGTGATTTACATGCCAATGATCCCCGAAGCGCTGGTGGCTATGTACGCCTGTGCCCGGCTAGGGGCCATCCATTCGGTGGTGTTTGGTGGTTTTGCGCCTCACGAACTGGCCGCACGCATCGAAGACGCCGAGCCCAAAGTGGTGGTGGCTGCGTCTTGTGGTATCGAGCTAGGCAAAGTGCTGCCGTATAAGCCGATGGTGGATCAAGCCATTGCGTTAAGCGCCCATAAACCGGATGCCTGTGTGGTTTATCAGCGTGAAGCGCACCGTGCAGAACTGGGAGCGAACGATCACGATTGGGATGCGTTGGTCGCTAAGGCACCGTTTGCCGACTGCGTGCCCGTAAAGGGCACCGACCCGCTGTATATACTCTACACCTCTGGCACCACCGGTAAGCCCAAAGGCGTTATGCGCGACACGGGTGGTTATGCGGTGGCGCTGGCTTACTCAATGCAAGCGATCTACGCCATGGAGCCAGGCGAGGTGTTCTTCACCGCCTCTGATGTGGGCTGGGTTGTGGGGCACTCTTATATCGTTTACGCCCCCTTGCTGCTTGGCTGCACTAGCGTGGTGTATGAAGGTAAACCGGTCAAAACACCCGATGCGGGCAGCTTCTGGCGCTTGATAGAAGAGTACCAAGTAAAGAGTTTTTTCACCGCGCCGACGGCCTTCCGGGCCATTAAAAAAGAGGACCCAGACGCCAAGCTGCTGCAGAAATATGACATTAGCAGCCTCAAACATCTTTATGTGGCCGGTGAGCGGCTCGACCCGCCCACGTTTCATTGGTTGGATGATCTTCTCGACGTGCCGGTAATCGATCACTGGTGGCAGACCGAAACCGGCTGGCCCATCGCGGCTAACTTGCCCGGTATCGAACCGATGCCGACTAAAGCGGGGTCGGCGACGTTTCCCGTTCCAGGCTTCAATGTTCAGGTACTCAACCGCGATGGCGAGCAGGCTAAACCCATGGAGCAGGGTAGTGTGGTCATCAAGCAGCCCATGCCGCCGGGTTGTTTAACGGGTGTTTGGCAAGATCCGCAGCGCTTTCATAGCGCTTATATGGCGGCGTTCCCCGGCTACTATTTAACTGGCGACGGCGGTTATTTTGATGAGCAGGGTTATCTGTTCATCATGGGCCGCACCGATGATGTCATTAACGTGGCAGGGCATAGACTCTCGACCGGTGAAATGGAAGAAGTAGTCGGTGCGCATCCTGCCGTTGCCGAATGTGCGGTCATTGGGATTCATGATGATTTAAAAGGGCAGTTGCCGATCGGACTAGTGATTCCTAAAGATGGTTTTGATGGCGATGAAGCGACGCTGGAGGCTGAACTTATTGCGCGGGTTCGCGAGCATATTGGTCCGATTGCCTGCTTCAAGCAGGTATTAGTGGTCGACCGCTTGCCCAAAACCCGTTCGGGCAAGATTTTGCGTAAGCTGTTGCGCACGATTGCCGATGGTAAAGAGTTTGGTATTCCTTCCACTATTGATGACCCCACCAGCCTAGCGGATGTTCATGCCGCCATGCGCGAACGCTCGGTAGGCGCTGCAGACAAAGCCACGCCGCTGGATTAACGATTCATAAGCACAAGTCGCCCGATAGTGAGGGCGGCTTTCATCTTTCGGCCTTTTTATGCTCTGAATTTTAATAACCTGACTTTTAATAGCCTGACTTTTAATACCCTGCAGAAGCCGTATAATGCGCTCCCCAGAATAGCGTTCGCTAGTTAAAACTGATTTAGCGATGTGCTTACTACCTCGAGGGTTCCCTAACCCCTCTTATCTGTTAAAAAAAGGTCGATCCGCATGTTTGCATTGAGTGAGACTCAGCACCGCCGTTGCCTCCTGGTAATGGTGGCTTTTCATATTGGCATTATTGCCGCCAGTAACTATCTTGTTCAGCTGCCGTTTACGCTGTTTGGCTTTCATACCACCTGGGGCGCGTTTAGCTTCCCGTTTATCTTTCTAGCCACCGACCTAACGGTTCGCCTGTTTGGTAAAGGGCCGGCTCGATCGATTATTCTGCGCGTTATGCTACCTGCGCTGCTGGTCTCCTATGTGGTGTCGGTGGTGTTTCCCCGTGGCAGCTTTGCCGGGGTTGAAGCGCTTTCGGAGTGGAACCTGTTTGTCGCCCGCATCGCGCTCGCCAGCTTCTTGGCGTATGTGATTGGTCAATTACTGGATGTTCAGGTGTTTGACCGCTTGCGCCAATGGGCCTGGTGGGTGGCGCCTGTTTGTTCGACGGTGCTGGGTAATCTGGCGGATACCTTTGCATTCTTCTCGGCGGCGTTCTATAACAGCCCAGACCCGTTTATGGCCGCGAATTGGATGGAAATTGCTGCCGTGGACTATGCGATCAAACTCGCCATTAGTCTGCTGTTCTTCCTGCCGCTGTATGGTTTGTTGCTGGCCTGGCTGACGCGCCGCTTGGTGGTCTGGACAGGTCAAATGGATACTGCACCCCGTACGGCTTAATCGTATAAAGTCCACCATAATCGCCAAGGCTTAGGAGCAAGCATGATGAACGTTGCCACTGTTGATTTGCACTTTATCGATATGCCCGCCGACGATGCCGCGACGGATGCCACGCCGCTAGTCGTGCTACATGGCTTGCTGGGGAGTGCCGATAATTGGCGTTCGCATTTAAAAGTCTGGCAGCGTAGCCGCCGAGTGATTGCGCTTGATCTACGTAACCATGGCCGCTCACCCCATGCCGAGGGAATGCGTTACGCCACTATGGTGGATGATGTGCTTGCGCTAATGGATAAGCTCTCGATTGAGCGCGCGCATGTGCTTGGCCACTCCATGGGCGGCAAGGTGGCGATCAGTTTGGCGCGCTTGGCGCCTGAGCGAGTGGCATCGTTAATGGTGGCCGATATTGCGCCGGTGGCTTATGAGCACGGTCACGATGATGTGTTTGCCGCGCTGGATAACGTGCGGCAAGGGCAGCCCAAAAATCGCCGTGAAGCCGATGACCTGCTGGGCGAACATGTCGATTCCCGACCGACACGCTTGTTTTTAGCCACCAACCTGATACGCAATGAAGACAACGTGATGGCGCTACGCGTTGGGCTGGATCATATCAAACAGGGCTATAGTGACATTATTGGCGTGCCGGATGGCGAGCAGCCCTACGAAGGTCCAACGCTGGTGTTGCGGGGTGGCGATTCTCACTACGTGGCAGACGATATGCTACCTACATTGCGCGACGTGCTGCCCCGTGCCCGCGTGGTAACGCTCAAGAACGCCGGTCACTGGCTACATGCTGACCAGCCAGAAGCGTTCCAGCAAGCCGTCATGGCGTTCATTGACGCTCAATAGGGCAGTCTTAACCGAGCGGGATGACCGTTAGGCCATATTGTTCCGGGGAGCGCAAAAAACGGTTCAATATACGGTAGCTATCTACATCAAAGCTTGCGGAGGCATCGGCCAGGGTTTTGGCCTTTTTAAGGCTTGCCGCACTGCCCAGGTAGCACCATTGGCGAACGACATGCCATGCAGACGCTGTAGCGCCCGCTGACTTCTCCTCAATAGCAATACTGCCCGGCCAGGGCCACACATTGACCTGTAGCTGGGTGAGTGCTTCCTGTGCCCGCTGGGTATGTGCTGCTATCGACTCCTGTCCATTGCATGCCCCAAGGCACTTACCCACCTGATTGGCAAAACAGCGGCCCTTCCCTTTTTCAAGCCCCAGTACTCGCGGGCAGAGCTTTTGTTCTTCAGCAACAACTCTTAACGTGTTCTTAGCCTCTCGTGCATTGCGGAACAAACCGTACAGTGCGCCACTGATTGGCAGGCTCATGGCGCTTCCGCTAAGCAGTTCAGGGTGGTCGGCTTCTGCCTCCCAGTGCCAGGTGGTCAGCTTGCGCTGCTTGCGTAGCTGCCGGTTCATAATCGGCATTAACGTTTTCACCAGTTGCGCCTCACGCAACTGGGCGCCTAAGTCGCCAGTGGTTTCTTCCCATTCGATATGTTGCACCTGCTGAGCTAGGCGCATCTCTTTATCGTCCTGGTGATCACGCTGAAAGTGGCCTAGTACGCGGCTGCGTAGATTGACGCTTTTGCCCACATACAACGGCAGCCGATTGTGACCGTAAAACAGGTACACACCAGGGCAGGTGGGCAGCCCTTCAAGCTGAGCGCTGTCTAAATGGGCGGGCAGTGTTCGATGGCGGCGCTCATCACCTAGAAGGTTCTGCCATGCTTCTTCACTGTGCTCAACTTGCCACGTTTGCCAGAGTGCCCACAGGGCATCCACATCATCACCAGCTCGGTGGTGGCGGATAGGTGAAATGCCGTAGCGGTTAAGTAGCGCTTTCAGATTGTGCTGACGCTCCTGGGGCGCTATCCGCCGCGATAAACGCAGCGTGCATATCAACGAGGCGCGAAAATCCTGCCCCGCGCGCTTAAACTCATTGCGCAAAAAGCTGTAGTCAAAGCGCGCATTGTGAGCAACCAGTTGCCCGTCGCCCAGCCACTCACGCAGTGATTCGGCGATGTGGGTAAACCGTGGCGCCTCCCTCAGCATATCGTCACGAATCCCTGTGAGCTGAGTGATTTGCGCGGGCACTTTGCATTCTGGGTATATCAAGCTCGACCAGCGATCGACCAGCTCACCGTTAACAACTTTCAGGGCGGCGATTTCGGTAATTCGGTCGCGGGTTGCCCGGGTGCCGGTGGTCTCAACATCGACAAAGATTAATGCTGTTTCGCTCATGCGTCGCCAACGTAGTGAGAGAGCTATAGGTATGGGATGATAAGCGGTATGTGGTTATAACGTGTGCGGATCTACCGCTAAACGCGATACCGGCAACACATCGCTGGTAATGCCCGTTTGCTGCAAGAAAGTTTCAAAGGCAGCATACCGTCGGCTATCTAGTGCTGCTGGGTTAAGCGCCATGCGTCGCAGGATGTCCTCCCAGGCCCCAGCATTAATATCATTATCGAGCACCGGGTGGGTACTGATAAGCAGCTCCCAGGCAGCATCAGGATTGTCGACGATCCAGTGACTCGCCTGCTCAAGGGCAAGCACAAAGCGAGACCACGTATCGGCGCGGCGGGCAAGGGTATCGCTATTGGCCAGCACTACTAAGCCGTCACTACGGGGAATATCCAGCTCATCGAAACGAATGATGTGGGTGTTAATCCCTTCCGTTGCTAGCTGCTGAGGAAGGTAGTGATAAAAACCATCCGAGACTGCATCGATTTGGCCTTCCCGCATTGCTCGAATTGGGTCGAAGTGTAGGTTGACCGGTGCTGCGAAATCATCGGTTTGCTGAACTGAGCGGGGTAGTAACCGAGGAATACTCAGGTCGCGGCCTTCTCCAGTGGTATAACCGTAATGTAACCCTGCCAAGGTATTTTCAGTTTCCGCTTGTTCTTCCCCCGTCACAATGACCGCCGTAAGCGACGTTTCAATCAGTGTCGCAATCCGGATAATCGGTGCGCCGTTATGGGCTTGTAGATGAAGCAGCGGCTGGCGCGTTAGCGCTAAATCAACTTCGCCTGCAGTTAGCAGTTTGATGGCGATGGATGGGTCGGCCGGTGACTGAATCTCTACCTCAAGCCCTTGGTTAATATACAGGCCTCGCTCTTTCGCGATCACCAAGGCAGCGTGCTGTGGGCTTAGGTACCAATCCAGCATCAGCGTCAGGTGTTTAACCGGCGGTGGCTCAAGAGGCGGGGCCGGGGCAAGTGCCATAGTGGGCGCTGCTTCGGTATCACTTTCAACGGGTCGCCATAGGCTATCCGGCACCTCAACGTCGGTATCCAACGTTAGGGGGGCGGTTTCTTGACTGCTTTCTTCACTCTCTTCATTTGCGTAACTAGCTGAATTAAAAAATAATAACGTAAAGATTAGGCTCAGCAGGACAGGGTGCCAATAGCGTGACAGGCAGCGCAACATAGTCAGTAACTCCAAATGTTGTAACGACGAAGTGTAGCCGCCCAGGAAAGCTTCTGACTAGCCCTTTAACCACAAGTGCACGCGGAGAAGTCACAGTAAATTCAACGGTTACATGTAATAATAGCGCTGTATTGATGTAGAGACGGAGAGTCATGGACGCAATTTATATGTTCTTTTTGGTAGGCGGCTCGCTGATGGCGCTTAGTATCCTGGCCAGCCGCTTATCGTCAATGATGGGTGTGCCACTACTTCTGATCTTCCTTGGGCTAGGCATGCTAGCGGGTGAAGAAGGCGTGCTAGGTGTTGTGTTTGATGACTACTCCATGGCTTTTGCAATCGGCCATCTCGCGCTCGCCATGATTTTGTTAGACGGTGGCTTACGCACCCGCCTCAAAACCTTTCGGGTTGGTTTTAAGCCCGCGCTCTCTCTCGCGACCTTTGGGGTCTTTATCACCAGCGCCATTGTTGGCGTAATCGCGATGTGGATTTTTGATCTCACCATTGTGCAGGGCCTGTTGGTCGGCGCCATTGTTGGTTCTACCGATGCCGCCGCGGTGTTCTCCATGCTAAGTGGCCGCGGGGTCAATCTTAACGAGCGGGTAGGGGCCACGCTTGAAATTGAATCGGGTACCAACGACCCGATGGCGATTTTCCTCACCTTGATGCTGGTAGAGCTGTTAGTTGGCGATATTGGTGGCCCTACCGAAACACTGCTGTTTTTCATTTCTCAGTTTGGTATTGGTTTGATTGTTGGCCTTGGCGGCGGCTGGCTAAGCGCTAAACTGCTGCGCTGGCTAGACTTGGCGCCGGGTCTATATGCGATGTTGGCATTAGCGCTTGGCTTCAGTGTGTTTGGCCTAACCAGCGTGCTGGGTGGCAGCGGCTTCCTGGCCATCTACTTGGCCGGTTTGATGATTGGTAATCAGCCGGGGCGCCATCTCAATTTTATCCTCCCTGTTCACGATGGCCTCGCATGGCTTAGCCAGATTGGCCTGTTCCTGGTGCTTGGCCTGCTGGTGACGCCGAGTGAACTGTGGGATGTGGCACTGCCCGCTGGGTTAGTGGCGCTGGCGCTTATCTTTATTGCTCGCCCCTTGGCCGTGCTGATTACCATTAAGCCGTTCTTTAAGTTCCGCTGGCGGGAAACCTTCTTTATTGCCTGGGTGGGCTTAAGAGGGGCGGTACCTATCGTGCTGGCTATCTTCCCGGTGATTGGTGGCGTCGAAAACGCTTCACTCTACTTTAACGTCGCGTTTGCCGTGGTATTGATGTCGCTGCTGATTCAAGGCGGCTCGCTAACGCTGATGGCCAAGTGGTTGAAGGTAGAAGTGCCGGTAGGCACCGTGCCTAACCGACGCGGCCCGCTGGGTATTTTGCCGGAAAATGATTTTGAGCTATTTGTTTACGGCGTAGAGAACCAGGATTTGGAGGACGTGCCTATCCGGCTTCTCCGCTTCCCATCCGGGGCGCTGATTTCGGCGCTGTTTCGCAACCACACCATGCTTCACCCCAAGGGCAGCACGCGCTTAAAACTTGGTGACGTGATTTGCGTTATCGGCCGTTCAGAAGATTTGTACTCCCTTAACCGGCTGTTTAATGGCGATGCCAAACTCAAGCAGGAACGTGCCTTCTTTGGCACCTTTACCCTGGATGGCAGCGCGCAGATGCAGGATATCGCCCAAGCCTATGGCCTAACACTAAGCCCCGGCGAGCAAAACATGACCCTGGCTGAGTTTATTGCCCTACGCGTGGGTGGGCACCCGGTAGTCGGGGATGATGTAGATTGGCACGGTATTCATTGGGTAGTCAGCGATATGGAAGGCGGCAAGATTACCCGCGTCGGGTTACGTTTGTACTAAAGGCGTTGACTTCCAAGGAAAAGCTGTTATTATACGCACCCATAAGCCGGAGGGATGGCAGAGCGGTTGAATGCACCGGTCTTGAAAACCGGCATAGGTTAATAGCCTATCCAGGGTTCGAATCCCTGTCCCTCCGCCACAACATGGTTTCAGATGTTCCCAGAAAGCACCTGGAACCCAGCAACGAAGCGCCTTAGGGCGCTTTTTTGTTGTCTGTAATTCCCATGACACTCCTTGACTTCGCACCTTCTTAGGGGGCATATGTGGGGGCATACGCCAGAATTACGTTTTTAGGTGCCCCCAATGACCCGAGCTACCAATAAGCTAACCGCTACCGCCGTGCGCAATGCCAAGCCGAAGGAAAAAGCCTATAAGCTGTCCGATGGTGGTGGTATGTATTTAGAGATCACGCCCAGCGGTGGCACCTACTGGCGGCTGAAATATCGTTTCAACGGTAAGGAGAAACGGCTGGCGCTTGGTATCTATCCAGAGACCACGCTAGCCCAAGCGCGTGAAAAGCGAGAGGACGCCAGACGGCAGCTTGCCCAGGGAATTGACCCGAGCGCAGCGAAACAGGCAGAGCGGCGCGCTAGCAAGGTGGCTGCTGCCAATACGCTGAACGCGGTGGCCACCGAATGGCTAGCCGTTCATCAAGATAAGGTGGTTCACGACCATTACCGGCACGATAAGCGCCGCCTAGAGCTCCACTTACTGCCGGTGCTGGGTAACCGTGTACTTTCTGAGATCACGGCGCCAGAGCTGCTTGATTGCCTGCGTAAGATCGAAAAGCAGGGCAAGCTCGAGACTGCCAAACGGGTGCGCACACTGGCTAGCATGATTTTTCGTTATGCCATAGTGACAGAGCGTGCTGATCGCGACACCGCCGCCGATCTGAAAGGCGCGCTGAAGTCGCCGCAAGTCAAACATCACCCCGCCGTTACTGAACCCGATGAAATCGCTAAGCTGATGCGCGCCATTTACGCCTATTCTGGCGAACCGGTAACGCTGGCCGCGCTCAAGTTGTCCGCGTTGGTGTTTGTTCGCCCTGGCGAGCTTCGCCGCGCTGAGTGGAACGCGATCAACCTGGACGACGCAACCTGGAAATTCAACCCGAGCAAAAACGGGTCACCGCTTATCGTGCCGCTGGCCACGCAAGCCGTAGAGGCGTTGGCCGATCTTAGTGATCTTACCGGGCGAGGCCGCTACGTGTTCCCAGGTGCCCGAAGTCGCGAGCGGCCAATGAGCGAAAACGCCATTACGGCCGCATTGGCTGGTATGGGCTACAAAGGGCGAATGACCGCCCACGGCTTTAGGGCAATGGCCCGCACGGTGCTTGAAGAGCGCCTGAACTATCCGCCCGCCCATATCGAGCAGCAACTGGCCCACTCTGTGAAAGATGCCAATGGCCGCGCCTACAACCGAACGGCTTTCCTAGAGCAGCGCCGCGACATGCTACAAGCTTGGGCCGACTACTTGGATACGCTACGTGAAGGCAGCCAAAACGTGGTGCCGATCAGGGGGCGGGCGTGAACTCCAAGGCCTTTCGTGATCTGCTGAAAGCGATCAGTCGAGCTGATCTCACACCGGATCAGCGCCTGCTGATTGCCGAGGCGCTGAAGCGTCCCAGGGGCAGGCCGCCGAAAGAGTTGGAAACAGTGGGTGATTACCTTGATCCAGACAAAGGCATGCCCCCCAGAATTGAAGCAGTAGTAAGAGTGCTAGATCTGCAGAGCAGAGGAATGCGTTATTCCGACGCGCTCGAAACCGTAGCGGGAGAGGTTCACAAGTCACCGGAAACGGTAAAGGGGTGGTGTAAGAATCGCGATATAAGGTCGTTTGCCAAGGGGCAAAGAGTGACGAGGGGCAGCATGGTTGCAGGCCAGGCCTACTCAAAAGGTATGAAAAGGTTCTGGGAGCTTATCAAGCGAGCGGAGCAGCTAGGTATTCAGGTTGACCCAGCCTGGCGTATTAGCGATCTGAAAGCAGAGATTGAGAAACATGACCCGAATAAGGGTTAGAAAAACAGTCTATTTTATTAACCCTGACTCAATTAGGTAAACGTAAGAACATTCAGCCATGCCCATAAGCAACCAAGGAGTTTCACGGCATGGCTGTACTTCTCAAACGTCCCGAGGTGCGTCAGCGCACCACCCTAAGCGATTCCGCGCTTTATCGGCTAATGGAAAAAGGGCAGTTCCCGCGCCCTATTCAGCTTAACCCTAATGGTCGCGCCGTTGCTTGGGTAGAATCTGAAGTAGAGCATTGGATTAAGCAACGTATTGATGCCGCCCGCCAAGAAATGGGGGCCGCGTAATGTTGACTATTCCCATCGCTTCCCGCTATGCTTCATTAGCTGGCGCAAAATCGTCAGCCGGGCGTAGGAACCCGTTTATCTCTAGGCGCAACAGCGCCCCCATATCAGCAGGCGCTTTTTTTGTGCCCGCTGAACGTCATGGCGGCTGTGCGTGGGCAAGCTTCGGCTTGGCCGGTTTCCTAGAGTGCCGGTTTCCTACCCTGCGTACAGTCGCCACCCAATCCCGTAGGAAGGATCGTGGCGACTCCTCAACTCTAGGAGTGTCACCAATGACAGCATCAATCCGCCTATCCAATCTGATTACCCGCAGCCTATCAAGCCGCGCCGCTGCCCATCGCGCCATGGCCAAAAGTGCCTTATTTGCCGATAGCAGCGCCAGCACCCGCCTTAAGCGTTACAACCACCACATCGAAAAAGCCGAGCGGCTAGAAGCCAGCGCCCTAGACAATGCCAAGCGCAGTGCAGGGGGTGCCGTATGAGCCGCATTAAGCCCCAGCTCAACAAGCTAGAAGACCTGTTAGGCAACATTAGCGGCCTTACTGACATCATTCAGCAAGACTTATGCCGCAAAGGCAGCGAGGGCGAAACAGTTACCCTCAATGATAATCACATTGGCCACCTACTTTCCGCCATTGATGAGCTTGCCACCCGTGGTTATTCCGCCCTCGATGCTATCGATCAAGCCTCGCAAGGGCAGGGGGTGACGTCATGAATCCCACCCAGATCCACGCCGAGAGTGTGCAAGACATTATGTCCGCCATTTATGGCTTAGCGGGCATGTTAGAGCAAGATGGCAGTAGCGAGGACAGTGAAGATACAGGGCTGGCGCTTGGGCGCTTTCAAAGGGGGTGTATGGCCACCTCTATTAAGCACTTGGCCGAGCGCGCCGCTCATCTAGCTGAAATCATCGAGGAACAAGGGGCCAGCAAGGCAGGAGGCAGTCATGCAGATTAATTGGCTATTCCTAACCGGCATCCTTCGGACAATGCGAGACGAGGCCGCAGCCGCCGAACGCCGAGAAGAGGAAATAAACCCCGCCGCGCTGGTTCAATTTGCTCAGATGATTGAAGAGGCTTTGCAAAAAAGTGGTGCCGCCATGACTGAGCAATTAAAAAGGCCCGGCCCTGAGGGGAGCCGAGCCATTCTTAAACCGCCATCTTGCGCCGTTAAATCTACCACTCAGCAAAGCATGGTGCTAGAAGTTTTGCGCCAGCACCCCGCAAGCGCCTTTGAGTTGCAACACTTGCTTCCCCTGGCAGATGCCCGCGCCGTGGTGCGCGATCTAAAAGCGAAAGGGTACGTCATCGACAAGATCCCGGCGCCCAACCCAAACCAGAGTGCTCGCTGCAAGACGATACAGCGTTATCGCCTTAACGAAGCGCATTGATTTATCAGCGGGCCTTAAACTGAGGCCCGCTTGATCTGGAGACGGGAATGGGCCAAAAAAAAGCGAGGCTGCCTTTTGATAGGGCTGAAGGCATTGTCGTGATCCAGCGCCGCCTGCTTAAATCAAATGCCTATCTTGGTTTATCGCCGCAGGCAAAAGCACTTTTGCACCAGATGCAAGCCTATTGGTCAGCAAGTGGACCGGTTGGCTTCGGCGTTCGCCAGGCCGAGCAGTCAATTCCGTGTTCGAGAAAGCTAGCTATGCGAGCCTTTAAGGAGCTGCAGGAGGCAGGTTTCATCGTCATGGTGGAAGAGAGCTTGTTTTGTTCACGAACTCAGTCAAAGACGCGCACTTGGCGATTGACCTGGCTGCCATGCTGGAGGCATAGGCCACCCACCAACGACTGGGAAAAAGAGCCGGTACCATTAGCGCCAGATAAGAAACAGGCGTGACCCATCAAAACCCACCCAATCCGGTGGGTTTTTTATTATCCGCTTTAACGACTACTTAACCGCATTCCTAAAATTTCTACCGGTGCATATTCGACACCTGTAGCACTGCCACAGGTGTCGTTTTTACACCATAGGAGCCTTTTAAACCCTCCACAGGTGTCGTTTTTGACACCTGTGGGCGCCTTTTCCAACTTCCACAGGTGTCGTTTTTACACCACTCCTACTTAAGCCACCTTCTACCGCTATTAGCACAGTGTACGACAGAGAGAGAGTGGCAGAGAGAGTAGCCGCTGGCGCTGACTTACCCTAACCACTGCCAGCGGAAAGCAACGGCACAACTTGCGACATTTGACGTCATCACGACACATCAAACGCAAGGAGTAGGAAATGGAAGAGTCTTTAGAGATGAGCTGGCACCGCGATTGCTTACTAAGCGCGAGCTACCGTATGGCTGGCCACTTGGTAATGATGGAATGCTGTGGCACTGGTGGATGGATGTTGGTGTGGAAGAATCCCAATCCAGAAGTGGGCGGGGTTGCCTATCCATCCATGGTCTCTAGCTGCTCGACCACGGCCGAATTGCATGCGGTGATTGCTATGGGAGGCATTGCAGCCGAATTGCTCCAGCAGGGGCGGCAGATAGATGCCGCGCAGCTCGCCAAGGAAGCACAAGAGCGGCATGGCTTTTTCGAAGAACCTAGAATCATCGAGGCAGCACCGCACGCCGCAGCCTTCGCCCTCTATACGGTGAGAGCGCAGTGGGAGGCCATAGAGGCGTACGCGAAGAGAGTTATTGACCAGTGGGCCGATCCGCTGGCGCTTGAGCAGTTCCGAATTGATCGCATCTATCCTGATGGTAAGCGCGCCAATGGCGGGGATGCGCCTATCCATTTCCTGCCAGCGTGCGCACCAGGGCAGCTAACCCCTGCGGCCTTGGTTCAGTCTGCCGATCCTGCTTACCACATCCCCAGCGAATACCGCGCATAGCATCACGCGCCGTTGCTGACTTGCAGCGGCGCTCTTACCTTCCAGAACTTTTTAGCTACCTTACGGCGGGGGGTGTACGGCGGGTAGAACGAGTCGCGGAAATTTGTGTGAGCGAGGGAGCTGGAATCAAGTCCTACTACTACTTAATGGCGTGGCCACCAGGATGGAATGAGCATGGCAAAGGGTCGTGAAGTCAATCGCATAGAGTTAGCTGAGATTTTTGGTGTTGCCAGAACAACTGTTGACGCTTGGGTTCGGCGGGGGTGCCCGGGATCGCCGTCCAGAGGGCGGGGTCGAGAGAGGCATTTTAATACGCGGGATGTTTCTGAATGGCTCCGTGATCAGGCGCGAGCCGATGCTGAAAGCGACGAGCCCCTAGACGAGTACGCGCTCAAGCTTCGCAAGTTGGCAGCGGAGACGACACAGGCAGAGCTGGAGCTCGCCGTTTCTCTTCGACAGGTCGCGCCTATCGATGAGTTCGAGCGGGCGCGGGCACTCGAAAACGCCACTATCCGCGCTAACGTGATGAACGTGCCTAGCCGAGTGATCAGCCTGTTAATCGGTGAGACCAACGAAGCGCGCTTTAAGGAGGTGTTGGCCGCTGAGCTGGTTCAAGCGCTGGAGTCAGCCGCCGAAGCCGACATAGAGCTAGATGACGAAGCGGGTGATGGTGGCCACGATTGAGCAGCAAAGTATTTCAGTGCCCGCGCTGAAAAAAACCAATAACTACCGCCAGCGGAAATAGTTGGCACAACTTGCAACACTTAGCGTCATCAAGTCACAGATCACGCAAGGGGTAGGAAATGGAAGAATTTGAGGAAATGTTAGTGGCAGCCCGTAACGCTATGCCGGGAAACATCCGAATAGCTGGCCAGGGAACCGATCAAGAGCGTTATCAGACAGTACCGGGAATGTCTCGCGTAGCGGGTATTAATGGCAGCATGTCGCTTCGCCAAATGCTCCCGCAACTGCCCGGCGCTGATGGCCGTACATATAACATTCCGGCAGGATCTACCGTATCCATGGAAGCATCCCTGCTAAACCGTTCTCGGGTCGCTCAGGCTGGCGCTCGGTTGATTCCTATCAGAATGCCACCCCCGCCGGATTATGCGCCAGCCGGTGCGTTCTATACCCGCCCGGGGTCATTCACCTTACTAGAGCCAGCAAATTTTGTAGCAGCCGATGACGCTACCCCCGCGATAGCTCAGTCACTACCCTTCCAAGAGGCGCCCATCGACCTTGGGCAGATGCGGACCCGCGCTGTACGCTTCGATATGTCACGCCGCGAGCAGAAAGGCATGAGCGACTCAGAGCTGAGCGCAAGAATCATGACCTCTATCATCCATGGTTTAGCGAATCTCGTTGACCAGGAGCTGCTGGACGAAATCGACGCCGCCGAAATGCTAACCCCATTCTCATTATCTGATGCCGCAGCGTCCGGAGTAAGATTTGATGAGCTGCGGGCTTTGGTGGGGACTGCTGGCGCTGGCGCCCAGGTGGATAATGGCCGACTAAACGTTGCAGGCGTTCCCGCTGAACTCACTGCGGAAACTGCGTCCACTTTTGTTGGCTCCTTTGATCGCTCCGCTATTGCCGTCATGGACGATCTGCGTTTAATCGTTGAACGTAAGGGCGCCAATGGCCGCCTTCTGGTGACGTGCTGGGTGGATCTGCTGCCGCTGCTACCGGATGACACCTATTTCTGGGTAGTCAACTAATGCTTGCGCTATTTCTGGGTAGTCAACTAATGGTTTCACTATTTCAAGGCCGCCGGCGGGCACTACCGCCTGAGCTGGTGGCTTTTATCGAAGCTGCTGACGTGGTCTTTCGCAGCCAAGACGATGAGGCAGGCCCGCGCCCTTTGATATGGAATCTGATCGAGTCTCGCCCTCTTTACGCCGACGAACCGGACAGGCTGCGTGAGCGAATCGCAAAACACTTTAAGTTGAGTGACCAGCAGATGCGCCGTGCGATCACGCTGATTAACGCCCGGGTTGCGGATCGGCAAAGAGGGGGAGCGCGGCCTCACGCCTTAGATGGTCTCGACAATAAGCCGCGCCGTACTTGGGTTAATTCATGGAGCTCAGACTCGTGGGACATTTAAAGCATGATAATAGCCGGCAGCGGGTAGCAACTACACTGCCGCGTGATCTTCTTGAGCGGGTCCACGCTGAGCGGACTCGCATTGCCAAAGAGACCGGCTGTAAGCCTTCGCTGGCCAAAGTGTTAGCGGCTGCGGTGGATCGCGGCCTACCTAGATAATAGTCGCGCAGGGGATTAGACGGCGAGTGCCCCTTTTTTCGAAAAACCCCGTCAGCCGACAGGTGCAGAGGTCCTTCTCAAGCGCCGTGGTCGGCCCTTATTTTTTGATGCTGCGTTCTGGCCTGGTGCGCAGCTTCAAGCCCTCATCACCCAGCCGGGGGCGCGTTGCTTTAGCCAGGCTCCTTTATGTTTGTGGAGATACCGCGTGCCAACTCGACCACCTCCGCTCTTATTTCCCTCCGCTCTTGATCCGCTCGCATACGTTATCGGCTTTGGTAAATGCGTAATGCTGGCGCGATTAACCTCCGATCGCCCGCTTCACTTCCCGCCTATTCGCTGTCTTGATGAGAACCACTGGCTGGCGGCTGTGCTGGGAATTGACGATGCCACGGAAGCCTGCAAAGTGATGGCAGGCCGCCTATGGGCTCCACCCTCAGCCCGTGATTTGCTGCGCCCAATCAACGCCAGAATGGTGCTCGAGTATTGCGATATTGCCTCACCCATCCCAGAGATAGCAGAACTGACAGATATGACGCCGCGCAAGGTTCATCTGCTGCTTTCGGCGGTGGCCGTGTGGTACACCACCGGCGATCTGGAAGCAGCCGCCGATTTAGCAGAAGAGAGCCAGTGGTTTATGTCGCTATTGCTCAATAAGAAGTGCTGACTTAAGCGCCCCGCGTGCGCGTGGGGGATGGGATGTCCCGCTTCAGGACACCCCTGCAATGGTCAAGCGCCCCGCGTGGGGGATGGGCATTCAATCAGCGCAATTTTGCGCTCAGTACAAAGCGCTCCGCGTGCGCGTGGGTGGATGGCAGTCCCACAGTCTGTGTAACCGCAATATGGCAAGCGTCCCGCGTGCGCGATACCGGAATATCTGGTAACGCTGTCACCAATTTAGAGACACTGTCTCTAAGCTAGAGACAGCATCCGAGCTAGGGCATGTTGCCCTGACTTAGGCCTAACTGGCTTCACTCAAGCCAAACCGGACTTGCCCGCGTAGGCGTACAAGTGACTCACAATCACTTGTAAAAACTAGCCGCGTGCGCGTGGGCGATGCCTTTCCCTCAGTCTGAGTAAAAGCAAAGTGACTCAGAGTCACTTTTAAGCGGTGTCCGAAAATCGGACTTCGGTCTCGTGCGTTGATCCCGCGCCCGCGTGGGTAAGTATGAGCCAGTTATAAGCGAGTTATGAGCCGATCTAAGTGACGCACTCGCTAAGGGGGCATATATGGGGGCATGTTGTGATAGTCGTTAGCGGAATACCGCTATCGGTGTGGTTTTCAGAGGGCTTTGTGAGAGACTGTCCCTCCGCCACATATAACGATTAAGCCGCTGATTTTCAGCGGTTTTTTTGTGCCTGTAATTTAGTCAGCCCATACTTTGGTTTTGATCCTAGTGAGCAGAGCTGAATCTTTTTGGACGCTGGCTCCTCTCCAGCATTTCTGGTGCATTCCAATGTTTCCTTCTCGTACTAATGTTCATGATGGGTGACAGCCGCTATTCCTTCAGATATTGCCATCTTAAGAATCATGAGAAACAGCTGGTGGCTGATAATGACCGAGGCTGTATGAAAACGTTTGGAGCGCCTCACTCTGGTCAAAAATCAATCAATATTGGTGCTATCTCGCAAATTCTGAAGTAGTTGCATGGTAAAAGCTTGCTCCAGATTTCACATACAAGTTTCTCCCTCAGGACAGCCCGGGTATTTTCACACAGCTTCTACCCATAGCGGACAATCCATCACTGATGAAAGCCTGATCCTGTATCCTACGTTGGCTCGAGCATCGAGCAGGTGGCGAGTTGGCTGCGATCAGGGTAAGAGTAAAGAAATCATCAGAATCGACCATCTGCGCGAGGTCTGTGATCTTTGTCGCTAGGATGGCGATGATATCGCGGCGCTCTTCCAGCGCCATGATAAGCCCACTCAGAATGTGTAGACATGGCTAACGACATGGTACGGGTTCATAGACTGGGATTATGTCGTGAAAATAATGCGCTGCTAGAGATCCAGTGCATTGGCGATAACAGTTGATGCTCAGGGGGGGCTGCTCATTGGTGGACGTGGTGGGCAACGCCTATGATGGCAAACACTTGGTGCTGCAGCTGCCAAATTTGCCTGCGCTCGACCTTCATGACTTAGAATCATCGATTTCTTCGGTGCTACCGACTCAGCGCTGCCCCTGCGAGGCAACATACCAGTCCTGACGTTGGAAAATACCTGGGGCATGTGTAACTTCGCACTTCACTGTATTACTTTGATATAGGCGCAGCGCGATGTCGCAGAGTACCAGGTCGACGCGCCCGGCATCCCGATAGCGTCCTTTCCGCTCTTGTTTCACTGGGCACGTCCAGTGCGCGTGCAGAAGTCGATGAACGTACCCTAGGATATGGTGAGGGATAGGCGCTTGACGCCCTCTTCAATAAGGAGCCAAGTGTAGTGGTTCTAGAGCTGATACTAAAGTCGGCTACCGTTGGTCATCATTTGCCCTCTAACTGTAGACATCGATAACAATAAACCAAGGGACGAACTAATTATGTATGCTGCAGTTCACCTTGTTAAACGAGCATGCTGGTGGGGCAGGCTCGGCTGCCTGGTCGGTCTGTTGCTAATGGTTGGTCTGATACCTCAGACGAGGGCCGAAGAGCCCTTGTCGCTGCGTGTCGGAGTGCTGAATTTCGGAACTGTCAGTTGGGAAATGCACATCATCGGAGCCCACCAATTGGATAAAAAGCGTGGGCTGGACCTGGAAATCGTTCCGCTGGCTTCCGAGAATGCCCTGGCCGTTGCGCTACAGGGAGGGCGTGTGGATGCTATCGTCTCCGATTGGCTATGGGTGGCGCATCAGCGACAGGCGGGCCGCAATTACCAATTTGCACCTTATTCCTTATCGGTCGGGGCAGTGATGGTTGATCCCGCGTCCGGCATCGACACACTCCAAGACTTGCAGGGACGTCAGTTAGGCATTGCAGGCGGCCCGTTAGACAATACCTGGCTTCTATTGCGGGCATATGGGCAGCGGATCGCCGGTATAGATCTCGAAGCAGTGGTCGAGCCCACTTATGCGGCACCGCCCATGATTAACCGCCTTATGCTTGAGGGAGACCTGTCGGTTGCGGTCAATTTCTGGCACTACAACGCTCGACTCGCCGCCTCGGGTATGCAACCCCTCATCAGCGTGGAAACCATGCTCGACGAGCTCGGCATTGAGACGGTGCCGCCCTTGTTGGGATGGGTCTTCGCTGAAGAGTGGGCCGACGCGCAGCCGCAAACCTTGGCACGGTTCCTTGAAGCTAGCTATGAGGCCAAGGCGATCCTTGCCGACTCCGACGAGGCGTGGGAATCCTTGCGAGGGATGGTAAAACCGGAAAACGAGAAGGTGTTCGCGGCCATCAGAGCGGGATATCGAGCTGGTATTCCCAAGCATTACGGCCCCGCGCAGATCGAGGCGGCTGAGCAGCTCTTCATAATTTTATCGGAACAAGGGGGCGATCTTCTTAGCGGTGATCTACGCGGCCTGGATAGGGCTATCTTCTGGGATGGGTTTCATCTGCCATGAAGTCACGAAACTGGCTGCTGCGTACGGCATCACTACTCGTGCTGGTGGCTCTCTGGTGGATCGCTGCGCTGATTGCCGACTCTTTCGTACTGCCCAGTCCTCAAGAGGTGTTGCTCAGCTTCTGGTTGCACACCTTGAGTGGAGAATTGCCTTATCACCTCGCCGCGACATTGGGGCGGGTCGCGGTAAGCTTCCTGCTTGCAATGAGTATCGGGGTCGCCATCGGTATCTTCATGGGCCGTCATCGGCGCCTGGATATTGCTCTGGATGGGGCGCTGGTGCTGGGGCTCAATATTCCCGCACTGGTCACCATCGTGCTCTGCTATATCTGGTTTGGCTTGACGGATGTCGCGGCGGTCATTGCGGTAGCATTGAACAAGATTCCCACGGTGATCGTCACCGTTCGCGAGGGCGCGCGTGCCGTGGATAAGCGCTTGCTGGAGGTGGCCCAGGCGTATCGTTTGACCCGGTTACATACGCTACGAAAAATCTATCTGCCGCAGCTATATCCCTACCTGATGGCGGCAGCACGCAGCGGTCTGGCGTTGATCTGGAAGATCGTGTTGGTGGTGGAGCTGCTTGGCCGCAGCAATGGCGTGGGCTTCCAATTGCATACGTATTATCAGTTTTTCGACATTACCAGTATTCTGGCATATACCCTCGCCTTTGCCGGCGTTGTATTATTGATCGAAGCGGCACTCATGCGCCCTGTGGAGAACCGCTTGACGAGGTGGCGTCAGTGACAGGTCTCGAAGTACGAATCGATGAAAAGCGCTTCAATGGCAAGGTCGTTTTGCGTGGTCTGGAGTTCACCGCTCGGCCAGGGGAGTTTCTAGCGCTGGTCGGGCCTTCAGGCACCGGTAAAAGCACGCTGTTAAATCTGATCAGCGGTCTCGATCACAATTTTACCGGATCGGTGAGTTGGGATGGAGAAACGCTTTATATGCCTGGGGAATCACCCTCACAACTGGGCATGATGTTCCAGGAACCACGCCTGATGCCTTGGCTGAGTACCCTGGATAATGTGCGTCTGGTATCCCAGAGTCGTGATGCGAGCGTTGTACGAAATGAGTCGCAGGTGACCGCCAGGGCGGTGGAATTGCTTCGCGAGGTGGGGCTGGGCGATAACCTGAATACCTGGCCGGGACAACTTTCCGGCGGCATGCAGCGGCGAGCGGCGTTAGCCCGTGCATTCATGGTCTCGCCCCGCTTGCTGCTGTTGGATGAGCCTTTCGTTTCGCTGGATATGCCCACCGGCAATCGCCTTCGCGAATCGTTACTCGCGCTTTGTCAGCGGCAACGACCGTTGGTGCTATACGTGACGCATGATTTGCGTGAAGCACTGGCGGTAGCGGATCGGGTGCTGTTCTTGTCGGGCCCCCCGGCTCGCGTCATTCTCGATTATCGGGTTGAGCTGGCCCACCCTCGCCAACTGGAGGGCCCTGCTGTCGCCCAGCTACAGCAGACACTGTCCGCGCAATATCCTGACTTGCTATCGGGTCTAATCGAGATATCTTTATCAAGTGAAGGAGACTCGCCACAACACTAAAAACCATGCCGCATGCAATGGAAAGAAAAACGGTAACTGCAATAACTTGGAAGGCTGTACGCCTTCTTTCATTGGGCTGAACCAGAGGTAGGGCTATGTATAAAAACAACGCCAAGCACGTAGCAAGAACAGGCCTGCTCGCGCTCATGACTTACATTATGCTGGGCCTTTGCTTATCGTCACACGCTGTAGCCAACGATTTTCCGACAGAAGCACGAGTGGATTATGTGCTGGGCTGCATGGCGTCGAACGGACAAACTTATCTAGCGATGCAGAAGTGCTCTTGTAGTATTGATGTCATCGCCGAGCAGATCCCCTATGACGAATACGAAGAAGTGGAGACCATCGTGCGTATGCATGAGACGCGCGGTGAACTAGGCGTGCTGTTTCGCACTGACAAGAGCCTTGAAGAGCAGCTTCAGAATTTCAGAAGCGTACAGGCCGATGCCAGCTTACAGTGCTTCTAATGTTCAGAATTCAGTTAATGTTCAGAATTCAGTGGGCCATAACACTAACTCTGCTCTGGGGAATGACCGGTCACGCTGCCGCGCAGGGCAATCAATCGGCGCTGGAGGAGGGACAACGGGTTTTTGATAAACAGTGCGGCGGTTGCCACTCGATACAGGCCAGAGTGCAGCGTGCCGGCCCGAGCCTGTATGGTGTCGTTGGGCGCTCTGCTGGGAAATTGCCGGGCTATGAATTCTCAACGGTGCTACGTGAGGCAGATTTCGTCTGGACGCCTGAAATTCTTGATGTTTTCCTTCAGGATCCCGCTGCCATGCTTCCCGGTTCCTTCATGGTGTTCTGGGGCCTGGGTGACCCGCAACGTGAGCAAGTCATCCGCTATTTGAAATCTGTGTCTGCAGAGGAGTGATTACTCGCCCGCGCCGCCCTTGCGTGCACTCATCCCGTGTGCCGGGTTATAGCCCAGGATCGCCAACCCTAGCAGTACACAAGTTGCCGCCAGGGTGATTAATACTGCCTCGATATTGAGTTGCTCATAGAGTGCGAAGCGGATCATTTCCACGGCATAGGTAAAAGGGTTAAGCGCCGCAAGCTGATAGATAAGATAGCTGCCTTCGCGGATGCGCCAGAGTGGATAGAGTGCCGATGAGAGGAAAAACATCGGGAAAATCACGAAATTCATGATCCCGGCGAAGTTTTCCAACTGGCGCACGAACGTTGATAGCAACAATCCTAATGCACCGACCATAAAACCTGTCACTATCAGTGTCGGCAATACCAGCACATAACCCAGCAGTGGCGCTTGAATGCCATAGATATAGGCGATCAACAAGAACACATAGACTTGTACGATGGATACAAAAGTGCCTGCCAGTAATTTACAGACTAGCAAGAACCAGCGCGGGAAGGGGCTGACTAACAGCACTCGCATGCTGCCCATTTCCCGGTCATAAACCATCGATAATGAACTCTGCATACCATTGAAAAGTTGGATCATACCCACCAGGCCTGGAACGATATAAACCTCATAAAGGATATAGGTCTGATAGGGCTCGGTCATGGCAACGCCCAGCGCCATGCGAAAACCTGCTGCGAATACAAACAGCCACCCCAAAGGCCGCACCAAGGCTGCTACGAAGCGGCTGCGCTGATGGACGAAGCGCAATAGCTCACGGCCTACCACTCCCGACATGCAGTGCAAATAAGGCAGAAGGCTCATCCTGGCTCGCCTCCAGTCAATCTATCGAAGGCCTGGCCGATAGTGTCAGTTGCTTGCTGGGCGTTGATCTCGCTGACGCTGCCATTGGCACGAACTCGTCCTTTATCCAGCACAATGACACGATCCTGAGGATAGACTTCATCAATCAAGTGCGTTGCCCAGAGCACCGCCACCCCCTGATCCGCGCACAGCTGATGGACATGTTCCACCAGGGCGCGGCGTGAGGCGATATCAAGCCCCACCGTGGGCTCATCAAGCAACAGCAAGCGGGGTTGATGTAGCAGCCCACGAGCTATTTCCACGCGTCGGCGCTGTCCCCCCGACAGATGCCGTACCCGCTCATTCAGGCTGTCCCGCAGGCCGACGCGGCTGATTTGTTGCATAGCGCGCTCGCGCGCCACACGGCGGTTCATGCCATGCAGCGCTGCGTGATAGACAAGGTTCTGTTTTACGGTCAGATCCAGATCGAGGGTAGGCTGCTGAAAGACCACCCCCATCTGGGCATGCGCTTGCACTGAGTGCTGGCGTAGATTAAAGCCGCCGATCTCGATATGCCCTTGTCGGTGATCATAGAGGCGCGTGATCAACGAGAACAGCGTCGTCTTGCCGGCGCCGTTGGCGCCGAGGAGTATCACCAACTCGCCGGCCCCAAGGGTAAAGGAGACGTCCTTGAGCACCGGCTTGCCGCTATAGCTGAAGCCAAGGTCGCGCACATTCAGTGCCGGTGGTGAATCGGAATGAGTGTGCGCACTGGGTTTCAATTCATGACTCACGGTTCGACGACCACTCCCCAGGGAAAGCGTCCCACGGGCACCGACTTGATCGCTTCTAAGCCATCCACGTCGATGACCGTCACATCGCCGCTAACACCATTGGTCGTATATAAACGGCTCTCGTCTTCATTGAGTGCTAGGTGCCAGACGCGTTGACCGACCAGAATATAATCGAGCACTTCGTAGCTCTGCTGGTCAACGACCGCTACTCGATTCGACGGCCCCAGTGCGACGAAGGCATAGCGGCCGTCAGACGTCATGGCAATACCTACGGCCTGGACGGTCTCTCGCGGGACACCGGGAACATCGAAACGGATCGTATGTTCGACATCAAAGCTCTCCTGCATATCGATGACCGACACCGTGGCGGCAATTTCCGCCGAGACCCAGGCTTCTTTGCCATCGGGGGTGAATTCGGCGTGACGCGGACGCGCACCTACCAGGCGATGGTAGACCGCTTCACGTTTCTCGGCGTCGATGATATGCGCCATGTTGGATGTCTCGGTGGTCGCGATCAGCCATTTGCCGTCGGGACTGATACCCAGTCCTTCAGGCTCGACGCCGACCGGAATTTGATCAACATGAGTGCGTTTTTCATAATCGAGAATCGAAACGATGTTGTCATCTTCATTCGAGACATAGATATAGGGCTTATTGGGATCGGTTCGAATGACCTCTGGATCTTCGCCGGAAGCTTGGCTGCGTACGACGTTCAGTGTCTCCAGATCGATCATGTCGATCGCTTCGTCATCTCCCACCGCGACGAAGAGTTCACTACCGTCGCTGCTGAACGCCATCGCCCGTGGACGCCGACCTACCTCGATGGTTTCGATCACTTCCAATGATTGTGCATCGATGACAGAGATGGTGTTGTCTTTCTCATTTGAGACGAAAATGCGTTCTGCATGCGCTGAGAAGGGCGTTAGAAACAGTGCCGCAAGTGCAACACTCTGTAAGCCTTGCTTGAGCATTTTTTTGCTTCCCCGAATACGTGGTTCTAATGATTTCTTATCACTGTGAATCACTGAATGTTGCATTGTGACTCCCCTTCATCGACGCCCAGTGAATCCAGTGGGGAACGCGGGTGCAGGTAACCTTCCTGCGGAGAAACCGAGGCGACCATACGGGGCCCTGTTACCAGGATTGGCTGGCGCAGCTGGTGGTTCCAGGTGCGGTAGCTCACCGGCAGGCCGAGATAGCCGGCCAGTTCGAATTCATCACTGAGCATATAGTCGATGACCGTATCGCGGTCTACCGAGCCGGTGCGTGCCGCAGCTTCGCCCAGTGAGCGTACTGCGATCCAGGCAGCATAATCATGCGGTGTCATCCAGCGCTCGGCCTGCTCCTCGAACCGCCGCTGTAGTTGTACGGCGCCCCAGGATTCATGAGTACGGTGCCAGGCGACAGCCTTCAACCCCTGGGTACCGACGACTGGCCTGGGTATCTCGGTCTGGTAGGGGAAGTATTCACCGAAGTAATCATTCTCATCGGCGATAACCACCACATCATGCTGTGGCAGGTTCTGCATGAACACCGGGATTTCTCGTTGTATGGCGTGAAAACCGCCTTCAGCGCGCCGGGACATGGGGTCGTGTGGCCACATCCTCTCTTCAACGATATTGTGACCGAAGCGCTGGGCTGATTCGCGAAGTGCCTCCGCCAGGAGTTGGTCTTCATCGGTGTTGCCTCGCACCAGTACCCAGTCCTGCCATTGCTTGTAACCCAGGAACTGGGCGAGCGCGTCGGTCAACATGCGCCGGCTGGGCGTGGTGTGAAAGACATTCGCCTGACATTCTTCATCGCGTAAGGTATTTTCCTGGGCAAGAGTATTAAAGACCACACGCTCTTCCAGCGCCGAGGATTCCAGTACCTGACGCAGGGCCTTGTCAGGCAGACCGCTTATGATCCAGTCTGCTCCTTGTTCGATAAGTGATTCCAGACCCGCCAGGACTTCTCCTTGCTCCGCAACGATAGACTCAACCAGCACGAATTCCTGACCGAGGAATTGCCCGGTGGCATTATTGTCATTGACCGCAAGTCGCGCACCTTGTACGCCTTCGTCATCGATAACTGGGTCAAGCACCGATAACGGTTCGATATCCGCAGGGCGCTCGATTCCCAGATAACCCAAGGTGATCGTCTCAGTTTCCTGCGAAGAGGACTGCGCCAACGTCACGGTCGACCAGACAAGCAAGCTGCTCAGCAGCATCAGACGAGGAATGTTTGATAAATAACCAGCTTGTGCGGTTAGAACATCGGAAGTTAAGTGCTTCATTTTCGCTCCTATGCGTTGTTATTATTTGCCATGATTTGCTGGCCTTTACATTGCTGCATCAATGACACGTACCATCCTGGAAAGCCTCTCCTCGAGTAAGTAAGGCTTTTCACATAGCGCCGGCAACGCCTGTTGACGCATCGTGAAAGTGCGACGCTCCCAATGCAGCTCCTCTTCCAGGCGGGCGGCTTCTTCTTGCTCGACGCTAGAGGAATCCCGCGCTGCTTCCAGGTCGTCAACTAACTCGGAGACCTGCTCCAAACGTGCGACCTGAGCGCGAGACGCACTACGGATCTTCTCGATGGTGCGGCTTCGTTCGTTATTGATTTGTTTGAAAAGCCCAGAGAAAAGTAGTGTCAGGCGCTGTTCATCGGGGTTGCTGACCGCGATGAATTCCTGGATGTACTCAAGTGCCTGCTCTTCGCTGATGGTCATGGTCGTTGCCAGACGTACGGTGCGTCCGATTTGTTCGTCCTCCCACCATTCCTGTTCCAGTTCATCGGGCGAGGGACCCGTCCATAGCGTTCCCCAGGCAAGCTCGGGGATCAGGCGCTGCACACAAGGCCAGTCCGGCGGGCCCGCAGCGGCACGCTGTGCTTGGGCATTAACGGGAAGTAGCAGGATAAGCAGCGTGAAGCCCAGGGTGAAGCTCAACGGGCGCAGGTTGACTAAATTCATTCTGAGTCCCTCGCACCTTCATCAATAAGCTGACCATGGCGATCCAGTAGCGGCACGTTATAGTCGGCTAGAATAGCGTTGATATCGTCCTGACGCCGATCGATAAAATCATTGAGTGTGTCCTTCCATTGAGGCTCACCGTGTCTGATTCCCATGGTAATACGGTATTGCAGGTGGGCACCGGTGGTGTCATCGACAAGCGGTATGACCTTCAGGGCAGGCTCCTGCTGCGCAGCATAATAGCCGGCGATCGGACCCCAGAGAACGGCGCCCTCAGTGATGCCGGCAACGATATCCTCTATCGCATCCTTGACTGGCGCTCTTACGCGAGTATCGACCTGCAGCGGATAGCCCTTGATGCTAGCGCCTGCTCTGCGCAGAGGGACGACCGGTGGCGTTTCAGCGATCACACCGATGCGACGATCCTGCAAAGAGGGGTCGTTCAGGCTGGTAATTTCGATATCGGAGCCTTCAGGCACGATCAGGGAGTAAACGGAGCGATAGTAGGCATTGCTGCCTTGTACGAACTCATACCCGGCGGCCACGCCCATAATGACATCGCAAACACGTAACTCGAGGGTATTGCGGACGAAACCCATGATTTGCGGTGCCCAGACATACGTCAGTGGGTTGCCCATGTCCTCGGCCAATAGCTGCGCGATGCGGTTCTCAAAGCCCTGCTCCTCGCGGTTAGTAAAGGGCAGGTTGTTACCATCGGCACAGACACGAAGATGCTCTCGTTCATCACGCTCGGGCATGTCAGCCGAAGCACTGTTCACACCAGTACCGATAAGGCCAAGCGTGGTGGCTGTGACGAAGAGGGCCAGACGGATGGAGTGGGGCATTAATCTCTCCAGTGGAACAGGGGCGGAAGATAGTGAATGAAGCGCAGTAGCAGTAGCCGTTAACCCTCTTCCTCATTTAGCATTTCTTCGATGACTTTTGGCCGGCCACGACCCAGCTCGCCAGAAGCGCGTGCCTTCAGATAGCTATAAATATTACCGATGTTCGATATGACGCTGGGATCTTCTGCGAAGGATGGCATGACACGGCCGGGCTGAATCTGAAGGCCTCCGGCGATAGTGCTGGCAATTTCCGCAAAGGAGCGGCGTTCTGCAGCCTTGGATAGGCTGGGAGCAAAGGATGAGCCCAGCGCGTCAGGTCCATGGCAGGCCTGACAATGACGTGTATAGGTAAGATAGCCTTGGTAGGTATTCGGATCGACCTTGCCGTCTTTGACGATGAAACTGCCTGGTTCTTGACTCGCTTGTTGTTCAGATGGGGCCTGGTTATTTACATTCTGGTTATCTGCCGAGGCCGTGGTGATGCTAAGGGCCAATACTGCGATACTCAGAATACCGATATGCTTGGAGCGAGATTTCTTGTTTAACATCTTTCACCCTAGGTCAGAAACCGTGTTGTAGTTATTGCTTCATATAACGCTAATGTCGAATATTGTGGTGCGCAATATTCTTAAAGATGGTTCTTAACGGTTCCCGCCATGGGGCTGATAGCCGCCATGACGGGAGGAGGGGGCAGGTGCTTTTAGGTATCGCTATCGGGTAATGCGAATACCGTTAGAATGCCACCTAGCTTGGTATATTCATCCAGCCCGGAGAAGGCACTGACGGCACCGAGTCCCTCTTCTGGATTCTCCAGACCCGCAGCGAGACCGATACCCGCCCATCCACCTACGCCGGAGAGCACGCCGATATACTGCTTGCCGTTATGCCGGAAGGTGTTGATGTTGCCGATAATGCCGGAGGGGGTCTTGAAGCGCCATAGCTCTTCGCCGGTTTCGATATCTACTGCCTTGATATGGCCTTCAAGCGTGCCGTAGAAGGCCAGATTGCCAGCCGTGGTCAATGCGCCGCTCCACACCGCGAAACGCTCATCGACCTCCCAGACGACTTCACCTTTGACCGGATCCCAAGCGATAAAGCTACCCATTCGACCTTCCATGCCACCTTCTTCAACCGGGGCCGGCATCATGGTCAGGGTCGCACCGACATAGGGTTGACCTGCGACATAATTGGTTTCAAAGGGCTCATAGTTCATGCAGATGCGGTTGATGCCAGCGTAGATCAAGCCGGTATCAGGCGAGTAGGAACTCGGCTGCATGTTCTTGGCACCCATTGCCGTGGGACAAATGTCGGTTGTATTGACATCGACACCCTGGGCAAACGTGCTGAACTCATCGTTAACCACCGGACGGCCGGTTTCCATGTCGTAATGGGATGCCCAGTTGGTCTCAGGAGCATACTTCTCTGCGACCAGCAGCTCACCCGTCTCACGATCAAGCAGGAAGCCAAAACCGGTACGGTCGATGATCGCCAGTCCTTTACGCTGTTCTCCATCGATTTCAATATCGATCAACTGGTTCTCGTTGACCCCGTCATAATCCCATTCATCGAAGGGTACCTTCTGATAGACCCACTTCACCTCGCCGTTGTTGGGGTCACGCGCGAAGACGGTAATCGCCCACTTGTTGTCGGCCGGCTCGCCATCGACGGTGCGCTGCTCGGGATTCCAGGTGCCGGGGTTACCGGTGCCATAGTAGATCAGATCGAGTTCCGGGTCGTAAGTAATCCAGCCCCAGGGAGCGCCGCCGCCGCGCTCCCATTCACCTTCCGGCCACGTAGTTAAGCCGAGATCGGATTCACCGATGGGTTCGCCCATCATTAGGGTGGTTTCGGGGTCTATCAATACATCATCGTCGGGGCCGTTGGAATAGCCGCGCCATTCCCTTTCGCCCGTTTCGACATTGTAGGCTGTCATGTGGCCGCGAATACCGAACTCACCGCCACTGATGCCCATGATGACCTTGTCGTGTACGACCAGCGGCGACATGGTGTTGGATTCACCGATGGTATGGTCGCCATTGCTGGCATCCCATAGCAGTTCACCGGTCTCGGCATCCAGAGCGATTAGCGTGTTGTCTGCCTGACCGAGGAATAGCTTGCCATCTGAATAGGCTAGGCCACGGTTGACGGTATCACAGCACATAACGGGGATGACGCGGAAATCCTGATCGGGTTCATAGGACCAGATAATTCTGCCTTCGTCCTCAAGATCAAGAGCAAAGACTTTATTGGGGAAGGGGGTGTGAATGTAGAGGCGTCCATCCCCGACGTATAACGGTCCGCCTTCGTGGCCGCGTAGTACGCCGGTGGAGAATTGCCATTGAGGCTGTAACTGCCCAACATTCTCACGCGTGATTTGATCTAATTCGCTGTATCGATGACCCTGGTAGTTGCCTAGCTGAGTTGCCCAGAGGTCAGGGTTTTGTTGAAGCTCGAGTTGGTTCTCGTTGGCCTGAGCCATCGAGATGGCCAATAGCCCTATAGTCGCTATGGCGAGGCGCGTTTCTGGAAGCATATTGTTATCTCCACTTAAGTTGCGTCGCTCAATCCAGTAACGCAACGTCTTGTTTTTATATTTTTCCTAGCAACACTTTGAAGGTTTAGCACAAGTTGCAATAATAACCACGTCAGGTGGTGCGAATTAAAACGAGTTAATGGTCAAAACACTTTTGCCATCTGGTGCATAATCGTTTCATCTTGTCGCTAGCCCGCGTAAACGCTGAGGTGGGCCAGGATTATGGAAGGCAGTAAGACGCCGGTGTGTTAGAACGAGACCTTAGTAGTAATGTGATTTTGCCGGAAACTGCTTTACTTAGGGTGCATTCAAATAAACAGACTGTTCTGGGAGGCTAGTATGTGGACAAAGCCAGCTTATAAAGATCTCCGCCTCGGTTTTGAGGTAACTCTTTATATATCTAATCGCTAAAACAGGATTGCTAAGCTAGGGGAGAGCGGGGCGTACCTATTTGGACGCCCCGTTTTTCGTGGAGTTGTTAAAGTTGATAAACCGGTAGCACTTTTTTTGGTGATTTTTAGTCAATTGAAGTAATAAAGTTTGTGTTTATTAAAGGGAAAGACATGCAGATACTGGTATTGGGCGCGGCGGCGGGGGGCGGCTTCCCGCAGTGGAACTGCAACTGCTCCAATTGCCATGGGGTGCGCAATGGCACCCTCATGGCACAGAGTCGCACTCAATCGTCGATAGCCATCAGTACGGATGGTGAGCGCTGGTTATTATGCAATGCTTCACCGGATATTCGTGCCCAAATTGCCAATAATCCTGAGCTTCATCCGAAGCGGCAATTTCGTGACACGGGGATTGCAGGGGTATTGCTGGTCGATGCACAGATCGATCACTCCACTGGACTCTTATCGCTACGGGAAGGGTGTCCGCTGGATGTTTGGTGCACGCCGAACGTCCATCAGGACCTGAGTACCGGTTTCCCCCTATTTCCCATGCTGACGCATTGGCAGGGGGGGCTGCGTTGGCAGCCTATCCCTGTTGATGAAAGCCAGCATGAGGCACGCTTCAAGATTGAACCGTGCCCCGGCTTGACCTTTACGGCGATAGCCCTGGACAGTAATGCTCCGCCTTACTCGCCACGCCGTGGTTCACCTACGCCAGGTGATAATATCGGTCTGCTGATCGAAGACGAAAGCAGTGGTGCCTCGCTATTCTATGCGCCGGGGCTCGGGCAGCTTACCGAAAGCGTACGTGCCTGGATGCAGCGTGCTGATTGTGTGTTGGTAGATGGCACTCTCTGGCACAACGATGAACTGCAGCGGAGTGGTGTCGGCCAGGCGACCGGCACGGACATGGGTCATCTCGCCCTGAAAGGCGAGAATGGATTGCTATCTGAGCTTGATCGGTTGCCGGAGGCAACACGCCGCATCCTCATTCATATTAACAATACCAACCCCATCCTCGATGAATCCTCGCCCGAGCGGGCGGTACTGGACAAACGCGGTATTGAGGTTGCCTACGACGGCATGAAGTTCACATTATAACTATAAGAAGACTTGATTCGAGCGGCATTGCTCATTAAAAGCTGCTTGATAACAGAAGGCATGTATTCAGTACAAGGAGCTCGTCATGACGTCCATCGCTTCTCCTTTAGATAGTAAGCAGATGGATAGTAAGCAGAACGGCCCTGCACTCGATCGGGATGCTTTTCGTGCTGCATTGATGGCCAAGGGTGCTTACTATCATATTCATCACCCTTACCAGGTCGATATGGCGCAAGGGCGATCCACGCCGGAGCAAATACGTGGCTGGGTCGCTAATCGCTTTTATTATCAGATCAACATACCCCAGAAGGATGCTGCACTGTTGGCCAACTGCCCAGATGCCGCTACCCGTCGGCGTTGGGTTCAGCGTCTTCTGGATCATGATGGCTATCAGGAGAATGGCGGCGGCATAGAAGCCTGGTTAACTCTTGGCGAGGCCGTGGGGATGACCAGGGAAGAACTTTGGTCCCAGGAGCATGTACTCCCAGGGGTCCGCTTTGCCGTGGATGCCTATCTCAATTTCGTGCGCCGGGCTGACTGGCGCGAGGGGGCGATCTCGTCATTGACTGAACTGTTCGCGCCGGAAATTCATCAGAGTCGCCTGGAGAGCTGGCCGCAGCACTACCCCTGGATCGATGCCGCCGGTTACGGTTACTTCCGCAAGCGCTTGAATGAAGCGCGTCGTGATGTCGACCATGGTCTCGAGGTTGCCCTGGATATATGCACTAACTACCAGGCCCAGCAGCGCGCCCTGGATATATTGCAATTCAAGCTGGATGTGCTGTGGAGCATGCTTGATGCCATGAGCATGGCCTACCAACTTGGTCGTCCCCCGTATCATAGCGTTACTGATGAGCGGGTCTATCATCGGGGGTTGGCATGACGCCGAGTATTGAGGCAACTACTATATACAGGCTGCGTCCGGGATGGCGCCTGCAATGGGAGCCTGCTCAACAACGGCATGTTCTGCTTTATCCCGAAGGCATGGTTCAGCTCAACGAAAGCGCCGGCGCGGTGCTGACATTGCTGGACGGTGAGCGTAACGTTGCCATGTTGGTCGCTGAGCTGCAGCGTCGTTTCCCCGAAGCCACCACGCTTGAGGAGGATGTAAGAGAATTCCTGCTCGACGCCGCCAACCAGGGGTGGATACGTCATGACTAAGTTACTCTCGAGTTCACCGGAACCTAGCACAGCCTACGATAAGGCGCGTGACGATACGATCGGTGCGCCGCTGTGGCTGCTGGCGGAACTTACCTATCGCTGCCCCTTGCAGTGCCCTTACTGCTCCAACCCCCTTGATTTCGCTTCTCAGCAAAAGGAACTTAGCACCGATGAGTGGCGCGATGTGCTGCATCAGGCGCGCGCCATGGGTGCCGTCCAGATGGGCTTTTCGGGAGGGGAGCCTTTGGTGCGTGACGACCTGGAAGAGTTGGTCGCTGAGGCGCGTGAACTGGGCTTTTATACCAATCTAATCACTTCTGGCCTGGGGCTCGATGAGGCGCGCATATTAGCCTTGCGCGACGCTGGCCTTGATCATATCCAGATCAGCCTACAAGCAGCAGACGAGGAAATGGCGGCTGCATTGGCCGGCTCGAAAAAAGCCCATGCCAAGAAATTGGCCATGGCGCGTGCCGTCAAGGCAGCGGGCTATCCAATGGTCCTCAATGTCGTGCTGCATCGGCATAATATTGATCAGATTGATAAGGTCATCGCGTTATGCGTCGAGTTGGGCGCCGATGCCGTAGAGCTAGCCAATTGCCAGCTTTATGGCTGGGCACATCTCAATCGTGCGGGGCTTTTGCCGAGTCGTTCGCAGCTTGATGCCGCAGAGGCGACGACTCAGCGTTGGCGCCAGCAGCTAGCTGCCGAAGGCAAGGATATGCGCTTGCTGTTTGTGGTGCCGGATTATTATGCCGAGCGTCCCAAGGCATGCATGGGAGGCTGGGGGGCGATATTCATGACCGTCACACCGGATGGCACGGTGCTACCTTGTCACAGTGCTCGCGAGCTGCCGATGACATTTCCCACGGTGCGTGAGCAGCCGCTCAATAGCATCTGGTATGAAAGCTTTTCGTTTAACCGTTTTCGAGGCGATGAATGGATGCCCTCACCATGTCGTGAGTGTGACGAACGTCATAAGGATTTCGGGGGTTGTCGCTGCCAAGCCTACCTGCTTACCGGTGATGAGACAGCCACGGATCCAGTTTGTGGCTTATCACCTCAACACGGGCTGATTGAGGCCGCACGTGCAGAGGCGGCTGCCGATAATCGCTCTGTGGCGGAACTGACGCCACGGAATAAACGGGAATCGCAAGTGTTTTGCCGCGAATGAGTAAGCACATAACGTTCGATGTTTCCTCTCTGCTCGATACGATGCCCCGCGAGGTGGCATTGCCTGCCGATGGTCTGAGCGAGTTGCAGGCAACTCCGACGGGAGCATTCTGGCTCGCGGCGAATCCAGCCACGGGGCGCAAGACACTGTGGCACTGGGCGAATGGTGAATCACGTGCCCTGACACCTCCGCTTTATGATGTTGGTAGCCGTGTCAATGGCTATGGCGGGGGTGCCTATGCCTGTTTCGATGAGTTTGTGGTGATCATCGATAACCCAAGCCAGCAACTGCTTCAGCAGCCTTTGGCTGGAGGCGAGGCACGCCCTTGGTGGTCACGACCGGATGCCCGTTATGGTGGCATGATTGCCGATCCGCATCGTTGTCGTGTGTTAGCGGTAGAAGAGTACGGTGATGGCCGTCAAGGGAGCCAGAGGCTGGTGGCTATCCGCGAAGGAGAGCTCGACGTCATTGCCGAAGGTAGTGATTTCTATGGCGCACCGTCGCTTTCGCCCAATGGTCGCTGGCTCGCCTGGGTGGAATGGCAGTTGCCGAATATGCCCTGGCAGCGCTCCACACTGAAGATTGCTGAACTCGGAGACGATGGGCTTGCTCGCGCCATCAACTGCTGGGATGGCGGTACGGCCGTCAGTCAGCCACGTTTTGCCAGCGATGGTGGATTGATCGTGATGAGTGATCACGGTGGTTGGTGGCAACCTTATCGGTTCAAAGGAGAGACGGTAAAGCTGCTCAGTGACTGGCCGGCGGATCATATTCCTACTCCCTGGCAACTGGGAGAAAGCCATCATCTATGGCAGGGAGATGGCGGTATCGTAGTGCGCCTCGAAGAGGGCGCGGCGCATGTTCTGCATCTCGATTCTCAAGGCCGTTCGTCGGCTCGCTATTTTCCCGATGCGTCGCGCGTGGCAGGGTTGGCAAGTGCCGAGGGATGGCTGTATGCAATTACTCAAGGCGTCGGCCATACCGCACGTCTGGAACGTGTCCGATTTGGTAATAATGAACACCAGAAACTGTTAAGTTTAGCCACTCTGGATCTTTCGCTTGTACCGGAAACACTGACCATTACGGTGGGCGGCGATGAATGGTTTACAGCCTTCCTTTATCACGGCGACGGTAAGGAAGCGCAGGCGGGCAGCCCTATGCCGCTGATCATTCGCGTACACGGAGGGCCCACGTCAGCCAGCTATCCGGTCTACGATCCGCTCGTACACTGGTGGACGCAGCAGGGATTTGCCGTCGCGGACATTAATCCACGCGGCAGCGGCAACTGGGGACGCGCTTTTCGCGAACGGTTCGCGGGGGAATGGGGGCAGTTGGATGTCGAGGATGTTATTGCTCTGGCCGATGAACTAGTTGCGCAGGGCGTTGCCGATGCAGAGCAGTTATTCATTCGGGGACAGAGCGCAGGCGGTTTTACCGTGCTTAATACACTCGCTGCAACCACCTGTTTTCGTGCTGGTGCGAGCCTTTATGGCGTCACCGATGCGCCGCGTTTGGCCACACAAACCCACCGCTTTGAATCCGGTTACCTTGAGTGGTTATTGGGTGATACCGCTTCACAACGTAGACAAAGCCCTTGTTACCGTGTCAACTCGATCAATTCGCCAGTGATTTTTTTCCAGGGTGACCAGGACCGAGTGGTGGTGCCGGAACAGACACACGCCATGGCCGCAGCATTACAGCAACGAGATGTGAAGGCGAGGGTAGTGCTATTCGATGATGAAGGCCATGGCATTAGGCATCCGGATAATCGACGTCGCATGATCGCTGAAGAGCTCGCCTTTTTTGCCTCCACCTCCCACACCGGACGTTGATATGGGCGTTGAGGAGGCTCTGCTAAGTGGGATGCCGGCATTGCCGACGGGCAGTCGTGTCGCTCGTCAACGCTTGCCAAGCGGCACCGATATCCTGGCTGTGGAGGTGCCTTCCGCACGTAAGGTACGCCTGGTCGCTGCGGTGGGGGCGGGCTATCTTGATGAACCCCGCGAGCGGCCCGGGCTGGCCCATCTACTCGAACATTCACTTTTTCTCGGCTCACGGAACTCACCTCAGCCGGGCGCCTTTGCTGCCTGGGTGGGCGAGCAAGGGGGGCGCTACAATGCCAAGACCGATGAATTTGTCACTGATTATCACCTGAGTTTGCCACCTGCCGCCGCGCAGGAGGGGCTTGTTAGATTAATCGACCTGCTGGTACGGCCGTGCCTCGTGACATCCGCGATCAGCCGGGAAATTGAGGTTATCGATGCCGAGTTTCAAGCTCGCCTGGCAGACCCGGCACTGCACCGCCAAGCAGTTCTGTCGCGGCTGTTCCAGCCTGACCATCCCGCCGCCGATTTTCATGCCGGTCATCGTGGCACTCTTGGCAAAGGTAGTGCCTCCCTTTGCGAGGCTCTCGGCGACTTTCACGACACACATTATCGTGCCGAGCGTATCAGCATGGTAATGCTCGGGCCGGCATCGCTTGCTAGCCAGTTCGAGATGCTGGAACCGACATGCAGTGCTATCCCCGACGGCGCACGACCTCTCAATCGACAGTCGAACGCTCGCTGGGCGTCACCGGCCTATCTGCAATGGTGCCTGCCCCCTAAGCAGGCATCGACAGCGCCAAAACTCGAGATGCTATGGCCACTGTCATCCTCTTTGGCGGAGCATCATGCTGCGCTTCTCGACCACGCGCTAACGACCTTATGCGATGGCCGACTGGCCGCCACGCTGCAGGAGCAGGCTGCCATTGCCGACATGGCGGCGACCGTCAGGCCGGAGGGTACTGGTCCCGCGCTGTGCTTAACCTTGACGCTGACCCCAAGGGGCGAGCGCTGTGTGGACAGGCTGTTGGCGACCTGCCTGAGTGCGGTAAGGGAATTACCATCGCGTCTCGTCATTCAACCGTGCCCATATCCCTTAATTAGCGAAACCGATTTAGATGACTATGCGCTACAACTGGCTCGACGGTTGGCCCAGCCGCCCTCCACTGAGCATAGCGATAATCATGGCGATAATGGCTTTCAGTGCGCGTTCGACGAACTCGAGGCCTGTTTGGCGCCATCGGCGTGTCGCATCATGGAAGAAAAGCAGGGACTCGATGCCGATGTCGAGTATGTGCCAAATACATTGACCCCGTTTCGACGAGTGAGCTGGCCGGAAGGTAGGGCGTCTACCAGCGCCGCAAGATTGGCGCCTTGTCCGGCACCACGCATCGCACTGCAGGATTATTTGACCCGGGGCGCTGTTGCCAGCTCGCCGACAGTGGCCGAGTGCCTTGGCGAGCATGGGTCTTTCGGCCTCTGGTGGGCGGGAGGGAGCGGGCAACAGGATAGCAGTTGGTGTCTCGGCTGGCCTGCGCCCAGGAAGACTCAGCAAGTACGCCTGGCGGCGTGGCACCAGCATACGTTGGCACTTCGCCAAGCGGCACGAAATGCTGCCGTGACATTAACGTTGGGCGGTGATACCAGAGGCGATTGGCTGAGAGTGCAGGGCGAGCCTCAAGGCCTCGAGTCGGTGGCTTCTCAAGCATTGGCAGCATGGGCAGTGGTCACGCCTGATTCGCCGCGGGGCCAAGCCCGCTCTTTACAACCCCGCTCTTCACAACCCAGCGTTGCGCCAGCCGGCTTGCTGGCGCAACGTATGCTGGCATGCTTGGGGGTGCCTTTTCCCAGACACGATGCGCAACCGTTGGGTAAACGAATATTGAGTTGGAGCATGGGCTGGCTTGGGCCCAGCGAGTATCTTAGCGCCTCGCAGCGCCTGGCCACACAAGCGTCTGAATTGCTCGATTACAGTTGTGGTGTTGTTGAATCAAGCCACGAAACGCTATCCACAAGCGTCGCTGGAGCACCTCGCTGGCTCGCGCCACAGGGTGAAGATCATGCGCTGATGCTACAAATCGATGGCCCCGATGATACCCCCGTGAGCCGACTGTTGATGCGGCTACTTGCCGATGCGCATGATAGTGCTTTTTTCCAGGAGCTTCGCGTTCACCAAGGTTTGGGTTATGTCGCAGCTGTGCGCTATCGCGAGGCAGACGGCTGGCCGCGATTGGGCTACGTGGTGCAGTCTCCGCATGCCGATATTGATGACCTGCAAGAAGCGGTGAAATGTTTTCTTAAGCAGAAAGGCATGGCGCTGGCCCGTCTGGGTGAGGCCACACTGGCGCGGCGGCTGGATGGTTTAAGCATGCAATGGGGCCCTCCCGAAACGCCTGGCGAGGCTATCTTGGCGAGCTGGCAAGCGTTGCGCCATGCTGTCATTGGCTCATCCCTGTCCACAGCAATGCCGCCAACGGCTACGGCGCTAATTTTACGGCCCTGGGAAGTCATGGAACATGCCTTGGTGGACGTGACTCCAGAAGCGCTGGAAGAATTTGCCGCGACCCTGTTCGCTGAAGCGCCGAGGCAGTGGTGGTACCACTCGCCAGCGGGTTATCGCCGATTGTGATTGTTGCCCTGTGGCAACACTCTTATGACTCCCGTGTCAATACCCTTTTTGACTAAGCTCGCCTAGACTGACTTTGAACTGCCGCGCTCGTGAGTTCGGCACCATCAATGACAGTGAACGCTGTTAAAACACCAGTATTACAATAATAAAAGGGTAAAGTTTATGAAGTCACGTGCCGCCATCGCCTGGAAAGCCGGCAAGCCGTTGGAACTTGTCGAAATCGATGTCGAAGGGCCCAGGACGGGAGAGGTGCTGGTGCGTATTGCCGCGACCAGTGTCTGCCATACCGATGCCTTTACGCTTTCGGGAGCCGATCCGGAGGGCCTGTTTCCCTCAGTGCTCGGCCATGAGGGCGCGGGCGTGGTACAGGAGGTTGGCGAAGGCGTAACCAGCCTGCAGCCCGGTGATCATGTCATTCCGCTTTATACTGCCGAATGTGGCAAGTGCAAGTTCTGCCTTTCCGGAAAGACCAACCTATGCGGCGCAGTGCGTGCTACCCAGGGCAAGGGCTTGATGCCCGACGGCACGACACGCTTCTCGCTGGATGGCCGTAAGCTCTACCACTACATGGGCTGCTCAACCTTCTCCGAATATACCGTACTGCCCGAGGTCTCCCTGGCCAAGGTATCCAAGCAGGCTCCGCTGGACAAGATCTGCCTGCTCGGCTGCGGCGTGACCACCGGCATTGGCGCGGTTCTCAATACCGCCAAGGTCGAGCCCGGCGCCACGGTAGCGGTATTTGGTCTCGGCGCCATTGGCCTGGCGGTCATTCAGGGCGCCCAGATGGCCAAGGCCTCGCGGATCATCGCCATCGACGTCAACCCTGACAAATTTGAGCTGGCACGCCAGTTCGGAGCCACCGAGTTCGTCAACCCCAAGGACTACAGCGACCCCATCCAGCAGGTGATTGTCGACCTGACCGATGGCGGCGTCGACTACTCCTTCGAATGTATCGGCAACGTCAACGTGATGCGCTCGGCGCTGGAATGTTGCCACAAGGGCTGGGGCGAATCGATCATCATCGGGGTTGCCGGGGCAGGCGAAGAGATATCTACACGGCCATTCCAGCTGGTCACCGGGCGAGTCTGGAAGGGTTCGGCCTTTGGTGGTGTTAAAGGGCGTAGCCAGCTCCCTGACTATGTTGATCGCTACATGAAAGGTGAATTGAAGATTGACGAGTTCATCACCCATAACATGCCGTTTGAACAGATCAACGAGGCGTTCGATCTGCTCCATGAAGGCAAGAGCATTCGTACCGTCCTGCACTATTGAAGGGGCATCGTTGAGATGAGGTGAAGTATGTCGTGGCTAACAAAAATTCTGACCAGTTTGCGAGGGGAGAATGCCCCAGCGCCTGCCGACAATAACGACAAACACATTGGTGAGAAAGGAGAGCAGCAAATGAGCGGAATCAATATCCACCCTTCGGTCGATAATGGCGTGAAGGCGGGCAGTGACCAGTTTAGCGGTGGCAAGTTGTATTGCCATTGCTCTTCCAACCAGGTCGAGGTAACCGTCAAGGCGCAATGCATGCACAACCATGTGTGTGGTTGCACCAAATGCTGGAAGCCATCAGGCGCGCTTTTCTCCCAAGTGGCCGTGGTCCCGAGGGATGCAGTGAGTGTCACGGCGAATGAGGACAAGCTGAAGGTCGTCGACTCTTCCGCTACCATCCAACGTCATGCCTGTCAGAATTGCGGTGTGCACATGTTCGGGCGTATTGAGGATACATCGCATCCCTTTTATGGCTTGGATTTCATCCATACCGAGCTATCCAGTGAGCAAGGATGGACCGCCCCCGAGTTTGCTGCCTTTACTTCGTCAATTATCGAATCGGGAGCAGACCCGGAACAGATGGGCGCTGTTCGCTCACGCTTGAAGGAACTTGGGCTGGAGCCTTATGACTGTCTTTCTCCGCCTCTGATGGATGCTATTGCGACGCATACGGCAAAGGCAAAAGGCGTGCTGTAATCGTCTTCGGCATGTCTTTTTAGCCGTAATCATGATCTGAACACTTGGCGCCGTATAGGATAACTCTCTATTACGGCGCCAATTGCTTGAGCGCCAAGAACTTTTAAGTGAGCGAGAGAAATTCCGGATGGTGAGTAAAATCGATAAGACACAGCGTGCTACGTCGGGCAGGCGGGGGCCTCGCGGCAAGCCTCGTGGTCGAGACCTCGACCCCGCTGCGTTGGCTGAGGTCGAATCCCTGCTGGGCACGGATGAAGACAGTTCTCTTCGCCGCCGCGATCTGTTGATCGAAAATCTGCACACCCTACAGGATGCATACGGGCACGTGACATTGCGCCACCTGCGTGCCTTGGCAACGTTCATGAACCTGCCCATGGCGGCGGTATATGAAACGGCTACCTTTTATGCACATTTCGATGTCGTGCATGACGATCAGGCGCCCCCTCCACCCACCACTATCCGCGTCTGCGATTCATTATCCTGTCAACTGGCAGGAGCCGATACGCTGCAAGCTGAGTTGCAAGCCAGCGTCGATCCAAGTCAGGTGCGAGTGATTCGTGCGCCTTGCATGGGCCGTTGCGACACCGCACCAATAGTCGAAGTTGGCCATCGCCATCTTCGCTATGCGACGCGCAATGCGGTCAACGCGGTGCTGGATACAGGCCATTATCATCCTGAGGCTATTGACTGGCAGAAGCTCGACGACTATCTCGACAAAGACGGTTACCAACTGCTTGGCGATTGTCAGAAGGGGAAGGTGAGCGTCGATGCGTTGATGACGATGCTGGAGGCATCGGGTTTACGCGGGTTAGGGGGCGCGGGCTTCCCGACTTACCGTAAATGGGGCTTTGTACGTGCTGAACCGGGGCCTCGCTATTGTGTCATCAATGCCGATGAGGGCGAACCAGGAACTTTCAAGGACCGTTACTACCTGGAGCGTGCCCCGCATCGTTTTCTCGAAGGCGCGTTGGTTAGCGCATGGGCAATAGACGCTACGGCCCTGTATATCTACCTGCGGGATGAGTATCCCGGTTTGCATCGCGTCCTGCATGAGGCGATCGCCGAGCTGGAAGCAGCGGGGCTGGTCGAGCCCGGCTATATTGTGACGCGCCGTGGCGCGGGAGCCTATATCTGCGGCGAAGAATCGGCGCTGATCGAGTCACTGGAGGGCAAACCCGGCAAGCCACGTCATCGTCCTCCTTATGTGGCCCAGGTGGGGCTATTCGATCGGCCAACCCTGGTCAACAATGTCGAGACCGTTTACTGGATCCCGCTGATCTGGAAACGCGGTGCCGAATGGTTCGCCGGTCACGGTCGTCATGGTCGCAGTGGCTTGCGCAGCTTCTCGGTATCGGGACGCATCAATAAACCCGGCGTGCACTTGGCACCGGCGGGTATTACGCTGAATGAACTGATCGATGAGTATTGCGGCGGTATGCAGGAAGGTCACACTTTAGTCGCCTATCTGCCTGGCGGCGCCTCGGGCGGTATTCTGCCGGCGAGCAAAGCTGATATTCCTCTGGATTTTGATACCCTCCAGGCGCATGACTGCTTTATTGGTTCCGCCGCGGTGATGGTGGTGTCCGACCAGGATGATCTCCGGGCGGTGGCCACCAACCTGTTGGCTTTCTTTGCCGATGAATCATGTGGACAGTGCACGCCGTGCCGGGTTGGTACCGAAAAAATGCTGGCATTGCTCAAGCGCAACACCTGGAACGTGGCTGAGCTTACGCGCCTGTCGCAGGTGATGATGGATGCCTCGATTTGTGGTTTGGGTCAAGCCGCACCCAACCCGGTGTTGGGGCTCTTGAAAGACTTCCGCGAGCCGCTGGCTGCTCAGAACGTGATCGTTCGGGGCTGACAGAGGCTAAGGAGCAGTGATATGAATACCGCAGTATTCCCTGCCTCGCCGACATCAGGTATGCCCGAGCCATTCGAGCTGACCCTCGACGGCCATAGCGTCATGGCCTTTCCCGGCGAGACACTGTGGCAAGTCGCCAAGCGTGCAGGAGAGACAATCCCCCATTTATGCTTCAAGGATGCTTACGGCTACCGCGCCGATGGTAATTGCCGCGCCTGTATGGTCGAGATCGAAGGCGAACGCGTCTTGGCCGCAAGTTGCCTGCGCGAAGCCAAGCCCGGCATGGTAGTCAAGAGTGCCACCTCGGAGCGCTCGCGAATTTCCCGCGAGGGCGTGATGGAGCTGCTGATCGCCGATCAACCCGAGCGTGAGGCGAGCCCCGACTGTGCCAGTCATTTCTGGGCCATGGCCGATCAGTTGGCCATCGATGCCACTGCAGTCAAGGCGTGGCTTCCGGCCCGTAATCCCGTCGAGGCACATAAAGCTAAGCGCCAGCTGTCAAATCATGACGCCTCGCACAGCGCGATGAACGTCAATCTCGATGCCTGTATCGAGTGCAACCTATGTGTGCGGGCCTGTCGTGAAGTTCAGGTCAATGATGTCATCGGCCTGGCTCATCGTGGCGCCTCATCAAAGATCGTCTTCGATTTTGACGATCCGATGGGTGAGAGTACCTGTGTCGCCTGTGGCGAATGCGTTCAAGCCTGCCCCACCGGCGCACTGATGCCAGCGACCCTGATTGATGAGCAGGGCCGTGGTAATTCGAAAATAGCCGATCATACGGTTGATTCGGTATGCCCGTATTGCGGCGTCGGCTGCCAGCTGACCTACCACCTCAAGGATCAAGAAATTCTGTTCGTCGAAGGCAGGGACGGGCCGTCGAATCATAACCGGTTGTGTGTGAAAGGGCGCTTTGGCTTCGATTATCCACGCCATCCGTCACGCCTGACCACCCCATTGATTCGTCGCGAGGGCGTGGCCAAGAGGCTCGACCCCGAGTTCGATCCGGCCAACCCCACTACGCATTTTCGCGAGGCAAGCTGGGAGGAGGCGCTGGATATGGCCGCGCGGGGCTTGGTCGGCCTGAAGAATGACCATGGCCCTGATGCATTGGCTGGTTTCGGCAGCGCTAAGTGCTCCAATGAAGAGGCATGGCTATTTCAGAAGCTGGTACGCGTCGGCTTCGGCTCCAATAATGTGGATCATTGCACACGTTTGTGTCATGCCAGTTCGGTCGCTGCGCTGATGGAGTGTATTGGCTCCGGTGTTGTGACGGCTTCATTCATGCAGGCGCTGGAATCCGATGTGGTGATTCTTACCGGCTGCAACCCCACGATAAACCATCCCGTCGCGGCAACCTTTTTTAAACAGGCGGCCAAGAAGGGCACCAAGATCATTATCATTGATCCACGTGGTCAGGCACTGGAGGCCTATGCGCACAAGACGCTGCGCTTCACACCGGGCAGCGACGTGGCGCTGCTCAATGCCATGCTCAACATCATCGTCACGGAAGGGCTTTACGATGAGGCATATATCGCCAAGCACACCGAGGGTTTCGAGGCGCTAAAAACTCACGTCATCGACATGACGCCGGAAGCCATGTCGTACCTTTGCGGTATCTCCGCCGAAGACATACGTGAAGTGGCGAGGCTTTACGCCAACGCCGACAAGGCGATGATCTTCTGGGGTATGGGCATTTCTCAGCACATCCATGGCACCGATAATGCTCGCTGTCTGATCTCACTGGCTTTGGCGTGCGGCCAGACGGGGCGGCCTGGCACGGGGCTGCATCCGTTGCGTGGGCAAAACAACGTACAGGGCGCCTCCGATGCAGGCCTGATCCCGATGGTACTACCCGATTACCAGCCCGTTTCGGATGCACAGGTGCGCAGTGCTTTTGAGGAACTCTGGAATACGACCCTGGAAGCCAAGCCCGGTTTGACCGTGGTCGAAATAATAGATGCCATCACCGCAGGCACCATCCGTGGCATGTATATTCTGGGTGAAAACCCGGCAATGTCCGATCCCGATCTCGATCATGCCCGTGCCGCCCTGGCCAAACTTGAACATCTTGTGGTGCAAGACCTGTTTGTCACCGAGACGGCACAATACGCCGACGTAATCCTGCCGGCTTCAGCTTGGCCGGAAAAGGACGGCACTGTGACCAACACCAACCGCCAAGTACAAATGGGTCGTGCCGCCATGCCCTTACCTGGGCAGGCCAAGCCTGATTGGTGGATCATTCAACAGCTGGCTCAGCGTTTTGGCTTGCCCTGGAATTATCAGCACCCACGCGATGTGTTCGACGAGATGACCAAGGGCATGCCGTCGCTCGATCATATTAGTTGGGAGCGCCTCGAGCGAGAGCAAACGGTCACCTATCCTTGCCCTGCGGACGATGCACCGGGCGCCGATGTGGTCTTCAGTGATGCTTTCCCCACCCCTAGTGGCCGCGCCAAGTTCTCACCCACCCGACCGCTGCCGCCCGATGAACCTATTGACGATGCCTATCCGACGGTACTGACGACGGGACGTCAGCTCGAGCATTGGCATACCGGCTCAATGACCCGACGCACCAAGGTACTTGACGATCTCGAACCCGACGCGGTGGCTAGCGTTGCGCCGAGTGAGTTGGCACGCCTGGGCCTGGCGCCGGGTGAGCAGTTGACGATTACCACCCGGCGAGGGGAGATAACGCTGATGGCACGTGTCGATCCGCAGATGCCGGAAGGCATGGTCTTTGTGCCGTTCTGTTATGCGGAGGCGGCGGCGAACCTGTTGACCAATCCGGCTCTCGATCCTTTCGGCAAGATACCTGAATTCAAGTACGCGGCTTGTCGTCTGAGCCGCCCCGAGGCGATGGCCGAGGTGACGTCTTGATAGCGGAGTGAGTTTGCTTTGCCAAAGTTGAAAACGGGCGTATAGACGCGGCGATTTTTTAATCCGCATAAGCACCGGTCGTTCGGCCGGTGCTTCGCTCATTTTTGCACTTCGAGGGTCCTCGCCCATGTCACGGCAACCATTGGCCCCACTGGGGCTATTCATCCTCAATGTCAAGGAATGATCTAGCATAGATCGCATAAGCATTATTCGCTTCGTCCCAAGGGTTTTGTTTGGGGCACTTACAATCCATTTGTACCAGAGTCTATCGGCTGCAAACTGAGCAGCCACTCTATGTCCTCATCATTCACTACGCAGTAGGATTCTTCTGTCATAGGGTTTTCGAAGCGCTCTGCTGATACATGGTTTAGCACTTGCCCAGTAGAAAGATAAAAGCTAACAGTTCTGGCAAGATCGACTTCCTTTCCAGACAAATGCCGGTGGTGCACTGGTCTGACTTTGGCAATTACATAATTATCGACCCCATCGGCATTCTTTACTGCTATCGATCTTGACATCACTTTCCCCTCAGCCGTGTTGGGCTTAATATTCTGACTTTATATCCAAAAGCATAGCGCTTGAGAGCAATGGCCGCCTCGTACTTTTTCGTGCCAGCGTGCTGTATCCATGGAGTGGTTATGCCAGAGCGCCCAGGCAAATTAATCTCCCTGCTACTCTAAACGCCCGTCGAGCCTTAAAATAACGCCGTTCATACTCGACCGGTAACAAGTTGTCATTCGTGCCGTCATCTTGCCATGACCTAGAGCAGTCATCGCCCTCCCTCCAATTACCTTAACACTCTGCAAGATCCCGCCAATTATCGCTAAAGCAAAGGTTCAAGAAGATACCGTTCAACATCTAACAGTCGTTGTAATGAGCTACCCATCGTCAAATGCGGCATAGGCATCATTACCAATTAGGGTTTTCTGGCCAAGCTAAAGCCTCAATTTCTGATGACTTTAGTGCTTTTCCTCACTGCTACATCTACCTCTTTTCAGATGAGTAAATTCATCCTTATTGATCAACTTTCTCAAAGCTAACTAATGGTGATTTTGAGGAGGTAAGAAAGTATTTCTCAATGTAACCTTGTGTAAGCATAGGGTATGGGAAAGTTGCCTTAGCTGAGGTGTCCGTCGAGGTGTGACGACAGTTTAAAAAATAAGTATCAGAGCCCTGTGGGGCCTGGGAGGGAACATGGCCGTTAAACTGAACCAACATGATCTGCAATTCATTCTGGACCAGATCAAGATCGCGGAAGCGCATTCCGCGGGAACGCCCCTTTCGGAGCTCATCGATAGCCCGCTTCTGCCTTCGGGTCTGCGAACGGTCGATGGCAGTTACAACAACTTTGGGATTGGCCGTGAGCAGTGGGGGTCTGCGGGAGAGATTTTCGGTCCGATTACCGAGGGGTCGTTCAGGGAAGGAAGTGGTGCCTTTCCATTTCCCGGCTACCCAACCAACAATGACTATGGCGAAAATGGTGACGTGGTCGATGCCGAGCCGCGCCTTATCTCTAACCTGATCGTCGATCAGACCCTCGACAATCCGGCGGTGATCGCGACTGCGCTCCAGCATGCGGGTTTGAACGGCCAGCCGATGCTTGACGCCCTGAGCGAGATCCGCGAGCAGCACATCCTCGTGCAGGCACTGAGCGATGCCGGTCTTGAGGAGACGTCTATCTATGCGGCGCAGAAGGAGGAGCTCGACACGCTGCTCATCTCATACGGGATTGAGATGGATGGTGTCAGCGTCATGTTGCCGAACGTGTCTCCGGACGAGGGATTATCGGCCTCCTACAACTCGGTCTTCACGCTGTTTGGCCAGTTCTTCGACCACGGGCTTGATCTGGTCGCGAAAGGGGGCAACGGTACTGTCTACATGCCACTGTCGCCGGACGACCCGCTGTACAACCCTGCGAGCCCCCATACTAACTTCATGGTATTGACGCGTGCCACCACCGATGATGCGGCAGGCAATGTCACCACGCCGTGGGTGGATCAGAACCAGACCTACACCTCGCATCCGTCGCACCAAGTTTTCCTACGCGAGTACGCGATGGTCGATGGCCGCCCTGTGGCGACCGGTAACCTGCTCGACGGTGAGCGCGGCCTGCCAACCTGGGCTGACATTAAGGCACAGGCGCGCACGCTGCTAGGTATCGAGCTGACCGACAAGGATGTGGGCGCCGTGCCACTAGTCGCGGTGGATCCCTACGGCGAGTTTCTGCGTGGCGAGAACGGGCTTTCCCAACTGATCACCGGCTTTGACGGCGCCGGCAACCCCATCTTAACCGAGGGGAACCTAGCCAACCCGATCGACCCCTCAGAAGTCGGGGCAGGGCGCGCCGGCGTGGCTTTCCTTGACGACATCAACCGTGAGGCGGTGCCCGTACTTGCTAACGGCGAACTGCAAGCGGACGACGATTCCGAGCCCGGCTACAGCGGCGAGTTCGGCCCCCGCGGCGCTCAAACTGCCTATGATAACGAGCTGCTGGACGCGCACTACATTACAGGCGACGGCCGTGGCAACGAGAACATCGGCCTGACCTCGATCCACCACATCTTCCACTCCGAGCACAATCGCATTGCGGAGCAGGTGAAGGAAGTGGTGCTTGAGAGTGGAGATCTCGACTTCCTGAACCAGTGGCTGGCTGGCCCCGACCTTACCTCTTGGCCCAGCGCGGCTGAAATTGAGGGGCTATCGTGGGACGGCGAGAGAATTTTCCAGGCAGCGCGCTTCACGACCGAAATGGAGTACCAGCACCTGGTCTTCGAAGAATTCGCGCGGAAGATCCAGCCGGATATTGATGTCTTCATGGTGCAGCCCGACGCCGAGCTGAACCCGGTTATCTTTTCCGAGTTCGCGCACGTGGTCTACCGGTTCGGGCACTCGATGCTCAACGAGACGGTTGACCGCATCAATGCGGATGGCAGTCGCGACGACATGGATCTGTTCGACGCCTTCTTGAATCCATTGGCTCTAGGCTCGGACACCATAAGCCATGACGAGGCGGCGGGCGCGATCCTGCGCGGTATGACGGCCCAGGTCGGCAACGAGATCGACGAGTTCGTCACCAACACGCTGCGCAACCAGCTCCTCGGCATTCCGCTCGATCTTCCCGCGATCAACATCGCGCGCGGGCGGGACACCGGCATGCCCACCCTCAACGAGGCCCGGGCGCAGTTTATGGAAATGGCGGATGGCGACACGCAGCTTAGGCCATACACCAGCTGGGCCGATTTCGCCGAGAACATGAAGAACCCCGCCTCGGTCATCAACTTCATCGCGGCCTACGGCACGCACGCGTCGGTCACTTCCGAAGACACCATCGCTGGCAAGCGTGCGGCGGCCACCGATCTCGTTCTCGGTGCCCCGAACGAGAGCGCAGCTGATCGGGAGGCACGCCTCGACTGGCTCAATGCGCCAGCCGAGCAGACAGGCGTGAACGACATCGACCTGTGGATGGGCGGTCTCGCCGAGAAGAAGATGCCCTTCGGCGGCATGCTCGGCTCCACCTTTGCCTTCGTCTTCGAAATGCAGCTCGAGAACCTGCAGGACGCCGACCGGTTCTACTACCTGTCGCGGACCCAGGGGCTGAACCTGCTAACGGAGCTGGAGAACAACTCCCTCGCCAAGATGGCTTTGGCAAATACCGACCTTGGAGAAACTGGCTTTGCGATCCCGGGTGATATCTTCTCGACACCGGATCACATCCTCTATGTCGATTACGCCAAGCAGATGCAGATGACCGGGGTGGACGATCCCCAACACGAGGATCCTTTCCTCCAATCCGCTTCTCAGCTAGTCGAGCGCGGGGCGCCCGACGCGCAAGGTGACGGTGCCTACTTGCGCTATAACGGCGATGACCACGTCGTCATCCAGGGTACGGACGGCAACGACCGCATCGTCGCTGGCGGTGGCGACGACACCGTTTGGGGTGACGCGGGTGACGACCGGATTGAAGCCGGGTATGGCGTCGACAAGATCAACGGCGGAGAGGGTGACGACATCATCACCAACTCCGGGACCGATATCGGCGAAGTCGACATGCTCAAGGGAGACGAGGGCAACGACGTCATCCATGGCGGCAGCGGCGCGGCGCTGATCTTCGGTGGCCGTGGCAAGGACTTCCTGATCACCGGCCCAGACGGATCCGAGATCCGCGCTGGCATGGGTGATGACTTCCTCCTCGGTGGCGACGGCCCTGACGTACTCTTCGGCAACGAGGGCCACGACTGGGTCGAGGGTAAGAGTCGCTTCGAGTATATCGCTGGCGACAACGGCGAACTCTTCTTCAACTCCACGGTGATTGGCCACGACATCCTCAACGGCGGGAATGGTGACACCGACTACGACGCCGACTCAGGCGACGACATTATGGTGGCGGGAGAGGGTATTCAAAAGAACATCGGCATGTGGGGGCACGACTGGGTCATCCACAAAGGCCAAAACGTGGCGGCCGACGCCGATATGAACGTGGAGGTATTCACCACGCTGCCGCTGGAAGTGCTGCGGGACCGCTTCAGCCAAGTGGAGGCCCTGTCTGGCTGGGTGCAGGACGACATCCTGCGCGGCGACAACCGGAGCAACGAGGAAGAGGGCGCCACGCCGATCGTTGCCGACCCGACGCCTGAGGGCAACTTCATCTATAACGAGCTCGACCAGGCAGGTATTGACCGGATCGATGGTCTCGACCAACTGATCACCCCGGACATGATGCGCAACGCGCAATACTGGGCTGATGGTTCCGGGACTGAGAAGTCGGTGTTCACCGGCGGCAACATCCTGCTGGGCGGTGGCGGCAGCGATACGATCGAAGGCCGTGGCGGCGACGATGTTATCGACGGCGACGCGTGGCTCAACGTGCGCATCGCCATCATGACGAACCGCGATGGCACCGGCGATGAGATCGCGACGGTCGATAGCATGGACGGGCCGGTGACTCTCACTATCGATGGCGCGGAGGTTACCCGTCCGCTGTCGGCGTGGATGGTCGAAGGCCGGATCAACCCGGGGCAATTGCAGATGGTTCGCGAGATCCTTGAGGACGAATCCGGTATCGATACGGCCGTCTACTGGGGCGATCGCGCCGCCTATGAGATTGCGGTGGATGAAGACACCGGTCGGCTCACCGTAGCACATGTCGATGTGGACGATGCTGCGGTGGACCCAGTAAGCGGGCAGAACCGTCTCTCCGATGGCACCGACCTCGTCAGCAATATCGAAGTGCTGTCCTTCGGGGATAGCGACCTGCAGGTTATTACCGGAACCAATGGCAACGACGTTGGTGCAACGCGCCTCGAGGGCACTGAGGCGGCCGATATCCTGATCGGCCTTGCCGGTAACGACAACCTGCTCGCAGGCGGCGGCGACGACCTTGTCTACGGCGGTGCAGGCAATGATCGCCTGATTGGTGCGGACGGCAACGACACTCTCGATGGCGGTGATGGAGATGACTTCCTCAACGGCGGGGATGGCGACGATACTCTGCTGGGCGGCGCCGGTGCGGACGACCTTCGCGGTGGGCTTGGTGATGATGCCCTTGAGGGCGGAGACGGCAATGATGTCATCGCAGGCCATGCCAATGACGACACTCTCGAAGGTGGCGCCGGTAATGACGACCTCAACGGTGGCGGTGGCAATGACGTTCTGAACGGAGGCGCGGGCGATGACATCCTATTCGGCAGCGCTGGCGATGACCTGCTGATCACCGAGGCTGATGGCGGGCGCGACATCCTTGATGGCGGCAACCAAGTCGATACCGCAGAAATCCTCGGCAGCGCCGGTGAAGCTGAATCCTTCGCGATTCTCGACCGGACCAATGCCCTGGCCCAAGGCTTTGCCGACCTCGACGCGGGAACGGAGATCGTCATCGTCCGTAACGGCGTGGTGATGGCGGAGCTCGCCAACATCGAGGAAATCGTCATCGACGGCCAGGGAGGCGGCGATACATTTACGATTGCTGGCGACTTCACCGGAACCAGCCTGGCGATGAGTACCATCCACGTAATGGGTGCGGAGGACGACGATGTCTTAGACATCTCGGCACTGAGTTCCGCGCATCGGGTGGTTTTCAAAACCATGGGCGGCAACGACACGGTGGTGGGCGCACTCAGGGAGCAGGATGTCGTCGAACTTGCCGATGGCACGATGCTCGCTGACCACCCCGTCGAGGCCAACGAAGCGGGCGAGGCTCTGGTAGGCGACGGCGAGAACTCCGTCCGCTTCGAGGTCGAGCCCGAGTCGGAACAGCCGGAAGACGAAGACGAGACCGAAACCGACGATGAATCGGAGGACGAGGAAGACGAAGAACAATACGAGGAGGAATACGAGGAAGACGAAGAAGAGTACGAGGAGGAAGACGGAACGCAAGTGATCCCGGCTGCGGCCATGGCTGGCAGCGAAGGCGCTGATGCGCTGGTCGGAACGGCGGAGAGCGAGACCATCATGGGCTTGGGCGGTCGAGACGTCGTCTTTGGTCATGGCGGCGACGACGACATCCTCGGCGGCGACGGCGCGGATATGCTCTATGGCGATGACGGCGACGACCGCATTCTTGGCGAGGAGGGCAACGACTTCATCAATGCCGGGGATGGCGATGACACGGTCTTCGGCGGCGATGGCGACGATATGTTCGTGGCCGAAGCCGATGACGGTAATGACACCTACTACGGTGACGACATGGTGGGCGGCAGTGCCAGCGACAGCGACACGCTGGACATGTCAGCCATTATGTCAGCGATCACGGCAGATCTTGGCACCGGTTTCATGGGACGTGGCAGCGTCTCAGGCGCCGAGTCTGGCCATGATGGGCTGTGGGGTGTCGAGAACATCGTCACGGGATCGGGAGACGATACGATCACGGCGAGCCGCGCGGCCAACGTGATGGACGGCGGGGCGGGCGACGACACGTTCCGCTTCCTCTCCGCAGCGGATGCGGACGGCGATACCATCATGGGATTTCAGCCGGGCGACCGTATCGATCTCAGCGGTGTGGACGGGAATGGCTGTGCAACGGGGAACCAGAGCTTCACGTTAGTGACGGAGGCTTTCACCGGCGCCGGTCAGCTCATGTTCAGCCATCAAACGCGCGACGGCGAGGACTATACCGTTGTTCAGGGCAACACGAACGGAGACGACGATGCCGATTTCTCCATCAGTATCAAGGGTCGGCATGAGCTGGGAGTGAGCGACTTCAACCTATAACGAACGACAGCGATAACAATAACGCACCCTGCGGGCGTACCCGCCCGCAGGGAACGCCCGTTCAACATAGGGTGCAAGGGGAGTTCACATGCGCAAAAAAGACGCCAGTACGTCGGCTAAGCGCAAGAGCGCAGAACAGCTGACCAAAGGTTTCCGAGGAATCTTTTTCTTCCTGTTTGGCATGTCAGGGATCATCAACATCCTCGCCCTGACTGGTGCCTTCTACATGCTACAAATTTATGACCGAGCGCTGACCAGCGGGAGCATTTCGACGCTGGTCGCCATCTCCGTGCTGGCGCTCGGTCTGTATTGCTTTCAGGGGATGTTCGACACCATCCGTTCCCAAATTCTTGTTCGCGTCGGCGCGCGCCTCGACAGAAGGGTCGCGCCGCTGGCCCATCGGGTCGCTATCGACATGCCGCGCTTCGGGTTTTCGACCGCTGAATCACTGGAGCGTGGCCGCGACGTGGATACGGTGCGCGGCTTTCTGGGAAGCCAGGGCCCTGTGGCGCTGCTGGACCTTCCCTGGATGCCACTTTTCCTGTTGTTTGTCTACATCCTGCACCCCTACCTTGGTGCGCTGGTTTTTCTCGGCGGATTCATCCTGGCCATGCTCGCGATTATCACGGAGCTGAAGACGTCCAAGCTGAGCAGCGCCATGCAGCAGGCTGCCGTCACCCGCAACACCATCGCCGACTCCAATGCGCGCAATGCGGAGATCCTCAAGGCGATGGGCTTTGCCGGTCGCGCGGTGGCGCGCTTCAATCGGGCGAACGACGATCATCTTGAGTTGCAGACGCGAACCAACGATGTCAGCGGCACCTTCGGAGCGGTTTCACGGGTGCTGCGGATGGTCCTGCAGTCGGCCGTTCTTGGCCTCGGAGCGCTGCTCACTATTCAGGGAGAGCTTAGCGCTGGCGCGATCATCGCCGCTTCCGTTGCATCCGCGCGGGCGCTTGCCCCCATCGATCTTGCCATCGGCAACTGGAAGAACGTCGTCGCTGCAAGAACCGCGTTCGCACGGCTGAAGGAAACCGTCATGGCGCTGGCGGAGACTGACGAGCCGATGGAGCTGCCCAGCCCGAGTTCATCCCTCAAGGTCGAGAACATCACCGTCGCAGCCCCCGATTCCGGACAAGTGCTGCTCAGCGAGCTGAGCTTCGAACTCAAGGCTGGCCAAGCAATTGGGATCATCGGCCCTAGCGGTGGCGGCAAGACCACGTTGCTGCGCGCGTTGACAGGCATCTGGCCCGTGCTGCGTGGGAGCGTGCGGCTCGATGACGCGGAACTATCGCAATGGCAAGACGAGGCGCTCGGTCAGTTCATCGGCTATCTGCCGCAGGAGGTCGCGCTGCTTAATGGCACGATCGAAGAGAACATTTCGCGGTTTCAGGAAACACCGGATTCCCATGCGGTGGTGGAGGCAGCGATGGCCGCAAGTGTCCACGAGATGATCGTGCGTTTGCCCAACGGCTATCGAACGCAGCTCGGCTCGCTGGGTACCTCCCTGTCCGGCGGCCAACGGCAGCGGATCGGACTCGCCCGCGCACTGTTCGGTAATCCTTTCATTGTCGTCCTGGACGAGCCCAACTCTAACCTCGACGCCGAAGGCGAAGCAGCGCTGACAGCGGCCATTCAAGGCGTGAAGCAGCGTGGCGGCGTCGCCGTTGTGGCCGCCCATCGCCCAAGCGCTCTGGCTGCCGTCGATCTCGTGGCGGTTATTCAGAACGGCCGGTTGGCTGCCTTCGGACCGAAGGACGAAGTCATCGGCAAGTCCAACGTGCGAGCGGTGCATTCTACCAAGCCGCCGATGAAGGAGGCGTCCGTCGGATCATGATTAACGTCAAAGGTACCAAGAACGCCTTACCCGAAACTGACACCTCTCAGCGCTACGTTCTAAAAAGCGGGGACGAGGTCTCTCGGACGCCGCTAATGGTCGGTGGTCTACTCATGGGGATCGCTGCTTATCTAGGTTCGATCTTCTCCTGGGGCCGGGAGAGTGAACCCCAAGCGCAGCCGGAAGAGCCAGCCGCCAGTGCGGCGGAGGCCGAAAGCCAAGAGGGCATGGTTGACGGCATTGCCTCCCCACAAACATCGCCTGATGTGCCCGATCCCGAACCTTCCGGTTCCGCAAGGCCGCCAGTCGCCGATGCTCCAGGGTCATCGCCCCTACGCTATCAGGGCGAAAGCGAAGGCGCACCCGCAGTCAGAACGGCAAGCGGCAATGCAGCCGCTGACAGGATGGATCGAATGGGCGGCAGCCCAGGCACACTGTCTATCAACAGTGCTAATCCCGCCGGTCATCGTTCTTCTTCACCCCGGAACGACAACCCGCCCGCCGAAGGCAATGACCCCACGGATGGCGATGGTTCTGCGGATAGCGAGGATTTTACGGATAGCGACCCACTCGACCCCGAAGGGGAGGACGACGATGCCGAGGCGCCACCTGGCGGCAACCGTGCTCCGCGTGTGTCAGGCCCCGTTTATCTGCTGGATGTGGCACCTTGCGCGGCACTCGTCATCGCTCTCAGTGATCTGCTGAGCAAGGCAGAGGACCCGGATGGCGACGCCCTATCGGTACAAAATGTGACGGTATCCTCCGGCATGCTGACGCAAACGGAAGGCGGTTGGGTGTTCCAGAGCGAAAGCGGGCAACCGGGGCCCGTGACCCTTACTTATCAGATCACCGACGGCGACCTTACGACCGATGCCGTCGCCCACTTTTCTGTTGTTGAGCCACCTGTTATCGCAGGAAGCGCGGCAAACGACATGCTTCTCGGCAGCCTGTGTGCCGATGATATCGACGGCGCAGGTGGCGATGACAACATTGATGGACGGGCTGGCAACGACGTCATTAATGGAGGAGCGGGCGACGACCACATCGTTGCGGGAGACGGTGATGACGTGGTGTTCGGCGGCGATGGCAATGACATTATTTTTGGCGGCGCGGGGAACGACCACCTTTTCGGTGGCGCAGGCGACGACAGGCTATTCGGCGATGATGGCGATGACGTGATCTTCGGCAACGCCGGTGAGGATCACCTGAGCGGTGGAGACGGCGATGATTTGCTGCTAGGGGGCGAGGGTGACGACGTACTTATCGATGGTGCGGGTCGCGACAAGGTGTTCGGCGGCATGGGCAGCGATCGGGTGGTGGCGTCGCTTGATGCTGACGATGACGTGTACGACGGCGGCGAGAATTCGGACACCCTCGACTACAGCCACGCGACGGAAAGTCTCGTGGTCGATCTTGTGAACGGCGTCGCCAGCGGCGTGGAAATCGGCCATGACGCCATCACTGGTTTCGAGAAAGTGCTTGGTGGCCGAGAAGCCGACCAGTTCATTGTCGGCAGTGAAGCGGTCGCGCTCACAGGTGGCACGGGTGATGACGTCTTTGCGTTCGCCAGCGCCGGTGGGGTTCAACCGAATGCCGCTTCGCACGTGATTATGGATTTTGGGGTTGGAGACCGTATCCGAATCTCTGAATACGAGATTTTCTGGAAGGTCGACGACGAGCCGGAAGATCGTTTCGAACATATCTACCGCGATAACGACGATGACGATTCACCTATACGCTATCGGCACGATCGGGACGATGGAAGCGAGTGGACCGTGATCGAAACCGACTTCGAGGACGATGAGATGTGGGCGGCGACCGTCACACTGCACGGAAGGCACAAGCTGTCGTGGTCAACAGAGCGTGACGATGGTCACGAGTGGCTATCTTAGGAGCACACAATGAGCACATATGATCCTTCCGGCGCGCCTCTTTTAGAGGAAAAAGCCAAGCGCTTACCGAATCCAGAAAATGCTTTTCGGCTCGGTCCGCGTATTTTTGTGGGCACGGCGCTTGCCCTGTTTCTGCTGTTGGGCGCCGGTGGCTGGGCCGCGAGCGCTCAACTAAGTGGGGCTGTCATCGCGCAGGGGTCTGTGACGGTGGATCAGAACCTTAAGTCGATACAGCACCGTGACGGCGGCATCGTCAGCGAGATAGGCATCAGGGAGGGGGACTTCGTCAATGCTGGAGAGGTACTGATCCGGCTCCAAGACACACAGACGAAGGCGGAGCTTTCGATCGTGCGTTCCAAACTCATGGAATTGGCGATCAGGAGAGCGCGCCTTCTGGCAGAGCGGGACGGGCTTGCGGCCATCGAGTTCCCATCCGATTTGGACGCAGACGAGGCGCCGGATGTCTTTCTCGGCGAAACACGCCTCTTCGACGGTAATCGCATCAGTCGCCAAAGTAAAAAGCAGCAGCTTGAGCTCAGCATCGCGCAGATCGAGGAGGAGATAAAGGGGCTGGAAGCTCAGCAGCAATCGAAAGACGAGGAGTTCCGTCTCGTCGCGTCCGAATACGAGTCGAGCAGAGGCCTCGCTGAGAGAGGGATGATCGCACGCACACTCCTTGTTCCGATGGCGCGTGACAGAGCACGCATTTCGGGTGAGCGCGGCGAGATTCACGCATCCATCGCCAGAGCGAGAACCCGCATGAGTGAAATTCGCCTCCAGATTATTGCGGTCGACGAGAACGCCCGTACCGAGGCGCAGCGGGAATTAAGTGCTGTAGAGGCGGAGTTTTCGGAGCTGCGTGACAGGCACATCGCCATCGAGGATCGGCTGGCGCGAACGGACATTCGTGCGCCGATTTCTGGAACCGTCAATGAGCTGAACATCCACACGGTAGGAGGCGTGATCACGCCAGCCGAAGAGCTTGCCACCATCGTTCCCGAAGACGCCAAATTGAAGGTCGAGGTGAAACTGGCGCCGATAACTATCGACCAAGTGTGGGTCGGCCAGCCGGTCAGGCTCCGTTTCACTGCCTTCAACCAGAGAACGACGCCGGAGCTCAAAGGCGAGATCGTCTATGTTTCTCCAGCGACGTCACGCGATGACGTGACTGGCGAGATCTACTACCTGGGCGATGTTGACGTTTCTGCAGAAGAACTTGAGAAGCTGGGGGTTACCACGCTGCTGCCTGGTATGCCAGTCGAAGTCTTTATCACGACCGAAGAGCGCACCGCACTGACGTACTTTGTTAAGCCTATTACCGATCAGTTCAGCAGGGCCTTCCGAGAAGAGTAAAGCAGCGTCATTTGCTTTGGAGCTAGGCTTTTCTCAGACGAAGCTGTAAGCTAGCCAGGATTGCCAGCCTCAGGGCTGGCTTAACGCAATACTCATGTTGGCAAGGCGTACTTAGGTAAGCCAGTTAATATTGTCGCTATCAATTTGTACCTACGAAGCGCATGATGAGAACTATTTTTCATCGTCTATTGACGAGCAGTCAAAATGTTGCATCCGGCTTCATATCTGCAAATTATGGAGACCCCTATGGAAACCCTGCTCCTTACGCCTAACCTGCTTATTATCCGCAAGTTGGAAAACGTTTTGCTTCTTAAGGATAAAGAGAAACAAGCAATAAAAGATTTGTCAATAAAGACGATAACTCTTCATTCAGATCAAGATATAATGAAAGCTGGCGATCAGCCTACGCAATGTTGTCTTGTTATTGACGGATTTGCATGCGCCTATAAGCTAACTTCTGAAGGCAAACGTCAAATAATATCCCTGTATATACCCGGCGACATTCCTGATCTGCAAAGCTTACATTTGCCTTTTCTGGATATAAATATTGCCTCAATCACCCCCTGTATACTTGGCTTTATTGAGCACGACGATTTACGTAACCTCTGTGAGCTCCACCCGCGCCTTTCTGTCGCTCTTTGGCGTGAGACATTGATGAGCGCTTCCATCACACGAGAGTGGCTTTTGAATAACGGACAGCGGCCTGCCTATAACCGAATTGCCCACCTTATCTGCGAACTGTTAGTACGTCTTGAAGCGGTGGGTTTGGCGACAGAATCCACCTTTGATATGCCTGTAACCCAGGCCGAGTTAGCGGATGCGACAGGTATGACGCATATTCACATGAATAGAGTACTCCAGGCGCTTCGTACTGATGGGTTAATTAGTAATAATAAAAACCAGATAACCGTACCTGATTGGCAAAAACTAAAGGAAGCGGGGGAGTTCGATCCTCTTTATCTGCATTTAGTGCCAGAAACAGCACAAGATTGATTTAGCTCTTTATTCCTACTTCTATTTTGTCAATTTGCTAATAGGGTGAATATAATTCTCTTTTGAATTTCGCAGGAAAATGTTGCGTATTTTTTATCTCGCCTTTATGTACGTAAGAAATCCAAAAGAATGGAGTAAGGTTTTTGATTTTAGTTAATATTATATAGCTATTGTGATGCCGCTTTGTTCATTTAGCCAGTATAAGAGGGGGCAGCTAAACGTTTCAGTTAAACAAGGTGCTTGGCCAGGTGGCATTTTCTTGCAAAGGTATCTGTATTGTCTACCTTGGAAAATACTAGGCAGTGATTTCACACTTTCAGGGATGTAGGGCTGCCTTGGTTAGTAGCGTCCCTAACATTCCCCAGCAAGACTTGGGCTGATGTGCAAGAACACAAATGGCCTGGATCGAACTGAACAGGTCATTCTAAATCACTGACACAGCGGATAAGCCTGAGGTAATCAAGGAGCGGTGAAATGACTTCAGTATTTATCAATCGCATTGCCACTGCTGTTCCAGACTTTGATATACATAACAAATTTATCGAATACTGCCCGCGCCTGCTGCCGGATAAGCGTTCGGTAAAAGTGTTTCAGCGGATGGCAGAAAGGGCGCAGATAGAGCATCGATACTCGTTCCTGGAACCCCATTTAGATGAAGATAATTTGGACGTAGAAGGCTTCTATAAAAATGAAGCATTTCCTGACACTCAGGGGCGCATGCAGTTTTATGAACGCTTTGCTTTCATCTTGGCGAAGCGCGCACTGGATCAACTTGATCTCTCTGACACCACCCATTTGGTGACCACTACTTGCACTGGCTTTTATGCGCCGGGGTTGGATCATCAATTGATTCATCATTATGGGTTACCAGCGAATATCGAACGCACTAATGTCGGCTTCATGGGCTGTTATGCTGCGATTAATGCGCTTAAGTTAGCTCGACACATTGTGCGCTCGGAGCCAGACGCAAAAGTGTTGGTACTCAACCTTGAACTCTGCACTCTGCATCTTAAACCCACGGGCACGCTCGAAGAGATTTTGTCGTTCGCCATTTTTTCCGATGGTTGTGCTGCAAGCATCGTGACGGCGGAGCCAGCTGGTCTCGAAATACAGCGTTTCAACGCGGATGTACTACCGGAAACGGAAGCATTAATTACCTGGCGTATTGGCAATCAAGGCTTCGATATGCAGTTGTCAGGGAAAGTACCTGGCATTATTGCCAGCCACTTACCGCTGATGATGACTAAGCTGCTGGATGGTTATCAACGCAGTGATATCGCGCACTGGGCAATTCACCCCGGTGGGCGCACGGTATTAGATGCTGTAAAAGCAGGGGCGGAGCTTGAGGAGCATCACTTGACGGAATCGCGTGAGGTGCTTAGAAAGTTTGGCAACATGTCGTCGGCCACTATCATGTTTGTGCTTCAGGCAATGATGAACAACCCTAAGAAGCCGGGCCCAGGCCTCGCCATGGCCTTTGGTCCTGGACTAACGGTCGAAAGCATACTTTTTGACCTTAAGGGATAAGGCAGTCATGCCGGATTTCAGTCAGCGCAGCGATGAGAAGGAGCTTATGGATGAAGAAGATATCTCCTTCGAAGAATTCCACGATTGCCTCATCGGCCTAGAGCGTATCAATCATTTAACGTTAGCGTATCGTCCGACCTTGCAATGGCTTCGTCCTTGGGTCGAAAGCAGTGAACGCCTCATGGTACTGGATGTAGCCAGCGGCGGTGGGGACATGTTGCGACAGATCGCCAAGGAGTGGCCTGAGCGAACAGCGGCCGCAAACGGCTGCCGTATGGTCGGTGTTGATCTAAACCACTGGGCTAAAAAATCTGCCGAATCATGGCCGTCATCTACAGCAATCCGTTATCAAACCGCGGATGTGTTTGAGTTCGAGCCAGACCAGTCCATTGATCTGATTATATCGTCGTTATTTACGCACCATCTTACCGATAACCAGATTATTGAATTTATGCGCTGGATGAACCATCGTGCGCGCAAAGGCTGGTTTATCAATGATCTACATCGGCATCCTGTTCCCTATTATTTTATTAAGTCAGCGACTGCCCTGTTTAGCCGCAACCGTTTGATTCGTCATGACGCCGCCGTCTCGGTCGCGCGTGCCTTTACCGTGGCTGACTGGCAACGCCTGATTAGCCAAGCGGGGCTCGATCAACATGTGCGTGTAAAGTGGTTTTTTCCGTTTCGTATCTGTGTTTCCTGCCATAAAGATGCTCACTGCTAATGAATGAAGAAGGAGTCATTATAGGCGGCGGCCCAGCGGGTGCAGCGGTGGCTATTGAGCTATCCAGGCACAGTATTCCGGCACGCGTATTGGAACGTAAACCGGGCCCGCACCACAAAGTGTGCGGCGAGTTCATTAGCTTTGAAGCCGCTCACTACCTTGAAAAATTAGGGATAGGTTTAGCGGCATTAGGGGCCGAACCCATTCGCTACGCTCGGTTTTACAACGGCGAGAGTGAGCTTCGCTTCGAATTGCCTTTTACCGCGTGGAGTTTATCCCGATACCGATTGGATAACGCACTGCTTGAGCAGGCCAAAACTGCGGGAGCAGCCGTTGAACGTGGCACAGCAGTCAGACATTTAACGCGCACTGACGATGGGTGGAGGCTACTTACCAGAAACAGACTTAGCGCCCGCGCAGCAATTTCAGCAAAAACGGTGTTTCTCGCCACTGGCAAGCATGAACTGCGCGATTGGAAGCGCCGGGGGCGCGCCACTCGCCACCCTGATTTCATTGGTTTTAAAATGCACTTTAGTCTCAGTGCAATGCAGCAGAACCCATGGCAGGAAACGGTTGAGGTTCATTTATTTGAGGGGGGGTACGCCGGTTTGGAGCCGATAGAGAAGGGCGGTGTTAATCTTAGTTTTTTAGTCAGGCAGGATGTCTACAAGGCGTGTGGCAGCCATTGGCCTGGTTTGCTTGAATGGTTGAGTAATACGTCATCCCACATGAAGCAGCGCCTCGCCAGTTTAACACCGTGCTGGCGTGAGCCCTTGGCAGTGTCTGGTGTTCCTTATGGTTATCTCCGCTCTCCCGGTGACTCACAGCCTGGCCTGTTCCCGCTGGGGGATCAAACAGCGGTTATCCCGTCGTTCGCTGGTGATGGCATTGCGATTGCCCTGCACACGGCATCGCTTGCAGCCCGCGTGCACGCCTCGGGTGGCGATTCCTATATGTATCAACGCTTGGCCTACAACGATCTAACGCGACCAGTCCGCAATGCGGAGCGACTAGCGAGCGTGCTCTCTTACCGCTTAGGCCGAAAGGTAGCCTTCCTATGTGCACGGCTATGGCCAACAGTGTTGAGAGAAACGATACTTCAAACGCGGGTTGGCCTATCTTACCGCAGTTGATAGCTGCCTGCTTGTTGTAAAATCGGCATTGAAGCGATTTGCTAAGACGATTTGCTTACTAAACAGATGCAGGTTAGTGATCATCACCTAGGTTGCGGAATTCACGATTTTTTCTTATTAATTACTACGCATTAGGCTACATTTATGCGAGGTTAGCGGCCTATCATTAAGCAAGCCCCATCGTAAGTGTATGGAGCATTCACTAAAGTGGAATGCATAAATCGTAAAATATTTGCGGCAACCTGGCTAAGTACGACCGAAACCCCTTCGGTCGCCGTTGCTGCGTTTGAGAGGTTTCATGTTTTTAAAGCTTCTTTTGTGGGCCAGTCGAGTGCTGGTTCTTTTAATGGTGGTGGTATGCCTTCTACCTTTGTTACCCAGTGGTGAGTGGTGGGTCAGGCTATGGGATTTTCCTCGTTTGCAGTTAACCGCCGCGTTGGTGTTTCCGCTTCTTCTGTTAGCTATCCATGCGTGGCTCAAGCGTCCACGAAAAGAGCATGCCGCCTGGGTAGCCGTTATCCTGGCCATTGCTGGGTGGCACCTTTACCACATCTTGCCCTTTACCCCCGTTTGGCCCACCGAGGTTCCGTCGGCGGAGATGAGGTCCGATGATGACCGGACAACATTAAAAGTGCTGACCGCGAATATTACCTTCAAAAACAATCACTATGCCGAATTGTTAGATATGGTGCGGCGTGAGGATCCAGATCTCTTACTGTTGATTGAAGTTGATAGCGCGTGGGAAGAAGGGTTGGCACCGCTGGACGACTATTACGATTATCGGGTGGGAGAGGTGCGTGACGAAGGCCAGGGGCTGGTGCTTTGGTCACGTTATCCGTTTCTGGATGAGCAAGTGGAACACTTAGTCTCTGAGCGCAGGCCGTCGGTTTTCGCCACACTTGATGTCCCCAGTATGGGGTCCGTGCGGTTTGTGGGAGCTCATCCTGTGCCACCTGGCCTTGAAGAAGATATCAAGAGCGACGAAGATACCGAGGCCCGACGGGACAGCCGTGAACGCGATGCGGAACTGATGCTAATAGCAAATCGTGTGCAAGAAGACCCGGATAACCGCTGGCTCGTAACCGGTGATTTTAACGATGTGGGCTGGTCGCATACCACGCGGCTGTTTGCCGATTTGAGCGATCTAAAAGACCCACGTCGTGGCCGACGATTGCTGAGTACTTACCATTCGGCGTACCCGTTTTGGCGCTACCCAATCGACCATCTGTTTGTTTCTGACGGGCTTCACCTTGTTGAGCTTGAACGGGTCAAAGTGATTGGCTCCGACCACTTCGGGATCGTTACGACGCTTGCCGTTGGGCGCAAAGACCAGGAAAAGCCCGAAGCGTCAGAGGAAGAAGAGGAGGAAGCACAAGAAATGGTCGAAGAGGGTGAAGAAGACGCCGCCGAGCATGATGCGGGTGCTTCAGAGTAGGGCAGCTTATGATTGAGCTAAGTGCTTGATCTGGCATTGCGTTAATCAGAGGCTTCCTAGCCCGGATTTCTCATAGCACCTCAGCCAGTACCGCACCCAAGACGTAATGCCACTAAAATCTATTGGCACGGCTTAAATTGCCTACTTTTTAACCACTTTCCGCCGTTCAGACACACTTCCCCCTTTCCCCCATTGCGTCGGGCCGGGGGCGCCCGAGCATTCAGTTCGGCACCAACTGCCTGACGAGATCGGATAGTTCCGCTTTATAGGGGTAGCTGTCACTCATCAACACCCGGATTCGGCGCGTATTGCGGATGATGACCGCGCCCACTTTGATGAGTTTGAGCCTTAGGTTGCTTGGGCACATGCGCTGAAAGGGGGCTTCTTCAGGTAAGTGCGTAAGCGCTCGAACAGCGTATAGGCAAAGCCCGACAAGATGAGCCGCCACTGATTGGCCCACCAGTGCGTACTGGAGGTCCGGTCAGCAAACAGGCTCAGTTGTTGACCCTTGATTCGGTTTTCCATGTCGCCCCAAGCACAGTACTGCTCGTAGAAAAGCTTGAAGCCGTCGTCGTAACGGGAGCTGATGATAAACCGGGGGTTGGAGCGCTGCTCGCTTTCTTCTATACGAGCGACCACCCAGCGTGGGTATTTCCAAGAGTGTGCTTGATACGGGAAGCGGAACGTCTCTGCCACTTTCCCTCCCACCTGCCATTGGGTCTTGCGCACCAGCATCATGGGCACGTCCACTTCCTTGAGCAGCCGTCTGTTCTTACCGATACCCACGATATAGTCAACGTGATGCCGATCGCACCAGCTCAGCATCCGGGGGCGACAAAAGTGACTATCACCTCGTAACACAATGCGCGTATCGGGCCAGTACTGGTGAATAAACCGCATCAGTAACGCCAGGATGGCCCAGCTGTGATGGCTGTCGCTGTAGTCACTGGTACGCAGATAGCTCACTAGCAGATGGCGGCCACAGGAAACATACAGAGGGAAGTAGCAGTGGTGATCGTAATAGCGGTTAAAGAACTTGCCGGGTTACTCGCCGTGCACGGGAATATCGTTGTCATTAAAGTCCAGCACGATCTCCTTGGGTGGTTGGTCATGCTGCTCAATGAAGTGATGCCACAGTAACTCATGGGCCTTCACCATCGCTTGCCGGTCTACCTTCTGCTCGCTCCGACACAGTGTAGACTTACCCGCCAAGACTTCATCTTCACCTAACGCTGTCTGAAGCGTCTGATCATAGCGTAGGGCCTCATGGTCGTTAAAATCTTCGTAGCCCGCGGCGACACAGAACACCCGCTGACGAATCAGAGTGTCGATCTTATGACGAACCTGTTCCGGTGCGCGGGGATCATGAAGCACGGAGGCCAAGCGATGCGTCAGGCGATGTTGCTTATCGACTTCCCGTAGCAGGAGCAATCCAGCATCGGAGGTGATGTGGCCGCCGGAAAAATCGGCTTCAATTTGACGGCGGGAGAGTGGCGAGAAGGTCAGTTTTTCAGGTGCCATTTTGTAAGCGGCTGTTGGTGTTGGTTTTTGGTGTAAGGCCTTGAAACGTTATCACTTTCAGCCGCGTTCTTTTATACCCCATGAGAAATCCGGGTTAAGGGACTTCTACCACAGAGGTAGTAGCCCCATAGTCTCGGGAGTGAATTATCTAGCCGTTTTGCGCTTGATATGGTCGATGACCAAGCCATGCTCATGTTGAGGGCTGAACATCACGATATCTGTATCTTCTTCCGCCCGAACGCTGTGCCCTGGGGGCCAATAAAACATGTCACCCTCTCGGGAAGTTTCCTCAGTGTTATCGGAATACAAAGCGGTAATGGCACCTTTTACCACGTAACCCCAGTGAGGACTTTGACAACTATTCCCTTCTAGGCCATGTAACAACTCGGTGATATCAGTACCATTGCCAAATGAGAAATACTCAGCGCCCATTTTTCCAAACCCTGTTACATCACCAAAATCCTTTTGCTGTCGGGCGACTGCACCGGGTAAATCTATCTGGACTGGAATGTCTTCTTTCGCAATATGCATAGCGCACCCTCCTTTCCAGGGTACAAATCCAATTTGCCCATAAGAAGTGTAGTTGAGCGGAGGGTAATAGCCATGCTGGTGAGTCACACTGGTTACAGAATACCTGCTTAATGCAGTGCAGCTAATCGCCTGCCGATCCGCCTGCTACTTCATCCGGCACAGTGTGGACTTGCCTGCCAGGGAGTCGTCCTGGCCAACTGCCGTTTGCAGCGCTTAATCAAAGCGAGGGGCGTCATGATCGTTCAGGTCTTCGTATCCAGCGGCCACGCCAAATACCCGTTGACGAACCATGGTGTCTAGCCGGTGGTGTACCTGTTCTGGGTCCCGGTGATCGTGAAGTAATGAGGTGAGTCGGCGAGTCAGGCGATGTTGTTTATTGACCTCGCGCAGCAAAATCAGTCCGGCATCGGAGGTGATGTGACCGCCGGAAAAATCGGCTTCAATTTGACGGCGAGATAGTGGCGAGAAGGTCAGTTTTTCAGGTGCCGTTTTGGATAGCGGCTGTTGGTGTTTTTTCTGGTGTAACGTCCTGAAATCATAACCCTATCAGCCGCTTTCTATTATCCCCTTTGAGAAATTCGGGCTAGCATTTAGCTATAGTGTAGATAACACTCTATTTGCAGATAGGTTTATTTAAATTCGCTTGATTGAAGCATGCGCAGGCATCAGTAACATTGGTTTTTTTAGCCAGTACGAAACACGATCTTTTCATTAAGAATGATATAGGCTTTCTTTGATAACCTAGTGCTAATTATAAAGATGTTGAACTCTAAAATTTGTTAATCGTTTTACTCCATCACCACGTTCCTATGTGTACTAGGCTGGGTGTTATGCCCAGTTTAAAGGAGAGGCTGTATGGATAAGGAGGTCATTGATGCTATCCGCGCCAAAGAGCAGCTACCGGAATCGATGACGGATAGCGAGATTGCCCAAGAGTACAAAGGAACCTACACGGCGGCAAGGGCGGCTATCAGCTTGGACCATAAACCGCTGGATCAAGTATTGGCTGACACGATGGCAAAGATTTTTCCTTTTATGCGGAAGAAGTAATAACCGGAACTTACACGCTTTCGTATCGCCATTGCTATCATTTTGCCAAATGTAGGGGAGATGGTGGCGATGATTGCTATGACGCTCTTATTTTCGCCCATGGAGGGGCTCTATGCCTAATAACCCACTTAATAGCAAAATGATGCCTTTGACATCGATTAAGAGTGGTGACCTCTTTGAAGTGCGACCTGATGTTGCTGGGCTGACGGTGAAGATCGTCAATGTTTGCTTTGTCGGACACCCCGGTAGCAGCGATTGGGTATTGATTGATGCTGGCATGCCCAACAGCAAAGAATTAATAGCCGAAGTAGCAGTATCTCGTTTTGGAGAAAATGCTCGACCTAAGGCTATTTTACTGACCCACGGCCACTTCGATCATGTTGGGTCGGCTATAGAGCTGGCCGAATATTGGGATGTGCCGGTTTACGCTCACCCCTTAGAGATGCCCTATCTCACTGGGGAAAAATACTATCCCTATCCTGATACCCAGGTGGAAGGCGGACTTCTTGCCAAGCTGTCAGGTCTTTTTCCTAATACGCCGATAGACCTGCGACCCCGCATTCACTCCTTGTCCGACGACGGCAGCGTACCCGGTATGCCCGATTGGCGCTGGATAGCAACCCCAGGCCACACTCAAGGGCATGTTTCGTTTTTCCGCGATAGCGACCGCGCTATGATCGTCGGTGACGCTTTTGTAACCGTTCGCCAAGATGAGCTATATCAAGTACTGACTCAACATCAAGAGCTTAGCGGGCCGCCCCGCTATTTTACACCTGACTGGGACGCCGCGCGCGACTCCGTACAACGTCTAGCAGAGCTTAACCCCCGTGTGGTCTTGACCGGTCATGGGCGGCCCATGGAGGGTGAGGCTTTGGGGCGTGATTTAGCGGCGCTAGCCCGAGATTTTGACCACATTGCTCGGCCTTCGCACGGCAAGAGTGTTCAATAGCGTTAGTAATTGAAGTGACAGTCACATGGAGGTAGCACATGGCACTCACGGCATTTGCAATTAACTGTACCCTTACACCTTCACCCGCCGAGTCCTCTTGCGAGCGGCTTATAGCGGAGACGCTAACAGAGCTTGAGCGACACGGTGTCACCGGCGAGCAGATCCGCGCAGTCGATTTTAACATTAAACCTGGCGTCACTTCTGATGAAGGAGAGGGGGATGATTGGCCTCAACTTCGCCAGCGAATCCTAGACGCCGATATATTCATCTTGGGTAGCCCAGTTTGGTTAGGGCATCACTCCAGTGTTTGCCAGCGCGTTCTAGAGCGGCTTGATGCTTTCCTGGGTGAGACAGATGGCCAGGGGCGGCTCGTCTCATACGGTTGTGTCGCGGGCGTCGTGGCAGTGGGTAATGAAGATGGCGCGCATCATATTATCGCTGAACTGTTCCAGGGCTTGAACGATGTCGGTTTCACTATTCCAGCGAATGCTTCTACCTACTGGGTAGGCGAAGCAATGCAGTCAACCGATTTCAAAGATTTGAAGCAGACGCCAGAGGTCGTTCAAACCGCAACGGCGGGACTTGCCCGTAACTGTGTTCACCTCGCAACGCTACTGAAGCAAGCTCCATATCCTAATCAAGATAGCTGACACCTGTGTGCGTTAGGCGAAGCGAAGGGGGATTGCTCTAGTGGGACTCGCTGAGCAAACCTCCCATTTGTTGTTCCGAAAGCCGTGTATTGGCCATGTAGTAGACGATATCGCCATCTTTTAGTGGACGGTCTGTGGCAGGGTTGAGCATGTTGTCTTCGCTATCGTCCTGGCCGCTAGCGAGCCCTAAAACAGTGGCGTTGCAGATTCTTTTCGCCTGTATAAAAAGGTCGCCAAAAGTGGCACCAGTAGGCGGGTTACTTATCTTCGTTTGATACTGCGTAGCACCGCGATCGACGGCAAGTAGCTCATTAACCACTCGCGAAATACCGGCATCTGAAGCAGAGCGTACCAGCATTTCAAGTGCCAGCGCCTGGGTGCATTCGATACCGGGTAAGGTACGACGTAGCATCGCCGCGGTGTCAGGATTTGCGCAGTGGGCGACAATATGGGCACCTTTCCCTTTTAGGCTGTAGGCACTCAGTGCGACTGTGGCCACCCGGTCATCGCTTGTGTCATAAATAATGATACGGCTGGCGTTCTCAACCCCCGCCCGCTTGAGAAGATCAGCATTGGAAAAACTCTCACCTTTAATAAATTTAAGATCGGCTGGGCGTGGATTGCTCATCTCTTTGGTAACGCAAAGCACTATTTCGTCAGGTAGGCTTTTATCGGCTTTGAGAATATCCAAAATACGTTCTGTGGTTTCGCCGTGCCAGCCGATAACGAGAGTATGGCCGGTTAGGTGGCTAAAATCGCCTTTTCCTTGCATCTGCAGTCTCCAAAAAACTGAAAGTGTGACAGTGGCTTTACCAATCAACGCTGCAAACAGCGAAATGCCGCCGGGAATGAGATAGAGCGTGGTGATCCATTTGCCGGCCACTGTTTCGGGGCTGAAATCACCGAAACCGACGGTGCTGGCAACCACCACATAAAAATAAACCCAATCGGTAATGGAGTCGGCCATTGTTTCGCCGACCATGGAAAAAAACGCCCAGGTAGTGCCCATGTGTGCGAGGACTACTAGCAGAAGAAATGTCCATGAGATTTGAAGAGTTGATGCTTTGAGGACGCGAAGCAGTCGCTGGATTACAGGCATTTGGGTCTCTTAGCGTAATAAGTGCGCATGTTCTTTGTTTGGTGGCGCGGAAGTCGAGAATTGAGCGTTTAAGCGTATAGGGAATAAACAAAAAGGGCCGCTAGTAGCGACCCTTTGTTATTTATAAGCTGTAGCTATTAAGCGAAGCGCTTGGCAATCCAGGAAAATGCGCTCTCGGTAAGTGATTTTTTACCGTGGTGCTCGCGGTACTGACTCCAGACCATACCGCCTGATACTACCGCAAGGCTCATCAACATACTGGCAAGAATAAGTTCATTCATGGCTTACTTTCCTCATCTGAGGTTTTGTCCCGCTCCACATAACCATAGCCGAATGATCCGACAAAGATCAAGAGTATACCCAATCCCACGCCCATCCAAACATTGTCGGTATTTAAGATGGGATTGGTGACTACCCAGCCCGCCGTGAAACAGGTGGCCACTACGATCACGCCCACGTTGCGAGTCGCTTCCAGGAACTGCTGCCGGGTAGCTCGGGCGCCTATTCTTCTGCGTACTGCTGAGGCCCTGCGTTCCTGTAAGCTTTTGTTGAGCCTGGCGCGTAGAGCCTCTTGCGGGTCTTTACCATCATGAGGTTCTTTCAAGCGATCACCCATTATTTATTTAGCAACGTTCATCAAGCAAAGCTCATCAAGCAACATCGGGTCACGGTTATCGATCAGCGTCAATGGAACATCACGCTAAACCTAGCGGTCATAAAGGTTATGTTCATTTACCAGGATAAGCATATGGATCGTGTATTTGCGTGGGACCATCATCACAATCGAGTCGTTTATCGAATTCCTGGCCATCATTTTGACGATGGCAGAGAAGACAGTGATCTTTCTCCGGTGTGGTTGCCTGCAGAAGTCTCGGATTTGCCAGAAGGCGTGGCCGTTGATGACCTGCGTACCGTCTCGGTTAAGGACTAACGGGTACGAATAATCAGTTAGATCCAATAAGCGGATGGAGGCCAGAGCGGCCTCTACCGCTATTGTTAGACATTTTTCCAGCGAATCTCAAGTATCTTCATATTGCTCATTGAGCTGGCGCACTTCTCGATCAGCCTCAGGCTTCGTTGCGCAGCGGTGTCTAACGAACTCGCCATCTCTAGCGCTCGCCTCACGCGTATCAACCACCCACCATTCGGGCTGTGAATCAATCTCGGCACCTTCCTTGACAGCTCTGTAGACGATAAACGTCGCCATAATCCTCTCCTTGGTTTTTGAGTCACCTTCACTGTAGACCATCTTTGTGAAAGGCGGGGCTGGGGAGGGCGACATCTCTCGCTTAAAGCGATTGTGTTTAGTCAACAATCGGCTACTATGCGATTAACGTTAACTCTCTGGAAAAACCGCCATGTTAAAAGGTCTGATCGTCTGTTTTGCGGTGTTATTTGCGCAATTGGCGGTGCTGCATGTGATTGATGCTCGTCTCTACAACTCCCCGCAGGATGTTCGTCAAACGGCGATTACCGCAGTAACGCCGCATAAAGACGAAAACGATGACAAAGAAGAAGGGCAAAGCTGAAAGAGAGCATGTATCCCCAGGCGGTCGACGATAAGCGAGCTGCTATTAATCGCCTCTACCAAGATCGAGAGCGTATGCGTACCCTAACGCTGGGTGGTTTGGAACAATCAAGAGAACAGGGCGCTGCCGACCAACGTTCGGCCAGAGAGTAGAATTTTATTCATAGTAGCGTGTCCAATTGAGTGTTCAGAAAGCATAGACAATGTTTGCTAAGCTGATGCAACGTTGAATAACCATTGACGAAGAAGATAGTGTGAAATAGACAAAGGCTTGCGTCTGGAACTCGGTAACGGCATGCTGGTCAGTTGTTGGAAATACCATTAGGGAGCATGAACACATGGCTTACAACGATTCACGTATGGCACGTCCCCAGTCGGGCGGCGTTGCTAATAGTGTTAGTACTAACAAGGTGTTGCGAAATACCTACGCGCTACTGGCAATGACACTGCTGTTTTCGGCAGTAACCGCAGGTGCCGCAGTTGCACTGGGTATTCAACAGATGAACATCTTTGTGTTCTTCATTGGTGCCTACGGCCTGATGTTCCTTGTCCACAAAACCGCTAACTCTGCAGCGGGTCTGTTGGCAACGTTTGCCTTCACCGGCTTCATGGGCTTTACGCTAGGGCCGATTCTTTCTGCTTACTTGACCCTGCCTAACGGCGGTGCACTGATCATGAACGCGCTGGCCATGACCGGTCTGACGTTTGTGGGTCTATCAGCGGTGGCGCTAACCACCAAGAAAGACTTTAGCTTCTTGAGCAACTTCTTGATGGCAGGTGTCATCGTGCTGATTCTTGCCATGATTGCTGGGTTCTTCTTTAACATTCCTGCGCTTTCACTGATGGTATCGGCTGGTTTTGTGCTGTTTGCTTCAGCTGCCATCCTGTATCAAACCAGCGAGATCATTCACCGTGCTGGCGAGACCAACTATATTCTCGCCACCGTGACGCTCTACGTTTCGATCTACAATTTGTTTGTGAGCCTGCTTTCAATTCTGGGTATCATGAGCAACGATTGATCTCTGGCAGCGCTACTAGATGATATGACAGGCCCTATTTTTAGGGTCTGTCTTTTTTTTAGGGCCACCGTCACTAGGTATTAACAACTAGGTATTAAAATGATGCAGTACGGCTTATTGGTAATGGGCGCACCGTACAGCAGCCCGGCCCCTCACTCTGCATTGCGTTTTGCCCATGCCGTGCTGGCGCGTGGGCATCAACTCGCAGGTGTTTTTTTCTATCACGACGGCGTTCATAATGCCTCTTCTCTGATGGCGCCACCGCAAGACGAACTCAATATGCGCGACGCCTGGGCTGAGCTGCACCAGCAACATGCGGTTCCCCTGGATGTCTGTATTGCCGCTGCTCTGCGGCGTGGGTTGATGGATGAGTCGGAAGCGCAGCGTCATGGAAAACAAGCGTTTAATCTCTCTCCTCCCTTTGAGTTGACCGGTCTTGGCCAGTTGCTTGAGTTACAGCAACGTGCTGATCGCCTCATTACCTTTGCTTGAAAGGAGACCCCATGACGACGCCCAATGCGCTGTTAGTGATTATTCGACACGCTCCTCACAACTCAAACTGGTTGCGTGAAGGCTTAGATGCTGCCTTGGTGGCTGCGGCATTTGGCCAGCCCGTGCATCTACTGTTCATGGGACAGGGGATACTGGCTTTGCTGAAAGAGCAGGGCAGTGGGGCTGCTGGGCAAAAAGCGACGCTGCCCACTATCGACATGTTGGAAATGTACGATATTGAGAAACTATGGGTAACGGAAGAGGCATTGCAAGGCATGCACTTAACCACGGATTCCCTAGTAGAAGGAGTTACTCTCCTAGCGGAACAGCAAGTGCCAGGGTTATTGCAACAGCACAGCAACATTCTTAATTTTTAGTGGGGCCACTATGATTCTACACATCCTCACCAAAGCGCCTGATAGCAGTGTAGCTGTTCAAATGCGGCAGGCGGTGGGGGCGCAGGACAGCGTGCTGTTGATTGAAGAGGGAGTCACTGCTGCGCTTGCCCCTGCTTGGGCGGCTTGGGAGCAGTGCCCTTCACGAATCTTCCTGTTATTGGAGGACCTGAGGTCACGTGGCCTTGCCAGCATTGCGGCCGAGCACCAACTGCCTACCCTGGAGATGGACGGCTTTGTAGCCCTTACGGAGCAATACACAAAGACAGTTACTTGGTATTAACTCATGTCAGATTCAAAAATATACCGTTATCTTGATTCAGAAAAAAAATGGGGGTTGGATCCGGAAGGTTACTTAGTTAATCAGTCAGAGTGGAGCGATACCGTCGCTAACCTAATGGCAAAAGAGGAAGGCTTGCCGCTTACGCCTGCTCACTGGGAAATTATTGAAGTCGTTCGGGCATTCTACCAACGCTACGAAATGGCGCCGGCCATGCGGCCACTCGTCAAGGCAACGAAAAATGCGTTGGGAGAGGAGAAGGGGCGTTCGATTTATCTTATGCAGCTCTTTCCTGGCAGTCCGGCAAAAAGGATTGCCCGTCTGGCCGGGCTGCCCAAACCTACCAATTGCCTGTAACGTACTATTTGCGTTCGCTACGCCACATCGCCACGAGTACATACGGAAAGCACCACTGCGTCATCTTGGCTGGTGGAAACGAGTGCATGCCCCATGTCGCTATCAAAGTAGATGCTGTCACCCTCGGCCAGTACCAGTGGAGCGTAGAATTCGGTGTAGAGCATGATGTCGCCATGCAGCACCATCAAGAACTCTTCGCCATCATGGCGCACCCACTGGTGATACTCGTCAAAGCTGCGTGCCCGCACAATGGTTTTGAACGGAATCATACGTTTTTGGGCTAGCTGATGCCCCAGCAACTCGTGCTCGTAGGTCGGAGTAGGGTGCAGCTGACCTTTTCCTTTCCGGGTTAAATCGCGTCGCCCCATGGTGTAACGCTCCCGCTTGGGCGGTGTCAGCAGCTGGGGGAGGTCGATGTTAAGACCGGTGGTCAGCTTCTGTACCACGCTGAACGTAGGGGAAACCTGATCGTTCTCGATTTTAGAGAGCGTCGAGCGGGCAAGCCCCGTGCGCTGGCTAACGTCTTCCAGGGTCCATTGATTGGCAAGACGGATTTGCTTGAGCCGTTCGCCCAGGCGCAGCGGCTCAACAAACGGTTTGCTTCCCGATGCGATACGCAGCGCGGCATGCTGTTCAGAAGTAGCGGTCATAAATTGTCAAATTGGCTGCGTTGGCTTGGGCTGGAAGTCGCCCATGATATCACAGCCTTCAGGCCGCCAAGAGTGGTTGCCAATCAGATGCCAGCACTAGGGGACCTCTGCAAAGGGCAGACCCAACAGCGCTTTGAGATGCGCCTCTACACCACTGGCCAGCGACTTAGGGTTATAGCCCCCCTCAAGAACCGAGACAATGCGATTGTCGGCATAGAGTGTCGCGATCTCCATTGCCAAGTGCGTTACCCAATAGAAGTCTTCATCCTCCAAACAGAGATCCCCCATTGGGTCATCCCGGTGGGCATCGAACCCAGCGGAAATCATGACGAGATCAGGCTTAAAGGCGTGCAGAGCGGGCAGCCAATGGTTTTCCACTACGCGACGGAACTCGCGTCCGTCGCTACCCACTTCCAGCGGCGTATTGACAACGTTTTGCCACTCGCTGCGCAAATAGCGCCAGGGGTAAAACGGGTATTGGAAACTGGTGCAGATCAGCACCTCAGGGTCATTTTTGAAGATATCGATGGTACCGTTGCACTGATGAACATCAAAATCGAGGATCGCAATGCGTTTGGCGCCATACTTGGCCTTGGCATGAGCCGCGCCCACGGCAATATTGTTGTAAAAACAGAACCCCATGGCATCGCTGGCTTCGGCATGGTGGCCGGGCGGCCTTACGGCACAAAATACGTTATCCGCCTGACGTTTAAATACCTGGTCAACACCACGAATGACCGCCCCCGCAGCCACGCGCGCGGCTTTCAGGCTGTTAGGGTTCATCATAGTGTCGCTATCTAGCGTAACAATGCCCTCGCTGGGCAAGCACTTTTCCAGGGCGCGCAGATGACGCAAGGGATGTACCCTAGCCAGGGCTTCTTCGCAGGCTTCTTTGGCATCTGCCTGCATGGTCTGCTGTAATAGACCAGCAAGCGATAGGCGAGCGCGAATAGCCTCCAGACGCTGAGGGCTTTCGGGATGCTCCGGCCCCATATGGTGCAATGAGCAGTCTGGGTGGGTAAGGTAGGCGGTAATCATTCAAACGCTCCATTATTATTGATGCCACCTTAATCGCCTCCATGCCCTACGCGACAGTGTCAATAAGTCGTACAGCCGCTATTTAGTCAGGGGAGACTCATTCGTGAGCACGCGCTTTTTACACCATTTCTTTGAACCTCATACACTAGCGGTGTTTGGCGCCTCTGAAAAGCCCTCATCGCTGGGCGGTTTAGTGCTGAGAAATATTCAAGAGGGCGGCTTCAAGGGGGCGCTCTGGGCGGTCAATCTCAAGGGGTACCCGCTGGTATTCGGCGCCCCCTGCGTGAGCCGGGTGAGTGAACTGCCTGAGGTACCTGATCTGGCTGTGGTCTGCACGCCTATCGAGGGCGTGCCTGACCTGATCAAAAAGCTTGGTCAGCACGGCGTCAAGGCTGCCCTGGTGCTCTCCGGAGGCGCCTATCTGGATCGCGACAAGGGCAACAAGGGCTCGATTCGCGAACGCATGCTGAGTGCGGCACGCGTCTCCGGTATTCGTGTGCTGGGCCCGGAGTGCATGGGGCTGATTGTCCCGGGTAAAAAACTCAACGCCTCGTATGCCAGTCAGCCGGTGAAGGCAGGTAAGGTCGCCTACCTTGGCCAGTCCGGTATGCTTGCCAATGCGATGATAGATTGGGCCGCGGGGCGGGATGTCGGCTTTTCACATCTGATTACGGTTGGCGACAGCGTTGATGTGCTGCTGCCGGATTTAATCGATTACGTTAACCAGTTTTCTCCCGCGCAAGCCATATTGTTGCATCTGGAGCGGATCAGTGACGCTCAGCACTTTATGACCGCCGTACGTGACGCCTCACGCAACCGTTTGGTGCTGGCCATCAAAAGCGGCCGTACACCAGAGTCGGATATTTCCGGCATGGCACCGACGCCTGGTATCGCCAACCGCGACGTGGTGTTTGATGCCGCTTTTGCCCGTGCGGGCGTTGTGCGGGTTGATGACTCCGACGAACTGCTCGACGCGCTGGAAACCCTCTCGCGAATGAAGCCGCTGAAGGGCGACCGCCTGGCGATTGTCTCGAATGGTTTGGGTCCTGCCATGCTGGCCATCGATAAATTGATCAGTGCCGGCGGCAAATTGGCTGAATTTAGCGCCGAAACCCAGGCTGCGCTACACCGTAGCGAAGTCGATATGAGTAAACCAGGCGAGAATCCGGTGGACCTGGGCGGTAACGCCTCACCCGAGAGGTTTGTCCAGGCACTGGAGATTGTCGCGTCCGACGCCAACGTAGACGCCGTGTTAGTGGTTCATGCCCCCACCCGCATGGCCCCTTCGCTGGTGACGGCCCAGGCCTTAATCGATAATCGCAAGAAGTTTCGCCGTAACCTGCTGACTAGTTGGATGGGCCTAAAAGAGGCACTCAACGCCAGACACGCCTGTAATCTGGCCGGAATTCCGACCTATATTTCGCCTGAAAAAGCGGTCAAGGCGTTTATGCATATGGTGATTTACCAACGCGTTCAGGCGCTGTTGCAGGAGATCCCTCCCAGTTTGCCGTTTTCAACCAGTCCGGAAATTCGTGCCCAATGTCGCACGTTGATCAAAGGGGCAAAAGAGCAGGGTAGGCAGACGCTAACCCACTCGGAAACCGCCCAGGTGCTTGAGGCGTATGGCATTCCAACCGCGCCGAGCGTCTATCTGGCGAACCCGGACGAAGCGCTTGCCCGCGCGACAGAAATCCCCGGCACCAAAGCGCTTAAGGTGGTTCATGAAGGCAACTGCCGCCCTTACCGCTACCGTAAACACCCGCATAAAATTTCGGCAGGCCTGCTGCAGGATTTGGAAACACCCGAACAGGTAGCTGAAGGCGTGCGGCGACTGGGCGACAAGGTAGCCGAGAAATTCCCCGAGTACGCGATCCGTGAATACTGTTTGCAGCCTATGCAGCGTGGCAAACACTCGATGCAAATTTGCGCAGGTATTACTCGCGACCCTGTGTTTGGGCCGCTGATCGTCTTTGGTATCGGCGGCTACAAGGTCAACGTACTGGCTGACCGCCAAGTAGCGCTACCACCGCTTAATATGAGCCTGGCAGCCGATGTGGTGGGCCGAACCCATGCCGCTTCGCTAATCCGAGAACACTCCGCGGACCCTGAACGCGATATACAGCACCTGTGCCAAATGCTGGTGAAACTATCGCAGATGGCCTCGGATTTGGGCGATTTGCGTGGGCTGGAAGTGAACCCATTGCTGCTTAATCGCGATGGCATGGTCGCTGTGGATTTCGCCATGGATCTTGGTACGCCGTCGCGTTTTGCGATCATGCCGTATCCGGAAGAGCTGCGTGAATGGGTAACACTCAAAAATGGCTGGAAAGTAGAAGTAAGACCAATTCGCGCCGAAGATGCCCACCTGATTACCACTTTCCACCGCCAGTTGTCGGAAGAGAGTATTCGCTTTCGCTACTTCCACAATAAGTCCAATCTTACTCAGCGCGATCTGTCGATCTTGTCGCATATCAATTATGACCGCCAGATGGCGTTTATCGCCGAACACTTGAGCGAAGATGGCAGCAAAGAAATGCTAGGGGTAGTGCGGGTATGGAACGACCCGGACAATATCCGTACCGAGTTTTCGATCATCATTCGAGATGACCTGCAGGGGCTGGGCATTGGCAGCCTGCTGATGAAAAAGATGATTGCTTACTGCACTAACATCGGCACGCTGGAAATGATCGGAAAAATCATGGTCGACAACCACCCGATGCGGGCCTTGATGAAACACCTGGGATTCAAGAGCCGTTACAACATGGAAGAGCAGGTCATAGATGCCGTGCTGCGTCTCAACGAACCCGAAAGCGAGTGGCAGCGGCACCGCCTGGAAAGCTTGCCGGACTAAGCGCCGGGCTAACAACTTAAAAGGCCTGCGTTTTTATCGTCAGGCCTTAGGCGTATCGTTACGTTATGGCGCCAACCGGAAGCGGCCCCACTCGCCACCATCGCGGCGTTCAAAGCGCAGCCGATCGTGCAGGCGGCTAGGCTGGCCCTGCCAAAACTCGATCATTTCCGGTTCGACGCGATAGCCACCCCAATGGACAGGGCGAGGGATGTCCTGACCATCATAGGCTTGCTCGAAACGGTTTTGACGCTCTTCGATCCAGTTGCGATCGGGAATCACAACGCTCTGAGTCGCAATCCACGCACCCAGCTGGCTGCCGCGTGGGCGGCTGGCAAAATACTCGTCAGACTCTTCGGCAGATACTGGCTCAACGGGGCCTTCGATACGCACCTGCCGAGACAGCGAAGGCCACCAAAAGGTCATGGCAGCGAAGGGTACATTGCTCAACTCGCTACCTTTATGGCTATGGTAATTGGTAAAAAAGACCATGCCACGCTCATCAAACCCCTTTAGCAGTACTACCCGGGCATGGGGCCTGCCTTGACTGTCAACGGTGGCAAGCGTCATGGCATTACCATCCTTGCCCTCTTTCTCCAGCGCAAGAGTGAACCACTCATCGAATAACACGAATGGATCGTCAGGTGCCTGGGATTCATCAAGCCTGCCGCCTTCATAATCACGCCTGATATCGGCTATATTACGTGTCATCGAATGCTTCTCCCTTGAATTTATTCCATGTTCGCTGGTCTGCCTTTAAAGCTCAAGTGATCGCCATCAATGAATGTTTAACGCACCTATTCACGACGGTCACTTCTCCGGTAGAGACAAACTTGGTTGCGACTAACTGTCCCGCATTCTATGAGAAAGTTAGAATTAATGCGAAGCTGTCTCACCCATACGGGCTCACCACCGGTTAGCTCATCACTGCTGATAGAGGAAAGGGCTATGCGTGGCAAGGTAGCAATTGAAGTATGGGATAGTTGGATGCGCCTGTTTCATTGGGGATTGGTGCTGGCAGTGTTGATCTCATTTTATACCACCAAGACCAGCGGCGCGCCTTTTCTCTTTCCCATGGAGGTACACGCTCAGGCAGGTTATCTGATACTTGGGTTACTTGTATTTCGCTGGGTATGGGGCGTGCTGGGTAGTGTCTATGCGAGATTCAAGACATTTTTGTATCCACCAGCTAAAACAATGGCCTATTCAAAGGCACTCATCCAGCGACAGCCGAGTGCTTATGCCAGCCATAACCCGTTAGGCGGCTGGATGGTGATGATCATGCTGCTCTCGCTCACTTTTCAAGCAGTCAGCGGTCTGTTTTTGAGCGACGACATCTTTTTTCAGGCGCCACTCTATGGCTTGTTTGGGGAAGGGGCTAGCAGCCAGTTGCGAACCTTGCATCAGTGGAATAGCGATCTCTTGATCATCTTGATTGGGCTGCACTTGGTCGGGCTGGTGGTACATCGGCTGCTTGGAGAGCCGCTGTTAGCGGCGATGCTGGGAGGTACCAAGCGCTTTCACCAGCAGCCGACCGATGCTCACAATGAGCCGTTAACTGCCTCCATGCTGCGTTTACGAGCGCTGGGTGCTCTGCTAATAGCTGCTGGCGTTGTCGTATGGTTTTGGTTTTAAACGCTATTTATTGACGTAGCTGACGGCTACGGAAGCGCGCATAGCCCATGCACCCAGTAAATAGAGCCAGCGAAACGGCCGCTTCTAGAAGCCCGCGCATACTTTGCCCAGGCAACGTTGCCAACATTATCCCCTGAGTAAAATAGAGCAGACTGACAAATGCCAGCCACGCATGACCACGGGCTCGCTGGCCAATGATGGAAGGCAGGAACAGTACCAGGGGCAGGACAAAGGCTAACACCGGGCGCCAGTTAAACTCGTCGCCTTGTACTAGAAAGCCTCGGTAAATAACCAGCACCAATAAAATAGCAAAGCTGGCCAACACCAGTTGGCGGGTTCGCTGTGTGAGCTTATCAATCCCATGACGGGCTTCTACGTCTTCTAACCACTGTCTCATAATGCCTCCTGACGCATAGCGTGCAGGGCAAGGGCGAGCCGCGCTAACCGTTTGCCCTGGGCCACGCATAGCGCGCGCTCGTGCTCATCCACCGAGCGATCACTGCGAGTACCGGCCAAGTGACTGGCACCGTAGGGTGTGCCGCCGGTGTGGGTTTCCAGCAGTGTGGTTTCACTATACGGCACGCCGGCATAGACCATGCCATGATGCAGGAGTGGTACCAGCATGGTTAGCAGTGTGCTTTCTTGGCCACCGTGCAGGCTCGATGTCGAGGTAAACGCGCAGGCGGGCTTGTCAATTAGTGCACCGTTCATCCAGAGGCTACTGGTGGAGTCGATAAAATATTTCAGCGGCGCGGCCATGTTGCCAAACCGTGTTGGGCTACCGAGCGCCAGTGCGCTGCAGTTGCGTAAATCGTCTAAGTCAGCATACACCGCGCCCTGTTCAGGAATCTCGGGATCGACGGCTTCACAGGTGGTTGAAACCGGTGCCACTGTGCGCAAGCGTGCCTGAATGCCGGACACACTTTCTACACCTGCGGCAATCTGCTGCGCCATGGTGGCCGTTGCCCCTGAGCGGGAGTAGTAGAGCACCAAAACGTACGGAGTCATTTCACTCATCATTATTCCTGGCTAGGATCATGGAAGCTGTCACGCGAATAGCACATAACATGGTTGCCTATGGTACCAGAGCTATTGGTAAGTCCGCGTCTGGTACAAACGTATTTTCTAGCGTCGGTAAACGTAGATAAACCCAGGCGCGCCTGCCATCGCTGAGGGTGATTTCCATTCGCTCATAACGAATACCCAGTCGTTCATAGCGGTCAAGGCGGGCCAGTTCATCAGCATCCACATGGAGCAGCAGGCCTTCTACATCACTCCCAGGCTGGGGGGAAAGGTCCAGCCCATCGCGCTGGTACCCTTCCAGAGTGGCCTTTTCAGGGTCGCCGAAACTGCCCATAACCACAAAGCGAATGGGCGCGTAACGCAGCGTGCCATAAACGAAGACCTGATGAGGGCGCTGTTCGATGTCGGCCAGGTTCTCCGGGCGGTCATAAAACCACGGGCTCAGCATGGTTAACCATAGCCATCCCGCTAGGCTGAGCAACCCCACGCCACCGATAATAAAAAGACGTTTAAGCCACACCGTTATAGCCAAACCAAAGCGCCTCTGATTGATGGTGAAAAAATGGCTGCATAGCTTGGCGCGCCAACTTGGTGAAAACAAGCTCTACAATTTAAGCTCTATTTATAAAGCCCTATGTTTCAAGCACTGGGCTGTCGACTTATTAATCTGCTTAAGCAAAGGGGCCAGATTTGCTAGGCTACCTATGTAACACAGATGGTCTTTTGATCCTGCCGGAGGAGCCTGCAATGAATCAGCCACTTCGTGATGATATGGATTTTCGTGATCTAATCGGCGATGTTAAGCCACTACCACCAAGCAATCGTGCAGACCCTGGCGCTAATCGCAAAAGGCCTTCTGAGGCGCAGCTGGCTCGCCGTGAATGGGCGGAAGAGGAGATGGGGGCGCGCAACTTTCTATCCGATGATTTTGTCGATTTGATTCCTCCGTTCGACCCGATGGAGTATCGGCGTGAGGGTATTCAGCAAGGGGTGGTCGATAAATTAAGGCACGGCGGTTATAGCGTTCAATCACAGCTGCACCTGCTGCGTCGACCCTTGAGTGAGTGCCGCCGAATGCTGTTCCCGTTCATTCAGGAAGCCTATGCCCATGACTTGCGCTCAGTCATGATTGTTCATGGCCGGGGGCGCGAAATCGACAGTCCTGCCAACGTGCTGCGTTCCTATCTTGCCAAGTGGCTCAGCCAGTTTGAGGAAGTCCAGGCGTATGTATCCGCCCAGTCTTCAGAAGGGGGGCTAGGCGCCACCTGGGTCATGCTGCGCAAGAGTGACCGTGCCAAAGCCAATAACCGCGAGCGCCAGCAGAAGCGACGAGGCTAATCTGCTAGCCTAACCGTCAAAAGGACAGCAAAAAGGGCAGCCGAAGCTGCCCTTTTACGTCATTTTAAAACTACTCGCTAGCGGTTAAGCGGCGTTCAAACAGCGCCTGACGCTCTTCCACATCAGGCTGGTAGCGAACGCTGATAAAGCTTAGCGCACGCAGGGCATCCTCTGGGTGCTGATCATCACGCAATGCCATGCTCGAAAACCCGCAGCGTCGCATGTAGTCCAGCTGATCTACCAGCACATCGCCCACGGCACGAACTTCCCCCTCGTAACCGTAGCGCTCGCGCAGCAGGCGCGCCAGACTGTAGCCACGCCCATCGGTGAAGGCAGGAAAGTCAATCGCAATGGCCTGAGCGCTGCCAAGCTGTTGTGCCAACTCGGCCGTTAGTTCGGTGTCGCTGGTGAGCAGTGGCGCCAGCTCGGTATCCTCCTGATTGGCTTGCCACAGCGTCAGCGGTACAAATGCCGGGCGCTGTTCGGGAAGTGCTTCTGCATCGTAGGAGACACACCAAGCGTTCTCCGCCGCTAGCTCGCCGTTGGCAATCAGATGATCAACATGCACTGGCGTCTGTTCAACGGGTTCAGCGGTTGTCTCACTGGCTTTATTAGGCATAAACACGCTCCTTGAAGGGTTTTAAGCCAATACGGCGGTAAGTATCCAGGAAGCGCTCGTCTTCATGGCGCTGCGCCACGTAGACTTCTAATATTTTTTCGACGACATCCGGCACATCAGAGCGGAAAAATGAAGGGCCTAGAATCTTACCCAGTGACGCATCATCAGTGGAATTACCGCCAATGGAAATCTGGTAGAACTCTTCGCCTTTCTTATCGACGCCTAAGATGCCGATATGGCCGACGTGGTGATGGCCACAGGCATTCATGCAGCCGGAAATGTTCAGATCCAGCGGCCCCAAGTCGTAAAGGAAGTCCAGGTCTTCGAAGCGCTCCTGCAGCGCCTGTGCGATGGGAATAGACACCGCATTGGCCAAGCTGCAGTAGTCGCCGCCAGGGCAGCAGATAATATCGTTAAGCGTACCCACCGTAGGATTAGCCATGCCCAGCGTATCAAGTTCTTTCCACAGCGCTTCCAGCTCATCGACCGGCACATCAGAAAGCACCAAGTTCTGCTCGTGGGTAACGCGTACTTCACCAAAGCTGTAGCGATCAGCCAAATCGGCGACGGCTTCCATCTGATCAGCAGTCACATCGCCGGGCGCATGTTCACGACGCTTCAGGGAAAGCGTTACCGCCTTATAGCCAGGCACTTTGTGATCCGAGACGTTATTGGTCACAAAGCGGGCGAAGCTGCGATTCTCAGCACGCAGTTCGTCAAACGCTTCATTGGCGTTTTCCGCCACCGGGCGACGCTCCGGCTCGGGGAAGTGGCCCTTGGCCGCATCGACCGCTGCTTGGTTGAGTGTTTGCGGGCCATCTTTCAGGTGCGCCCACTCTTCATCAACCCGGCGGCGGAACTCTTCGATGCCCAGTGCTTTGACGAGAATCTTGATCCGCGCTTTGAACTTGTTATCACGACGACCGAACTGGTTGTAAACCCGCACACAGGCTTCCAGATAGGTCAGCAGGTGCTGCCAGGGCAGGTCTTCACGTACCACGTCCGCAATCATTGGCGTGCGGCCAAGCCCACCACCGGCCAAAACTTTAATGCGCAGCTCGCCATCAGCATTGCGCCATAGGCGTAGGCCAATATCGTGTACCTGAATCGCGGCGCGGTCTTGTGCGGCACCGCTGACGGCGATTTTGAATTTACGCGGCAAATAGGCAAATTCAGGATGCAGGGTAGACCACTGACGAATCAGCTCGCACCAGGGGCGCGGATCTTCCACTTCATCATTGGCGATACCAGCAAACTGGTCGCTGGTGGTGTTACGGATACAGTTGCCACTGGTCTGAATGGCGTGCATCTGCACCTTGGCCAGGTCGGCCAGGATATCCGGCACATCCTCAAGGGCAGGCCAGTTCAACTGAAGGTTCTGCCGCGTGGTGAAATGGCCGTAACCACGGTCATAGCGGCGAGTAATCTCAGCCAGGGCACGCAGTTGATTACCCGCCAGCATGCCGTAAGGTATTGCAATACGCAGCATAGGCGCATGGCGTTGAATATAGAGGCCGTTCTGCAACCTTAATGGGCGGAACTCTTCTTCACCCAAACGCCCAGCGCGGTAGCGTTCCATTTGGTCGCGGAACTGAGCGACACGCTCATCAACCAGTGTTTGGTCGTGAATATCATAACGGTACATGTGGCACGATCCTGCTAAAAAGCGAAATGGTCACGTTGAGACGGACGTTAATGTAGCGTCACCTTAACGCGGGCGTCATATTCTACAAAAGAATATATAATTATCTTTTTATCACTAAAAGCTATTTAGAGAATGGTAAAGCAAAGGCGGCCCCATAAAAAGCCAGGTTTGAAGCACGGTTTTTAAACAACAGCTTTAAGCAACAGTCTTAAACAACAGGGTTAAACAGGTAGCATCAGCCAGCGGCGACGCTGCCATACCCATAAGAATCCTAACGAGTTTATCAAGCGGTAAAGTAGCTGTATCAGCCAGATACCCAATATGCCATACCCCAGGCCAACCCCGACCCACCAAGCCAGGGGAAGAAAAAATAGCCACTGCATTCCCAGCGTCAGCAGCATGACGGTGCGCTGAGCCCCCGCGCCCATCAAGGCCTGGGCAAGTACTAAGGCAGCGGCATCAAGCACAATCATTACACCGGTTAACTGCAGCGGCAGTGTTCCTAAGGCAACTAGTTCGTCATTATTGAAAAATAGGCTTAATACATGCTCGGGCATGATGAGCATGGGAAGTGCCAACACCAGCAGTAGCAGCCAAGCAACGCGCAGTGCATCCAGCCCCCAGCGGTGAGCTTCGTGCTGGGCGTCTCGGCCTAGCGCTTCGCCGACCAAGCTCATGGCGGCAACGCCTATTCCCACTCCTGGTAAAATCAACAGCAGCGATAAATTAATCAGTACATGGCCAACCGCGATACTGGCCGTGCCCAGTTGGCTTAATAGCCAAAATAGTACCGCGTAGCCCGCTGCAAACAAAACCTGCTGCGTTGAGTGGGGTACGGCAAGCGTCAAAGTAGTACGCAGGGTGACCAAGCATGGCAAATGTGTCAAAAATGGCTGAGTAGAAGCGCGTTTTATACTTACCCAGCACCACACTATCAATCCCACAAACAGTGACACCGTGGTACCGGCACCAGCGCCACTTGGCCCCATGTCAGGCAAACCCGCCAGGCCGTAGATCAACCCCGCACTGACCGCCACATTGAGCAGGTGAACCGCCACAATGATAAGCAAGTAGAGGTGTGTCTGTTGGCGTCCGTTCCAGTAGCCACGAAAACAGAGCACCAGCGCGATGGCGGTCAGTGACACAACTCTCCAGCGGAAATAGCTGATGGCAACGTTTTGCACCTCCTCGGCCTGAGTAATCAAGCCAATCAGTAGCGGCGCTTGCCACCAAGCCCAGAGTGAAAGCGGCAGGGCAACCGCAAGCCCGATAAGCAGGCCCGACTGCAGTGGGTGGAAGAGCTCTGCTTGGGTCGCGCCCACCCGCTGCGCGGTTTGTGATTGGACACTGGAAGAGAGGCCAAACACCACCGCACTCAGCATAAACATGATGTAACCGCCCACCCCCACACCGGCAAGCGCCACTTCACCCAAATGGCCTACCAGGGCAGCATCGATCAAGTTGAGCACGCTTTGCGACAGCATGCCCAACATAATCGGGAAGGCAAGGCGGATCACCTTGCGATGGCGGTTTGCCAACAGCACTAATCAGCTCGGGTCGTAGGAGAGCACCGGTGAGAGCCAACGCTCCATCTCCTCAAGCGGCATCTGCTTACGTGCAGCAATTGCTTCGACCTGATCGCGGGTAATTTTGCCGGTCGAAAAGTATTTTGACTGTGGATGGGCAAAGTACCAGCCGGAAACCGCTGCTGCAGGCCACATGGCAAAGTTTTCGGTTAGCGCTAGACCGGTATTTTCAGTCGCATCCAACAGCCGGAAGAGTGCTGCTTTTTCGGTATGATCCGGACAGGCGGGGTAGCCAGGGGCAGGGCGGATGCCCTGATATTTCTCGGCAATCAGAGCATCGTTGTCTAACGTTTCATCTGGCACATAGCCCCAATACTCTTTGCGTACGCGTTCGTGCATACGTTCGGCAAAGGCTTCCGCCAGGCGATCCGTTAATGCCTGCACCATGATGGCATTGTAGTCATCACCAGCCGCCTCATACGCTTTGGAGAGCTCATCGACACCGTGGCCGGTAGTGACCGCGAAACCACCAATCCAGTCGGGTTTGCCGCTCTCTTTTGGGGCAATGAAATCGGCCAGGCTGTAGCAGATACCGTCGCGTCCTTTCGTCGTTTGCTGACGAATGTGGAAAAGACGTTCAATGACTTCGCTGCGCGACTCGTCGGCATACACCTCGATTACGTCATCATCCACGCTATTAGCGGGCCATAGTCCGATGACGCCGCGGGCCTGCACGCGCTTCTCGTCAACCAATTTGCGCAGCATGACTTTGGCGTCTTCAAACAGATTGCGGGCTGCTTCACCTACCACCTTGTCGTCAAGAATCTTGGGATACTTGCCCGCCAGTTGCCAGCTCATGAAGAAGGGCGTCCAGTCGATGCGCTCGATCAATTCTTCAAGATCGTAGTCGTCGAACGTTTTTAGCCCCAGCATATTGGGTTCGGCTGGGGTATGGGCGTTCCAGTCGGTGCGGAAGCGACGCTTGCGCGCCTGGGTGTAGTCCAGGTCCGCTGCTTTGGGGCGGCGCTTGGCATTACGCTCACGCACCTTTTCGTACTCTTCGCGAATTTCAGCGACATAAGCGGCTTTTTGGTTGGGGGCCAGCAAACGGCCTGCAACGCCCACCGCGCGCGAGGCATCGGTAACGTAAATCACTGGGTGTTCGTACTGCGGCTCTATTTTCACCGCGGTATGCGCTTTAGAGGTAGTGGCACCGCCAATCAATAAGGGGAGATCCATGCCGCGACGTTGCATCTCTTTAGCCACGTGCACCATTTCATCCAGCGACGGAGTAATCAGCCCGGAAAGACCAATAATATCCGCGTTGTGATCTTTGGCCGCCTGCAGAATCTTATCGGCGGCCACCATGACGCCCAGATCAATTACTTCGTAGTTATTACACTGCAGCACAACGCCAACGATGTTTTTACCGATATCGTGCACATCGCCTTTGACCGTGGCCATGACGATCTTGCCTTTGGCTTTGGTCTCTTCGCTTTTCTCAGCCTCGATATAAGGAATCAAGTAGGCCACGGCCTGCTTCATGACTCGTGCGGACTTGACCACCTGAGGCAGGAACATTTTTCCGTCGCCAAATAAATCGCCGACGACATTCATGCCGTCCATCAACGGGCCTTCGATGACCTCGATAGGGCGCTCAGCCTGGGCGCGGGCCTCTTCGGTGTCATCTTCGATATACACCGTAATCCCTTTAACCAGCGCATGCTGAATACGTTTGTTAACCGGCCAACTGCGCCACTCAAGGTCTTCTTTTTTGGGAGCGCCGCTGCCGTCGCCTTTGTACTTGTCGGCAATATCCAGCAGGCGCTCAGTGCCATCGCTACGGCGGTTGAGCACCACATCCTCAACGGCATCGCGCAGCTCGGCGGGGAGGTCATCATAAACGGCGAGCTGGCCCGCGTTAACAATCCCCATGGTGAGGCCAGCGCGGATCGCATGATAAAGAAACGCTGAGTGAATCGCTTCGCGCACCGGATTGTTGCCACGAAACGAGAACGAGACGTTCGAAACGCCGCCAGATACCATGGCGTGGGGCAGGTTGTCGCGAATCCACTGAGTGGCTTCGATAAAGTCGACTGCGTAGTTATTGTGCTCTTCGATCCCGGTGCCGATGGCGAAGATGTTCGGGTCGAAAATGATATCTTCGGCGGGGAAGCCAATTTCATCGACCAACAGGCGGTAGGCGCGCTGACAAATTTCGGTTTTTCGCGCAAAGGTGTCTGCCTGGCCCTCTTCATCGAACGCCATCACCACAATGGCAGCACCAAAGCGGCGGCACTTGGTCGCCTGTTCGCGGAAGGCGTCTTCGCCTTCTTTGAGCGAGATGGAGTTCACCACCGCCTTGCCTTGAACGCACTTCAGGCCGGCTTCGATGATCTCCCACTTGGAGGAGTCGATCATGATCGGCACACGGGCGATATCGGGCTCACCGGCGATCAAGTTAAGGAAGCGCTCCATGGCTTCCTTGGACTCGAGCATGCCTTCGTCCATATTGATATCGATGATCTGGGCGCCGTTCTCTACCTGCTCAAGGGCAACTTCCAAGGCGGTGGTGAAGTCTTCCTCTACAATCAGGCGCTTGAAGCGCGCCGAGCCGGTGACGTTGGTACGCTCGCCTACGTTGACGAACAGTGAGTCGGCCTCAATATTGAACGGCTCAAGACCGGATAAACGGCAGGCGCGGCTGCGCTCGGGAATAGAGCGCGGCGCCATATCCCGAACGGAATCAGCAATCGCGCGAATATGTTCAGGTGTGGAGCCACAGCAGCCGCCGATAATATTGACCAGCCCGCTAGATGCGAACTCACTGACGATCTCGGACATCTCTTCCGGTGTTTGGTCGTACTCACCAAACTCGTTGGGCAGGCCCGCGTTGGGGTGCGCGGAGACAAAAGTGTCGGCCTTGGATGAAAGCTCTTCCAGGTAAGGGCGAAGCTCTTCGGCGCCTAAGGCACAGTTCAAGCCAACGGATAACGGCTGGGCGTGGCGCACCGAGTTCCAGAACGCTTCGGTGGTTTGGCCGGATAGGGTACGGCCTGAAGCATCGGTAATCGTGCCGGAGATCATTACCGGTAAGCGTTCGCCGCGAGCGTCAAACAGCTCTTCCAGGGCATAGATAGCCGCTTTGGCGTTGAGCGTATCGAAGATGGTTTCGATCATGATCAGATCGGCACCGCCCGCAATAAGAGCTTCCGCGGCTTCGTAGTAGTTCTCGCGAAGCTCATCAAAGGTGACATTGCGCTTGGCCGGGTCATTAACATCCGGCGATAGCGACGCGGTGCGCGAGGTGGGGCCTAACACGCCAGCGACATAACGGGGCACGCCGGTTTCGGCGGCAACAGCATCACACACCTCGCGGGCGAGACGCGCTGACTCGCGGTTGAGTTCCACCACCAGCGCTTCCATACCGTAATCGGACTGAGACAGCTGGGTGCTGTTAAAAGTATTGGTCTCGATGATGTCCGCACCGGCCTCTAAATAGTCGCGGTGAATCCGCGTGACAACATCAGGGCAGGTGAGCGCGAGCAGGTCGTTGTTGCCTTTGAGATCAGAGGGCCAGTCACTGAACCGTTCGCCACGAAAATCCTCCTCGCTCAGCTGGGCATTCTGCAGCATGGTGCCCATGCCGCCGTCCAGAATTAGGATACGTTCGGCAAGGCGTTGGGTGAGGGTTGCGGTCAAAGCACTATCAGCCATGGCAGGGGGAGTTCTCCAGCGTCACAGTCGTCAAAGGGGATGTTGTTATCGTCGGAAAAGCAGTATCTGTCGTAATAAGGCGCATAATGATAACAAAAGGCATAGCAAAAGGCGCCCCCAGGGAGCGCTATACGGTGCATAAGCTAAGACAATCACTACACGCGTTTGAGAAACAGCATTTAAATAGTCTACTAAAACAGTCGGGATTGTGTCAGCGCGCCGTTTTGCTTACCATAGTGACAAATGACATGTGAAGTGGCGTCCGCCACTACCACGGGAGGAAGACAGCCCTCATGACCACGACTAGCGAAACAGATACCAATATCGATACCCAAAGTATTGATATTACCGATAGCGCGCAAGAATACCTGGCAGAACTGCTGGAAAAGCAGAACGTTGAAGGTATCGCTGTACGCATTTTCATTACCCAGCCGGGCACGCCTTACGCAGAGACCTGCTTGGCGTACTGCCGTCCAGGTGAAGAAGAGCCGACGGATGTGCTGTTAGAACTCGAGAAGATCAATGTGTATCTCGACAAAAACAGCCTGGCCTTTATGGAAGAGGCGGTGGTAGATTTCAATGCCGATCGCATGGGCGGCCAGCTAACCATCAAGGCGCCCAACGCCAAGATGCCCAAGGTAAATGCGGACAGCCCTCTTGAAGACCGCATTAATTACGTGCTTTACAGCGAGATTAACCCAGGGCTCGCGGCCCACGGCGGTGAGATCAAGCTGGTTGAGCTGACTGAGCAGCAATACGCTGTCTTAGCTTTTGGCGGCGGTTGCCAGGGCTGCGCAGCGGTTGATTTAACCCTGAAAGATGGCGTCGAGAAAACATTGATGGAGCGCATCCCGGAGCTTGCGGGCATTCGCGATGTAACCGACCATACTGACACCACCAACGCCTACTACCGCTAAATCTAAACGCAATACCACATCAGAAAAGTCCAGCCACGTGCTGGGCTTTTTTATGCGCATCTATAGCTTTGCGGCAAAGTACGTTGAACATTCCAGCTGTGCTCAACGCAAGAGTCGTGTAATAAAGCCTCACGCTTGGCATCAGTATAACGCTGGGCTCATTTGGCTAGCTGATTGGATAGCTAGATAGACAAGAGAATAGGGAGTTAGGAACATTAACATTCGCAGCACATTTGCCAATATCCATAAGCCGATTTTCTTCGGCTCATTAGGGCTTTTGTTAGCAGTGACGCTTCCATTAATACTTTTCCCCGAGATGGGGCGAGTATGGGTAATGGCTGCACAGGGGTTTGTGACTCAGAATTTTGGTGTCTTGTATCAAACGATGGGGCTAGCATCACTAGGCTTCATGTTTTACATCGTGTTTAGCGATATCGGCCAAATTAAATTGGGCGATGTGGACGCCGAACCCGAATTCTCGCTGTTTTCTTGGGGTGCCATGTTGTTCGCTGCCGGTATCGGTGGTGCGGTGGTTTTCTGGGGAATGGTCGAGTGGATGTATTACTTGCAGAACCCTCCATTTCATCTTGAGCCATTTTCTGAAGAAGCGACCGCCTGGGCTGCTACGTACGGCATGTTCCATTGGGGACCTATCGCGTGGTCAATCTATTTGGTTCCTGCGCTGCCAATGGCGTATTTCCTACACGTGCGCAAGCACAAGGTGCTGCGCATCAGTGAGGCAATCCGCCCAGTGCTGGGTGAGAAGCTCGCCCGTAGTTGGCTAGGTAACGTAATTGATATCCTATTTATTTTCGGCATGTTGGGCGGCGGTGCCACGTCACTGGGTATTTTAGTGCCACTGATTGATGAAGGCCTGGGTGGGCTATTTGGTTTTACGCCGAATGCCCTGAGTCAGGTCGGGGTACTTGTAGGTACTACCGCACTGTTTGCCGTCAGCGCCTGGCGGGGGCTAAAAGGCGGTATCGAAATACTTTCTGATATTAATATGTGGATAGGGTTGGCGGTACTGCTGTTTGTACTAACGATGGGGCCAACGGTATTTATTCTGGATACCGGCCTAAACTCACTCGGCCTGATGTTAAGCAATCTCGTTCAGATGGCCACCTGGACTGAGCCGTTTGGCAATTTAAATGGTTTTGAAGACAGTGGCTTTCCGCAAAACTGGACGATTTTCTACTGGGCTTGGTGGCTAGTGTTTGCCCCTACCGTAGGGCTATTTATCGCACGGATCTCCAAAGGGCGCCGGATCAAGACCATGGTGGCTGGATCGATCTTTTTTGGCTCACTTGGCTGCGCGCTGTTCTTCGTGATTTTGGGCAACTATGGCCTCTATCTACAGCTTTCGGGTGCGCTGGATGTTATCCAGATCATGAACGACCAGTCGGCGAATGCAGCGTTTTATGCTGTATTAGGCGAACTGCCGCTCTCATGGCTGGTGACGTTAGCGGTGGTGGTGCTGCTTTCCATCTTTACTGCCACCACGTTCGATTCCATTGCTTATATCCTGTCCTCCGCGGCAGAGAAAAATGTTAATCAAGAGCCAGCCCGTTGGCACCGCCTTTTCTGGGCATTTACGCTTTCTTTGTTGCCCATGTCACTGTTGTTCTTAGGTGGGCTTCAAACACTGCAAACGGCCAGTATCGTTAGTGGCGTGCCACTGTTGGTTATCGCGCTGCTGCTGATGATCTCTATGGTGCGAGCGGCGAAATATGATCTGCGCTTCCAGCCTGACTACAACGACCCGGAAATCAATATTGAAGAGTTTCCCGAAAATGACCCGTGGACAAAAGAGGGTACTTGGGAGCTACCGGATGATAACGGCGAAGCTAGTGCTAGCAGTGACGGTTTGAGCAGTAATGATGTTAAGCCGAACACGCCTTAAACGAGCAAGATAGATTCCGCTTATCGGCCACCTCAAGCGAGGTGGCTTTTTTTTGGCTAACTGTTGCTAGCAACATTAACGCTTTGATGATGGCTGCTTATCTTCCAGTGAGGAGGGTAAATCAGCTAACTGTTGCTGGAGTGCTTCCATCCGTGCCCAGAGCTTCTCTTGCCAGGCTTGTTGTAGCGCTGTTTCCTGATCGGCATGCCGTTGCGCTTGGTGCTTTAACGCCGACTGCGCTTCCTCCAACTGCTCTGCGAGTGTTTGGTGCTGCTTTTCCAGTACGCTGTTTTGCTGCTGAGCCTCACTAAGCTGCTGATCCCGCTCGCTGGCTTCCAACTGCCGCTGATGCAATGCCTGCTGCTTGGATTTTAGCTCTTGGCTCAATCCTTCAATCCGCTGGTCTGATTGCTGGAGCCGTTTCTGGAAGCTCTTTTCTTCTTGCGCACGCGCCTGCTGGGCGCTATCCAGCATCGCCATCAATCTTCCTTCAGCCGCTTCGTGACGCTGCTCTTCTTGTAACAGCCGCTGTTCCCAGGCTGCTTGCTGTTCGTTGAGAGCAAGGTGATGGGCTTCGCGCTGCGCTTCTGCCTGACTCTCTAACTGTTGCTGAACTTGCTTGAGTTGTTTGGCCTCTCCTTGCGACGCTTCGGCCAACTGATGCCAGTGGCGTTCATTGGTTTGGCTGGCGGCTAGTTCACGATTAAGTGCCTCCATTCGTTGCTCAATGTGACGTAAGTGCTCGGCCAGGGCGCTTTCACGCTGCTCGGCGTTTGCCGCCTGCTGTTTAGCTTCTTCCGCTAATCGCTGAGCGTCCTCTACCTGTCGATTGGCATCTTCGCGGTAGTGGAGCAGCGTTTGATTGGCCACGTTTTGTGCCTCACGCCACAGCTCGCTGGCCATGGTGACGACCACTTCCGGCACACCTTTGGGTGGCGGCACATCACGATTTTTTTCGCGCTCGCTGCGCCAAAGGCGGAAGTGATCACTAATCGTTGTAAAGCTGCCAGTGCCCAGCACATCGCGGATACGCTGCACGCTGGGTGTGTCACCACGGGCGAGCAACTCATCAATGGCGTGTTGAACATCGCTGTACTGAATGCCGTTGCGGGCCATATGACATCCTTGCTGGGAATTTTATAGCCGCCATTGTCGGTACTTAAGGTTTAAAAAGCAATTATTACGTATTACATAATACGTAATTTTATTTATCAAATAGACTATAAATTCAAGATTACCCTTATTATCTTGAATTTATACTGCTGCAAAGGCACACTCTGGCACATAGAGAACATCGATTGCTCAGGGAATAATACATGCCAACTGCGTTAACACCGGGCGGAGTGGAGCCGCTGCTGCTCGATCACAGGCCTGTAAGCGGGCAGATTAATGTCAGAATTACGGCACAAAATGATGCTCAGGCAGTGATGGCTTGGCTTGAAGAGTACGTTGACAGCCCACAAACCTGGAAAGCGTACCGCCGGGAATCCGAGCGGCTTTTACTCTGGCTGAATAGCCAAGGACTTACGCTGGCAGATATCCATAGAGAAGCGCTGCGCCGGTTTGAGCTGTTCCTTGCCGACCCTCAGCCCAGTGATCAGTGGGTAGGGCCCTCCAAGCCCCGCGCGCACCCAGCGTGGCGGCCGTTTCGTGGGCCTTTATCGCCCGCCAGTCGGCGTCAGAGCTTAGTGATTCTGCAGGGCATGTTTGCCTGGCTGGTAGAAGCCGAATGGGTTAGCCATAACCCGTTTCGCCTGATGCGTGATAAATCACGGCGCTTGAACAATCAGGCGCCGCGTATTGAGCGTTACCTGGAGAGCGATGTATGGGCGTGGTTCTGGCAGTGGCTCAATGAGCCGTTAGCGGTGGAAGAGGGGAGTCGAAGGTTTTTTGAGCAGGCGCGTCGACGCTTTATCTTTGGTTTTGCCTATCTACTTGCTCCGCGTATCAGTGAAATGGCAGACGCGCGCATGGGCGATTTCCAGCGCAGCGAAGGGCGTTGGTGGTGGAGCGTGGTAGGTAAGGGCAGCAAGGTGGCGCGGATTCCGCTGCCCGACGATATGCTGGCCTGCCTGCGCCAGTGGCGCCAGGCGCTAGGCTTGCCTGACCAGCCTAGCGAGCTTGAGCATAATACACCGGCTCTACGCGCCCTGGATGGGCAACGCGGTTTGGGCCACAACCAGCTTTATAGACTGATTCGGGCAACGTTTCAGCAGGCAGCCCTAGCGCTTGAAGAGGAGGACGGCGCATCGCAGCATGTCAACGCGCTGCGTCAGGCAACGCCACACTGGTTACGGCATACATCGATTACCCATCAGGCTCAGTCGGGCATTAGTCTGCGCCATTTGGCTGAAAGCGCGCGTCATGCGCGTCTCGATACCACGTCACGCTATCTGCATACCGAAGACATTGAGTGGCATAAAGAACAGCAGCGTCATCGGTTAAGCAATTCGCCATTGACTCGTTATAATGGGGCAGATTCATAGCTTCATTAATAGCTATACCAGTAGCCATTACCCATTTAGAAGGAAATACCATGAGCACTTCCGGCGCCGAACTGGCCCAGCAAGAGCTGATTGAAGATTTCGAGATATTCGATAACTGGATGGATCGTTATCAGTACATTATTGATATGGGCAAACAGCTGCCTGACTTCCCTGACGATTGGAAAGTCGAGGAGTTTAAAATCCAGGGCTGCCAGTCGAATGTATGGATGCGGCATGAAGAGGAGGGCGATAAGCTGATTTTTAAGGCGACGTCCGATGCCGCTATTGTGTCAGGCCTGATTGCCGTATTACTACGCATTTATAGTGACCGCTCAGCAGCAGAGATTCGTGCTACCGAACCGCACTTTTTAGCTGATTTGGGATTGGATAAGCATCTTTCGCCAACCCGTAGCAACGGCTTACATGCGATGCTTGAAAAGATCTATCAGGTGGCACACCAGCGCTAGCGGGAATGGTGGTCGCTGCAACAGGATGAGGATGCATCTTCGTCCTCGCGGCAAAGCTGCTCGCTTCGGCCGCCAGGTACTGGATCCATGCCGCCAGCGCTGCCTGGGTGGCACTTGACGATACGCTTCACGGCCATCCAGCCACCTTTTATCGGCCCGTGCACCTGAATTGCTTCAATGGTGTAAGACGAGCAACTGGGCCAGAAGCGACAGCGCGGGCCCAAAAGGGGGCTAAGCGTATATTGGTAGGTTTTAATGCAGCCAATCATCACGCTTGTTAATGCCCAGCGCAGGGCTGATCGCAGTGATGTTAGCCAGCGGCTCATGGCTAGGCGCTTCATGGCTAGGAAGAGGCTTTGTTGCCGTAGAGCTCATCGGGATCGATTAGCGGCGTGCTGGTAATCGATGCCTGCTCTTCGGCCACGCCAATATAGAAACAGCTACGACGGCCGGTATGGCAAGCGGGTCCCGTTTGCTCAACTTGCAGAAGCAGGGTGTCACCATCGCAATCAAGGGCAGCGGACACAAGCTGTTGCTGCTGGCCCGATGACTCCCCTTTGCGCCACAATTTTCCCCGTGAGCGCGAGTAGTAACAGACCCGCTGAGTGGTTAGCGTCTCTTCTAGCGCCTGACGATTCATCCACGCCATCATTAGCACTTCTTTGGAGTCGTGCTGCTGGGCAATCGCAGGGATTAAACCATCGGCATTAAAGCGCACAGCCGTTAGCAGGGTTGCAATAGCGGGCAGGCTATCCTCAGGGGTGGCACGTTCAAGCTGCTTAAAAAGGGCGTCTGGAGCTACTTGGTCAAAACGGGACATACATTCTACTCGCTAGCTATTGAATACATCAGCTTGTTCGACAATCCTGGCAGAGCCCTTGCAGCTCTATGGTTTGGCGCTCAACGTTAAACCCTTGGCTGTTTGCCAGAGCCGCCAGTTGATCACTGATCTCATCTAAATGCAGCTCTTCTACGTAACCGCAGTGTCGGCAAATAAGCAACTGAAAACCATGCACATGCTCAGGGCACGCGCAGGCCACATAAGAGTTTTGTGACTCAATGCGATGCACCAAGCCCTGGTCAATCAGAAACTCAAGCGCCCGATAAACCGTCGGCGGCCGAGCCGCCGCATGTTCGGTAGACAGCTTATCCAGCAGATCATACGCCTTCAGCCCACCACCATTTTCGGCAATCAGCTCTAGCACGCGCCTGCGTATAGGCGTGAAACGAACGCCGCGGATGTGGCACTGAGACTCCGCCTGCTGCAGTAGTGTATTCGCTTGGGTCATGGACAACTCGTTGAACGTGGTTAGCCTAGGCTCTCGTCAATAGGCTCTTATCGCCAGTCTACGCGCTGGAGGAGGCGGTGTCAGGGCTTTCTACCAGCTCACTTTGCCGCGCGAAATGGTGTTGGGAAAAGGCGACACGCTGTTTGGCAGGCACGCCATCCGGCTGCCGCTCAATTAGATCCAGGCGACGGCGCAAACCTTCCCCATTGGTCATTTGAATGGCTAGGCCGGGGCGTGCATTCAGTTCAAGCAGCATCGGTCCATGCTTGCGATCCAACACCATATCGGTGCCGAGATACCCCAGGCCGGTCATTTCATAACAGCCCGCCGCCAGGTTCAGCAGTGTTTCCCACTGAGGCACCACTAAACTTGCCAGGTCGTGCCCTGTATCCGGGTGACTGAAGCAGGGCCGATCAAACTGTACGGCGCGTAGTGCAGCCCCCGTTGCAATGTTTAAGCCCACGCCCACGGCGCCCTGGTGTAGGTTTGCCTTGCCATCAGAGGCGGCGGTGGAAAGCCGCATCATGGCCATAACGGGATAGCCCTTAAAGACGATCACCCGGATATCGGGCACCCCCTCGTAGGTGTAATCCATCAGGCTTTCATCAAAATTGATCAGCGTTTCAATCACCGCCACATCGGGCGAGCCGCCCAATGAGTAGAGGCCGGAAAGAATATTAGAGACGTGTCGCTCAACATCGGTGAGGGTTAGCTTGGCACCACTTGGCTTGATAAAGGCATTATCTTCGACCTTTTCAATCACCAAAATCCCTTTGCCACCGCTACCTTTAGCAGGCTTGATAACAAAGCCTGCATGACCCGTGAGCATTTCACCGATGTGCTTAACCCCGAACTGAGTGGTGACAGTGCCTATCAGTTCTGGCGACGTTATCCCATACTGCTGGGCAAGCAGTTTGGTCTTAAGCTTGTCGTCCACCAAAGGATAGAGCCGGCGGCTGTTATAACGGCCTATGTAGCGGATATTGCGCCGGTTCATGCCAATGATGCCTTTATCACGCAAGCGCGTGGGCCACGTCCAGTTGTTGAACCAACTCATGACGGTTTCTCATCATCAGTAATTGGCTTAAAGCGGCGTAACTCTAACAGTCGGTACCCCGTGTAATTACCCAGCAGCAAGATCAACGCCATGAGTATCAACTGCACGCCTAAGAAGTTGAACGTGATATGGCGTACCCAGGGATTGTTCATCGCCAGATAGGCAAGGACGGCGGTAATCAAGCTGCCGCCACCCTGGATCAATACCTGTTTAGGACCTTCCTCTTCCCATAAAATCGACATCCGCTCGATAGTCCAGGCAAGGATGATCATCGGGAAGAAGGTAATCGTTAAGCCAGCACTCAGCCCCATGCGATAGGCCAGTACAGTAAAGATAGAAATGATCGCGATCACCGTGATGATAACCGCGGAGACCCTGGCCACCAGCAGTAAGTTCAAGTAAGAGAGATAGTTACGGATAATCAGCCCGACCGCGACGATAAGCAGGAAGCCGATCAGGCCAGTGGGCAGGGTGGTTTGAATGAAGGCGAGGGCGATCAAAACCGGCATGAAAGTACCGGATGTCTTTATGCCTACCAAGACACGTAGAAACACCACCATTAGCGCGCCAATCGGAATCAGCAGAATGGTCTGGAATAGCGCTTGTTCTTCCAACGGCAGGCTATGAATGGAGAAATTCAGCAGCGTGTCCTCGGAATAGTGGTTGCGCACCGCGGCTGATGCCGGCTGATCATGGGTCATCATTGAGAAGGTGACCCGAGAGTTGGTGCCCCCTTGTACTTCTAAAACGGCTCGACCGCCCGTTTCCCACAACAGTAGGTTTTCAGGTTTGCCTTGCTCGCCTGTCAGCGGGTGAAAAATTGACCACTGTTCACCAGACTCGTCAAACACTTGGATCCAACTACTAAGTGTTTGGCGGCGACGTCCATCTTCCAATAGCAGGCCGCTTACTTCGCGCGCTAATACGCCCGCTTGGTTAAGCAAGCGGACCACTAATGCCGCTGGGTTTTCCTGAGATAACAGAAGACGCGCGTTTTCGCCCTGGCGCTCACCATTCACATCTCGGATCAGCTCCCGGGCAAACGTCGCGTTATTGGCGCTGCGAGCCCAGGCTTGTTCGATCAGCTGGCTAGCCGCCGTGTCATAAGGACTTTCCCATGGCGTGATTGGGGTCATTTCAGGCGGCGTTTGCACCGGTGCCTGGGCATCTTGCGATACCAGCATTTGAACAGAGTAGTACAGCGTTTGGCTGCCAGCCGCTTCGCGAATCGTCCACTGAGCGGTACGGCCTAGTTCATCTGCTTGGTAGGCCAAGCCATACCCTGACGATGCTGTATTTTCAGTTAATACACGATAGCCCGCCTGATGAGAAGGCAGTGCCAAGTCGACTTGCACAGGGCCATCTTGAGCATTGAAGTTTATGCCCGCTTCAATTTCCCAGACCTGGCGTTGTTCACCGGGCAGCCAGGGGATTTCAAACTGCACATGGCGATGTACGCTGGTGGCAATGCCCGCGACCAACAGCAAGCCGACAATGATATAAAACATTAACCGTGACATGGAGATTCCTTTCTACGTAAAGCGCCAGGGGAGAGCGTTACTCTTCTGTATCGTCGTCATCAACTGCTTCATCTTCAGCAGCTTGATCGGCTGGCTCGCCACCAGGAAACTCGGGGCGGTCATGTAAGTAGGTATCGGCGACGTCTATTACCGCGATATCCATTAAAAAGCGCCGGCCCAGTAGCACCGGATACTCTAAATGTGAGCGGTCATTCAGCGTGAACTCAACGTTTTCGCGGATAGGTCCCAATGTCATTAATAATGAAATAACCGGGCGGGATTCTTCACCAGAAGCTTGAAGAATACGAACCCGACGAACAATAGGCGCCTCTACCCATTCATCACGCTGCGACTCAACGGCCACATCGTCGTCGTTTAGCGCTAGTTTGAAACGCACCCAGTCTTCACCGTCACGCTCGAAGCGGGTGATTTCGTCGGCCGACAGCGATGAGGTGTTGGCTCCTGAATCGACACGCGCCTTGAGGTAGGTACCCAGGCTTGGAAAACCAACCCATTCACTACGACCCAGTAGCGTTTTCGTGCTTAGCGTTTCATCAACTTCACACTCTTCGCGGATGATGACAGGTTCTTCACCACGGGCTTCTAACTGCTGAACATCTTGGCGTAACGAACGTAACAAACTACCGACTTCACGCACGTCGGCAGTGAGTATCTGCTGCTGATCAAGCTGGCGTGTCTGAAGCTCAGAACCGGTGTCGCATTGCTGCGCCAATTGGCTCTCTAATTCAAGGATACGAGTATTGAAAGACGCTTCGCTTAGGGGAGGCGGTTCATTCGTTTCTGGCTGGGTTGCTGCACAGCCAGCGATTGAAAGCGACAAGCTAGCTATTAGCCACAAAACACCTGGGCGCATAACGAGAGATATCCTTGGACAAATAGGTGGAGGGAATAATAAGGAGATGGGCGACTAGTGTCCAACGTCATCACGATTATTCAGACACACAATTTACTTTATTTAACATAATATATATTAAGCGAACCCGAGAAAGACGCAGTGGCTACAACAGCTTAGCTGCTATATGCTGTTAAAATATTTTACCATAGCTGTACCTGAGCCCATTTTAATATAGGAAATGATGCCATGATCCATTCGCTGCGCATAAGCTTTTTCACACTGCTCTTCCTGCTGACTGGCTGTGTGGGTGTTGATATCGAAGATTACGCTGATTCAGAGCCCCGCTTGGATATTGCCGAGTACTTTACCGGGACTACGCGAGCCTGGGGCATGGTGCAGGATTATTCTGGTGAGGTACAGCGCCGCTTCACGGTGGAAATCCAGGGCACCTACGAGGCCGATACACTAACGCTGGATGAGTCCTTCGTGTTTTCAGATGGTGAAACCGACCGACGGGTATGGACGTTTGAACGTATCGACGCGCATCACTGGGTTGGCACCGCCAGCGACGTGGAGGGACACGTTAAAGCTCGCCAATATGGACATGCTTTCCATATGCGATACCCGTTAGAGATTGCTATCGACGGGCGGATGATTACGTTCACCATGGATGATTGGATGTACCTGCAACCGGATGGCCGCTTGATCAATCGAACGGCTATGCGAAAATTTGGCTTAACGCTGGGTGAAATCACCTTAGTTTTTGAGAAAACCTTTGAGAATACAGGTCAATAGACAAAACTCGGCACCTAGCTAAAAAAGCAGCCCGCTATTCAGCAGGCTGCTTTTTTCATCTCAAGCTGACGATTTCATAATTTCTTTCTAAATAGCGTTTCTATTCTGCTGCGTATGAACCGTCTTCCTGGTGGACTTCATTGCCGGTAATCGGCGGCGTGAAGACGCAAGCAACTGTCATTCCTTTTTCTTTACCGCGTAGCAGGTGCTCATCGTGCTGATCTAGCAGGTAAATGTCGCCTGCTTTGATCGGCCAGATTTTACCGTCGGCCAGGGTTTCCACCTCGCCTTCACCTTCATAGCAAAACACCGCTTCGTAGTGGTTTTTATAATGAATGTGGGTCTCAGTGCCGGGAAAAATTCGGGTAATATGAAACGAGAAGCCAGCGTTATCATTGGCTAAAACAAGACGTGTGCTATCCCAATTGCCGTTTTCAGCGGTGACTAGGCGTTCTGTTTTGCGCGCTTCTTCGAGATTACGAACGATCATAGAAGTACTCCATAGCATAGCGGCTAGCGATTACTAGCCGCAGTTTCCCTACGAAACGGGTGTGAGCTGACGCTTTATCCTAACGCCAAATTACTCGCTAGCAACAGCTTTCACGCACATTTCCAGAATATCCAGGCCTTTCAGCAGGTCTTCATCGCTGATGGTCAGTGGGCACAGACACTTCACGACTTCACCGTCCTGACCACTGGTTTCAATTATCAAGCCGTGCTCAAAAGCTTTGCTGGTAATTTTATCGGCGATATCTCCAGATACCACGTCAATGCCACGCATCAAACCACGCCCACGTTCAGTGGCAGGCATGCCGCTCTCAGTCAGCAGTGCCGCAAGCTTCTGGAAACGCTCTTCTACAATACGTCCTTTGCGCTGAACATCACGCTCAAAGGTATCGTTGGTCCAATATTTTTTTAACGCTGCGGTGGCTGTCACCATCGCTAAGCTGAAGCCACGGAAGGTGCCGTTATATTGTCCTGGCTTCCACTTATCCAGTTCTGGACGCATCAAGACATGCGCAAATGGCAGGCCAAAGCCAGAGAGTGACTTCGAGTTGGTAATAATGTCTGGCGTGATGCCTGCATGCTCAAAGCTGAAGAACTTACCGGTACGACCACAGCCTGCCTGAATATCATCGATAATCAGCAGAATGTCATGGGCGCGGCAAATACCTTCTAAACGCTTCAGCCATTCCAGGCCTGCCACGTTGATACCGCCCTCGCCTTGCACGGTCTCAATAATGACACCAGCGGGAACGTCCAGACCGCCAGATTTGTCGCCCAGCAGTTTTTCAAAGTAATCCAGCGTGTCGGTATGCTCGCCCATGTAGCCATCATAGGGCAGGAAGCTGGCACCCTGAGTTGGGATGCCGCCCGTAGCTTCACGGAACTTACGATTACCGGTGGTAGCCAAAGCGCCCATCGTTACACCGTGGAAGCCATTGGTGAATGTCACGATGTTGTGACGGCCTTTAGCAACACGGGCCAAACGGATGGCGGCTTCGACAGCGTTAGTGCCAGTCGGGCCCGGTAGATGTACTTTATAGTCGAGACCGCGTGGCTTGAAGATGACTTCTTCAAGCGTTTCTAAATAATCGCGTTTGGCATTGGTCCACATATCCAGACCGTGCACAACACCGTCTGTTGACAGGTAATCAATCATTGCCTGCTTCATGTGCGGATTATTGTGGCCGTAGTTAAGCGTGCCCGCGCCGGCGAGGAAATCAATGTACTCACGGCCGTTCTCATCGGTTAGGCGCGCATTTTGCGCTTTGGTAAACACCACCGGGAATGAACGAGAATAAGTACGTACATTGGATTCCATGCGTTCAAGCGTCTGGGTCTGCATTGCGACCTCCTTGGTCAATCATTTTGCCATTAGGCGTTGCTAGCCCGGAGCAACATGAGCGGGAAAAACAGTATGTTCACTACGTGCTGTTTATGGTTAAACACACGTATTAGATGCGGTCTGTTTGGAACGGACCGATACGAACCAGGTTTTCCGGGTCATGCTCCCCTCCGAGCTGTTCGGTAGAGAAGTATTCGCGGCTATTGAGCGGCGCATGCCAGCGCGCGGCCAAGCGACGAAATAAGCCCCAAGAGGCTAAATTATCTGGCGTGATCGTGGTTTCAAGGTGATGCACATCGTCAAGCTCGGGGCGCGACATGATTGCCTCGACCAAGCGGCGTGCAAGCCCTGTACCGCGTGCTTTTTCGCCGACGGCTACCTGCCATAAGAAATAAGTATCCGGGGCATTATCCTTCACATAGCCCGATACAAAACCAACGATTTCACCCTCTTCATTGGTAGCGACTGCACAGGTATCACGAAACTGTGTAGCGAGTAGCAAATAGGCGTAGGCAGAATTCACATCCAGCGGCGGGCAGGCTTTGATAAGCTCGTACACTCCCCAGCCATCATCCGCATTAGGTTTGCGAATAAACAGCGGTGTCTCTGCATGACCAACGACGGCATCGGCTACTGTAGGCCTGGCCAAGTCAGCAGAGGGGGTAAACGGTTGTATGGGCGTACTCATAGTTATGCTTCGCTGTAGCGAATTTGATAATCATTATAACAGCTGATTATGAGCAATTCAAAAACCATATTATTCACCACCCTACTTTCCATAATTTTTTGTTATGAGAGACGGCTTGTTAGCTATCTGCTCGCGCTCAGATCCGTCGTTACTGATTTAGAATAGCCCAACTCGCCGACAAAAAAAGGCGTGCCAACGGGCACACCCAAAACTGTCTTCACATGCACGGCCTTCACGGGCATCCAGCGCTCGTCGCAAAGCAATATAAGCAACGGGTCAAGTACGCGTGAGCGTACGCATAGTGACGAACTCTTCTGCTCCCGTTGGGTGGATACCCACAGTGCGGTCAAAGTCATGCTTGGTAAGGCCTGCCCTTACCGCAATAGCAATGCCCTGAATGATTTCACCTGCGTCGTCGCCCACCATATGGGCGCCGACCACCACATCAGTGGCATCGTCTACCACCAATTTCATTAAGGTGCGCTCTTGGCTACCCGACAAGGTGTGCTTCATGGCCCGAAAATTGGTGCTATAAACGCGGATATTGGTGAACTTTTCTCGAGCCGCCTCTTCGGAAAGCCCTACCGTGCCGATGTTAGGGTGGCAAAAAACGGCGGTTGGAATCGTGGTGTAATCGAGCGGCTGGGGGACGGTATCGGCATAGTGGACATCCACCAGCTGCATCGCTTCTGCCAAGGCCACTGGCGTTAGTTCTGGGCCAGCGATTAAGTCGCCTAGCGCAAGGATCGACGGTTGCGCCGTTTCAAAACGCTCGTTGACAGGAATCTTGCCCTGCTCATCCAGATTAATACCCAGCGCCTCCAGACCTAGGTCTTTGATATTAGCTTTGCGCCCAGTTGCCGCCAGCACCACATCGACTTCCATTACCTGCCCATCGGTGAGATAAACGTTGTAGGCATTCTGGGTGGCTTCAATACGTTCAATATTGGTGTTGAAGTGGAGGTTGACCCCCTTTCTTTCCATTTCGGCACAGGTGAATTCACGAACCTGTTGATCAAATCCTTTCAAGAACAGTTCGCCACGGTAGATAAGGTGTGTCTCGCTACCAAGCCCGTTGAAAATACTGGAGAACTCGACCGCGATGTAACCGCCACCCAAAACCAGAAAGCGCTTGGGAAACGTATCAAGATCAAAGATCTGGTTGGAGTCCAGCGCATATTCACTACCCGGAAAATCGGGTACCCATGGCCACCCGCCCGTGGCCACAAGGATTTTTTCTGCGCTTATCGAAATATCGCCATGCTCTCCGCTCAACGTCACTGTATTCGCATCAGCCAGCCGAGCCCGTGCATTAAAAAGTGTTACCCCGGCGCCCTCCAGCATGCGCTGATAAATACCATTTAGCCGTTTGATTTCGCTTATTTTATTATCACGCAGCGTCGCCCAATCAAAGCTGGCCGGGCCAGGCAACTGCCAGCCAAAACCGGCCGAGTCATCAAAGCTGTCATGAAAATGGGCGGCGTATGAGTAAAGTTTTTTGGGCACACAGCCAACGTTGACACAGGTACCGCCCAGGTATCGGTCTTCGGCAATCGCTACTCTGGCACCGGTGGCGGCTGCCATACGCGCAGCACGCACGCCGCCGGAGCCTGCACCAATCACCAGGAGGTCATATTCGTATTCGGGAACGTCTGCCATCGTTTACTCCTGTGAAGTTAAAAATGCCTACCCCTGACGGCCAAACAAGGATATTGACCTGGCTGTCGGGGGAGGTTAAAACCATTTGCTGCTATTTTATACTGCCCAATCCTTTATACTGACTAAGATTTATTATTTCGCTTCTCGATCAGCGACTTAACTCTATTTAATTTTGCTGGAGACTCTATGTCTGACTCTATTGCGACGCTACTCGATAACAATCGTGCCTGGGCTGAGCGCATGTGCGAAGAGGACCCCGACTACTTTAAACGGCTTTCAAGTCAGCAAAACCCAGACTATTTATGGATTGGCTGTTCGGATAGCCGTGTGCCCGCCAATCAAATCATTGCGCTGCCGCCTGGGGAAGTGTTCGTTCATCGCAATGTAGCGAACCTGCTCCACCATACGGATATGAACGCCCTGTCGGTGGTTCAGTACGCGGTGGATGTACTTAAAGTCAGCCATATTATGATTGTCGGACACTATGGTTGCGGGGGCATTAAGGCCGCCATGATGGGTGGCGAATGCGGTGTGGTCGATTATTGGCTACATTCGGTTCGCGAACAGTACAACCGTCACCGTGATTCGCTAGACCATCTTCCTCTGGAAGATCAAATTGACCGTATGTGCGAACTCAACGTTAAAGCGCAGGTGAATAGTTTGTGCCGTACCAAGATTTTGCAGCGCGCCTGGCAGCGTGGGCAGCAAATCTCGGTACATGGCTGGGTTTACGGTTTAAGCGATGGTCGCGTTAAAGACCTGAATTGCACCATCAGTGGCTTAGAGCAAGTGGAAACGCTTTACCGTATTGATCGCATACAATCAGGCGATTAAGTCTCTCTTTGAGCGCCTACTGAGACGCTAGTCGTAGCGGTAGGCGCGATGGCAGCTCTTGCAGCTAGCGCCTACCTCGGAAAGTGCTCTCGCTGTATTACGGGTATCCCCCTGTTCGGCGACCTCAACCAATTGAGTGATTTTATCCTCAAGGTCAGTAAAGCCAGCGGCAAACTCACTCCACTCTTCCCAAATAGAGGAGCGCGCCTCAGAACCACCGCCATGCGTACCTGCAATGAAGGCAGGCAGTAGCTGCTGGGCAGTCGCACGCTCTTGGAGTTCCGTTAATCGCGGGGCCGCAGCTTCTACATCTTGATTGTTAATTAAGTCAAAACGCAACTGACGAACCAGGCTTTCAATATCTTTGAGCTCTTGCTGGCGCCACATCACTGCATCACGCTCGCTGGCGAACTGAGTGTCGCCAACGGTTTGAGGCATCGAAAGCTCGCTAGTGGCCTCCTCGCCCGCCCAGATTAACGGCGCACATAGTAGCAGCGCCAAAGTACTACTTATCGCGCTACGCTGGAAAGCCCGCTTTCGGTGATAACGCTGCTGCATAATGGCTTCCTTTATAATGCGCTGGCTAGCTTGGTTAAATTAACTTTGATAAAAAATGAGCTTTTACCCTATCGGACACGTCACGCCGGTGCCTTTTAAGCCGCAGTAGCCATTGGGGTTTTTGTCGAGATACTGCTGATGGTAAGCCTCTGCGTAATAAAACGCTTCAAGCGGTTTTATTTCGGTCGTGATTTGCCCTTTGCCCGCTTTGTCGAGTGCCTGCTGATAGGCAGCCGCGCTCTGTTCAGCGGCTGCTTGCTGTGCCTCGCTGGTGGTGAAGATGGCCGAACGATACTGCGATCCAATGTCGTTGCCCTGGCGATTTCCCTGGGTAGGATCGTGCTGTTCCCAGAACACCTGTAGTAGCGTTTCCAGGTCGACTTGCTTTGGATCGTAGACTACCCTCACCACCTCGGTGTGGCCGGTACGCCCTGTGCAGGTCTCATCATAGGTGGGGTTGGGCGTTTCACCGCCGGCATAACCTGCCGCGGTTACATAGACGCCGGGCAATTGCCAAAACAGACGTTCAACACCCCAGAAGCAGCCCATTCCTAGCACAATCTCTTCATGGCCCTCTGGAAACGGTGGATGCAACGAATGCCCGTTGATGGTGTGAACATCGCTGGTCTCTATAGGGGTATCACGGCCAGGCAGTACACGACTGGTACTTGAAGAAGAAAATAGCGACATATCGCCCTCACTCATTGCTGCTGTAAGATTTTTGGGTCACCGGAACGGGTAAAGGTGTAGATCAAGTCAACCGCCTGATTGGTACCCGATACGGCCTGAAGGTAAAGATTACGCCACAGCGTATAGCGTAGTGTTAGTTCTGCAATCGGCGAGAAAATTCCCACGCCGTAACTAATCCTAAGGTCGTCGGTCAGTTGGCCACTGACAGCGACTTGGCTGTCATCGCCTGCGCCGGTGGTATCCAGGGTTAAGTCGTCAATGCCGAAAGCCTCGCCAATCGAGCCAACTGCGCCACCGGTGCGTCCTAACGACATACCAATCAACGCCGTCGTCAGTGCGCTATCCACCCCACCACTGGAGGCGTCCGGGGCGCGGCCCCGTAGTAAATATGAAAGTGCTCGTGTTTCATCCATTGCTGGTTCGGAGAAGATCAGTACATTGGGGGCTTCGGCATTACCGGTGACACGCAGGCCAGCAATAACGTCATCTTCGGTAACGTCGGGATTACGGATGGCCTCAAAGTCGAGGGTAGGTAGCCCAGGGGGTCCGCTAAACAGTAGTTCACCGCGGCGAATGACCAAGTCTTGACCGAACGCCTGGAAGCGCCCATCGACTAAATTGACATCGCCAAATAGCTGTAATGCACCGCCACTTTGGCGAATTTCTAATGAACCTCCCAATCCGGATTCTAAGCCGTAGGCCGATAGCTGCATATCACTGCCCAGCGTTAGCGTTACCAGCACATCAAGGGCCATGCCGGTAGCGGCTAGTTCATCTGCAGCGCTAGGCTCATCACCATTGGCGGCAGCACGCTGTGCCTCAATTTCTGCCTGCCGATCATCGCGTTCGGTGATAATCACTTCATCACCGCTAGGCGTAACGGCCGACGATGGCATATCGCCAATTTCCAGTCTTGCCCAGGGTAAGTTGATGTCTCCCCTTACTTGCAGCCTTTCTGGGGTCACACGAACACGAACATCAGGCGCAGCTTCAAGACGACCAAACTGTGGCAATACGATCAGAATAGGCTCTTGAACAGCATTTAGGTCGACGCCAATGCGCCAATCGTCACCGCTTGGCCAGTAAGCATCACCGGTGATTTCCAAACGCCCGCGCTCGGCCGCCAGATAACCGTCAATATCGCCCTGCTCCCCGTCAAAGGAGACCAGCAACTTTCCATCTTGTACATCTACTGGAATATCAGGACCATTAACACGAATATCACGCAACCCAAGCTGGCCCTGCAAGCCAGGCTGAGCGGTAGTGCCCGAAATTTGTACACTACCTGTCAGATCCCCTTCCAGTTGATCCATCCCGACGAGCATAGGGCGATAAGGTTGCAGTGAAACATCGTTTGCACGCAGCTCCCCCTCTAGCTCGCCAGCACCTAGTGGGTCATTGATCGATAAATCCAGGTTTAGATCGCCTGCCTCGGCAAGGGAAAGCGTTACATTGGCATCCGCTTGTGCTTGGTTAGCCTCAATTTGGGCATCTAAATTGATTTCTGGAAGTTGTACGGGCTGACCATAATCATTGATAGCAGTGACTGCGAGTTCACTTCGCACCTGTAGATTTGCCTGCCACTGTGCACCGCCCTGGCGCCAATTAACGTTGAGATCCGCCGTTGTGTCGCCTTCTAACTGCCACTCTTCGGGTAAAAAAGGCTCCAGCATCTCCATAGGCACTTCACGTAATGAAAGGACGGCGCTGCCCTGTTGCGCCGAAGCATTTATTTCCTCTTCAGAACAGACCAAGCCGCCCTGCTCACGACGTAGGCAGAAGGATGAAAGGTTCGCCTGACCGCTAGCCAAGTTGTAACGGAGATCCAAGGGTGCTTCAAGGCGAATATCGCCAGCTTCGGAATCGATTTCCAGTGGCGTTACCCGAGCCTGATACAATTGGTTCGGCTGATCAAAACGCCCATCAAAGGCGAGTTGCGCGCGACTTAATACGTTGTTGTCCGTACCCTGGGCATTAAGCTCAAGACGATGTTCTGAGAGGCGCCCGGATAAATTTACGTTCATGGTAGACAGCGCCTGGCCACCGGCATTGACATTTTGTAGAGCCAGTTGCACATCAAGGGTAGGGTCATCGATTCCCTGCACATCGGTATTAAGCGTGAGCCGTTCAATGCGATTTTCGCCGAAACGCACGCCATCACCTTGTAAATCAGCAAGCAATTGCGGCTGATCAAAGCTACCGCTAGCCTTCAGCGTTCCCACAATGTTGCCCGCCAGATCCGGCGAGAGGGTTTGCAGTTGACGTAGCGCAATGTCGGCATTTAACGACATCGCCTGTTCGCTGATTTGGCCTGCCGCTTCCAGACGGTTATCCCCCTGGGTAAACAGCAACTGCTTAATATCCAACTCCATATTGCTGTTGGCGTCCAGAGCTGCCTGCAGTGTTAGGGGGTAGTCGCGCAGGGCACCATCAATTGCCAAATTGGGTACGCTGACAGCCCACACAGCACCTTGCGGGCTCTCTTGCTGGAACAGGGAAAACTCAATATCGCCATTCAGACTGCCGTCTAACTGATCCACGAAGTGGGAAGGGTCGAACTGATCCAAACGGATACTCGCATTAACCTGCAAGGGAGCTAGCCAGCTAACGGTGCCTTCACTGCGCAGGGAGCTTTCACCTACGGCCAGAGTAAGCGGCTCCCAGCTAAAGCGTTCTAGGTCGCCCTCACCGCTGACGTTAATCTGGGTACGCGGCACGCTGGGGCCCTCAACGGCCATCGCGAGCTGAGCGCTATACTCACTCAGGCTTCCGGTCATCTGTAAATCCAGCTCATCGACCACATAAGGGTCGGTGGCCACATCGCCGTCGGCTTGCGCCGTTTCGTCAATGGCGAGCGGCCACTGGACCTGGTCACTTTGTAACTGCACTTGAAATGGCAGCGTTGGGGCTAGCGCGTCTACTTGTCCATTTAACGACGCGTTTACCGCGCCGGATGCCTCCAACTGTGCTTCAAGGGCATCGAGTGGGCCAGAAAGCGTTAACGCCAAGGTTTCGCCATCGAGCTCAGGAAACCTCTCAGCTAAAAAAAGTTCTACGCTCAAACGAGCTTCAAGTGGGTAATTATCGCTTAAAGTCACCTTTGCGGTTAATTCAGCCTCTGCGTCTGGGGTAACGACAGCAAGCTCGGTTAACTCAACGCGGTCGCCCTCGGTCATCAGGCCAAGCTGAAGGTGTTCCACTTGATACTCCGTGGCGCCTTCCAGGCGAAAATCGTTAAGCGTAAATTCGGGTATTTGAATATCCACCGGCAAGGTAATGGCAGGTAATTCCAGCCGTTCTCGTGCTTCTAACTGCTTTTCAGGAGACTCTACTGCCAGTACGGCTTCGTCTTGCGTTTCGCGGAGCAATATAGCGGCATCGATAGCCTCAGCAGAAAGAGGTGTTTCAGTGGCTTGCGTTAGTAACACCCCCGCCGATGGCGGCAAATAAAGGCGCGGTTGCTCCAGGCGGGTCGGCTCAAGTCGCACTTGGTTGCCTTCGGCAACAGCCGCTGAGCTTAACGAGCGCCACGCGACCTCGGTGCCGCTGGCAAGACGCAGGCTGACATCGTCAAGCTGTAGCGAACGTAGCTCGATCGGGAAAGGGAAACGAATAGCGAGTGGCGCCCCCTCTTCTTCTGGCGGCGGCTCCTGTTCGCCCGATGCGCCTAAACGAACATCTGCGCCTACCACGCGGAGGGTGTCGATGCATAACCGGCCCGACAGGACGCAGTCATCCGCCCACGCAAGCTCAAATTCATCCACAGTAATACGGGTTTCCCCCAGCTGCAGTTGAAAATCTTCGATCAGAAAATGATCAAGCAGCCCACCTTCATGGTGTGCATAGGTGAATAAGTCTCGTTGCTCCCCCTGCGAGAGCAACACACCAGTGCCCCAGGGCGATAACGCTACCCCAACAAGCAGCGCCGCAATCCCTAACAGCCAAATTGGCAATACGATAATCAGGCGTAAAAGGCTCCACAACAGAAGCCAGGTACGGTATTTGGGTGATAGTCGCTGGCGCTTATCAGATGTCGCTGTTTCAACCTGAGGCAAATCTCTCTCCTAGAATTCCGGGCCGATGGAAAAGTGCAAACGCCAATCGTCTTCGTGGTCAAAAGGATGTGCGATATCAAAGCGAATTGGCCCGACCGGTGAAACCCAGCGCACCCCGGCGCCGGCGCCTGTTTTCAAATCGTTAGGCCCCCAGTTATCAAACGCATTACCATTGTCCACGAAGGTGGCTGCCCACCAATCCCCCGTAACACGCCGTTGATACTCAAGGGTCGAAGTCAGCAGTTGCTGGCCGCCCCGGAGCCGCCCTTCTTCATTACGTGGCGAAAGGCTTTCATAGGAGTAGCCGCGCACACTGCGGTCGCCACCGGCAAAAAAGCGTAACGAAGGTGGGATTTTGGCAAAGTCATCGGTTTCGATGGCGCCTAAACTAACCCGCGCCAGGAAGCGGTTATCATTGCCAATAGTGCGAATCCATTCCGTATCGGCCGTAACGCGTGTGAACTGCGCATCCGACCCCCAAACCTTATCCGAGTACTCTAAAGAGAGCTGCTGACGGTCGCCCCACAACGGAAAGCGCTGAGGACGTGTTCGAGTTCGTGACCACTGAATACCTGGATAAAACAGCCATACTTGATCGGCGTCGCCCCCCTGCTCGAAGTCTTCGTAAGTGGTACGGAAGTACAGAGTTTGAACCCAATCGTTATCAAACTCCCAGCGCCGAGCTACTTCAACGGTGCCTTCTAATGATTGGGTATCGCTATCGTCAATATTACGGATACCGTATTGCAGCCGGTAGCTATCGCGCAGCGGGTCTTCTAGCGGAACGTTATATACCCCGGTAAACCGCTGCTCTGGGGAGGATACATAGAGGTCATGGTCAAGACTATGACCATAGCGATTGATCCATGGTTGCTCCCAACCAAAACGCAGACGGGGCCCCACATCGGTTGCGTAGCCAATGCCGACTTCAAACTGGTGGCGATCAGCAGGCTCTACACTGACATCAATAGGTAACTGCGTATCACTGGGCTTATTGATGCTTAGAGCACTGGTTAAAGCCGCACCGGTGACTCGTGGGCGCTCTGGCTGGGAAGCAGTCGCCTCGCTCCACCAGGCGTCTCCACCACCAGACGGAGACATCGCCAGCTCTTGCGCTGTTTCAAGCCGCGGCCGCACTGACACTGAGCTAAACCAGCCGGTTTCTGAAAGCGATTGGTTATAGTCAGCCAGCGTTTGCGCTAGATAGGGATCGCCTCTTTCAAACGGCTGTATACGGAGTAATCGGTCAATCTCAATGTGGCTACCCGTTATTGAAGTCTTTCCAAACTGGTAGCGTGGGCCACTGTCAAAATTCATATAGAGGCGCGCACTTTGTAAATACGGTCGGACTTCCATACGCCGATCCGTAAAGCCCCAGTCAAAGTAACCGCGCTCGATAGCCAAACCAGAAAACTGACCACGCAGCCGCTCCCACGGAGCATGCCGCAGTGCGTCGCCCTCTTCCAGTGGGAAGTCTTCTATTGCTTGTTGAAACGGTGGGTCGTTACTGGCGTCGCCTTCGACATTAATCGATAAAATTTCAATTTCAATTTGAGGCCCTGGTTCAATCTCAAGCGAGACTCTCTCGTCGCCAGTGTGCTCAAAGGTTATATCAGGCTCATAATAACCATACACACGCATGGCTTCTTCAGTACGTTGACGAACCTCACCTTCTAAACGTGCTTCGGTGTATTGCTCAGCCTCTACGTTCTGCAGATAGGCTTGAATATTACTTTCGACCTCATCGGAAACACCCGTGATGTTCGCCTCTAACGCCCATGCCCCGTGTGATGCGTATAACAGTGGTAGTACTACCAACACTGTGCGACCGGTGGCTGAAGTCCATCGCCGTTGTCTTCCCATACATTTTTATCCTAACCTAAATCAGCGGCTTCATTACCTAGTCATTTCAACACCTAGTTATTTCAACGACTTGTAGAATATTCTTCGGCACTAGAATGTATCAACGCTATACAACTATCCTGACTACCCTACTATCTTGGCTACCTTTTTAACGTAGCATTTCTAACTGGGCACTAAAGGCAAGCTGTGCCTGACGGACTTGTCGAACATCACTCTCTAGTGCATTCAAACGTTCCGACCATTCCTGCTCTAATGCCGTCAAAGCATCTTGATCCGGTGACGCTTCAACCTCAGCAATAGAAGCCTCCAGCGCAAAGAAGCGCGACTCAATGGCGCTTCTTTGCGCTGATAACTGCTCTTCCCAATCACTACTAATGTTACTGATCTGACTGTCCAGTACGGACAGGCGTTGTTCGGTCAGTTGCTCAAGATGGGACACTTCCTCAATCAAGTTTTGCCGTCCTGAGGTACCAGCCTGTTCCAGGGCATTCAATGATTCCCGCATCGCCAACAACTGACTGTCGCGCAACTCAGCTTGCTCATTAAGCTGGTTCAACTGCTGCAGCAATGAATTGATCGAATCACTAGAGGCCATGTCCTCATTCATTGTTAGCAAACTGTACAACTCTTCGCGAGTATCGGTCAGTGCAATGGACAGCTGCTCTTGCTCTTGAAAGAGCGTCGACATCTGAGCTTGTACAAAGGTTATCGTATCTTGTACATCGGTGTCATCCGAATCCAAGCGAGCATGAACATTGGACACTTCGCCACTTACCCGATGTAACTCATTTAACAGTCGTTCACGTTCGTACCAAAGTCCAGCCGCCGCCGCACCCAGTAGGGCAATGATTAATAACAAGCATAGCCATAGCGGCCACAAAGTAGGCCCCTTTCGGTGGCGCAAATGCTGCGCCGTCAAGCTTTGATCCACATCGGGTACGATACGAGAGGATGCAGTGGCGTCTGGCATAACAGTTCCTCAGAGAGTCTTTGGGTCAGCACGACGGCCTATCCCGCGGTACATTAATCCACAGCTGGCAACAAATTCAGGATCGTAAATATTGCGTCCATCTAATACGAGCTTAGCGTTTAATAACGAGCCCAGCCGATGCCAGTCTGGGTTCCAATAGGTTTTCCATTCTGTTACCAGCATCAGTACATCGGCGCCCGCACAGGCTTGGTAGGGGTCATGGGTAAAGGTGCGTAAATCCTCGCGCTCGCCTACCAGGGCATGGAGAGCTGGTACGGCGGCTGGGTCGTGTAGCTGAACCTTAACTCCCTGCGCCCAAAGTGCTTCAAGCAGTGTTAATACGGGCGCGTGGTCGATGCGTGCAGTGCCGGGCTTGAACGCAGCTCCCCAAATCGCCACGGTTTTTCCGGCCATTTCGCCGGAAAAATGGGACCACAGCTTGCGGAACAGCGTTTCTTTTTTCTGTTCGTTAATATCCATTACCTGCTCAAGCAGCGCTGAATACCGGCCACTCTGCAGCTGCACATCGGCCAAGCGAATCAAATCGCGGGAGAAATTAGGGCCTCCAAAACCGCACCCAGGGTACAGGTACTCAAACCCGATACGCGAATCGGCTCCCATCCCCTGGCGGACATGTTCTACATCCACGCCTAGAGTATCAGCCAAACCGGCGATTTCATTCATATAACTGATACGCGTGGCCAACATGCCGTTAATGGCCAGCTTGGTTAACTCCGCAGCGCGGCGAGGCATACACTGAAACACTTCGCTACGCCGATTAAAGGCGCGTAACAGCTCTCTGGTGACTTGCTCTCCCGTCGCATCATCGCAGCCTAGCAAGCGTCGGGTTGGGCGTGTGAAAGAGTCCCATGCACGGCCTTCTTCTAACGTATCGGGCAGTGCCACACTGGAGTGCTGAGCACCCATTAACGTATGCAGGCGCTCGGTCTCACCTACTGGAAACGTCGAGTTATTAACCAGCACAATATCGTGCTGATCCGCGAATAACGGGTTCTCAAGTAGTGCGCTGGCCGAACTGCGCTGTGAGGGTGATAACGCCATCCAAATCACCTCTGGAATGGCGGCATCATCTATTTGCTCAATGAGCTGCAGAGTACCCTCAGCTAAGCCCTGCTCAAGATGTGTCATTAAATGAGGTTCACTGCGTAACCAGTCCACCTCAGAAAGCACTGACCAAGGCGCATCAGCGTGGGGTAACCACTGAACCTGATGCCCCACCCAAGCCAGCGCAGCGGCTGCCGTCGCTGCGCTTAATTCGCTGCCGTAAAGTAACACCCGCATGCGTTACTCTCCCTGGTGGTATCGTGACAGCAGGGCTTGGAAAGCTTCTCCAAACTCAGGATGACGGCGCGCATAGGCGAGTGTGGCTTCAAGGTAACCTAAGGGCTGCCCACAGTCGTAGGTAACCCCTTGCATACGATATGCCTGGACGCCCATCTGTTCTCGTAGTGTTTCCAGCGCATCGGTCAACTGAATTTCACCACCGGCACCGGGCGGTGTTTTTTCTAATATGGAGAAAATATGGCCTGGTAGCGCATAACGGCCTATGACCGCTAAATTCGAGGGTGCAGCATCACGCTTGGGTTTTTCCACCATGCCGGCTAAATCGGCTGACGCGTTCGCTGCAGGTACATCCCCTGCTGGCGCCACGATGCCATATTTTTCTACCTGCTCCCAGGCGACTTCTTCTACCATTAATTGAGCCGTTTGATGCTGATCATAGGCCGCTAACATACCGGCCAAGTCCGTTGCTGAGTTGGCACTGTTATCGACCAACACATCGGGCAATAGCACCGCAAAAGGTTCATCGTCGCCAAGGATGGGACGGGCACAGAGCACTGCATGGCCTAGCCCTAACGGCACGCCCTGACGAATGCTAATAATGCTGACGTCGTCAGGCACTATATTGCGCAACATTGTCAGAAGCTCATGTTTTCCCTTTTTTTCCAAGCTAGCTTCCAGCTCAGCATGGGTATCGAAGTGATTTTCGATAGCGCTTTTATTGCTACTAGTGACCAGCACAATCTCACGGATACCAGCGGCAATTGCCTCTTCAACGACATACTGGATCACCGGCCTATCGACAATCGTAATCATCTCCTTGGGAATAGCCTTAGACGCTGGCAAGCAGCGGGTACCAAACCCGGCAACAGGAAGTACGGCTTTACGAATCATAGAAGAGGTCCTTTTCATGCGTTCCGACACAGGAGTGGTTAGAATGTCCATAATACTGAAGGCGTGGATGGATACCACCTCGCAACGGCGAACAAGTGGCTACACGTCAATATTTTGCTAAATGTTCAAAAGTTATGGGAGTCACACTATGCAAGCGACACCACAGGATAGCATTGCTCATCACTATCAAGACAATGTCGATGCAGCAGAAGTCGCCAAATTTGAGGCTCTTGCTAGCCGCTGGTGGGATCCGCAGGGTGAATTCAAACCCCTTCATGATATTAATCCCTTACGTCTTGACTTTATTGATGCGCGTGCGGGGCTGGCGGGTAAAAAAGTGCTTGATGTAGGCTGTGGCGGCGGCATTCTAAGCGAGTCAATGGCCCACCGCGGTGCGACGGTAACGGGCATTGATCTTGGTGAAGCGCCGTTAGCAGTGGCCCGGTTGCACGCCGAAGAGCGTGGCGTAAAAGTTGATTACCAACATATCAGTGTGGAGGCCATGGCCGCTCAGAAGCCTGGTCTTTACGATGTGGTGACTTGCATGGAAATGCTGGAGCACGTGCCGGATCCTGCTTCTGTCATTCGTGCTTGCAGCGCCCTCGTGCGTCCGGGTGGTTATGTGTTTTTCTCTACGTTAAACCGGACTGCCAAGTCATACGCGTTCGCTATTTTAGGCGCCGAATATGTGCTTAAGCTGCTGCCACGAGGCACGCATAACTATGCAAAATTTATTCGCCCTTCAGAAATGGCGGCTTGGTCTCGCCACAGCGGTTTAGAAGTGCGTGAACAGACGGGACTAACCTACAACCCGCTTACCCGCCACTACCGCTTGGTCAGCCATGATGTCTCGGTCAATTACATGATGTACTGCCGCAAGGTAAGCGATTAAATGTCGATGCAAGCACCTCAAGCAATACTTTTCGACCTGGACGGAACGTTGGTAGATACGGCCCCCGATTTGGCAGAAGCGACCAATGCACTGCGTGCTCACCATGGGTTAGCGCCGCTACCCTTTGAGGTAATTCGCCGCCAAGTCTCTAATGGCGGCAGTGCGCTGGTTACGCTAGCGCTGGGCTTAGAGGCCTCTGCTGAGGGACACACTCAAGCACGCCAGTTTCTACTTGATGCTTATGAGCAAGCTGTAGCGGTACACAGCCGGGTTTTTTCGCCGCTTGATGCGTGGCTACAAGAGTGGCACGGCGATCAGCGGCCTTGGGGGATTGTCACCAACAAACCGCGCCGCTATACCTTGCCGCTACTAGAAGCTCTGCTGCTACAGCCTGGCGCACTGCTATGTGCGGATGATCTCAGCGTTAAAAAGCCAGCGCCTGAACCGCTTTGGGAAGCTGCCCGACGCCTTGGCGTTGACCCTAAACATTGCTGGTACATCGGTGACCATGTACGGGATATGGAGGCCGCCGTCGCCGCCGGTATGACCGCCGTCGCGGTTGGCTATGGCTATATCAGCGAAGAGGATGACTACCAGCAGTGGCCCGCTGATATTTGGTTTGAAGAGTGTGCAGCGCTGGTCGATGCCCTAGGCGAGTTCAAGCTCTAGACAAGCATGATGGCGGGCATCGACGCGGTTTTCAAAACAAACGGTTATGTGCGGGGAGGTTGGGCATCTAGCTTTTGCCCGCTGGTGCCTGCGCTGTCTGGCCCCATTAGCCACAGGTAGGTCGGCATAATCTCTTCTGGCGTACGCAGTGTGAAGGGATCTTCACCAGGAAACGCCGTACGCCGCATTTGGGTGCGTGTGGCGCCGGGGTTAAGTGAATTCACCCGAATATGTGACTGATTATTCAGCTCATCAGCCAATACCTCGACAAAGCCTTCAGTGGCAAATTTAGAGACAGAATAAGCCCCCCAGTAGGCTCGCCCTTTACGGCCAACGCTAGAGGAAGTGAAGATTATCGAGGCATCTTCAGACTGTTGCAGTAGTGGTAATAACGCTTGGGTCATCCAGATAGGCCCATTGATATTGACCTGCATCACCTGCTGCCATAGCTCAGGGTTATATTGCTCAAATGGCGTAATGCGACCTAATAGCCCAGCGTTATGCAGCAAGCCATCTAAGCGGCCAAACTCCTGATCCAGCGTTTCGGCCATATCATGAAAATCTTTGAGGGTAGCGCCTTCAAAATTGAGCGGAAAAATCGCTGGCTGAGGCCCGCCTGCCGCTTCAATTTCATCGTAAACACGCTCTAATTTGGCAATGGTGCGCCCCAATAGAATCACGGTGGCTCCATGCTGGGCATAGCTTAACGCTGCCGCACGGCCAATCCCGTCTCCTGCGCCGGTTACCAACACGATGCGATTTTCCAATAGGTTAGGCGCTGGTTGATAGTCGATCTTGCAGCTCATCCTGATTCCTTGAAACGATTCTTAGAAGCTGTTCATAAAAACTATTCATAAAAGCTATAAAGAGCAAAATTTAACTTGCTGACTGGCGTAAAAAGTCACTGGCAAGGCCCGCGGCGCTGCTTTGCGGGTAGTCGTCACGCACTCGCTCAAGTAACTCACGGCTACGTTCCGCTTCGCCTTGACGCGCTTTCACTAAACCTAACTTATAGATCGCATCAGGTACTTTGCTGCTACCGCTATACTCGTCAATGACACGGCTAAACGCTTGGTCAGCAGCGTCCAATTCACCTTCAGCCGAATACAGCTCACCCAGCCAATAGTGGCCATTGGCCGTTAAACTGGTATCAGGATGATCATTGACAAAGGTTTCAAACGCCGCGATAGCTTCCTCAAAACGGCGTGCTTGAACATGTGCAAAGGCCGCTTGGTAATCGGCTTGCGCCTCTTCACTCACATTGCTAGTTGAAGGCGCGTTAACCACTTCCTCGGCAGCTTCGGGTTCAACCGCTGGGGTAGATTGCTCAATCTGCGTTGGCCCACTGCTCATCAGCCGGTCTTCAATATCGAGATACTGCTGCTGTGATTGACGACGTAGCTGCTCTAACTGATGACGCAACTCTTCAATCTGACCGCGCAGCTGCTGGATTTCCTGCTGATGCTCCTGTACCTGGTTAAATAACACCAGATTACCGCTGGAGGCTTCCTGACGTTGCGTCTGCTGATAGAAGCTGCTGTTGGAAGAGCCAGAGTTGGAAAGATCTTGGACGAGCGGCTGTTGAGCGACGGCCATTAAAGGCAATACGGACAGCGGAAGCGCTAAGGCTCCCGCACCGCACAGCCTCTCAACGTAACGCTTGAGACTGTGATTCATGATGACTCCGTAGACGTAAACGGCGTGCGATAAGCCGCACGCCGAATTCATCAGTGGTTAAGCATTCAATCGTTAAATGCTCAGTAGTTAAATACAACACGACGGTTCTGCGAGTAGGCGCTCTCGTCCTGGCCATTAACGGCCGGACGCTCTTCACCATAGCTAACAACGCTCATTTGTGAAGGAGACACACCCTGAATGTTCAGGAAGCGCTCTACAGCGTTAGCACGACGCTCACCCAGCGCCATGTTGTATTCACGAGTGCCGCGCTCATCCGTATGCCCGTGCAGAACCACCTGAGCACTCGGGTTGGCACGTAAGTAACGTGCATGCGACATTACGACAGACTCATACTCGCTCTTGATCGTATCGCGGTCGTAATCGAAATAGATAGTGCGTACTTCTGGAATACGCGAATCAGCCTGCTGGCCTGAGCTAGAACCAGAGCCTGAGGAAGAACCATATTGACTTCCCGTACCTGTACCAGAGGTGCTGGAACCGGTAGTACTGCCATCCTGGCTACCGTACGAGTCACCGTCCTGGGTTCCGCCGGTGCTGGAACAGCCAGCGATTACCACGATAGATAGCGCTGCTGCTAATGAGCGAGCCAACGGTTTAAGTTGCATAATCAGACTCCTTGCCTGAAAACTAAAAATTTCGATATTAATCAATGTCGTTGATCAATTTAAGAAGGGTGACCAAGCTGGGTCACGTACATCGCCTTGTGCTGATGGCAGTCTAAAGGATGAGCGGCCATCGGCAGAAACAGCACTTAGCACCCCACTATTACCCTGTTGGGTAGCGAAGATTACCATGGTCCCGTTCGGCGCAACACTAGGAGATTCATCTCTTGTTGATTCACTAAGTACGACCAAGCGGTTACCGCTTAGATCTTGCTTTGCCACTTGATAACCATTGCTTGAACGGTGGATCAAGAATATCTGCTCGCCATCTGGTGAGTAGCGACCGCGCGCATTGTAATTACCCGTAAACGTCAAGCGTTCGGCTTCTCCACCGCCCATTGAGTACTGGTAAAGCTGGGGGCCACCACTACGATCAGAGGTAAACAGCAAGCGACGACCATCGGGTGACCAAGCAGGCTCAGTATCAATGCTGTTGTTATTGGTAATACGCTCTACTGAGCGGTTAGCCACATCCATAATATAAATTTCTGGCTGGCCGTCTTTGGAAAGAGACATCGCGATACGACGACCATCAGGTGACCACGCTGGCGCGCCATTGATACCATCAAATGACGTTGCTTTTATCCGCTGTCCCGTTGCTACATCCTGAATGTAAATAGCTGGGCGCTCAGTTTCAAACGAGACATAAGCAAGCTTAGTGCCATCAGGTGACCATGCGGGCGACATGATGGGTTCGTCCGAGGTCAATACCTGCTCGCTGCGGCGCCCATCAGCGTCGGCAACGTACAGGCCGAACTGCATGTTGTCTCCAATACCTTGTGCGGTGACATAGGCAATTTTAGTTGAAAACGCACCACGAATATCAGTAATCGCTTCAAAGATTTGGTCACTGATATAGTGAGCGGCGCCGCGCAGGTCATTACCTCTCACCGTCACGGTTTCGCCAATCATCCGTCGCTGACCGCTAATATCCATCAGCTCAAACTGAATTTCAAAACCGCCGTTGGTCTGCTCTGCCCTACCTACAACTAAGTAGCGTACGTCTAATGAACGCCAAGTATCGAATTGAACATCCTCAGATTGATTGGGCTGTTCAAACATCGCGCTACGCTCTAGCGGGTCAAAATAGCCACTACGCTCAAGATCATCTTGGACAATCTGTGCAACATCTTCGGGCATTCCGTCTGAACCGGCGAACGGTACTACGCCGATAGGCAACGCTTGGTCGCTACCTCGCGTGATTTCAATGGTTAAATCGGCACTCGCCACAGTGTTGACTAGCAGCAGCACACAGAACAACCACACTTTGCTCAAGCTTTGCATCAGCGAACATCCCCCGGAGTAAATCGCAGATTAAACTGACGTAAATTACGCTGCTGATCGGCTGGTAAATCTCGCAATTCACCAAACGGTGCAGCATGTTCCACGGCCTGCATCACAGACCGGTCAAAAGCACTATCGCCGCTGGATGTCACGACCGATGTTGCCAATACTTCTCCAGACGGTCCTAGCCTCACTTGTAGGGTAGCACTCATCGAATCACTTGCACCGGCAGGAATCAACCACGCCTGTTCAACAGCGCGACGGACAATATTAATAAAGCTGTTGGCTGCCTGCTCGGCCTGCTGAGCATTGGCCGCGGCTTCTGCCTCACCCGCCAGCTGTCGCTGCATAGCCTCCTCTGCTGCTTCTGCGGCCTGGCGTTGGCGCTCCGCTTCGGCTTCGCGGCGCTGCTGCTCTTCCGCTTCGCGTTGACGCTGAGCTTCTGCCTCGCGCTCTCGTTGAGCCGCCTCCTCTTCACGAAGACGCTCTTCTTCTGCTTCACGTTGACGCTCGGCTTCTGCTTCTTCCTGGCGCTGTTGTTCTGCCGCTTCACGCTCACGTTCGGCTTCTTCCGCTTCGCGGCGCTGCTGTTCCTCTGCTTCACGCTGGCGTTCAGCTTCGGCCTCTTCCTGGCGTTGCTGCTCGGCAGCCTCTTGCTGGCGGCGCGCCTCTTCGACTTCACGTTGACGCTCAGCAGCGGCTTCCGCCTCGGCCTCACGTTCGGCAGCTTCAGCGGCTTGTTGCTCAGCCTGCTCTGCCACTTCTTGAGCCCGGCGCGCTGCCTCTGCTTCAGCTGCCTCGCGCGCGGCTTCTAATGCTTGCGCTTCCTCTTCGGCTGCCTGCTGGGCAGCTTCTTCTTCGGCCGCTTGCTGTTCGGCAGCGGCTTGCTGTTCACTGGCCGACGGCTCTTCTGGTGCATCGGGCTCAGTAGGCGCTTCAGCCGGTGCATTCATCGCCGCTTGTTGTTCCGTTGCCTGCTGAGCCTGATCGGTAAACGTTTCCGTACTCACCAGCGTCGCCTGAACAATCGAAGAGCTATCGGGCTCCGCGTTGCGGGTCGGCAAACTGATTAAGCTAAACACGACAATCGCAACGTGCACGGCTATCGCCAGAACAGTCGGCCACTTATAGCCGACATCTTGAGGATCACGTGGTGAATTTACTGCCATGTGCGCGCTGCCCTTACCCATCTTGCGGCGGCTCAGAAAGCAGCCCCACGTTAGCCACACCAGCGCCTTGTAACGTGCTCATCAAGACAACAATTTGTCCATAGGCCACATTGCGGTCACCACGCACCATTACTGGCGTGCCGGGGCGTCGCTCTAAGATCGTGGTTACCCGCGCGGCCATCTCGTCCAGCGAGACTGAGTTGGAGTCTTCCCCCAACGTGATGAAATACGCACCCTCGCTATCAACCGAAATGACAATGGGGTCATTATCTTCCTGCGTCTCTATAGGTTGAGAGGTGACTTGTGGCAATTCAACTTGTACGCCCTGGGTTAACATGGGCGCCGTAATCATAAACACAACGAGTAGTACCAGCATGACGTCAATGAAAGGGACCACATTGATCTCCGCCATTGGTTTGCCTTTACCACTGCGATTGAAAGGTCCTTGCATGGCTGTCTCCCTTAACCCGCGCTTGGCTTGCCATCACGACCTTGTAAATTACGGTGCAGGATAGCGTGGAACTCCTCGGCAAAATCTTCATATTTGCCGAGTAAGCGAGAAGATGTATTGGACAGTCGATTATAAAAAATCACCGCCGGGATAGCCGCAAACAGACCCATAGCCGTTGCGATCAATGCTTCCGCAATCCAGGGAGCAACCGTTGCGAGCGTCGCTTGTTGGGTCAGTGACAGTGCTTGGAATGACCCCATGATGCCCCATACGGTACCGAAAAGACCGATATAGGGGCTGGCAGAAGCAACCGTCGCCAGAAACACCAGATGTTGGGTTAGACGATCTTCTTCACGCGACCAGGCAACGCGCATGCTGCGTTGCACGCCTTCCAATACGGTATCTGCATCCCGGGTTTTAGGCATTAAGCGGTTAAACTCGCGAAACCCTGCTTGAAAAATATGCTCGGCACCATGGCGTGGATCATCAGCGGGAATTTCACGGTAGAGTTCATTTAAGTCGACACCCGACCAAAAAGACTCCTCAAACTGGTTGTACTCTTGCTTGGCACGACGCATTGCAATACTACGCTGGAAAATCACCACCCAAGAGAGGATCGACCCCACCAACAGTAGCAACATAACCAGCTGCACCACGGTGCTGGCATTCATTATTAAGTGGGGAATGGACATGGTGTTATCGTTCACAGGTGCCCTCATCAATCTATTAGGGTCGGTATTGCCGACGCAGTGAATGACCTCTTGGTTAAGAGGCCCGTATCAAACTATTAAGCGATTCTGGCCATGCTTTAGGTCGCATACGCTCGACGCTCAAGCAGGCTATCTCGACTGTCGCTGAGCAGAGGAGTTCCTCATTACGCCAAACTTGCTGTTCAAATGTCATTCGACAACGCCCAATGTCAGTGACATGAGTACTAATCTCCAGCATGTCATCGAGGCAAGCCGGTTTAGCGTAGTGACAGGCCAAGCGGTATACCACTAGCTGTGTGCCTTCGTCTAGCAGCGTTTGCTGATTTAGCTCCAATTGGCGCAGCCATTCGCTACGCGCTCGCTCCATAAACTTCAAGTAGTTAACGTAGTAGACAATGCCGCCTGCGTCAGTATCTTCCATATAAACACGCAGCGGCAGGCGATAACTATTGTTAGCTAAATCACTCACGGACGGCGCTCCCCTTCCATGTCGGTCGCCTGCTCGTGGGGCACACGTTCAAAGTGCAGCCACGCCTGACGAGTGACGACGCGCCCGCGTGGCGTGCGCATTATCAAGCCCTGCTGAATCAGATAGGGCTCAATGACATCCTCGATCGTATCGCGCTCTTCACTGATAGCAGCTGATAGCGAATCAATCCCCACCGGCCCACCATCGAATTTATCGATCATGGCCAGCAGTAACCGCCGATCCATATGATCCAGGCCGTGGTGATCAACATTGAGCATATTGAGTGCGGCATCGGCCATGGCGACATCCACAACGCCGTTACCTTTCATCTCTGCGTAATCACGTACACGCCGTAGCAGCCGGTTAGCGATTCGCGGCGTTCCACGCGAGCGGCGGGCAACTTCAATCGCCCCTTCTTGGCTGGTTTCTACACCCAGCAATCGCGCTGAGCGAGAAACAATTTCGGTCAGTTCTTCGAGGTTATAAAACTCGAGCCGCTGGACGATCCCAAACCGGTCACGAAGCGGAGAGGTCAACAAACCGGCCCGGGTGGTTGCCCCCACCAGCGTAAAGCGAGGAAGATCCAGCTTAATAGAACGTGCCGCGGGCCCTTCGCCAATCATAATATCCAGTTGGAAATCTTCCATGGCGGGGTAAAGCACTTCCTCGACCACCGGCGACAAACGGTGAATTTCATCGATAAAAAGCACATCGCCAGGCTCAAGATTGGTCAGCATGGCAGCGAGATCCCCCGCCCGCTCCAACACCGGGCCAGAGGTCGACTTCATTCCGACCCCCATCTCGGTGGCAATAATATGCGCGAGTGTCGTTTTACCTAACCCAGGCGGACCAAATACCAACGTGTGGTCCAGGCTCTCTTCACGCAGCCGTGCAGCGCCAATAAAGATTTCCAACTGCTCGCGGACACGCGGCTGGCCAATATAGTCATCCAGCCGCTTAGGGCGAATTGCATAATCAATACGCACCTCCCCCTGTTCGGGCTCAGCGGCGATCAGCCGATCGTGTTCTAGCATAAGTGCTCTTCTTAATAACGATTACAAAATGACAGTGTCGATTGACGTTTTCTAATACGAGCTCGCTTAGCCGCTCATGCGTTGGGTGAGCGCGGCTTTAATCAGTGCTTCGGTGGACTGATTAGGGTCAATGTCGGCGAGCATTTTGGATGCCTCAGTCAGCTTGTACCCCAAGCTGACTAAGGCGGCTTCTGCATCGGCAAGGCTATCACGGGCGGATGCTCGGCCATTAGCGGCCTCTAGAGGCAGTAGTGCGTTACTGCCATCTTCCCATTCGGGGAAGCGGTCACGCATTTCGATAATCAGCCGCTCGGCGGTTTTCTTGCCCACCCCCGGAAGCGTTGTCAGCGCCTTGCTGTCATCATCACGCACACAGCGCATAAAGGCGTCTTCATCCATACCTGATAAAATCGCTAACGCCAGCTTGGGCCCCACCCCATTAACTTTGATCAGCGCACGGAAAAGCGCCCGCTCGTGCTCTCTACCAAACCCATATAACAAATGGGCATCGTCACGAATTGTTAGATGAGTAAATAATGAAACGCTTTCACCGACGGCAGGCAGTGCTACCAGCGTATTCATCGAGGTTTCCAGCTCATAGCCTACACCATGAACGTCGATCACAATCCAGGGGGGGTGCTTTGCCAGTAACTGGCCACTTAGACGTCCAATCATAAAGTCGCTCGCACAGGTGTTGAAATGATAAAACAAGAGGGTGAAAACAGACGTTTACTATAAAGCGACTCTGTACAGGTGACCAGTAGTTCAGCCACACGCAGAGCAACCGCTACAGCCGCCAGCGACCGGTAGAGCGACGACGGGCCCGTGTTGGCGCGGCGGGTAGGCCATGGCTGCTAAAGACAGAACCACTAAAGGCATGCGTTAATGCAATCGCTAGCGCATCCGCCGCATCAGCCTGAGGAGTAGCGGAAAGCTGCAGAATAGCGGTCACCATATGCTGGACTTGCTCTTTGTCCGCGCCGCCCTGGCCTGTCACTGCTTGTTTAATCTGCCGCGCGGCGTACTCGGCAAGGCTCAATCCATGATTGGCCATGCAGACAAGCGCCGCACCCCGCGCCTGGCCCAGCTTGAGCGCCGAATCAGGGTTTTTGGCCATAAACACGCGCTCAATAGCCACTTGGTTGGGCCGATGCAAACCGACGACTTCGCTAAGACCGGCATAAATCTGTGCCAGCCGTTGTTCTAGCGCCCCTTCCGCCGTGCGAATACAACCACTTGCCACGTAGCAGGGCTTCACACCGACCACGTCGATTACCCCATACCCTGTCACGCGTGACCCTGGGTCAATACCTAGGATACGGACAGGATTAGCAGGCTTTTTCTCATCCATGTCGTCGAAACTCGTTGGGGCTTTATACAAAAACACCGACGCCGGGGCGTCGGTGTTAGGCACTTAACCAGCCACGTTATTCGGTGGCTGCTTCCGGCTTGGCCTTCTGGCGTAGACGGATGTTTAAATCTTTTAACTGTTCAGGACTGACTTCGCCTGGGGCATTCGTCATTAAGCAAGCAGCGCTTTGGGTTTTCGGGAAGGCGATGACTTCACGAATAGTCTTAGCACCCACCATCAGCATGACGAGGCGGTCCAAACCAAAGGCTAAGCCACCATGAGGCGGCGCGCCGTACTGAAGCGCATCCAGCAAGAAGCCAAATTTTTCTTGAGCTTCTTCTTCACCAATGCCGAGGATCTCGAACACAGTGCTCTGCATGGTTTGGTCGTGGATACGAATAGAGCCGCCGCCCAATTCGGTACCGTTGAGCACCATATCGTAAGCGCGCGAAAGTGCGCTCGCTGGGTCGGCCTTTAGCTCTTCCGGGCTGCAAGAAGGCGCGGTAAAGGGGTGGTGAAGCGGGCTAAGGCGGCCATTGTCGTCAGCTTCAAACATTGGGAAGTCGACGACCCACAGCGGTGCCCATTCCTGAGTGTAGAGCTCAAGGTCAGCGCCCAGCTTGACGCGCAGCGCGCCAATGGCTTCGTTGACGATACGGGTCTTATCCGCACCAAAGAAGATGATATCGCCATCTTCAGCGCCTACCCGATCGAGCAACTCTTCAACGATATTTTCCATGAACTTAACGATCGGCGACTGCAGACCGTCAAGCCCTTTAGCGCGCTCGTTGACCTTGATCCACGCCAAACCCTTGGCACCGTAGATGCCGACAAACTTGGTGTATTCGTCGATCTCTTTACGCGACAGCTTAGCGCCACCGGGTACTTTCAGCGCCGCGACACGACCATCATCAGCGCTGGCGGGGCCAGAGAAGACTTTAAAATCGACTTGCTGCATCAGGTCGTCGACATTGGTCAATTCTAGCGGAATACGTAGATCCGGCTTATCAGAGCCGAAACGATCCATCGCTTCCTGCCAGGTCATACGCGGGAATTCAGGCAATTCAGCGTTAAGCACATCTTGGAACAGTTGACGAATCATGGATTCAGTAATGCCCATGATGTCGTTCTCTTCCACGAACGACGCTTCAATATCAATCTGAGTGAACTCAGGCTGACGGTCGGCGCGCAGATCTTCATCGCGGAAGCACTTGGCGATTTGGTAATAGCGGTCAAAACCGGCCACCATCAACAGCTGCTTAAAGAGCTGTGGTGACTGGGGAAGCGCAAAGAAACTTCCCGCGTGAGTGCGGCTTGGCACTAGGTAATCGCGGGCCCCTTCAGGCGTGGCACGGGTGAGTACCGGCGTTTCGATATCCAGGAAGCCCTGGCTTTCAAGATAAGCACGTACGTTATGAGAAATGCTTGAACGCAAGCGCAGCTTCTCAATCATATCCGGGCGGCGAAGGTCGATATAACGGTGCTTTAAGCGCACCTCTTCGCCTACCTTGCCATGCTCATCCAGTTGGAAAGGCGGTGTAATCGCAGTGTTGAGTACTTCCACCTCTTTCGCCAATACTTCAATCATGCCTGTGGGCATGGTGGCATTTTGAGTACCTTCAGGGCGCAGCCGAACACGTCCAGTGATACGCAGGACATACTCACTGCGGGCACGGTCGGCAATGGCGAACGCCTCGGCGGTGTCAGGGTCGACCACGAACTGAGCGATGCCATCCCGATCGCGCATGTCGAGGAAAATTACCCCACCGTGGTCGCGGCGGCGATGAACCCATCCGCATACCGTAACCGTTTGATCCACCAAAGTTTCGTTTAGCTGGCCGCAATAATGGCTGCGCATGTCAAATCCTGTTCTGTTACGTGGCAATTAATGTGTCGCGGGCGTCCCGACCCTGACTGCCGCAGTTATGCTGCGGCGCCTTTGTCACTGGGAGTAACGCTCTTGGGAGTAGCGCTGGAATCACTTGATTTAGCGGTCTCTGTGGATGCAGTTTTACCGTCAGCAACCAGGTTCTTTTTGCTACCCGTTTTGAAATCGGTTTCGTACCAACCGCCGCCGGCCAAGCGGAAACCCGCGGCCGAGACCAGCCGTTCCAAGCCATCGCTTTGGCATGTAGGGCAATCCTTCAACGGATCGGCACTAATTTTTTGCAATTTTTCCAGGCGATGGCCACAGGCCTTGCACTCATATTCATAGATGGGCATGTTATTGGCTCCTAAAAAGCTCAACCCTGACAGATTCAGTACTGACAGACCCAGTCCTATAAGACCAAGTGCTGAAAGAAAAGAACAGTGGCGAACACAAACGCTGCCAAGCTGCCAATATGTGGCCAGTCGGGATAAATTCCAAGGCTGCGGTTGATAAGCGCCGCCATTATACCCTTTTGTGACCCCTGCCGAGCAAGGTTATGCAGCCTTCGGCAGTTAATGGAGAGAATAAAATGTCTCATGCAGTAATACTGGACGCGCAAAGCCTCGGCCCTGGGATCAACTTAAGCGCTATTAAAGAGTCAGTCACACATCTTGAGGTGTTTGAGCAAAGCACCACCCAGCAGGCACTTGAACGCCTAGCGAATGCCGACATCGCCATTGTTAACAAGGTGGTGCTAGACGCTGAAACGTTGCAGCAATTGCCTAAACTCAAGCTGATATGTGTGCTCGCTACGGGGCTTAATAACATCGATCTTGAAACGGCAAAAGAGCAGAGTATCGAGGTTAAAAACGTCGCGGCTTACGGCACCGCCAGTGTTTCCCAGCATACCTTGATGCTGATGCTGACATTAGCCAATCGACTTCCGCTTTATCAGCGTGATGTCGCGGCAGGCGAATGGCAGCGTAGCGCCTTTTTCTGTTTGCAGGACTACCCGACACTGCAATTGTCGGATAAACATTTAGTCATGGTAGGGCAAGGTGAACTAGGCACAGAAGTGGCACGCCTAGCGGAGGCGTTTGGCATGCGCGTGACCTTCGCCGCCAGGCCGGGTAATGAAGCCAATGATAAGCGCCCTGCGCTGGATGACCTGCTCCCAGAAGCAGACGTGATCAGCCTTCACTGCCCCCTTAGTGACGCCACTAAGCATTTGATTAATCGACAGCGTCTGGCCAGTGCAAAGCCATCACTACTGCTGATTAACTGCGCCCGCGGCGGAGTTATCGACGAAGTCGCTGCACTAGAGGCGCTGCGTAGTGGCAAGCTGGGCGGCTTGGGCGTTGATGTACTGCCTGCAGAACCGCCCAGAGACGGCCATCCACTGCTCGATGCACTTAACGAGCCGCTCAACTTAATCGTAACACCCCACAACGCCTGGATTACACCGGAAGCACGCCAGAATATTGTCAGCCTGACGGCGAATAATATCCGTGAATGGAAAAGTGCTTAAATAAAAGTATTAGCGCATTATGTGATAGCACTAGGGCCTTCTTAGGCCCTAGTGCGTAGCAAAATGGCTAGGGGCGTGGCAATTATCCAAAACCTCAAGTTCGACGTGGGTAACTTGCGCGCCCTCCGGGCCTTGCCATAGCCACTCGCTCAGCAGCTTGATGGCATCGGAGTGGCCACACATCAACACTTCGACACGCCCATCAGGCAGGTTTTTAGCGTAACCGGTAAGGCTCTGCTGAAGCGCTTTCTCTTGAGTAGCACGGCGATACCAGACACCTTGCACTTTACCAGTGACCAAGGCACGTACACAGCAGTCAGTCATCCTTTCCTCCTCGTACCATACACACTATTACACAAACTCATGCTTAATTAGCACTGCGCTATTACGCGGTACCAGTGGACGACCACGGCGTAGTAGTAAGGAGCGTGTAAATGCCGCGCCGAACAACAGTATCAGCGAACTGTAGTAGACCCATAGTAAGATCATTACCACTGAACCGGCAGCACCATAGGTAGACGCTGTCGCCGTATAAGCCAGATAGATCGCGATCACGCTGCGGCCGAGCGTAAATAGTACGGCGGTAACAACGGCACCAATCAATACATCTTGCCAGCGCAGCACCACGTCCGGAAGCACCTTAAAAATAGTCGCAAATAGGAGGGTCACCATGGCGACAGAGATGAGCGACTCAAGGGTAGTAGTAAACAGGCTAGCGAATGGGAATAGATTGTCCGCCGCAAGCAGCATGCCACGTAACACAACCCCTAGCACTAATGACACTAGCAGTATAAATCCAATAGACAGCACTACAGTCAGCGAGAGCAAGCGGCTTTTGATAAACCTTAACGCACTGTTAGAGGTTGGCTTGGCTGTCACGCCCCAAATCGTATTGAGTGAAAACTGCATTTGCGCAAAAACAGTGGTGGCGCCTACCACAAGCGCGCCGACACCTAATAGCGTGGGCAAAAGGCCAGACTCTTCGATTCTGGATTGAGCAACGGCGTCTTGAATCGCGACGGCGGCATCCGTGCCTAAAGTACCTTGTAGTTGAGCGACTATTTGTCCCTGAGCGGCCTCTTCTCCCATCACAACACCGATGACAGTGACGGCAATAATAATCGTGGGTGCCAGTGAGAAAAGCGTATAAAACGCGAGCGAAGCCGCATAGCTAAACGCATTACGTTCTAGCCATAATGCGGTGGCGTCTTGGGTGACTTTCCACCAAAAAATAGCCGCACGTTTTATCATATTCCCTCCCTGTGTCGTTGGCATTAAGGCTAATTTTAAACGTAATCAATAGCCTATTTTTTCTAGCATACCTAACCACAGCGTTTAGCGCAGTTTTCTGGTACGTTGACCCCCTAATATCACCAAACCAAAAGGAAGCTTGGATGGCCACCGATATTGCGCGCTCTACAACCGCCTGCGATTTCGACTGTTTGGTGTTTATTGGTCGCTTTCAACCGCCTCACCTTGGCCACTTGGCGATTATTCGAGAAGCACTAAAACGCGCGCGGCAAGTGATTGTACTGGTGGGCTCTGCGTGGCAAGCACGCTCATTGCGTAACCCGTGGCGATTTGACGAACGTCAAGCCATGCTCCGCTCAGGGTTTGATGAGGCTGATAATCGACGCTTAGAGATTACCCCGCTACTGGACGCACTCTACAATGATGATGTCTGGGTGCGCGATGTTCAGCGCAAAGTGCGTGATTTAGCCGCCCCTGCCAATGCCCGCCTACCACGCATTGGTTTAATTGGAGCCAGTCGCGGGCAGTCTAGCTACTACCTGTCGCTATTCCCTCAATGGGAGTCGGTCAGTGTACCGTCGGTAGAAGGGATTTCAGCGAGTCAAATTCGTGAGCGTCTGTTCCGTTCACCCAGCTCCACCGACGACTACTTGAGTACGGGGGCTTACCACGACCTGCCCCCCGGCGTTGTCGAGAGTATAAAGAAATTTTGCCACGTCAGCGCCTATAAGCGCCTGCTGGAAGAGCAGCAGTTATTGGATCAATACCGTCAGGCGTGGGCTCATGCCCCCTACCCGCCTATTTTTGTCACAGTAAATGCTGTCGTGGTGCAGTCGGGTCATGTATTGCTGGTACGGCGTACGGCGGCACCGGGTAAAGGGCTTTACGCCCTGCCAGGCGGATTTATTAACCCTCATGAGCGTTTACTCGATGCCTGTTTGCGTGAACTGCGCGAACGGTTGCGATTAAAAGTCCCCGAGCCTGTGCTTAAGGGGTCACTGCGTGGCCAGCGTCTGTTTGATGAACCCCACCGCAGTTGGCGGGGGCGCACTTTGGCAGAAGCTTTCTACTTTGCGTTGCGCCCAGACCAACAGCTGCCTCGCTTAAAACCTGTTAAAGGGGGAGATCATGCGCGCTGGGTAGCACTTGCAGACCTTGAACCTGAGAGCCTGTTTGAAGACCACTTTTTTATTATTCAGAATTTTCTAGGCCTGCCTGCCGATTTTGGAAGCAGCTAGAAATTTCAAGAATTAGGGCGGCAATCGCTTGGGACGTTCATGCTTGCAGGAAATCCCTGGGTAATTTCATCATTTGCCGCCATAAACGCTCCACGCCGGGCTTATGCACCATTGAGCAGCGGTATAAGCGAATTTCTAAGGGAATGTCCCAGCTCGGGTCGCCCGCCCTGACCAAGCGGCCGCTTTTCAATTCCTCACGAATACAGAAATCCGGTATCCAGGCAACGCCTACCCCTTGCAGCACCATCCCTTTCAGGCCTTCGGCCATGGCCGTTTCATACACGGTACGCAGCTTCATACGTAGCGGATCATTCTTCAGCAGCATACGCACACTGCGCCCCAAAAATGCACCCTGCGTATAGGAAAGGTAAGGGATGGAAGTGTCATGCTGAAGGGAAAATTTGGCTTTTCCCTGTGCATCCGGCAGCGAGACAGGCAGCATATTGACCTTACCGATCGAGAAGGAGGGAAACACTTCGGCATCGAGCTGCATGGTGGCAAAGGGGTCGTAATAAGCCAGCATTAAATCGCAATTGCCTTCACGTAGCACATGTATCGCCTCACCTACGTTCATTGCCACTAGGCGTGTCGGCAATTCGCCTAAGCCCTGTTGTAAACGGGAGATCCAGGGCGGATAAAAGCTTAATGCCAGGGAGTGAGCGGCGACGATATCCAACGCTTCATTGGCAATCGAAAGGCCGCGCAAATGACTAAGCGATTCGTTTAACTGTTCGACCAAATTACGGGCGGTAACCAAAAACAGCTGCCCTTCCGGTGTTAGCCCAACAGGGGTAGTTGATCGATCGACAAGAGTGACATCCACAGCCTGCTCCAGTGCACGAATGCGACGACTAAATGCAGGCTGCGTTACGTGGCGCTGTCGTGCTGATGCAGAGAAGCTGCGTGTGCTGGCGAGTGCTACGAAATCTTCTAGCCATTTTGTTTCGAGATTCACCCCGGGACTCCTTGTCTCACCCTTTGTGCACGCATATTGTTTTCCTATTTTGCGGTCTATTGGACGGGCGCCATTAAATAGGCAGCACGTGATACGACTTTCATCCACATTGAGCGCTGGTTGATTTCATCAATGCTGACCCGGCGGCACTGTGAAAAGTCATTTTCCAGCATACTTTCCACGCTGGCAGCAAAGTCTTGGTTTGGAATAAAAGCAGTTATTTCAAAATTTAACCGAAATGAACGGTTATCCAGATTTACAGTGCCAACCGTGGCTGCACTGCTATCTACAAGCATTACCTTTTGATGTAAAAACCCAGGAAGATAACGGTATATTTTTACGCCTGCTCTTAACATATCAGGTAGAAACGAGAAGGCTGATAGGAAAACCAATAAGTGATCTGGTCGTTCGGGAATCATGACGCGTACATCTACTCCGCGCATGGCCGCAAGTCGCAGTGCATCCTGTACCCCTTGGTCAGGAACAAAGTAAGGACTGGTCACCCATAGGCGCTGTTTTGCGCTATGAATAACCTGTTGTACCAGCAGGCTGGCTGTATCCTGACGATCTGCAGGCCCAGAGGGCACAATAACAACATGATGATCAGTTGAAGAAGACGTTTCAGCCATCCAGTTCAGGCTAATCACCTCATCGGTAGCCCAGTGCCAATCTTCCCAAAACGCTTCTTGCAGGCCCAAGACACTGGGACCTTCAAGCTTTAGGTGGGTGTCACGCCAGGGGCCATGCCGAGGATCTTCGCCTAAATATTCAACCCCAATATTAAAGCCCCCTATCCAACCCTCTTTACCATCAATGACTGTTACTTTGCGATGATTCCGGAAGTTAAGCTGAAAGCGGTGTTTGAAGCCTCTTGATGAGCGAAAAGCACTGACGGCCACCCCATCGCTGATTAAATCATTTAGGTAACCATCGTTTAATTGACGACTTCCTACCTCATCGTAGAGGAAATAGACACGCACGCCACGCTGGGCAGCGTGTTGTAAATGCTGTTTCAAGCGCTGTCCGAGGGCATCGCTGCGAACAATAAAAAACTGTATCAATACATACTGTTCGGCACGATCAATGCCGTCAAAAAGGCTTTCAAAGGTCGCGGGGCCGTCGATTAATAACGTGGCGTGATTACCATGGGTTAAGGGCATCATGGCAAGCTGCTCAACCGCTTGAATATCCGCATTACTCGAGGGTGCCACAAAAGGCTCTACATTAGCTCGGTAACGCACCAGCACGCGGCGTAGCACAGTGTCACGCTGCCCCCGCGCAGACACATAGCCATAAAATCTTGGTCGTCCAAAAAACCAGTAAGCAGGAAGCGCGACATAGGGAAACGTAAGCAACGATATAATCCATGCCACAGCCCCTTGAGAGGTGCGACTGGACATTAACGCCATAATGGCCGAAACGACACCCAATAAATGTATCAATAAGATGCTGGTCCCTAGCAACCAGGAGGTCATAGCCACGTCCTCATAAAAGCAAGGGCCTCGCCGTCAGCGAGGCCCTTATGCGCTTAAAAACCTAAGCGTTCAAAGCCTAATCAATCTTATCATTCTGTTACGCCGACTGAGCGATAATCTCTTTCCACTTCGCAGGCCCGGTCTGATGCACTGAGGTGCCCAGACTATCAACAGCAACCGTGACCGGCATATCTTCGACCTCAAATTCGTAGATCGCTTCCATGCCTAAATCTTCAAAGCCGACGACTCGGGATTTTTTAATCGCTTGCGCGACCAAATAAGCTGAGCCCCCTACCGCCATTAAGTACACCGCCTCATTGTCACGAATCGCATCAATGGCGGTTTGGCCACGCTCTGCTTTTCCTACCATACCTAACAGGCCAGTTTCTTCTAGCATGGTGCGGGTAAATTTATCCATTCGCGTGGCAGTCGTTGGGCCTGCGGGGCCCACTACCTCATCACCGATTGGATCAACCGGGCCCACGTAATAAATGAAGCGCCCTTTCATATCTACAGGTAGCGGCTCACCTTTGGCTAACATATCCACCATACGCTTATGAGCAGCGTCACGGCCGGTTAACAGCTTGCCGTTCAGCAGTAGCGTATCGCCTGGCTGCCAGGTTTTGACCTCAGCGGGCGTTACGGTGTCAAGATTGACCCGCTTGACGTTATCGCCTGCTTCGCGAGTGATTTCCGGCCAGTCCTCAAGCTTCGGTGCTTTTAACGCCGCAGGGCCTGAACCATCCAGGGTAAAGTGGGCATGACGGGTTGCTGCGCAATTGGGAATAATCGCTACAGGCTTATTGGCGGCATGGGTCGGATAGTCTTTTACTTTAATATCCAGCACGGTGGTTAAGCCACCTAACCCTTGGGCACCGATGCCGCTTTTGTTGACCTTATCAAACAGCACCAGGCGTATCTCTTCGGCGCGATTACTGGGCCCGCGGGCCTGTAAATCCTGAATATCGATAGGATCCAGTAGCGCCTCTTTGGCAATCATCATCGCTTTTTCAGCGGTGCCGCCGATGCCAATGCCCAGCATACCGGGCGGACACCAGCCTGCGCCCATCTTCGGCAGCTGTTCCATTACCCAATCGACGACGCTGTCGGAAGGATTAAGCATGGCAAATTTAGACTTGGCTTCACTACCACCGCCCTTCGCAGCCACGTGAATATCGACAGTGTCGCCAGGCACAATTTGGTGGTGAATAATGGCCGGCGTGTTGTCTTTGGTGTTGGCCCGCTTGCCGTCAGGATCCGCTAGCACCGAGGCACGTAGGACATTATCAGGCAGTAAATAAGCGCGACGAACACCTTCGTTGACCATGTCGTCAAGGCTCATGTCCGCTTCCCAGGTAACATTCATACCCACGTGAACAAACACGGTGACGATGCCGGTGTCCTGGCAAATCGGGCGATGCCCGGTGGCGCACATACGCGAGTTAATCAGAATTTGCGCAATAGCGTCTTTAGCAGCGGGGTTCTCTTCACGCTCGTAGGCGGCCGCCATGGCGTCAATAAAATCTTTGGGATGATAGTAAGAGATGTACTGCAGAGCATCGGCAACGCTTTGAATTACGTCGTCCTGGCGAATCACGGTCATGGACTAACAGCTCCTAGGTTATCGTCTAGTCAGCGGCATTCTTGCGCATCGGCGCAAGTGCCGTCTTAGCGTGACGCCAGTATACCGTATTGCCCTGTCGGCAGCAGCACTCCTTGGTAGCATCTTGGGTTCAGAAATTAGTACTTTAGTTATTGCTAGCAGCAAGCAAGATAACGGTATAAAACTTAAATAAAACGTGGTGTAAACTCACCAAAGCTATTAACTGCCTTGGCAATGCGGGCAATAGTAGAGCCTTCGCGATCCCACCATTCGGCGCTTGACCACCACACCACAGCGGTGGCACTCAAGACCAGCGCGATCGAACACCGCAAAACGCCACTGCTTACGTGACTCACCGGCTGCTTTAGCCTGTTCAATCCAGGCCTCTCGATTGGTCACACCTGCGGTTTGGTACGCTTGCTGAGTTGTTTCGATAATAGAGTGCGCAAGCGATTGTTGTTGATTGGTGGTGAGATCTACCGGTCGAGCGCTAGCTGGTAACTGGGTAAAGAATAAGATTTCAGAGCGCAGATAATTGCCGAGCCCTGCCACTAATCCTTGATCAAGCAAGAGCGCACCCAAGCCTCGCCGGTGAAACTTCTTGAGATTTAACCGCTGCAGAACATCCGCGGGGGTTACATCCTGGCTCAATAAATCAGGTCCTAAACGGGCCAAAAATGGGTGCTCGGCGAGATTGTCGCGATGCCAAAGCGAGATATCGGAAGCACTGTAAAGACTTGCGCAGCGCCCTTCTGCCGTCAAACGAACGCGTAACGTGCGCTTAGTGGCGGGAGGTTTATCCTCACTATGCAGCTTCCAAACCCCATAGAGTTGATTATGTGAGTAAAGCACCCGCTCATCAGCAAACCGGATCAGCATTGCCTTGCCACGCGTATCTACGCGTGACACCTGAACACCAGTGAAAGAGTCTGCTTGGCTGGCAAGCTCGGGAAAGGCGAACCAAGCCTTGTCAATTACCCGCCCGCCTATCTGCTGCTGAACACGATCGGCCGCCCGACGAATTTCTGGTCCTTCTGGCATTGTTAGCCCAGCGCCAGCTGTTTTTCTTTCATTTGATGGAGCTGATCGCGCAGCCGCGCCGCCTCTTCAAACTCCAGGTTTTGCGCTGCTTCGAACATGGCATCCTCAAGCTTGCTGATCGCGCCTAGCAGATCCTGCTTGTTCATGGTCGACACATCATACTCAGCGGCGCTTTCCGCCACTTTGCGTTCGTTGCCGCGCCGACGGCTGCTCTTCTTGCCGGGCGCCTGGGCGGCTTCAAGGATATCAGCCACCGAACGTGTGACCGTCGTGGGCGTAATACCGTGTTCCACGTTGTGCTCAGTTTGCTTCGCCCGGCGACGTTCTGTTTCATCAATGGCTTTGCGCATTGAGTCAGTAATGCGGTCGCCATACAGAATCGCCTTGCCGTGCGCGTTACGGGCAGCCCGGCCAATGGTCTGTATCAGCGAGCGCTCCGCACGTAAAAAACCCTCTTTATCGGCGTCTAAAATAGCTACCAGCGAGACTTCGGGAATATCCAACCCTTCACGCAACAGGTTAATGCCCACCAGCACATCAAACTTACCCAAACGTAGGTCGCGTATGATCTCGACACGCTCAACGGTATCGATATCCGAGTGCAGGTAACGAACCCGTATACCGTGCTCGTCAAAGTACTCGGTCAGATCCTCCGCCATGCGTTTGGTGAGCGTGGTGACCAACACCCGCTCACCTACCGCCGTGCGCAGGCCAATCTCCGAAAGCAAGTCATCCACCTGAGTGCTGGCCGGGCGCACCTCGATTTCAGGGTCCAACAGACCAGTAGGACGTACCACTTGTTCAACGATTTGACTGGCGTGTTCGCCCTCATAACGCCCGGGAGTGGCGGATACAAAGATAGTCTGAGGGGAAATTGCCTCCCACTCCTCAAACTTCATGGGTCGGTTATCTAGCGCTGAAGGCAGCCGGAAACCGTACTCCACCAATGTCTCTTTGCGCGAACGGTCGCCTTTATACATGCCACCTACTTGGGGCACGCTCACATGCGACTCATCGATAAACAGCAGCGCATCATCGGGTAGGTAATCGAAAAATGTCGGCGGTGGCTCGCCGGGCGCACGTCCTGATAGATAGCGGGAATAGTTTTCAATGCCGTTGCAGTAGCCCAATTCCAGCATCATTTCGATGTCATAAAGCGTACGTTGCTCCAGGCGTTGCGCTTCGACTAAGCGCTCATGCTTGCGCATCCACTCAAGACGCTGTTTGAGCTCTTCTTTAATGGCATCAATGGCGCCTAGAATAGTTTCCCGCGGCGTAACGTAGTGCGATTTAGGGTAGATGGTCATACGCGGCACCTCGCCCTTGACGGCACCGGTCAACGGGTCGAACAAGCGAATCGTATCGATCTCGCTATCGAACAGCTCCACACGCACCGCCTCTTCATCGGAGTCGGCGGGGAAGATATCGATCACGTCGCCGCGGACGCGATAAGTACCGCGCCGAAAATCCATATCATTACGGGTGTATTGCAGCTCAGCCAGACGACGCAGGAAGGCGCGCTGGTCGATCAGCTCACCTCGCGTAAAGTGAAGGCGCATCTTTAGATACTGATCCGGATCACCCAGACCGTAAATGGCTGAAACAGAGACGACGATCAGCGCATCGCGGCGTTCCAACAGTGCCTTAGTGGCGGAGAGACGCATCTGCTCAATATGATCATTGATAGAAGCATCTTTCTCAATAAACGTATCAGACGAAGGCACATAGGCTTCCGGCTGATAGTAGTCGTAGTAGGAAACGAAATACTCTACCGCGTTATCCGGGAAAAACGCCTTGAACTCACCGTAAAGCTGGGCAGCAAGGGTCTTGTTAGGGGCCATCACTATGGTCGGGCGCTGCTGTTGTTCGACGATGTTGGCCATGGTGAAGGTTTTGCCCGAGCCAGTAACGCCTAGCAGCGTTTGATGGGCAAGCCCTGATTCCAGACCACTCATCAGCCCTTTAATGGCGGCTGGCTGGTCACCGGCAGGCTGAAATTTTGACTGTAATCGAAAGGCTTTGCTCATCAATGCTCCAAAAAAGGAAAACTATTTTAAGGGTAACTAAACAAGACGTGTCTCTATCTCAACCGTGGACTCGGTCATTAAGCGCTGGATGGGACAACGATGGCTGATTTCTTCGAGCTTGGCGCGCTGCACAGGGTCATTAATACCGTGCAGTGTTAAGGCGACACCCAGTTTGTAAATACCTTTTCTTTCCTGACTATCATCGCGCTGTACCGTGACAGTTACTCCCTCAAGTGGCCATCCCTTACGCTTGGCGTACATTTGCACGGTAATTGCTTTGCAAGTGCCCAAGGCGATATCGAAATAGTCGTGCGGATCAGGGGCACTACCCTCGCCGCCAACCACTGGCGGTACATCGGCATACAAATCTTCCAGACCATCGACTTCAACACGCTGCCGAAAGGCATGGTTGCGCTCACTAATGACGGTAATGGGTATGTGCATTAGGATACCTTGACGCCTAGCTTGAGTTTTTCAATGGCGTTAATCAGTGTTTCACGCTTTGCACGCCCATCGACATCAGCCCCATGGCGGCCCACCTCGGCGCTGTCAACACCGTCCAGCATCATTAGTGCTGTGGTAATTTTATTAACCTGCTCGACCGATTTAACACCTTGGAATGTTAATGATTGCTGCGCCATACCATTTCCCTGCCTATTGGCCTATGCAAGACTCCTACGAGGGAAAGAGTCTAGCACGCTAATAGTGCCTTGCAATTAATGCTGACTGCCCGCACTTAAGAGTAATACGTGCACACTCATTTGTCCGCAAGCTTAGAATGGCTGACAAATCACCACTTTGATCAGGAGTTTTTATGGCGATCGTTACCTCACGCACTTCCGCTCTTGGCAGCGTCCGCCTTACTCACTTAGCCGCGCTGGATGTGAAAGGCGCAGATGCAGAAAAGTTCCTTCAAGGGCAGACTAGCGCCCAAGTCAGCCTAGCCGATGGATACTTTGCGCCGCTAACGTGTTTCTGCACGCCCAAGGGCCGCATGTTAGCCAATGCCCAGTTGCTGCGCTTGGGAGAAAACCATTTTCGGCTGCTACTAAGCAGCACCCTGTTAGAGAGCTTAGCCAACCATCTTAAAAAATTCGCCGCCTTCTATAAGGCCGAGCTGACGGCACTGCCTAACCTTACGTTCATCGGCGCTGGCGACAATGCGAAATCACTTGCTGATCAACTTGGCCTGAACTTTTCTAAGCAGAATTTTCCTGAACAGGTTGGCACTCACAGCAACAATGATCAGCTCTGCGCGTTGCGTTACCCCGGTAGGACACCGAGATGGCTATTGTGTTTCGATCACGATATCAATGGCAATGAAATATTGATTCAGGACGACGATGAAGGTCGTAACGCATGGCAGCTTGAGGATATTCGCAGTGGCTTAGCGTGGCTAACCGACGCCCAGCAGGATCACTTTTTACCGCAAATGCTTAACTGGGAAGCGTTAGGCGGGATTAGCTTCAAGAAAGGCTGCTATACCGGCCAGGAAGTAGTCGCCCGCGCCCACTTTCGCGGTCAGGTTAAAAAGCGTCTGATGCATATTAGCGTAGAGTCACAAGTGCTACCCGAGGTAGGCGCCAGCCTGACGAACGGTGACGATAAAGCGGTAGGCGAAGTGGTGGTCAGCGCCTTTAACGAACAAGGCGGCGTCGAGTTGCTTGCAGTAATGAGCACCAAGGTAGAGGAAGAAACAGTGCCCGTATTTCTCGCAGGGGCACCCGCCACTTTACTACCATTACCCTATACGATTGAGCGAGTTGACCCCGAACAGTTAGCGGTTGGCCTGAATAACTAGCCTTTCCGCTTACTAAGGGTGAGGTAAGCCAAACAGCGTCGTGGCGTTATGGCTGCTTATGGCCGCGACCTGTTCCGCCGTTTGCCCGCGCAGGGCAGCCACCATGTCACATACCTTCGCTACCCGGCACGGTTCATTACGTTTGCCCTGGTGGCCGCTTAGTGGCATATCAGGGCTATCGGTTTCCAGCACAAAAGCGTCATCGGGCAGTGCCTTAACGGTTCGCTGCAACCGTTTGGCGCGCTCATAAGTTACCGCGCCGCCCAACCCCACCTTGAAACCTAAATCGAGAAATTTCGTCGCCTGCTCAATAGAGCCTGAGAAAGCGTGAATTAACCCAGCTTGAGGTAGCGCAAGCTGGCGAAGTCGCTTGGCGACCTTATCGTTAGCATGAACACAGTGCACCACTACCGGCAGGGAGTGGTGCTTAGCGAGCCTCAATTGAGCATCAAAGTAATGCCACTGCGCGTCCAGCGTGTCGCTAAAGCGGCCATCAATGCCACACTCGCCCAACCCAACGGCCTCAGGATGCTCGCTTAGAGCTTGGTCGAGCGCCTCGATGTCGGCCTCTTGATGCTGTTGCATAAAGTACGGATGAAGCCCCAGACAAACCGAGGTGTCATCCCGCTCGCCCAGCGCCAGCACCTGTTGCCAGCGGGCCCGGGTTGTACTCGGCACCACAAAGCGCGCCACACCCACCGCCTTGGCAGCCTCAAACACCTCAGTGCGATCATGATCGAACTCAGAAAAGTCGAGATGGCAGTGCGCGTCGATTAACATACAAATACTTAGTGTTCGCGGGTGGGTTGGAAGCGAATGTCCGGCCAGCGCTCCTGGGTCATCTGCAGGTTAACCCGAGTCGGCGCGATATAAGTGAGATAGCCACCGCCATCAATCGCCAGATTAGCGCTGGCTTTACGCTTAAACTCTTCGAGTTTTTTAGCATCCTCACAGTAGACCCAGCGGGCAGTCTGCACATTGACGCCTTCGTACAAGCAGTCGACCTTATACTCCTCTTTCAGGCGATGAGCGACCACATCGAACTGCAGGGTACCCACGGCGCCAAGAATCAGGTCGTTATTGTCCATCGGCATAAAGACCTGGGTAGCACCCTCTTCAGAAAGTTGCTGCAAGCCTTTTTGCAACGCCTTCATCTTGAGCGGGTCTTTTAACCGCACGCGCTTAAAGAGTTCTGGCGCAAAGTGCGGTATACCGGTAAAGCGCATATCTTCACCGACGGTAAAAGTATCGCCGATCTGAATGGTACCGTGGTTGTGCAGGCCGATAATGTCGCCGGGCCACGCTTCTTCGACCTGCGAGCGGTCAGAGGCCATAAACGTCAACGCATCGGCAATTTTGACGTCTTTGCCAATACGCACATGGCGCATTTTCATGTTCTTTTCGTACTTGCCTGAACAGACCCGCAAGAAAGCGATGCGATCGCGATGATTGGGATCCATGTTAGCCTGAATTTTAAACACGAAACCGGTGAAGCGATCATCATCAGAAGTGACGACCCGGGTATCGGTTTCATGGGCCTGGGGCGGCGGCGCGTATTCGACAAAGCCGTCTAGCATTTCGCGCACGCCGAAGTTACCCATTGCAGTACCGAAATAGACCGGCGAAAGCTCACCACGGCGATAGGCGTCCAGATCAAACTCATGGGATGCACCGCGCACCAGCTCCACTTCCATGCGCAGCTCTTCCGCCTGCTCTTCCCCGAGCACAGCATCGACCTCGGGATTATCCAGGCCCTCAATACGCTTGTCTTCAGGGATTCGGCTACCCTGCCCCTGCGTGTAGAGATGGATCACATCATTGTAGAGGTGATAAACGCCCTTGAAGTGGCGCCCCATGCCAATCGGCCAGGTCATTGGCGCACATTGAATGTTTAAAACAGTTTCGACTTCATCCATGACTTCAATAGGATCACGGATATCGCGGTCCATTTTATTGATAAAGGTAAGGATCGGCGTTGTACGCAGGCGACATACCTCCATCAACTTGATAGTACGATCCTCGACGCCCTTTGCGCCGTCGATGACCATCAAGGCAGAGTCTACCGCTGTAAGCGTACGGTAGGTATCTTCGGAGAAGTCTTCATGACCTGGGGTGTCCAGCAGGTTGACGATGCGCCCGCCATAGGGGAACTGCATTACCGAGGTAGTGACAGAGATACCCCGCTCCTGCTCCATTTTCATCCAATCCGACGTTGCGTGCCGATCGTTACGCTTGCTCTTGACCGAACCGGCCAACTGGATGGCGTTGCCAAACAGCAGCATCTTTTCAGTAATGGTGGTTTTACCAGCGTCAGGGTGCGAAATGATCGCAAAGGTGCGTCTAAGCCCCGCCTCATGGGCTAACTGAGTCTCTTTCATTGTGCCTCTTTGAAAATGTTTACTCCGCGCCGCTTTCCAGTGATTGATTAGCACGCGGTGAGCAATGTCCATTGAGACAATTGTAACGCCTGGAGACCGCTTTTGTCGCGGCTGGCTTTATGAGTGACTAAGCAATTGGAGAGGCCAAAAAAAACGCTGACGAAGTCAGCGTTTTTAACGAAGCATGCAACGAGATGCTGCTTCTAGGCGTTATGCGTAGGTGTTCACCTGAGTACCGACGCTGCCTTCTTTGGCCAAGTCCGGTTGTGCACCGGTGTTGGCAGAGGCTAAAACTTCCGTCACCTGCTCAGCCTGGGTGTCCAAGGCTTCTTTGAACACCTGCATCTGCGCCTGTTCGGCTGTTTGCGCCTGATTCATATAAAGCGAGGCACTGACTGAACTGCTGATGCCTACATCCATATTTTCACCTAATGGTATGCAAATGTACTTACAAACTAGCAAAGCATTAGATCACGCACAAAGATATCGTCACTATTACTAATGCCAGCATCTACAACTATCGGCTTAACTCGCCGAATCATTAACGAATATAGCGCCCGTTCAAAACCTGTCAGCGCGAAACGGCTTCATATCAATTGCGGTAGGCTGCCCTTCCATCATATCTGCCAGCAAATGACCCGTTGCAGGACCAAGAGTAAACCCTTGATGCCCATGCCCAAAGGCGAGCCATAAACCTGGGTGGCGTGGCGCTGGGCCAATCACTGGCTTCATATCGGGCAGGCACGGCCGCGCACCTTTCCAAGGGGCTTCATCGCGGCGCTCCCCTAACGGAAACACACTGCGCGCCACTTTCTCTGCCGCGCCCAGTTGGTTAACGTCGGCGGGGGCATCAAGGCGGTCTAACTCTGCCCCGGTGGTCAAGCGGATACCCGCATTCATCGGCGCCAGCAGGTAGCCAATTTCAGCATCCATGACCCAGTAATTTAGCTTGGCCTCTGCTTGTGGGGCGTAGTGCATGTGATAGCCACGCTTCACAAAGGTAGGGAAATGGTAGCCAAGCTCCTTCAGCCAGCTACCCGCCCAAGGCCCTAGCGCCACCACAACGTCGTCTGCTTCTAACGTTTCAGCGGCAGTACTTACCTGCCACCGGCCACCCACCTGCTGAACCGAGGTGATATCCGCCTGCAGAATGCGCCCGCCATCATTGCTGAATGCTTGGGCATAAGCCGCGACCAGCGCACCGGGGTCGGCCACGGTCCAAGGGTCGAGCCAGTGAATCGCACCAATAATATGTTCGCTAAGGGAAGGCTCTTTCTCCATCAGCGCAGCCCGATCCAGTTGCTCAAATTGAACACCATAAAGACGGCGCGCCTCTTCGGCATCTTTTAACCGTGCGGCCAACTTTTCAGGGGTACGGTAAAGCTCAAGCCATCCCTGCCTGCGCACTAAGTGTTCCGCTCCGGCAGCCTCAATCATCGGGCCGTGAGTCTTCAGTGACTGCTGAATCAAAGATGCATATTCCGGCACGATTTTCTGGTAAGCCTTCGGCGCTGAATTCATCCAGTAGCGCAACAGTGGAGAAGCGACATTCACCATGCCCGTAGGACGATAGCGAATATCAACCCGTCGATTAGGCAATACGCTCAAGAGCGTTTTAACATCCCGTGGAAAGGGGTAAGGCCTAACGGCTTCACGCTGAATAATGCCTGCATTGCCAAACGAGGTTTCTCGACCAGGCTGGAGGCGGTCTACCACGGTGACGTCATGACCGCGCTGACGCAGATGCCACGCAATGCTGACACCTACCATCCCTGCTCCTAAAACTACCGTTTGACGCGCCATGTTGATGCACTCCCCGCTGTCGATTCAGCACCATGATTGGTAAGTAATAACTATTTGAAAAATATCACCAAACCAACTGCATTAATATAGTAGAAAACGCTGTTTTAGAGCCAAAAATAAGTAATTAATGCTCCATAGCGAGCTAAAAAGGATGACAACACTATTAGCGGCATAACAATTGCGTAGTTTCTATTAGGTAACCTGAACGGTATGCAATTGAAGACGTCGTAACGGCCTCTCCTCCTCTGCGAAAAACACATAAAGCACCAAAAAGAAGCGCTCGCACCAAAAGATGCCCTCGTACTAGTAACAAAGGAAAACACCATGCCTGCCACGCTAAATCTGGATAGCTCGCTGATCGATACGCTCTGGGTACTCTGGGCAGCCGCTCTGGTATTTGTGATGCAAGCTGGTTTTCTATGCTTAGAGGCTGGCACAACGCGTACCAAGAACGCGATTAATGTTGCTATGAAAAACGTAGCGGACTTTGCGATTGCCGTCAGTGTTTTTTGGCTCATCGGATTCGACATCATGTTTGGTGATTCGTTGGGCGGTGTTGTAGGTACGACGTTATTCGGCTGGCAGTTAGACGCTTCGGGCAGCTGGGTGATTACGGTATTCATCTTCCAGGCAATGTTCTGCGCGACCGCCGCGACCATTGTGTCGGGTGCGGTGGCGGAACGCATGCCCTTTCTGGCATATATCTGGACGGCGCTCTGGATCGCGTTAATCATCTACCCCGTATTCGGCCACTGGGCTTGGGGCGGGCTACTAGGTGATGCCGCAGGCTGGTTAGGGGCTCTAGGGTTTGTTGATTTTGCCGGCTCCACAGTGGTTCACAGTGTAGGTGGCTGGGTAGCGCTGGCAGCAGTACTCTGCATCGGCCCACGCAGTGGTCGTTTCGCACACGACAAGCCTCCTACCGCTTTTCCCTCTGGCAACCTTCCACTCGCGATGCTTGGCGCGCTGTTTATGATATTAGGCTGGTTCGGCTTTAACGGCGGTAGCACCTTGGCTGTTACTGACCAGATACCCGGCATATTGGCTAATACCGTGCTTGGAGCCGTTGGCGGCATCCTTTCCGGCATGCTCATGGGAATGCGCACACGTCGTTACGCCGATGTGATGTACGCAATTAATGGCGCCATTGCTGGTCTAGTCGCCGTCACCGCCAGTGCGCATGTGATCTCGCTCCCAGCAGCATTTGGCTTGGGGGCGGTTAGCGGCGTGCTAATGGTACTGACCAGCGAATGGCTGCTGAGTAAGCGTATTGATGACGCCGTATGCGCCATACCTGCCCATTTAGTATCAGGCATTTGGGGCACACTCGCACTACCCTGGGTGGCGGATATGACACTGCTGGATAGTGGCCTGTCCCGACCCGCTCAATTCGGCATTCAGCTTCTTGGTGTTGTCGTTTGTGGCATCTGGAGCTTTGGCAGCGCATGGCTGCTATTTCGTATCACTCGTCGCTTTCTGCCCTTAAGGGTCTCGCCTGAAGCTGAAAAAATGGGTCTTAATTTAGCCGAGCATGGCGCCAATAATGAGCTGAACCAGCTACTCGAACATATGCGCCAGCACGAACAGCAAGGCGATATTCGCCAGCGAATTGAAGCCGACCCGTTTACTGAAGTGGGCGAAATAGCGGCCAGCTATAATCGGGTAACAGCGGCCCTTGAAACCGCCCTCGGCCACACCCGCGTGATGCTGCGTAACCTGCGCGATGGAGTAATCACATGGCAAGCAGACGGCTCGCTGACAAGCCTTAACCCCGGCGCTGAGCTGCTCTTTAATGTCGACGCCGCCACTCTCATCGGCCAACCCGTTTCCACGCTGCTACCGAACTTCAAGCTGACACCCGGTGCACGCCATGAAATCAAACGACGTACAGCCGATAAGCGAGTGCGTTATCTCGAAATACAGGTGAGCGAAGGCGCCAGCGGCTCCGCATCAGAGCGCTCTGGCATGGTGCGCGACATCACCGAGCGCAGACAGCTTCAAGAGCAGTTAAATCGCGAACGTGATCTTGCTCGCACCACTCTAGCCTCCATCGGTGATGGCGTAATTACCTGTGATGCCAGCGGCAATGTCACGTTTATCAATGCGGAAGCCAAGCGACTGACCGGCTGGACTCTTGAAGAGGCCATGGATAAACCTATTCATGTGGTTTACCAACTACTTGAGGAAATCAGCGGCGACTCCATAAGTAATCCAGCCCGGCAAGTACTGACACAGCTAACGCAAGTGCAATCAACCGAACATTGCATGCTCGTCCACCATGACGGCACGCATACCCCCATCCAGCATAGCGCCTCACCCATTCGTTCACGCAGCGGCATTACCCTGGGCGCTGTTGTGGTTTTTCAAGATGTTAGCCTCACACGCCAGCTTACAGAACAGTTGAGCTATCAGGTCAGCCACGACAATAACCGACCTGTTGAATCGGCGCGCCTTTGAAACAGCACTTACAGCGCTTCTCAATCGGGAGGATGGCCAGCACGTGATGTGCTACCTGGATCTTGATCAGTTCAAAATCGTCAATGATACCTGCGGTCATCTCGCGGGTGACGAACTGTTGCGCCAAGTATCATTAAAGCTGAAATCCCATGTACGCAGCAGCGATATTGCCGCGCGTCTCGGTGGCGATGAGTTCGCCCTACTGCTACCAGATTGCGGGATAGAAAGAGCACTAGTGATTACCGAGGCACTACGCAGCGATATAGAGAATTATCGTTTTGCCTGGCAAGAGCATACGTTTGGGATTGGGGTTAGCATTGGCTTGGTAGAACTCCACGCTGCTCAGCCAATGCAGCTTAGCCAAGCACTCCACGCTTCTGATGCGGCGTGCTATGCCGCCAAAGAGGCAGGCCGCAATCGTATCCACTGCTATCAGCCTGATGATCATTTTTTATTGGAAAAGCACGGTGAGCTACAGTGGGTTCAGCGCTTGCAAAATGGCCTGGACAATGATGCTTTTCGGCTTTTTGCTCAACCGATCAAAGCCATTTGTGCTGACGCCCCCGCTTACCGTGAGATATTACTTCGGCTCGAAGAGCATGGTGAACTCATCGCCCCAGGAAGTTTTTTACCTGCCGCTGAGCGCTACCACTTTATGGGACGCATTGATCGTTGGGTAATTCGTAATACTCTGGCCTGGCTAGGGGATCAAAACCGCCACTCTGTTCCGTCAGCGCATAGCCTATGGGGCATCAATCTATCCGGGGCGTCGCTTTCTGACGCTGAATTTTGTCAGGATCTTATTGCTCAGGTGTCCACTGCCGATCTGCCTCACGGCACACTCTGTTTTGAAATCACTGAAAGCACCGCGATCGCACAGCTCTCACGCGTCAAAACATTGATTCATACTCTGAAAGCCTACGGCTGCCGGTTTGCATTGGATGATTTTGGCACCGGGCTTTCCTCTTTCAGCTACTTGAAGCAGCTACCCGTCGATTATCTAAAAATTGACGGTAATTTTATCCGCAATGTGCATCAAGATCCGATTGATAGAGCAATGGTTGAGGCGATTCATGCCGTCGGTAAAGCACTGGGCGTTAAGACCATTGCTGAGTTTGTTGAAACCCAGGCAACATTGGATACGTTACATCAGATGGGAATTGACTATGCACAAGGATATTTACTCGGCATGCCTGAACCGCTTACCAACATGGCCGGCAATCGCATTAAAGTAATGCCGCGCTAGCAGGAACGTGTTAACAAGAACGTAGAGATATAAAATTCAAAAACAAGAAAATCCCTAAAAAGGGCATAATCGCTGGAAGATAAACGCTAAAAAAGAGGAGATAACAAGAAGGAACTATGCGGGGTAATGGGGTGGATGATGGGACTTGAACCCACGACCACCGGAGTCACAATCCGGGGCTCTACCACTGAGCTACACCCACCACAACCTAAAACTGGAAACGCAAACATTGTCACTGGGGTGGATGATGGGATTTGAACCCACGACCACCGGAGTCACAATCCGGGGCTCTACCCCTGAGCTACACCCACCATAGACAATCTTACGTAGAAACAAGTATTACATGCTTGAAGATGTGATTCTCTGACGGGTGTTACCACTAAAATCAGGTGGCACGCCCAGCAGGAATCGAACCCGCAACCTACGGCTTAGAAGGCCGTTGCTCTATCCGGTTGAGCTATGGGCGCACAAAAAGCATTCAGAAATAACGAATACTGATGAGCACTAGACCACAACCAAAGCTTGAAAAAGCAAGCTACTACCTTTCACGTTTAGGTGTGGTCGGGATGGAGGGATTCGAACCCCCGACATCCTGCTCCCAAAGCAGGCGCGCTACCAGACTGCGCTACATCCCGATTTTTCATCACCCTAGACGCTACCGCTTGGTCCGTCTCAAGCGAGGCATATATTACTATTTTTAATTTTAAAGTCAACCATTAAAGTGATTGTTCGTGAAGGCGCTTTGCCTGGATGCCCTAGCGTGCGAAAATTGCTGCCTTAGAAAGTGCAGCCAACTGCGCTAGTAGCACTAGGTACTGCCTTGAAAAGCCGTTAAGTCAAAAGGCTTCAAGACCCCGCCTAGTCCTTTTCCACATCCACAGGGATTTCTCTACATGACTGCCCAACTAATCGATGGCAAAGCCATCGCTGCTACTGTTCGCCAACAGGTTGCCGAGAAAGTTGCCGCACGTAAAGATGCAGGCGCACGAGCACCGGGCCTAGCCGTAGTTGTGGTAGGAGATGATCCCGCCTCTCACGTTTACGTCAGTAATAAGCACCGCGCCTGCGAACAGGCAGGCATTCTTTCCTTCCAGCATACTCTGCCCGCTGCGACCACTCAGCATGAATTAGAAATGCTGGTTGATCAGCTCAATAGCGACCCGGCCGTAGATGGCATACTGGTTCAACTGCCACTACCCAAGCACTTAGATGCCGGCCCTATTCTAGAGCGTATTCGCCCTGATAAAGATGTTGATGGCTTTCACCCTTACAACATTGGTCGCTTAGCACAGCGCATGCCTGCGCTACGCCCTTGCACCCCTAAAGGCATCATGACCTTACTGGCGCAAAGCGATATCGCACTACGCGGCTTGGACGCCACCGTGGTCGGCGCTTCTAACATTGTTGGCCGCCCTATGGCGCTTGAACTGATGCTCGCGGGCTGTACAACTACCGTTTGCCACCGTTTTACCCAGAACCTTAAAGACCACGTTAGCCGCGCTGACATTGTGGTTGTGGCCGTCGGCAAGCCAGGCATCGTTAAAGGGGAATGGATTAAGCCAGGGGCTGTCGTGATTGATGTGGGTATTAATCGCCAGGAAGATGGCACGCTAAAAGGCGACCTTGATTTCGCCGCCACCGCTGAACGCGCCAGCTTTATCACCCCGGTTCCAGGCGGCGTAGGCCCCATGACCGTCGCAACGCTGCTCGAAAACACGCTTGAAGCCGCTGAGCGGCACGATTTGACGTCCCAGGATCACGCCTGATTCATACATTTTCACCCCTTTTATGCAGGAGCATGGCGCAGTGCAACGTATCGGTATTATTGGCGCAATGGCGCAAGAAGTAAGCACCTTGGTAGCTCAGTTAGATAATGCAGAACGCTATGAGCATGCGGGCTTTGTTTTTCATACTGGCACGCGTTACGGCCTTGAGGTCATTGTTTTGCAGTCAGGGATTGGCAAAGTCAACGCGGCAGTGGGCACCGCTATTTTATTGGAGCGCCACCAACCCGACGCCATTATCAATACCGGTTCGGCGGGTGGATTTGCCACCGATTTAAAGATTGGCGATGTGATCATCTCTGATGAAGTACGCCATCACGATGTTGACGCCGTCGTATTTGGCTATGAGATGGGCCAAGTGCCTGGGATGCCCGCCGCCTATCAGGCCGACACGGCGCTACGAGACATTGCCCGTAACGCCATTGCATCATTAGGTGAGGTCAGCGTACGCGAAGGGCTGATCGCCACGGGGGACGCCTTCATGGCCGATCCGGCGCGCGTAGAAGCAACCCGCGCCCAGTTCCCCACCATGCTGGCCGTTGAGATGGAAGGCGCTGCGATTGCTCAGACATGCTATCTCTACCAGTGTCCTTTCGTCCTGATCCGCGCGCTCTCTGATATTCCCGGCAGTGGCGACAACCACCTCTCTTTTGATGAGTTTTTGGAAGTAGCTGCCGACCACTCATCGCGCATGGTCGATCAAATGCTGAAGCAGCTTAGCCAAGGCTAGCTGGTATCTCAGGGCTACGCCTTAATGGCCCATCCAAGCGTTTCGCCCGCCAATAGCGGAATAATCGCCTCGCCTTGGGCATAGGAGTAGCTTTCTGACAGTCGCCATTCGCGTCGTTCTAGCGTCATGGTGTCAGCGTTAGGCGTCAGGCCATAAAAGCGCGGCCCGTTAAGGCTGGCAAAGGCTTCCAGCTTGTCCAAGGCATTCATTTCATCGAAAGCAGTCGCGTAAAGTTCAATGGCGGCGGGGGCGGTATAAGCACCCGCACAGCCGCAGCTTGACTCTTTAGCACCCTGAGAGTGAGGCGCGCTATCGGTGCCCAAAAAGAACTTATGGCTACCGCTGGTGGCTGCTTTCAAAAGCGCCTGACGATGCTGCTCACGTTTGAGAATCGGCAAGCAGTAGTAGTGAGGGCGAATACCACCGACCAACATTTTATTGCGATTGAAGAGTAAGTGATGGGCGGTAATGGTAGCGGCCACGTTGTCTGGCGCTTGCGCTACAAACTCTGCTGCCTGCTGAGTAGTGATATGTTCAAACACCACTTTGAGCGTTGGGTGGCGCTCCAGCAAAGGCTTCATTACGTTTTCAATAAATACTGCTTCGCGATCAAAAATATCAATCTCAGCGGTAGTGACTTCGCCATGCACTAACAGGGGCATGTCTACTTCAACCATCTTGGCAATGGTGGCATCACAATGGGCCAAGTCGGTCACACCGGAGTCAGAATTTGTTGTGGCACCCGCAGGGTAAAGCTTGACCGCTTTGACGATACCGCTCTGCGCTGCACGCTCAATCTCTTCGGGAGGCGTGGTATCGGTAAGGTAAAGCACCATTAAGGGCTCAAAAGTACTGCCCGCAGGTAAGGCGTCTAGGATACGTTGACGGTAATCAATTGCCTGGGAGGTTGTGGTGATCGGCGGGGTTAGATTAGGCATAATAATGGCCCGCCCCATCTGTGCGGCAGTATGGCCTACCACCGCCTTTAACGCTTCACCATCGCGTAAATGAAGATGCCAATCATCGGGGCGGGTCAATGTTACAGTGTCCACGGCGAGTCCTGTACTGAAGTGATGTCAGAAAAATGATAGCGACAGTATACGCAATTGCGCGATTGGATAAATCCACTCTTCGAGCACCACACATTTGCCCAAGTGTCGTATCATGACGGCGCTTTTCTTAATGAACCCGTTTTAACGATTTGGGTTGATAGCTCGCTTTTAACGTTAAGGACCCGATTGTTATGCAGAATGTGCGACGTTATGCGGATGTCATTGCCAGTCTGGAGGGCGTGTTATGGCTAAGCCTGGCTTGGTCAATTTCGCTGTCAGCCCATATGGGCAGCACGGAGCCTACCCTCGCCAGTTTGTTAGTGATTGGTGCTCTCGTGGTGTTCTGCTGGGCGCATCGGCCGCTGCGCTATTTGTTGGGTCGTTACCATATTCGCAAACGACGTACCGACATGTGGATACATATTTTAGCCCTACCACTGCTGCTGGCGATGTTCTTTCACATCATGCTGGAAGCCCTGTTAGGCAGTGCCTGGTTGCCGCCTAAAATGCTGCTATTTAATATCCTGGCCTCTGCTGGCTGGGCCACCTACGTCATGACGTTGTTTATTAAGTTTGTTATTCATGGCCTAAAAACCAGGACTAAGTAAGCTCATCATGCCAACGGCTCTACCACTTCCGCTCTCTACGCCCAACCGTAATTTAGTGCGGCTCACTATCGTGCGCGGTATCACCTGGACCGGTTTTTTACTGGCAATTATTGTGGGTGTCGAATTGCTCGCCTTCGATTTACCAGTGACTGCTGTGGTAAGCGTGGTGATAGCCATGGGCATACTCAATATCGCCACCTGGTGGCGGCTGGGTCGCCCAAGGGCCGTTACCCACCTAGAGTATCTACTACACCTATTGGCCGATATTGCAGGCCTTACACTGCTGTTTTACTTTTCCGGGGGCTCCACCAACCCCTTTATTACCTACTACTTAGTGCCGGTCACTATTGCCGCCGCCACCCTGCCCTGGCGCCACGCCTGGATCATTGCCGCCTGCGCTATGGCGGGGTATACGTCTTTAATGTTCTCTTACTACCCAATCCCGCAATTGGGTCATATTAATAGCGACAGCCCCTTGAGCCTGCACATATTGGGCATGTGGCTTAACTTTGGCCTCTCAGCTGGGCTGGTGACCTTTTTTATCTACAAAATGGCCCACGCATTGCGTAGCCGGGACCAGGCACTTTCCCGCACCCGGGAAGCCGCACTGCGTAATGAACAGGTATTGGCAGTAGCCACTCAAGCCGCCGGCACAGCGCATGAATTGGGAACGCCGCTCTCTACCATGGCGGTACTACTCAAAGAAATGCAGGCCGACGCGCTACCTGAGTCTGAACTGCATGAGGACATTACCCTACTGCGTCAGCAGGTGGACGTCTGCAAATCACGGCTGCAAAACTTAGTCTCTAATGCGGACAGGCGCCGAATGGCAGAGCCTGAAGTACTTGACGCAGAAGTTTGGCTAGCAGGCGTTGTGCAGCGCTGGCTAGTGCTAAGGCCTGATGTGAGCCATCAGTTCGAGGTAGCTGAGAAGCGTAGCAGGCCATGGCTTGCGGTTGATGCCACGCTTGACCAAGCGTTAACGAATCTTTTGAACAACGCCGCCGACGCCAACCCTGAGCACATTGCGATTCGTTTAGATTGGCAGGATGAAAATGTGGTCATTGATATACGCGACCATGGCCCAGGGGTGGCCATGTCGATTGCCGACCAGCTAGGGGAAACGTTTATCTCCACAAAAAGCAAAGGCATGGGTATTGGTTTGTTTTTAACCCATGCCACTATCAATCGCTTTGGAGGCGGGGTAAGCCTGTATAATCACCCGGAAGGGGGTACGCTAACGGAAGTTACACTGCCCCGCTGCGCGGCACCGCATTAAACCCGGCTGCCCAAGCATCGCCTTTAATGGATTGAGGACAACATGCAAACGCGAGACCAACGCCTGCTGATTGTTGATGACGATGAAATGTTTTGTCATGTGCTAAATCGCGCTTTAACGCGGCGTGGTTACGAAGTCATTGTTGCCCATGATGCCGATCAGGCCCTGGCAATGGCCGCCCAGTACTTACCCACGATGGCGACCCTTGATCTAAAACTGGAAAATAGTTCGGGCTTAAAGCTGCTTCCCGAGCTACTGGCCATTTCGCCCCAGTGTCGCATTGTGGTGCTGACAGGCTACTCCAGCATTGCAACTGCCGTTGAGGCCATTAAGCTTGGTGCAGTTAATTATCTCTGCAAGCCAGTAGATGCAGACGACGTGCTCACGGCCTTTGAGCGCCAAAGTGGCGACCCTGATATTGAGTTGGCTGATAACCCACCTTCGATTAACCGCATCACCTGGGAGCATATTCAGAAGGTACTCCAGGAGCACGACGGCAATATATCGGCCACCGCCCGAGCACTGGGCATGCACCGCCGTACCCTGCAGCGCAAATTACAAAAACGCCCAGTGCGGCGTTAGTTTGTTGGCTAACTGCTCGCCAGTTCAAGCCCCCGCCCCCACTTAAGCGTTTAGGCGGGGGCCTCAACGCTTAATGCGCCGTCCAGCCTAGATCAATATTAAAGCTTGATCCGGTCACTGCACCGGCAGCATCGGACGCCAAGTAGGCGACTAATTGCGCCACTTCCTCAGGCTCGATCAGGCGTTTGATCGCCGCCTCTTTGAGCATGACTTTCTCAATCACTTCCTGTTCATCCATACCGTGCAATTTAGCTTGGTCGGCGATCTGATTATCCACCAGTGGCGTTTTTACATAGGCAGGGCAAACAGCGTTAGCGGTAATCCCTTGCTCGCCACCTTCCAACGCTGCGGTTTTAGTCAGACCAATCATCCCGTGCTTGGCGATGATGTAAGCTGCTTTGCCTGGCGAGGCCACCTGGGCATGTATTGAAGCCACGTTAACGATGCGCCCCCAGCCTTTTTCGCGCATGTGCGGCCAGGCCGCTTGCGTGAGCAGAAAGGGAGCGGTCAGCATCAGATCCATAATCTGCCGCCACTTTTCCTCGGGAAACGTCTCGATCGACGCAACATGCTGGATACCGGCGTTATTGACCAATATATCAACCCCGCCAAAACGCTTAACCGCATCGGCTACCGCCGCACGGCAGGCATCTGGGTCGGTCAGGTCGGCTTCAAAAAAGGCAGCGCCAGCCTGTTCAGCAATCGCTTTTCCCGCCGGGTTAAAATCGACAGCAAGCACTTGATGGCCTAGCTCGCAAAAGTGCTTAACAACCGCAGCTCCGATACCACTGCTGGTCCCGGTGACCAGCGCTACACGCGGCGTTGAAACGGATGAGGAAGTCATAGGCATTTCCTTGTCATAAGTGGTCAGAAGGTGTTTTCAGTATAGCGGTATGTGGTTAAGCGTCAGGCTCATCGGCAGGTTGCATTAAACGCGCCATCATTTGCTGCGCCAACCTAGCAGCCTCCTGCATGTTCTCGAGCTCTTCTAAATTGCGCAAGATTGCGCGCTTATAGAGCCCATATCCACCTGGCAGGCGCTCAAGAGATAGTTGATAGGCACCTGAAGGTAAGGTAAGCGTCAGCGTATCTACCAAGGGTTCCGTGAGACGGGCGTGATCAGGCACCACGACCAGCCAAAGCTCACAGGGTGTAATCAACGCACCCACCATGTTTCCAGCACCATGATGCTGAAAGCATAGCGCATCAACCCCTAAGCGTGGGTTCCATCCCTCCTGTTGTTTCATGGAAGGTAAATGCACATCTCGATAGACCTTCGCCAGTTCAGCAAGAGAGGCGTATTCGTCAGCAGTCAGCGTATACATAAACGTGTGATTGTTTCCAGGTGATAACAGGCATTAATGGGCAATGTAGCGAGCTGCTATTGGCGAAATAAGCGCGGCTAAGCCACAATGGGCGCAGATTATCGTACCGCAAAGACTTTTCACTCGGTTACGTTCCACTTTGTAACTTATTCTGCTTATCGTAAAGGAGCGCCACCTATGTTTGTGGTTATTTTTGGTCGGATGTCCTGCCCCTTCTGTGTACGTGCTAAACACCTTGCGGATCACTTGGAAAAAGCCGGAAAAATTGAAGGGTACCGCTATGTTGATATGCCTTCTGAAGGCGTTACTAAAGAAGATATCGCCAAGACAACTGGCAAACCCATTCACACCGTACCGCAAGTGTTTGTTGATCAAACCCATGTCGGTGGCTTTACCGAGTTTGATCAGTTTGTCCGCGACAAACAGCTCCTCGCCGTTTAATAGTAATTGGCGATTGGCACTGCGCTGCCGTTAAAACGCTCGTTAATACCCGTTGAACCCATGCCTGCCTTGCTTGCCTATACTGTGCAGTTACTCATGGCCCACGCGAGGTGTGCCACTTTTGGGCAAGGAGTTCACCATGCAGCGTCAGGAGTTTGTTCAGCAGCTGTGGCTAGACTATGTACATACACACCCCGATATTGGGGCATTGAGGCTGTGGCCACTCTCGGCCGCAGCCGAATATTTAACCTTAGTTACGCTCAACTACGGCCCTTTTTCCGCTACCGCGCTTAGCAGCAATTTAGCCCACATGGGCTACCGTGCTATTAGCCACTACGCCATGGCGGACAAAGGCCTACTCGTGCACTTACTAGCCCCCAGCGATGGCAGTAGCTGGCTGGTGCTTGCCGAATTGCAAATAGGCACCCTTTCTAAAGCGCCACGAGAAGCAATTGAAGGACTGGTGCGTCAATCGCATCCCCAAGATTGCAAAGGGCATAATTTACTCTGTCGCGGTAGACCCTGGCCAATGCCCTCTTGGGCGCTTTATCAGCAGTTGCAGCAGGCCCACCCACTTGCCGCATGGCTTGCAGTGATGGGACCCCGCTTACACCACGCGGGCTTTGATTGTGGTCAGCTTGGCGAACCGTTAGCCGTTTTGGATCAACGCCTCCAAGAGGTAGGTATGCTGAGCCTGCAAGAGCAGCAGAACGGTGTTTTTACGGTGTCATCGCTGCTCGACCATCGTTTTTACCCAACGACACCGCAGAAAGCCGTATTCGCCGATGGCGATGAACATCGCCTCTGCTTAGGGGGGCTGGCGCTCGTCCAAAAACATGTAGAGCATAGTCACGAGCGCCTGGCCGACGTACTTCTGCCCCATCACACACGCTGTGAAATGGCGTGAGACGCTAACTCTTTTCAGTTAGTGTCTCACTATCCCACTATCTTTAATGCTACTCGGCTTAAAGGCTGACGGGGTGCCTTATTAAGCGTCAAAGGTCATTTCAGGCACGTGGTCTGGCACGATTAGTTTGCCCGCTGTTTTTTCGACAATTTCTTCAACGCTAACGCCGGGCGCACGCTCTTTGAGGATAAAAGCACCGTCTTTGATTTCCAAATAAGCGAGATCGGTCAAAACACGGTTAATACAACCAGCCCCCGTCAGCGGCAGCTCACATTTTTCCAGCAGTTTGGATTCGCCATGTTTAGAGGCATGCGTCATGGTGCAAATAATATTGTCAGCGCCAGCCACCAGATCCATGGCGCCGCCCATGCCTTTGATAAGCTTGCCGGGGATCATCCACGAGGCGATATTGCCTTGTTGATCAACCTCAAAGGCGCCCAGCACGGTCAAATCCACGTGCCCACCACGAATCATGGCAAAGGACTCAGCTGAAGAGAAAATCGCCGCGCCTGGGCGCGCCGTCACGGTCTCTTTACCCGCATTGATCATATCTGCATCAAGCTCTTCTTCGGTAGGATAACGGCCCATCCCCAGCAGTCCATTTTCGGATTGCAGCATGACATCAATGCCGTCTGGAATGTAATTGGCAACCAGGGTGGGAATACCAATGCCCAAATTGACGTAAAAGCCATCTTGAAGTTCGCGAGCGACACGCTGGGCCATCTGTTCTCGTGTTAAAGCCATGGTGACTACCTCTTGTTGAATCATTAAATGGGAAGCGAGTGAGATATTTGAAATTTAAGTCTTTGAAAAAGCGGTGATTTAACTACGTACCGTGCGTTTTTCAATGCGCTTTTCAAACGTGCCTTGAATAATCCGATCCACATAAATGCCTGGCGTATGGATCTGGCTAGGCTCAAGCTCACCCGGCTCCACAATTTCTTCAACTTCAACCACGGTGATTTTCCCCGCGGTGGCGGCCATGGGGTTAAAATTTTGTGCTGTATGGCGATACATCACATTGCCATAGCGATCCGCTTTCCAGCCTTTCACAATGGCAAAATCACCAATAATGGCTTCTTCTAAAATATAGTGCCGATCATTGAAGACACGTACTTCCTTGCCTTCGCCAATCGGCGTGCCGTAGCCGGTGGCAGTGTAAAAAGCAGGGATACCCGCACCACCTGCGCGCATTTTTTCCGCCAACGTGCCTTGAGGCGTCAACACCACCTCAATTTCATCGTTCAGCATTTGCTTCTCAAATAACGCGTTTTCACCTACGTAAGAGGCCAGAATTTTACTGATTTGACGATCTTCAAGCAGTATCCCCAAGCCAAAACCATCCACACCACAGTTATTTGAAACCACGGTAAGGTCTTTAACGCCGCGACGCTTGATTTCAGCGATCAGATTTTCGGGAATGCCGCATAGGCCAAAGCCGCCAGCGATGACGGTCATACCGCTCTCGATGCCTTCCATCGCTTCTTCGTAGGAAGATACTCGCTTATCGAATCCTGCCATTGTTGTGCCTCACGTTGTTGTCATTAAATATGAGTGGTCATTGATATGAGCTGTCAATAATACATAGACCGCCCCTTAAGATAGTGCCAGTGTTGTGCCAGATGATATATTTGTTAAGTTTGTTTTTCTTATCAATTCATTGATAAAACTTATAAAAGGCACTTTATGACCGTCAAACAGCTGCGCGCCTTTCTCGCGGTCGCCCAAACGCTTAGCTTTACTCAGGCCTGTGAGCGGCTGTATTTATCCCAACCAGCGCTCAGCTTGGCGATCAAAGGGTTAGAAGAGTCGTTGGGGGGCAAATTGTTAATCCGGAGCACCCGTAGCGTTAGGCTAACCCCAGAAGGCGAGTCACTGCTACCGCTGGCCAAACACTTGCTGGCCCAATGGGATAATACCGAAGAACGGTTGCGTCAACGCTTCACGCTTCAGCTGGGCCGGTTAAGCGTCGCCGCCATGCCTGCTTTCGCCTGTAACTTGTTACCCGCAGCGTTAGTTAAGTTTCGCCAGCAATATCCCAAGATCAATATCACAGTCCACGACGTGATCAATGAAGAAGTCACTGAAATGGTGCGCTCTCGGCAGGTGGAAATGGGAATCGCTTTCTCACCGGAAGGCGCGGGCAGCCTGCTGTTTACACCCCTGTTTGAAGATCATTTTGTCGCGGTGGTACCACCGACTTCCTCGCTAAATCAAGCCTCACAGCTCGCTTGGTCGACCCTTCTCAATCACGATTTTATTACGCTGCAGCGCCCTTCTATGGTGCGCCGCTTACTGGAACAGGAGCTGCGGAAACAACACATGGAACTGCCTGTGGCGTTTGAAAGCCACCAGCTCTCCACCGTCGGAAGAATGGTTGCTGACGGGTTAGGGGTGAGCGCAGTGCCTTCTATGTGTATTCGACAAATGCATGAGCTGGGCGCCCGGTGCATACCGCTAACAGCGCCAGCCATCTCTTGCCGTGTAGGTATTTTGACACACCAAGAGCTTTCCGTTGCCGCCCATGCGCTTCGCACTGTACTGCTTAATACCGTTCAAGCGCCTTCGCTCCCTCTCGACTAACCCTCTGCTAAGTTGATGAGACGAACTGGGGTTCTGCTGGGCAGCGTGGCTAGGATCATTTAGCATTCAGTATTAAGCTATTCGTCTGACGGTAAGGAAACGTGGTATGCCTATTTTCAAGGGGCTTGTCAGCGCTCTGCTGCTAACGCTCAACACGCTATTTTGGGGCGTACCTCTAATTCTGTTGACGCTACTCAAACTCATTGCTCCCGGGCAGCGACTGAAACAGAAGGTGCTGCTGGGTTTAAATGCCGTAGCACTCAACTGGATTGGCTTTAATCTGTGGTGGATGCGGCATTGGCTTAAGCCTGACGTATCAATCACCGTTCCCGAGCAGTTGAGCCCCAATCAGTGGTGGCTGGTAATATCCAACCACCGCAGCTGGACTGATATCTTTATGCTATTCATGGCGTTACACCGCCGTATTCCGATGCCGCGTTTTTTCCTCAAACGTCAATTAATCTGGATTCCTATCGTTGGCTTGGCTTTTTGGGCACTCGAATTCCCCTTCATGCGCCGCTTTAGCCGTGAACAAATAGCTAAAAACCCCAAACTTGCCACCATAGACCGCACGTCTACCGAGCGTATGTGCCAACAGGCACGTAATACCCCGATTGCGATTTTTAATTTCGTCGAAGGCACGCGTTTTAGCGTCGCTAAGCGCGATGCCCAGCAAAGCCCTTATCATCACTTGTTGCGCCCCAAAGCAGGTGGCGTTGCCCAGGTACTTAGCCTGCTAGGCAGTCAATTAGATGGTATTCTGGACGTAACCATTAGCTATACCAACCCATCCCCCACTTTTTGGGGTTTTTTGTGCGGTAATGAAGCACCCATTACGCTATACGCACGGCAACTAGATATTCCTCAGTGGATGTACGCACCTAATAACCACGACGAAAAGCAGCATAAGGAACGTTTCCACACATGGATCAATTCACTCTGGCGGGAAAAAGATGGTTTGTTGGACGGCCAAACCGATCACGACTGATTGGTTTGTTAAGCACCTGCCTATTAGCTGGAATGCTTGTCGGCTGTGCCAATGCGCCTCAATCGTCATCTCAGCGTGCGGCGGCCCCTAGTGCTACTCATATTAGTGGCAATTGGGTACAAGTACAGCGCGGGGACACACTCGGGCAGATGGCGGCCCGCGCTAATGTGCCGCTTGAACGGTTACAACGGTTTAACCCAGGCGTGAATGCTCGACAGCTTAAGGTAGGTCAACGCTTGCTAATTCCCACTCAGCAAGAGCGCGCGCCCTCCGGCGGTCCTTATCGTTACCAAATTCGCCCCGGCGATACGTTTTCGAGTGTCGCCCGCCATTTTGGAACCACCAGCGGCCGTATTCAGAGCGCCAACCCTAGCGCCACGCCCACTAACTTACGAGTAGGCCAAGTCGTTAGCGTTCCGCTTGGCGGCTCTGCACCTCGAACCGCTGCGAGCAGTAGTGGCTCATCTAGCCCTAATCGACCCGCCGCTGCGCCCAGTAGTGCACCCAGTCAGGCACTGCCCGCTTCAGCTAGACGCTGGCCCTGGCCATTAGACGATTATCGCGTGGTCCGCCGCTTTGGCCCAGATAGCCGTGGCACTCTGCAGCCAATGCTGCTGGCAACACAACCGGGCGCCCAAGCAAAATCTGTCGCCCCGGGTGAGGTACGTTTCGCCGATGGAATGCGTCAGTTGGGTGAGGTCGTGATCGTGCATCATGCCGACAATCTCCAAACCGTCTACGCGCTTTGTGATCGCATATTGGTCAAGGTAGGCAAGCAGGTGAACGCGGGTGATGCGCTTTGCGAAGTCGGCCAAAGCAGTGCTACTCAACGCTATGATCTTCTCTTTGATCTACGCCAGGGTGGTAAACCCATCGATCCTAGGCAGGTGCTGCGCTAAAGCTCTTCGTAAAGCACTGGTTAAAGCACTTGTTAAAACCAAGCGGCCCCTGTTTAAACAGGGACCGTAGGGTTTAGGTTAGTGCCTGCCGTTTTGTTAGCCGCGATAGTAGCCTGGTTTTACAAACGGCATAGGGGTAACCACCATGGGTAACTGCTTACCGCGCACTACCGCAAACACAGTGCTTTGCGGTGCCTCCAGCTCACGGGGCACATAACCCATCGCCACCGGTTTACCGATGCTCGGTCCAAAGCTGCCCGATGTCACCACCCCAATCTCATTGCCCGCTTCGTCTACCAGCTGCGCCCCCTCACGTACCGGTGCACGCCCGTCGGCCAACAGACCAACGCGCTTGCGGGTATGATCTTTGGCATCGACTTGATGCAGGATAACGTCAGCCCCAGGAAAACCGCCTGCACGCTCGCCGCCATGGCGACGTGGTTTACCAATCGCCCAAATCAACCCGGCTTCAACAGGCGTCGTTTGCATATCCATATCGTGCCCGTAGAGGCATAACCCTGCTTCCAGACGCAATGAATCCCGTGCGCCCAAGCCAATAGCCTCTACTTCAGGTTCTGCCAGCAACCGCTCGGCGAAAGCTTCGCAGGCATCAGCCGCGACTGAAATTTCAAAGCCATCTTCACCGGTATAGCCACTGCGGCTCACCCACACTTCCTGCCCCGCAATAGTGAAGCGGCCATGCTGCATAAACACTAACTCGCACGCTTCAGGACACAATCGCTGCATCACATCTCGCGCCTGAGGCCCTTGGAGCGCCAGCAAGCCACGATCTAATGTCTCAACCTCATGGGTTGATGCTAAATTCAAACGCAAATGCGCTAAATCCTGATCTTTACAGGCAGCGTTCACTACGAGATAAAAGTGATCGCCTGCATTGACCACCATCAGGTCATCAATAATGCCACCTTCAGTGCTGGTGAATAGCCCATACCGTTGAGCGCCTTTTGCAAGCCCCACTAAATCAGCGGGTATCAAGGTTTCCAGCGCTTCAGCGACATTATTGCCGGACACACTAATCTGGCCCATGTGTGAGACGTCAAATAGGCCGCACTTTTGGCGAGTGTGTTCATGCTCTTTTTTGACCCCCAGCGGGTACTGCACAGGCATTTCGTAGCCAGCAAAAGGCACCATTTTGGCACCCAATTGGAGGTGCAGCGCATGCAGCGGCGTTTGCTTTAATTCAGACATGGGGGATTCCTCACTTAGAAATTCTTCACTCACAAAAGAGAACGGGAAGCCACCTGTGTGCCTTCCCGACTCCATTTAGCTATACATCAAACATTCACTTGCAGCTCACGTAACAAGCTGAAGGTTTTATTGATCGTGTTCCAGTTCTTCACCCGGTAGTACATCTTTGCCATCGAAATAGTCCTTGGTTAGCTTAAAGACTACCGGCGAAAGCAGTGCCAAGGCAATCAGGTTGGGAATGGCCATCATGGCATTGAAGGTATCCGCCATTAACCAGATAAAGCCCAATTGCGCGATGGCGCCTAGCGGGATCGCCAACACGAACAGCACGCGATAGATCATGATAGAACGCGTGCCAAACAGGAACTGGCAACATTTCTCACCATAAAATGACCAGCCAAGAATGGTGGTGAAGGCAAAGACAGCCAAGGCGACCGCGACAATTTGATTACCGAACCCTGGCAGCGCGGCGTCAAACGAGAGCGCAGTCAGCGATGCGCCGGCTTCACCGTCGACCCATACGGTAGAAGTCAAAATCACCAGCGCGGTAATCGTGCAGACAATAATGGTATCGATAAAGGTACCCAGCATCGCGATTAAGCCCTGGCGAACCGGATTTTTGGTTTTTGCCGCTGCGTGGGCAATCGGCGCACTACCTAAACCCGCTTCGTTAGAGAAAATGCCGCGCGCCACACCAAAGCGAATCGCCGCCATAACCGCTGCACCGGCAAAACCACCGGCCGCCGCCATCGGGTTAAAGGCGTAGTAAAAGATTAAGCCAAAAGCTTCGCCAATCTGTCCGGCGTTAATGATCAATACCAGCAGACCTGCCACCACATAGGCAATGCCCATGATGGGGACCAGTTTACCCGCCACCTTAGCGATACGCTTTATACCACCTAGAATTACCGCTCCTGCCAGCACCATAATGATCACACCCGTGATCCAGTGCGGCACGCCAAAAGTGGCATCCATGGCATCGGCTACCGAGTTCGACTGTACGGTATTACCAATACCGAAAGCAGCCACGGCGCCAAAGAAAGCAAAGACCCCGCCCAACCAGAGCCATTTTTTGCCCAAGCCGTTTTTGATATAAAACATCGGCCCACCGACGTGGAAGCCAGTGCTATCGGTTTCACGGTAACGGACAGCCAATACCGCTTCGGCAAATTTCGTCGCCATCCCTACTAGCGCGGTAATCCACATCCAAAAAACCGCGCCAGGGCCACCTAGCGCAATCGCTGTGGCGACACCGGCAATGTTACCGGTACCGATGGTCGCCGACAGCGCTGTCATCAACGCATCAAAGGGAGATATTTCCCCCTCATCACCCTCTTTACTCACCGCTTTATCAGCGCTTGGTTTTGGCTCACGTCCTGCCCACATTAGCTTGAAACCCATACCGAGCTTTCTAATCGGCATCAGTTTCAAGCCAATCTGCAGGTAGATACCTACACCCAGGAGCAAGATCAACATGATGGGTCCCCACACCACGCCGTTGATTGCCCCCAAGAGGCTAGTTAATGTTTCCATGTGCTTCTCCTCACCCTGTTGGTTTGTTGCATTTGTTAACCCAGAATCTGCATGTTTTACACTATGTGGCTAGTGGTCTTCTATGGTGATGTCGCTTGCGCATAGAGGATGCCGCTTTTTTCATAACCAAACACAAAAGAATAACGGAATCAAAATACCTCGCTCTACTACGTTTAAAGGGAGCAGATAAGAAATTTGTTTCCGATTGGAAACACGTTAACATGCATCTTTATTCGCTCGCTTTCCGCTAGCCGACAGTCGCCAAGGCGAGCGACAACCGCTAGTATGCCCGGGTCCAGAAAACTGTTTCATATAGGAAAACATCATGAGCAACCTTCCTGCCAATCTTCGTTACGCTGAAAGCCACGAGTGGGTACTTGACCATAAAGATGGCACCGTTACCGTCGGTATTACCGATCACGCCCAACAAGCACTGGGTGATGTCGTCTTTGTGGAACTGCCGGAAGTGGGCGCGGCGCTGACAAAAGGCCAAGAGTTTGGTGTGATTGAATCGGTTAAAGCCGCTTCTGATCTTTACTCCCCCGTTGCGGGCGAAGTGATTGAAGTGAATGAAGCCCTTGAAGACGCTCCCGAAACAGTCAATGACGCGCCTTATGAAGGCGGCTGGATTATGAAAGTTCGCTTAGACAGCGATACCATTGATGGCCTGTTAGACGCCGATGCCTACCAGGCAACGCTCAGCGCTGACGAATAAAGCATACTCAGGCGCCTGCCTTTTCTGGCAGGCGCTTCGCTTATTATCCTGCACGGCTCTCTCTTAACGTTCGGAATCTTCTTCATGTCTCTTGAAACACGCCGCCTGGCCGAGCTGGCCGACCACGATGCTTTTATTAAACGTCATAATGGTCCAAGTAGTGATGACGTTACCACGATGTTAAAAGCGCTTAATATGCAGCACATGGAAGATCTGATCGAGCAGACCGTGCCGAGCGATATCCGCCTTGGGCGCGAACTGTCGCTAGACGATCCGCGCAGTGAATCCGAAGCGTTAGAGTACTTAGCTCAGCTGGCGCGGCAAAATCGCGTGGCTAAAAGCTATATTGGCCAGGGCTATTACGGCACGCACATGCCAGCGGTCATTCAGCGCAATGTGCTGGAAAATCCAGGTTGGTACACGGCTTATACGCCTTACCAACCGGAAATCTCTCAAGGCCGCCTGGAAGGCCTACTGAACTTCCAGCAAGTGGTAATGGATTTAACCGGCATGGAGCTTGCGAATGCTTCACTGCTTGACGAAGCCACCGCTGCCGCCGAAGCCATGGCGCTGTGTAAGCGCGGCAATAAGAAAAGCAAATCCAACGCTTTCTTCGTCGCCGACGATGTATTCCCACAAACGCTGGACGTGGTTAAAACCCGTGCGGAGTTCTTTGGTTTCGAACTGATTATGGGCCCAGCCGAAGAACTGGCAGCCCACGATGTGTTTGGAGCCCTGGTACAGTACCCGTCTGCCAGCGGTGAAGTTCGTGACTTAGCGCCGCTGTTGAACGCAGCCGCCGACCGCAACATCATGACCTGCGTGGCGACCGACCTTTTGAGTTTGGTGCTGCTGAAAGAGCCCGGCAAGTTTGGCGCGGATATCGTGGTGGGCAACTCCCAGCGTTTTGGCGTACCCATGGGTTTTGGTGGGCCTCATGCAGCGTTCTTTGCCACGTCAGATAAGCTCAAGCGCTCAATCCCAGGGCGGATTATCGGCGTCTCCAAAGATAGCCGCGGCAATACCGCCCTGCGCATGGCGATGCAAACTCGCGAACAGCATATTCGCCGCGAGAAAGCGACCTCGAATATCTGTACCGCCCAGGCATTGCTGGCCAATATTGCCGGTTTTTATGCGACCTATCACGGCGCTGAGGGTCTGCGCAAAATTGCGGGCCGCGTTCATCGTTTGACCACCCTACTTGCTGAAGGCCTTAAGCAGGCAGGCGTCGCACTCGCCCATGACAGCTGGTTTGATACGCTATGCTTGACAGGCGTTGATGCAGGCAAGATTCATGGCCGCGCCATGACCCACGATATTAACTTGCACTACTTCGCCAATGGCAATGTGGGCATCAGCCTCGATGAAACCACCACCGCTCACGACGTAGCCGCCTTATTTGATGTGCTGCTGGGCGATGAGCACGGCCTTGCCGTTGCAGTGCTGGACGAGCAGGTAGTGGCTAACGGCGCCTCGGGTATTCCCGCTAGCTGTCAACGCGAAAGCGACTTTTTGAGCCACCCTACCTTCAGCCGCTACCGCAGCGAAACCGAAATGTTGCGCTACTTGAAGCGCCTGGAGAATAAGGATCTGTCGCTTGCTCACGCGATGATCCCGCTCGGCTCCTGCACCATGAAGCTCAACGCCACCAGCGAAATGATCCCCGTTTCCTGGCCGTCGTTTGCACATCTTCACCCGTTCGCCCCTCGCGACCAGGTGGCTGGTTATCATCAGATGATTGATGAGCTCTCAGCCTTTTTGGTTGAAGTCACCGGTTATGATCATCTCTCCATGCAGCCTAACTCCGGCGCGCAGGGGGAATATGCAGGTTTAGTGGCGATTCGCCGTTACCAGGCGGCCCAGGGCGAAGGTCATCGTGATGTCTGCTTGATTCCTAGCTCTGCTCACGGCACCAATCCTGCCTCAGCGGCGATGGTGCAGATGAAAGTGGTCGTGGTTGAATGCGATCAAAACGGCAACATTGATATGGCTGATTTACGCGCGAAAGCCGAGCAGCACCGCGATCAGCTGTCTGCCATTATGCTGACCTACCCGTCGACCCACGGCGTGTTTGAAACCAGCGTGCGCGAAGCGTGCAAAGTAGTGCATGACAATGGCGGCCAAGTCTATATTGATGGTGCCAATATGAACGCTCAGGTGGGCTTGACGCGTCCCGGCGATTTCGGCGGCGATGTGTCCCACCTCAATCTGCATAAAACGTTCTGTATACCTCATGGCGGCGGTGGCCCAGGCATGGGCCCCATCGGCGTTAAAGCGCACCTAGCGCCCTACGTTTCTAACCACGTGGTTACGCCAATCAACGGTGTGAATAGCGATAGCGGTGCGGTATCCGCAGCCGCCTTTGGCAGCGCCTCGATTTTACCGATTTCGTGGGCCTATATTAAAATGATGGGCGCGCGCGGGCTGCGTGAAGCCACCGAGCTTGCCATCCTAAACGCCAATTACATTGCCAAGCGTTTGGAAGCGTCATTCCCTATTCTTTATCGCGGCCAGAACGGCACCGTCGCCCACGAATGCATTATCGATATTCGCCCGCTTAAAGCGGCCTCCGGGATTAGCGAAGAGGATATTGCCAAGCGCTTAATGGATTACGGCTTCCACGCACCGACTATGTCATTCCCGGTGCCAGGCACGCTAATGATCGAGCCGACCGAATCGGAGTCGCTGTATGAAATTGACCGCTTCTGCGATGCCATGATCGCCATTCGTGACGAGATTGCCCGGGTGGAAAGCGGTGAATGGCCGTTGGACAATAATCCACTGGTCAATGCGCCGCACACTCAGGCGGACCTGATGGATAGTGACTGGCAACGGCCTTATAACCGCCAGTTAGCTGCCTTCCCCACCGCTGCTGTACAAGCCGCTAAATACTGGCCTGCCGTTAACCGCGTTGATAACGTATTTGGCGACCGTCAGTTGATCTGCTCTTGCCCCAGCATTGACGAGTATCGCGACTAAACGCCACTTAAACGCCCCTGCTGCTTTAACCGTTCGATGGCATCAGGGGCGTTTTTTCTTGCACACGCTGGGCGTGAAAGCCGTTTAACAGCTTTTCGTAGCGTTTAGGCAGTACCGAGTCGCGACGGCGAAGTAGATAAAGCACTTCATTGACCGCATTGGGCAGATTGAGTGCTTTGACTTGGCGCTGCCAAGGAGACGTCTCCAACACCAATCTCGATACCACGGTAAAGCCAAGCCCCCTTGCGACCGCATCCAGCACCATGCTGACTTCATTGGTAAAGCCCTGATGGCGGAAGTGCGTCATTGAACGAAACTCATCCGGATAATTAGCCCGTAATAGCGCATTAGCGTGGTTAATGCCGTCGTAATAATTGAGAAAGCCAATCCCCATCAAATCAGACAGCGTACTACCGGCAAAATCAGCGGGCACCACTAAACAGAGAGGCTCCTGATGCCAAATAGAGCAATGAAGTTCAGGGTGACTCATTGCCTCCGTGACAATGCCAATGTCATAGCGGCCATCTAACAGATCATTCACAATTTCATGGTTAAAAGCGAAACTATAGTTGACCGTTAAATTGGGGTGCATTTGCTGCTGGCCCAAAATATACGGATAAAACATCAGACCCACGCTTCCAGGTGATGCAATACGGCAATCGCCACTATCGAGTGAGTCGTCATCTAAGCCATGACGAAACTGTTCATGCTCAGCAAACAGCTTCAACGCATAATCATAAGCTCGCCGCCCCGTTTCCGTTAGCGTAAAACTGCGCCCCTTGCGCTCAAGCAGCTCTTTATTTAAGTAGCTTTCTAGCTTGCGAACATGCTGGCTTACGCCGGGCTGCGTCATTTCCAAGCGATGAGCGGTACGGGTAAAACTGCCTGTTTCCACTAACGTAATAAACGTACGGAAATATTGAGCGTTAAACATAGTAAAGAACCATTGTCTTTAGCAGCCATCCTTTTTAAACAGGGTTCATAGTAGCACAGCGGCCTGGGTAGCCGTTGCGCCGCTGTACCGGCTGCCTGGGCATGGTAAACTGCCAATAGCACTCAAACGACTAGGGACAGCCCCACTAATGACCGCACCTGCTCAACCCCGCGCCACCCTTTCCAGTATCATTTCCCCAGAAGGAAGCCTGGAAGTACTTTCTCAGCATGAAGTTAATCGCCTACATAAAACCTCTCAAAGTGGCCTTCATGATTTACTTCGGCGTTGCGCACTGGCGGTTTTAAATTGTGGTAACCCAAGTGACGACAGTCTGGCGATTTTAGAAGCCTATAAAGATTTTGACATTGAAGTATTGCAACAAGATCGTGGCATTCGCTTAAAGCTGACTAACGCGCCAGCGGAAGCGTTCGTGGATGGCCGTATGATCCGCGGCATCCGCGAACATCTCTCCTCAATCATTCGCGATATCGTTTACGTTTATAACGAAATTCAACATCACAACCGCTTTGACCTTAGCACTGGCGAAGGCACTACCAATGCGGTCTTCCATATTCTGCGCAAAGCGGGCACGTTGAAACCTGGCCGCGACCCTAGCCTAGTGGTCTGCTGGGGCGGTCACTCTATTTCTCGTGAAGAGTATGAGTATACCAAGGACGTCGGCTACCACTTAGGTCTGCGTGGTTTAGATATTTGTACCGGCTGTGGGCCAGGCGCTATGAAAGGCCCCATGAAAGGCGCAAATGTCGCCCATGCAAAACAGCGCCGTAAAGAAAGCCGTTATTTAGGCATTTCAGAACCGGGCATAATCGCCGCAGAAGCGCCCAATCCGATAGTTAATGAATTGGTCGTCATGCCCGATATTGAGAAACGACTGGAAGCTTTTGTGCGTCTAGGACATGGCATTGTCGTCTTTCCAGGCGGTGTCGGGACCGCGGAAGAGATCCTCTATTTATTGGGTATTTTGCTGCACCCAAGCAATAAAGATATCCCATTCCCGTTAATTTTTACTGGCCCTGCCGATTCTGCCGCCTACTTTCAGAAAATCGATGAATTCCTGGTCTATACGCTCGGTGAAGAAATTCGTCGCTACTACACGATTATTACAGGCGACCCGGTGGCGGTTGCTCGCACCATGCGCCATGGCATCGACGAAATTGCTGAATTTAGGCGCACACACCAGGATGCGTTCTACTACAACTGGCGGTTAACCATTGCACGCGATTTTCAGGCAACGTTTCAACCGACCCATGAAGCGATGCGATCGCTAGCGCTTCACCGCTTACAACCAACTCATGAGCTAGCCGCTAACCTGCGCCGGGCGTTCTCCGGGATTGTAGCTGGCAATGTTAAAGAAGACGGTATTCGCGCCATTGAAGCCCATGGTCCCTTTGTGCTGACGGCTGAGCCTGAACTGATGCAGCGCTTGGATGAACTATTGACCTCATTTGTGGCACAAGGTCGCATGAAGCTAGATGGTCAGCATTACACACCCTGCTACGTACTAAAATAAACCGCAACACCGCACCACAGCTGACGATTAGGTGGCGGATGTGTGCTACAGGCGCGATCAGCCCCAGACAACAGGAACCATTCCAGAAATAAGTGGCCTGATTAGCTACACTTAGCGTGGGCAATGCACCAGTCACTATTGCCCTAATCACTACTGAAAGGAACTCACATGTCGATGATTAATCAGTTACAAGATGTAAAAACAAAGGATTTCGCCAAACACTGCTATGAAAGCAGTAGCGTCGATAAATTACGCGATGCCGCCGAAGGCAGTCCCGACCAAGCAGAAATGGAACATTGGGGGCTAACGGAAGGACAGTGGGAAGAAGCCATAGTGGCTGCGTTGGCGGATCATGAAGCCAAAGAGTAAATAATTTCAAATAGCGGGTAACCGCTAGTACACATGCGCCCTAACAGCCAAACGTTAGGGCGTTTTATAGTACAGCCTCCCTTATGTATTCCACACGATGCTTATTCCACGTTCGATAACGCCACACCGCCATACTCTGTCCGAAGACGCTCTAGCTTGGTAACTTCGCTTTCGCTCAGCGCTAGGGAGTCCCATAATGGCTGCTCATCAGCTCCTCGCAGGCCTTCCAATCTAACTGTCAGTTCTGCATTACTTGGTATTTGAGGTTCTCCCCAGGGGCCAAAACGATTAGGCGCAAGACTCCAGGCCAGCGTCTCTCCCGGCTCAATCCCCCCCGGTACAACGTAGTAGAATTGCTCATCGACCCAAGGCTGTGAGCGGTCAGGACTGGTAACGATTCCTCTTAAAGACAGCTCGGAAACGACCTTATCAGTGTTATTCGTCACTTCAAGATCAATCACTGGCTCAGGAGCCCCATAAGGGCTCTTGCCCATGTAATAGCGAGCATTATCAATACTGAAACGCGCTAACTGCTGCTGGTCGCTTTTCGCCTTAGCCTGCTTCTCTTCTAATCGTGTTAACGTGCGAATTGCCTGCTCACGCTCTCGTGACCGGCGCTCGCGAAGTATTTGATCGGCGCGCTGAATAACCTGATCGCCAGTCAATCCATGCATTTGCACATTGGCTGATTCAGCTATCTCTGCCGCGTTCATACGGTTTGGGTTAAGAATATCAATGCTGTTAAATGTCGATGACGTCGAAATAATGATGAGCCCTTGATCAAAATCGTCGCGCTTATAAGTAGGCAGCGAGTTGCGCACTTTTTCGACCGAGACGACTGACGCGGGCATGGAGCTTGTGTCAATTTTGGGGTCTGAACAACCCGCTATCATGAGTACTGATAGTGCTATTGCAGACAGCCTTAGAGGGCTACACATACACACACCTCAACGCAGACAATGGTAAAAATTGCTGAGGAGCTTAACGGAAAGTACTATTTATCACTACCCTTTGGTGCTAGCGAGTTAAATTTGCCATCACCATAGTGGCACACCATCATCGTATTCTCTTTACTAGTAGTTACGATGCAGAACGAACAAAATCAAAGAGAGATGCTGGCTTGCCTAAGAGGGTGTAACCTGAATTCATAGCGATGCACAACCCCCTTCTCTTTTTACTCTTATTGCCACCCTAACAACCTTATAAAAGGGAGTAAGAAAATGCTAAATATAGGCTTTATAGGACTTGGCTTGATGGGCCAGGGTATGGCCACAAACCTTATTAAACATAATTTTTCTTTGACTATCATGGCGCATCGAAATCGTGCCCCTATCGAAGCGCTATGTCAGTTAGGAGCAAACGAGGTAGGGACACCTGCCGAAGTTGCCTCACGCAGTGATTTAGTTTTTGTCTGTGTCAGTACCAGTGAGCAAATGGAAAACATCACTCTGGGTTCTGAGGGTCTTCTTGCTGGCGCGAATCCTGGTTTGATTATCGTCGATTGCTCGACATCGCTACCTCAATCGACACAACGGTTATCCGCGAATATCGAAGCCGCAGGATGCCACCTGTTGGACGCCCCATTAGCAAGAACACCAAAGGAGGCCCGCGAAGGACGGCTGAATGTCATGGTGGGAGGTAGCAAAAAAGTAGTCGATCAGGCCTGGCCAGCCATAGAGTCATTCGCTGAAAATATCTTTCATATCGGTGAGCTTGGTTCAGCCCACAAACTCAAACTGATCAACAACTATCTCTCGCTTGGCGCCGCTGCCCTGGCGGCAGAAGCCGCGGCGATGGCGGCCAACATGGAGGTTGATCAGCAAAAATTATTTGAAGTGTGTTCACAAGGCGGCGCCAATAGCGCCATGTTTAACGCTGTGATGCCCTGGGTGCTTGAAGCAGATGAAACGCGCTTGCGCTTTAGTTTGGGCAATGCCGGTAAGGACATGGGTTATTTAAGCGAAACGATCACGGCATCTGGTTTCGAGAGCATGATGCTGCCTGCCTTACGCGAGGTATTGAAGCAAGCTGAAAACACACTGGGCAACGACCAGTATGTGCCTCGGCTTTACGACGCCAGCATGTTGCGAAATAAGCAAGATCTGTAAACCGCCTCATTCGGCGAGTCGACATTGGAAGGCTACTAATTAAGAGCAGGCGCAACATCGACGTGCCGATTACACTTTAAAGAAGCTCGCCACGTCGATGTTATTGGATTGCGCTATTCACCACACGTGTTGCTCAATACGTTCCTGGGTAACTGCCACCATCCAACAGTATATTTTGTCCGGTCATATAACCGGCCTGAGCGCTACACAGAAACGCACAGAAGGCGCCAAACTCTTCCGCCGTGCCGAAACGCTGCGCAGGAACTTTTTGGCGAAAGGAATCCCGAACGCTTTCGTATTCCTGGTTGGAGGATTTTGCGACGTTTTGATGAGTGCTCTTTAATCGATCAGTATCAAAAGAGCCTGGTAACAAGTTATTGATCGTTACGTTGCGACCAGCAAGCTGCGGTTGACGAGCCAAGCCCGCGATAAAGCCCGTCAACCCGCTGCGGGCACCATTGGATAGCCCCAAAATATCGATGGGTGCTTTAACGGCTGCTGAGGTGATATTAATCACCCGGCCAAAGCCCCGTTCCGCCATGGCGTCTACCGTTGCCTTGATGAGCTCAATAGGCGTGACCATATTGACATCGACAGCGTCTAACCAGTCCTGTCGTGACCAATCTCGGAAGTCTCCTGGTGGAGGGCCACCGGCATTATTCACCAAGATATCTATTTGCGGACAAGCGGCTAGCACCGCTTGACGTGTCGTTTCTTGTGAAATATCCCCCGCCACAGTGAGCACCGTCACATCAGGGTTCATTTGCCGTAAATGCACCGCCGTCTTTTCCAGTAACTCGGAGGAGCGTGCGTTGATAACCACATTCACTCCCTCCATTACCAACGCCTCGGCACACCCCTTTCCAAGACCCTTGCTTGCAGCACACACCAGTGCCCAACGACCTATAATACCTAGTTCCATTTTCTGCTCCTGTTTCGCCAGTGATCGATTTAGAGGGATTGCTCAAGCATCCACTGATAATCCTGTTCACTCGCAAGGCGCGGGTTCGTTTTGTGGGTGTGATCAGCCAAGGCGCCTTTAATGATTCGAGGGAATAACGCTTCAGACACGTCCAATTCCGCTAACCTCATGGGTAAATCGAGACGCTTAGTCATGTCTGTAATAGCCGGGCCAATATCAGCGGGGCTACTGAGCTGCATCGTCTGGGCAATGCGCTCGAGCTTTTGCTCATGCTTTACAGACTCACAGCTGGAATTAAATTCGATCACTGCTGGCAGGAAAATGGCGTTAAGCGTGCCGTGGTGGAGCCGCGGATTAATACCGCCTAACGAATGACTCAAACTATGTACGCAGCCTAATCCTTTCTGAAAAGCCATCGCCCCCTGCATTGAGGCACTCATCATATTCATGCGTGCTTCCCGATCACCGGGGTTGCGCGTCGCCTTCTCAATATTCAGCCAGCCGCGGCGCAGTCCATCCAACGCGATGCCGTCGGCAGGAGGATTAAAGGCCGCCGACATGAACGTTTCAAGGCAATGGGATAAGGCGTCCATCCCCGTGGCTGCCGTCATTTGAGCGGGCAGACTTAACGTTAATTCAGGGTCGCAAATAGCAGATTTAGGTACCAGGTGGGGTGATAACAGGCCAACTTTACGCCCATCTTCCAGGATCAGAATCGCCCCGCGGCCTACTTCACTCCCGGTGCCTGCTGTCGTTGGAATTGCGATAACAGGTGCCGTGGCAGCGGTAATTCGCTCTGAGCCTCCTTCAACCACCGCAAAGGATTTCAAAGAGCCTTCATGGGTACCGCAAATAGCCACGCCTTTCGCCAGGTCGATTGATGAGCCACCACCAATGGCAATGATGCCATCGAAACCACCCTCGCGGTATTGCGTAACGGCTTGACGCACGGCGGCCTCATTGGGGTTGGGAGGCGTTTGATCATAAATGGCCGGATTAGGATCACTTAAATGCTTTAGCACTTGGTCGACAATACCCGCGGCCCGCACTCCCGCATCGGTCACCACCATTGGGTGTCGAATGCCCAAACGGTCGCACTCTTGCTGCAGCAACGAGGCGGCACCGAAATCAAATTGAATTTGAGTGACATAGTTGATTATTGCCATTTCTTTACCTTTGGAATTGTTAGTGTTTTTAAGTAATAACTTACTCTCGCCCTACGGACAAGCCTGTTTATGCAACGCCACATACAGATAACGCTAGGCGTCATTTCAACCAATTTCTTCTCAATGAAGCCAGAAAATACGCGTCAAAATTGAACTAAAGTCTACAAAATATGATTATTGAACACAATGGTCGTTAATGCTAGATTTGTTTTGCCACTCGACAAATACACAAAAACCGAGACTCATAAAATGATCACCAAAACTAAATCGCTCAAGCGCATTACTGCTCTACTGCTACTCACCGCATCCAGCTCTGTGCTGGCGGCCTACCCTGAAAAACCCATCACTATCATCGTTCCATGGGCCGCAGGTGGCGGCACAGACGCGACCGCGCGCACTATTGCCGCTGCGTTAGAAGAACAATTGGGCCAAACGGTGAATGTGGTTAACCGTACCGGTGGTAGCGGTGTTGTCGGCCACAGTGCCATGGCGAGTGCAAAACCGGATGGTTATACCCTGGGCTTGGCTACCGGTGAGCTCAATATGATGCACTGGCAAGGCCTGACCGACCTGACTTATGAAGATTTCACCCCAATCGGCCAGATCAACTTTGATTACGCCGGCATTCAAGTAGCCGCCGATGCGCCTTACGATTCAGTCCAAGAACTCGTAGATGCTATTGCTGAGCAACCCATGGGCACCTTTAAAGCCTCAGGTACAGGTCAAGGTGGCGTATGGCACCTAGCCTTTGCAGGCTTCTTAATGGATCAGGGGCTTGAAGCCAACCGTGTTACCTGGATCCCCAGCCAGGGCGCGGCGCCAGCAATGACGGAACTCGCTGCCGGTGGTATCGATATTGTGCCGAGTTCTGTTCCCGAAGGTCGTTCGATGATCGAAGCCGGGCGTGCCAAAAGCCTTGGCGTAATGGCACCAGAGCGTATTAACAGCTTCCCCGACGTCCCTACGATTAATGAAGCGATCGGAAGCGATTATCTCGTCGGTGAATGGCGTGGCATCACCGGCCCTAAGGGTATGGATGAGGAAATCGTAGCGACCCTTGAGGAAGCGCTAGAGGCCGCTTACAACAGCGATACCTATCAAGACTTCATGGCTAAACAAGGCTTTGGTACTGAGTGGCGCAATGCCGAAGAGTTTGGTGAGCTGATGGTCGAAATGGATGCGGTGTATGGAGAAATTGTTAAGAACGTTGGGCTGAGTCAATAAGGGGCTAAGCAATGAGAGATCTCCTCTTGGGACTAGCCTTTATGCTGCTTGGCGCCGTTGTGTTAACTGTCGCTAGTCAGTACCCGACGATGGCAAGTCTTCAATATGGTCCATCTCTGTTTCCCTCCCTCATTGGGGGAGGGTTTCTCATAGGGGGCCTGGTACTTTCGGCAACGCAGCTACCTACGCTAAAACGTCAACTGTCAGGCACCGATGCAAATGTGGGGAATATCTTCGACTTACGTTCCGTGCTTGTCTCACTTCTCCCAATAGCACTCATTATTTTTTATATATTCGCGAGCGAGTTTCTTGGTGCGGCCCTCTGCCTAGCCATCATTATGTTCGTGCTTATGCTGGTGAGAAAAACTTCCCTACCTTTAGCACTGCTGGTCTCCTTCGTCGCGTCGCTCACAATTTATTTCCTATTCTCGCGATACCTGCTGATCCCCCTTCCTGAAGGGCTACTGAATTTCTGGGGTTAGATTATGGAAGCATTCCTGTTAGGGCTGCAGCTCGTCTTTAATGTAGAAACAATGCTGGTTATCTTTGCGGCCGCCATATTTGGTGTGTTCGTGGGAGCGGTGCCAGGGCTAACCGCCACAATGGCGGTTGCACTCTTGGTACCGATTACCTTCTACATGGATCCGACCCCCGCTATCGCCGCCATTGTTACCACATCGGCCATGGCTATCTTTGCTGGTGATATCCCAGCTACGTATTTAAATATCCCCGGCACCCCTTCCTCAGCTGCCTATGTTAACGATTCACATCTGTTAGCACATAAAGGGCGAGCACGAGAAACGCTGGGAATGAACTTGATCTGTTCGGTATTTGGCGGCCTATTCGGAACACTAATACTGGTCTTTGTCTCACCTTCATTAGCTGAAGTGGCACTCCAGTTCAGTTCTTTTGAATATTTCTGGCTGGCGCTACTGGGGCTCAGTTGCTCGATTTTTATTTCTATTGGCTCCAGGGTTAAAGCATTTCTCTCTTTGATGATCGGTTTACTGCTCTCGACGGTTGGTCTGGATATGATGAGTGGCGCCCCCCGCTTCACTTTCGGCATTCCAGACTTAATGGGAGGTGTTAACTTTATTCCGGTAATGATCGGCATGTTCGCACTCAACGAACTAATGCTGTTTTATGGTTCACGCAATGAGGGCAGAGAGCTGCCTTATTTATCCAAAGATAGCGTTTTCAAGCAGGCACCAAAGCATATAAAAGCTTATTGGCCGAACATGATAAGAGGGAGCTCGATTGGAACACTGATTGGCGCACTTCCCGGCGCGGGGGCTGACATTGCGGCGTGGATCTCTTATGCCGTTGGCAAAGGCCGCTCTAAACAGAAACAGAGCTATGGTACCGGTCATGTTGAAGGCATTGTCGATGCCAGCTCCGCCAATAACTCGGGAATCAGCGGCGCTTGGGTGCCGGCCTTGGTATTCGGGATTCCAGGTGACTCGATAACCGCCATTGTTATCGGCGTACTCTATATGAAAGGCATGAACCCTGGCCCCACCATTTTCATGGATGGCACCGGCTTGATCTATGCCCTTTTCATCGTGTTCTTTCTTGCCAATTTAATCATGCTACCGATTGGCTATGCGGCGATAAAATCCGCCAAGGTATTCATCTTAACGCCCCGCAAAATCCTAATGCCGATCATCTTATGCTTCTGCATTGTAGGCGCCTTCTCCATCAATAATTCGATTACTGATGTATGGATTATGTTGCTGATCGGCTTTATCGCCTCAATTCTCGCCCGATGTGACTTTCCCATGGCGCCAGCGATTCTTGGCTTGGTGTTAGGCACGACATTGGAAAACAGTTTTATGAGCTCAATGCTAAAAAGCAATGGCGATCTACTCAGCTTCTTTTCCCGCCCTATTAGTGCAGGTCTAGGTGCCCTCGTTATTTTGCTATGGCTCTCTCCGCTAATCACCATGGCCTACAAAAAATTCAAACATAATAGTCAGCACAAAGCGCCGAGGATTTCATGAAACGCTATACAAAAAATTGGTTGGAAGAGTTACTGGTTACCCTATTCATGGAGGCCGGCGCTTCACGTGAAGTAAGTGAGACGACCAGCAGTATTCTTATTGAAGGCGATTTATTGGGGCACCATACCCATGGCGTCAAACTGGCTAATGGTTACTTAAGAGATTTGAAATCGGGGCATGCGTGCGGTGACCACAACGCGATGACCTCAAAAGAGATCAGCTCAGTCGCTGCCCTTGTTGATGGCCACTATATTCTTGGCCCCTACTTAGTGCAAAAAGCGCTTGAGCGAAGTGCTGATGCAGCACGAGAGTCTGGCATTGGTATTGTGACCATAAAACGTTCGCACCATATCGCCTGCTTGGCCTCGTATTTACAGCCTTTTGTTGAGCAAGGGTTGATGCCGATCATTATGACCTCGGATCCAGCGGTGAAATCGGTCGCTCCATATGGAGGCGTTTCGCCAGTTTACACACCGAATCCTATTGCAATGGGCATCCCCAGTCGCGTCCAACCGATCATGATGGACGTCAGCATGTCGACCGTCACTAACGGCAGCGTAGGAAAAGCACATGCTGAGAAAACCAAAATGGCGCATCCCGTCATCCTGACGAATACCGGTGTTGCCAGCGACGACCCAGCGGACTTCTTTAGCGACCCGCAAGGTAGCATCCTGCCGCTCGGCGGCCAGGAGTTCGGTCATAAAGGTTTTGCGATGGGGTTGATGGTGGAAGCACTGACCTCCGCTTTAGGCGGGTTTGGTCGTAAAGATGCGCCCACTGGCTGGGGGGCCTCGGTGACAGTCATGGTGATCGACCCCACCCTTTTCTCGGGGCAGAGTGCTTTCCTTGATGAAACAGATCATTTAATCGAAGCATGCCTGAGCTCCAAGCCGGTCAACCCACAGCATCCGGTGCGAATGCCTGGACAAGCCGGGCTTAGTCGTCGAGATAAGTACTTGGAACAAGGTATTCCGCTGCCGGACGATGTGGTGACTGAGCTACAAAAGGCTATTGATGACTCATCACTAAAGGGCCGTTATTAAAGATAGCTGCGGCAAATAATTGATCATCGTAAGACCAGAGCAGTGAGGCATCTATCATGAGCGAACCAACAACAATAGGCTTTATTGGCACAGGCATTATGGGTGGGCCGATGGCCGCCAATCTCGCCAAAGCAGGCCATCAGATGCGCGTATGGAATCGCACCCCGGATAAAGCGCACGCTCTTACCTCACTGGGCATAGAGGTAAGCGAGACTTTCCAGCAGGCGGCTGAGCAAGCAGACGTTGTGGTGGTCATGCTCAGTTCAGGGCCTGTCTGCGATGAGGTGATCCTGGGCCCCAACGGTCTATTAGCAGCCATGAAGCCGCACAGCACGCTGGTAGTGATGAGTTCGATCCCGGTTGAGACTGCACAGCAGCAGGCCAAGGCCGCGGCTGAGCGCGGGATTGGTTATCTGGATGCCCCCGTATCAGGAGGCGAAAAAGGTGCTCAAGCGGGTAATTTGGCGATTATGGTCGGCGGTGAAGTGGCCACATTCGAGCGCACAAGTACCCTACTTCAGGTAATGGGCAACCCGGTTCATGTTGGCCCGGCGGGTACCGGGCAGCTAGCGAAGTTAGCCAATCAATTAATCGTCGCCAATACGATCGCCACTGTCTCAGAGGCGGTGCTTCTTGCAGAGCGCGGCGGCGCTGATCCCGCTAAAGTTCGCGAGGCACTGTTAGGTGGTTTTGCGGACTCCACCGTACTGCGCGCTCATGCCCCCCGTATGATTGCCAATGACTTCGCACCGGGTGGCCCCGCCAAATGGCAACTCAAAGATACCCAAACGGCCATTGCGCTCGCCAAAGAGCTGTCGCTTGACCTGCCCGTAACATCGCTGGTGAATAGCTTGTTCACGGACCTTGTTGCCCATGGCGACGGAGAGCTCGACCATAGCGCCTTGATTCGAGAACTCAGACGCCGAAACGAAATGCCCCTCGATTAACGACGCAAACTACCTTTATCGTTAACGCAAGTAATCGGGAATGTCGAGAACGCCGTGGTCACGAAAATCGCTAAGACGCTCTTGAACCTTGGCTTCGGAGCCTGCCAAGTGAGCAGAGAGCGCTTGGCTAGCTTGCTCGCCCTCTTTATGACGCATTCTGTCGAAGATTTTTAGATGGTCATGAAAGAACGGATCTTTGTCTGGCAGTGCCATGCTCGAGCCCAGCAGGTGCTTGCTCATAAGCAGGACAGGATGAGTGCGTCTTAGCATGTTAAAAATTTCTTGATTGCCCCCCATGCTCACGGTTCTGTAGTGCAGGTCGCTTTCAAGTTCATCCAGTGTCGCGCCTTCGACATTAGGATATTTCGCCGCTGTCTGCTCTAACTTCTCAATGAAATGGGAGATTTGTTGCTCGGGCATACTCTGCGTAGCCCTGGCAATCATAAAGGGCTCCAACTGCCTACGCGCTTCATAAAGGTTATGCAGTCGATCATTGTCCAGCGGCACAATGGACCAACTGGTGTACTTCACTTTTTCAACCACCCCAATGGACTGCAGATAGAGTAGAATTCGATGCGTAATCGTACGGCTGACACTGTATTTTCTTGCCAGTTGGAGCTCGTTGAGTTCAAACCTGCCCTTCATCGAACTCAAGACAACATCATGTTCCACAACATCGGCTATGGCGCGCCAAGTGTCCGTGCGCTCAATCTTGGCATCCTCTCCCAACGCACTGAAATCGGCCGTGGTTAGATTCCGCCTGATAGGCTCAACGGCTGTTGCCCCCACCAAGTAACCACGGCCATCGAAACGGCAAATTAACTGTTCATCATACAGTCGTCCTAACGTCTGACGAACAGGAGAGCGGCTCATTCCGAATATTTCTGCAATATTGCCTTCGAGTAGCACTAAACCTGACTCAAGGTGGCCACTGTTGATACTTCGCTTAAGCGCCTCGTAAAGCTGGTCTTTTAACGACTGCGACATTCAAGCCACTCATTACATAGGTGTTAGTTAAGGGCTATATAGGGCTGTTAAGTAACGGCACCCACCATCCACGGCACAAATTCATTGTTACCATAACCCAACGATTCACTGGCACTCTGCTCGCCCGAGGCAATCGAAATGATCTTCTCAAAAATATGCTCGCCCACTTCTTCTACTGTGGCGGTACCATCCACAATGGTGCCACAGTTAATATCCATATCTTCGAGAATACTTTCATACATCTGCGTATTGGTGGCCAGCTTAATACACGGCGCGGGCTTAAACCCGGAGACAGAGCCGCGCCCCGTGGTAAAACACACAACGGTTGCGCCTGAAGCAATCTGACCCGTGACGGATACCGGATCATAGCCGGGGCTATCCATAAAATTAAAACCTGGCTCTTTCAACGGCTGGGCATACTCAAGCACGTCATTAAGGCTCGAAGAACCACTCTTAGCCACGGCGCCCAGCGATTTTTCAAGAATGGTGGACAAGCCCCCTGCTTTATTTCCCGGCGAAGGATTATTGTTTAATTCAGCCCCATTGATCTGCGTGTAGTGCTTCCACCACTCGATCCTTTCAAGCAGCTTACGCGCCACGTCTTCATTGATAGCTCTATCTAGCAGCAAATGCTCGGCGCCATAGATTTCAGGCGTTTCACTCAATATAACGCTACCGCCATGTTGGACGATAAGATCAGCCGCATGTCCCAGAGCGGGGTTGGCGGTAATGCCAGAATAACCATCTGACCCACCACACTGCAGTGCCACGGTAAGGTGGCTCAACGGGGCCGGGCGTCTCTCGGCATCACGGTAGTCATTCGACATTTGACGGATTTTTTCCGACGCCTTCTCAATGCTCGCTCGGGTACCGCCAGCGCTCTGAATATTAAAGTAAAATATTCTTGATGTATCGGTCAGTCCATACTTTTCAACCAGTTGCTTAACCTGATTAGCTTCGCAACCTAAACCAATAATAAGCACAAAAGCAAAATTCGGATTGATCGCATAGCCATTCAATACCCGTTCAAGGAATGCAAACCCCTCAGACTCCGTATTCATTGCGCAGCCTGAACCATGGGTGACCGGCACGACGCCATCAAAGCCTAATGCCTCAAACTCACCGCTGGCATTGAGACGCTCGGCAACGACTTTCGAGACTGTGGCCGAACAGTTCACGGTGGAAAGAATGCCAATATAGTTGCGGGTACCTACTTGGCCATTTGCACGATGGTAGCCATTAAAGGAGCGCTGGCTGTCAGTCACCGATGTCCTTGGCGCTGGCTTGAAATGCTCAAGTGATGCATCACGTTCCAACATAATAATATTGTGCGTATGCACATGCTCACCGGCCTCGATACGCCGCGTTGCCAGCCCAATAATTTGACCATATTTGAAGATGGGCTGTTCTGGCTCAATGACCGTTAACGCAACCTTATGACCAGCATCAATATTCTCATGGGCAGTATGCTGCTCATCGTCAATGGGGTAGCCCTTCGGAACAGCCCTGCTCGCCACGCCAACATTGTCATGATGATGCAACCTAATGACCGCAGGTACACTATTGATAAGCTCCATTATTTTCTCCCTAGCCTCTTAGACGTTTGCAAATCACTCAGTACCCCGCCATCAGCCCTTTCACCAGCGCGTTTAGAATTGTTGTACTGGGCATATTAGACTATCGTCGAGTTAATGATCATTGTGTGCAATATTCAATCAAAGTCAGTTTACTTTCTCCCGAAGCGCATGTCGATAGCTATAAAACAGAGCGATAAAGCTGGTTAGCCACACAGGTATCAAATGAGTTCTCTGCTACGCTTAAGGAGCAAAAAAGGAGGATTAAGGGCATGACCGCATAGAGAATAGTGAAATAGCACATGGATGGCTGAACACTTAGCCTGATGTAGATTGAAGTAGAAAATTAGGAACTCAGAGGAATGCGGCGCGTCGAATATCGTTACATACCCTAGTCCGTCTTGAACGGCTTGGACTTAACACCAATGCTATAACGAATATGCCCCTAAGCAATTAGGTACCAGGAGGTTCGCATGAGAAAATGGATCGTAATGGCAGTCGTCAATTGGCTGCGTAAGCCAGCAAACAGACAGAAAGCCAAGGACGCTTGGAAAGATGTTCGTGGTCGCAATGATGCAAAGCGGACGCCGCCACAGCCGCAGGCTACCCCGCGCGATACAACAGCAAAGCGCCCTGGCAATACCTTCGATAATCGTCCTTAAACGCTAGGCAACTTGGTTTGCATAGGTGGGATATCTGACACTTCCACAGAAGATTAAGTCGCTAGTACGCAAACGCCCCGCTGGCATATCCAGCGGGGCGTTTGCGTACTTGCGGTACTGATTGCTTGGCGCTAACGCGGGAATCTTCTCTACACCCCAGTTAATGAGGTAGTGGCGTTACAGATTAAGCACGACCATGACGGTATCCGTCTCATCATTGGCTGGCTGAACCACGAAGCCAAACTCTTTCGCCATTTCCCGCATGGCATGGTTTTCTCGCAGAACATCGGCAAAGACCTGCTGAAGACCACTTTCACGGGCATAATCGATCATTTGTTGCATAAGCCGATAGCCAAGCCCGGTTCCCTTCATGTCACTACGCACCATGATCGCAAACTCCGCCTTTTCTTTGTCGGGATCGGCAGATAAGCGGACAACACCCACGATTTCCTGTTTATCTGGCGGCATCGCAATAAACGCCATTTCCCGATCATAGTCGATCTGAGTCAGCCGGGCGGCGAAGGCATGGTCGAACCGCCGGATGGCGGCAAAGAAGCGTAGCCGCACATCATCGGACGTGGAATGACGAAGCATTTCCACCAGCGAACCTTCATCTTCGGGTCGAATGGGGCGCAGTGAATAACATTGCCCATTGCGTGTTTCGATAGTTTGCTCAAGTTGCTGCGGATATGGGCGGATAGCAAACGGAGGCCGCTGTTCACGGTCGGCCTTGACCACGATGCGCGCATCCAAGGCAATCACTCCGCTGGCATCGGCCAGTAGCGGATTGATATCCAGTTCAACCACGCGATCCAGATCGCTGATCAACTGTGACAGTTTAATGAGGGTGAGAGAAATTGCCTCCAAGTCGGCCGCAGGACGGTCACGGTAGCCGCGCAGCAAACGTGAGATACGTGTCGCCTGGATCATTTCTTGTGCTAGCAGCGGGTTGAGTGGCGGGAGACCCACCACCCGGTCACCGATTAGCTCTACTGCCGTGCCTCCCTGGCCAAACATAATAATCGGCCCGAAAACGCTATCTTCCGCGACACCTAAAATCAGCTCATGCGCCCCAGGGCGACGAATCATCGGCTGTACATTAAAACCATCTAACCGCGCCTCAGGCGCCACTTGGTGAATCGTCGCCAGCATATCTTCGGCCGCCTGTGCCACCGCACCGGGCGAGGCCAGGTTCAACTGCACTCCGCCGCTATCAGACTTATGCGAGATATCACGCGAGAGGATCTTCAACACGACCGGGAAGCCCAACTGCTTTGCTGCTTCACTCGCCTCTTCCGGTGTATGCACAGCGATGGCAGGGACGGTTGGAATCCCATAAGCTGACAATATTGCCGAGGCCTCTGGCTCGGTTAGCACGTTGCGCTCATCTTTAAGGACTTGGTCAATAATGGCGTTCGCGCTGGCTTTATCGATGGTACCGCCAGTGGAAATGGGTGGTGGCGTTTCCATCAACGTTTGCTGGTTTCTCCAGTAGCTGGATAAGTGCCAGAAGGCCCGGATGGCCTGCTCAGGCGTTTCGTAGGTTGGAATTTTTTGTGCAGCAAACAAACGGCGGGCCTTAGCTGGCGCCCCTTCTCCCAGCCAACAGGTAAGAACTGCCGGGCGTTTTGACCCCAGGGTATCAACCACCGCTTGGGCGGCGTCCAGGCTATCTGCGACCGCTGTGGGGCAGTTCATAACAAGAATCGCATCCGCTTCCTTCTCATTGAGTAAGGCTTCAAGTGCACTTGTGTAGCGCTCCCCTGGCGCATCACCGAGGATATCGACGGGATTGGCATGCGACCACGTGGATGGCAGCACACTATCCAAACGCGCAAGTGTCGCTTCAGAAAGCTCGGCCAAGCGCCCCTGCATCTCGGCCAGTTCATCAACTGCCAGCACACCAATTCCTCCTCCGTTGGTGAGAATAGCTAGCCGGTCGCCTTTAACGTGGATACCGGTGGCCAGAGTGCCTGCGGCTTGAAATAGTTCATCAAGTGTATTGACCCGCAGCATACCTGCACGCCGAAATGCTGCATCGTAAACGGCATCAGCACCCGCCAGCGCCCCGGTATGTGACAGCGCGGCTTTAGCGCCAGCGTCGCTGCGCCCTGCCTTGACCACCACCACAGGTTTATTACGAGAGGCCTTGCGAGCTGCGGATAGGAATTTTCGTGCCTCAGTAATGGCCTCAACATAAAGCAGAATGGAATGCGTCTTGGGGTCGAGAGCTAAGTAGTCGAGCATATCGCCAAAATCGACATCGCTCATCGAACCGAGGGACACCACATGCGAAAAGCCGATCCCCCGCGCTGACGCCCAATCGAGAATAGAAGTGGCTACCGCGCCAGACTGCGTCACGAAGGCAACATTCCCCTTTTGGGGCATGATATGCGCAAAGCTGGCATTGATCCCCCGGTGCGGTGCCAAGACCCCCAAGCAATTAGGGCCAACAATACGCATCAAGTAAGGCTTTGCCGCATCGAGCATCGCCTGTTTGAGCACTTGGCCATCGGCATGCTCACCCTCACCGAAGCCAGCGGTAATCACCACTGCAGCCCGGCAGCCACACTCCCCGAGCTCGCGAATAAGCCCAGGAACCGTATCTGGTGGCGTCGCAATAATGGCCAAGTCAGGCGCTAACGGCAGCTCACTTACCGAGTGGTAGTTGAGAGCCGAGCGGATAGCCCGCTCTCTTGGGTTTACGGTCAGGATCGGCCCTTCGAATCCGGCATCAAACAAGTTGCGCGCCAGCACAGCACCTACTGAGCCTGGGCGATTGCTGGCACCAATCAAAGCGATCGTGGTGGGAGAAAACAACGCATCTAAATTGCGAATTGACATTGAACATCTCCTTCTAGCAATGGCAGGTCAGTGCGGCGTACTGTGCAAACCTCAATGTTAGCTAAGGAAGCAGTATTACAGTTCAATCGCCGTTCTCACGCCTTGCATCGAAAAAACCATCAAGACGACTACCTAATAAAGCATACCGAAATGACTAGGGCCTGTTGACGTTTTGAGGGATAGCATTGGCAGGATAGGGGCAAACTCACAGAATACAGGTTCCGACACCAACAAACTGCGAGCTTGCCATGCCCCGACTGATGCTCACAGATG
>NZ_JABWCV010000029.1 GCF_013371085.1 Vreelandella maris | reverse complement strand
GAGGTCAGCGTCTGTTGTTCAGGTTCAGTGAGAGGGGCAACGAAGCGTTTTTCCATGGTTCTGTCCGTGTCAGAAATCCTGGCATGGATATTACACGAAAACTTTAGATCAGGTACTTAGTTTCAGGACTGCCAATTATTAAGACTGAAAGAACCAAGAACGGAAAACGCCTTGACGTACTCAAGCCAAGGCGCAGTTTTATAAAGATTTACCAACCTATCCGTTCAACGTTTCTTTCGTGCTGGCTTCTTCTCGGCACTGGCCAGTGCGCTTTCCTTTTCGCCGCTGCCGCCATTTGGAAAGTGCGCCCGCACCAACTCCAGCAGGCCTTGAGTGGAGGCGTCAAAATCAGCGGCGTTAGTGTCGATACGTTCGCTGATTTCACCGGCGATGCGCTTGCCGAGCTGTACGCCCCACTGGTCAAACGAGTTGATGTTCCAGATAACGCCTTGGACGAACACTTTGTGCTCATAAAGCGCAATCAGCGCGCCCAGGTTTTTTGGCGTTAGCTCGTCCAGCAGTAGCGTGCTGGAGGGGCGGTTGCCGGGGCAGCTGTAGGGGTCATGTTGGCTTAGCTCTTTGCTGTCCCCCTGGCTGCCTTCCATAAAGGCGTTGGCCTGGGCGAGCATATTGGTCAGTAGCGCGAAGTGGTGGTCTTCTACGCCTGGCTCGGGCTTGAGCGAGGCGATAAAATCAATCGGCACATAGCGGGTGCCCTGGTGCAGCAGCTGGAAGAAAGCGTGCTGACCGTTGGAGCCAGTTTGGCCCCACACAATCGGGCCGGTTTTGTAGTTCACCGGGTGGCCGAAAATATCTACCGACTTGCCGTTAGACTCCATATCCAACTGCTGTAGGAAAGAAGGCAGCTGGTTCAGCGCCTGATCGTAGGGCACGATGGCCTGGGTTTCGGCACCAATAAAGTTGATGTACCAAATACCAATCAGCGCCATCAGCACCGGCATGTTCTCTGAGAAGGGCGCATGGATAAAGTGATTATCCATTTCGTGGGCGCCTTCGAGCAGTTCGATAAAGCCCTCGAAACCGACCGAAAGCGCAATCGGCAGGCCGATGGAGGACCACATGGAGTAGCGCCCGCCCACCCAGGCCCAGAACTCAAACACGTTCTCTTCGCGAATGCCGAACTCCATCGCCGCTTTGCGGTTAGTGGAGGCAGCGATAAAGTGCGCACCCACGTCGGCGTCTTCACCAGCGTTCTCCAGGAACCAGCGCCGTGCGGTTTTGGCGTTTAGCAGCGTTTCCTGGGTAGAAAAGGTCTTGGTAGAGACGATAAACAACGTAGTCGCCGGGTCGAGGCGCGAAAGCACCTTCTGGATATGGGTGCCGTCTACGTTGGAAACGAAGTGGAAGTGCAGTTCCGGGTGGCGGTATTTGAGCAGTGCGCGCACCGCCATGTTAGGGCCGAGATCCGAGCCGCCAATACCGATATTGACCACATCTTTAATACGTTTGCCGCTGTAGCCTTTCCACTCGCCATTGCGCACCGCTTCAGAGAACAGCTTGATCTGCTCACGGGTCCGGGTGATCTCGGGCATAACGTCTTCGCCGTCCACATACACCGGCTCATCGCCTAAGTGACGCAGAGCCGTATGCAGTACCGGGCGGTTTTCGGTGACGTTGATGATGTCGCCGGAGAACATCTGCGCCCGGCGCTGTACCAGTGCGGAGTGGTCGGCTAGCTCAATCAACTTGGTAAGCACTTCATCGGAGACATGGTGCTTGGAGTAGTCAAGAAACAGACCGCCCACCCGAAGGCTCATTTTCTCAAAGCGCTGCGGGTCATTGGTGAAGTAGTCACGAATGCGGTCGTTAGCGGTTTTGTCGCGCAGGCGGTCAAGCGCCTGCCAGGTGACACTACGAGTGAGCTGAAACATAGGGCGATCCGTTTGTTATTAAGTGAATGTAGTAACCAGAACCGAATGGCAAACTAAACGTGGCGTTATGTAAAAATACTACATAAAAAGCGGCGAGGAGTAGAGAGCATTTATGCTTAGACTTGCATTAACTGCGTAAAGCTACGTATTTATGTGGGCAAGCACGATTGCCTGCCCACACAGGGTAGGATCAGTCGTTAGGTAGCCACCGCCACTTGAGCTGCACCGCGTTTGATAAATGCATAGCCTAACCCGGTAACCAGCGAGCCCGCTATAATAGCGCCCAGGTAGAGCAGCGCCGGGGTAATGGCGTTGGGGATCAGCAGTACGAAGATACCGCCATGGGGCGCCATTAGCTTCGCACCCACCAGCATCGATAGCGCGCCGGTCAATGCCCCGCCCGCGATACAGGCCGGAATGACCCGCAGCGGATCTTTCGCCGCGAAGGGGATCGCGCCTTCACTGATAAAGCAAAGGCCCAGCACGAATGACGCTTTACCCGCTTCGCGCTCAGGTGCTGAAAACTTGTTGCGCGCTACAAAGCTGGCAATGCCCATACCAATGGCAGGTACCATTCCAGCCGCCATAATCGCCGCCATGGGGCCGTACGTTTCTGAGGCAAGCAGGCCCACGCCAAAGGTGTACGCGGCTTTGTTAACCGGGCCACCCAGGTCAAAGCACATCATTGCGCCCAGCAGAATACCCAGTAGTACCGCATTGGTGGAGCCCATGGATTCCAAGAAGCTGGTGAGGGCACTAAGCACTGCCGCGACCGGTTCCCCAATCACGTAGATCATGGTCAGGCCGGTAACCAAACTGGCAACCAGCGGAATAATCAGAATCGGCTTCAGGGATTCAACGCTGGAGGGCAGTTTGACGTAACGGGTGACCGCCAGCGCCACATAGCCCGCCAGGAAACCGGCCAAAATACCGCCGATAAAGCCGGAGCCGATATTGGCCGCCAGCATGCCGCCAATCATACCCGGCGCGATGCCGGGGCGGTCGGCAATAGAGTAAGCGATATAGCCTGCCAGTACCGGAATCATCAGCGCGAAGGCGGTACCACCACCGATCTGCATCAGTGCGGCGGCCAGAGTACCTTCCTGCTCAAACGCTTCAATGCCAAACACAAAGGAGAGTGCAATCAGCAGGCCGCCCGCCACGACCATCGGCAGCATAAAGGAAACGCCGGTGAGCAGGTGCTTATAAACGCCTTTCTCTTTGACGCCCTTATTGTCACTAGCGGTATTGGCCGAACCGCTATTTTCCAGTGCCGCGTTTTCCAGTGCGGCTTCAATGGTGGGGCGCGGCTTTTTCAGTGCGTTGCCGGTAGACGTGCGGTAGATGCGCTTGCCTGCAAACCGCGACGGATCAACGTCGATATCGCAGGCTAGTAGCACCACATCGGCCTGAGCGATCTCTTCTTCCGTTAATTTATCTTGTGCGCCCACCGAGCCTTGGGTTTCCACGCGAATGGCGTGGCCCATGGCTTTACCTGCTTCCGAGAGCGCTTCGGCGGCCATAAAAGTGTGGGCGACGCCGGTAGGACAGGCGGTGACCGCGACAATTTTCTTGCCACCCGCGCTGCTTGCAGCGGTAGAAACGGAAGTTGCAGGCGCGGCAGGCGCGCTGTAAATCGGCGCTTCACGCTTGGCCTGGGCCAGAAAACCGCTAGGGTCGGGGAGCGCGCTGGCAATCGGTGCCTGGAACAGGCGCTTGCCTTCGAAGCGTTCCGGGGCGGGCACGTGATCGGCGGCGACCACAATCAAATCGGCGTTAGCAATCTGATCAGCAGTAGCAGCCTGCAGTGGCGCGATTTCGCCATGCATTTCAACGTGTACCGACCAGCCTTGGCGCTGGGCAGCCTGCTCCAGGCGCTTGGCAGCGAGGAAGGTGGTGGCCATGCCGCTGGGGCAGGCGGTAATCAGAATTATGTTCATAGCGTAGCTCCCTCGGTGATGGAGTCATCAAGACGCCGTATCCGGGTGTGTTGTTGGAGTGAGTCGAAATCCGCAGCGTTGGCGTTGCCGACACCGACATGGCGTACGGCCTCGGCAGAGAGTGCGGTAGCAAAGCGCAGCGTTCGTTCCGGGTCGTGTTGATTCAGTAAGCCGTGAAGCATGCCCGCGACAAAGGTATCGCCAGCGCACACCGTGTTGGTTGCCGTCACCTTGGGGGGCGTGGCGTGCCAGGCACCTTGGGCGTTCACCCACAGCACGCCTTCGGCACCCGCTGACACAAGCGCATGGGCGATGCCGCTTTGATGTAGCCGCTTGGCGGCCGCCAAGCGTGCTGGCGTCGTGTCGAGAGTGTCCCCTGCCCAGTCGGCGAGTTCATTTTCATTGGGCTTGATGCCCGCCGGGTGGGCGTCGATGGCGGCGTTAAGAGCCGGGCCGCTGGTATCCACCCATAGCGGCACACCACTGGCGTTCAAGTGCTCCAGCAGCTGGCAAAAACCATCCAATGACAGCCCTGGGGGCAGGCTGCCAGCGACAACCACTGCCTGGGGTGGCATCGCGCTGCTCAGTTCGGCGTCCAACGTGTCGATTAGCGTTTGTAAATGTGTGGCGTTAATCGGCATGCCGGGACCGTTGATATCGGTAACGCGGCCACCCTGTTCAGCCAGTTTGGCATTGATACGCGTGCTGCCAGGCACCCGCACGAAGGCATCGGCCAGCCCCAGCTGTTTGAAAGCCAGGGCGAAGGGCGCGTCGTTCTCGCTGCCTAAAAAGCCGCTGACCGTGACGCTATGACCAAGCTCTGCCAATACACGGGCAACATTAACGCCTTTACCAGCGGCTTCGAGCTGCGCGCTGGTAGGGCGGTTGACGCTGCCCAATACTAAGGCGTCAAGGTTAAACGCTAAATCCAGCGCTGGGTTGAGCGTAATGCAAAGCACGCGGGCCATTAGCGCGCCTCCAGTGCATCACGCACTTCGTCACTGGTCGCTTGTGAAAGCGCTAGCTGAGCGATGGCCTGGGCGTCTGCAAAATCAAACTCGCGCAGGCGAGCTTTCACCAAAGGAATCTGCCGCGCGCTGACCGAGAGTTCATCCACGCCCAGGCCAACTAATACGGGAATAGCCACGGCATCCGAGGCCAGCTCACCACACACACCGACCCACTTGCCTTGGCTATGCGCTGCGGCCACGGTCATCTGGATTAGACGCAGCACCGCCGGGTGTAGGCCATCGGCCTGGGCAGAAAGCTCCGGATGACCGCGGTCAATCGCCAGGGTGTACTGGGTCAAATCATTGGTGCCCACCGAGAAGAAGTCCACCTCGGCGGCAAGGCTGGGTGCCAGCAGCGCGCTGGAAGGTACTTCAATCATCACCCCGAGCTGCACATCGGTAGCGCGCTGGGAGGCGGGGATCTCTTGCAGCAGGCGATCATAGATCACCTTGACCGCCCGAAACTCGGCAATGTCCTTGATCATCGGCAGCATGATGCGCAAAGGGTGATCTTTGCTGGCCATCAACAGCGCGCGCAGTTGGGTCTCGAGCACGTCGGGCTGGGTCAGTGCCAGGCGAATGCCGCGCAGCCCTAGGAAGGGGTTATCTTCCTGGGGAACCGGCCAGTAAGGCAGCGGCTTGTCACCGCCCACATCCAGGGTACGTGCCACCAGCGGGCGGCCGCCCAACGCTTCCACCGCTTGGCGGTACTCGCCGATCTGAGTGGTCAAACCCGGGGCGCTGGCATGGGCCATGAATAGGAACTCGGTACGCAGCAGGCCAACACCCTCGGCGCCGCGCTCTACTGCATCGGCAGCGTGGGCGGTATTGCCCAGGTTGGCGGCGACTTCGACACGGTGGCCATCGCGAGTTTGACCAACCTCAAAGCGGGTTTCCCAGGCAGCGGCTTCGCGTTGCTGGTGGTCGAGCAGCTGCTGCTCGGCACGCTGTAACCGCTCTTCGGAAGGCTGCGATGTTACCCGGCCACGATCGCCATCCAAAATCATCATGCTGGCGTTGTTGAGCGCCATCACCGCCTGCCCCGCGCCAACGACGGCAGGAATGCCCAGCGCGCGGGCCAGAATGGCACTGTGGGCTGTCGCACCACCGCGTACAGTGAGCAGGCCACGCACACGGGAGGTATCCAGGCGCGCCACATCGGAAGGGCCGATGTCGTCCATGACCAGAATATAGGGGTGGTCAGGCGGTTCAGGAAGCGTCACATCGCAGAGCACGCCCAACACCCGACGACCCACGTCGCGGAGGTCGGCGGCGCGTTCGGCCAGCAGGCGGTCGGCCAGCATTTCCTGGGCGTGGGCAGCGGTTTCAATCGCTTCCCACCAGCCCGCTTCCGCTGAGCGTCCTTCGCGAATGGCATCCGAGGCCGCGTGATGAAGTTCCGGGTCAACGAGCATCTCTTCGTGCATCGAGAGAATATCGGCGACTTCGCCGCCCTGTGCATTGCGAACCAGCGCCTCCAGTTGGGCCGCGCCCTCTTTAATGGCGTGATTCAAGCGGATGAGCTGTTGCTCCGCGTCATCGGCGTGCTCGGGGTAGTCGAACTGCATGGGGCGGATAACAAACACCGGGGCAATGGCCAAGCCCGGCGAAGCGGCCACGCCGGTATGGGGCGTGTCGGCAGCCAGTGGCTCGACGGCCGGTTGAGTCGTGCTGGCTTCGGGCGCGGTGTCAAAGCCGCCGTCAAGGGGCGTCACTTTCTCGCCCAAGCCAGCCTCAATCGTTTCCGCCACGCTCTCGAGCGCTTGACGCGCGTTATCACCTTCGGCGGACAGCACCAGCCATTGGCCGCGGCGTGCGCCCAGGCCGATCACCTTGGTCAAGCTGGCCGCCGAGACCAGCGTGGCGCTGCCTTCTTCCAGCCGCACATTGATCGCCATTGCCTGGGCGCGGGCGACTTGCACCAACTGCTTGGCGGGGCGGGCGTGCAGGCCATGGGGATTAAGCACCCGCACGCGACGGGTTTGCGTGCTTGCGGTCTCGCCCGCCAGCAGGGAAAGCAGTTGAGCGCTGTTGCGTGTGAGCAGCGTGTCGCTGGCGCCGCTATCCAGCAAGGCCATTAATTGCTCTAACAGCGGACGGTGGGCATCACCGTGGGCAGCTAAGCAGAACAGCGCATGGACCGGGTGGCCAGCGCTTTCCAAGGTATGCGACGCTGGCGTGGCGACCCCAAGCGCGGGCTGATTAACCCCTTGCGAGCTGCTGGCCAGCCACAACCCCTTGCCTAACCAGGTGGGTTGAGCGGCGGCGACAGCGGCAATGAAGGCGTTATCGACGCAGCCGCTTTGACGCAGGCGGGCAGCGGCGGCCAAGGCAAGCTCTTGCGGATCTTGGGCGGGAAAATTGACACATAGCGTATCAGCATCCAAGCGTGGCTCAAGCGCCGGTTTGGACAGCAGGCGCGCCACATCGGCAGCGGAACTGGCGCTGGCTAACTGCTCGGCAACGCCGTCACGATCCAGCACGTGAGTGAGCTGGCGCAAAATATCCAAGTGCTCATCGTTCTGGGCCGCGATGGTCACCAGCACATGCACCTGTTGACCGTCGTGCCACTCGATTCCTTGGGGAAACTGCAGCACGCGGACGCCGGTCTGCTTCACATGTCGGCGGCTTTCTGGCGTGCCATGGGGGATCGCGATGGCATTGCCCAGGAACGTCGATGACTGGGCTTCGCGGGCGTGCAGGCCGCCGCGGTACTCGGCCTCAACCAGTCCGGCGTCTACCAGCGCTTCAGCGGCACTGTCCAGCGCGGTTTGCCAGCTATCCGCGTGGCGGCCTAGCAGGATGTCATCGGGGCCGAGTGTCAACATAGCATTCTCCTGTAAACGCGCTCTGTTGCTGCGAAGTACTTCCGGTGAGTACTTTGGGTCGAGTGCAGGGCGTGTACATAAGTGATCGTCGTTAAATGATCATGGTAATGGCATTGATGCCAGTGGGATGAATCGACCCTTCAGCGGTGATTCATCCTTGCCAATGAATCTAGTGTTAGTGCTATGCTGAATCGATTCACTTCGTGACGCAAGGTTCGTGCTTTTAGACTTTGGTCTGGTAGGCGCTTACTTGCTGATAAACTGCCCGGTCACACCAAGGGGAACCCGAATGACACTCGCCGATATTGCCCGGCTAGCCGGCGTCTCGCGCACGACCGCTAGCTACGTGATTAATGGCCAGGCCGAGCAGCGCCGTATTAGCGTGGCAACGATTGAGAAAGTGATGGCAGTAGTACGTCAGCACCGTTACCACATAGACCCGCAGGCGGCCGCTCTGCGTCGTGGGGCTAGCCGTCTGCTGGGCCTTATCGTGCCGGACCTTGAGAACATCAGTTATGCCCGGCTGGCGAAACGCCTGGAGCGTGGTGCGCGGGAGCAGGGCTATCAGTTGCTGATTGTTAGTTCAGATGACTGTGCAGAGAGCGAGCGAGCACTCGCCCTGGCGCTGCGTGCCCAGCGCTGTGAGGTGTTGATCACCGCCAGTTGTCTGCCCAGCGACGACACCTTCTACGCCGATCTGGTAGACGAGGGCTGGTGTGTGGTGGGCATGGATCGTGGCCTGAATCCCGCACTGTTTTCCAGCGTGGTGAGCAATGACTGCGAAGCGGCCGAGGCGTTGACTCGCTCGGTAATTGGTGGGGCAACCAAACGTGTGGCGTGGCTGGAGGCAATGCCGAACCTGTCGATCAGCCGCGAACGGCGGGCTGGTTTCCAGGCGGCATTGAGCGGCATGGAAGTTGTGCCGCTGATCTTAAGTGGGGCGAGCTATGAGCGAAGCGAAGGGGCGCGCCTTGCAGCCCGGTTGCTGGATGAGGAGGGCGGCGCCGATGCGCTGGTAACAGCGTCTTATACGCTGCTGGAAGGAGTGTTTGATGTGTTCTTGGAGCGTGGAGGCTTACCAGAAAATATCCGTTTGGCCACCTTTGGCGATCACCGGCTGCTGGATTTCCTCCCCCAGCCGGTCAATTCAGCGTTGCAGGATTATGACCGAATTGCTGCGTTGACGCTGAGCTGCGCGTTGGCCGCCTTGGGCGGCCACTACGAGTGCGGGCTGCAGGTGGTTGCCCGCCACCTGCATACCCGCTGAACACAGCGCTTTGATGCTTAGACCGTTCTGGCCTGGGCCCAGGCACTCGCATCTGGAATCGACATATCGTAACTTTCGCCCAGATAGGGCGATGAAAGTAGGAAGTCGGCGGTCGCCGCATTGCAGGCAACCGGCACATTCCACAGGGCCGCTAAGCGCAGCAGCGCCTTAACATCCGGGTCGTGGGGTTGAGGCGAGAAAGGATCCCAAAAGAAAATCAGTACATCCAGACGCTGCTCGGCGATGCGTGCACCAATTTGTTGGTCGCCGCCCAACGGCCCGCTCATCAACCCTTCAACATCGAGCCCCAGCGCGGTTTTCAAGCGCCCGGCGGTGGTGCCGGTGCCGATCAGCTCATGCTGGCTGAGCACGCTTTGCCAGCGGGTCGCCCACTCCAGCATTTCGACCTTCTTGCCGTCGTGGGCAATCAGTGCAATGCGTTTGCGTGCTTGTAGAGTGCGGATAGCTTGGCGGGGCGGTTGTGCATCACTCATGGCGGAACCCTTTACTTGTATTGGCTTTCTAAGACCAGCTTTTAATGTTGGACTACGGTAGCGCTTATATAGTAATTTTACTACATATTGGATATTTACAAGCCTTTTGGGGCCGTTGTTATACGAATTTTCAGCCTCATGACGCTTAAATACGTATTTTTAGTAATTTTTTACTAAATGCGACACTTGCTACCATTGGTTAATTGAGGAGTTATATCATGACAATAAGAGTTGCGATTAACGGGTTTGGCCGTATCGGCCGCAATGTACTGCGCGCCCTTTACGAGAACAGCTACCGCGACCGTGTACAGGTTGTCGCTATCAACGATTTGGGCGATCCTTCGCTGAACTCCCACCTGTTGCGTCACGACACCGTGCATGGCCACTTCCCTTTCAAGGTAGAGCATGACAACGAGAGCATCACGGTGGATGGTGATCGTATCGCGATCTCCTCCGAGCGTGACCCAGCACAGTTGCCGTGGTCGTCGATGAATATCGACCTGGTGATGGAGTGCACGGGGCTGTTTACCAAGCGCGAGGCGGCTGCCAAGCACATTACTGCTGGCGCCAAGCGGGTGCTTATTTCTGCGCCCAGCCCCGACGCTGATGCCACCATTGTATACGGCGTGAATGACGATATTCTAACCGCCGAGCATACGGTGGTTTCCAACGCCTCCTGCACCACGAACTGCCTGGCGCCGGTAGCAAAAGCGCTGAACGATGCGGTAGGGATAGAGAACGGTCTGATGACCACGGTGCATGCTTACACCAACGACCAGAACCTGTCGGATGTTTACCACTCTGACCCTTACCGCGCTCGTAGTGCGACCCACTCCATGATCCCGACTAAGACCGGGGCGGCAGCGGCGGTAGGTTTAGTATTGCCGGAACTGGCTGGCAAGTTCGATGGCCTGGCAGTTCGCGTGCCGGTGATCAACGTGTCGCTGGTGGATCTTACTTTCACCGCCAGCCGCGATACCACCAAAGAAGAAATCAATGCCATTGTCGAGAAGGCTGCTGCGAATTCGCCAGTGCTGGCGGTTAATGCCGAGCCGCTGGTCTCCATCGACTTCAATCACGATGCCAACTCATCCACCTTCGATACCAATCACACCCGTGTAAATGGTCGCTTGGTTAAGATTATGGCGTGGTACGACAACGAGTGGGGCTTCTCCAACCGCATGCTGGACACCGCCATTGCGATGCAAAAGACCGCTTAAGCTATAGCGAACACTGCTAACTATTCCTACTCGTTACCCTGAGCCCTTGCTCAGGGTTTTTTATTTTTTAAACATAGTGCATCCAAAACGTCTTCTCGCGGGTATTCCCTATACAGCCGCTATTTACGGCAGCTGATAACAACCCTTTTAGGAGACTGAAATGACACTTCATCATCTAACGCGCGCTACCTTGGCCGCCACTCTGATTGCATCCTTCAGTCATGCCGTTTTGGCCGAAACGCCTGCGGACGTTCAAGTGCCGGACGGCAACACCATCGCCCTCGAAACGGTTGGCGTTGGCGCCATTACCTACATGTGTGAAACCAAAGAGGACGGCAACATGGGCTGGGTATTCAAAGGCCCAGACGCTGCACTTAATGCTAGCGATGGCAGCCAAGTAGGTAGCTACTATGGCCCGCCAGCCACGTGGGAAGCGTTGGATGGTTCTAAAGTGACCGGTACCCAGCTAGCCACGGCCACCAATGGTGATGGCAACATTCCGCTCCAGCTTGTTGAAGCCAACCCTGCTGAAGGCGAAGGCGCAATGACAGGCGTCAGCTACATTCAGCGTTTAAACACCCAGGGTGGCGTTGCGCCCAATGTGGCTTGTGATATGGAACATGACGGCGCTACCGCCGTAGTCACCTATCAAGCGGATTATATCTTCTGGGCGGCTGAATAAGTCGACTGGAACGCTAATTTCGCTGGGGACTCGTTTGTTGAGTCCCTAGCGGATATGCTGTCTGTGAAAACGACGACTGGCGTCGGTGCCGTCACCAGGGAGCTAGGGTTTGACTGACGTGTCTTCAGAACTTGATCATGCTGCTGTATTGGCCAAATGTGCCCATGGTGAGCATGACGCTTTGCATCAACTTTACGTTCATGAAGGTGCCAGGCTTTTAGGTGTGGTACTACGAATCGTCAAAGACCGTGGTATGGCTGAAGATATTGTTCACGATGCCTGCCTAAATATTTGGCAACGCGCCGATAGTTTTGACCCTGACAAAGGGTCTGCGCGAGCATGGATATTTAGTGTCGCGCGTCACTTGGCATTAAATGCTATTCGTTACCGTGACCGTGAAATTACCTTCGATAGCAACGCCCCCACCGAATTAGATCACGACGAACACTTCCAGCACGCTGATGTTGCCGAAGAAGCCTTTGATTGGCAGACCGGCCAGCGGATGGATAGCTGTTTAGAGCAACTTGAGCCCGAGCGGCGTAACTGTGTACTTCACGCCTATGTTGATGGCCTCAGTCACGCGGAAATTGCTGCCCATACTGGGGCGCCCCTCGGTACCGTTAAAGCCTGGATAAAACGCAGTTTACTGCGCTTACGGGAGTGTATGGCATGACCCGCCCTAATGATCACGAACGCGAAGATGACCATGCCTTGGCGGGTGAATACGTGCTAGGCACACTGTCGTTAGAGCAGCGCAAAGTGCTGGAAGCTCGGTTACCCAATGAGCCTGAACTGCAAAAAGCCGTGATGGCCTGGGAAGAGCGCTTTTTACCTTATACCGCTATCACCACGCCTGTCGCTCCCTCCGATTATTTGTGGCCACGTATTGAGCGCAGCTTAAAGGCACAAAAAACACCCGCTAATCGTACGGGTTCCGCTGTTGTGCCTCCAAGGCCTCGTCGCATTCTACATAGCTTGCCATTTTGGCGTGGCGCTGCCGGGTTTGGTTTGGCGGCGGCGTTAGTCATGGGGGTAATGCTGGCAAATGAAGTCACTGAACCAACTATTTCAACTACGCCTGAGTACATGGTGGTTCTGCTTGCCCCGCAAACCCAATCAGCGGGCTGGGTAGTTCAGGCATCATCGCGGCAGGAAATAGAGCTTATCCCGCTGGGTACGTTCGAAGTGCCTGAAGGTAAGGCGCTAGAGTTCTGGACCAAGGCGGATGAGTGGCAGGCTCCGGTATCGCTGGGGCTAGTGGAGCCAGGCCAACCCATTCGGATGCGCTTAGACCAGCTGCCGCCGCTTGAAGATAACCAGCTGTTTGAGCTAACGCTTGAAGACGAAACCGGTTCGGCCACTGGCCTGCCCACTGGGCCCATTGAATTTATTGGTCGCGCGGTCGAGATTTAGCCTCTCAAAAGCGCCAATTAAAAGAACGATAAGCCGACTTGGAACAGGCGTTCCACGTCGCGAATGCGGCGTTTGTCGACCACAAACAGAATCACGTGGTCGCCGCTCTCAACCATCACATCGCCGTGGGCGATGATGACCTCTTTGCCGCGCACAATTGCCCCAATCGTGGTGCCTTCCGGTAGGTCGATCTCGCTGATGGTGCGGCCAACCACCTTAGACGACTGCTTGTCGCCATGGGCAATGGCTTCAATCGCTTCGGCGGCGCCCCGGCGCAGCGAGTGGACGTTGACGATGTCGCCGCGTCGCACGTGCGTCAGCAGACTGCCAATAGTCGCCTGCTGGGGCGAAATAGCGATATCGATCTCGCCACCCTGCACCAAATCAACATAAGCGGCGTTGTTGATCAACGTCAGCACCTTCTTGGCGCCTAAACGCTTGGCCAGCAGCGATGACATGATATTAACCTCGTCGTCGTTGGTCAGCGCGCAGAAGATATCGCACTCTTCGATGTTCTCTTCTTCCAGCAGGCGCTTGCTGGTGGCGCTGCCGTGGAGCACCACGGTGCGATCCAACCGCTCGGAAAGCGTGGTGCAGCGCTCCAGGTCGTGCTCAATGATCTTGACCTGATGGCTATGCTCCAGATGCTCAGCCAGCCGCTCGCCGATGTTGCCGCCACCGGCAATCACCACGCGGCGGAAATCCCGCTCGACCCGGCGTAGCTCGCTCATCACCGCACGAATATCTCGACGAGCGGCGAGAAAGAAGACCTCATCGTCAGCTTCGATGACCGTATCGCCGCGGGGAATAATCGGTCGATTGCGCCGGTAAATAGCCGACACACGGGTATCCACGTTGGGCATATGGCGGCGCAGAAAGGCTAAATCCTGACCCACTAGCGGGCCGCCGTAAAACGCTTTCACCGCCACCAGCTGTACCAGGCCACCGGCAAACTCCAGCACCTGTAGGGCGCCGGGGTGCTCGATCAGGCGGCGCACGTGGTCGGTGACCACCTGCTCGGGGCTGATGAGGACATCAATGGGTATCGCTTCGTGGGCAAAAAGGCCTTTACGGGTTAAATACGCCGTAGCACGCACCCGGGCGATCTTGGTCGGAGTGCGAAACAGCGTGTGGGCAACTTGGCAGGCGATCATGTTAATTTCATCGCTGCTGGTGACGGCGATCAGCATATCGGCGTCTTCGCAGCCTGCCTGGCGCAGCACAATAGGGTAAGAGCCCGCGCCGGTCACGGTGCGGATATCGAGTTTGGTGTGCAGATCGCGCAGTTTTTTGGCATCGGTATCAACGACAGTGATGTCGTTCTCCTCGCGGGCGAGGTGTTCTGCCAAGGTGCCGCCGACCTGGCCGGCGCCGAGAATAATGATCTTCATGGGCTATTGTCCTCACGGTCAGGCTCAAGGGAGAGCCGGTAACCAATGCCGGGTTCTGTTTGTAACAGGGTAGGCGACTGGGGATCGTCGCCGAGTTTGTAGCGCAGTTTGCTCACCACAATTCGCAAATAGTGGCTGTCGTCCTGGTGGGTGGGGCCCCAGATCTGACGAAGTAGCTGGGTCTGCGTCACGACGCGTCCAGCACTAGCGATAAGATGGGCCAGAATGGCAAACTCTTTAGGTGTTAAATGAACCGCGATGTTATTCAAACTGACTTGGTGGGCGGCGATATCGACCACCAGTCCGCCATGCTTGAATCGCTGAGCACTGGGACTGGCGCGCCGTCTTAATAAAGCTCGAATTCGGGCCAACAACTCTTGGATACCAAATGGCTTGGTAACGTAGTCACTAGCACCGTTATCCAGTGCACGAACTTTTTCTGCCTCATGCCCGCGGACCGAAACGATGATAACAGGCACTTCATAATGCTGGCGGATGGCATCGAGTACCTGCTGACCATCCATATCGGGTAGGCCAAGATCCAACAGAACGATGTCCGCGTTGGGTGCAGAGGCACCGGCGCTGAGTTTTTCCAACCCTTCACGACCAGTGGCGGCCTCGATCACCTGGAAACCCTGGGAGGCAAGGCTGATGCGCAAGAAGTGGCGAATGTGGGGTTCGTCATCAATGACCAACACCCGCGCTTGATCACTGCTCATTGTCTGCCTCCTCGCTGGTGGAGGGTAGCGGCAGTGACATGGTGATCGTAGTGCCGATCCCTGCGGGCCCTTGACTAGCGTGGATCTGCCCTGCGTGGGCGCCCAGCATGCCGCGGCAAATCGCCAGCCCCAAGCCACTTCCATGTCGGCTGCGATCACCTTCATGACCAGTAACGAACATATCGAATACCCGTTCGCTCAGCGCTGGCGGAATTCCGGGGCCCTCGTCGGTGACTGAAAATAGCAGGGTAGACGTATCATCAGTGTTGGGCTTAGCAGAGCCACTTTTCCCAGCTTTGTAAGTTCTAGAGCAGCAGGCTTCGATTGTGATGCAGCCATTTGGGGGCGAGAAACGAGCCGCATTCTCCAGCACATTGACCAGGGCCTGCTCGATCAGGGCCGGATGCACGTAGAGCAGCGGCAGGTCGTCAGGCCAGTGCTGCTTTATCTGCAGGCCATTGAGGGTGCTGCCCAGCCGCTTACGAGCCGATGAGACCAGGTCGTCAAACGCGACCCAGTCACGCTCACTTTTCATATCTCCATGGCCGAGGCGAGTCATGTCCAGCAGGTTCTGTATATAGCGATTTAGCCGTTCGCTTTCGCTCAACACGCCATCCAGCAGCTCGAAGCGATCCTGCTGGGTCAACTGAGCATCCAGGGTGCGCAGCGAGCTGGCAGCACCAATGATTGATGCCAGCGGGGTACGCAAGTCGTGGGATACCGATGAGAGTAGCGCGGACCGCAGCCTTTCCTGCTCTTCAGCAAGGCGCGCCTCACTCAGCTCCAGCAGCCGTTGTCGGCTATCACCGGCGAGCTTGCCCACTACGAGTGCCACCAATAGGAAGAATAACAGCGTCAGTAGCTGCTCCTGCTCTTCGACCGCAAGCGAAAAATGCGGGACGGTAAAGCAGAAGTTGAAGGTCAGAAACCCCAGCAGGGCGCTGAGCAAAGCCGCATAGCTTCCAGCCAAAACAGCGCTGGTGAGTACCGCGGTAAGAAAGATCAACGAAAGATTGGCTAGTGCCAGCCAGGCGTACAGTCCCCAGGCGATCAGCAGCGCAGCGCCAGTACTCGCCAGCGCGATGAGAATTTCAAACGGCGTGGGAGCGCGCAACCGACGAACGAAGTGCGAGGCGGACCTGCTAATTGGTTTGCCAAGCGGCATGATGTTGTCGTCCTTCATGGTAATTCGCTAGCGGCGCCAGAACATCGGGGTCAGCAGTACGACGACCGTCAAAATTTCCAGACGTCCCATCAGCATGCCGATACATAGTAGCCACTTGGCAGCATCCGGCAGGGCGGCAAAGTTGCCCGCAGGGCCGATGATGTCACCCAGACCGGGACCCACGTTGGTAACCGCCGTGGCGGCGCCGGAAAGGGCGGTTACCAAGTCAAGTCCCAACGCGGAAAGGCCTAGTGCCAGTGCAGCGATGGTAATGAAGAAAAAGAACGAAAAGGCGACTACGCTGCGTGAGATGTCGCTGGTTACTGGCTGCTGATTGTAGCGAGTGGTAAATATGCCATTGGCATGGATCAAGTAGTGCAACTGATTACGCAGCATCAAGGTGGCAATCTGCAGGCGGAAGATTTTCATCCCACCGCTGGTCGAACCGCTGCAGCCTCCGACAAAGGTGAGGTAGAAAAATGCCATCATCGGGAGAGCACCCCAAAGCGTATAATCGTCAGAGGCATAGCCGGTGGTGGTTACTATGGATACGACGTTAAAGGTGACGTGGGTCAACGACTCAAACCAGTTATCTCCGTGAGCAACTCGCCAGAGGCTAATAAGCAGAACCGCGGTAAACAGCAGCTGCAACAGCCCCCGTACCTGCTGGTCTTGCCATAAGGCGCTGCTTGAACCTCGTATAAAACGGATATACAGCACAAAGGGAAGCGCACCGCTGAGCATGAAAAAGCTGGCCATCCAGAGTAACCAAGGCTGGCCGCTATAGGCTCCAAAGGAGGCGTCGGAGTTGGCAAATCCGCCGGTGGAAAGCGACGTCATGCCATGTACGGTGGCGTCCAATAGCGTCATCCCTCCGGTCCAGTAACTGCCAATCGCGACCAGGGTCAAAGCCACATAAATGGTAAGGGTTGCTTTGGCGATACCACCCGTGCGCGGCATCACTTTATCCGACCAGTCGGATGATTCAGTATGGAACAGCCGCATACCGCCCACTTTCAGAAACGGCAAGATGGCGATGCCCATGACGATAATGCCGATGCCGCCCATCCACTGCATCAGCCCCCGCCACAGTTTCAGGCCATCGGAAAAGTGTTCGATGCCGACCAGGATGGTCGACCCCGTGGTGGTAATCGCCGAAACAGATTCAAAGACGGCATTGGTAAATGTCAACTGGGGTGCGCCAAGTACGAGCGGTAGGCTGGCAAAACCGCTGATGGTGACCCAGCTGGCAGCGGTCAGAATGAACATCTGCCAGGGCTTCAGCTCCAACGTGGCCCGGAAGGTGAGTAGCCAGGTAAGTGCGGCCGCCCCCACTATGAACAGCACAGAGATACCAAAGGCGGGGGCGTCGGGATCATGCTCGACAAGCAATACAATCAGAGGAGCCAGCATGAATAGGGCCAGTACTACCCAGAGAATCGACATGATTTTAAAGACAGGGGCCCAGTGCCGATACATATCCCTACTGCGATGAAACAACGGTGTAAAAGGTGTCATATACCTGACTCGCCATTTAGTATTCTGAAGCATGCGCTAAGAGAACATGGCCTTCCATAAAAAGTCTGTAAAAACCAAGTCGTTTAGATAATTATTTGTGGAATAGCTCTGTTGTCACGGGCCCATTTCGCGCTTTAGCAACGCAGAGAGAATGTTATGAGCTGTTGACGGTAGATAATCCCAATTTTTGTAGTAAAATTACACAAATTATTGCGTACAATGTCTTCTTTCAGGTAGGTTTTAGGTAATCTAACTACATTAGATTGACTAACTATAAATAGGAGCAACGATGAGCCAGTCCAATGCTTCCCACGGTGCGCCGCTGGGCGATCCAAATAATGCTATCGATTTAGCGCTATTTGGGGCGCTGGGTGATCTTGCCATGCGCAAGCTGTTTCCTGCCTTATACCATCTTGACCGTGAAGGCTTAATGCCTGAAAGCACGCGCATCATGGGACTGGCTCGCCAAGAGCACGACGTGGCGTCGTTTCGGCAACTGGTTAACGACGTGCTGCAAAAGCGGCTGAAAAGCGGCGAGCAGGACAAGCAAAGCTTAGAACGCTTCCTCGCCCGCCTGGATTACCTGCAGCTCGATTTTTCCAGTGTCGACGGGTACGACGCGATCCGCCAGTGGCGAAAGGGGTCACCCCGCCCGATGGTGGTGTATCTTTCTGTCGGCGCGCGTATTTACGGTGATATTTGCCGCCATCTTCAGGCCAGCAAAAGCCTGGATGAAGAGTCCCGCGTGGTGGTTGAAAAACCGATTGGCTCCGATCTGCACTCGTCAATTGAAATTAACGACGCCATTGGCGAGGTGTTTCCCGAGTCGCGGATTTACCGCATCGACCATTACTTGGGCAAAGAGACCGTACAAAACCTGATCGCACTACGTTTTGCCAACCCGCTATTCGGCACACAATGGAATCAGAACAACATTTCCCATGTGGAGATTACCGTAGCGGAAAAAGTGGGCATTGAGGGTCGCTGGGGCTACTTCGATGAGGCGGGTCAGTTGCGCGACATGGTACAAAACCATCTGCTTCAGCTTCTCTGCCTGATTGCCATGGATCCACCCTCAAACCTGGATGCCGATGCCATCCGTGACGAGAAGGTGAAAGTGCTGAAAGCACTCAAGCCCTTTGTGGGCGAAGCGCTAGATCGAGACGTGGTGCGCGGTCAGTACATCGCGGGCAACAGCGATGGACAGTCGGTACCCGGCTATCTAGAAGAAGAGGGCGCCAATACCCAGAGCCAGACCGAAACCTTTGTCGCGATGAAAACCGAAGTGGCTAACTGGCGTTGGGCGGGCGTACCGTTTTATTTGCGCACCGGTAAACGGATGCCGGAGAAACTGTCGCAGATTGTGATTCACTTCCGCCAGCAGCCGCACTATATCTTCGACCCGGACCAGCGCAATATTGCCTCCAATAAGCTGATCATCCGCTTACAACCGGAAGAGGGTATCGCTCTCCAAGTGTTGACCAAAGACAGTGGCCTGGATAAAGGCATGCGCCTGCGCCCCGGCCCGCTACATTTGGACTTTAACAGTGCCTTCCCGAAATCGCGCATTCCCGATGCCTACGAACGGCTATTGCTGGAAGTCATGAAAGGGCAGCAATACCTGTTCGTTCGCCGCGATGAAATCGAACACGCATGGCGCTGGTGTGACCAACTGATTGACGGTTGGAAAAAACGTGACACGCCGCCGCGTCGTTACCCGGCGGGTTCCTGGGGGCCGGTCGCCTCCATCGCCATGATCACCCAAGACGGCCGTAGCTGGTACGAGGATTATTAATATGAGCCAAGCACGCCAACAGCTCGCCGAGCAGCTTGCCGAAGCGGTGTTTCAAGCCCTTCAAGACGATTTAAATCATCAAGAGCGCGCTCTGTTAATCGTCTCAGGTGGCTCGACACCGGTACCATTTTTTAAGGCGCTGGCGGCCAAGCCACTGCCGTGGGATCGCATTGACATCACCCTTGCCGACGAGCGCTGGGTTGGAGAGGAAAGTACCGATAGCAACGCCAAGCTGGTACGCGAACACCTGTTGCAGGGTGAAGCGACGGCCGCTCAGTTTATACCGTTAACTTGTGATGCCGCGACACCGGAAGAAGGGGTCGAGGAAGTCGCTAAGCGAATGGATGCATTGGCGTGGCCCGCTAGCGTCGTAATTCTGGGCATGGGCGGCGATGGTCACACCGCCTCGCTGTTTCCTGACAGCCGTGAGCTTGACCTGGCACTCGCCACGGATGAGCTGCTTGTGGCAGTACGCACCCCTAGCCAGCCGCAGCCACGAATTACTTTTTCAGCGGATCGCTTACATCAAGCGCGCCGTCATTTTCTACATATTACCGGCGACGATAAACGCGCCGTATTGGCCAAGGCATTGAACGGCGACGATGTACGTCAACTGCCGATACGTGTCTTTTTAACCTGCCCACTGGCGATTTACTGGGCGCCCTAAGGTCAATCCTTTAGGCCCGCCCTTGAGAGTTAACCGCCTTAGTCAATAATAATTTGCTTGGAGACTCACTCATGACTATCGATAAACAGTTACCGTCTACACGTACCGCCGAGCTTGATAGCATCTGCTTAAAAGCTGAAGTGATCCCCGTCATCACTATTGAGCGCTTGGAGGACGCTGTCCCGCTGGGCCGCGCCCTAGTGGAAGGGGGGTTAACTGTACTGGAAGTCACCCTACGTACCGATTGTGCTCTGGAAGCGGTTAAACGCATGCGCGAAGCATTACCCGGTGCCAGCATTGGCGTGGGCACGGTATTAACCCCGGCCCAGTATCGCCAAGCTGAGCAGGTCGGCGCGGATTTTGTGGTAACTCCCGGTGCCACCGACGCTCTCTACCGCTATGGCGTGGAAAGCCCGGTACCGATGCTGCCAGGCGTCTCAACCGTTTCTGAGTTGATGACCGGCTGGCAGTACGGCTACCGTCGGTTTAAGTTCTTCCCTGCGGAATCCAGCGGTGGGGCTAAAGCGATCAAAGCGTTTGGAGCGCCTATTCCTGAAGCACGCTTTTGTCCCACCGGCGGTATCACTGTTGATAACGCCGATGACTATTTATCGTTGCCGAATGTGATGTGTGTCGGCGGTTCCTGGTTGACGCCTAAAGCAATGGTGGAAGCGGAAGACTGGGACGGTATCCGTGAACTCGCCCGCCAATCAGCCGAGCGTTTTCATCATTAAGTAAGCTGCCGCTGCGTATCAATAGCAGCAGCGCTGGCAGCCGCCCTGGTTTATGTTTTTAAACGTTATGTTTAAGAACAGAGTCGGGGCTTTTTTATGTGCTGACTGTGCCCACTTGGCGCTTTGAAGGAGCGACTAAGACCAAAGGTGTATAACGGGGCTATATTCAGCTCGTCTAAAATGACTGAATAATATGTCTGACATTTTAATCCGCGCATACCGTAACGTGCGTGCCACTTATAATGATGATGAGGTGAGTCAATATGCACGCGTTGACCCTGGCGTCCTTCCTGTTCTTTACAGGACTTGTCGCCTTTATCACTTGGCGCATTACGCGCCGCGATGATCACTCAAGCACCAGCGGCTACTTTCTGGCTGGTCGCACGCTAACCTTTCCGCTGATTGCTGGCTCACTATTGATGACCAACCTCTCTACCGAGCAAATGGTAGGGTTAAACGGGGCTGCCTTTGCCGATGGTTTAAGTGTAATGGCCTGGGAAGTGGTGGCGGTTATTGCGCTGGTAGCGCTGGCGCTCTTTTTCCTGCCGCGATTTTTGAAAAGTGGTATTGCCACGTTGCCACAGTTACTCGAAATACGTTTTGATAAAACGACGCAGCTAATCACCAATATTATTTTCTTGATTGCCTACGCGGTGATTCTGCTGCCGATTATCCTCTATTCGGGCGCCATCGGGTTACAGGGAATGCTTGATCTTCCTGGATTAACCGGCATTGAGTCGTCCTCGACGCTGCTCTGGTTAACGGTGTGGATCGTCGGCATTATCGGCTCAGTGTATGCGCTGTTTGGCGGGCTGCGCACGGTAGCGGTTTCCGACACGCTTAACGGCGTCGGGCTGCTGATCGGTGGTTTTGTCATCGTCTATTTCGGCCTGCAGGCCGTCAGTGACGGCACGGGCATTATGGAAGGCTGGAATATCCTTAAAGAGAGTGACCCAGACAAGCTTAATTCCATTGGCGGCGCTGATCAGCAAGTACCTTTTTTCACCCTGTTTACCGGCGTATTCCTGATCAACCTTTTTTACTGGAGCACCAATCAGCAGATTATCCAGCGTACTTTTGCGGCCAAAAACCTTGCCGAAGGCCAGAAGGGCGTTCTGCTGACCGGTCTCTTCAAGCTGCTGGGGCCGCTGTACCTGGTGCTGCCGGGCATCATCGCTTACCACCTTTATGCTGACCAGGGCGTGCGAGCCGATGAAGCCTACGGCCACCTGGTATTTAACGTACTGCCGCCTTACCTCACTGGCTTCTTCGCCGCAGTGATGGTGGGTGCGATTCTGTCGTCGTTTAACTCTGCGCTTAACAGTACCACCACGATTTTCAGCCTGGGCATCTATAAAGGCGTACTGAATAAAGAAGCTACCGAAGAGCAGGTGGTTAAATCAGGCAAGGTGTTTGGCTGGATCATGGCCATCATTACCATGATCATCGCGCCGCTGCTGGCCGGCCAGGAAAGCCTGTTTGGCTACCTGCAGAAGATGAACGCGATCTACTTTATTCCGATTCTAGCGGTGGTGCTGGTTGGCCTGCTGACCAAACGTGTTCCGCCTATGGCGGCCAAGATTGCCCTGGTGGGCGGTTGCTTATTGATTGCTGCCGGTTATTTTGTGCCACCGTTCACGCTGCTGCCGCAGGTCATGCACGAGTTCCACTTCGTGGCGCTGGTGTTCGTGTTATTAGTGGCAGTGATGCTGATCATCGGCAAGCTTCGCCCGCGTGAAACTGATTGGGTTCAGGAATACAGCGGCGACGTCGATCTAACCCCCTGGAAAGGCGCCGTGCCTGCTGGCATCGTGTTGGTGGTGTTAGTGATCGTTATGTATATAAGCTTTGCTGGTTAAGCTGGGATTGTCGGGAACGAGGCCACGTCGTTGCGAGGAGCGCAGCGACGCGGCAATCTCAACTTCCGGTGGCAGATACCCCGAGATTGCTTCGCTTCGCTCGCAATGACAGTGAGTGAGCTTGCAATGACAGGGAATCTACTCTAGGCGCAGCGGCGGCTCAGCTAGCCCAGCAATATCGAGTTCGACCACATAAAGCGAACCTGCCGTTGGCTCTTGGGCTAGCTGCTCAGCGCTAAATCCCTCTTGGGCCGTGGTGATATAGAGCGTTTTTAGGTCGGGACCGGCAAACGCTGAACAGGAAGGTTGGCTAACCGGCAGCTCAACGCGGCCAATGATTTCGCCATTGTGATTCAGACGCACAACTTGTCCCGCACCCCACAGTGCTAGCCAAAGACAGCCTTCGCTATCGACTACCGCGCCATCAGGATTGCCCAGAGTAGAGGAGAAGTCCGCCCAGGGCTGCGGTTCACCTTTGGGCCAACCTTCACTGTCGAGCGCCCAGCGCATCACCACGCCCGTCACCGTATCGGTAAGCCAGGCAAAGCAGCCATCGGCTGAGAAGCAAATAGCGTTAGGAATCGTTAAGCCGGAGCGTAACCGTGTGAGCTTGCCACGATGTAGGCGGTAAAGGCTGCCCGCGCCTTTTTCGGCCTTCTTGCCCATGGTGGAAAGCCACAGACTGCCATGGCAATCGACACGGGCATCATTGCTACGCGTTATCGGGTTATCGGTCTCGAAATCACAAAACGTTTCTACGCTACCGCTATGGGTATCGAACCTGCATAAGCGGTCTTCACCGACTAACAGCAGCCCGCCGCCTTCAAGCGGCGTGGCCAACGAGACCATATGATCAAGCTGATAGTGGCCGCTTTCCCCGGTAGCGGGGGAGAGCCAGTGCAATCGCTTTCCGAGAATATCGCACCAATAAAGGCGCTGATTAATAGCATCCCACTGCGGGCCTTCCCCCAGCGTGCAGCGGCTATCAACCGCTAACTCGGCCTGCCACGTTGAAACACTGATGTCTGTATTCATTGTTATTTGCTCTCCTTATTATTCTCCCGCTGACCAAGCATCAACAAGGGCTTGCGCTTGTTGTCGTACCTGAGCAGCGCTTTGGCCGGGTTTGTACAGTGCACTGCCCAAGCCTGCGCCGTCGACGCCACCGGCGCGCCACTCAGCGAAATTGTCGACCCCAACGCCACCCACGGCATATAGCCGTGTGCCTGCCGGTAATACGGCACGTACCGCTTTCATACCTTCTAATCCTACCTGTACTGCGGGGAAGAGTTTAAGCCCAGTCGCCCCTGCATCGAGTGCATCAAAGGCTTCAGAGGGCGTGACAATCCCCGGCCAACTCGCCATACCCAGCCGGTGGGTTTCTTTAATCACCGCTGGCCGACAGTTGGGCGAAACGATCAAGCGTCCCCCAGCAGCGTGAACATCGCGTACTTGAGCTGGCGTGAGCACCGTGCCTGCACCAATGACTGCGCGCTCGCCAAATGCTTCCACCAAGCGACGAATGCTCTCTAGTGGGTTGGGTGAGTTAAGCGGCACCTCAATTTGGGTGATGCCCGCGGCTAGCACCGCTTCCGCGATATCCACGGCCTCATCAGGCGTTACACCGCGCAAAATACCAATCAGTGGCAGCGACATGGGTAATTTCTCCGTTAATAGTGAGCAGCATTAAGCCTTCAATGCATGATGAGCAAGCCGAAGGCCTGCTAGCACGGCCTCATCGCCATCCACATGCCGTGTCTGAAAACCGATTGCATTGAGGGCTAACGTATAGCGCTGACAAAGGGCTTGGTTACCGATTAGCGTGATTGGCGCTTGGCTTGACGGCTCACGGCAGGCGCCAGCGAGTTCAAGGCCGATAGCGAGCCCGGAGAGCCTGGCCGCCAGTACGGCCCCTCGCATTTTGCCGGTAGGTAGTCGTCCATCGAGTAAATCTTGCGCACGCACGCCGAACAGGCGGCTGCTAAAGGTTTCGGGCGCTTCATAGCTTTCGCTGACCGCTGTCACAAAGGCGTCACGACAGGCCGCATCATTCAAGTCATCACTGCCGATGGAGTGCTGCAAAACCGATTGGCGTGCCAGGAGCTTATAAAGCTCACCGGTCAGATAGGTAGTGAACTGAGTGACGGCGCCTGCTTCCAGGGTAGCCCATTTGGCGTGCGTGCCGGGCAGACAAGCGAGGCCTGAAAAGTCAGGCGTATCGGCGACCAGACCCGCCAGCTGGGTCTCTTCGCCGCGCATCACGTCAAAGTGGGCCGTCGCGCTGTGGGTTTGGCTTAAGCCAGGCAGCAGATAAATGTGCAGCTGGCTGCCTGCAAGCCCGGGCGTCACCGCGCCTTGGCTCAGTTGGTCTAGTCGCGTTGGAACCGGCAGGTAGGCGGCTTCCAACCAGCCCTGGCGGGCGCCCGCCATGCCACACACTAACACCTTTGTAGGCGCATTCGTGGGCAGCCAATCACTCACCAACCGTAGCAGCTCGGCTTCATACTCATCGGCTTTAAGCGATAGCATGCCCTTATCGCTGCTGGCTTGGGCAATTACCTTGTCGTGTTGATCTAGACCCCAGGCGCGTAGGTTGCTAGAACCCCAATCCACGGCAATCCAGGCCAACTGATGTGCTATTTCAGTCGTTTCACGCATTGCGCTTGATTCCATGGCTTACCACTCCGCAATTGAACCGTCTTCATGCGTCCAAACCGGGTTACGCCAGCGGTGCCCCACTTTGGCGCGCTCCTCAACGAACTCTTCGTTGATCTCAACGCCAAGCCCTGGACCTTGGGGAATGGCACAGAAACCGTCTTCAATGGCGAGCGCCGATTTATCGACCAAGTAGTCGAGCACGTCGTTGCCCTGGTTGTAGTGAATACCCATGCTCTGCTCTTGGATAAAGGCGTTGTGGCTGACTGCATCCAGCTGTAGCGATGCGGCCAGCGTTAACGGGCCGAGCGGGCAATGGGGCGCCAGGGCGACATCGTAGGCCGAGGCCAGGGCAGCGATTTTGAGCCCTTCGCTGATACCGCCGCAGTGGGAAATGTCGGGCTGAATAATGTCGATCATGCCATCCGCCAGCAGGTCACGGAACTGGAAGCGGGTGTGCAACCGTTCCCCGGTGGCTAGCGGGTAACCCAGGCCACCGGCAATATCCTTCAGGCAAGGCAAGTGCTCCGGGGCGACCGGCTCTTCCACGAACATCGGGTGAAAAGGCTCCAGCTCGCGCAGCAGTGCTTTGGCCATTGGCCGATGCACGCGGCCATGAAAGTCGATCCCAATGCCAATATCCGGGCCCACGGCATTTCGCGCTTCCGCGACTCTTGCCACTGCTTCATCAATCTTGCGATGGGAGTCGACAATCTGCAGTTCAGGCGTGCCGTTCATTTTGAAAGCGGTAAAGCCTTTTTCGACCAAGGCCTTGGCCCCAGCGCCCACATCGCTCGGGCGATCGCCGCCGGTCCAGGCATACATGCGCATCTTGTCACGAACGGCGCCGCCCAGCAGTTGGTGAACAGGCACACCCAGATCGCGACCTTTAAGGTCCCATAGCGCCTGATCGATACCGGCAATCGCGCTCATCAGAATAGGGCCACCGCGGTAGAATCCGGCGCGATACATGATGTTCCACAAGTGCTCTATGCGGTGAGGGTCCTGGCCGATCAAATAGTCGGAAAGCTCGTGCACGGCGGCTTCAACGGTTGCGGCGCGGCCTTCAATCACCGGCTCGCCCCAACCGTAGCAGCCTTCATCAGTTTCGATTTTGAGAAACAGCCAGCGCGGAGGAACTTGCCAGGTCTTGAGTTTGGTAATTTTCATGTCCAGTCATCCTTTTGGATAGGAAATATTTAGTGAGTAATGTTAGCTAACAATGCCAAGGTCAATGGCCGTGCGGCGCAGCACTTCTCTGGCGGCGGTTTCTGCAGCGCTGACATCGCGATTGCGAATAGCGTCAAGTACTTGGCGATGGCGGGCGAGGCTGTCATCCAAAGTGTCAGTACGGTGTTGCGAGCCATGAATCAACGCCATGATGGATGGGCGCAGTAAATGCCCCATTTGTCGCCAGACTAAATTGTGACTAGCGCGATAGGTGGCATCGTGAAAGGCAACGTCGTATTCCGCATGTTCATCGCGCGCATCAACGCTGCCTGCGGTGTTTTCCATACCCGCAAAGGCGCGCTCCAAGCGTTCGAGGTCTTCAGCTTCAGCGGCCTGGGCGGCGAGCCCGGCGACTACTGGTTCGGCAGAAAAACGAAAGGCGTAAATAGCCCGTACCAGCTGAGGGTCAAGATTGACCAGGCCGGTCATCCACTCGCTCATCAGCGGGTCGAGCAGGTGCCAGTCGCCCATTTCGCGCACCAGCGTGCCCCGACCCGCCGTACGTTCCAGTAGCCCTGCCGCGGAGAGGCTGGTCAGCGCATTGCGTACCTGATTGCGGCTCACCGCAAAGTGTTTACCGATATCAAGCTCGCGGGGGAAGGTATCACCCGGCTGCCAATGGCCTGTCAGCAGCGCCTGGGCGAGTAGGCGCGCTAACTGTTCAGCGCCCCCCTGGTGGGGCGGTAGAGCGTCCAGCGTCATGGCGTGTCTCGTCACTCAGAGGGCTATTTTGTTGTCAGTCTATTAAATGTCTGACATTTTAACAAGCTGGCATAGGTAGACATAAGTCCAAGTTGAAAACGCACTTATGAGTTTGTGATAGGGCTTCAAAAAACGCGCCTAAAAAATGGCGCGCCTGGGTGAAAGGCGCGCCACGTTGGGAGTTTCGTTTGGCTAGTTAAAGGCCAATATCAGCCCGGGTGGGCAAGGCGGCATAAGCGCCTGGGCGAGTAACGGCATGGGCGCCGCAGCGGCAGGCGGTATTCACTGCGCGACGTAAAAAATCGGCATCGTTGTGCCAATTCTCATTAATGCCGTGGGCCGAGAGTTCCGCCAGCAGTCCGCCAATGAAAGCGTCGCCCCCTGCGGTGGTATCGACTGCTTCAACCTTGGGTGGCGCGATGCGCTGGTCGATACCGACGCCTTTGAGTAAGACATCGTTGGGGCCGTCGGTGATTAAGATAACTTTTACCCCTGCCGCTAGCCGCTCTGAAAGCCACGACTCCGCAGGGTGGTCGGCACGTAAGTAGTCAAGCTCTTCCTGGGAGAGTTTGAGCAGCTCAGCGCCGTCTAGTAACTGCGTGACTAAGCTGGCATCCGCTTCGCCCTCGGGCCATAAATTGTGACGCAGGTTGGCGTCTACGCTGACCAGGCAACCTGCCCGTTTGGCCATGGTGGCCATTGCCAAGGTGACATCGGCAATCTCAGGGTCGGTCAGGCTGTTGCTACACAGGTGTAAAATAGCGGGGTTCTCAAAGACACCGTGGGGTAGGTGTTCAAGACGATAAAGCAGATCAGCCGCGGGTGGGCGATAAAAATCAAAAGTGCGTTCGCCCGCCTCATCCCGGGAAACGAATGCCAGCGCTGTGCGGGCTTCTTGGGTAAATACCACGCCGCTGGTGTCGACGCCGTGACTGTTGAGTTCGCGCACGATGAAGTGCCCAAACGTATCGTCGCCCACCATGCCTAGAAACTGGCTGGGTACGCCTAAACGAGCGCAGGCGACCGCCACATTAGCGGGAGCACCACCGGCGTAGGGCGTAAAGGTTTCCTGTGCATCCTTTGCCGCCCCTAGACGGCTGGAGAGCATATCCACCAGTGCTTCCCCAAAGGCGATGATTGGCGTCATCAGTGGCTCCTTAGTGTAATTAACGTAATAGTTGTTTTGTACCGCGTCGTTTTATACAAATAGCCTTATGCCACGCAGTGGCCGCGGGCGGCTTCCAGCAATTCATACCACGCTTCCCGGGGTAGCGTAGCAGGGCCTTTGAGCATATCGCTGATTCGATCAGGTTTAACGCTGCCAATCACCGGGACCGGTGAATTGGGGAGGCTGCGCAACCATGCCAGCGCTAAAGCACTAGGGGTGCTATCAAGCTCTGTTGCCCACTTATCCAAACAGTCACCAACGGCGCCATGCATTAACTGCCCACCTGCCAAAGGTGACCATGCCATGGGCGCGTGGCCTTCGGCACAGAGATCATCAAAGCTGCCGTCAAACAGTGGCGCTGTGTGGGCAATCGAGAGCTCGATTTGGTTAGCTGATAAGCGGTGATGCATGGCGCCCTGTAAGCGCCGCCACTGGCTGGGCAAATGGTTGGAAACACCTGCTGCGCCAATTTTGCCGGCGTCAATGGCGTCGTCCAGCGCCCGGCCGGTCGCTTCCGTATTCATCAGTAGATCGGGGCGGTGAATTAGGAAGTGATCGAGACGTTCGACATTCAAACGCGCAAGTGAGCCATCAATGGCGCTATTAAGATAAGCAGGGCTAGCGTTGTAGTGCTTTACCTTGCCCGAACCAGGGGCGGGGTTGTCGTTGGCGATGCTCGCTTTGGTGACGACATTGACCCGCTGAGCCAGGGCAGGGCGCGCCCGTAGCGCGGCGCCAAAAAGCGTCTCCCCTTGGCCGCTGCCGTAAATGTCTGCATGGTCAAACCAGTTAAGGCCTTGTTCCAGGCGCGCTTCAATCCATTCTGCTAATCGCTCAGGTTCGTGCATGGCGGGTGCTTCGTGCAGGCGCATCATGCCGAGTAAAAACGGCACATCAAAAAAGGCGGCGGGCATAGCAGGTTCCGTATTGGTGTTGTTAGGAGTGTTGTTAGAGGTGCTAGAAATGGTATTAAAAAACCTCTTCGTTATGCAGTGCCTCAGCGGCGCCTAACAAGCCTGTCCAGGGGGCGGCGACCACCCAGATGGGGATGTCTGCGTTATAAGCTCCCATGCGTCCTTTATTGACAAAAGCGGCGCGCAGTTCGCTTTTGGGTAACCAATTGAGCAGGCGCGGCAGTATGCCCCCGCACAGATAAACACCGCCCCTCGCGCCCATGGTCAAGGTGGCGTCGCCGCATACATCGCCCAGAATTTTTAGAAAACGCAGCAGGGCGGTAGTGGCGAGGCTATCGCCTTCATTAGCTGCTTTTGTGACATCCGCCGGGCTAGCTAAGCGTGGTTCAGCACCTTCAAACGTGCAGTAGGCTTGATAAAGTTCTAACAAACCCTGGCCGCATAAGACCCGCTCTACACTGATTCGTGGACGACGCTGTTTAAACACATCCACAATCGCTCGCTCGGTATCATCCGTGGGCGCGAAGGTAACATGGCCGCCTTCAGTAGGCAGTGGAATCCAGGCGCGCTGGCCGGGGAATACCCCGGCAACGCCTAGCCCTGTGCCAGGCCCGATGACAAGGCGTGTGGCGTGCGCTTGTGACTTGCCTGGCTGGACTTCGACCAATTCACTGGCAGCGACATGAGGCACACCCAGCGCCTGGGCGGTGAAGTCGTTAATGACTTTAAAAACAGCGAGGTTCAGCGCTTGCTGAACCTCGCTTTTTAAAAATTCCCAGTGGTTATTGGTCATCTTGACCCGCTCAGCGTGAACGGGGCAAGCAAAGGCTAAGCACGCTTCTTGAGGCGCTTTATCGCCGGTAGCACCGACACGCTGTAAATAATCCTGCACCGCTTCAATAACGCCGGGGTAGTCAGCGCAGGGAAGATTCACAATATCGTGCGGCGTGATCTCGCCTGGCGTGACTAACGCCAAGCGTGCATTGGTGCCACCTATGTCGCCAATGAGGGCCGGTCGGCTCATTGGTCCTCCTGTTCGATTTTTTCCAGCTCCCGCGCTAGTACTTCTGCCTCGAAACCACCAAATACGCCCGCTCCCTCTTCGGCCTTGGTGGCCAGGTGGCGGAAGCCGCCAAAGAGCTCACGGCCCATGCCAAAGTGGTTGTGTTCCAGATTGGCTTCGGCGCATGGACGGGCATTGAATTTTGCGGCGTCTATTAATACGTTTAGCTCTCCGCTATCGGCATCCAGGCGGACGATATCGCCATCCTTAAGTTTCGAGAGCGGCCCACGGTCAACGGCCTCTGGCGTTACGTGGATAGCGGCCGGAACCTTGCCCGACGCCCCAGACATACGTCCGTCCGTAACCAGGGCAACTTTATAGCCGCGGTCTTGAAGCACACCCAAGAACGGGGTGAGCTTGTGTAGTTCAGGCATGCCGTTGGCTTTGGGGCCCTGAAAGCGCACCACCACAATCACATCACGATCAAGCTGGCCGGATTCAAACGCCGCTTTTACCTGATTTTGATCATCAAACAGCTGTACCGGTGCTTCAATGACGCGATGGTCCTGTTTTACTGCCGAGATTTTAATCACGCCGCGGCCCAGGTTGCCGTCAAGCACGGTAAGCCCGCCGGTGGGCGAGAAGGGATTGCTAACCGGGCGCAGGACGTCAGTGTCATGGCTCGTGGCCGGTCCTTCTCTCCAGGTAAGCTTACCCTCTTCAAGGAAAGGCTCCTGAGTGTAGGCCATCATATCGGTGCCAAAGACAGTGGGAATATCCCCGTGGATAAGCCCAGCCTCGAGTAGCTCACGAATCAGCAGGCTCATGCCGCCAGCAGCTTGGAAGTGGTTAACATCCGCTTGGCCATTGGGGTAGATGCGGGTCATGCTGGGTACGACGGCTGAGAGGTCCGTGAAGTCGTCCCAGTTAATGGTAATGCCCGCCGCCGCCGCCATGGCAACCAAGTGCAGGGTATGGTTGGTAGAACCACCGGAAGCAAGCAAACCTACGATAGCGTTAACGATCGCACGTTCGTCAATCTGCTTGTAGAACGGACGGTAGTTGCCGCTTTGTTCGGTATTGCGAATCGCTTGTTCAGTGGCGTAACGGGTAAGTGCTTCGCGCAGCGGAGTACCTGGGTTAACAAAAGAGGCGCCGGGCAGGTGTAGCCCCATCATCTCCATCATCAGCTGGTTGGAGTTGGCAGTGCCGTAGAAGGTGCAGGTGCCAGGGCTGTGATACGACTGTGATTCGGCCTCTAAAAGCTCATCGCGACCTACTTTGCCTTCTGCATAAAGCTGACGGACTCTAGCCTTCTCATCGTTAGGCAGGCCTGTTGTCATGGGGCCGCCGGGGACAAAAATGGCGGGTAGGTGGCCAAAGCGTGCGGCACCAATAAAGAGACCTGGCACGATTTTATCGCAGATACCTAAATACAGCGCTGCATCAAACATATTATGGGAAAGCGCAACCGCGGTTGCCATGGCGATCACATCACGGGAGAAAAGCGATAGCTCCATGCCCGGTTGACCTTGGGTAACACCGTCGCACATGGCGGGCACACCACCGGCAAATTGAGCGGTTGAGCCCATGCCGCGTGCGGCTTCTTTAATAGCGGCAGGGTAGTCTTCAAATGGTCGGTGGGCTGAAAGCATATCGTTATAGGAGGATATGATGCCCAAGTTGGCACTATTGGTTAACTTTAGTCGGCCCTTATCGGTAGGCACGTCGCAACCTGCAAAACCGTGCGCGAGGTTACCGCAGGAGAGCTCACCGCGATGTACGCCTTGCTTATGCTGGTCAGCCATATGAGATTCATAGAGAGCACGCCGGTGCTTGGAGCGCTCACGGATGCGCTGGGTAACCTCAGCAACGGTGGGGTTTAGAGTGGCAGGTGTTGAGCTCGGCATAGGGACCTCTGCATGATAAAGACGGTGTGTAACACATGTAGTTATTTTACATTTTTTAGTGTCGATATAAGAGACTTTACGGCAATAAAAACCACAATTGTAGTTTTATTACCCGAATATGGGGCGTCGAATTTTTCCCGCAAATGCGCGGATGAATCCAAAGAACCCCAACAGCTTGGTAGAGCCACCAGTGAAATAGCAAGTATAGCACTCAGGCTTTTGCTACCCTTTTGCGCGCTACGTTTAATATTTCTTGTCTACTCACCAAGCCGGAGCCTGCATGCACGCGATTCTTGACGACATCCAGCCAGTTAATTTTCATGCAGGTGAGCAAGCGCGTCGCTACTTGGATACGTTAACCAAACCGCCAGGCAGCTTAGGTGCCCTAGAGACATTAGCCATTCAGCTTAGCGCTATCACTGGCGAACTGAAGCCCAGCGTAATACCGCCGGCCGTTATTGTGTTTGCCGCCGATCACGGCGTTGCCGCGGAGGGTGTTTCAGCCTTTCCGCAAGCGGTGACTGCTCAGATGGTGGCTAACTTTGCCCAGGGCGGCGCGGCGGTTAACGTGTTTGCCCGGCAGATTGGCGCGCGTGTTGAAGTGGTGGATGTCGGCGTGGCGAGCGATATCACGGCAGCTGGTGTGGTGAATGCCAAGGTATCCCGCGGTACCGCCAACATGGCGATAGAAGATGCGATGCAGCCTGAGCAGGCAGCAGAGGCCATTAATGCAGGCGTGGTGGCGGTAGAGCGGGCAATAAAGGCGGGGGCAAAGTGCCTTATAGTCGGGGAGATGGGTATTGCCAACACCACCGCCAGCAGCGCCATGTTAGCAGTGTTAACCGGCGAGCCGGTGGCAAGCCTAGTGGGCGCTGGCACGGGCATTGACCCACAGCAGCTAACCCTTAAAGTGGCCGTCATTGAGCGTGCCATCGCGGCGCGCAATGCTGATTCACAGGCACCCTTAGAAGTGTTGACCAAGCTGGGCGGGCTGGAGATCGCCGCCATGACCGGCGCGTATTTAGCTGCAGCAGCGCATCGGTTGCCTGCGATTGTGGATGGCTTCATCGCCACCGTCGCCGCACTCACCGCCTGCCGGATGTGTCCCGCAGTGCGCGGCTATTTGATTTTTGGCCATCGTTCCCAAGAGCCGGGGCACGATGTTGCGTTACGTGCACTAGACGCCAAGCCGCTGCTGGATATGGGCATGCGGCTAGGCGAGGGCAGCGGCGCGGCGCTAGCGTACCCCTTGCTGCAGGCGGCCACAGCGATGATGGGGGAAATGGCTACGTTCACCGATGCCGGTGTTAGCGATAAAGCTGCACTATGAGCACACTGTTGAGCACGCCGAAAACGCTTCCTTTTAACCAGCCATTAACGCTCTCGCAAAGCGAGCATTGCTTGGCGATAACCTCTCAGGTGCCGCTGCGCACTCTAAGTAGTGCGCTGATAGGCGATGGCTTTGGCAGTACGCACTGCTTTGCCAACTTTCATGTTGATAAAAATTACGATGGGCGCACCCCCGTGGCGGATCTTAGCGCCTGGCTGGGTGCCCAGGGGTTACCTTCTTCATCAATTGCCATGATGACAGCCGTACGTTTAAGCAGCGCCTCCATCGTCAGCATGCCATTGGCGCAGCGTGAGCATGGCGTTATGGCGCTGGTGACGGCGGGGACAGGCAATGCGGTGGATATCACCGCGCTTCACTCACAAGATCCTCGCCTCGTGGCAGGCACTATCAACGTGTTTGTGTTTGTCGATGCCCAACTGACTGACGGCGCGCTAGTAAACACCTGTTTGTCGATAACAGAGACCAAGGTTCAAGCGCTCTATAAGGCTGGCATTATTGATACGTATAGCGGTACAGCCACCACAGGCACTTCTACGGACTGTGTATGTGTGGCGGCCACTCAGCAAGGGATGCAAACCCCTTATGCAGGTTCCGGTACACCACTTGGCCGAGCAATTGGAAGAGCGGTGTATCAGGCAACGCTAAACTCGCTAGCTTGCTCTAGCGAAGGATTAGTATGAGCGCGCCTTTTGATTTAACAGGCATCATCCTGATCGCCCTGGCGATTGTGATCGATCTAATCGTTGGCGACCCACGCTCAATACCCCATCCAGTGGTGCTGGTCGGGCGGTTTATCAGTCGCTTTGAACAGCTGTGGAATCGCGGGACTGCGCAGCAGCGTAGAGTGTGCGGCTTCCTGCTGACGCTCATCGTGGTAGGCGGCGTGTGGAGTATCAGTTGGCTGCTGTTAGCAGTGTTGACGCAGTTGCACCCTGGGCTGGCATTGGTCGCTGAACTCTGGCTGCTCTCCACGACACTGGCGATCAAAGGTTTGGGCGATGCGGCCCGCGCTGTGGTAGAGCCGCTGACCAAGGGCGATTTGCCCGCCGCACGCCAAGCACTGGGCATGATTGTTGGCCGCGACACCCATCGCTTGGACGAAGCGGAAATCACCCGGGGCACTGTGGAAACCGTGGCTGAAAACACCGTCGATGGCATTACCGCACCGCTGTTTTTTGCCCTGATTGGCGGGGCGCCGCTAGCCCTGGCGTATAAGGCGGTAAATACGCTGGATTCGATGGTCGGCTATAAAAACCAACGCTATGCTGATTTTGGTTTTGCCTCCGCGAAGCTGGACGATGTGGCCAACTGGGTACCCGCACGCTTAACCGCGCTGTGTCTATTGCTCGCTGGCCTGCTGCTGAGCGCTTTTACTGTTTTACCGTTACGCTGGAAAGGTGCGCTACGTGGCACTTGCCGGGATGCGCCTCGCCATCCCAGCCCGAACGCTGGTTGGCCGGAAGCCATGGTAGCGAGGCTGCTGGGTGTACAGTTGGGCGGCACCAACTTTTATCAAGGTGTGGTTTCCCACCGAGCGACCCTTGGCGAGCCCTTTGAGACGCTGCGTGTTGCTCATATCGGCGCTACTATCCGTTTGATGCACGGCGCCTGGCTACTCTTTATGTTGCTGTCGGTGCTCGTGATGGCTGGACTGATGTTTATTCTGCGAGGATTGCTATGAGTACGCCCGCATGCCCCGGCTCTCAATGGACCAGCTCTCCATTACCCAGCTCTGCATGGCCCAAGCATGGCGGCCAGGCCGAGACGCTGCTAACGCACTTCGGTTTGCCTGCCGATCACCGTCTGGACGATTTTAGCGCCAATCTCAACCCGCTGGGGCCGCCCGCGTGGGTGCGCGATTGGCTAACGCGGCAGCTAGCGGGCCTTGATCATTACCCATCGCCCGATTATTCCGCTGCTCGTCAGGCCATCTCCGCCCATCATCAGATTGAGCCCGAACAGGTGCTATTGACCAACGGAGGTGCCGAGGCCATCTTTCTGACCGCTGCGTTACATGCGGGTAAACGAGCCTCCATACTAACCCCAAGCTTTGGCGAGTATGCCCGCGCCTGTCATGCCCACCGGCTGTCGATTAGCGAGATTCCGCTGTCCCCACTGGATTTTAGTCTGGATATTGATGCGCTGCTGACAGCGTTAAGCGACATCGATGTGCTGTTTCTATGCCGACCCAATAATCCTACCGCGACGCTTATCGACTTCTCGACCATGGTGGTCTTGCTGGAGCACACCGCTGCTCTGAATTGTCGCGTGGTGGTCGATGAAGCCTTTATCGATATGGTGGATAACAGCCAAGATAAGGCGCCGCTGACAACGTTATTGGCGCGCTACCCGCATCTGATCTTGCTACGCTCCATGACCAAATTTTATACCCTGCCGGGTCTCCGGCTGGGCTACCTGCTAGCGGATGCGGCCACGGTTCAAGCAGCACAGGCCCATCAACCGCCGTGGAGCGTTAATCATCTGGCGGCGGAACTGGTAGCGCCTCTGCTGGCGGATGATGCGTTTACCCGACGCACTCAGCGATGGTTGGCCAGTGAGCACCCACGCATGGCCCAAACGCTCGCTGAATTGGGGCTGGACATGGTGCCCAGCCAAGCGTGCTTTTTCCTGTTCCGCCCGGGGGCCGAGCAGCGTGCAAGCGGCATCACGAGCGACGTGCTGTTTGAGCGCCTGTTGCGCCGGGGCGTACTGGTGCGCCATACGCATAATTTTGCCGGGCTTAATGGCGAATGGCTGCGAGTGGCGCTACGCGACGAGCCCGCCAATCGACGCTTGATAAAGGTGCTGAATGATTGTCTTCGTTAGCGGTGGTGCGCGTTCTGGTAAAAGCGATGTTGCCGAGCAGCAGGTTGTGAATGCAGCGGGCAGTTCGCCCTGTTACTACTTAGCCACCGCAGACGTATACGACGCCGAAATGGCCGCGCGCGTAGCCCGTCATCGTCAATCCAGACAAGAGGAGTGGCAGAGCGCTCAGTGGAAAACACTGGAGGAGCCACTTGCCATTGATCAAGCGCTGGCTAAGGTGCCAAGTGGTAGTGCCGTGCTGCTGGATTGCTTAACGCTCTGGGCCAGCCAGGTGCTGTACGCCAGTGAGCTCAGCGAAGAGGAGGGCCTGGCGCTGCTAGCAAGCGCACTTGCCGATGCCCGAGCACGTAGCCTCTATCTAGTGATTGTCTCCAATGATATCAACGAAGCGCTGCCGCCCTCGGATGCTGAAACCTGGCGCTATCTGGCGTTTCTTCAGCGCGTTCACCGCTGGCTAGCGAAAGAGGCGGACTCGGTAATAGAAGTGGTGGCGGGGTGCGTCATTGATTGGAAGTCCGCAAAGGCATTTTGTTAATGAAGGAGCTGTCGATTTGAGAAATGCCCTGTTCGGTCTTCTGCTTGCGCTGCAGTTCCTTACTCGCGTCCCAATTCCAATAGCCGTTCCCTGGACACCTGATATCCGACGCTGGGCAGTACGCGCCTATCCGGTAGTGGGGCTGTTGATTGGCACTGTGCTAGCGCTAGTCGCGCTCGGAATACACAACGTTCCCGCGCCGATCACCGCGCTGACATTGCTAAGCATTTGGGTGGCTATTTCGGGCGGGCTGCATTTAGACGGCGTTATGGATATCGCCGATGCGCTGGGTAGTAATCAGCCCCTGGCGCGTCGTTGGGAAATCATGAAAGACCCGCAAATCGGCAGCTTTGGTATGTTGGCGCTGGTGTTTCTGCTTGCCTGGAAGGCCGTGCTCCTGTGGGCATTGCTGGCTTATCACGCACCCTGGTGGTGGCTATTAGTCGTTCCCGCGCTAGGGCGCTGGGCAGGCGTTGCGTTACTGGTGCTGACTCCCTGCGCCCAACAGAAGGGTTTGGCGTGGAGCTGGCAGCAGTCGCTTAGCGGCCAAGATGTGGCGCTTGCGTTGGTGCCGATCGTGCTGATGGCACTGCTAGCGCCCGCGATAGTGTTGATGATGCTAATGGTCACTGTTTTTGTGTTACTAATCCGCTGGCTAATGTTGCGACTGTTTAACGGGATTAACGGCGATATGGTAGGCGCCACCATCGAAGGGGGAGAGCTTTGGCTACTGATCTTACTGTGGAGCTGGTGGCAGTTCGCCACGGTATCACCGCTTGGAATTTAGAGCGTCGCTATCAAGGCCAGCGCGATATTCCGCTGCTGTTTCCTGACGCTGAAGTTGGGCTTCTAGAACTGCGCGACGCGTTGGTGGATGAGCGGTTTGATGCTATCTACTCAAGCGATCTTAACCGCTGCCAACAAACCCTGGCGTGGGCGGACATCACCAAGGCTGTCGTGCCGCTCACCCTCGAACCACGGCTGCGCGAGCTTGATTTTGGTGAGTACGAAGGCAAGGTTTACGACGACCTAAAAGACTTGCCGCACTACCGTGCCTGGATTGATAGCGTGGGTGAGCTGCAAATTCCCGGTGGCGAATCGGCAGCCCAACTGCGCGAGCGTCTGGATGGCTGGCTTTATGATCTGGCGACCAATGCTCATGCCAATGGTCACAAAAAGATACTGGCTGTCACCCATGGCGGCGTGATTCGTGAACTGCGCCGCCGTTTTGAAACGATCCACTTCTGGGACGGCACGGTGCTTCAAGCCCAGGGCAGGCGGTGGCAGCTTATTTATCAAAAAGACGAACATGGCAAAGGGGAATGGCAATGCAGCTCTTCATCGGCGGTGCCTGCGCTGGCAAACGCGACGCCGTAATCGCTCGCTTTCCCGAAGCGCAGTGGTGGCGGCTTGATGCTGCGCAGCCTTTCATCGATAGCCAGCAAGCGCTAGTCGCCAATACGCCGCTGATTATCACCGGCGTGCTTGAGTGGCTAGGTGCTGCTCTTGAACGTGATGATAACGATGCCCTGCGCCAGCAGTGGCAGCGCGATATGATCCAGCTTTGCCAGCGCGCCGACGAGTTAAACGCGGCGTTAATCATTATCGCCACCGACGTTGGCCGTGGGGTTGTGCCCATGGAACCAGAGCAGCGGCGCCTGCGTGATCTCAATGGCTGGTTCACCCAAGACGCCACCGCCCAAGCTGAAGAGGTATGGTATGTGCGCCATGGGTTGGTGATGGCGCTCAAGTAGCCACTGGCGGCTTTCCTGTGCGTGATACCCCGCTCCAATTCAATTGACCTCCCTTTGGCAAGTTGCTAGTTTACGCCCACTCTCAGGTGCTAGCGGTTAAACAGCCGCTAGTGAAACGGGAAGTTGGTGAACGCTTTGCGTGATTCCAACGCTGCCCCCGCAACGGTGATCGAGATAAGAACGGCTAATTACGCCACTGTGCTCACGCACGGGAAGGTGGTCGTTCGGAAAAGCGTGGCTCTGCTATTGCTAGAGACGCCTTTCGCTCGTCAGCCCGGAGACCGGCCCGAGAGTAATGGTTCTAACTGAACCAACCATGCCGAGACGCGGAGGGCGTTCTTAGGGCAGTGAACGGTGGCGCAACGCTATCGTTACTCCCTTGTTTTTCCCTGCGCTCGGTCAAAAAAACTGTGTTGTGCGGGTGAGCACGACGAGCAAGGGATCTCACATGAACCACCGTTTCCACACCACCGCCAAACGGGCTGCGTTTGTCATGGCCGCGCTACCGCTGGCCGTGCATGCTCAGTCCAACGAGCAGAACCCCGTCGCCACTTCCGCTGATGCTGACCTCAATCCTGTGGTGGTGACCGCGGCACTTGCCCCGCGTACCGCTAATGAAAGCCTCTCTTCAGTCACCGTGTTGGATGAAGCCACTTTTCGCCGCCAAGACCCGGTAAGCATTACCGATCTTTTCCGTGGGCAGCCCGGCGTGGATGTCTCTTCGAATGGCAGCTTTGGTAAAAACAGCAGCGTTTATATTCGCGGCACGGGCAGTAGCCAAAATGTGCTGTTAATCGACGGCATTCGCTTGCGTTCTGCCACCAGCGGCGGCGCTGCCTGGTCGTATCTCGATCCGCGTATGTTTGACCGCGCTGAAATCGTGCGTGGCCCCCGCGGCAGCCTTTACGGCGCCGATGCGATTGGGGGTGTCATCCAACTCTTTACGCCTGATGGTGAAGAAGAGGGCCCGCAACCCCGTATTTCAGTCGGCGGTGGTTCATTTAACACCCAGCGCCTAAGCGCCGGTATCAGCGGCCAAGAAGGCGGCACCCGCTACAGTTTCGCCGGTAGCCATTTTGCTACCGACGGACAGCCCATTCGCCGCGACGGTGATGACAAGGGTTACGATAATACGTCTGCCCTGGCGCGGGTTTCTCACACCTTCGATTCCGGTGCCGAAATGGGGGTGCTGGCGCTACGTGCCCGCGGTAACAACGAATACGACGGTGGCGAAAACGACTTTGTTCAGCAAGTGGCCGGGGTATACGGCGAGCTGCCGCTCACCGACTATTGGCGTAGCCGCATCACGTTAAGCGAGTCACGCGATGAGAGCGATAATTTTGCCGATTCGGGTGATTCCGTGTTCAACACCAAAGTGCACACCGCGCGCTGGGAAAACACCTTTACATCCGGCGCCCATGAGCTGGTGGCAGGGGCTGAATACAGCCAAGACAAGGTCGACAGCAGCATCGATTACGATGAAACCAGTCGCAGCAATGCAGCGGTATTTTCACAGGCGCTGCTGGATTTTTCCCCTGTCATTTTGCAGGCCAGCCTGAGGTTCGACGACAACGAATCCTATGGGGAAGAAGTAACGGGCAGCCTAGGAGTAGGTTACGAGCTGGACAGCTACCACACACTACGGGCCAACTATGGCACCGCTTTCAATGCGCCGACCTACAATCAGCTTTACTACCCAGGCTTCGGTAATCCGGACCTGGAAGCTGAAACCTCCGAAACGTTGGAAGTCGGTGCGCGCGGGCAATACGCCCACTGGTTCTGGGACGCGGCGCTCTATCAAACCGATATCGATAACTTGATCACCGGGCAAGGTATCCAGTCCAATGTGCCTACGTCACGAATCCGCGGGGCTGAACTTTCCAGTGGCGTGGAAATAGCTGACTGGACCCTGGCCGCTGCACTGACCTATACCGACCCCGAAAACCGGTTGACAGGCCATCGCTTGCAAAACCGTGCCACGCAGAGCGTACGTGTCGATATAGACCGTGAGCTTGGCGACTGGTCGCTGGGAGGGTCTTGGATAGCACAAAACCACCGCTACCGCGACGCCCAGAATGACGATCGCCTAAGTGGCTACGGTCTTGTTAATCTACGAGCTGGCTGGCAATTTGCCCCGCTATGGAGTGCGCGCGTGACGGTTGAAAATGCGCTGGATCAAGACTACATCACCACCCGTTCATTTGATGGTGCCGATTATATCAACGCCGGCCGGGCAGGGTTTTTGAGTGTTCACTTTGGCCAATAGTCACCATGGCTTAGCGCGCGGGGCCTTAGGCCTCGCGCTGCTATTCATGGCAACGGTTGCATTGGCAAACGATCAGTCGCGCTGCGCAGTAGATGATCGTGATCGTGAGGTCTGCCTTCATAATGCCGCTCAGCGCATTGCCACACTTTCCCCCGGCGCTACTGAACTGACCTACGCGGCTGGCGCGGGAGATCAAGTGGTCGCCGTCGTCTCGTATAGCGACTATCCGCCGGAAGCTAAACAAGTGGCGTCGGTGGGTAGCCATACCCGGATTGATTTAGAAAAACTGGTGGGTTTGGCGCCGGATTTAGTGATTGGCTGGGTAACCGGCAACCCCGCTGAACAGCTTGAAACCCTCGAAGCCTTGGGCATGCCGGTGTTCTACATTGAGCCTCGCGATATGGATGGCGTGGCCAGCGCCATCGAACGCTTGGCGCGGCTGGCAGGAACGGAAGCGGCCGGGCAGGCGGTGGCCGATAATTTCCGTACGACCATGAATGACCTGGAAGAGCGCTATCGAGACCGCGAGCCGGTCGCCACGTTCTACCAAGTGTGGGATGAGCCATTAATGAGCGTTAACGACCAGCACCTGATTGGTCAAGTGGTCGAGATTTGTGGCGGTGAAAATGTGTTTGGCGAGCAAACGCGCCTTGTGCCGCGTATCGACGATGAAGCGGTACTGGCAGCCAACCCTGAAGCGATTATTGCCGGGGGCATGGGTGAAGAGAATCGCCACTGGTTGACCCACTGGGAGCAGTACTCCAACTTGAAAGCGGTTGCGGAAGAGAATCTCTTCTTTGTGCCGCCTTCACTGATTCAGCGACCCACACCGCGCCTGATGGAGGGCACTGAGCTCCTGTGTGAAAAGCTTGATATTGCCCGCCAAAATCGTGAGCGCAGCTAATGCTAACGCGCCTGGGTTTCCCGCTTAGCCTGCTATTACTCGCGGCGCTGGCAGCGCTACTGTTAGCGCTTGGTGTCGGCAGTGCGCAGATTTCTCCTGGGCAAATTATGGACTTGTTGCAAGGCGAAGGTGATGCACTGGCGCGCACTATGGTTATGGAGCTGCGTTTGCCTAGGGCGCTCTCGGCGTTTGCCGTGGGTGGTTTGTTGGCAGTAGCGGGGGCGTTGATGCAGGTACTACTGCGCAATCCCCTCGCTGACCCTTATGTACTCGGACTTTCCGGCGGTGCCTCAATAGGCGCATTGGCGGCCATGCTAGGTGGGCTAGGCGGGCTGGCGATTTCAGGGTCGGCGTTTGGCGGCGCGCTGCTATCGACGTTTTTAGTCTTTGGTTTGGCCCACGGCAGCGGCGGGTGGACACCTTCGCGGCTGCTACTAACCGGCGTTGTAGTGGCCGCGGGGTGGGGCGCAGTGATTACGCTGATGCTGGCGTTAAGCCCCGCCGAGCGCCTGCCGGGCATGCTCTACTGGCTGATGGGCGATCTCTCCTATTCGCGCACGCCTTGGCCGCCGCTACTGCTATTGCTGGCCACCTGCGTAGTGCTGATTCCGCTTGGGCGTAGCCTGAATGTGCTGGCCCGAGGCCCACAGCAGGCCGCCGCGCTGGGCGTGGCGGTTCGACCGCTGGAGTGGTGTATCTACGTTACTGCCAGCTTGCTGACGGCGGCGGCGGTCACCACCGCTGGCAGCATTGGTTTTGTCGGTTTAGTGGTGCCGCATATACTGCGTCTGCTGTTAGGCAACGACCAGCGGCTGATACTGCCCGCCTGCGCACTGGCGGGCGGCACGCTGTTGGTGCTGGCCGATACCCTGGCGCGTACCCTGATCGCTCCGGAACAGCTGCCCGTTGGGGTGATCACAGCGCTATTGGGTGTGCCCACTTTCCTATTCCTGCTCTACCGGAGCCGCTGATGAGCGTACTGGCTACCCGCGATCTCATCATCGATGTGCCCGGCCGCGAAGGTGGTACGCCGCTAAATATAACCATCGAGCCAGGGCAAGTGTGGGGCGTGTTAGGGCCTAACGGCGCGGGTAAAACGACGCTATTACACACCCTGGCTGGGCTTCAGGCGCCACGTTCAGGCAGCGTTCAGCTTAACGATTCAGCGCTTGGTCAGCTGCGCCGCCGCCACGTCGCTCAGCGATTGGGGTTGGTGTTTCAAGACCGTCAGGATGGCTTTCCCGCGACCGTATTGGAAACTGCGCTGATTGGTCGTCATCCCTATCTCTCACCGTGGCAGATGGAAGGCGCCGATGACTACGCCCGCGCAGAAGCCGCCCTTGAGCGCCTGGATGCAGCGCATCTACGCGACCGCTTGGTGAGCACGCTTTCCGGCGGTGAGCGTCAGCGGGTGGCGATTGCCACTGTTCTCACCCAGGCGCCCAATGTGTGGCTGGCGGATGAACCGACTAACCACTTGGATTTACATCATCAGAGTGCCGTGATGGCGCTAATGGCGGAGCAGGCCGCCGCAGGGTATGCCGTCATGATGTGCTTGCACGACCTGAACTTGGCTGCCCGCTGGTGCGACCACGTGCTGTTGATGTACCCCAACGGGGATGCTTGCTGGGGCCCAAGAGAAACCATGCTGGTGCCCAGCGCGCTGGAAAGCCTCTACCGCCAAAAGCTAGCAGTGGTAGAGGTGGATGGCGCGCCGGTGTTTGTGCCGATAAAGGCCTAGCTTATGGCGCCAGTTCATCCCGCCACGTGTGGCGAGGTTCGAAACCGACCAACCGGCGGGCCTTTTCGATACTGTAGAAGGTCTCGAATTCGCCCATTTCGCGCTTGATCGGTACGCCTGCGTAGAAGCGCTCGATCACTTGGGCGTTGGTTAGGCCGACCGAGAGATCGAGATTGGCGACGTTGAACACCTGGTAACCGAGGCCATCCGTTTTCAGGCAGCAATCGACCATCTGGCCCAGGTCGCGGGCGTCGATGTAGGCGAAGATATTGCGGCGACGCAGGGCAGGGTCGTCCATGTAGGCTGGGAAGTTCTGATGGTACTCGTGGGGCTCGATAACGTTGTTGATGCGCAGACCGTAGATGTCGATGCCTGAACGCGCCTGGAAGGAGCGGGCGGTCACCTCGTTGACCACTTTGCTCATCGCGTAGCTATCTTCCGGCACGGTGGGGTGTTCTTCGTCGATGGGAAGGTAGTCCGGTTTCTTCTCGCCATCGGCAAAGCAGACCCCGTAGGTGGTCTCGCTGGAAGCGAAGATCACCTTGGGAATGCCCAGCTTGGTGGCGGCATCCAGCACGTTGTAAGTGCTTAGCGTATTGATGCGGTAGGTCTCGTTATCCGGCCGGTGCAGGATGGCGGGGATAGCGGCGAAATGCACAATGGCATCGTAACGCGGTACGCCGGTGCCCGGCTCAAGCTCGTCGAATCCGGCATAAGCATGGCAGGCATTGAACACTTGCCCTGCATCGGTCAGGTCGGTTTTCAGGGTGGTGATGCCGGGCACGTCAGATGTCACCCAATCCAGATTGGTAACGCGGTGACCTTGATCACGAAGATAAGCAGTGGCATGACGGCCAGCTTTGCCACTGCCGCCAGTAAACAGAATACGCATGCGGTAACCCCGGTTGGTGAAACGAAGCGGAACATAGAATTAAACGAAGACCTTCACTTTAGCAAAGAAAGGTTCGACCCGCCGACACTCAGCCCTGATCGCATGAAAATGCTTAACCATCAACCGTTAAAAGGAGCGTTATGTTCCAGGGCAAAGCACACGCAGCGTTAATTAGCGCACCCGGCTCCGGCCAGGGGAAATCAATGGTCACCGCGGCGTTAGCACGGCTGCACCGCAACGCCGGGCTTACCGTGCGGGTCTTCAAGCACGGCCCCGATTACCTTGATCCCATGATTCAGGAAGTGGCCTCTGGCCAGCCGGTGTATCAGCTTCACCCCTGGATGACCGGCGAAGAGGAATGCCGCTGGCGCTTAGCCGAAGCCGCCCAGGAAGCCGATGTGATTCTGGTCGAAGGCTCCATGGGGCTGTTTGATGGCTCGCCCTCCAGCGCCGACTTGGCGATCTTGGCAGGCATCCCCGCGCTGCCGGTGATTGATGCCTGGGGCATGGCACAAACCTTTGGCGCGGTGGCGCAGGGCTTGGCCAACTACCACCCCGATCTCGCTATTCATGAAGTGATTGCCAACCGCGTCGGCAGCCCCGGCCACGGCAAACTCCTCGCCGACAGCATGCCGGAAAGCATTGCGCTGCTGGGGGCCATTCCCCGCAATGAGGCAATGAAGATTCCTGATCGCCATTTGGGCTTGGTGCAGGCCAGCGAGCTAAGCGGCCTGGATGCGCAGTTGGATGCCGCCGCCGAGGTGTTGAAAGAAGCGGGCTTAGGCCGGTTGCCCAAGCTGGTCACGCTTAGCGCGGAAACGCCAGCGCCGGTGCCGGACTACCTGAATGGCGTGCGCATTGCGATCGCCCGAGACGACGCCTTTGCGTTTATCTACCGCGCCAATGTCGACGTGCTGCGCGCCATGGGCGCAGAGGTCAGCTTCTTTTCACCGCTGACTGATCACCAGTTACCCGAGTGCGATGCGCTCTGGTTGCCGGGTGGTTATCCCGAGCTTAACGCGGCTCGATTGAGCGCCAACCACAGCATGTTAGAAGCCATTCGCGCCCATCACCGCGCGGGCAAACCGATACTCGCAGAGTGCGGCGGCTTAATGGCCTGCGTTGAGCAATTGGTGGATGGCGAAGGCGAAAGCCACGCGATGCTTGGGCTGCTTAACGGCACCGCGAAAATGGCCGGTAAGCTCACCGCGCTAGGCCTGCAAAGCCTACACGCCGGGGCAGGCGAGCTGCGTGGCCATACCTATCACCATTCGTTACTCGAAACCACCATGACGCCGCTGGCACGCACCCGCAAACTCGCCGGTAGCGAAGCCGAACCGATCTACCGCGAGCGCGCGCTGGTCGCGAGCTACTTCCACGGCTACTTCCCCTCTGCGCCCAAGCTGGTTGCGGATATTTTTACCGGGCAGGCGATTAGCATCAATAACGGTTAACGAGGGATGTGGAAGATTTTTCCATAAAATTGAACTGCGCTATGCTGTGTGCCTTTCACACCTGAATTTAACTCAGCAGGAGAATATTATGAGCTTTTACGTCTACCTTTCCGGCGAGATTCACACTGACTGGCGCGAAGAGATTCAGCGCGGCGCTGATGCGGCGGGCCTGGATATCGTGTTCACCGCCCCGGTAACCGACCACGCTGCCTCTGATGCCGCCGGTGACCACCTGGGTAAACCTGACAATGGCTTCTGGCGTGATCACCAGTCATCCAAGGTCAATGCCATCCGCACCCGCACCATGATCGAGCAGGCCGACCTCGTTGTCGTTCGTTTTGGCGAGCAATACAAGCAGTGGAACGCCGCTTTCGATGCAGGCTACTGCGCCGCCTTGGCCAAGCCCTACATCACGCTACACAGCGAAGACATCGTTCACCCGCTGAAAGAAGTCGACGCGCAAGCCCAAGCCTGGTGCACCACGACCGATCAGGTGGTTGAGACGTTGCGCTACGTATTAAAAGCCTGAATTTAAATAAAGAGCTTAATAGAGAGCTTAATAAAGCGCTTTAAAAAGAGGACGCCCCATGCGCGAGAACGCCAAAACCCCCGAACGCCATGCCCAGCGCATGGCGGCCAAGCAGAAAATCATGAACGAGCGCATCGCCCGCGCCGATAAAGAGCAGGGCGTGCTGCTAGTGCTCACCGGCCCCGGTAAAGGCAAAAGCAGCTCCGGTTTTGGCATGCTCGCCCGCGCCTTAGGGCACGGTATGAAAGTCGGTGTGGTGCAGTTTATTAAAGGCGCCTTCAGTACCGGCGAAGAAGCCTTCTTCCGCAACCTGCCCAACGTGGACTACCACGTCATGGGGCAAGGCTACACCTGGGACACCCAAGACCGCGAACGCGATGTTGAAGCTGCCACCGCCGCCTGGGCAGAAGCCAAACGCATGCTGCAAGATGAAAGCTACCACTTGGTACTCCTCGACGAACTCAACATCGCCCTGCGCTACGAGTACCTAGACCTAGACCAAGTCCTCGACGACCTACAAGCCCGCCCAGCAATGCAGCACGCTGTGGTAACAGGCCGCTACGCCCCGCAACAGCTCATTGATCTCGCCGACACTGTTACTGAAATGAAAGTGGTTAAGCATGCTTTTAAGGACCAAGGTATCAAAGCCCAAAAGGGGATAGAGCTATAGCCACAGCCACCGGAAGCCATCACCCGACGACTTCGGTCGCTTCCCTAGGCCTGATGCAGCCCCATTGAAATGGGCCTATTTATTTGGCAACCGCAAGACATCGTGCCCCATGGCTGAGTTGTGGGCGCTGTAGGAGCTGTAAGAGCGAAACTTGTTGCGCGATCAGCAGTAATCCTGCCACCGTAAACCATCGCCCGACGAAGTCGGGCTCTTACAGAGTCTGCTGCATGGGGTGTTGTAAGAGCCCAATTCATTGGGCGATCAGCATCTAAGCTGCCACCGCAAATTACTTCCCACCAAAGCCGATTACCAGCATGTACCTATGGCGCAAAGAAATTTTTCTGCCAGGGCGTGACCTAAGCCAATTTTATGAATAGAGTATGATTAGAACAGCAAAACTAGCGCGTACGTGAGTTTTGGATATAATACCAATTTATTATTAATTTTTTAAATAACAGATGATTAGAGATGTTTGAGCGCGCAGGGTAAGAATGTTGAATAGTGCAGCGTGTTCATTCAATATCAGAAACCGTATTCTAATACGTTGTTAAAGCATCAATCGAGACTGGAGCAGTAGGTGGGTAAAAATAAAATTGGACGAAATGATCCTTGTTGGTGCGGCTCGGGAAAGAAATATAAGAGGTGCCATAAAGACAGGGAGGATGAAGAGCCAGTAAAGGCATGGGAAGCTGCTAAATTGATGCGAGAGAAATGTAAGCGCGCCATAAACCCCATCTACCCACCTTATTGTTGACTGATCACACTGGTGGTCTCTTTAGCATTGGAGATCATCATGAGTCGCGACCTCAATTCCACTCAAGCATTTTGGTTAG
>NZ_JABWCV010000028.1 GCF_013371085.1 Vreelandella maris | reverse complement strand
TCATCTGTGAGCATCAGTCGGGGCATGGCAAGCTCGCAGTTTGTTGGTGTCGGAACCTGTATTCTGTGAGTTTGCCCCTATCCTGCCAATGCTATCCCTCAAAACGTCAACAGGCCCTAGTAGCGCAAGGGAAGCGACCAAGAAGCCTATGGTGGCTGCGATATAACCCACCACTGGAAGGAGCGCGGCATAAAGCCCAAACAGTAGAAACAGAGCGAGTATGGTGCGCCGGCTTTGAAACCACTCATTAATGAGCTGCTTTGCGCCAGCCCGTTCAGGTACTTTTACCAATAAGGAGCGCACCAGAATTAGCAGTGAAAAAATGCCGATCACTACCAATAAAATGCGTGGAAACAGCGCTGACCCATACGGCTGCCAGCTGGTGGGCGGGGCAATGCTGCCTGATTCCATCCACATGACGGCCACAATCAAGAGCAGCGCCAGCGCCAAGGCGCGGTCTTTCGTTAGCGTTAGCATTAGCGATGCCTCCAGCAACCCTAGCCCACGTACAAACGAGGGCTAGGGAATGCATTCTTAGTCGTTCTTAGTTCTGGAAATCGATGTTTTCGGCAGCCGCACTTAGCGCCGCTTCGTTCTCATCCAAGAACGCTTGATAATCATCGCCTGCTAGAAATCTCACTACCGAGCCAAACTCATTTTCGATACGGCTCTGTACTTCTTCGTTTTCCAGGGCTTGTCCATAAGCGTTAGCGATGGTGTCGAGGACTTCTTGAGGTGTGCCTTTGGGAGCGAAAATGCCGCGACTGGTGGAGTGGTCCATCTCAATGCCTTGCTCGCGCAGGGTGGCGACATCCGGCATGCTTTCAAGACGTTCTGGATGAGCGATGCCAAGGGCGCGGAAGGTGCCGTCTTGAAAAAATGCACCGCCTGATGGCAAATTAAACATCGCGAAGTCGACTTCTTCCGCCATCAGCGCCGATACCTGTTCGCCCGTATCGGGGTAGCCAACTAAGCGCACATCGGCCATATCGATGCCCGTTTCCTGAAAAAACTGTGCCCAGAAAAAGTGGTCAGTAGAGCTAGGAATCATACTGAAGCGCACTTGGCCTGGGTTTTCACTCACATAGTCAGCAATTTCATCGGCGCTCTGCACAGGGTGATTGGCATGTGCGGTGGGAATATTGATGGTTTGGGTGAGTAGTGCAACGGGCTCGAAGGCATCAAACGAGTAATCGACGGTGCCTGCTAACTTAGAAAGCGCAATGGTGTCGTGGCTGCCAAGGAGCGTGTAGCCATCGGGGTCGGCATCTTTCACATTGCGAGAACCCAGGGTCGCCCCTGCGCCCGCCATATTGACGGGAACGATGGATTCACCCAACGTCTTTTCAGCCTCTTGGGAGATGAGCCGGAAAAGAATATCGGTTGCTCCGCCCGGGCCGTAAGGGATGATCAAGCGGATATCCTGCTCCGGATAATCAGCCTGGGCGGTGGAGGCGATTGCCATGCTAGACGCAAGTCCGATGGCGGCGAGGGTAGTACTTAGAGTCGTGCTTAGAGTAAATGTTGAACGCGTCATTCTTATACACCTTTATAGATTGAGTTTGGTGTTGTGGGATGCCGCCCCAACTGCAGCGGCGTGGTGAGCGCGTGGTCCCGTTATCGGGTTCTTGTTGTCACCACACAATCGTCTTTGTAAGAGATCGTGTGTTAATGAGTGTTAGCCGAGAAAGAGCCCTCCATAAATCAAGGCGGCTATGACCACAAACGCAGGATGTGTGTGGAAGCGAATCAGTGCGATAGCCGCCACTGCACCGATAATCAGCGTATGAATCGCTCCGCTGGTGTTAAGACTCTCAAGTAGAAACCCCAAGGTGAGCCAGGCCATCATCATGGCAATAACCGGGCGAACCCACTGGCTCATGCGCTTAACCCGTGGTGAATCGCGATGACGGTACAGCAGCCCCAGTGCGCCGAGCATCAAGAGCAACGTCGGGATGACCGTGGCGGCCACCGCGATGAAGGCCCCGCCAATACCGGCGACTTCATAACCCACGTAGCCAGCCATTTTGGTGGCGATAGGGCTGGGCAGGGCGTTGCCTAGAGCTAATGTTTCAGCAAACGTTTGTGCGGTCATCCAGTCATAACGGCCAACCACCTCAGCCTCGATCAGAGGGATAATCGCCGGGCCGCCGCCGTAGCCAATAATGTTCGGGATAAAAAAAGCTAAAAAGAGCTCCCAATAGATCATGCTGGCCCCTCCGCTTTTTTCTTACCGGCAGGGCGCAGTAGGGCGGCAGCGAGAATAGCGCCAATCACCCAGCCGGGGTGAATGCCAAGCCAATAGATCAAGCCAGCGGCAACAATGGCCATGGCGATACTGACCAGCCAGCCAAGGGCCGCTTTTGATTTATCAAAAAAGTCCCAGGTGAGTTGTGCCATCATCACCATCACGACAGGCACTACCGCCTGCCCCATGCCGCGAATCCACGCGACATCGCGGTATCGGCTAAAAATGCCTAACATGATGATCATTGCCACAATCATGGGCAAGATAATGGCAATAACGGCGGCGATACAGCCGATCACACCGCCTACACGGTAGCCAATATAACCTGGCATTTTGGTGGCTATGGGGCCGGGTAAGGTATTACCGATCGCCAGTACGTCGGCGAACTCTTCATCGGTGAGCCAGTGATGACGGGTGACAACTTCGGCACGCACCAAGGGAATCATAGCGGGACCGCCACCGAAACCAAAAATGCCGACGCGGAAAAAAGCCCAGAACAGTTGCCAGCAGGCGCCACGTGATTTCATGGACGCGTATCCCGCAAAGCTAATGGGGAGATCAGAAGCATACCCAAACCTTATTTATCGTTTGTAGGTTAAAAAATCGATTATCTTGTCTAAAATAGAATATAGGTAGTGCCCGACCCGACGTCAACCGTGAAAAATTGAATGGACAGCGGGAACTGAGATGAATAAAGGATATCGTCATGAATAATTCTTTACCCAAGGTAGCAACGCCAGTAGGTCCAGCAGGTACTGCATCAAGTCGCGTATTTGATAATTTACGTAAGGATCTTGTCGGTGGACGCTTTGTAGCGGGAGAAAAACTCGCCATCAATGCGCTCAAAGAGCATTACCAAGTTGGCTTGAGCCCGCTGCGGGAAGCGCTCAATAAATTAGCGGCTTATGGTTTATTAGTTCAGGAAAATCAACGTGGTTTTCGTGTGCCGAAGCTTTCCCGGGAAGAGCTCGATGATATTGCCCACATGCGCCTAGAGATGGAAGGAATGGCGTTAGAGCGGGCGATTGCTAACGGTGATTCGCTCTGGGAGGCTGACTTATTAGCCGCGGCGCACCGCCTGAAGCGGGCCGACATCACCCTGGATAAAGGCGAGGAGTGGGAGCGTCTGCATACTCAATTTCATCGTACGTTAGTCGCCCCCTGTGGCTCTGTTTGGTTATTGCGTTTTATTGAGCAGTTGCATGACCAGTTTGACCGCTACCGCCGCCTGGGGCCGAAAATGCCGACGATTCGTCAAGAGCTGGACGAGCAGCATCATCAACTCGTGGAGCTAGCATTACAACGTGATGCTAAAGCAGCGCGTGAATTAATGGATGACCATATTCATAAATCTTACGAAGTTGCCCTAAAGCGTTATCAAGAGCACGCCTAGCAGGAGAAACTGCCCCGGTAGCGACGACACCGCGTGTCTGCAGTGTGTAAACTGCTGTCCATATAATGTCCTCCGTCGTCGTCCAGATGAGTAAAGAGAGTGCTATGCACACAGACAACCAAGTAGTCGCGCAAACGCTGAACTGGGTGCGCACCTTTATTGTGGCGCATGACATTTGCCCGTTTGCGCAGCGGGAGTTGGAGCGTGAAACGATTCGTGTGGAAGTGGTGCGCTCTAAAAAAATTGAAGTGGCGCTTGAGGAATTGATGGTGGAAGTGCAGTGGTTGGATGAGCACCCCGAAACAGAAACCACGCTGCTGGTGTTCCCGACGCTGTTTAAAAGCTTTGATCACTACTTGGATTTTGTGGAGCTTGCAGAAAGTATCCTGGTCGACCAGGGCTATGAAGGTGTTTATCAGTTAGCCACTTTTCATCCAGATTATTGCTTTGACGGTGCCGAACCCGATGATGCCTCTAATTATACCAACCGCTCTCCCTACGCCATGGTGCATCTGCTACGCGAAGAGAGCGTTGAAAAGGCGATCGAGTTTTATGGCGACACCGACGCTATTCCCGAACGCAATATTGCCAAGTTAACGGCGATGGGCAGCGACACTGCAGAGCAGCAGCTGCAACGCTGTTTTGAATCTGTTAATCAGGTGGAGTGAATAACAAGCTGATGCTTGCCTTTCGCTTTAGCCGCATACAGAGCGTCATCCGCAAGTTGCAGTACGGTATTGATATGAAGCCCGTGGTGGGGCCACCAGGCGGCGCCTAAACTGCTCCCAACGCGTGCCCGCTCATTATCAGGTAGTAAAACGGGTTGATTGATCGAACTCAGTAATCGTCTACCGATCTCTTGGGTGAGCATTTCCAGATGCTCTTCCTTGGTTTTAAGCACCATGACGAACTCATCACCACCCATTCTGGCCACCACATCGCCGCTACGTAACGCATTCTTCAATCGTTGGGTGATCTCTATCAGCAGTAAATCGCCCGCATGGTGGCCTAGCTCATCGTTGACCTGTTTAAAGCCATCCAGGTCGATAAAAATGACCGCCATGCTTTGTTGGTTTCTCTCCGCTTCCGGTATCGCAATCTGCAGGTACTGATTCAAAAAAGCGCGATTCGGCAGGCCCGTTAACGGGTCGGTGTTGGCTAAATCTTCCAGGCGATTGATCGTACGGTGCTGATCTAATAAGCGGGTGACCATGTTGCGCATTGAGGTCGATAGGTGCTTAAGCTCTGGAGAGCCACCTTCAAGCGGAATGCTATCGGCGTGTTCGCCATCTTGCATTCTGTCGGCAGCATTGGCTAAGCGGGTGAGGGGAGCCGCTAGTCTTGACGCGATTATCCAGCCAACTATAGCAAACAGTAATGCAAGTAATAGGCCTGTTCCCATAATGGCCTCTTGCAGCTTTTCAACAGGTGTAAAGGCGGTAGCCACGGGTTGACGGCTAACCGCTATCCAACCTAAACCAGGAAAATCTTCAAAGCCGCTGCTGCGTGCATAGCCCGTCACAAAGCGTTCGCCGTTGGGCCATGTTTCAATCGCCCATTGTGGTGATGTCGTGGTGGAACTAGGTATATGTTTCAGGCTGTCTAACGATTGGTCAATCAGCGTCTCTGGGCCTAATAGCACTGTGCCGTTAGCGGAGAGCAGCAGTGTCTCAGTGTCTTTCAGATATCCAGAAGGCGTAAGCATGGATTGTTGGATGTACTCAGCCCATTGCCAGCTTAAATGAACAGCCAGAACACCCTGCAACTCGTCGTTGCGGTCAAACACCGGGGTCGCGATATCGACAAACTGAAGCTCTTCACCGCTGGGGTTGGTCAGCAATTGAGCCAACATGACAGCTTCATGCACGTCGCCAACCCAGAGCGCCTTGCGCCCTTCAATAAAGACGGGCGTTGAGCAACTGAAACGCCTTCTAAAATCCCCTCGGTAGCGGCTTGAACAACACCATCAGGGTCGGTGAAGCCGATCCACGACACAACGTTATGATTATCTTGCAAACGCTCTAGCTGCTCACGTAGCAGGCTAGTATCCGTGCCGTTAGTGAGCGCTTGGATACCCAGTAGCAGCTTCACTTCTTTAATACGTGCATCCATGCTGCGATCCAGCTTATCAACCATTTGGTAAGCCGCTTCAGAGGCCGCATTGCCAATATTGGCTTCCATTTGCTCAGCCGATTCACGAGAAGCCACCCAGCCAAGAAGTAGCGTCGTGGCAAATACCAAGGCGACAATTAGGATGATAAAACGCGAGCGCAGCGAAAAGTGTGAGAAAAAAGAGGAGCTATAAAACATTACAAAAGGCTTTACCGTGGTTTGAGTCATGCTCGGATGGTTAGGGCGATCAATAGATGCTTATCAACCAAACGTTTTAATTTATGTTATGAGAATGACTTTACCGGAAAAGCTTTCAATATGCGCGACGTTTGCAGCAATGAAACGGTCAGAAAAAGTGTCATGTGCAGCAAAACGTCGCAAAAAGAGTCAATGTCTAAACTGACTGAGGGCAGCCTGACAAAATCGCTATAGCGCTTTATACATCACATGGGTTTCGACAAAACCAAGGCGTGCGTGTCGGTAGGCATTAGGAACGGTGCCTACAATCTGAAATCCCAGTTTTTGCCATAACGTGACGGCAACCTCATTCGTTGCGACCACGGCGTTGTATTGCATGGCCTGAAACCCTAGCTCCTTGGCCTGCGCCTGTGAATGCTCACACATGGCGCGTGCTACCCCTTTTCCGCGTGCGGCGAGTGTCACCATATAACCACAGTTACAGATGTGGTCGCCGGGGCCTGCCGCGTTGGCTTTTAGGTAGTAAGCACCCAGTATATGATCGTGTTCATCTTTAACGACCACGCTGGTTTTAGGCGTGCTGCACCATAGCTCTCGGGCAGCTTCAAAGCTGATGTCGGGGTCAATGGCGTAGGTCTCTTGCGCCTCGACAATCGCCTTGAAAGTAGGCCAAAAACTGGTGAAGTCTTCGTCCGACATGGGGGCGAAATGCAATGTAGACATAAATGTAGACATAGTAGTGCTGCCGTTCAATGGGCGACCTCAGCCACAATCTCGTAGCTGCGCAGCCGGTCGGCATGGTTATAAAAATCGCTGTTAATCATTAATTCATCAGCACCGGTACGTGCTTGGAACTCTTCAAGTTCGGCTTTGACCGTCTCTGGGCCGCCAATAATCGCCGCCCCTAAAAACTGGCTGACTTGGGCTTGCTCAACCGGTGACCAGTCTAGTTGCTCCACGGGCGGCTGCGACTGGGTTGGCTTGCCACGAATAAGGTTAAGAAATTTCTGCTGCGCGGTGGTGGCCAAGTAGTGGGCCATCGCATCGCTTTCCGCTGCCATCACGGGCAGGCCGACCATCGCATGGGGCTTATCCAAGTGTTCGGAAGGGCGGAAATTGTCGCGATATAAGCGCAGTGCCTCAAATAAATAGCCTGGCGCAAACTGAGCAGCAAACGCAAAAGGCAAGCCCAGCTTGGCTGCCAATTGTGCGCTGTAGCCGCTAGAACCCAGTAGCCAGATAGGCACATGAGTGCCTTGACCAGGGACGGCTTTCACCCGTTGCTGGGGCTCTGCATCGCCTAGATAACTGCGCAATTCGTTCAGCAATTGCGGGAAGTCGTCGACGCCGGCATGAGCGTTGCGCCGCATGGCTTGCATCGTCGCACCGTCTGAGCCGGGTGCGCGGCCTAGCCCCAAATCTATACGATCAGGATAGAGCGTTTCCAGCGTACCGAACTGCTCGGCAATCACCAGCGGCGGGTGGTTCGGTAGCATAATGCCGCCGCTACCCACGCGGATGGTGGAAGTTTGCCCAGCAATATGACCGATCAGCACCGCGGTGGCAGCGCTGGCGATGCCAGCAATATTGTGGTGCTCTGCTAGCCAGTAACGGGTGTAGCCTAGCCGCTCGGTTAACTGTGCCAGCGAGACGCTGTCTTGGAAGGTCTCAGCGGCGCTGCCGCCCTGGCGGATAGGGGCCAGATCAAGAACGGAAAGCGCCGTGGAAGCGAGTTGGCTCATGGGTCACCTGCAAGTTAATTCGTGGGCGCATTGAGTGAAAATTACTTAGCGCGCTTGGTAATTACACGTTATGCGGTCAGTGAACATAAATTGCAAGGTCTGAGCCATGTAGATGTGACGTGTGCCGGAATGGACTGGATGAGAGCGGAGTGCCGGTACGATCACGCTTACTCAAGCGGCGGGGTGGGGCGAATAAGAATTTCATTAACGTCCACATGGGCAGGCTGCGCAAGCGCATAAACCACGGCATTGGCGATATCACGATCTTCTAATGCATACTCTGGTGGTTCATTAAAGAATGGCGTATCGACCATGCCTGGCTCAATCAACGTCACGCGCATACCGGTGCCACGTAGCTCTTCACGCAGGTTATAGCCAATCCCCGTGACCGCCCATTTCGTAGCGCTATACATCGAGCCTGGGATGGTCGTGCGGCCTGCCGCTGAACCGGTTAATAACACATGGCCTTTGCTACGCTTTAAGGCGGGTAAGCAAGCTTGAATGGTGAGCCCAACGCCATAAATATTGGTAAGAATCATCTCACGCCATGCGTCGTGATCCGCACCGCTAAACCCGCCTGGTGAGCCGCCGCGACCGGCGTTGGCAAAGATCGCGTCCAAGCGGCCAAAGGTTTCCAGTGCATGCTCAACCATCGCCTGTTGCTGCTCAAAATTAGTCACGTCCAACTCACAGGTCAGTACGTTTTCTGGCCCCAGTTCTTGAGCCAGAGCGGTGAGTTTTTCGCTAGAACGGGCGGCCAACACCAGTTTGTAGCCTTCGCGAGAGGCTGCTCGGGCGGTAGCCGCGCCAATACCGCTGGATGCGCCGGTAATCAATAACACGCCTTTATGCATGGGTTGCACTCCTTGCTCGTTTAACTAAGTAAGACTTTAGCATGGCTAAGGGAGTGGCATCCTGCAAACATACCTACCTAACCATTGCGGTACGGCTCTACTACTTACGTTAGCGGGCGTGCCCATCTTCTTTGCGTTTTAGCATTGCAGAGAGATCCAGAATAGCTTGGGCCATATCCGCCATGCTTTTGCTTTGATCCATAGAGGTTTTACGCAGAAACCGGTAGGCCTCTTCTTCGCTCATCTCTTGATGAGCCATGATGAGCCCCTTCGCACGTTCAATCAGTTTGCGTTCACGCAGCGCTTTACGGGTGTTTTCAAGCTCATCGCTAAGCCCTTGTAAGCGGCTGGCCTGTGCCTGGGTGAGTTCAATCAGCGAGCGCCCTAGCGGTGAGGTTAGCGCGTTGGCTGTCAGGTCACCTAATGGTTGCGCACCCGCCAGCGTTAGTAAGTGTGCGCAGGGGGCAGGCGTAGGACGACAGGGCCCTGCTTTGGCTTTTTCCAATCCGTCTTCGGCCTGAGCGATTTTGCGGTGACAAAACACACTCAGCTGAGTGATCAATGCATCCTCAACTGTTTTCATCGAGTCGATACGTAGCGTAGTTAGTTCGTACCAGGTTTCACCCAGTGAATCAGATGTGTCTTTGGGTGGTGTTTGTGATGCCGAATGACGCTGGCAGGCGATGTCGCGTAAATGGTAAATACCGGCCAGGGTGCGAGGCGAAAGCTCTTTTTGCCATGACTGCTGCGCCTCAGGCGTAGCAAACTCTACAAATGTGTCAAAGCAGCGCTGCTGGTCAGTCACTAGCTGATTCAATAAAGCGCGGTGCGCTTCATCGAAGTGGCCATGGGTAAAGCCGAATGCGCCACAGGCTCGCTCTTGGCCAGCTAATTCTTTGCCCTGCATTAAGTGAAAAATGGCAACCAGATGGCGAGTGATATCAGGGTCGATAGAGGAGTCAGCGGCTTCAAATACAATCGCTAGCAGCCCACTGGTCAGTTGATTAAAGGCCTGAGTGGCTGCATCAGGCGAGATGGCAAAGGTGTCGATAGCCAGACGGAGTTCATCAAGCTCATCAAGGGCATACCAAACGGCGGCAATCCGGCGTAGTAAGCGAGCGGCTGCCTGGGGGCGAGCCTCTTGGCTGAGCGCTTCCAGCCGCTGGCGCATTAAGGTTTCCGCCTGCTGGCTGTGTTGGCGGTAAGTATCGCGGCGGGTTTTGAAACGCTGGCCTTGAGAGGCTAGATAGATCGTTGACGCTCCTCGTTCACGTTGGAGCATATGAATAAAGCGGCTAATGTCACCGACAATATCGGCGGTGGTGGCAAGGTGAGTAAGGTTGTCGATATCGCAACGAATGGCGGTTAAGAGCAGTTGCTGCGCTGAAGACATAGAATTTTCCTTAACGGCTCGCCGCCTAAATGTAAACACTCCCATATCGCTACCTAACTGGATAAGGGCGTATGGGAGCGTACTTGAGTGTATTGGAAAGCGCTTAACGTAGCGAGAGAGCGCCTGCTCCAACGTCGTCACCAACTGCATCGCGGTAAGCTTTGGCCTCTTCAGCTTCGGTGGCGTCGCTAAAGCGTACCAGCAAAACACAGGATGCCAGTGCCAGCACTGTTATTCCTAGGTAGAACAGGCCTTGCTGATAGCTCAGGCTTTCGCTGCGGAACAGGAAGGCAGCGCCGACCGCGCCCACGTTGCCGCCAGCACCGACTATGCCCGCTACAGCCCCCAGGGCCTTTTTATTGATGAACGGGACAACCCCATAAGTGGCGCCTTCGGCCATCTGCACAAACAGGCTAAACACCAGCATGATACCAATCGCTAGGCTGAGTACATGCATTTGCGAGAACGCTACCAGCGCAATCCCTTCGCAAATCAAGGCAATGAACAGCCAGCGTACACGCCCCTTTAGGCCGCCTTGCTTGGCGAATAAATCAGAAAAGACACCGCCCAGAGTACGGGCAAAAATATTCATCAGGCCGAATAAGCCAGCGATCAGGCCCGCCGTGGCTAAAGTGAGGTCAAATTTATCAAAAAAGTAGATAGCGGCAATATTATTAATCGTAAGCTCTACGCCAAAGCACAGGCCGTACACAACAAACAACGCCCATACACGAATATCTTTGGCGGCAGCTAGAAAGCTATGTTTTGCGCCGTTTTCACCGGTCGCCTCAGGCAGCTCGCCAGTTGCGCGCAGGTCACTGAAATTCCCGTTGGGTGCATCTTGAGTAAAGAACCAATAACCGATCCCGGTAAAGAACATCACAACGCCGGGTACCATCATCGCTAAGCGCCAGCCAAAGGCTTCGTTGACGCCCAGCATCAGCATGCCTGAGAAGATCAGCGGCATCAGAATTTGTGTGGTACCGCCGCCTAAATTACCCCAGCCCGCGCTGGTAGCGTTGGCGGTGCCAACCACATTGGGGGCGAACATCATTGAGGTGTGGTATTGGGTAATAACGAAGGAGGCGCCAATGGCCCCAATGGCTAAGCGCGCTAATAGAAAGGTTTCAAAACTATCGGCTAAGCCAATACCCATCACCGGAATAGCACCTAACATCAGTAACCCGGTATAGGTTTTACGCGGCCCAATACGGTCACACAGTACGCCAATGGCTAGGCGCACAATGACGGTGATCGCCACCGACGCAATAATAGTATTGCCGATTTGTGTTTGGGTCAGTGAAAGGTCTTCACGAACAATCGCCATAAGAGGGGCGATGCCAAACCAGCCGAAGAAGCAGATATGAAACGCAAACCATGAAAAGTGGAAAGCGCGCATTTGAGGGGTCGAAAAATTAAGCAGCCGAATACGGTTGGCTTTGTTGCGTATGTCCATGGGATGGCCTCACGGGGCATAAAACGAGTTGATCACTACGCTAAACGCGAAAATTAGCGCTTTGCGTCAGCAATTGACGAGAACATGCCTTCTCCATTGAAGGTCAGGCTCGACGCACTCGTACCCAGTTGGGCCTGGTCCACGCCTACCACCACTACTGAAAATATGCAGGTAGTTTGCCAGTTGAATATTTGTTGTTAAAAATCATAATCTTAATTTGTTTTTGTTGTTTTGTTAGCACATGAGTAAAGTGAATATGCTGCATGAGTGGGCATGCAGTTCTTTTTTTGCGGCATCTTGGTGCTTAAAAGGGCCTCGGTCGAGCGGGTAAATATCGGCGCTCTTCGCTTAGCCCGTTATTCATGTTGGCCGTTATTCATGTAAATAGACAGCATCTACATCGAGCGTGGAGTATTCGCCAATGGCATCGAAATGTTCACCTAGCCAGCGTTCGGCGGCGTCCTGGCCCTGTTCAAAAAGGTGGCAGAGAAAAGGCCACTCGGAATTGGATTTACTCGACACAGAGAGTCCTTCAAGCGCCAGCTCACCGCTGATACGATGAAAAAGCGCCTGCTGGTAGCAATTTTCAATTCCCTGCTCATCAAGCGCATGTTTAAGCAGCGCGATCATGCGAATTTCTTTAATCAGTGCTGAATTAAACGTGATCTCGTTGAGACGGTTCATAATAGCTGACGCAGAGGTGGGTACATCATTGCGGCTAATGGGGTTGATTTGAATCAGCAGAATATCCCGTGCGCTGCACTCTTCCATGAGTGGGAACAGTGCCGGATTGCCCATATAGCCGCCATCCCAATACGCTTCGCCGTCAATTTCTACGGCTTGGAAGATAAACGGCAAGCAGGCGGAGGCCATCACGGCGTCCACACTCATCTCTTCTCGGCGAAACACGCGCTGCTTTCCTGTGCGCACGTTGGTAGCCGCCACAAACAGCTTTAGCTGTTCGCATTTTCGAACCCGTTCAAAATCAATATGCTCAGCCACGATATCGCGTAACGGGTTAATGTTGAGCGGATTGAGCTGATAGGGCGAGGCCACGCGGCTTAGTAGATCCATAGCAATAAAGCCGGGTGAGTTATCCAGGCTCCAATTGCCGGTCAATATATCCAGGGGCGTACGACGGATTGGGCTTGTCATACCCGCTCGACTGACGGCTTTCCAAAAGTCGCACAGTGCCTGGCGAGCCGTCTCTTTATCACCGCGTGTTAATGCATCGGCCATGACGACACCGTTCATGGCCCCGGCGCTAGTGCCGCTGATCCCTTCAATTTCAATGCGTTCATCCGCTAATAGGCGATCAATCACGCCCCAGGTATACGCGCCGTGAGCGCCACCACCTTGTAATGCGAGGTCTAGCTTTTTGACCTGTGCCATATGCTTTTTCCCATTGCGACTGGTGTGATGTGTGGTTGCAGTAAGACCAGCATGGCATAGGCAGTTAAAGAATATACAAGGCTATTTAACGGGGAATACAAAAGGTAATACCAAATTATGATTGGCCTAAACGATAGAGTGTGGTCGACTGCATGCGATAAGATTAATAAACAACAGTTACGTTAACGTAAACTATTTCTATAAACATATGAATTATAAAAAACATTACAAGGGGATTCTCGAGCATGGCGCAAAAAAATAAAGCACGCTTTAGCATGAGTCTGCAGGCGAAAATGGTCGCTTTAGTGTTACTTCCCATGCTGATTTTGGCCTTAGTGCTGTCCGCGTTGGAAGTGCGCAGCTCAATAACGAGTATGCAAGAAACGCTCGATAAGCAGCGTGATGTGTTGGTCAGTGAGCGTGAAACGACGGTGCGCTACTTAGTTGAGTCCGCCCGTAATGCGGTCTCACACCTCGTTGACCATGCTGAGCTTAGCCAGTCAGAGGCACAAGAGCAGGCGCAAGAGATACTGCAGAATTTTCGCTACGGCAATGCCAACTATGTTTTCGCCTTTGATTTTGACGGCACGGCGCGAGCGATGGCCGCTGCGCCAGAGCGGGTGGGTACCAATATGGTGGGGCTGGTCGATAGTGAAGGCAACGCCTTTGTGGAAGACCTAATTGAACGTGCCCGCTCGGGGAATACAAGCTTTTACGACTATCAGTGGATTAATCCCGCCACCGGTGACATCGAGCCAAAGCACTCCATGGCGATTGCTATCCCTGAATGGGATTGGATGATCGGCACCGGGATCTACCTAAGTGATATTGATGTGGGGTTGGCGCAGGTGGAGGCGTTGGCGTGGCAGGAGTTTCGTCATGACTTGATCGCCAAGGGCGTTGTAGCGCTGGTGCTATTGCTAGGTGTGGGGGTGCTGGCAACTTGGCTGGTCAAGCGGGCGCTGAGCCCGGTGAAGCGTGCTGCCGCTGCGATGCATGACGTTGCCACGGGCGAGGCGGATTTAACCCAGCGCCTCCGGGTGGAGCGCAATGACGAAATTGGCGATTTGGCCCAGCAATTTAACGCCTTTGTCGAGCGGATGCAGATCACCCTTCAAGATGTGCATCGCACGACCCAGAGTGTGTTGCTTGCGTCGCAGAATATCGATCAAGGCACCAACGAGTTAGCCACGCGCACAGAACAGTCGGCGGCTAACCTACAGCAAACGTCTTCCTCCATGGAAGAAATCACGTCGACCGTGCATCACACCACCGAAGCCGCTGATCAGGCATCGCAGCTGTCTCAAGGGGCTGTGGATGTTGCCCGTAAAGGTAACTCCGTTATGCAGCGTGTTGAACATACGATGGGTGAAATCAATCAGTCAGCCACGCAAATTGGCGACATTATTACCCTAATAGATGCTATTGCGTTTCAAACCAACATCCTGGCGCTCAATGCCTCTGTTGAGGCGGCGCGTGCTGGTGAGCATGGGCGCGGCTTTGCCGTGGTCGCTGAAGAAGTGCGCAAGCTTGCCAGCCGTTCCAGTGATGCCGCCGGAGAGATACGCCAGTTGATCGACAGCTCAATGGAGCGTACCCAAGGTGGCACCGCCTTGGTGCGCGAAGCGGGTACCACCATGCAGGAGATTGTCGATAGCATTACCCGGGTGACCGATGTGATTGCTGAAATTAGCGCGGGCGCGCGGGAGCAAAGTGCGGGTATCAGTGAAGTGAATACGGCGGTGGCCGAGATGGATTCCATGACCCAGCAGAATTCCTCCATGGTGCAAGAGAGTGCCACCTCAGCCCAGCGGCTGCGAGCAGGGGCAGAGCATCTTTCACGCTTGCTTGAGTCGTTTGTGCTGGGGGATATGGAAGCAACTGCATCAGCGCTGCCAGCCGCTCAGTCACGATTGAGGCCCGCGCCGCGAAATAGCGATCAGCGTCACCCAACTGAGTGGGAGGCCTTCTAAGCCAAGAGCAATCTAAAACAGAAACAATGCCAATATCGGCTGCTCATCCGTAGCAGCCGATGCTTTTTTAGCATCTGTGAAGTCATCGTCTGTGCGTTAAGGCGAACCTGCTAACGGTGAGTGATGACTGGTTGAGTAGGGCGCCTCAAATATGGCGTGTTCCATGAGATTGTCCAGCTGTAGGGCTAGCTGCTGGCTGGCTTCTTCCATGACGCCTAAAGCAGCTAATTGACCATTACGGTCGCCTAAGCGGGCAAATTTAAGCGCTTCAGCACCGCTTTCATGCATGCGTCTGTGCGGCGCTGTTAATGCTCGATAAGCCTCCGTGCGGGCATAGCGTTGGTAGCCCTCACCTTGTTGGTGCCAGCGCCCTAAGCGGCATTGATGATGATCTTCTAGTGGTGTGTCGGTGTTGGCAGATAATAACTGCTTATAGAGGCGATATTTCCATACCGCATGGTCAAGCTTGGCGGAATGTAGAAACGCAGCGGTAGCACTGTGATGTATCACCTTGTGCATATGCTGAGTTTGATCCGTTAACCGATGCAATGCGTGCTTAGCTGTCTGTGCTTTTTGGGCAATGTCTTCGTCGGCTTGGCGTTTTTTCACCACTGCTTGCGAGTGCGTTCTTACTTGGCTATTGACTTGCTCCATTAGCAGGCTGAGCTGATGGCTTAGCTGCTGCATATTAAGCGCTAAGCGGTGAACATCATCTGCAATGGCGGCTATTCCTGGTAACTGCTGGGTAGCGGAATCAGCACTCCCCAGGCCTTGGCGATGGGCCGTTTCGAGTGCTGTGCTAACCGCTAATGCTTGCGCGTGACCCGCATTGCGAGCAAACGCTACTTGCAGTTGGCTCAGAGCGTGTAGGGTCTTAGCTAATACTAACGGCGAGGCGGGGAGCGCTTCGGTATATTCAGGATCGTGACAACGCTGATCAAGGGTGTCGATGGCATGCTCGGCAGCAGCAATCAGGTTAAACGTCTCCGTTAGGGTGGCGCGTTCCCCGGCAAGCTGGTCGGCATACTCTTGAAGGCCGTTATTGAGCGAGGCCAGCATATCCGCCCCTCTCGCTTGCAGCATGCCGATGGATTGCGACGGTTTCATTAGGCTTAGCAGTCGGCTGCTGGGCGAGGGGGTAGCGGCGTCGAGCTGAGTGCGTAAGTCAGCGACCTCCTGTTCCAGGCGGCGAATTTTTTGAAAAGGATGCATAAAGGTGAACATGGCAGAGACACCTACGGCAGATAGCAATGTTTTGTGTTAATTTGTCACAAATTATTGCAGAGGGTTCCCCTGTACGCTTGGTTTAGCTGCTTTCAATGATGAAATTCAGCTGCCAATGGTCTGCGAGAATGAGATTATTAACGCCCTCTTTATTAAGAGTCTGAAGAGCGAAGAGGTTAGATAGTTAAAAGACGGGGTAGCTAAAAGCCAGAATAGCTAAAAGATAGAATAGCTCAACGTCGGAATAGCTCAATGTCAGAATAGCTAAGCATTTGGATAGCATCAGCGGCGGGCAAGTTGAGCGGCGGCGGCTGTGCAGCCTAGAAACGCTGAGGTGGCAAGCCACTCGGCGTCAGGATAATAAGCAAACACATATTGGTCTTCTTTAAGGCTATCAATCAGTGGGTAAGTAACGTCTTCACGTACTGCGGGGCAACCATGACTGCGTCCTAATCTCCCCGTTTGGGTAATGAACGCATCGCTCACATAGTCAGCACCGTGGATCACAATGGCGCGCTCGAATGCTAGGTCGTTGACGTTAGGTTCAAGGCCTTCCAGACGCAGCGAATAGCCGTTGCGGCCGTAATAGCTATTCATGGTGCGAAATAGGCCAATGCTGGATTGGTGGCTATCAGGCGTGTTGGAAAATGTCTTGGCCTGGGCATCGCCAGACCCTTGGCCATGAGAAACCAGCTCCTCAAAGAGCAGTTCATGCTGACGTAAATCAAATACCCATAGGCGTGGTTCGGTAGACGGCAGTGAGTAGTCAATGACTGCAAGGCGCTCGGCAGTGGGGTCGGCACAATTGAGTGCCTGAGCGGCTAAACGCAGTGCTGCGGGCGTTGCCTGGGGGGCGAGCTGCAATAACTGGTGATGTAAAGGCAGTACGCCGCGTGGCGGTGTAGATTCAACCTGGGCAAAGAAACTGGCGGCGTGTAGCGGTAATGTAAATAGTATAAAAGGTAGAGAAAATAATAACGTGGCAACATTTAAACGAAGAGCCATAAAAGTCGATCCTACCAGCAATATCAGTCATTATGAAAATTAGCCGACTAATATAAAAAACGGGGTCGGCGATGTGGAAGACTATAGTAACGCAAGGAGAGGGTGATGAACGAGAGACAGCCACTAAGACGATGGGCGATAGGGAGCGCTCTGTGTCTAACGCTTACCTACGGCCCTTTAGGCATCAGCCCTGTGTATGCGGATTCAGCCTCAGATCCATTGCAGCAGGCGATAGCTCAACAATTAAGCTCGGCAGACGCGCAACAACTTCCGATTACTGAGTTTTACCAACTCAGTGATGGTCAGCCCGCGTGGCAGGCAGCGGATGCGGTTGAGTCACTGGTCGAGGCGCTAAACAGCTTGGAAAACGATGGCTTGGTGCCGGCCGATTATCACGCTGATACGTTGCTTGGTGAGTTTCAGCGTAGTCAGTCGGGTGATGATGCCGCACAGGCCTCGTTCGATATCAAAGCCACTCGCTCGCTGTTGCTGGCACTGGATCATTTAGAGCGCGGCAAGGTGAATCCACGAGACGTAGAGCCACAGTGGGACGCGCCGCGACCAGAAAGCGACTACTCGCTGCTACGTGTTGTACATGCCGTTGAAGATCGTGCGCTGGATAATGCCACCGAGTTGGCTAGGCCTTCCTCAGGTGAATATCAGCAATTGCGTGACGCCTTAAAGCAGCATTACCAGTTGGCAAACCTGGGTAGCGCGCCCTACCTAGCCTCCAGGGAGGAGTCTCTTCGGCCGGGGGATGAAGCCGACGATGTTATTGTGCTGCGCCAGCGTTTGGCACTCTGGGGTGAAACGGACTTGATGGTGGCTGACAGCAGCGCTTATCCGCTAATTGATGTGCAAGCAGCGTCTAATCAGCGCGTGTTTGATGCGCCACTTGAATCCGCTGTGAAGCGTTTTCAGCGCCGCCATTTACTACAGGAAGATGGTGTGGTGGGTGAACAGACCCGGCTTGCGTTAAATACGCCGGTGTCAGCGCGAATCGACCAACTGCGGGTCAATTTAGAACGCGCGCGGTGGATTCGCCCTATGCAGTCTGCCGAGCCACGAGTGTGGGTCGATATTGCCGGTTACCGAATGCACTATGTGCGTCCTAACGGCCAGCACTGGGATGCGCGAGTGGTCGTCGGCTCGCCGCGTCGTGAAACGCCGATCATCCATTCCACTATCAGCCACTTAACGATTAATCCATCCTGGACCATCCCGCCGACGATTATGCGTGAGGATGTACTGCCTCGCGTGCGCGCGGATATCGATTACTTGGCGCGTCAAAATATTCGGGTGATTAGTCCTTCCGGCGAGCCGCTGGTGGCAGAAGAGATTGATTGGCAGCGCCCTAGCGGCGTGATGTTGCGCCAAGTGGCAGGCTCGGGTAACCCGCTTGGTCGTGTCGTGGTACGGTTCCCTAATAATGACATGATCTATTTGCACGACACCCCCGCACGCGGGCTATTTCAGCGTAACCAGCGCGCACTCAGCTCAGGCTGTGTGCGGGTAGAGGGTGTGGCTGAACTGGCGCAGATGCTGCTTCAAGATACCGGCAGCCGTTACCAATTTAGTACCCTGTTAAGTGGTGGGAGTGATCGCAATGTGAACCTGACTCAACGCATCCCGATTGCCCTGCACTATTTGACCGCCTGGCCAAATGCACAAGGGGAAGTGGAGTTTAGGCCCGATATCTATCGTCGTGATGCAACACTACTAGCAGCGCTGCAGCGTCCTGTTTAAGTGCTGCGTCCTGTTTAAGTGTTTCAATGCTAGTGACACAACGCAAAACACCGCTGAAGCGGTGTTTTGCGTTAAAGCATTTCTCAATTAAGCATCAGTGAATATGGAGGCTAGTCGTCACTTTCCTGCTGAAAGGTAGCTACGCTAACCGGACCTGTCTCACCGCTTTCTAAGGTTGCCAGTATTGGTGCTGCTTGGCTCTGGAACGCAATCAGCGTATCGCCGCTTAAACTGGTATTTTCGGGCAGGGCGACTGTCATCGCATTGACCGGCGAGTTGTTGACGATGACTTCATAATGCAGATGAGGGCCAGTGCTGCGGCCAGTGTTGCCTGATAGCGCTATACGCTCGCCCATGGTTACACGTTCACCTTGGCTAACCAGTGGGCGGGAAAGGTGCAGGTAGCGGGTACGATAACCGTTGTCATGACGAACGACGATATAGCGTCCTGCCGCATGGTGGTTGCTCACGCGCTCAACGACGCCATTGGCAGGAGCTGTTACAGGCGTGCCAATTGGCATAGCGAAGTCTGTACCATTATGCGGGCTAATACGGCCTGTTACCGGGTGCTTACGCTGTGGATTGTAGTTCGAGCTTAAGCGGTAGCTGCCTTCAAAGGGATGACGTGCAAACGCAGGGTCTAGGCTGCTGCCCTCAGGCGTATAGAAGTTATCGTCGGTGGCGTTACGTACAACGGTAAGGTCCATGCGCTCGCCATTGTATTGAACCGCCAGTACCCGCGAATCAAGCGTTTCACCGTCGATCATGTCTGATTCAACCAGCACCTGGAAGCGGTCGCCACGGCGGCTATCACGCCGAAAATCGAGCTTCTTCTCAAGTAGCTTCGTCAGTTCTGTCACCGCGCCACTGTTTAAGCCAGTTGCCTGGGCCGAGCGCGCGAAACTACCGCTGACACTACCGGCATAAAGGCGTTGGACAGGCTCACCTTGCCGCTCAATAGTGGTGATGGCGAACTGGTCTGCATCACGCTCCAATAAAATACCGTCACGGGTATTTTTCATCATGCGTAAGGAAAGTAAACGCCCATCCTCATCTAGCTGGTAATCAAAGCTGTGTCCGGCGCGCCAGTTGGTTAGCATGCGTTGATCGGGCAGATCCTCAAGCAGGGCAAGCACTTCGCTGTACCCAAGGCCTAATTCATTTTGTGCCAGCAAAGCGAATGTTTCGCCAGATTCAACAATATGCGTTTCCCACTCAGGAACAAACGGCTCTTCTGCGGCGAGCTCTAATTCCAAGAACGAGATGTCGTCAAACAGCTCAATGCCATAATCCTCGTAAGAGGTGGCATCCGCAATTTCAACCGAAGAGGTGTCATCCACATCCAGCATGCCGCTGGAGAGGGTGCCCAGCACAATCGCCATATGCAATGCGCCGTCATCCAGCCCCGCGCTACTTAGCGTTGCGATATCAAGGGCTGGTGCATCCAGGGCTGCGGCATTAAGTACCGTTACTTCGTCGCCCAAGGCGGCTTGCCCGGCCATGTCTGCTTGTGCACTGGAGATAACGTTCATATCGAGATCAACGATCTCGGTGGCGGTTAATTCGCTGAGCGGAATATTTTCGCGGGTGGCGTCGAGGGCGCGTGAAGCGCGATCGATCGCTTCTGCTACCGGCGTGCGTTCTTGACGCAGGGAAGGAACCCCCGGAGCAGAATCGCTAGGAAGCGGAACCAGCACGCTTTCAAGCGGTGTGTGTGATTGATTTAGATCTTGGTATGTCGTCAGTAACTTCTGTGTGCCCAGCACAGTGACCATAGTGGCCACAGGTAACAGTAATAATTTGTGCGTGCGGGGCAGCGAATAAAGGATTCGCAACATGGGTAAATGGACCGCCGAGTTCGTGATTAAAAGCAACAGTTAAGCGCATAAACCCAGGAACCATACCCCATGAGGGCAAGGGTGAATAGACTGTATGTCTATACATAAAATTTAATTAAAAAGAATTATGGCAACAATAGGCAAAGATTACTATTTATAAACACCGTTTGCTAACAAATGTAACTGAAAAAGCAGGCTAACTACATACTCTGTATCAATCATAGACGAAAACTGATTTATCTAAAGCATAAATATAGCAAATGTCTAAAATTTATATAGCATCCGAGTGTTCAAGCTTCTCAATACCTATAACTTAAGAGGAGTAACAAGCTTTTTATACACATAGGCGGCACTGATGACTGTTTCCTGGCATTCTAGTCATGTTTTTTTCGAATAATAAGCGCATCGTTTCGCTGTATTGCGTTGAGGAAATCGAAATGTCCCGGGTAACACTTTCACAATGGCAAATGTTGGCTGCCGTGGTTGACCATGGTGGCTTCGCGCGAGCGGCAGAAGCCGTACATAAAAGCCCTTCTACGCTCAACCATGCCGTGCATAAGTTAGAAGAGCAGCTAGGGGTTCAGGTGCTGGAGCCCATTGGCCGCCAGGTACGCTTAACTGAAGCGGGTGAGCTATTGCTTCGTCGTGCGCGCCAGTTAATCGAAAGCGCAGCCTCGCTTGAAGATGTGGCTACCAGGTTAGCCGCCGGCTTAGAAGCAGAAATCGTGGTGGCCATTGATCAGGTATTTCCAACGGGTGCTCAAGCCAAGGCGCTCGAGCGCTTTTCTGAAACGTATCCTCAGGTGCGTGTTCAGTTGCACGAAAGTGTGCTCAATGGGGGCATTGAAATGCTCTACGATGGCCGCGCAGACTTGGTGGTCTCCGGCATTGAGGCGCAAGGTTTTTTGGGCGAGCCGCTGGTAACGGTTCGCTTTGTGGCCGTTGCGCATCCTCAACACGCTCTGCATCAGTTAGGCCGCTCGCTGGATCTGCGAGACCTTGCTCAACATCGCCAGTTGGTCGTGCGCGACTCAGCGCTGCGTCAATCAACCAACGCGGGCTGGTTGAAAGCGGAGCAGCGTTGGACCGTTACTCATCTCAATACATCGCTCGATATGCTGCGGCGTGGATTGGGATTTGCTTGGATGCCAGAAACACGTATTGGTGAGGAGTTAAAAAACGGCCAATTAAAGGTATTGCCGTTACCTGCCGGCGGTATTCGTGAAGTGCCGATTCAGTTGATTTTCCGCGACCGAGACCGGGCAGGGCCTGCGGCTCATGCGATGGCCGTAGCATTAAAACAGGCAGTAATTAGCGAGTGTGCCCAGCATGATTCGATTCACTCGAACGAAAAGGCGTAAAACATCCGCTTGAGCATCCTTGAGGCGGGGGTATGCTGAAAACAGCGTAAGGCATTAAGCCAAGCACCCGAATGACTTTTCAGGAGACGCCCAATGGGACTGCTCGTTAATGGTAAATGGCAAGACCAGTGGTATGACACCAAAAAACACGGTGGCGAGTTTGTGCGTGAATCCGCTCAACTACGCGACTGGGTGGGCGCCGAGCCCGAAACAGATGGCGACCGCTATCCTGCAGAAAAAGATCGCTACCATTTATATGTATCGCTTGCGTGCCCTTGGGCGCATCGAACACTGATCATGCGCAAACTGAAAGGGCTAGAGCCGCTGATAGGCACCTCCCATGTCAGCCCACTAATGCTCGACCAAGGCTGGACCTACCGCCAGGATGAAGGCGCTAGTGGTGACCCGATTAACGATGTGGACTTCCATCATCAGCTTTACACCAAAACCGATCCGCACTATACCGGCCGCGTCACGGTGCCCGTGCTATGGGACAAGCAGCGCAGTGCCATTGTGAATAATGAGTCTGCCGATCTGCTGCGTATGTTTAATGGTGCGTTTGATGAACTGACCGGCAACGACTTGGATTTTTACCCGGAAGACCTACGCAGCGTGATCGATGACGTTAACGCTGATGTTTATGACCACATTAATAATGGGGTTTATAAATCGGGCTTTGCTACCGAGCAGGCGGTATACGAAAAACACGTGAAAGCGCTTTTTGACGCTTTGGAACGTATGGAGGCGCGTTTAGCAGAGCAGCGATACTTGGCAGGTGAATGGTTGACCGAAGCCGATATTCGTCTGTTTACCACGTTGGTACGTTTCGATGCGGTTTATTACGGCCATTTCAAATGCAATTTTAAGCGTATTGAAGACTATCCCAATCTTTCCAATTACGTGAGAGAGATCTATCAGTGGCCTGGTGTGGCGGAGACCGTCAATATGGATCACATCAAACGCCACTACTATTATAGCCACGACACGATTAACCCGACGCGGATTGTGCCAGCGGGCCCGCTGCTTGATTTTGAGCGTGCTCATGACCGGGAGCGTTTGCCGGGGCAGGGCGTACGACGTAAATAGTCCACCACAAACAATTCGCATCAAAAAGGGCCGCCTAATTAGGCGGCCCTTTAAACTTCGCTATTCAGTCAATCTAACGATAGCGTTTAGCCATTATTCGTCAGCATCTACTGCTTCTCGCGTGCGCTGCCAAGCGCTTTCAGCACCTTCTTGGGTTGTCTGCCAAGCATCACGGGCGTTGGCTTTAGTCTGCTCCCACCAATCGTTATCATATGCGGGGAAGGCTTCGACTTCTTCCTGGCTAGCTTCGACCATGATGCGATGCTCGGTATCACCGTCTTCTTCTGTATCGGTTTCCAGCGTGAAGTAATCGGTATCTACCACGATTTCACGACCGCCTAGTCCAAGTACGGAACCACTTTCGATAACAATGGCACTGATGCGCATCTCTTCATCGAACAAGATGTCGTCAACGTCACCGATTTCCTCACCGGAACCGCCGGCGAAATAGACTTCTGCATCGAGAATGTCATCGGCAGAATACATGCCTTGAGGCTCATTTTGCGCGTGAGCACTCATAGCAAAACTTCCTAGTAGGGCCGTGCCAATCGCTGTTGTGAGGATTGTCTTACGCATAGCATCTCTCCATGTGGCTACGATAAATGATCAATAAAAATGTTTACTGAAAACTTTTCTGTAAATATAGAAATATAGGTACTGTAAATACAGGTTTACTGCTTATCAGCCCAGTCGTCTGCCTGACGCTCTGCTTCTTCACGCTCAAGGCCATATTTTTGCTGAAGCTTGCCAACTAGCTGATCTTTCTTACCGCCGATCTGATCCAGTTCATCATCGGTAAACTCACCCCAGCTAGACCGAGCCTTGCCTTTCATTTCTGTCCATTTGCCTTCAATCTGATCCCAGTTCATTGCATCGCTCCTTGAGAGTAGTGAACTTGATTAGGTCCTTTCTAGGTTAGACCATATTTGTATGAGCGCAAGTCCCTGATTCAGTGTGGTGTAAGTTAAAAGTGCTGGTCAGAAGCAAAATGCGATGTTAGGATGCGCGCTCCTCGCATGTGCTGACCCCTCCATCACGACGGTGAGCGTTTACTTGCATAGTTATTGATGAGTCTTCATTAATAGTTATTAGCAGTATCGCTTGCGGGAACATCTTGCCAATTGCTAGATGTTCATTGCTGTGTAGATGGCGCGCCTCCAGTATTTCACCACACGGGTGAAATCGGCGCAGAAGGTCGCCACAACGGCTGGCCCGCGAATGCGGTGTTTGCCAACCGGATGCTAGGTGCGACCGGCGTCTCCGACTCCATTGATGGCTATGACCGCTACGGCGGTGCCTGTTTTCGATAACGACCATTTGATTGGCGTTTTTGCGATAACAGAGTCAGGGACGCTTATGATGTTTTTTGCCGGTACTTACCGGCCTACCAAGGTGTGATTAATGACCTCGACTTCTGTCGCTTCGCCGAGCTTCGGCGATCTTGCTCTTTTGCCTGCCGTTCTGTCTGCTGTTGAATCTCAGGGCTACGTAACTCCTTCGCCGATTCAAGCGCAAACCATCCCTGCGCTGCTTGAAGGCCGCGATATGCTGGGCCAAGCACAAACCGGCACCGGCAAAACTGCAGCGTTTGCATTACCGTTACTGTCACGTTTAGAGCTGACTCGCCGCGAACCGCAAGTGCTAGTAATGGCACCGACTCGCGAACTAGCTCAGCAAGTAGCTGCCTCGTTTAGTAAGTATGGCCAAAACCTCAAAGGTCTCGAAGTAGCGACCCTTTGTGGCGGTCAAGAATACCGTGAACAGCTAGGCGCCCTTAAGCGTGGCGCACAAGTGGTTGTGGGTACCCCCGGCCGTATTATCGACCACCTGGACCGCGGTAGCCTGAAGCTAGATGGCCTGTCCGCTTTAGTGCTGGACGAAGCTGATGAAATGCTGCGCATGGGCTTTATCGACGACGTAAAACGCGTGGTTGCCGATACCCCGAAAGATGCTCAGCGTGTGTTCTTCTCGGCAACACTGCCGACTGAAATCGAGCGCATTGTTAACCGTTATTTGGTTAACCCTGTGAAAGTAGCGATTGAGTCGGGAACCACGACTGGCGAAAACATCGAACAGCGCATTGTACGCGTTGACGGTGGCGCTAAGCTTGAAGCTCTGTCGCGTATTCTCGAAGTCGAACCGGTCGATGGCGCTATCGTCTTTGTGCGTACCCGTGCCGCTTGTACCACGCTAGTTGAGCAGTTGACTGCCCGTGGCGTTAACGCCGCTGGCCTGTCCGGTGATCTGGACCAGAGCCTACGTGAGCGTACTATTACGCGCTTGAAGCGTGGCAAAGTCGATGTACTTATTGCCACCGACGTAGCCGCCCGTGGTCTTGACGTGTCGCGTATTACGCACGTTATTAACTACGATCTGCCGCAAGATGCAGAAGCCTACACGCACCGTATTGGTCGTACGGGCCGTGCGGGTCGTAGCGGTATTGCGATTACCTTTGCTGGTTTCCGTGAAGGCCGCAAAGTAGGCTGGATGGAGCAGGCAACCGGCCAGAAAATGACCGAAATGCCGCTGCCTGACGAAGCCGCTATTCGCGCTCATCGCGATGAAGTCTTCCATGAGCGCGTGATTGCCTCCTTGACGAAAGGCGCCGAAGAGCAGCGTGCTCTGATTGAGCGTCTGATCGAAGAAGGCCACGACCCGATCGAGCTAACGTGTGCGTTTGCCGCGATGGCGCGTGCTGATGAGCCGCCGATTGGTCGCCTACAGGCACCACGTAAAGAGAAGCCCTCGCGTGATGGCGCTCCTGCTGGTAAGCCGGGTGCCCGTCGTGAACGCACTAGCGGCCCGACCGAAGGTATGACGCGCTACCGCGTCTCCGTAGGTCATAAAGATGGCGTGAAGCCGGGTCAGTTAGTCGGTGCTCTTGCCAACGAAGGCGGCATTGAAGGCGCGCGTATCGGTCGTATCGATATCCGCAACGCGTTCTCTGTCGTCGAACTGCCGAGCGGCTTGCCCTCGACGATTCTGACCAAGATGGCACGTGCCCGTGTGGCCGGTCGTCCGTTGGAAATCAGCGAAGACAGCGCCCCGGCTGAGCGCGCTCCGCGCCGCCGTCGTGACGAAGGCGATGCGCCGGTTCGTCGTCGCGAACGCGCCTAAGTCTTCGCCGTAAGGATTAATCAGCTGCCGCCAAGCGGCAACTGAGAAAATCTCAAACGCCCTCGCTCCTTTACTGGTGCGGGGGCGTTTTTTTGCTACCTTACTCTTCATTCATTGGATTGATTATTGTCAGGGAGGATGACATGTCCGCACCGCTACACGAATGGAATTTAGCACCTAGGGAAGCGAGGGCATTACAGACACAGTTGGCGAAGGGGTTGGAATTATCCGACCGCTTGGCCCCTGTGAAGCATATTGCGGGAGTGGATATCGGTTTTGAAGATGGCGGCGAAACAACCCGGGCAGCCGTAGTGTTGCTGGAGTGGGACCCTGCTACCGCACCCAGCTTAAACGTGGTGGAACAAATGGTTCATCGTGAGCCCACCCGCATGCCGTATATTCCTGGCCTGCTCTCGTTTCGTGAAATTCCAGCGGCGCTGGGGGCGTTTGAAAAGCTCAGCGTGTCACCTGAACTGGTCATGGTCGACGGGCAGGGAATTGCCCACCCACGGCGCTTAGGTGTGGCGGCGCATTTAGGGCTGTGGCTTGATTTGCCCACTATTGGGATTGCCAAATCACGCCTATATGGCAAACACGCTGAAGTGGGCGAGCAGCGCGGCGACTGGGTGCCGCTTTACGCGGGGCAAGAAACTATTGGGGCCGTGCTGCGCTCTCGTGCCAAGGTAAAGCCGGTGTATGTGTCACCAGGGCATCGCATCACCCTGGAAACGTCGCTTAATTGGGTGATGCGCTGTTTAGGGCGTACCAAACTGCCTGAACCTACACGGCTTGCCGATCGATTAGCGTCGCGGCGAGATCAGCGTTAGTCGGGGCTATACAAACGCGAGGAAGCGCGTGAGCAGACTGGCTGCGTCTGATGCATCAGTCACCTCCGCTGACAGGCTTGCAGGGTTCTTACCCTGGTCGCGTAACGCAGCGCGTTGGCGCTCTATATAGGCGCGCATGACAGGTACGTTGAATTCGGGGTGGAACTGTACGCTCCATTGGCGCGGGCCATAGCGCAGTGCTTGATGGGCGTCGTGGCTGTTGTGGGCCAGCACGGTGCAGCCGTGGGGCGCCTGCATGACCGACTGCGCATGGGAAAGGTGCGCCGCAAAACTTTCCGGTAATTGGCTAAATAGTGGGTCTTGTTGGCCGGCCAGCGTCAGCCGCACTGTATGAGTGCCCGACTCGCGGCCCGCTGGGTGGTAATCGCTGACACCGCCAAAAGCGGCGGCCATGAGTTGATGGCCATAGCAAACGCCCAGCATGGGCGTATCGTTTGCCAACGCGTCTTGCAGCCATGGTTTAAGTGCTTCGCTCCAGGGCTCTGCATCGCTAACCATGCTATGCGAGCCAGTGATCAGTATGCCTGCCAAGGTGTCTAGAGCGGGTGGAGTAGGGTTGCGTCGCGCGTCCCACACCTGTACCTCTAAATGCGCAGGTAGGGCAGTACTAAGCTGCTTTTCAAATAGCGTTTCAAAGTCGCCGTGCTGGTCGACGACTTCTGGATAAGCATCGCCGGTTTTAACGATTAATACACAGGCCATATCACTCCCTCGGTACGATGAAACGCAAATGTTAAACAAAGGTCTTTCAGGAAGAGCACAAAGGCATGATGATAGCCTACCATGGCCTCTTGGATGGTAAGAATTCATTCGTTATTAACGACATAAGGAAACGATAATGCAACAAATTACCCGTGCGGGCGAGCCGCTGGATGTGGCTGGCACACTGCCTGCTAAAGATCAGGCAGCACCTAAAATGACGCTGACCAACACTGAGCTGCAAGACGTTACGCTTGCGACCTATGCGGGCAAGCGTAAGGTGCTTAATATTATTCCCAGTGTGGATACGCCTACCTGCGCGATGTCGACGCGTCGCTTTAACGAACTGGCCTCAAACCTTGCTGACACCGTGGTATTGGTAGTTTCGGCTGATTTACCCTTCGCTGCCAAGCGCTTCTGCGGTGCAGAAGGGCTGGATAACGTTGAAACGCTGTCTACGTTCCGCCACCCAGAGTTTCGTGAAGACTGGGGCGTCGCGTTGTGTAATAACTCGATGGAGGGGCTGTGTGCTCGTGCGGTAGTAGTGCTGGATGCCGATAATCGCGTGCTACACAGTGAGTTGGTAAGCGAGCTGAAAAACGAACCAGATTACGACGCAGCGTTAGCCGTCTTGAGCTGACAGCAGGCGTTTTCTAGCATGACGTCGTGAAGCCGTCACCAGCGCGCGAATCAAGCGCTGCTGGGGGCGGTTGAAAATTAGCCATTCAGGGTGCCACTGCACGCCAATCAAAAACTCATGCTCACGTGACTCGATGCCCTGTACCAAGCCGTCCCGGTCGCGGGCGACAATCTCTATCCCTTTGCCTGCGCCATAAACAGCTTGGTGATGCAGGCTGTTAACCCGGCACCACGTCACGCCGAGCAATCGGTGTAGCTTACTCGCGCCGACAATATCGACGGTTTTGCGCGGCAGTACCGTACGGCGTCGTTTTAGCCCTTCATGCGTGGTGTAAATATCCGGGTCTAAGGTACCACCGAGGTGGACGTTGATTAATTGCGCCCCCCGGCAAATGCCCAGCACGGGCGTATGCAGCGGAATAAACCGTTCAAGCAGCGCAAGCTCCAATTCATCCCGTGCCGGGTCAAGGCGTACATCCAGCTGCACTTCGCCACCGTAAAGGTGGGCCTGAATATCATCCCCGCCACCAATGATTAATCCATCTAAATGGTCAGGCTGGGGGCGTGAAGGCGATAACCGCAGCGGTTTGCCGCCATGGCGCCAGACGGCGAACCAATCAAACCACCATGCTAAGTGGCTTTTGCGGTCAGAGGTGGTAATTCCGATAAGCGGCCGAGACATGCAGGTGGTTACTCACTGTGGCAAGAAATAAAGTTGAAAAATGTGAAGCTGAAAATGAAACATTAAAAAATTAGTGCTCACGACGCAGCCAGCGGCCCAGTTTCTCTTTTACGCGGGTCAGCATCGGTCGGTTATGTTCGGTAATATACTCAGCGCAGCGAGCGAGCAGCGCCTCCGAGTTAGCGGCAAGTTTCTCAACTTCCACCCAGCGGTTCCACTCCATTGCCGAGCCCCAACCCGGTTGGGAAAGTTGGGCGTTGGGTAAGCGGTAGTGAAAAGTGGGGCGTGGTTTCGTGAGCTGAGCATGCAGCAACTCATGGCCATGGTCAGGGCGCAGATAAGCAAATAGCGGCAACATATCCAGCTCACGGTTGCGCGTTGGATTATGATGCAGGTAGTCGTCAATCAAGGTATCCAGATCAGGTGAGTAGCGGCTATCCAGGACCTTTAGCGCGTATGCTTTGTGAAAGGGGTTGGCATGAGGCAGCACCTCACGGGTAATATCGACTTTAATTTCATCGCGCAGCCATCCGGCAAGTAATAAATACGCGCGCAGCATGGCAAGCAAATAGTCGGCATCAAAGCGCTCTACTTCAGGGTTTAGATGCAACCCGAACCCATACATCAAGCTAGCATCGGTGCCCTTGGCGCCATGCTCTCGTAGTGCTTCAAACAGTGCGTCTAAATCTTCAAGTTCATTCCAGGGTACCGGTGGGCAAACAATTTCGGTAGGCACTAGGCCAGTGACCATATCACCAATCAGTTCGCGGGTTTTTTGATGGAACTGGATTCGTCGTTGGTGCTGGTGGCGCGCCCACTCGCTGTCTTGAGCGTGAGGGTCTTCCAGTAGGGCTTTGTCAGGGTGAGCGTACTGAGTGTCGAGTTCAATGCCAAATTCGCCCCAGCGGGTATCCTCTACTAGTAGCCGATGAGGGCTTACCACGTTAAGCTCCCCGCCAAACAGTTCACGTACGATCATCGCCGTGTCTCGGGGTGGCAGGCCAGCAAATTCAATTTCGACGCCAACCTGCCGGATATTCCCATGACTGTTTAAGCGGTTAGGTGGAGCTTGTAGCGTCATCTCGGCATCCTTGAGGTGAACGTTTAAGCATCCAGCCTATCATAGTCACGCGTTGAGGCTGAGTGCATTCCTAAGGGCTATAAACTAAAGCGGCGGTAAAACGGTAAGCAGGACGCCATTCAGATTAATATTCAGGAGTAAGGCGTGCGACAGCACTGGTTAATTAGCGCGGTAATAGGCGTTGTCTTGTTTGTATTGGCAAGCCTACTACTGACGAGCATGGCAATCACGCAGGCCCAGGCGCAAGTGGTGTCAATACCCGGTTTGGGCGGTGGCTCTGAGGAGCAGGAAGTTGAGGTCAGTGGCGAAGAGTTCCAGGCCTCGTTAACTGACGTCATCACCATGCTTGAAAACGAGGAGCAGCGCACTGAGCTGCTCACGTCGCTGCGCGAGCTGCAGGTAACCGCAGATGCTGCCACCGATGATGAGGGCGTGGTGCGCCAAGGGCTGCTGGGGGCCCTGGCCGATACGCTAAGCGACCTTGGCGACCAGGCGCAGGCAGGCGACTCGCCGGTTGACCAGTGGGCACGTCAGCTGGTTCAGGGGGCGGACGATTTACGCGCCCTGAACGATGGTGCCGACCAAGGCGAAGCCATTCGTGCGGTTGCTGAAGGAGCTGTCCTGGCTCTGGTTTGGATCGGGCTGCTGGTGGTAATGATTGCTTTTGGGCGCATGGTCGCTACCCGCCGAGAGTGGCCACTGGATCTGCCGCGGGACCCCAAAGCCTGGCTAATGGCGGTGCACTTCTTGCGCCGTATGCTGCCCTGGGCGTTGGCGTTTGCGATTACGCTCGGGATTGGCCAAGTATTACCTGATAGTCCTGGGCGGACGCTGGTGCTCGTGGTGGCCTATATCTGCCTATGCGGGCGGGCGCTGTCGGTGGTGTTTGAAACGGTCATCGCCTTCTTTAGCCGCGGCCATCGGTTTACGGCGGTTCAACTGCTTCAGCAGCATGCCCTGCGCGGTATGTTTGTGATTGGTGCGTTGATTGCGCTTGGCGATGCGGCTAATTCCACCCGCTTGGTCGAACTGTTGGGCAGCGAACTATCGAGCCTGGTCTCGGTGCTTTCCAATATGCTGGCGGCGCTGCTTTCAGCGCGGTTTATTCTTAAATTCAAACGCCCAGTGCGTCATTTGATTTGCAACCGACCGTTCAAACAACGCCGTGACGCCAGCACTGCGGTTGAGATGATCCGCTCGCTGGGCGGGCTATGGCACATTCCCGCGCTACTCCTGGTGAGTGGTTCGCTGCTGGCGATTTTTATTACCGTTGGCGATGTCGGCACTGCGCTGGCGCGCTCAATTATCTCTGCCAGCCTGCTGGTGCTTACGCTGGTAGTGACCGGGCTGCTGCGCCGCCAAGCGGAGCGGATGGGCAAGCGCCGTCACCGTCATCGTCAGAGCCAATACCGCAAACGCTTAGAGCGTTTCGGCTTTGTTCTCGCCCATATCTTTGCATGGATGGTGTTTGCTGAACTCTCAATGCAAGTGTGGGGCAGTTCATTCTTTGGCTTGGGCCAGCAAGCAGTCGCTAGCGCCCGCATTGGGCAAGCGCTGGTCAGTCTTGGCGCCACGGTGCTGTTGGCGTGGCTGGTGTGGATTTTTGCCGACACCGCCATTCAGCGGGCGCTTACCTCGTCGGCGCGCTCACGCGGACGGCGGGTCAATCAGGCCCGGGCGCAAACCATCACGCCGATGATTCGCAACGTCATCTTCGTGACTATCTTGATTATTGCCGTCATCGCCGGGTTGGCGAACCTGGGTGTCAACGTGACACCGCTGTTAGCCGGTGCTGGTGTGATTGGTCTGGCGATTGGTTTTGGTGCCCAAACATTAGTGCAGGATCTAATCACCGGCATCTTTATTTTGATCGAAGATTCCCTGGCGGTAGATGACTTTGTGCAGATCAATAACCACATGGGCACGGTCGAGGGGCTGACGCTGCGCACGGTTCGCCTTCGTGACTTGGACGGGATCGTGCATATCATCACCTTTAGCCGCATTGAGTCGATTCATAATATGTCTCGGCAGTTCGGCATTGCGCTGATGCGAATTCGTATTCCGTTTGATATGAAAATCGACGATGCCATTACGCTGATGCAGGAAACCGCTCAGGAGCTGCGCCGCGACCCGATGATGCGTCACTACATCTGGTCACCGCTGGAAATGCAGGGGGTTCAGGGGTTTGAAGATGGCTGCCCGATCCTGCGTATGCGTTTTCGCACCGCGCCAGAAATGCAGTGGGATGTTTCGCGGGCCTTTAATCTGCTGCTCAAACAGCGCATGGAAGCTCAAGAGATCGACCTGGGCGTGCCGCGTCTCAGCATCAGTATGGAATCGCGCTCAGAAGACCGCATGGAGGCGACCGCGGGCACGTCGTTTTCGCTGGACAATGAAGCACCAGAAAGTGACCAGGGTGAGTCAGATACTGAGCAAGAAAGCGAAACAGACACAGACGATCATAAGAAACCCGCACCACCGAAGCCGGCACCCCGCCCGACCAAGGCAGAAATACGGCGCGATGAGCAGGCGCGCAAGCACGATGAGACGCCTAATCGCGCCGCCTCACACCGGCAAAAGCCCCCAGCACAAGGCAAGCCCCAGGCCGGCACCTATGCCAGCACCGGCGGCGAACACGGCGATGAGTAACCACGGCCCGCGTAAGCGGCGCCAACGGTTATACAAAGAGACCGCGTGGCTAACGCGGTCAACCAGTTCGTCGTGACGCGAGATCGCATGATCGGGAGGCAGCGAAAAGTCATTAGCTACATCGCCTTGCCAGTGGGCGCCGTGGCTGAGTCCCAGGCGTGCGCGTAACTTGCCAATATCGCTTACAGTGTCGTGCAGCGTATCGTAGGCTTCGCGGCGCTCAGCAACGCTAAATACCGCCTCGGCATCTTGGCGTAGCGCGCTATGCTGGCAACTCGTCACAGCGTGTTGGATCGCTTGCTCATTAGCCTCGGGGGGGATCGCGAGGCGCTGGTACAAATCGCGCATAGGTGGCTATGGTTTCTCTTAGGCTGGCGTTGCATGGTCTCAGTAAGTTTGCATCAAATAATCATAGGCGTTTTTGATACGTTGAAAGCGTGCCGAGGCCAATGCTACCTGTTGTTCGCTTTCTGAATAGTAGCGGTCTGGGTGGTGTAATTGTGCCATACGCCGATAAGCGTGCCGAACCTCTATGCGGGTAGCGCCGGGGTTAAGTCCCAGAATGGAAAGCGCCCGTGTGGTGCGATCGGGAGGCGGTGGTGAAGCGCGCTGCTGGCGTGAGTGGTTATTGCGTCGCTCCTCCTGGTAAGAACTGCGTTGCTGTTGCGAGTCTTGCTGTCGTGAGCGTTGCTGCTCCCGCTCGGCTTGCTCGCGCTGGCGTTGGCGCTCCTGTTCCTGCTGGCGCTGCTGTGCTTGTTCCCGCGCCTGGCGGGCTTCCTCTTGGCGCCGCTGCTTCTCTTGTTGCTTTTCTTGCTGTTTTTGCTGCTTCTGATGATGGCGTTGTTCTTTCTCTCTCTGCTGCTGTTCTGCTCGTGCATTGGCCTGTTGTTGCTGCTGCTCGGCCGCTGCGGCATCGCGTGCTTTGCGGGCATGGTAATCTGGATCGTGGGTTTGCCAATAAGTATCACGACTAGGGTCTTCAGGGCTGGCCAGCGGTGTGCCCGTCAGTTCCTTAAATAGGGTGTTTAAGGTGGTGGGGGCAACGCTTAGTAAGTCCGCAAAAAAGCGTAAAATATAGTGGTTGGCAAGCGACAGCTCGCCATCATCGGTGGCAACCGTAATCGCTTGGTGAATAACGCTTAGGCTGCGCTCTTTACCGCACTCTTTGCGCACAACCTCGGCGGCTAACTGGATCGCTTGCAAGTCTTGGCTATGCGCAATACTCATGACCGGGCCCAGCTCATGCCCGTGGCGAAACTGTGCGGTTACCTGGGCCAGGCGACGACGGCGCTGGCCTTCAGAAACGTGTTGGCGGTGCACCAGCACCCAAGCCAACAACAGCAGGGTTGCCGTATCCACTTGGCTGCGGCTCTTTAATAACAGCAGCTCAAAGGGTGAAAAACGGGCAATGGACATTTCCTAGCTCCACAGATGAAGAGGCGGCAGTGATCTTGTGCAGCGCCATGATTATTTTAGCCATGGTATATCATCACGTTAGGCAAAGGAGTAGGAGATTGGTGGGTTGATCAACGTTGAGCGTAAAAACAGCTTTCAGCTGCGTCTTACTCGTCGGCTCAAGGAAGAGACGTCGCATAACCTCGACGTCTATCTTTTTGTGCCTGGCGAGCTGGGGTTAAGTACTCAGCTTATCTCAGAGGAGGCTTTTTATCATGCCGCCATTCATGTATCGCGCACTTACTACAGTGACGAATACCTGCTGCCGCTGGTACACAGCCGGTTGGCCAGTCGTAATCGCCTGGGGAGTGACTCGTACCGGCTGAGTTTGAGCCTCTACGCCTACCAATACGTGGAAGCGATGGAGCGCACCACGCAAGCGATGTTAGTAAGCGCCAAAAAGTTACGTCATACCCGCCAGCAACAGCGGGAAGAGACCAGCGAGGAGCAAGAAAGTGCGGTTGCCTTACGTGACCAACTGCATGAAATGATTGACTTGAGTGACGGAATCCTCAAGCGCCTGCGGCGCAATCAGCCGGATGACGAAAGCTTCAAAAAATACTTCGCCAATATTGATAATTACCTCTCCTGGTTTACCGAACAGCAGCTACTGGCGTTAGTGGCGCATATGCCCCGTGGTGGTGAGTTTACTGAGATTCGTCGACGCTTTATCAGCGTGTGCCACCGGGAGGGCGAACATCGCCGCGAACAGCAATACAACGCCGAACGAGTAATGGCGGACCCGACGCGCATGTCGAACAAAATGCGCTTACTGCGGCGTTTGATTGAACATCCGATTACGCTGAAACAAGAGGCATTGGAGCTTGGCGGCGGCGAGCAGAAAGCGGTCAAAGCCCTGGCCACGGCGGTGGTAATGGGGTTTGTGACGTTAGGTGTGCTGCAGTTACGTAGCGCGTTAGGGGATCTTTCTGCGCTATTCGTGTTAGCCATGGCGCTGCTCTACGCCATGCGTGAAGTTTTTAAGGATGATTTGCGCAATACCCTTTGGCGCTTGCTGCGCAAAGGCCGCCCTAAGTGGCGCCGCCAGTATCTAGACCCCACGCGAAATGCCGTGGTGGGTCGCCAGCTGGAGTGGTTTGACTACAAGCGCTTCGCTTCGCTGAGTGATGACATCCAACAATTGCGCCGTCGCAAGGTGGCCCAGCGGGAAGAGGTAGTGCTGCACTACCGCTCAAGTTCACGTATGTCACCCACGCGCTTTTTAAGCGGCTACGAGCATACGCGCGAAACACTGAATTTGGATATTTCCATGCTCACGCGGCTAATGAGTAAAGGGAAGCACCACATCTATCGGCTTAAAGATGGCCAGGCAGTGCGTGAAAGCGTCGAACGCCGCCACCTGTTTAATCTGGTGATTCGTGAAACGGGCAGTGAAGATACGCCCTACCTTGCCCGCTGGAAAGTCGTGGTAAGTCGCTCAGGCATTGTTGATGTGGAGAAAGTGGAAGAGAGTAGCGCCACAGAGGCGAACACACCAACAGGCAAGCAAGCATAAAGCTGCGCTAGATCAAATTAGTCTCAATGCGTTCTTTTAGATAGCCAGCCAGCATAGGCAAATTTCCAGGAGCGAACTAGGCTCAAAGAGAAGGCAGGGTGACCTGCAGCTGCGGCTCAGTCTTTAAAGATTGAACGCAAGGAGAAGCGCCATGCAAGCTATTGATATCATGACACCCAAAGTGGTGAGTGTGGGACCCGATACGGAAGTGCGTGACATCGCGCAATTGCTGCTTAAGCATCGTATCAGCGCCGTTCCTGTCGTCGATGGCGATCACCGGGTGATCGGTATTGTCAGCGAAGGCGATTTGATGCGCCGGGTAAAAGATGACAGTGACCACGGTCACTCATGGTGGTTATCGCTATTTACGGGCGGCAAGGATGCTGGCGACTATGTCAAAATGCATGGTCGTAAAGCCCACGAAGTGATGACGCCAGACCCACTGACCGTGGAAGAGAACACGCCACTGCATACCATTGCGCGAATGCTGGAAAAGCACCACATCAAACGTGTACCCGTCGTGCGTGAAGGTAAGTTGGTGGGGATCGTCAGCCGCGCCAATCTGCTGCAAGGTATTGCCAATGCGGCGGTAGCGCCGACCCAGTCACCTTCGGACGATCGACACATCCGCGAGGCCATACTGGATGAGGTGGAACACAACACCGGCGTGCAAACCGGAAGCATTAGCGTGATTGTGGATGGTGGCGTGGTGGAAATCTGGGGGCTGGTCGAATCGCTTGAGCAGAAGCAGGCGGTAACGGTCGCAGCAGAAAATGTGGCTGGGGTAACTCGCGTCGAAAACCATCTAGGGATGATGCCGCGCGGCGTGGGATATATTTAAGCGTTACCTAATTCGTTTCTAGCCTGCATCAGTGCCCGCTATTTTATAGCGGGCATTTTTCAGCTTATATGACTGCCTTGATTGCCTTTTCCAGGCTATCCACGCTGCGCTCTGTGTGGTGCAACTTATCTAGACCAAACAGGCCAATGCGGAAAGTTTGGAAGTTATCACCTTCATCGCACATCAATGGTACGCCGCCTGCTACCTGCACGCCCGCCTGGGCAAGTTTGCCTACCAAGCCGCTATCCTCGCTGTAGCAGACCACCACACCCGGCGCCTCAAAGCCTTCCGCAGCCACGCTGACAAAACCGTGGCGCTTGAGCATGGCACGGACTTCACGGCCAATGGCTTGCTGCTCCTCTTTTACCTTGGCAAAGCCGTAGGCGCGGGTTTCCTGCATGATATCGCGCAGCTGTCGCAAGGCGTCCGTGGGCATAGTGGCATGATAAGCATGCCCGCCGTTTTCATAGGCTTGCATGATGCTGTGCCACTTGCCCAGGTCGCAGGCAAAGCTGTTGCTCTGGGTCTCGCTCAAGCGCTGCGTAGCCCGCTCGGAGAGCATCACCATGGCGCAGCAGGGCGAACCGCTCCAGCCTTTTTGCGGCGCACTTACCACCACATCAATGCCTAATGCCTGCATATCCACCCATAGCGTGCCAGCGGCAATGGCGTCTAACACGAACAGGCCGCCTACCTCGTGGGTCGCCTCGGCGAGTGCTTGAATATACGCGTCCGGAAGCAACAGTCCTGCCGAGGTTTCTACCTGTGGGGCGAAGACCACCGCTGGTTTTTCGCGACGAATCTGCGCGACGGCTTCATCGATGGGCACCGGCTGAAAAGGTGAGCGTGGGTCATCGGCATTGAGTCGCCGAGCCTTAAGCACCACGTGCTGATCGGTTAAACGGCCCATCTCGATAATCTGTGTCCAACGGTAGCTGAACCAGCCGTTACGGATCACCAGGGTTTTCTGATCAACGGCAAACTGACGCGCCACCGCTTCCATACCAAAGGTTCCGCTGCCGGGAACGATGACGGCCGAGTGAGCGTTGTAGACCTCTTTCAGCGTGGCCGATATATCGCGCATCACACCTTGAAATTGCTGCGACATATGGTTCAGCGAGCGGTCGGTGTAGACCACTGAGTATTCCAGCAAGCCGTCGGGGTCGACGTTAGGAAGTAAACCAGCCATGGCGTTCTCCAAATAAGGGCGGTGCGCTCATCGGCACACTTCATCAAAAATATACAGTGGCTGCTAAGAGTACGAGCAATAAAAGCACAAAACCAGCCCGCGTGGGGCTGGTTTTGATTGCTGAAGGGGCTAGCTTAACGCGGCGGTAACTGCTCGGGCCCAAAGGCGTCGGGCAGCAGCGTTTCCATGGTGTAGGTTTTCATCAGTTCACCGCTGCCGGAAAGTACCTTGATTTGGGTTTCTGGCGTCGCGAATTCGCGGATACGCTGACGGCAGTCGCCGCAGGGCGTGCAGAGGTGGTCACCTGGGCCCATCACGTAGACCGTCGCCAACTGGCGTTGCCCGGCAGTGATCATGGCGGAAATGGCCGAGGCCTCGGCGCATAGGCCTTTGTAGTGCGCCACTTCCACATTAGTGCCCGCAAACTGCTGACCATCAGGGGTGACCATGACTGACGCCACCGGGTGAGCTGAGTAAGGCACGTAGGCGTTAGCCCGCGCGCCCAACAGCGTTTGAACGATCTCTTCTGATACGTGCTCTTCTGATTCCTGTTCCATCATTTTTCCTTTTGGCCACTTCAACGTGCTTTTTTCAACGTTCTCGCTTTAACGTTCTAGGCGCGGGCAGCGTCGTCGCGCAACACGGTGTCGAGTGCAATCAGCATCATGTCGTCGAAGGTGGTTTGACGATCGGCGCTGGAGAGCGAATCGCCTTTCAGGATGTGATCCGACACGGTGCAGATGGTCATTGCGCGGGCGCCGAACTCGGCGGCGACGCCGTAAAGGCCAGCGGCTTCCATCTCGACGCCGACAATGCCGTAACGCTTAAGCATTTCAGCCATTTCGGTTTGCGGGTTGTAGAACAGGTCCGCTGAGAAAATGTTGCCCACTTTGACCGGCACGTTCTTGGCCTTGGCGGCCGCGACCGCGTGCTGGGTCAGTTCAAAATCCGCAATCGCAGCGAAGTCGTGGTCGTTAAAGCGCATGCGATTAACCTTGGAGTCGGTGCTGGCGCCCATGCCGATGACCACGTCGCGAACGTTGACATCGTCGCGCACCGCGCCGCAGGAGCCCACGCGAATCAGCGATTTAACGCCGTAGTCAGTGATCAGCTCTTTGGCGTAGATGGAGACCGACGGAATGCCCATACCATGGCCCATGACGGAAATCTCGCGGCCCTTGTAGGTGCCGGTGTAGCCAAACATATTGCGTACGTCGTTGACCTGGCGAACGTTCTCCAGGTAGGTATCGGCGATGTATTTGGCGCGCAGCGGGTCGCCGGGCATCAGCACGGTATCGGCGAAATCGCCCATCTCGGCATTAATATGCGGTGTAGCCATGTCATGCTCCCATATAATTTAACGGTCTGAATCAACCCTTCGCGGGGGCGCTGTGAACCCTTCCCTGGGCGCTACTTTCGCCATCCCTGGCGAAAGACCCCCGCTACGGGCTGATTCAGACCTTGCACGATTTTGTGCTAAAGGTTGGTTATTTGCCTTTAAGCCGCGTCAGGTAGAAAGCTTTTGCCATCGGCCATGGCCGGCAGCAGGAAAAAGTCGGCCAGGGTTTGGCCAATATCGGCAAAGGTGCCGCGCTCGCCCAGCGGGCCGGGGGTGAAACCGGGGCCGTGTACCAGAATAGGAATGTACTCGCGGGTGTGCTCGGTGCCGTGCCAGCTGGGGTCGCAGCCGTGATCAGCCGTCAGAATCAGCAGATCGTCTTCGCTTAGCGCCGCCAGCAGCTTGGGTAGCTTGGCGTCGAAATCTTCCAGCGCGGCGGCGTAGCCCGGCACGTCCCGGCGGTGGCCATAGACCGAGTCAAAATCGACAAAGTTGGTCATGATCATGGCGCGTTCGCCTTCTTCGCGTTGGCTGGTGCGCTTGATCTCGTTGAGCGTGGCGTTCATCAGCGCGTCGTGACCGCTGGCCTTTACCTTGTGGGTAATGCCGCAGTGGGCGTAGATATCGGCAATTTTGCCAATCGAGACCACTTCGCCACCGGCATCATCGAGCTTTTGCAGCACGGTGGGCGAGGGCGGCTCGACGCTGTAGTCGCGACGGTTGCCGGTGCGGGCGAAGGTATTGCTGTCTTCGCCGATAAACGGGCGCGCAATGACACGGCCAATGTTGTATGGCTCCAGCAGCTCGCGGACGGTTTCGCACAGCTTATAAAGCCGCTCCAGGCCGAAATGCTCTTCGTGAGCGGCGATCTGAAATACCGAATCCGCCGAGGTATAAACGATGGGCTTACCGGTGGCTATGTGCTCTTCACCCAGGCGGGCAATGATCTCGGTACCCGAGGCGTGGCAGTTGCCAATCACCCCAGTGAGGTCGGCTTCCTGAACGATAGCGTCGAGCAGCTCAAGGGGAAAGCTGTCAGTTTTATCCAGGAAGTAGCCCCAGTCAAAGCGGACCGGGACACCGGCGATTTCCCAATGGCCGGAGGGGGTATCTTTGCCACTGGAGATCTCTTTGGCGTGGGCGTAAGCGCCTTCCAGACTTTCCGGCAGCGTGACGCCTTCGGCAACGCTGCCTGTGGCATCATGGTGGGCGTGAAATAGCCCCAGCTTGGCCATGTTGGGCAGCTTGAGTGGCCCTGAACGGTTGGCGTTATCGGCTTCGCCACGGGCGCAGGCGGCGGCGATATGGCCCAGGGTGTCGGAGCCTTCATCGCCGAAGGTCGCGGCGTCCGGGGCGGCGCCAATCCCAAACGAATCGAGTACCAATAAAATCGCGCGGCTCATGAGGCTTCTCCACGGAAAGTGTCTTGTAGCAACGTATCGGCGCTGACCGCACCTTCGCCAATCGTAAACGCCGCGCGTAGCTGCTGGGCGGCGCGCTCAGCGGCGGCGTCACTGCGGGCGTGCACCATGGCGATGGGGCGCTGACTATCCACGCTCTCGCCGATTTCGATGATATCGGTGAAACCAACGCTGTGATCGACGCTGGCGTCGTTACGCAGGCGACCACCGCCCAGCTCCACCACGCTCATGCCCACGGCGCGGGTATCGATGCGTTGTACGATCCCTGATTGCTCGGCATACACGGGTTTAATGACCTCGGCCTTGGCCAGGTAGTGCTCTGAGCGCTCCATAAAGTCGCTGGGGCCACCCAGTTCGCGCACCATACGGGCAAACACTTCAGCAGCGGCGCCGGAGGTTAGTGCTTTTTCAAGCTGCGTCAGCGCGTCTTCACGGGAGCCTGCGAGTTTGCCTGCCATCAGCATTTCCACCGCCAGCTCGCGGGTGACTTGCATCACACGGCTGTTGGGGCGTTCGCCGCGCAGTAGCGCCAGCGTCTCGACGATTTCAACGGCGTTACCAGCGCAGGGCGCTAGCGGTTGACTCATATCGGTAAGCAGGGCAGTGGTGGGCGTGCCCGCTTGGGTGGCCACATTGGCGATACTTTTTGCCAGTTCGCGGGATTTTTCCGGCGTGGGCATAAAGGCACCGCTGCCAACTTTTACATCCATTACCAGCGCATCCAGCCCTGAGGCCAGTTTCTTACCCAGAATAGAGGCGGTAATCAGCGGAATCGATTCCACGGTGGCGGTCACGTCACGCACGCCGTAGATGCGCTTGTCAGCGGGGGCAAGGTCGCCGGTCTGGCCGATAATGGCCACGCCGGTAGATTTCACCACTTCACGGAAGCGCTCAGGGGCGGGATAGGGATCGTAGCCGGGGATCGATTCGAGTTTATCCAGGGTGCCGCCGGTGTGACCTAAGCCGCGTCCGGAAATCATCGGTACAAAGGCACCGCAGGCGGCGACCCAAGGGCCGAGTACCAGCGAGACCAAGTCACCCACGCCGCCAGTGGAGTGCTTATCCACGATCGGGCCGGGCAGGTTTAGGTCGCTCCACTGCATCACGTGACCGGAGTCGCGGGTGGCGGTAGTCAGCGCCACGACTTCTTCACGGCTCATGCCGTTAAGAAACACCGCCATGGTGAAAGCGCCAATTTGTGCGTCGCTAATGCGATCATCGGCAATGCCCTGTACAAACGCTTTGATCTCTTCCGCAGGCAGCGGCTGGTTATCTCGCTTAAGGCGAATCAGCTCCTGGGGCAGCAAGGCGTGTTGGGTTGCATTGGCAGACATTAGTAACCTCCTTGGCCTTGGGGTGCCGCGCTGGTGCTGCCGGTCAACGTATCAAGCAGATTGCCCAGCAGGCTGGATGCACCAAAGCGGAAGTGTGCAGGCGTCACCCAGGCTGGGCCCATGATCTCGTTAGCAAGGGCCAAGTATTCCGCTGCGTCTTCGGCGGTTTTAACGCCACCGGCGGCTTTAAAGCCAACGTCTTTGCCACTGGCCTTGATGGCTTTGAGCATGATCTCGGCGGCTTCCAGCGTTGCGTTGACGGGCACTTTACCGGTCGACGTTTTAATGAAATCCGCGCCGCCTTCAATGGCGAGTTCGCTGGCGCGTTTGATCAGCGCAGGGTCTTTGAGTTCGCCTGACTCAATGATCACTTTGAGCAGCGCTTGGCCGGCGCAGGCGGCTTTGCACATCTCAACGAGCTCAAGGCCAGTCTCTTCATCGCCCGCCATCAGGGTGCGGTAGGGGAATACGACATCGACTTCATGAGCACCAGAGGCAACGGCATCGCGCGTTTCACGGGCAGCACCCATGATGTCGTCGCCGCCGTCGGGGAAATTGGTGACCGTGGCGATCTTCACTTGGTCGTTAAGGGTATGAGCGGTCAATGCACGCTGGGCCGTGACAATAAACTGGGGAAAGACACACACTGCCGCAGGGGTGCCAAAGGGCGTTTTTACTTGCTGACAAAGTGCTTCAATGGTGCTGTCAGTGTCGCTATCGTTCAGGCTCGTCAGATCCATGAGGGTAAGTGCTTGGCGGGCGGCTTGGACAATATGGGGGGAGGCTGTCGCAGTCATGGAGTTCTCACAAATCAGTAAAAGATAAAAACGGGCACTGCGGATAAAACCGCAGCGCCCGATGCGTTAAGTAGCCGTCATTGCGCTAATCATGCAAGCAGTGGCAAGCGCTATGCAGACGCGCCACTCAGCGCGATGAAGAAGCCAGCAATAGAGGCCGACATTAAGTTGGATAGTGTACCGGCCAAGACGGCTTTAACACCAAAGCGAGCAATCTCTTTACGGCGCGTCGGTGCAATGCTGCCCAGGCCACCCAGCAAAATCGCAATGGAGGAGAGGTTAGCAAAGCCACACAGTGCGAAAGAGAGAATCGCCATGGTGTGCGGTGTCATCATCTGACCCGTCGCCGCCACCACCTGTTCCCCATCAATGTAGGGCGCTAGATTGATATAGGCGACAAATTCGTTGACCACCAGTTTTTGACCGATGAACGAGCCGGCCAGGGTAGCTTCTTCCCAGGGTACACCTAAAAGGAACGCCAGCGGGGCGAACAGCCAGCCCAAGATTAGCTCCAGGCTCAGCGATTCAAAGCCCACCCAGCCACCAACGCCGCCGAGAATGCCATTGATCAACGCGATCAAACCAATGAACGCGAGCAGCATCGCGCCCACATTGGCAGCCAGCATCAAACCCGATGTAGCGCCGGAGGCCGCCGCATCCAACACGTTGGCGGGCTTATCTTCCTGGGCTTCAATCTCTTCTTCTACCTTGGAAACGCTGTCGCTATCGGACACATCTTGAGTTTCCGGCATGATCAGCTTGGCAAACAACAGCCCGCCCGGCGCCGCCATAAAGGAAGCCGCTACCAGGTACTCCATGGGAATACCCAGCGCTGCATAACCCGCCAACACCGAGCCCGCCACTGACGCCAAGCCGCCACACATAACGGCAAACAGCTGCGAAGGCGTCATGCGGGCGATAAACGGACGCACCACCAGCGGTGCTTCAGTTTGGCCAACGAAGATATTCGCGGTCGCGGAGAGCGATTCGGTACGTGAAGTGCCCAGGGCTTTTTGCAGAGCGCCACCCAGTATGCGGATTACCCACTGCATAATGCCGATGTAGTACAGCACGGCGATGAGAGAAGAGAAGAAGATAATGACCGGCAGAACCTTGATGGCAAACACAAAGCCGACGTTTTCTACGTCCGCTAAACCACCAAACAGAAAGCCGATACCATCGTTGGCGTACACCAAAATTTGGCTAACGCCAGAAGAGATGGCTTGCAGCACCGCCTGACCGAAAGGCACATAAAGTACAAACGCACCAATGCCCGCTTGAATCGCAAAGGCGCCCAGCACAGTGCGTAGCCGAATAGACTTACGGTCGTAAGAGAAAATCAGGGCAATGGCCACCAGGGTGACCATACCCACCAAGCTCATAAGGAGTGTCATAGGGGGATCCTTCGAGTCCTGGAACCTCTGATTAACTATTACGCTTGCCTATACGGCGTTAAAAATCGCCTCAAAGTGCTCATTTACTGCTAGTAAACTCCGCCTTTTCGTTGATTTTTGCCTTGTCTAGCCTGCGCTCATTACGTTAATCAGAGGCTCCTAAATCGATTATAGTAAGTTGAGCTTGACGGAGTAGATCATCGCATTCTGATAATTATTGGGCGTGCCCAACTTATTGTCAGAGTAGCGATACTGAATACCGGTGGTGATCAAGTCGCTCGGATGCCACCACAGGCTCAGTGCACCGTTGGTGCCCACACTGCCTGCTGTGCCGTTCACGTAATTTTCATCCAGATACTCGTCATCGCGGCCAAAGGTCTGCTCATGCCAGTTAGTCACGCTGAAGTTCTGGTCGAGCGCAGCGAAATCATAACCCGCGACCCAGCCGGCCATAAAGCCGTTCATGCCGCTGTAGCTGTTACTTTGCACCCGCGCGGCGCCAATGAATGGCTTGAACCATAAACCATTATCAAAAGTAGTGCGGTAACCCAGGCCCAAAATTTGATCCTGCTCGCGGCTTTCAAAGCCGTAATCACGGAAGTCGTAAAGGTGAGCGTAAATAGACAGCGGGCTATCGCCTAGGTAAATGTGCGAGGTTATTTTACCCGCGGTGCGGAAGTTGTCTTTGCCACCACTGGATTCATCGAATTGATCGTTGGTGGGGTTCTCGAAATCAAAGAAACCGTAGAATTCGCCCCAGCTAAAGCCAGCGCCGCCTTCAATTTCGAGAAACATAAAGTCGCTTTTCGGCGCGTTAGAGGCGGTGCGTGCTTCGGTGCCGTTCGACCAATCCAGATAATTAACCGAGACATTGGCAAACGACCACAGCCGGTCAAGCGGGTGGGGCTGAGCGTCATCTGCCAATGCGGGAGTGACGAGGGCGGTACTTGTCAGTAAGGCGCCAGCACTAAGGGTGACAAGCGATGAAGAGCGAGTGTGTTTTCGAGCAGTCATGTAAGCCTCAACGGGGTTGTCGCGGAGCCATTTGAGTGTGGCTATCCGTGGTTATAGTCGTGCGGGCTGGCGTGAATGTTAAAATTATAACATTTAGTGTTATTTTTCTAACGTTGATTTGCAAGTGTTGTCACATCAACGCTATTTAAATGTCATATAACTATCGTAAGCAGCATGAATAGCGTTAATGGTCGTTGTCGCAGTGGAAATTCCGTCGCTGCTCGCTCAGCATAGAAACGAAACAAGAGACAACATGAAGGCTTATGTTGCGCTAATCACAACAAGAGGGGTTGATAAGGAGATGCCCACCATGAATGGCCGCAGCGCTCAGCGCCTTGCCAAACTTCAGGAAGCGCTAGCCAGTGGCGGCACTCTTCATCTGCGCGATGCCGCAGAGCTTTGTGATGTATCGGAGATGACCATCCGGCGCGATCTCACCACCCAGCCTACTGCAATGACCCTGCTGGGCGGGCGCTTGGTAATGGCGAATTACCCCGGTGTCACACCGATTTATGACTTAACCGAGCAGCAGGCTAGCCACTATCAGGCGAAGTATCGCCTCTGCCAGCGAGTACTTGCCTTTATTGAAGAGGGCGATACGCTGTTTATTGACTGTGGCTCGACGCTGATTCCGTTGCTGAGTCAGTTAAGTCATTTCCGTGAACTAACGGTGGTGACTTATGCACTCAACGTCGCCAATGCCGTTGCCGCCTTACCTAATATGCGCCTAGTGTTATTGGGCGGGCTGTTTTATGCCGCTTCACAATCATTTGGCAGCGATAATATGGCCGCCGCCATTGAACGATTGGGTATCAACAAAGCATTGATTTCCGCGGCGGGGGTGGATTTGGAGCGCGGCGTAAGCTGCTTCCACTTTCACGAAGTCGCGCCTAAACAAGCCGCCATTGCCACCGCTATGCAGCGCTTGCTGGTAGTGGATGCCAGCAAGTTTGGCGTGGTGCGACCGGCTTATTTCGCAGCCCTAGACGATTTTGATGTGGTGGTTACCGACGAAGAAGGTGCGCCGCAACTGCTAGAGGGGCATGGTCGCGATGTGCCAGCGGTAACCGTGGCGTAGAGGTTTTTCGTTTGCCTATACCCGTCAATAGCTTGGGTGCGGCAATGCGCCACTTCTTTCATGATCTAGATCAATAGAAAATACTTTCGTCTTACTTGCCGTCGCTTTTAAAGCTTAGGCGAGAAAGACCCGCCGCTATTTCCACTTGGCGGCGCATATTCTTCCCGGAGCAGTGACGCTCAGTGCACTACGCATGTTCTTGTGAGCATGCTCCTACGAGCATGTTTTGGGAAGAGTATGGGGTGGTAGTTAGCCTGCTATGTTTTATAGCCGCGCGGCTGGCTAGTGTGTTTTAAACCCTAACTTTTAACACCTTGGACGAGATCACACCATGCAACGACGCTCACTATGGCGCAGGCGAGGCACGTTAGTGCTCCTTGCGCTGTGCCTGTTTCTAGCAGGCTGTAGTTCAGCGCTATTAGACCCCAAAGGGCAGGTTGGCGCAGAGCAGCGGACGCTGATTCTGACCTCTTTTGGCCTGATGTTGATTGTAGTTATTCCTGTTATTGCGATGACGCTGCTGTTTGGCTGGCGCTATCGGCGTAGTAATAGCGGGGCTAAGTACCTTCCCGATTGGGCGCACTCCAACGCGATTGAAGCGGTGATTTGGATCGTGCCCTGCGCGATTATCGCGGTGCTTGCGCTATTGACCTGGAAAACATCGCATAGCCTGGATCCACACAAGCCGTTGGAAAGCGACGTGGAGCCGATCGAAATTCAGGCCGTCGCGCTGGATTGGAAATGGCTGTTTATCTATCCCGAGCAGGGTGTGGCCAGTGTCAATGAAGTGGCCTTTCCCGTCGATACCCCCGTGCGCTTCCGTGTTAGCTCAGGTTCGGTAATGAATGCTTTCTTCATTCCCCATCTTGGCAGCCAAATCTACGCCATGGCGGGGATGGATAACGATGTCCATCTGATTGCCGATGAAATGGGCAGCTATCCAGGTCGCTCTACCAATTACAGCGGCGCGGGCTTCTCGGGCATGACGTTTGAAGCCAAGGTGACCACCCCCGCTGAGTTTGATGCCTGGGTTGAAACCGTGCGCGGTGCCTCTGAAACGCTGACCTACCCAGAAGGCTACGAAGCACTGGCGGAACCCAGTGAATCGCACCCGGTGGAGTACTTCTCAGCTATTTCACCAGCGCTATACGAAAGCATTTTGAAAAGCTTTCACACCGGCGGTGAACACGAGATGGGCGGCGATCATCAGTTGAGCAGCGACCATGCTGATTCTTCTGATGGCGATAACGCACCTAACACCCATCAAGCGGCCGATTCTGGCCACGACACCAACAACCATGCTAGTCAGGATCATGCCATGCGCAGCCATCCCACTAGCGTTGAAGCAGGGGGTTAAGCCGTGTTTGGAAAACTCAGTTTAGAGTCAATTCCCTACCACGAACCGATCATTATGGTCGTCGCGGCCTTCATGGCCATTGGGGGGATCGCGCTGTTAGGCGCGTTAACGTATTACCGTAAATGGAGCTGGCTGTGGAACGAGTGGTTTACCTCCGTTGACCACAAAAAGCTCGGCATTATGTACTTCATCGTCGCTCTGGTCATGCTGCTGCGTGGCTTCTCGGATGCGATTATGATGCGAACCCAGCAGGCGATGGCCGCCGGGGGCGCCGCGGGTTATTTACCGCCCGAACACTACGATCAGATCTTCACCGCCCACGGCGTGATCATGATCTTCTTTGTCGCTATGCCCATGGTCATCGGTTTGATGAACCTGGTGGTGCCGCTGCAAATTGGTGCCCGCGACGTCGCTTTTCCCTTCCTGAATAACCTGAGTTTCTGGCTGTTTGCCGTCGCCGCGATCTTGGTCAATATCTCGCTGGTGGTGGGGGAGTTCGCCAAAACCGGCTGGCTAGCTTACGCGCCCTTATCGGGGATCGAGTTCAGTCCCGGGGTGGGGGTCGATTACTGGATATGGGCATTACAAATATCCGGGATAGGTACGACGCTCACCGGTATCAACTTCTTCGTGACGATTCTGAAGATGCGCACCAAAGGCATGACCATGTTCCGCATGCCGATCTTCACCTGGACATCGCTGTGCGCCAACGTGTTGATCATCGCCTCGTTCCCTATTTTGACCGCCACCATTGCGCTGCTGACGCTGGATCGCTACTTAGGCATGCACTTCTTCACCAATGATTTTGGCGGCAACATGATGATGTACGTCAACCTCATCTGGGCGTGGGGCCATCCGGAAGTTTATATCCTGATTCTGCCCGCCTTCGGTGTGTTTTCGGAAGTCATTTCGACGTTTGCCCGTAAGCGGTTGTTTGGTTACATGACCATGGTATGGGCGACGATTGCGATTACGCTGCTGTCGTTTATCGTCTGGCTGCACCACTTCTTCACCATGGGGGCGGGCGCTAACGTTAATGCCTTCTTCGGCATTATGACGATGATCATTGCCATCCCCACTGGGGTGAAAGTCTTCAACTGGCTGTTCACGATGTTCCGCGGCAGTTTGGAACTGACGTCGCCGGTACTCTGGACCCTAGGCTTTATTATCACCTTTACGCTGGGCGGTATGACCGGTGTGATGCTGGCCGTGCCAGCCGCTAACTTTGTGCTGCATAACAGCCTGTTTGTTATTGCTCACTTCCACAACGTCATTATCGGCGGTGTCGTGTTCGGCATGATGGCAGGCCTGACCTTCTGGTTCCCCAAAGCGTTTGGCTTCACGTTGAGCGAAAAATGGGGCAAGCGTTCGTTCTGGTGCTGGTTCATTGGCTTCTATGTCGCCTTTATGCCGCTTTACGTGCTGGCCTTCTTTGGTGCCGTGCGCCGCATGCAGTCCTACGCTAACCCTGAATGGCAGCCGTGGATGATTCTGGCCTGGGTAGGCGCGGTGATTATCATGATGGGTATCGCCTGCACCGTGATTCAGTTCTGGGTGAGCATCCGCGACCGCAAGCTGAACGCTGATGTGACCGGTGACCCGTGGGATGGCCGTACCTTGGAGTGGTCAACTTCTTCACCCGCGCCGTTCTACAACTTCGCGCGCTTGCCGGAAGTGGGTGACATCGACAGCTTCTGGTCGCAGAAAGAGCGCAGTAACGAAGAGCTGGAAGAAGCGCCTTACACCGATATTCATATGCCGCGTAACACCGTTGCTGGCCCTGTCATCAGCTTTTTTGCGCTGATCATCGGTTTTGCCTTGGTATGGCACATCTGGTGGCTGGCCGGGGTAGGCGCTATCGGTGTCTTTGTCAGCTTTATGGCACGGGTGTTTAACGACGATATCGACTACTACGTCTCCGCTGAAGAAGTAGAGCGCATCGAGCGCGCGCACCAGCAACGCGTTAAAAACTCCGACCCTTACAAGCCGTCTGCCGAAGTGGAAGGACGCGAAGGTAAGCAACGCTACGTGGAGGTGAATGCGTAATGGCAACGGATACGTTACATCACGAAGGATCGGTCGTGCATCATGAGCATCACGATGCAACAGAAACCAAGCTGTTTGGTTTTTGGGTTTACTTAATGAGCGATTTGGTGATCTTCGGGTCACTCTTCGCCACCTACGCCGTGTTGATGAAAGGCACGGCCGGTGGGCCCACAGCGGCTGAGATCTTTGAACTACCGTTTGTACTGGTCGAGACGTTCCTGCTGTTGTTCAGTAGTTTTACCTTTGGTATGGGCGTGCTGGCGATGAATGCCGAACGCCTGGGTCAGGTGAAAGCGTGGCTGGCCATTACGTTCGTGCTGGGCGCGGCGTTCGTGGGCATGGAGATTTACGAATTCCAGCACCTGATTCATGAAGGCTATGGCCCCGACAAAAGCGCCTTTTTGTCGTCGTTCTTTACGCTGGTGGGCACCCACGGCCTGCACGTTACCTTTGGTTTGATCTGGATTTTGGTCATGCTGATCCAGCTCTCTACCAAAGGCTTGAACGACATGACCCGGCCGAGGATTCTGTGCCTAAGTCTGTTCTGGCACTTCCTTGATATCGTCTGGATCTGTGTCTTCTCATTCGTCTATCTGATGGGAGTGCTGTGAGATGAGTCATTCTCCGACTAGCCCCACTAATAACCATGGCAGCGTAAAGTCGTATGTGACAGGACTGGTATTGTCGCTGATACTGACCATTATCCCCTTTGGGGTGGTGATGAGTGGCACACTTAGTGTTCTCACGACTGTCATCGTGGTGGCCGTGACTGCGGTATTGCAGATATTGGTGCAATTGGTCATGTTCATGCATATGAATACCAAAGCCGACGAAGGCTGGAACGTAATGTCCTTCGTCTTCACACTGACGATTCTCGTCTTAGTGGTAGGAGGCTCGCTGTGGATCATGCAGCATCTGCATCTCAACATGATGATCGGCTGATCACGGCACCTAGCCGTTGGCGGGATCTGCTCGAACTGACCAAACCCGGCATTATCGGGGGTAACCTGATTGCCACTCTGGGCGGCTACTTTCTTGCCGCACAGGGGCAGTTCGAGTGGCTCAGCTTTGTCTCGGTCATGGTGGGCATTGCATTAATCATCGCGTCCGGCTGTGCGTGTAACAACGTCATCGACCGCGATATTGATGCACTGATGGCGCGTACCCGCCATCGCCCGCTGGTCAGGGGCAGCATCTCCATCACCCAGGCATTGGGCGTTTCGGCGCTGCTGGGTGTATCGGGGGTGGTGTGCCTGGCGCTGGGAACCAACGGATTGACCGTGGCGTTGGCGGTGATTGGCTGGGGCGTGTATGTGGGGCTTTATAGCCTTTATATGAAGCGCCGCTCCGAATACGGCACCTTGGTCGGCAGCCTTTCGGGTGCTATGCCGCCGGTGGTGGGATACTGCGCCGTGACGGGGCAGTTCGACAGTGGCGCCATTATGCTGCTGGTGATCTTTTGCCTGTGGCAGATGCCGCACTCCTATGCCATCGCGATCTTCCGCTACGCCGATTATCAACGAGCATCGATACCGGTACTGCCCGTGGTGCGCGGGGTCAAAATGGCCAAGCACCATATCCTGGGCTATATCGTGGCGTTTATTCCTGCCTCGCTGGCGCTGGGGTTGGCCAGCCAAGCAGGAGCCGGGTATCTCTGCGTGGCGCTGACCATGGGTGGCTACTGGCTCTACTTGGCACTGCGCGGCTATCGGTTAGAGGACGATGTTCGCTGGGCCAAGAAGGTGTTTGGGGTCTCTATTCTTACTATCACCGCGATGAGCTTAGTCATGGTACTGGAAGCGATGGTGCCCATGCTGGCGTAACCTAACGGCACGAGTTGCCCGACGTACTACCACAACGCCCCGAGCGGCCATCTGCTCGGGGCGTTTTGTTGCCCTTGTACAGCTAAGACAGGATAAGGGGAGAAATGCCTTAGACTTTAGTATAAAATGCTGCAATGCAGAAAGCAGTGTACGCTTTTCGTTAGCCTGCTTTTTAACGCCAGGTATGCTTCACTGGCCCTGGTTGCCCCTTGATCTCTTCTCCCTTAACGAGCCATTACGTCCTTATGTCAGCGCCCACACTGCCCAAACTATTGCCGCGCCATCTGGCGATTCTATTGATGATGACCGTGGCCACCATGTTCGCCGCCAACCACGTTTCCGCACGGCTGGCATTTGATAATGGCACGGGGTTGCTACTAGCCGTTTTAACCCGTTCGGGCGTTGCCTGCTTGATTTTAGTGGCGTTGGTGATCGTGCAACGCAAGCGCCTATGGCTACCCGCTGGCTCATGGCCATGGCAACTGACCGTGGGGCTGCTGATTGCGGTACAAAGCGTCAGCCTCTATTCAGCGGTGGCAAGGCTACCGGTGGTGATTGCACTGCTGCTGGTGAATACCTTCCCCATTCAACTGGCGTTATTGAGCTGGGCACTGGGCGGGCCGCGGCCAACCCTGCGTAGCTGCCTCATCATGGGCACTATTTTAATTGGCTTGCTGGTGGTGCTGGATATTCCTTCCTGGCTCGCCAGTGCTGATGGCATGGGCCCCGGATGGATCGCGGGCATTGGCTTTGGTCTTATGGCCGCCTTTGTATTTGCCTGCGCGCTATGGGTGACCGAACACCGCTTGGCCGGTGTAGGCAGTACGCTGCGTAGCCTGCTGACCATGCAAACGGTGTTTATTGTCATGATTATTGGCGGCATCGCCGGTGTCGTACCAGGGGGCATGAGCCTGCCGGATAACAGTGCCGGGTGGCTGGGGCTTTCGTTGTTAGGGCTGTTGTATGGTTCGGCGTTTTCCACGCTGTTTATTTTTGTGCCGCGACTCGATATGGCCCGCAATGCACCGGTCATGAATATCGAGCCGGTTGCTTCCTTGATACTGGGTTATTTTGTGCTGGATCAAATGCTTAGCCCCGGCCAGCTAGTGGGTGGCGCGGTAGTAGTGGGCGGTATTATTGTGCTTAGCTTATCCAAAGGAAGGTAATGTTTGCGTTTTTCAGGGTAATGAACCACAATCAAACGGAGTAAGGAAACACTGTTTTTTAACTGAGGTACAACCTATGAAGATGTCCCTATTATCACTTACATCGGCGGCACTCCTGGTTGGCGCAGGCGCCTTTGCAGCTTCTGCACAAGCCCAGCAATCCTTCACCTACCCACAAGGATATGTTGGTGGTGATGCGATGTTTTGGAATCTGGATCCAGAACAAGGTTCCTCCCGTGACGCCGTTGGCTTACGCCTACGCGGTGGCGCCCAATTTAACGACTACTTCGCCCTTGAAGGCCATTTAGGCACGGGTGGTTCAGATGGCGACGCCGATTTAGACCATTTGGCCGGCGCCTATGCTAAGGGGATTTTTCCGGTAAGTGCCTATTCAAAATTAATCGCGTGATCAGTTCCGTAACCACCGAGTAAGCGGTGTACCTCTTCATGTAGACGTTCAAACGAGAGATAGGCACTCAAGGGCAGCCAGGTGTACTTCA
>NZ_JABWCV010000027.1 GCF_013371085.1 Vreelandella maris | reverse complement strand
GACTGGCGCGGAACTTGACGTTGGGCATGGCACTGTCTGGGTGAATGGCGATATTCGCTATATTGCCATGCAGTTCAGTAGGTTAGAAGCATTCCTGGGGGCCGGTCTCACGGATTCAGGAATATAAGAACGCTTGTATTAAATAGTCGTATTGAGGCTGAACGCGCTTGGGATATTGCAGTAAAGCGTTACCAGTTTTTTTATAAATAAGTATAAATATCGATTGCTACGAGATAGACAAGTGTACGAAGAATATTGACTGGTCCAGTATGTGAAAGAGGGCAAGGTTAATTCTGACGACCTCCTACTCAAAGTCTTCTAGGACGCAGCGGCTATCGCCGAATCACAGTTACTCTCAGCTTGAGCGGCCACTTTGCTTGTGCTGATGGTATTAGCGCCAGCTGTTAGCAGGCTTGGGTATGAACGCAAGTTCATCCAGCTTGGCAGCTAGCAGATGAATCATATTGAAATTGTCCAATTCGCCAACGAATTCTGCAATCGCATCCAGCGGCCTTGGAAGTAGCTCCAACGCCATTAACGCAGGATCTTCTGCGAGAATATGGTAGTAACGAGCAGTATTCAGCAACTGCTCGGCACGCTGAAGAGCGACAATAGGCTGGTATCCGAACTCCCCAAGATAGCGCTCGATGGCTTGGATTGAGATCCAGTATCGGCTTTGTATGCTCTCACGGGTATAGACGACGCCTAGCAAGGCCACGAGTTTCCACTCACGAGACGGCACCCCGAACATCCAGTCATATTCCGTGCGTGTCTCAACCGCGGTAGGAATGGCTTCCAGGTCCATTTTGTGAATATCTCGTTCGAGGTTGTGCCGGGCCATCGGCAAGCAGAACCGTGTTGATGTAGCCACCTTGCCAGACCTGGCATGAATACGCTGACAGGACGCGAAAAGTTCCATGGCGAGATGGCGCATCTCATGAAGATCGAGTTGCTGACGCTCTTGCTCCCAGGTTTTCTGTTGCCGATGCCGCTCGGCTTTAGCTTCGAGTTGACGTGCAACCTCGGCTTCGCGTCGTCGGATTTCGGCCTGCTCGGTCGCTTTTTCTCTCGCCCGGCGTTGCTCCTCCTCCCGTTGGCGTTTTAATTCAGCGTGTTTCTGTTCCTGAGCTTTAAAATAAGCTTCCATCCGGGCATGTTGTTCACGTTGTCGCTGCTCCTCTTGTTCCCTTGCGATATTCGCCTGTGCTATTCGTTTGTTGGCCTTCTCGATCTGCTGCTGAAGTCTTGGGCGTAGCTTTTCCTGCTCCGCTTCGATCTTGGGATTTACGATCCAGTAGGCTCGTTGATAGTTAAATACATGCTCTTCGAGCTCGACCGGTGTTAGGTTCCGTGGTATGTCCCCCAGGTCGATTTCGATGCAGCGCTGGCCACGGGACTCAAGCCGCTGCTGCTTTTCCGCGTCGATGAAATGGGTTACGGCCACCTCGACTAGGATTTCTATCTGACCCAAGCTCACGATAAGGTCAGGGCGGATGTCCCCCAAGCTGAACTCAAGTTTTGTGTCATCCACCGGCTGCCGATCGTGGCCGGGGAAAATGACCTTAGATTCGGTGTGCTTGTAGCCAAGGCTATCCTTCGCCTCAAGTACCGCCTGAAGCAGAGGAATGGGTATTTCCTTTCGGTCTGCGATCAACTGCTTTGCGGCTAGGTGTATTCCGGTTTCAGTGCCCCCAGCGCATGGTCGGGTCCCTCTGGCATGTGCGAAATAGTGACGGACAATATCCCCCATTCTCGCTTCAAGCGGTGTTCTGCATTCAGGACAGACACAGCCGCAACGGCCGCCGCGTTCGGCCCTTGTGAGCTGGCTGATATGCACCAACCTGTTATTGCGGATGCCGTAAGGGATTTTTGCGCTGTTTTTCATGTAATTGCGTCAAGAGAGGTTGTGCTGAGCGAGTGTGCTCGATAGCTCTCCCCTGGTAAAGGGACTAGGCGGCGTGAATTACAGCCGGAAGCTAACCGCCCTGCTCGATAGTGGTGAGCTGCTAAGTTGTCAGTTTTGGCTCGCCATCAATCGATCTTAAGCTAGGCGTCCGCATCTAGTTCATCGAGAACGTCGAAGATTGAATAGCCGCGCACTTCGCTAGAATTGGGCTTTGGACTGCCAATGTCACTCACGAGGTCAGTTTCCGGTGTGATCATCACAATGTCATCGGTCACAGCTCGAGCGTTCCGCTTCAGAAGTCGATCATGGAAGGACGGGACCGTATCTATGAGGAAGAGATCGTAGCCGGCTGGATGAGCAACCTCGAAGATGGCCTTAATAGTGCGCTTGCCAAGCCGCTCCCAACGTAGGGCGAGCGGCATCATTATGTTACTAAGCTGAAGCTCTTCGGAGTCGTGCAAGAAGGTGACAGAGAGGACCAAGGTTCTGACAGGAGAATCGGCTTCTTGCTGACAACGGACCTGCAATCTCGCTCTGCCTGTAGGCGAATGGTACTCAAGTTCGAACTGATGCCAAGGCAGGGTCGCGAGCTTTGTCTCCAATAGCTCTTTAGCCGCTTGAAGTACGCTATTTTCAAACACTTGGTTATGATCGGTGGACGTGGGCATGCAACCTCTCCTGTTCTTTCGGTCTACTTTACCACTCTCTGTTGGGGCCTTGCTTACGCGATAAGCAATGTTGCGATGCAGCCCTTGGGCAAGCTGTAGCGCAGAGGCGCTATAGGTGCCCGCGCCTAGATCTGCCTGGAGTTGCAACCGCAGTGGCAGTCTTTCGATCTTCTGATACACTGTTGTTATATCAAATGAGTGGAGGGGAGGCCATGGAAGCTGCCATCGAAGAGTATCGGCCGAAGCCTAAGCCCAAGAAAGACGACTTTTGGAAGGCCCTGGGTCTTCCAGCGCGTGGGGCACAACTGCATGAGGCTTTGGAAAAAGGCGTCCCGTACAAGGTCTACACGGAACTTGCTGTGGCGTCTGGCCTGGAAAGCAAGGAGCTGGCGCGTTATGTCGTTATCAAGCCAGCGACATTGCAGCGAAGAGCCACGGCTGGGCGCTTCAAGCAAGACGAAGGCGATCGGCTGTACCGCTTTGCCGAGGTCTACAAGAGCGCTGTTGATCTCTTTGAAGGAGATCAACAGCGGGCGAGGCGCTGGCTCCTCAATCCGGTGCGCGGTCTCGGTGGTCGGCGACCGGTGGAAATGGTGGCGACGACTGCTGGCGCTGAAGCTGTGCTGGATCTGATCGGACGGCTTGAGCACGGCGTTTTCGCGTGAGTACGGTTCGTGGTTACCGCCTCGTAAAGCGGAAGTGGCTCCAGACGGCCTTCGATGGGGAGGGAGCCCGCTTGTACGGCGGTCGATGGAATAGCAAGGGGAAGGCCTGTGTGTACCTCGCCAGTGCTGAATCACTGGCTATGCTTGAGGTGATGGTTCATCTTGATGACTATCGGTTGCTGACACACTATGCGCTGTTGGAGGTGACTATCCCGGAAAATGCGCTGATGCGCCTGCCTGCCGATAGTCTGCCGGAAGACTGGATGGAGGAGCCGGCGCCCGCCTCGACCGCGGAGATCGGCGACAGCTGGCTTGAGAGCCAATCGAGCCTCGCGCTAGTAGTCCCAAGTGTCGTGGTGCCTCGAGAAACGAACTACCTGATCAACCCCAGTCACTCCTATTTCCAGGCATTGGCTGACAGTGCCAGGGAAGTCTCGTTCACCCCGGATAAGCGCTTGTAGCGCCTTTCCCCGCCCTTGGACAGGGACGGTTTGAGACCCCCTCCTTCTGCCTAGCTTGCAGCAGACCTGCCGAATCTCTGAATTCTGTATTTATATGGCTATGTTGGTATCTTTTGTTGGTTTGAGCCAATCGCTATACGTAGCCACATCTCCTCCGTTGGCTCTGCGGTTTCAAACAAACGTCGCCATGCCAAATAGTTGGGTAAGTACACCGTTCCCACTCCATGAAAGCGCCCCATCCATCCCTTTAAGCGGCTCATATAGCTGTTGACGTTCTGAATGTGATATTCCTTGCCGATCACGCGCTGATTATCGAGCGTGAGCAATACCATGGTTAGCAGAGAAGATGTTATACCAGCTATGCCCATCCGAACATAAAATCGAGTCGCAATTGATGATCGGCCCCAGGAACTCATGAACAGTAGATTACTTGAATGAATTGATGGCGGGCGTACAACGCGTCGCTGGCATGCTAAGCGAGATCAGTCATGCCGCTGGCGAGCAGAGCGACGGCATCGGCCAGGTGAATATCGCCGTGGCGGAGCTGGATCGCATGACAAAGCAGAACGCATCTCTAGCCGAGCTGTCCACCATGTCGACCGATCAGCTCAGCGAGCACGCCGAACGATTGGCCTCAATGGTAGGGCGCTTCAAGTTGCGCGGTGACCTATTTCCGGCTCAGGTGATTGCATCAACTTGATAGTCAATGACCTAGTAGGCATTGCTCTGTTTCGCATGCGAAACAATTAAACCTGCCTCCAACGAAATCGAGCAGCAAACCGTTAAGGTTGCTGCCCGATCGCGTACTTGCAGTCTTGCATGGGGTTAACTCGGTTTCGTGTCGTGGTCATCGAGCGTTTCAGAGGCCGCGGAGAGCGATGCTTCGGCAAAGGCTGCCGCGCTCTCGCCGACTTCCTCGGGGCTTAATTTACCCCCTCCCTCACCAAGCAGAATGGCGTGCATGGCGGTCATCGTAAAGGCTTCCAGTCTCGTCATGTCCAAAGCAGACTTATCGAACCGCGATGTATTGAGATTATCGTCAGCCATTTTGCCCTCCAAAAGCTGAGCGGCCACTAATAGAGTGGCCGCTGATCGAATCAGATTCGTTCCCAGTCGCCACCGGCATTCTGGCAAGTCGTGACATTCTGATCATTGTCCTCGGGGCCACCAGTGACAGTGATGTGGTAATCAATGCAAGTACGGCCTTCACCATCGACATAAGTATCGCTCTTGACGATGTTCTGTTTCATGTTGGCAACGTCCTCGAACCCGACTTCGGATTCGCCCTGCAATGCGGTGAAAGCGCTTCGCATCCCCTTGTCAGCCAGACCTAGCGCGCCAGCGCCAACAGCACCGTAGGCGGCACCGCTCATACCTGCTTTTCCGCCATTAACCAAACCCTGAACGCCCTGCATGTGACTGGCCGAGTCTGCTCCTGCTGCGCTGACGCTATTGTTGTTGCGACTTCCTAGCACATCAGTGATCGCGCTGACGGCTGAGTTCTGCAACATGCCAGACCCTTGCGGGGCAGCACAACCAGCAGCCAACAGCAGCATTGATGTGGCAGCCAGACCCATGAGAGTACGCTTGATAGTCATTTTGATCCCCTTTTAATCCGTTGTTTTGATGGTTTCAGGCAAAGCTACTTATAGATATATAATTTATACCATACGACGTTTTATATTTAAAACTCTGCGAAGCATTTCCAGACAAAGTATTCTCTACACAATCCCGAACCATCGCAAACGCAGCGCCGTAAATCAGTAATAACGGCAATTAGTAATGGCGGAGAATCCGTAAAAATTGTCACATATTCATAGTTAAAAGATGTCGTCTAGTATAATTAAGGTTTGTATTATGGATTCAGGTGCTCTTATTGCGAACGCGCACGACGAGCTTTCCCTACTCTCACGACTTGTCGTTGATAGGGCGGCCCTGCGCGAAACCAACGAAACACTGACGCTGATCATTGATGAGGAGGGGGCGCGGTTACTGACGATGGACCGGGTGCGCCAAGAAATTGAGTGTGCTGTAAAGAAAGTGTGTGGGCTGGAGGTTGCCTATGAGCGGGCCGCGTAATTCCCGCCAGGCGAGACAGCTTGTTAGGCGTCTTGAACGCGACTGTGACCTGGATTGGCCAGGTGGCGCTGACAACGCGGCTCTTTTTCATGACCGCTCAGCCAGTCGGTGGGAACTCCACACACTCGAAGGCCCTTCGTTACCTGTCATCTCTGGCCCTACCCCTCTAACCCACCTGCTTCGAGATGGGTTCGTCCTGATCCGCTGGCCGGATGACAGCATCGAGCTTTTCCACGTTGAAACGGCAGAATCACAATTGAGCCACCGACTGAAAGAAGCGGAGGTGGCAGCAGCCGGGAGATGAAACCCATGATAAGCAAGACCACCTTCCGAGTCAGTCACCGCGCCCTGCTGGGACACTGGTTGCTTGTACCCTTGGGGGCAGCATTGCACTTTGCTCCTCATGCCCCCTTTACCCTCGCTGGGGCAAACGCTCCAGAGACTCTGACGAACATCCTTTCCTGGGCAGGGATGGGGTTGGCCGCCTGGGGGCTGCTGAACATCGCCTATCAGCGCCTTGCTCACGAGTACGTCATAGGCCCCGATCGCGTGATAGAGCGGCACGGCATTATTGCCAGGCGTGTTACACCCCTATTTATTCATCACATTCGTTCGACCGAAGTGAACCAGACGATCTTGGGTCGATTGCTAGGATATGGGACGGTGAAAATGTCTGCGGCAGGCACTGGCACAAGCGAAGCTCGATTTGATCGCGTGGCCAACCCGTTGAAGGTCATGGCTTCAATCAACAGTCACTTTCAAAGCCTTGCGGCTGGCACTGGGCAGGAGTAGTTAGATCATGGACTCACAAATTTCCGCACTTGCTGATGTGCTTATCCCAGGCCAGAGCATTGTGTCGACCGATTGCCATCAGTCGCAGGAGCTGCTGCCCCACCGTCAGTTACTCACGCAAGTATTTTTGAAAGCAATTGATGACCTAAAGAGCAACAACCTCAAGCACCAGTTCTCTGCGGCTGAGTTTCTGGCTGGCCCTGTCGCTGAGGAGTATGTCGGCCATCTCGGGCTTCCTGAGTGGACACCCAAGTTGGCGCTACTGATCCATGCTCAATGCGAGCTTCGTTCTTGCCTTGAGATACCCGAGCTGTTGGAGGCTACCCTTAGCCAGTATGCACCGCCCGAAGCAGGCGAGCGCCGCCCCTCTTTGTGACTTGCTGGGCCTATATAGCCCCTTCATCCAGGATGTGATGCAGCGGGTTGGCTTGCCAGCCCGCTTCCCCTGTCAATATTCCCCGCCTTAACCTACTACGGTTCTCCTTTCTCAGCGTCGCTGCTGGTTAGTCTTGCCCCTCCTTGGCTCGCTAGCCATTCATCCAGCGCCAGCAGCTTGTCCTTGGGCAATCTCACCTCGACTGCCACGAACACCCGATCTACTTCCGCCTGTATTCGCTTTGCTGCCTGAGAAACAGCAGCTCTGGACACGCCATGCATATTGGCTGCTTTAGCGTATGTATCGCACACCTTCATAATCACATCTGAAGCTGCATCACATGCACGACCCTTCATTCTAAGCCTTGCCAGTGCCGCGTATAGCTGTTGAGTGCTGATGTCATCTGTGGACATGGTATCCCCTAAAAAGTGTGCATTGAACACATTTTTACTTGCCGTAAACAGTAATGCTGCATTAAAGTGTTTACATCATAACGAAGGCAGCCGGTCGGCGTCACCTACGCAGGAAGCCAGGCACCTCGGAAACTCGCTTGTAATAGATCACTAAATAGGGAACGGCACCATGATTCACGAAGCCATTGATAGCCATGACAGCACAGAATATCTTGGAGATATGGGCGAGTTCTTCGCCCCGGCCTCGACAGATATGGTCGATGGGCTGATGGGGCGCTACAACGCAATGCGTAGGCGTGTGGAAGAAGTGGCGGCACTGTTTGATGGTGATCGTAAAGGTGTCATCAACTACTTCATCCAGGGCAATCGCAAGCACGACAACACACGTTACTCATCACTGTCCGCAGAGAATATTTTTATTGAAGAAGGCGCGATCGCAGCGCTGAACGCTGAATATTGGGTCCGGGCCTTGAAGATGACCGATGTTCTCGACTTCATGCCTCAGACTCGCCGTAGCGAGTGGTGGGAGCAGATTAACGAGATGAAAACCCCTGACTTCACTGAGGAAACCGTAAGGGCAACCCTGACCGAGCTGCTAATGATGCGCGGCACCTTCCTAGCTGAGCGTGTCGACGGTATATTCCGTGCCCTAAGCCGTGAGCATGTTACCAATCGGCCTGAAGGTTTCTACAAACGGATGATCCTCAATTATGTCGTCACTTCCTATGAGACGGTGAATCATGACCAGGCAGGCCATATCAATGACCTTCGCTCAGTCATTGCTAAATTTATGGGCCGGGATGAACCAAACTGGCAGGCCTCTAGCCGATTGATTGATATTGCACGGCGCACCCCAGGCAAGCGGTTTATGGTTGATGGTGGCGCTCTGTACCTGAAGGTCTTTAAAAAAGGCACGGCGCATCTGAGGTACACCCCGAAATCGCTTTTCGCCTAAACCAAGTGCTGGCGCATTTGCACCCGACAGCAATTCCTTCCCAGTTCCGCACCCCGCCTAAGCGCAAGCCTAAAGACTTTGTGCTAATGGATCGCCCACTTCAATTTGCGGTTATCAATTTACTCGGTTCCATGCGCAGCGTCCCTACCCGCTGCCCTAGCCACCTTCGACATCTCGAAACACGGTCGCCGAAGACAGAAAACCCTTGGGCGATTGAGTTCGATTATGGAGTGAAGGATAAGGTAGCGTTGGCTGAGGCTGAGCAGGTGCTCAAGGCCATCGGTGGGGTTAAGGTATTCAGTGATAACGGCGCAGTGTCGTGGTTCGAGTTCGACTACCACACCAAGCCGATTTTGGATGAGATTGTTGCCAGTGGTTGCATCCCTGACCATAAGAGCCACCAGTATTACCCTACCCCGGAGCGCTTGGCGTATGAGGTCGTAGAATTGGCCGAGATCAACGACCAGGATACGGTGCTGGAGCCAAGTGCTGGCCAGGGCCATATTGCTGATATGCTTCCCAAAGATCGGACTACCTGTGTCGAGCTGGCACCGCTGCATTGCAAGGTGCTGGCGGCGAAGGGGTTTCGCTGCCATCAAGCCGACTTTCTGGAGTGGGCAAATACGGCCAGAAGCTACACCAAAATAGTCATGAACCCTCCGTACAGCAAAGGTCGAGCCCTGCATCATCTTGAAGCCGCAGCGAGTTGTCTAGCTCCTGGCGGGCGCCTTGTGGCTATCCTCCCCGGCAGCATGCTCGACAAGGATCTACTGCCGGGCTGGGAGGTGGAATGGACTGCTAGCTATCAGGGTGAGTTCGCTGGGACTGGCGTAAACGTGACTATCCTGGTGGCTGATAAGCCCGCCCAGTAAGAAGTAAGCTAGCGCGGTCGATGCGATCGCGCCAGCTTTAGCATTTGGGTTAGCATTCCGAAAACACATCCTAACGGAAAGGTAATGGATCAAGGGTGCTACGAGGCTTACCTCCTGTCTCATGAAATACACAAAACGCTGGGCAACTATCAGCCCTCTCCTTATCGTCCTTGGTCGCCTGAGGATATGGCGTGGCTCGCTGGTGTTGATGATGCCTCTGGAGAGTATTTGAAAGCCGATAATGAGCAAAGCAGCGCCTCCCCCTCTCCTCAATCTCAAGAAACCCAGCTCTCCCTGTTCTAAGCCTCCCTCGATAGTCGTTTTCTTCTCCCTCTAAGCCTTGGCATGCGCCAGCAAAGCGACTCGCGCAAAAAAATCTCTACTTCCCCCGGTTAAGTGTCAGTGGCTGCCCTATCTACCTGCGAGGCCCAATAAGGGCACCTATGAGAGAGCACCGCTGGGAGGCGGAATTGAGATGATGGCGATGCGAGGCAGCACGCTTATTGGCGTGGCCATATTAGTTTGGGTCGCATGGATTGTCCTGGCGACCGATTCAGAAGCTCGAATTGAGCGAACCTGTCAGCCCGTTCTGTGGTTTGGCAATGTGGCAACTTCACTGACGCAGCTAACCTTTCCTAAGCAACAGGAATCGGTGCATGAGGCGTTTGAATCAGCTGACTATGCTTGTCGCTTTACCGTGTGGCGCTTGCTGCACGAAGACGCCTGGATCGAAAGCCACCAAGGTAACGAATCTAGTGATCAGTCGGGGGAGAGCGACCAATGATTTCCCCTACCCGCCTGCTACACCCCATCCGTAGAATTCTCGGTGTCACCGTGGCCACCTTGGGGCTCGCTGCTGGCGCTCATGCCGGAAATGATCAGCCTCTGGCGCTGGTTGAGTTTGCCAGCTTCGATTGCCCGCACTGCCAGGCCATGGACAAACACCACTCTTCTATTCAGGCAGCCGTCGAAGCGGCGGGCCTGGAGTACCGCTACGCCCCCCTGCCTTCCCATACCGGCCTTGAACGAGCATGGCGTGAACGCGCCTTTTACGCATCTCGCTCTATTCCAGGGGTCGCCAATGACGTTCGGAAAGCCTTTCTCACGGCTGGCGAAACCGGGGTTCCCCTCAAGGACTATGACGATGTGCTGGCGCACCTCCAATTGCATGTTCCCCAAGTTCGGTGGAACGAGTTTGCGGACGACCATATCAGCGATCCCAGCTCTGTCGAGGCGATTGAGCGAGCAGCGAGGCTTGCTGGTCGGGCAGGTCTTCGTGAGTACCCTGCCTTTGTCGCTGTGTCTCGTTCTGAAGTGAAGCTATTGAGCCTGTCGGGAGACGTTGCCGAGAGGGCCGAGGCGGTAATCAAGTACCTGGAGAACCTTTGATGACACTGCGAAACCCTGTGCTTGCTGTCGCGCTGACAGCTGTTCTCACTGGCTGTGCAGCACATCCTCCGGCTCTGGAGCACGCACGCACGTCAACGCTACCTGATTCGTATAACACGATGACCAGTCGGCATGTGGTGATCCCTGCCTATACGCTTCAAGGGGTCAACGCGACCCGTACCACCAACTGGTACTACGGGGCTGGCCAGGGGCTTGATCGCTACGCTTACGGCGGCACCGTTTACGACGAGGCCTATTGGCAGCAGCGCCATGCCTCAATGCTGGATGACTACAAGGACGCCATGGAGTCTGTGCCTCTGGCGCGCTTCCATTTCGAGTTCGACTCAACAACGCTGACGCCTACCTCTCAGCGTGAAATGGCTTCCTTCCTGGAAGGAGAAGACCTGGCTGGCCGTGTGCTCATTGTTGGGTACACCGACCATATCGGCCCTGAGTCCTACAACATTTCACTCTCACAGCGCCGCGCTGATGCGATCGCGGGACAGCTCCATTTGGCTTGGTCAAAGGCCCGGTTCCTGACGGAAGGGCATGGCATCTATCCCAAGTTGGTTGACGGCACGACTGATGAAGCGCGGGCGGCAAACCGCCGCGCCGAGATTTTTTACCTGGAGGCAGACCAATGAACGTCTTTATCGCCCACGCCCAGATCCTACGAAAAGAGACGCCAAAGGAGCGCGGTCGTTCTGGCCTGATGGTGCTCAAGGTTGGTAAGAACAAGCGAAGCACAGAAGCCCTAATCCAATCTGTAAATCAGATCATTGTCCGAATTCCGAATCATCTATCTGATCGCGCAGCCAAGCTGGATGTTGATTCTTACATTGAAATTTTCGGCCATGTTGGCGGCATTGTGCGCCGTGCACACCACACGGGTGAGCAGCACCTGAGTGCCGAGTTGGTGGCCAACAACATCCAGCCGGCTGCCCCGATGATCGAGGGCAACATCGAAAAACATCTTTTCAATCGTTTCATTGCTATTGGCTTGCTGAGGGGGGTGAAAACTCCCGAGAAGGAGGGACCACCCTCCACAGCGTACCTGCAGATCGGCCCTGACCGACCGGACCTGGGGCGCTCCTTTCAGCATACCGGCGTGGTGTCCATGGCTGCTTTTGGGCGCGTTGTCGATCGACTTGTCGAGTACGAGGCCGGCACCGCCCTTCATGTTGAGGGACGAGTTACCGGCCTATTGCGAAAGATCCCCAAACCAGGAGCAGAAGGCGGCTTCGAGGAAAGTCTGGAGGTCGGGCTGGTGATGGATCGTGTCAGCCCCACTGCCATGGTCGCTGAGCGGATGATGACGCCGTTTGATGTGGCCAAGCCTGAAGCGCAGAACACCCCCGAAGAAACCAACGACGAAGCTGGCGCTGGGGAATCCGCGGCAGTGGCTGAAGAACAGCGCTAGGAGGTGGTCAATGATTGCCCTACCTGATTGTGTCCCTGAAATCGCTGATTACTACCAAGTACCCATCGAGATTGTCGCGGCAGTGCGTCTTCAAGAGAGCGGCAGCCGAGGGCAATTAGTGGGTCGCATAGGTCCGAACAAGAATGGCACTTACGACCTAGGCGCTATGCAAGTCAATACATGGTGGCTCGACCAGGAAACCAACCGGAATTACCTCCAGCAATGGGGAATTACCGAGCGTGAGTTGTTGGAAAATGAGTGTACGAATTTCGCTGTAGGGACGTGGATTCTCTACGACAACATCACGCGCTACGGCGAGTGGGAGGCGGCATTGGCCGCTTACAACGCTGGGTCGCCGAATAGTCCGGCAGGCCAGCAATACGCAAACGAAGTCCTCGCGACATTAGGAGATCAGTACCAATGACTACTTCCGTAGATACCCAGGCCACAACCAAGCAGGGCAAGCTCGCTCATCTAGTCGAATGCCTCCGCATGAACAAGAAGCGAGCAGCAGAGCGCTCACTGTTGGTTGCTACTACCGCTTTCCTGGCGATGCCAGCATGGGCACAGGAAGACTTTGAAGACTTCGCTGACAAGGTTGAAGAGCTGGCGCATGGGCCCTTCGGTATCGGCATTTCCATTCTGGCGCTGATCATCGGTTGCCTGGTGGGCCTTGGACGTCAATCTGCTGCCCCTGCGTTCCTGGGTCTAGGGATCGCCGGTGCCTTTGCGGTCGGCCCCTTCATGATCAAGGAAATCTTCAGCTGGTTCTCAGGCACCTGAGTTAGGAGTCGCGGGTCATGTCTAACGAGTCCTATCGGATACCGCAGGATGTTGATGCCCCTATCCCCATCTTCGCCTGGGAGATGACCGAGGTGGTTGTCGCCATCATGGTGATCGGCGTGGGCATCATCATGCGGTTTTTTATCCCAGGCCTATTTGCGGGGATCTTTCTCATGATGATGGCTAAGAAGATGCGTGCCGGCCAGAAGCGGGGACAAGTGCAGCATGTCTTGTGGCGGATGGGGCTCAAGTTAGACCCGCTGCTTGGCAAATACGCACCTAGGCCAATGCGATTGGAGTACATTCGCTGATGAAATACCTCAATGCATTGCGAAATCAGTGGGTCGCTGCCAGGGGCTGGATGTTCTGCACCCTGCTCCTGACTGGGTTGCTGATCTATGTCTTGCAGAGCTATGTCCAGCTCAGCGCCAATATGCCAACCCGGCTGGTTCCCTACAACCTGCACGTCGTGGATGGGCCGGTCGAGGTGGGCGCCAGCGCTGGTTATACCGATGCGAGCTACCTCACTGAGATAGCCATGGCGGATGCCCAGCTGCACAGCTCTTGGACCCCAAGGAACGTGAGAAGCCAATACGCTCGGTTCCAGAACCGGATGACGCCGGCCCTCTATGCCAAGGTCGGCAATGATCTACAAGCACGGATTCCAGACCTGGAGAAATCTGAGCGTACCCAGGCCTTGTTCATTGAAGGGACCCAAGTCCTAGACGGCACAGTGCGAGTTTATGGGCGCTTGCGGGCTTGGCATGGCACCGAACAGATCGAAGACGAACCGATTGCTTACCGTGTCCGCTATTCCTTCAGCGGTGGCGTTCCGTATGTCGCTGGTTTCTCTTTGGAGGACGAATGAAAAAGCCTAAGATGCAGGGGCTGGTCATGGTGGCGGCGCTTGCCGTCGCCACCTTTGTCAGCGCCAGCGATGATGTCCAGAAGGTGGTTGTATCCACCGATGCTTATAACCGGCTGGTATTCCCAGAGCCGTACTCTACGATTGTTATCCCCCCCGAGGCCGAGTTGCGTGACAACCCTGTGCCGACTGATGGCAAACGTGGTCTCCTCATCCGTCCTGCAGACGAAGCCGACCCGTTCTCTATCTTCATCCAGCTGCGAAGCGGCGAGGCCTTCACGGTGAAGCTAGCGCCGGAAAGCGGCATCGATGCCCAGGTGTTCCGGTATCGAAACGCCCCTGACCTATCCGCAGAGCCCGAAAGGGAAAGCCGGCCCAAGGATCGTTGGATTGCTGACACTATCCTGTCCGTTTTCCAGGGGGCTCGCCCTAGCGGGTTTGAGCCGGCTGGCGCCCCGCCTAGTGCCCGACTTGAAATGCCTAATGGCGGCACGCTCAAGCTCACAGCGGAAACCCAGTACCGTGGTTCCGGCCATGTCGTGAATATTTACCGGCTGTCTTCTGATACCTCCCTTGAAGTCGAGCCTCGTGACTTCTACCGCGATGGCGTCGTTGCTGTTTCCTTGGAAGGGGACACGGTAAGTGAGCGCGATCAGCCCCGAATGATCGTCGTGGAGGTTGACCGTGGCTGAAGATCAGAACAACCAGCAGCCGAATGAATCGGGCCAGGACAAGCCTTCTAGGGTGGCCAAGGCCCGAGCTAAGTCCAAGGTAGTCTCTCAGAGCCTGTTGGAGCGAGCGCAGGGAAGAAAGTGGCTTCTATATGGTGGTGGGGCCTGCCTAGTCATCTGGCTTGTGGCAAGTAACGCTATTAGCGCACGAGACAACAGTAGCAATAAAGCGCCCCCTCCCCCGGAATTTATGGACACCACGCCGGATACACGGCATGGGGAGGAAGTCACTATTTCCCGACTTCAACAACAGTTAAGGGAGGCTCATGAAGAATTGGCAGACCAGCGCGAGAGTCAAGAGCAGAGGGATGCACGACTTCAGGCGCAGCTCGAAGAAATGCAGGCTGGCATGGAATCCGAACGCGAGCAAACGCGGGAAACCATGGAGTCGCTGCGCACACGACTAGCCGATATTTCTAGCGGAGATGATGGCACCAGTGAGGTTCGCATTGGCACATCTTCAAACAGAAGCACCGACGCCAACCGTGCCCCGTCTGACTATCTTCGCCCCCCCCGAGGCGACGACGCTAGCGCGGTACCTCCGCCCCCGGTAGCGCGTCGAGATGGTGACTCTGGCCGTGCCGGTTTACCCCCGAGGCAACAATCGTCGACACAGGGCGGCGTCATTCCTTCACAGTTTCCACAGCTCCAGAAGGAAGAAGGACCGGCTGACCCGATCGTACTCAATGGCTCAAGTGGTGAGTCCAGCGCTCGCATCTTACGTAATGAAGCGGCTCAGCAGGATGACGAAGAAGAGGATCTGGGGCCACCTAAAGCTGGGTTCCTCCCTATGGGGTCGTTCTCTGAGGTGGCAATGTTGACTGGCGCTGACTTTGGCGCTGCCGAGCGTACCCGCAACAACCCTCAGCCGGTGCTATTCCGCATTCAAAACGATGCATTCCTACCTGGCAGTGCGCGGTATCGCCTCGCTGACTGCTTTGGTATGGGCGGTGGCTACGGTGATTTGTCGAGCGAGCGAGCGCATATCAACGTCTCTCGTATTTCCTGTGTCGATACACGGACTGGAATGATGCTTGAGTCTCCAATCAATGGCTACATCGTGGACTCGGATGGCCGTCTGGGGCTTCGCGGCAAAGTTGAGCGACGTGCTGGCGCCCTGCTGGGTAAGGCCATGCTTGCTGGCTTCGCAGAAGGCGCCAGCAGCATTGCTGCAACAGCAGCTCAAGGTGCTGAATCGGCTGTCACAGGCAGCGGCGTTGTCACCACCATCGACCCGAACAGTGTCGCCGAGGTTGGCATGTACGGCGGTGCAGGCCGCGCGATGGAGATACTGGCAGAGCGTTACATCGAAGAGGCTGAATCCATGTTCCCGGTGATCGAGGTTCCATCAGGGCGCCGTGGCACTGTTGTAATCCAGGAAGGCCAGAAGCTCGAGTGGGAAGCCTACGAGCTGGCCGACAAGATGCCGAGCGAGGGCTAATACGATGAGCTTAAAGTTGATGATCCCCTTGACCGCCCTGCTGTTCCTCGGTGGGTGTGCCACTGTCCAGCATGATTGTGAGCTGGGAAGCGAGTGTGTCGGTACCGGCGATGTTTATGAAGCTGCGGTGGCAAATAGTGGTTCCTCTGAAACAGTGATGGAGGGCCGTAAGGATGGCTCAGAAGCTGAAGAAGAAAAGATCGAGCAATGGCGACCCTATAGCGGGGGAGGCCTAACCGATATGCCTGTCTACCAGCCAGGTAAACCGGTGCGTATCTGGGTGGCGCCATGGCGCGGTGATGACGGCATTCTACGATCGGGCGAATACCTGTATGTGACTCTGCCTGATGACTGGAGTTATGGCCAGCTGCGTGACGATGGCATTGGGGCAGGCATGATCGGACCTTCTCCGGGTGTTCAACACATCGCGCCGAGAGGGCAAGACGCCAGCGTGAATCCTTATCGCATTCAGCCGCAAATGCAGATCGTCCCGGAGAATTGATATGAAGATAACCGCGATGACTCGTATGCGGCACCAAGTGCGCCGCATGATCCAGCAGGGCGCTCCCGATTATGGCGATCGCGCCCTCCCCCTCCAGGCAGCCGAGGCGCTGACTGAGCGGGATGATCCCGCGAGCCTGCTCCCCTACATCGACTATGAAGATAACTACTGTGTCCGGGATGATGGTAAACATCCTCAGCTTGGCTTCGGCGTCCAGTTTGCGCCATTGATGGTGGCTGGCAAGGACATCGAGGAGCAAATCGAGTCGCTGATTACGCGAGCGCCAGCGGACACGGTTATCCAGTTCGTCGCCCATAGTTCGCCGGCCATTGAGGACCGGATAAATACCTGGCAGGCACGGCGGTTACGTTACTGCAAAGACCCTATGCTCCAAGAGCTGGTAGAGCGCCGTAGCAAGCACATGCTTGACGCCGCGGCCGGGAACAAAAGCCTCCTACCGAATGAGCGTCTATATCCCCGGGAGGTGCATTACTTCGCCTTTTTCACCATGACCTTTGGCGGTGACCCAGAGCATGCTGAAGAGATTCGTTCATGGCGGCACATGTGCGACGAATTCCGGCAGTCGGTGATGGGGACATTCAGCTCTATGGGCCTGTCCCCTGCCCTGATGAACGAATTGGGTACGCGACGTGTGCTGCGCCGCATAGCCAACCCACAAATGGTGCCAGGGGAGCTTCAACGCCTGGAGGAGGAAGGTGGTCACTTCATTGATTCCATTTTCGATAAGCGCACACGCATTCGAGTGAAGTCCTCGGGTGCAGTCCAGTTTAGCGACAATGAAAGGGAGGTGGATGTTGTCCCTTTGACCATCGACACCTACCCGGACTACCTGCGTCTCTACATGACAGGTGACATGCTTGGGGAGTTGAAGTCGGCGACCGATCGGATCGCGCCGGCCTACTGGATGTATACCACCATCTACAAGCCGAACACCGAAAAGGCTCGTGATGACATCACCATGCGAATGGGCATGATCTCAAAGCAATGCATGAGTGATTCCGAGTGGTACAAGGGGATGATGCCGCACCTCTTCACGCGGCGTAGAGATACCCAGCAGCTGCTCAACGATACTCGCTCAAACTACTGCCCGGTACGCATGTGGTCGGGGATCAATATCATCACCGAACCCGAGCGAGCAGCTTCGGACGCGGACTATGTTTCCTCGTTGTGGCGGAAAGCAGGCTTCAGAGCCTCGCGTGAACGCTATATCTCGCTGCCTATCTGGTTGTCGTCTTTGCCATGGGGCTACAACCCACGCATGGACAAGCCTACATCAGGCCTTCAGCGGGCACAGATGGTGTCCAGCCTAAACGGCGCTTGCGCCTCAATCTGCCAGGGCGATTGGGGCGGTAACGGGCCAGTAGTACGCAAAGACCCACAGGGGAACCCTTACCTCTACGCAAACGGACTGTTGCTGGTTTCTCGCCGCGGTCAAATGTCGTGTATCGACATTTTTGATTCGGCCACCTCATACAATTTTTCGGTGATCGCGACCTCGGGTGCGGGTAAGTCATTCCTTGCCAACGAATTCGTTACCGACATGCGCTGTCGTGATGGCGTGGTCCGTATCATTGACGTGGGCGGCTCTTATAAGGAGCTGTGTGAACTGCTGGGCGGTCAGGAACTGAGGTTTGATCCTAACCATCCGGTCTCACTTAACCCATTCTGGGGTATCAAAGGCAAGCAGCGTTACGACGATGATGAAGGTGGCAGCGAGATCGCAGAAATGATCCCGGTGCTGAAGGATGCCATATCTCAGATGGCGTTCCCCCTAGGTGAGCCCGACAACTACGAATACCAGTTGATCGAAAAAGGCATCCTTGAGGCGCACGATAAACATGGCGAGGTCATGGAAACCAAGCATGTCTATCAGTGGCTTGAGTCCCGGGCAGACAGTGATCCGGTGGCCAAGAGTATTGCGTTGCAGTTGGAGCCGTATGCCGTAGGTCGGCATGCCGCATGGTTCAACGGTGAGCCCCAGCTGGATCTTTCCAATGAGTTCACCATACTCGAGCTGGAAGAGCTAAACGTCGATCGTGAGCTTCGGAATGTGGTCATGACACTCCTGATGGCTCGGACGACGCGGGACATGTATCTGCGCCCACGCAACATCCCGAAAATGATGCTGATCGATGAGGCATGGGATCTACTCGCGGACCCGAAAAGCGGGAAGTTTATCGAAACCGCCTTCCGGCGCATCCGTAAGTATTACGGCAGTGCCGGCTTCATTACTCAGGGCTTTAAGGATACCGACCTGTCGCCGGCCGCTCAGGCTGCCTTCGACAACGCGCCATGGACATTCGTACTCAAGCAGTCTGGTCCCTCGCTGGACTACGCCCAAAAGAACGGTAAATTGGGCGGTGAGGATGAATTCCTGTTCGATATGCTGCGCGGTGTGAAGCCCGGTGCCGGCTATTCGGAGGTCTTCGTCAAGCACGAGAGCGGGGGTGGCCTTTTCCGCTTTGTGGTCGATCCTTACTCCTACTTCCTATATTCGACCAATCCCAAGGACCAGGCGCGTCTGATGAAGCTCGCCGAGGAGGGCCACAGCACCCAGGAGGCCATCCGCATGCTGGCCGAGGGCAAAGGGTAGGCTTGGCCTATGCTAGCGCTTCTGTCTGCCTTTTCGGCCTGTTTCGCTGGGGCGCTTGGTTTTACTGTGATGGTGGTATTGCCGGTCGTGGTCTTCATTGGCTTGCCCCTGGAGTTTATGCGCCCCCCTGGCGAGCTGATGACTGTCACTTGGCTGGCCAAGGCCACCTTCCTCGCAGGTGGGGGCCTGACTGCCCTCGCCTGGCTAGGGCTTAGGCTGGCGCCAGCCAGTTACCGGATCGGCCGACTATTCCCAGGGGCTCGTGAGATTGCAGATCATGTCTGGGTTTACGAGACCCCTGCCCTTCAGGCCTATGCAATACCGAGCCTTACGGGTGGCGTTGTAATCGTTTCCCGGGGCGCCCTCAATCTGCCTCCTGATGAGCTTGAGTGGCTGCTGGCGCACGAGAGGTCACACCTTCGCCGCGGCGATGCGTCTGCGAGCCTATACTGGTGGACGCAGCACAGCATTTTGCGGGTGGCGCTTTGGCTGGCGCGGTTGATCTATACAATTCTTCGTCCCATTCCCCTGATTGGCCTGTTGAGCGGCTTGTACTTTTCTGTGGCGAGCTTGGGGATTCGCTTGGCATTAGGGCTTTTCAAAGTCTTGGACCGCCACTTAGGGCATCTAATGGAATATCGTGCCGACCGTGACGCGGCGCGTGTTGCCTCTCCAATAGCAGGCTGCCGGCTTCTCAGTAGGCTCTCTACGGGTCTTGAATCGAGCTGGGGGCTTTTCTCGACACATCCGCCGACATATCGGCGTATCAAGCGCCTGGAGCGTATGACATGAGTTTGATGGGGTATCGCTCGACACTGCTAAGATCCGTTATTGCTCTAACTATCTTCTACAGTCTCGCCGCGGCTACTGCTTTTTACTTCATGGGGCCGGAAACGCTGCAGGAGTGGCTAGCTGGCGCTGGCTTTTGGGTAGAGGGTGACGAAGAGATAAACCCCGCGAACGCGGCATCAGCGGCCACTGAGGTCGTCCTGGCAAGGTTGCGTGTTGTCTGGCCATGGTTAGCCGGGGGAATGGCTGCTGGCTCTGTGATCGTTCTGCTCATAGTGGGAATGGGATTAATAACACGTCGACAGCGCGCTAAATCTCGCGGTGAGTTCCGGGGCATGGATCTCTCAATTACGTACATGCCTTATCCTGATCCGATTAACTTCAAGCCAGTGAAAGCGCAGCTGTCGGGTAACGTTCCGGCACATCACATGCCGCTAATTAACCAGTTGCTCGGTTACCTCCAGGCTCACCCTGATGCTTTTTGCGGTGACGGCCACAGTACGACACTGCTTGAGCACCATCTAGGCGTGATCGATGAGGCCTTCGAGTACGAAGGTGCCGATCCCCTCCTCCCTCTTGCCGCGGCAGCACATGATATTGGCAAGACTGTTTCGCATGCGAAACAGGACGGGCAGTGGGTCCGCCTGTCCTACCACGATAAACAGAGCGGGCGTCTGTTGGCAAAGTTCCCCGCGTGGTGGGAGCTGCCTGAGGATGAGCGAGCCATACTGTTGCTGGCAGTAAAATACGAGCATTCTCCCAACCTGATGCCAGTGGCTTTCCCTGGCCTCAGTAGCAAGGGGGTGCGCCGCGCAGTCACTCTCCTCCAGCAGCTGCGAGAGATAGACGGCCTCGCTACACGAGGCGAGAAACGCAAGGTGCTTGAGAATCTGAACGTCCAGGAGCTGGCGATCGAAACGTTCTTGCGAGTGGTTCCCCAAGTACCCTATCAGGTGAAAGGTTTAGCGAAGCGTGTCAAAGCGGCAGGCTTCCGCGTTGGTGAGCGGCTTTACCTCTCCGAACATCATGTTCGGGAGACAGCCCTTTCCAAGCTGGATGATGACGTTGCCGCGGCCTTTGGCGGTGACTTTCGAGCCCCAGGTAAATCAGGGGAGTTTACACAGGTACTTTTGGCAGCATTGGCCGATCGCGGCTGGCTCATCACTGAAATCGAGGGAGTGCCAGAGGGGAGCGAAGCGGCGAAGACCTGGACGTTGCCATCTGACCAAGCGTTGTGGCGGGTACGTTCCGGCATAATCGAGTTCAGGGGAATGATCGCGGTGGAGCTGCCAGTAGAACACCAAGGCCTATACCCGCGAGAAACCGCTTATGAGGTAACCGTCCTCGGCCCCCAGGGCAAGCACAGTAGCAACGCTGGCGTTGCGCCAACAAAAGACAGTGGTAAGCGGGAAGAGCGCATGACTAAGCCTAAAGGTATTCCAGCGTCAGACGTATGTGATGTCAGCCTGTTTGCTTCAGTGCCTACGGGTACGGGTGATGCAACGAAAACCAGTGGGAATGCTGCACAGAAGAGTTTAGGGGCAGCGAGCAAAACCTCTACATTCAGCCATGAATCACTCACGAATACCGACGTGGCTTCCGCCTGGCTGCTAGATGATTCCCAGGCGGCAGGTGGGAATACTGCACAGGAAGAGACGCGACAGCCCACCCCTTGCGGTGGGGATGCTGCACAGAAAGGCAATGGCACCCAGAACCAGCAGGCCTCCGCAATGGTTGAAACAGGCGAAGGAAAAGATATAGCCGGTGCCAAGCCGATGGATGATCTCCATGCGGCAGGTGGGGATACTGCACAGGAAGAGACGCGCCAGCCCATCCCTTGCGGTGGGGATGCTGCACAGAAAGGCAATGACACCCAGAACCAGCAGGCCTCCGCAATGGTTGAAACAGGCGAAGAAAAAGATATAGCCGGTGCCAAGCTGATGGATGATCTCCATGCGGCAGGTGGGAATACTGCACAGGAAGAGATGCGCCAGCCCACCCCTTGCGGTGGGGATGCTGCACAGAAAGGCAATGGCACCCAGAACCAGCAGGCTTCCGCAATGGCTGAAACAGGCGGAGAAAAAGTTATAGATGGTGCCTGGCTGCTGGACGATTCTCATACGGCAGGTGAGAACACTACACAGGAAGGCACGGGCCAGCCAATACCTTGCGGTGGGGATGCTGCACAGAAAGGCAATGATGCCCAGAATCAGCAGGCCTCAGCCAAAGCTGAAACAGGCGACGAAAAGGCTATAGTTGGCGCTTGGCTGCTAGAGGATGTCCCCGGTGTCGGTGGGGATATTGCACATTATGAGCAGGATGGGATGAGTAATTCCATTCATACTAAGACTCCAGCAGGATTTAAAAGAGAATCAGAGGGAGCTTGGTTACTAAATGAGATTGTTGAGGCGGCCGGTGGGAACGTTGCACAGATAGCGACCAATGACCAAATTTCGCCCACAACAAGCGGGGGGGATGTTGAACTGATCGCTGAGCAAGCCGAACCCACGAATGACTTTTCAGAGATTAGTCAGCTGACGCTAGGGGCTGACGCAGATAACCATAGTGATGTTTCGGCTGAGCTGGGTGACTGGAGCCCAGAGGCCGATAACGCACCGAATGATACCCATATTCAACTTGGCCTGGGGGAGGCAATGCTGGCCACAGCTGAGCATGAGTCCCCAGTGACACAGCCGAGCCATCAGCCAGTCCCTACTGTCATGGTTGATAAAACGACGCAAGGTGCTACAGAACAGCAGAAATCGGCTGTGTCTGGGCAGAAAGATGTACGGACATCCTCACCTATCCAGCGACGCCTGAAGAAGCGAGGTGGGACCTCGGCTGGTCGCCAAAAGGCTTTAAACAACGAAGCGCCAGCGGATAAAAGCGAACAGACAGGCCAAGTGAAAGCGAGCAGAGGGTCATCCAAGCCTGCCGGTGCCAAGGCGGAAGTAAAAGGAGTGCCTAAGCTGTTCAGTTGACCAAACATCACCTTGCGGAGATGGACTTCGAAGCGCTGAAGTTATATGATGCATTTATGTAGCAACATCGCTGCATTTTTGCAGGGAAAATAGGCTATGAGCGTTGAAGCAATCATCGAGCCGTCCGATTACGTTGCTCCCGACACTTTCAATCAATTCCTCGCTGACTTGAAAGCTCGGGCACGGCAAACCAAGAGCCCAATCATCAGCCCGAGGATGTTCTGCCTTGCCCTGGGCATGGATGTACAGACGCTGGCCTCGCGGGCGCATGTCCACCGCGTTACTGTAAACCGCGCCCAGGGGGCTGAGAAGCTGCAGACTTACTTACGGGATGCGGTGCGAGTCATGGGAGCAGCGGCTGACATAAATGGTAATTTTCAGGATGCCGCGTTCTGGTTTCGTAATGAACCGATCAGCGCATTCAATTTCAGGACACCAGAGCAGTTGGTCAGCGAGGGACGAGCTGAGGATCTATTGAACTATGTTCAATCACTTCACGCAGGCGCGGCTGGATGATCCTTACCAGCCTGGCAGATCAACCAGCCTATCGTGTCCATGTCCCCCGCTGGGCCATCGCCCCCCACAAGTGGCGCAGGCGCCGCCCAGCATGGCGGTCGCCTCAATCGTATCGGGGTTCCCGCACTCTACCTTGCTCTGGAAGAGCTGACCGCGCTTGAGGAGTGCCGGCAGCTCTCGACCCTGATGCCACCCGGTCTTATTGTGAGCTACACGGTAGCGTTGGCCACAGTAGTGGACTTCAGCCATGGGTACACGGCTGACTGGGACTCTCTCTGGCAGGAAATGGGTTGTGACTGGCGTAGAATTTTGTTTAATGATCGCGTTGAACCGCCCAGCTGGTTGCTCGCTGACCTAGCCTTGGAGGCTGGTGCTAGCGGCATACTGTTCCCGTCGTTGGCCAATCCACGGGGTGTAAACCTCGTAGTCTACACCGACGCCTTCATTTCACGTCACACCGCCCCTACCTCTCTTCGAGACCTGTCATACGGGAATGAGAAGAGAAGGATGCAAAATCATGATGATGTGCTGATTGTCCGAGGCGATGCTGATCTACGTTGCTACTGGCTAGCGATGGAGGGGCAGCCCTTTGCAGATGTCGAGCCAGCGGAGTTCGGGATCGAGCGGCAGAAAGCGCAGGTAAGGTTCCTTACTTGGGACTGATCCTACTCTGCCACAGTAAGGCTATCAATTGATGGCAAACGGAGAACCTGCCCGTTAAGCATGGGTTATACGGGCTTGTAGTTCGCCCAGACTGTTGATTTCACGCTTCCCCAGGCTGTCTGCTGAGGGAGGCATTTTCAAAACCGCTTGATCCATCCGGTCAGTCATGCTTTTTGAAAGCTCGAATAATGAGAAAAGCTATGAACAGCGCTAAGTGGAATAAGTTGCTAGCTCGGTGGTGCCTTCTTAAAAATCAGTATCAATTGGGTTCAGGGGACTGCAGCCAGTCCAAGTTCTTACTGGCCTATCCTTAAATGCTCCAAGTTTAATACTATTATGCTTACACATATCGGCTGATTTTCTGCCATCTTTGATCATAAAGTCGATATAAAGCATCACTATTAGGCTAGAAGTGTCCGGAGAACACAGAGCAGTCCAGTTTTCTTTACACATGAAGCTTGCCCCTCCAGGTGTTATTTTCAGAAGACGATCGCACTGCGTGTCTGAAGTCGGTTGCACTGTGGTCTGGGGCTTCGGACTGGCTGGCCTCCAAAGCGGCGTAAAGGGCCGTCTTGCTGACCTTGATGCGTGCGGCGGCCTCGCGGATGCTCAGCCCATTGGCGAGGTGCTCCCTTGCCCGCTTCAGCTTGTCGTCGGTGACAACGGGCTTGCATTCTCCTTTGCGCCCACGGGCGGCGGCAGCGGCCAGCCCCGCCTTGGTGCGATCACGGATCAGATCACGCTCGAACTGCCCCAAGGCGCCGAACACGTGGAAGATCAGCCGCCCACCCGGCGTGGTGGTATCGATGCTTTCGGTCAGCGACCGGAATCCGACGCCACGCGCGTCCAGAGTGCTGACCACTTCGATCAGATGCGGCAGTGAGCGTCCCAGTCGATCCAGTCGCCACACAACCAGCACATCCCCGTCGCGCAGGAACCCCAGCGCGGCTGTTAGGCCGGGTCGTTCTTCCTTGGCCCCGGAGACGGTGTCATCAAAGATTCGCTCGCACTCCGCCTTGCGAAGCGCATCGGTCTACAAGGCGGTGTTCTGCTCTGCCGTCGGGACCCGCGCATAGCCAATCAGCGCCATTGACTGCCCCTTTTGTCCGCTAATCCGTCCGTTTATCTTATTGTCCCAAAATACATCAAACAAGCTGTTGTCGGACAATGTCCGGATTGGCCGCCTAATGATCGTTTCTCGGACAGGCTGCATTGTGCGCCGCCATGCTGAACCAATTCGAGGATCGTTTGACACGGCTCGTTCACAAGTCCGCTGCACACCGGGCGAACCGCCCAATGTATGGGTACAACCACCTTCTGACAACGACAGGCAATCAATGGGCTCAACACACGCGTTCGATGCGCTGATGAATATGGCGGGTTCATCGTTCCGTCACCATCGCTCGCTGCCCTGACTGCCGGCAGCCGCGGTGCCTCCAGCAGTGCTTCTCTATCCAGCGTTAAAGGGAGTGGTGGCCGATTACGGGTGAATAAAATTACTCTTGAGACGCTTTCAGTGTAACTTCCTTACAGATAAGTTATGAGCTATATCACAGTCTGTTCGCACAAGCGCGACAAGCGACGGGCGACGAAGGCTCTTTGGCGAAAGAGCACGCGGATACTCTTCTTAAGGCTTCGACATGGACAACGTGTAAGTGCACGCCGAACAAGAACGCGGGGATAGCGCCCCTCAGGACGAATTGGCCTCCATCGAGTCCAGTGAACGGCTTATGAGAGCCCTGGGGCGCGGTCTCTTAATCAGCCTGGTCACGATCTTGATCGCCGTGGCCGGGGTCTTCGGGGTGGTGATCCTGTCGTCGCAGTCGCTCGATCGCTATGCCGAAGCGAAGTCGCGGGAGCAGGTGCAGCGACTGCTCGATCTCGAGCTCGAGGAACTGGCCAACCGCAGCCGAGATTATAGCTGGTGGAACGAGGCCGTCGAGCTGGTAATCTACCAGCGAGACACCGACTGGGCCATGGAAAACGTCAGCGGTTATCTGCAGAACCAGTACGGTACCGACTGGGTAGTGAGTCTGGATCGCGAGGCGACACTGATCCACGGCGTACACAAGGGTACGGAACTGGAGGCGCTGCCCGAGGGCCTGCTGACCGCCGAGTTCAAGCAGCTCATGGCCGAGGCCATCGACACCGATTTCGCCGACCCCGAGCCCGCATCTGACATCCTGGATATCCAGGGAGCGCCTGCCCTGGTCGCCGTGTCGCCGTATGTGGCCTACGACCCGACCCCGTATGCCACCGATCAGGCGCATGGCTATCTGATCCTGGTCAACTACATCGACGAGGCCATTCTGGGCGCTTGGCGTCGTGATTTTCAGATCGAGGCCCTGCGTCTGCTGCCTGCAGCGGCAGCTCCCCCTCGGGAGACAGGCCAACTGGCGTCCCTCCCCCTGGCAACACCGAGCGGCGAGCCGCTGGGCACCCTTCAATGGCGTCCGGAGCATCCTGGCCAGAGCCTCCTCACACAGCTCCTACCCTGGGTGATTGGAGGCGTGCTACTGATCCTCGCGGGCAGCCTCTTCTTCTATCGACGGCTGCGAGCCTATGTCAGGCTGGCCCATGGTCACCTCATGGAATTGAGCACCAGTCGGGAACTGCTTTTTCGTCAGGCGAACTACGATTTTCTCACCGGATTGGCGAACCGGTCGCTGTTTATAGAGCACCTGAACCACGAGTTGGCGCGCTGCATCCGCCATAAGCTGAAGGCCGGAGTCCTCTACGTTGACCTGGACGGTTTCAAGGCCGTCAACGACACCCTGGGCCATACCGCCGGCGATGAGCTGCTGTGCTGGGTGGCCAAATCCATGGCGAAGCTCGTGCGCACCGAGGACGATGTGGCACGCTTCGGTGGTGATGAATTCTGTCTGTTGCTGACCGACGTCGCCTCTGAGGAAGATGTGTCACGGGTCGTCGACAAGATTCATGCCCTGCTGGCGGGCCCCGTTGAGGTGGGCGGCAAGCACATGCTGGTCGGGGCGAGTATCGGGATCGCGATGATTCCCGACGACACTCAGGATCTCTCCGATGTGTTCCGCTATGCCGATATCGCCATGTACCAAGCCAAGTCGAGGGGCACAAACCTGTTCTGCTTCTATGATGCAACGATGGAGTAGCGCTCGCAGTAACATGCAAGGCTGAAGGGTCTGTTGGCTCATTGCCTGACCCATGAAGAGCTGTACCTGCGCTATCAGCCTATCTATTCTCTGGTGAGCCGTGAGATCACCGGCATGGAAGCACTGCTCCGGTGGCGCCACAAGGAACTGGGGGAGGTGTTGCCGGCCGAATTCATTCCCGTGGCGGAAGAAACGGGCCGGAATATCACGGTCTCGATCAATATCTCGGCCAAGCAGCTGCGCGACCTGACGTTTCCGTTCAAACTGAAACAGCTGCTGGAAAAACACGGCGTGGAGTCTTCCAGCATCAAGCTCGAGATCACCGAGAGCCTGTTGATCTTGGAAAGTGACAACTAGCACCGTGTACTGCTCGACCTGGCGAAGCGAGGATACCGCCTGGTGCTGGATGACTTCGGCACGGGGTATTACGGCCTTGGCGACCTGGGCCGCTATCCCCTGGAAACGGTCAAGATCGACAAGTCGTTCGTGTCCGGCCCGAAAGCCTCCTCGCTGAACGCCTCGCTGGTCAAGACCATCGTCTTCATGGCCAACCACTGTGGCATGAAGACCATCGCCGAGGGGATCGACACCCCCGAGCAGGAAGCGTTCGTGCGCGATACCGGCTGCACCCACGGCCAGGGCTTCCTCTTCAGCCGTCCGACCTCGGTGGCCGACATCATTGCCCTGATGGCCCCGCCCTCGCCTTCCCCAACGGCGTCCTGGAACGAGAGCGTCTCGGTCTCGGGGCATGCCCCATCAGGCGCCAGGGAGTCATCCCTGTGTCCGGCCATGCACTATCGTGGTGCATGGTCGAGCATTGTAGTTGCCCGTTGCCCGTTGCCCCGCCCAAGGCCCACTGGCGTGTCGGGCTGGCTGGCCTTCAAAACGGCGTAGAGGGCCGTCTTGCTGACCTTGATGCGTGCGGCGGCCTCATGCCCCAATTCAAGTGTCACCAAGGCTCCGATGATGGACGTTCGGAACTGGGCCTGTGCTCAGGTCGGACAGGATGGTCACGCCTTGCTCTGCAATTGGTGATGTATCTGATGCCATGCCTCGACCCGCCCATGGTGCTTAGGAGGACTGAGCATAGTCGAGGTTGGTGAAGGCGATTGCTGAAACAATTCTTTCAGAAGACCACTGCACACCGGGCGGTCCGCTCGATGCGCTGGTGCAGCCGTCTTCTGAAAATGACACCAGGACTTCCTGGAGGGGCAATTTTGCGTAAATAAATTACGTTAAATTTTCTACGTAAAGAAAACGTACCTATTATTCGGATTTATAGAGCCATGGTCACTACTACGCGTCCGCGAATGCGGCCGGCGAGCAGATCATCGACCGCCTCGATGGCGTCGTCGAGGGCGATGGAGCTGGTGATAGCATCGAGCTGCTCGGGAACCAGCAGCTGCCCCAGACGCCGCCAGGACTCGACGCGATCCGCGTAGGCGCGCATCACGCTGTCGATCCCCGCCAGGGGCACGCCGCGCAGGATAAAGGGCGCGACGCTGGCGGACAGGTCCATGCCCTGGGCCAGACCGCTGACGCCGTGACCACTAGTACAGCCGCTGCCGACTTTTGTCCCGACGCCGACCAATAGACCTGCCAGCAGCATCAGCCCGATATCTCCCGCCGGCTGACCGATGACCTCATCCGGTGCGCCGGAGACATTACCTAGCCCACCTCCCAGTAAAATAAGGATGAGTGGGCCGCTGAACAGACCCAGTAGGAAGGCCAGGCGCCAAGCCGAATCTCCTGCGGGTTGCTCCAGCAATAGTCCGGAGAGGATTCCGCTGACGCCGGAAATACGACCCAGCGTTGCCATCAGCCATACAGCTGCCAGGCCGATCAGCACACCGCCGATCAAACCGGAAAGACTTGCCGCTATGTCCACGTTGTGTCTCCTCTATGTCAGGTATTTGAAATATGCCGGACAAGCCGTGTCGAAGCATCGTCATTGTCGGGATCGCTCAGCTCTGCAGAAGAATGAGCGTGCAAGGCATGTCAAGCATCGAACGTGTTCAGGAAGACATTACCGCTGAAATTGCGTAGGAATGCTGTCTTCAGCAGGCGGTTCATCTCTGGCCCCTTGACCTCGCAAAGGTGCAGTTGTAACCCCGCATCACTCAAACGCGGGTTGATCGACTGCAAACTATCCAGTGCCGAGGCATCGATCAAGTTGACGGCCTGGCAGCCACTGAGCGATGGGGAAATAGCGGCGCAAACTGGCCATGCCGGTCAGCGCTATTAGTTGTCATTGGCCTGGTTTTCGAGGCTCTCGCGAAGCGGCTCTAGGTCATAGCCGGCCGACTTGGCAGCACCGACGAGTTCCGAAATCGGACGATGCGAGACCTGTGAATAGGCCCAGAGATGAGCGACCCGTGTGCCGGTCCGGCAGAAACCGATCACGGGAGTCGGCGATAACTCCAGGGCATCGGCAAAGGCGGCAATGTCCTGCTGGGAATACTTGCCGGGCTTGACGGGAACTTCATGCCAGACCATACCCAGTGATTCTGCCTTAGCCTTGAGAGCATCGGGATCCGGCTGGTCATCACTTTCCCCACGCGGGCGATTGGAGATAATGGTGCGGAACCCTTGCTCGGCGAGCTGTTCAAGTTCGTCGAGGCGAGGTTGTGCTGTCACATAAAGACGATCATCGAGCGGTTTGATATCCATAGGTTACCTCCTTGGTCGCTTTAGGAGCGCGCCTCATCCCAGGCGGCCCCCGGTAGAGCATCGAGGGGAATCTTTAGGTAACGACGACCATTATCCTCTGGCTCTGGCAGGTCGCCGCCCCGGATATTGACTTGCAAGGCGTGCAGGATCAGTTTAGGCATGGGCAGCTTGGCGTCACGCTCGTTACGCAAGGCGATGAAGCTGTCCGCTGTCGGGCTGTCTCGGAGATGAATATTGGTTTCGCGCTGGACTCTCACCGTGCTTTCCCACTCTGGCTCGCGATCGCCGGGCATGTAGTCGTGACCAGTAAAGAGCCGAGTGTCGTCCGGCAGTGCCAGGATGGCCTGAATGGAATCCCACAGTTTGTGAGCATTGCCCCCGGGGAAATCGGCACGGGCCGTACCACCATCCGGCTGAAACAGCGTGTCGTGCACGAACGCCGCATCGCCGATGACGTAGGTGATCGACGCCTTGGTATGGCCGGGCGAGAACATAATCCGGCCTTCTATCTCGCCCACGTGGAAAGTATCGCCCTCTACAAAAAGGTGATCCCACTGGCGGCCGTCATCCGGAAAGTCGGGCCAGTTGTATATATCCTTCCATAGCGCTTGCACTTGTGTAACGTAAGCTCCTATAGCCGTTGGTGCTCCTGTCTTTTCCTTTAGATACTGTGCTGCCGAAAAATGGTCCGCGTGCGGATGGGTATCCAGAATCCATTCGACCTTCAGCCCTTGGCTGGCAACGTAGCCCAGCAATTCATTCGCATGGTGCGTTGCGATAGCGCCGGACTTTTCATCGAAATCTAGGACTGGGTCGATGATTGCGCAGCGCCGAGTCACAGGATCGCTAACAACGTACTGCACGCTAGAGGTCCGCATGTCGTAGAAGCCGACAACATCTGGCTTGCCTGGCGAGTGTCGAAACGTTTGCATGGCATCCTCGGTTGTTGGTAAAAACGTTACTAGGTTAGAACAAAAAAACATAATGTCTAGCATCAGCAACCAAACCGCACAAATCATTTATCGCGGCAGCCTTCAAGGAGAAACACCTACTCTGTTTCGCTGGATTGACCCATTTCAGGGCTTCGTGGACTATAATGATGCGATAGAAATCCTGATGAGGATGAAGTTTGCCGACCTGTGCTAGATCATGCAGGGCCAAGCTGACGATACTTGCAATGGCAAAAATCCCCATTGGTAAGGAGGCTTGTTATAGCTGATCATGGCCGTGTACGGCGGGCTTTGGGTGCGTGCGTAGCTACAAGGGCATGCTCGACAAATACTTTGCCATCCATGGCTTCACGGATCGCAGCCAACACGGCTGACACAATCAACCGCCAGTCTGGGTATGCGGCTCGACTAAACATGACTGATTTCCTAAGCATTCCTACGCAGGTTTCCGTCGGCCCAACGAACTGGACCGGGAGGAGATATCGAGCATGCACTGAAGCAAACGTCGCAAAGCTTAGATTGGCTGGGGTCTTCCTAGGAGAAACAGTGCTGACTTCTGCCAACTGTGACCATTAGATATCTAGCGTGATTTTTGTCCATTTACCCTTCTGCAGCGTGGAATTCGGGCTCAACGAGCTCGAGGAGTATGCGCTATAGGTGCTGTACAGGGACTGAAGTACTGACTTTGTAACAATCAGCCCACGAGGAAAGGGTAAGAAGATAGCTCGTGCAAATCGACAAAAAGCGAATCCAAGTCAGGATGAAATTCAAGGCGTGGCGTTATCGGCAGGAAAAGCTAAGCGAGGTGTGCTTAACGTAACCATTACTGTAAATGAGATAGAAAGGGAGAGAAACAATGATGGATGGAATGATGAACGGTGATGCAATGATGTGGGGGATGGGGCTGATAGGGCTTCTTGTCCTAATACTGCTTGTGCTCGGTATTGGGGCTCTCGTTAAGTATCTATTTAAAAAATAAGCGAGACCTTAAAAGCGGTGAGGATACTGAGGGCTCTCAGTGAGTACAACCATTTGCTTCCCAAGTTCACACAAGGGCAGATAGCCGGCATATACGAGTGCCATGTTATTCCAACTGAGGCGCGGGACATCCGCAGCCACTCATTGCCTGTTGCTAAAGAACAAGTACTATACGAGTGCGGCAACCCCAAGCACGAGGAGCAGGATTACAAGCAGACAGAGCAGGTCCATCCCACCACATCATCAATCCGCCGCAAGCCACCATTTCGCCCATCGTCAGTTCTTCTCCCTGTAGTGTCGGTTTCTCCTGCATTTCAATCTGCACCGGATGTCCGGCGGCTTTCCACTGCGGATAGCCCTCGGTCAGGCTTATCGCCTTAGAAAAGATTGGTATTCTGACAGCGATATACCCCGCCGTCTGGAGCATCGGTAAGCTCTTTACCGGTGCCTGGTCAGACCGGGTGGGGCGTCAGGGGCTCATCGTCTGCCAGCAGTGGTCATTGTGGTGTTTGCTGTCTCCGTAGGGTTTTCGGGATTTGCGACGGGCGCGTTCCTATTGGGATAGGTAAAGCGATGGTTTATCCTACCCTGTTCGTCGTCATCGGTGATGTCGTGCATCCAGCGTGGTGATCCTCGGTTGGCATCTATCGCCTCTGGCGTGATCTTGGCTATTTCTTAGGCGCTATTATCGCAGGGGTGGTAGCGGATACACTGGGACTGGCTGCGGCGTTGTGAGTGGTGGTGGCTTTGACGTTCGCCTCGGGCCTATTCTCGACGCTGCGCATGAAGGAGGTACTCCAGATCACCGCACGGTCTCAGCGCAGCTGGATCCCTAACCAAGCTGGGAAGTGATTTACCGACCATCTCCTTGCCCATAGGCCCGGTCACGCCCGCGCCAAAAAGGAGAAAGACATGACGAGCATCACTCCTTCTTCTTGCCCGATGGGTCTTGGGCGCAATAGTCGTAGCAGTAGACATTGCCGGAAAGTTCAACACCTAGGACGGGAAAGAGCGCGTTGTAGTGCCCCAGAGATGGAGGGCAACAAAGGGCACAAGCTGGCTTAGCGGGGGTGCTATAGGCTTACAACACAATGATATGAGTTTTATCCCTATCGAATGTGGAGGAAGTGCCATGGGTTTTTATAGCCGCCACATACTACCGCATCTGATCAACCTGACGATGGGAGCGGGGATGCTTAAGAAATATCGTCAACGTACCGTGGCCAAAGCTCGGGGGAGTGTCTTAGAACTTGGATTTGGATCTGGAGTTAACCTACCTTATTACAACCCTGAGCTTATAGAGAAGTACTATGCAGTGGAGCCGGATGGTGGCCTTTTAAAGCTTGCGCAAAAGCGTATTAACAAAGCCCCTTTCAAGGTGGAAGTGCTGCAAATGGGCGCAGAGCAGATAATACTACCTGATGACAGCATAGACACGGTCCTGAGTACTTGGACACTCTGCACGATTCCGGACATAGAAGCGGCTCTAGCCCAGGCGCGAAGGGTGCTCAAGCCCGGGGGACAATTGATTTTTGTCGAGCATGGACTCGCGCCAGAAACCCGCGTTGCCAGCTGGCAGCAACGGCTGACTCCGTATTGGAAGCGTTGCGCCGGTGGCTGCCATCTGGATCGGCAGACAGATGTGTTGCTTCTCAATGCCGGCTTTGTACTCCAGGATCTGGCTACAGGCTATCTCGGTCGTCCCAAGACCATGACGTTCATGTATGAAGGCGCGGCCAAGCCTCCCGCTGTCGGGTGAGTGAACTGGGTTCGCTGGCGGTAGATGGCGAACTCCGGGGCGCGAGATGTGAAAAAAATCAATTACATGCTACATAGCTGCTGGTGTAGCCCAGCATGCATGGCGGAGCCAGCGGCCCAGTAACGTGATCGCCAGCATGTTATGTCTCTCCACCCCTGTCTCGGTACGGTCACCCTCGGCTCTATCTCGGAGTGACATTCTGGTTTTTATCTTGAGCCCAGGTAATGAGGTCTCGGGTTCAACAGTGGTTTACGAGGCTCAACAGGCCCAGTACCCGGCAAACTATCGGCATTATGGTGCTTTTCTTAATTGGCATTGCCCTAATCGCCAGTGTGGTCTTTCGCTAGGCCACTGCTTTTGCATCTGCCGTTCTGCATGTTAAGGACGGTAGGTCTATGCTATCGCTGGATCGGCGATGTGTGCGGCCTCGGCCTGCTGTGGGGGGGTGAAACTGGTCATGGGCCCCGTAGTGCGAACGCCTTTCCCCGCCGCCTCTAATCTCTTCGCCAAGGTAACGGTGGTGGCCAAGGAGAAGGGTCTGTTGATCTACCTTCGGCGCACTCTGAACGGCCTGCTCGATGAACTGCTGACGCAGACCAGTCTCACCTGACGCTGGTCAAGAACGACGCAACGAGCCGGACATTGGCATCGGCAGGCGGAACCGCGCTAGTCGAGTCGCCCGCGTGATAGCTATCGTTCACGGAAAATTCGCTGTGCACCCTATTTACGAACCTGAGTGTCACCCTGCCCCCCTATCTCCTCTTGAGACCTGTAATCCAGCAGGAATGAGAGGAGTAGGATCATGAGCGTAAAGTTTCAACAATGGGTCGCCACGGTACGACGAAGGATGCAGGATGGCCAGCCTCTGCTGGGGCCGGACAGCCTGCAGGCACTGACAGACGATGTACGAAAACTCGGTCTTGGCGCTATGGGTGCCGGAGTTCTGGGTTTCTTCGCTCCTAGCGAGAAAATCACTCTTGGTGCATCAGTTGCCATGTTTTTCGTAGGTGCTATCATTTGGGTAACAGGTATTGCGTTTCTTGTAAGAATTGAGCGCAACAGTGCAGAAAAGGATTGAATTTATGAGCCCTTTTGGATGGTTAGTTACAGCTTTTGCAGTCTTTATGGCGGCCGTGTGTTTATTCACGTTCGTTCAAATTGAACGCAGCAAGCATCATCACCATCAGGACGGCAGCAGCAGTTAGCTGAATTCTGGCGATTGTCATTCTCGTCAGAACAAGAGACATTGATCTCACATTCAACAAGCTCTTCCTTCGCGAAGAGCTTTTTTATTTCCGGTTACCAGAGGCTGGCGGATGGTTCAGCTAACCACTTCCTTGGCGAGGGAAAAGGCCACAGCCACCAGTGCAAGGCAGCCCAACGCCAGAGGATTGGTAAGAAAACGACACACTGCATAGCGGTATGGATGGGCTTCAATGCGGTCTTTCGTGGTCTGCAGGCTTGCAGCCTTTCGCTTGAGCTTCGCTATCTGCCCTTCCTGTTCTTCCAGCTTTCGCTGCTGATCAACTAGCCAGTCACTCGCATTCACCTTTTGGATATTCAATCGCCAGGCACGCTCGGCATCGTCAGTCGTCAGGTTTTCAGCAAGCATGTATTTTGATCGAGCGGTTATCTGCGATTCGGTTTCACTAGGGATGAATTCAATACCGAACTGCTCATAGAACCGATCACGCCTAACCTTGTTATTTCCATCGTGTGCGCCTGGCTTTTCATCTTGCCACGACAGCTCGATCTTCATTACCTCTGCCAACGGCCACTGCCTGGCCCAAGTGACGATCTCTGCCATCAGGTAGGTGCCGATACGAAACCCGCGTAAACCGTTAAGAATCATTTGAATATCTGCGGGACCTCTGCATTCACCGTGAGTGAGTCTGACCCGCTCCCTATCTGTTGAGCTTGAAGGCGAATATGCAGCTGACCATTCGAGTTCATTTCCCTCAGGAGGCCGCTGGGTATCGATCCGTTTGACTCTAAGCGTGAGTCGAGCGCCCTGGCCAACAATTTGTTCTATCCGCTGGATCATCAAAATCGCGTCTGGGGTCTCGCTGTTGGGTGTCTCTCGGTGGCGAACCTGGATAACACGCAGATTCTCTCTGGGCGCTCCCTCAGTAGTGCTGTCCTGGGCTGTTGCTTTACCGACCATAGGCATCTCCTGAATTGATTGTTTCGCATGCGAAACAGGTAGGGGGCTACCAATACCATACTTTTCAACGTCAGCAAGGCCCCTATCTCTTCTTGAGACCTGCTTTGCAGGAATGTGAGAGAGAGAAGAGAGAGAATCCCAATGGAAACATTTGGCGAGCGTTTGGAAACGATCATCTACAGCCGTCGCGGCGGTAACTTCGGTGAATACTTAGGCGTTGAAGGTCTGAGCCGGAGGGTGCGAATAAGCGAGCAGGTGTTCAAAGTCCGCTCATGTGTGGATGTGGATTCTGACTGGATGTGGGAGGTTACGCACGAACCAAGCGGCTTGTCTGAGCGTTCTAATGAACGCTGGGGGCTATGCTTTGCTGCTGATCGACTGGCTCGCGTTGTTAGACGTGAGAGCGCCTGGAAGTTGCCGACTGGGCCTGAGGTTACACCCATCCCAATGGCTGCTTTTTTGGCGTCACGCCAACAGGGGGCTACAGCTCATGTTTGATGAAACTGACATGATCCATAGCTATTCCCGTGCGGATGCCATCGAAGATGGCAATTTGGTAGATGTCAGCGAACGTGCTGAGCACGCCGCCGGCAACATGATGGGTTTCAAGGTGCCTGTTGCCATGACTGCTGCAGCCTGGGAGGCTTTGGTGGCGTGGCATGACGGTAGAAGCCCTCATGAGATGCAGCAGCAAGAGGATAAGCGGTTAGGCGATGTATTGCTTGTCGCCCTTGAGGCTGCTGCGAGAGAGCGCAACGAGAGATATATCGACTTCATCGTTGATGTGATTGAGCAATCCGAAACCGGCTCTATCGTTGTGCCAAAACATGTTGTTATGACTATAGGTCCTGGGGATACCCCTAAGCCTGTGATAACGATCATGCTACCCGAGGAGGACTGACGCGATCGCGCAGTTATCACTCCTCTTTCTAAGCCCCTAGTCAGCCTTGTGCTGCCTGGGGGTTTTTCTATTTATGATGCCCATGAGCCAGGATCATGATTTTGCGGCTTCGATCCTATATGGCACTGCAATGGGAGCTAGACGCTATGTTTCGCATGCGTAACATTTTCTGTCAGTTTCACCCCTATCCCCTCCTGAGACCTGCAATACCGCAGGAATGAGAGAGGAGTAAGATTATGGGTACTTTATGCGTACCAAAGCCGTCCGACCGTAAAGCCTACCTGGACAAGGAATACACCAACCAGGATGGATCTAACGAAGTGCTGAAGTCGAGTTTCGTGGGCTCTACCTATTACGCTGCGATTAAGGTCCAGCGGAGGGGAGAGGCCACGGATCATGCGTCTATTGAGTACACGATAGCGGCGGTCGTGAAAACTAGCTGTTCGCAGGGAGAGTTTTGCTACAAGTCGATGGATGAAACCATGGGGCCAGCCTTGTCACAGTGCCCTGCATCGATTCTCAAACTGCTATCTCCGCTTGAGGAGCTGGAGCAGTTGGGGGTAGTAGTGGGAGTCGGACTGAAGTATGCCAGCGAATGGCGTGAGAGATGCCTAAAGCATGCTGAATCGAAAAAGCAGCGTGTGCGTCTGCAAAATGGCGATCGGATAAAACTACCGTACACAGTACGGTTCGTTGGAGGCCTGGAGTGCGACACATTCACCAAGGTGGACTTGCCGCGCAAACGCAATGTTTTCAGGCCAGATGGCTCGTCCAGCTTGGTAAGGCTTCAGGCCCGCCACCTGGATGATGCTGTAGTGCTCGCGTAGTATTTCAAGCCCTCTCTGCTGTTCTCAGCATGGGGCTTTTTCACGCTGGCGCCAGCCGCGCTATACCACCTGACACACAAGCCCTATCACTTCCTGAGGCTTTGGCCGTGTTCGTGTTCACCTCATGAAGCCCCTTTGCATCACCCTCCCCTCCCCCCCGATACTGAAACTCACCTTAGCCAAATGGAAGCCGTTATGACTGACTTAACGCATGAAGACCGCTTGTTTCTTCGAGAGCTACAGAAAAATATCGCTGCTAGTTTGGCCGGCTATTTTGATCAAGCGTTCGGCACTAATGTGCTGCCCGCAACCGGCGCCTCGATCACCATTGAGGGTGAGGTGAAGATGAACATGTACGATCACGCGCCAGGGCTCGCATTCTTTGAGAAGGAAACCTCACGTTCTGTGGCTGTACCTCCATACACTGAGTATTACAAACTGCGTGAGCTGGCTGAGGCTGGTTTTGCTGAGTTTTATCAGGCATCGAGTGAAGCCGAAGACGTATATGAAGGATTGTTTAGGCCTTTGATCATGCGTATCTGCAATAGTGGTGGGGTTGTTATAGACCTTTACGAACGAGGGGGCTGGCTCGTGGACACAATGCCTCCTAGCCAATGGACCGAAACGGCAGTTCAGATTGAGGAGCTGAATCGAGAGGGTAGCTTTCAGTCAGGATGGGACAATTTTTCGACAGCCCAAAGGCTGCATCGGCAGGCCTCTCGGCTACAGCAGTTGCTCACCCTTTCTCGTCACAGGACGAAATGCGCTGCCTGACACAGCCATAGCGACAGTACTATGAACCCTCTTTGTTTCGCGTGCGAAACACTTAGCTCGTCAGTTACTCCCCTACCTCATCTTGAGTCCTGCATTTACGCAGGAATGAGAGAGGAGTAAGGATCATGACGACACAGACAGACAAGACCACCTGCTGGATACCGAAGTGCCAACTTCCCGCACTGCGCGAAATGGTAGAACGGCTCGATCGCAAGGCAAAGAAACTTGGCATGGCGTCCTTCGAGATCAACGTGCTGGAAGAGGCTGTAAAGCCCTGGGCTCGTGAGAAGTTGGATCTTGAAGATCGACTGTCGCACTTTAAGCTGGAGCAGATCGTTGCCGTGAAAGTCGCAGTCAGTGGCGAACCTCCGAAGCTGGACGGGTATCGCTTGCTGGCGCGAATCGACATGGCAGCGAACCAGGCAGCACGGGGCACTCCCTTGGAGTGGGCATATAGCCGATTGCCCGAGCCATACAGATCGGGCGACGCCACGGGCGACTGCAGCCACTGCAACAAACGGCGTGAGCGGCGTTATCTCTTTCTGATGGAAGAGATGGCAATTGGCGTTGTCCTAGAGGTCGGAAAGACATGCCTCAAGGACTATCTTGGCCACCAAGGCGCTGAGTCGATGATGGCCCGTGCTCAACTATTGGTCTCTGTTATCAATATGATGGAAGAGATCGATGAGGTGGGCATATGCGGCGGTCGCCCTCCAGATGCTGTTGTCGAGCTGCGATGGCTGGTTGCCGCGGCAGTAAGGCAGATTCGGGAGCGAGGCTTCGTGTCTCGTGCTCGAGCAGAAGAAACTGGCGACCTGGCCACAGCAGAAATTGTGGGTGAGATGGCTCGTTCAGTCCCGATGGTCAGCAAGCGAATGAAGGCGTGTGTCTCTGAGGACGTGGCGTAGGCTGATGCGGTAATAGCTTGGGCACGGCAAGTGATCCCTCTGCAGACTGAGCATAACGATTTCGAGACGATGATTGTTCATCATGCTCGTTTCGACTTGGTTAAGCTTAAACGCGGAGTCGGCGTTATGACGGCGGCTGTCACTGCCTACGATCGACATGAGGAGTCAGCTGTTAACACCGAGTCAATGATGGCTCTCGGCTATGCTGGAGGTCCTGGCGATCAGTTGGAGATGGAAGTTGTGCGTAAGCGGTCCTTTTCATCAGATACGCGATGGGAGCTGATGTGGAAGCACATATTCTGCGACCCCGAAGGTCGGTACATTGTCTGGAAAACAGGTAAGGCCCTTGAGGGGAGTAAGGTTGTACTGAAGGGGCGAGTCAAGGAACACGGCGAGTACCGCGGGATTTCCCAGACTGTCGTGACACGCTGCTCAATTAGACCTACATGATTCACTAGCCCCTGAACCTTTCGGTCAGGGGCTTTTTTATGGTTCTTCGCCGATCAGCGAGAAAGAGAAGGAGGACGTCAATCACAGAGATTGCCTTAAGCCGCTCTGATGCGAAGAGGTAAAAGATGAACCACACCGCAGTAATAGGTATTCGGCTAAGAGGTCTCAGAAAGAATTTCTATGATGGGACATTTGGGAACTTCCTCTCCGCTGCATTGGGCCGACATTTCTTTTAAGGCGCGTTGCATGCGATGCAGGTCATTTATCTTGCGCTGGATATCGTCGGTATGCCTGAGTGCAAGCTCCTGTACCTGAGCGCAGGTGTAATGCCCGCCATCAACCAGTCGTAGAAGGTCCTGCACCTCTTCGAGCGTAAATCCCAGTTCGCGCGCTCGGCGGATAAACGTCAGCCGTGTGAGGTGGCGCTCTTCATAGCTACGAAAGCCGTTCTCGCTTCGGGGCGGATTCGGCATAAGCCCAATGCGCTCGTAGTACCGAACCGTCTCGATGTTGCAACCGGCTCGTCTGGCTAGCTCCCCTCGGCGTAATGGCATGGCCTACTTTCCTCTTGATCCTGTAGTAGCTACAGGGGCTACAGTAGCTATGAATACCCAAATTGCAAGAGAATCACTATGCAAGACAGTAAAGACCAGACGCTTGATCGAAGCGAGCAAACCACGACGAGCCGATCAGGGCGCAAAGGCCTACTGGCAAGCGGTAGTGTCATTGGCGCGATACTCGCCTCCGCCTGCTGCATTCTGCCGGTGGTATTTCTCTCACTGGGCATCGGCGGGGCCTGGATGAGCAATCTCACGGCGCTTGCGCCCTACCAGCCGCTCTTTCTCGCCGTCACCCTGGCAATGCTCGGTATCGGTTTTTATAAGGTTTATCGCAAGCCCAAGAGCGCCTGCCGGGCCAACGCTTGTGATGTGGATGGCTATTGCGGCACGCCGCTTGCCGAGCGAGTGATCAAGATAGCGTTGTGGGGTGCGACGGCACTCGTCGTGTTGGTGCTTGCCTGGCCGTATATCGCCCCGCTGTTCCTTGGCTAATACACCTTCAAATTTTCCTGGAGTCTTTCTTATATGAAATTTAGCACCTTGATCGGTACGCTTTTTTTGTCCGCGGCAAGTGCCGGGACGGCCTTCGCCGCTCAACAGACCGTCACCCTGGCTGTTGACAATATGACCTGTTCGACCTGTCCCTACACCGTCAAGAAAGCGCTCAATCAAGTGCTCGGTGTGGAGAACGCCACGGTTTCCTACGAGGAAAAAAGCGCCACCGTGACCTTCGAAGATGCCGAGGCGAGCGTGGCGGACTTGACCGCCGCTACGACCAATGCGGGCTATCCGTCGCGCCTGGCCTCCGAGAAAACTAAACAAGCCCAGTAACCACCTAGCCCACGTTCATCGAGGGCTGCGGGAGTTGTGCGAAAGGATTACCGAGGAATTTTTATGCAAACCACGATTACAGTTACCGGCATGACCTGCACGAGTTGCGCCGACTCGACTCAGGCGGCGCTCAATGCACTGCCCGGGGTCGAGGCTGAGGTCTCTTATGACCAGGGCCGCGCGGTAATAATGCGCCCGGGCGAGGTGGGTACCGAGCGTCTGCTTGAGACGATCCGTGCCAAGGGCTACGGCGCCGATCTGACGCAGGCCACAGAGCGAGCCAGCAGTGACCGAGGCAGCGAACAGGGTCTACATATTGCCGTGATCGGCAGTGGCGGGTCTGCCATGGCAGCGGCGTTGAAAAGTGTCGAGCGGGGTGCCCGTGTCACCCTGATCGAACAAGGTACCATAGGGGGTACCTGCGTCAACATCGGCTGCGTGCCCTCTAAGATCATGATCCGTGCCGCGCATATTGCCCATCATCGCCGCGAAAGCCCGTTCGATGACGGCATCACGGCAACGGCACCAACCATTGATCGTGGCCGTTTACTGGCCCAGCAGCAGAGCCGTGTGGAAGAGTTACGTCACGGTAAATACGAAAGCATCCTAGAAGGCAACCCGGCCATTACGGTTATCCGCGGCAGGGCCCGCTTCCGTGATGCCCAGACCCTGATTGTTGACAAGAACGATGGCAGCGAGCGCGAGGTCGCTTTCGATCGTGTCTTCATCGGGACCGGCGCGCGTCCCGCCATTCCACCGGTATCGGGGCTGGCTGGCACGCCCTATTGGACCTCGACCGACGCCCTGGCCAGCGACACCCTTCCCGAGCGTTTGGCGGTGATCGGGGCATCGGTGGTCGCGGTGGAGTTGGCCCAGGCCTTCGCGCGGCTGGGCAGCAAAGTGACGATCCTGGCGCGTAGCCGCCTGTTCTCCCGCGAGGACCCGGCCATTGGCGAGGCCCTGGAAGCCGCTTTCCAGGCCGAGGGCATTGATGTATTACGAGGCGTCCAGATCAGCCAGGTGGTGCATACCGATGATGAGTTCGTGCTCACGACGGACACGGGGGGCATCAAGGCCGACAAGCTGCTGGTCGCGACGGGCCGCACGCCTAATATCGAAACGCTGAACCTTGACGCCATCGGCGTAGAGACTGCCCGCGGAGCGATTCTGGTCGATGATTCTCTGCGTACCACCGTACCCACTATCTATGCCGCTGGGGATTGCACCGACCAGCCGCAGTTCGTCTATGTCGCCGCTGCGGGCGGCAGCCGCGCCGCCACCAATATGACGGGGGGCGAGGCGCGCCTGGACTTGAGTGCCATGCCGGCGGTGGTCTTCACCGACCCGCAGATCGCAACCGTCGGTTTGTCCGAAGCCGAGGCCGAGGCTCAAGGATTCGCTACCGACAGCCGGACCCTGACCCTGGATAACGTGCCCCGTGCGCTGGTCAACTTTGAGACCGGCGGCTTCATCAAGATCGTCGCCGAACGCGACAGCGGGCGCCTGCTCGGGGTCCAGGCCGTGGCCGGCGAAGCCGGCGAGCTCATTCAGACGGCGGTCATGGCCCTGCGTGCCGGGATGACGGTACAAGACATCGCTGATGAGCTTTTTCCTTACTTGACTATGGTCGAGGGGCTCAAGCTCTGTGCCCAGACCTTTACCAAGGACGTCAAACAACTGTCCTGCTGCGCGGGGTGACAAGCCTTGATGTGACGTTGGCGACCCTTGTTCGAGAAATGGCCGATCATGTCGCCGCCCACTGGCACGAACCCGATCAAGGGATCTAGGAAATGCGTGGGGAACCGCGTCATCACGTCTACAAATACCATGGCCTGGGTCGCACTCGACCGCACACTGCGCCTGCTGGGTCCTCAGCCCGCCTGGGAACTGGCATGAGATGGCATATTCCAGGCCATCGTGACTCAGGGGATCAAGCTCAGTGGCGGCTACCTCACGCAGGCCTTCGGTCATGACGATCTCGATGCCGCGCTTTTGTTGATCCCATTGATGGGCATTCCTATCGACAAGGCCGTACTTGAACTGACGGCTGCAGCAGTGGAAGAGCACCTATGTCATGGCGATGTCGTACACCGCTACCTGGCTTCGGATGGGCTTTCCGGCAGCGAAGATGCGTTTCTGATCTGTAGTTTCTGGCTGGTCGATATACTTCTAATGCTTGGTCGAGCCGAGGAGGCTCGCGCCCTGTTCGAGCGGTTACTGGCCAACGCCAACGCCAACGCCAACGATGCGGGGCTCTATGCCGAGGAGAGCGATCCGACGACGGGCCTGTTCCTTGGCAACTTCCCGCAGGCTTTTACCCATCTTGCGCTGATCAACCGTGCCCTGCATATACAGCTCTACGAATAAGGTAGCGTGACGGCACCCATGCGGATTGCGTCCGGCGTACTGCTTCAAGCCTGTCCTCGGTCGCAACCAATGCGCCTTGGCGGCGCTGCCTCGGTCAAGGAGGCCGGGGTTCGTGACACAGTTCTGGAACTGCACCCGACCTCCTGGCCAGGCAAGTGAGGCGAGCCAGACAAAGTCTGCCCCTGCCCACAAGGCTACCGAGTCGACCTTGGGCAGGCTGGCTTCTTCAGTTACCAGACATAAACAACAACCACCTTGTCCCTGTAATAACTACAGGTCTACGTTGAAGTCAGCAAGGTCAGGATTTTCAGATTCGCCAACGAGTGAGGAGGGCCTATCCCTGCCAGCTCGCTCCCATGAATACCTGCAGGATGGCCGTTGATTTATCGGAGCAAGAGGCTCTCCAATGTCAATGAAAGGAGGCAACGACGATGTCTGAAGTGGAAATAGGCCGCCCCGAAGGCCGCACGTCCTACAGTGACTACGCCGAACGCTACTATGCTCAAGCGGGGGCGGGAAGAAACAGCCTCTCCGCAAGCGAGTACGTGGCCGTCGTCGAGGGCTTTCGGCGTGAAGTCGTTTGCATGGGGCAGTGCAACTTGTACCTCGCCGCGACGAAAGACTCGCAAATCAAGGAAGCGATCAAGACCTACCTTGAGGATGTATGCAACCCCAACATCCATGAGATGAAGAAGATTCTGGAAGTTGGCGGTTACGCCCTGCCGGCGCCGCTTGAAGAAACCATGAGCCCTGACTAGGTGCCCGATCAGGATACCTGTGTCGCCAATGACCGGATGATCGTGAATGCCCAGTGGTTCGTGGCGCGTGCGTTCATGACGCTCTGGCACAACTACGCCAGCATGAGCCAGCGCACGGATATTCGGGACGCCTTCATTCGAAACTATCACCGGGCCAACCGCTGGCATGTCACATTCCATGAAATCGCGGTAGAGAAAAAGCTAATGGCCCCCTTGCCCACCGTGGAGCCGAAAGACATGCCACTGATCCCCGAATAAGTGGCACGGTTCAGAGGGGAATAACGCATTTCCAGGGTATCGCTGTTCGGGCCACGGTAGAACGAAGCCTGGACAGCGATGACTTCAACGCGGCGACTAGCGGCTACCAAGTCGCCGCTACGCAAAGGAGTAAACAAGATGGCAGCATCCTACGATCTCGTCGCTATCGGTACCGGCACCGCCGCTAAAATAGTCGTCATGCGTGCCCAAGCCGCCAACTGGCGTGTTGCGATCATCGACTCCCGCCCCTTTGGGGGCACCTGTGCCCTGCGCGGCTGCGACCCCAAGAAGATGATGATCCAGGGGGCCAAGGCGCTGGACCATGCTCACCGCATGCAAGGCAAGGGCGTGGAGGGAGAGGTCCGTATCGACTGGGCCGAGCTGCTACGCTTCAAGCGAGAGTTTACCGATCCTGTGCCTGAAAAACACCAGGCCATGTTCAGCGACAAGGGCATCGATACCTACCATGGACAGGCGCGTTTTACCGGCCCCAACCGCCTTGAGGTTGAGGACCAGGTACTTGAAGCACAGCATATCCTGATTGCCACGGGAGCCGAGCCAGCCACCCTGGGTATTCCAGGCGAAGAACACCTCATAGACAACGAACAATTTCTGGAACTGGCTACTTTGCCGCCGCGGATTGCCCTGGTCGGCGGGGGCTATATTGCCGCAGAGTTTTCTCACCTGGCTGCCCGGGCTGGAGCTCAAGTCACCGTCCTACAGCACGGCGAGCGGATGCTCAAGCCCTTCGATCCGGACCTGGTCGATTGGCTCATGGAATCCTTCCGTGATCAGGGCATTGATGTGCGAACCCAGACCAACGTGGACGCCATCGAAAAGACGGCCTCCGGCTATCGTGTTCGCACCTCCTCGAATGGCGAGACCGGCACGGTTGATGTAGACCTAGTCGTGCACGCGGCCGGAAGAAAGCCAGCCCTCAAGGCCCTCAACCTGGAAGCGGCCGGTATCGAGACCGAGAAGGGGCGGTTATCGCTAAATGAGCATCTGCAAAGTACCTCGAACCCCGCCGTTTATGCCGCAGGCGATGCCGCCCAGGTGGGGCCGCCCCTGACCCCCGTGTCGAGTCACGATGCCAAGGTGGTGGCCGCCAACCTGATCGATGGCAAACGTAGCACACCGAATTATAAAGGGGTGCCGAGTGTCGCTTTCACCATTCCGCCTATCGCCTCCGCCGGTCTCGACGAAGCGCAGGCCCGTGAGCAAGGGCTGAAATTCCGCGTCTCGAGTCAACACACACACAACTGGTTTACCGCCCGTCAGGCCGCCGAGCCGGTCTATGGCTTCAAGATATTTATCGAAGAAGAGACAGATAAGGTACTGGGCGCTCATCTCGTCGGCCCCAACGTGGATGAAGTCATCAACGTATTCGCGCTGGCCATTCGTCATGGGCTCACCACCACGGACCTCAATACGACAATGTTTGCCTACCCAACGGGGGCCTCAGACATAGGCTCGATGCTCTAGGAGAGCCTGATAGCGGCAACTTGAGATGGCTAGACCTCATGCCTAAGCATTGAGATCTTTATTTGGCAACTGAGGATAAGAGTTCCAAACCATTTTCAGGTTTCACTGCAGGATAGCACCCGTAAACGAGAATGACGGCGGTAGAAAGGTTTAAGCCAAAAAAATGTCCCAACCAGACCACCGCCGTGCCATGGATGCTAGTTTGCTTACCTTGTTCTGGGAAGACTTCGAGTTGGTTTGCTATGAATCACTCGGCGCCAATGGCCTGCTGATCAAGCTCAAACTCACCGCCTCACACCCGCCCTGCTGCAGTCGCTGTGGCCAATCCACCTGGCTCATTCATGATGTCAGTTATCGCCGTGTGCGTGAGCGCGACCTGTTCCAGTATCGCGTATGGCTAGACATCCCTGTGCGCCGAGTACGTCGTCCGGCCTGCGGCCCCCGATGAGAGCGTATTGCCTGGCTAGCCGGACGTCAGCCACTGACCTGCGCCATGGTGAGCTGGGTCGAAACCCTGGTTCGACTTTCACCTATCAAGCATGTGGCCGAGCTGGTGGGGCTTCAATGGTATACGGTCAAGACTATGGATCATCGGCGCCTGAGTCATGAGACAGCCCAGGCAGACCTGACCCGGGTGCGGCGTCAGTTTGTCCTGCACAAGGGGAACCACTATGCCATGGTGGCTATTTGCGCCGACACACAGCAAGTCCTGTGGGTCGGCGAGGGGCGTTCATGCGCATGCGCTGCCTTCGAATGGCTGGACAGGGATACCTGTCAGCAAAAAGAAGCGGTCGCCATGGGCATGAATACGGCAATGGACATGGAAGCCAAGCAACACTGCCCAAAAGCCAGGGTCGTTTACGACCTGTTTCACGTGGTCGCCAAGTTCGGTCGCGAGGTGATCGACCGGGTGCGGGTCTATCAGGCAAACCGGCTACGCGAGAACCATGCTGGCCGGCGTGTGATCAAGCGCAGTCGCTGGTTGCTCCTGCGCAACCGCACCAACCTGGACCCTGAGCAGGCCGTCAAGTTGGATGTATTGCTAGCCGCCAAAGAGCCGCTGACCACGGTCTACCTGCTTAAGAGCTAACTCAAAGAGCTATGGTACGCACCTAGTGAAGCCGAGGCCCGCCGACGCTGTAAAGCGTAGTTTGGAATGGCCATCGACAGTGGGCTCAAGTCGCTGGTTGCTTTCGCCAAGCACCTAGAAGGTATCGTTGCCAGTGCCCTTTATCGACTCAACACCAGCGCCCTGGAAGGAATGAACAATCACATCAAAGTCATCAAGCGAATGGCTTACGGCTACCGGGACACGGCGTATTTCTTTCTGAAGATCAAAGTCGCATATCCCGGCAAAATGCGATGAACTTTTTTATTCTGTCGCTTGCCCTTTCTTAACCCCGTAAAAAACTACCTCTACAGCCTAGGGATGTTCTGCATGCGAAACATTTTACAGGCGCTCTAGCTGTCCACTTATGGCAGTCCCCGCCCTATCTCCTTTTGAGACCTGCATCGCAGGAATGAGAGGAGAGAGCGACATGAATATTGAGCTGATTATTAATCAAGAAGATGCCATAGCTTTTGGTCGTGAGTTCGGCGGGCTGCAATTAGATGACCTCCGTGCTGATAAGGTGGCGTTTGCCATCGACTCAGCGCAAGGCTCTCTTTTCATTCTGCCTCGTGAGGCCGGTCGCCGCTGGCGCCAGCCAACGCCACGTCAAATGGCTGACTTGGGAACGGATGTGAATGTGGCCTTCGAGGTCTTCTCGCTTGGTGAGCTTGAGGGGTTCGCTTTCTCTGTCGAGGATGGACCTGTCATCCAGGTGCGTCGCCCTGATCGCAAATTGCATCGGGAAAGCACTTTACAGGCCATAGAGAGCGCCGAAGATACATTCATTGTGAGCTTCACCAAGAGAGCTTTTGGTAACTTCCTCCTTAACTTGGCGCACTGGAGTTATCTCCAGCCCAAGGCAAGAATCGTTCGTCACCTCCCGAGGTGACCACTTCAAAGCCTCCTCGACTCATCTGAGTCAGGGGGCTTTTTCATGCGTTAGGAAAATAAACCGCCCAGGTTCGCTCCTTAGTGTCAGTAGCGCCCCTATCCCCCAACGAGACCCATTACGTTGGGAATGTGAGAGAGAGGAGATTTGAACATGTGGGGACAGACTCTACAGATTGGTCACATTGGCGAACCAGAAGTTCGGACCAACGGCAATGGCAAAACTTACGTTCGGTTCGGTATCAACATGGCCAAGAAAGTGGGTGATGATCCGATGTGGCTTAACTGCATCCTTGGTGGTCGCTTCGCCGAGGTTATGAAGGATCGCTTGAAGCGCGGTCAGTTGGTCTTTGTCGAGGGCGAATTGTCCTTCCGTAAGGCTGATAACGGCACTGTGTATACCAACCTTATGGTGGACACTTGCCGCATCCTCCGTGATCCGCGTAGCGCTGGTGCTGCAGGTGATGGAGACGAAGGAGTGGAATTTCCCTTTTGATGTTCTATTCACAGCCCCTGGTTTATTCCTGGGGCTTTTTCATGCGTAGACGATAGGCAGGCACATGAGCGAGACAGACCAAAAAACCAGATCCCGATTTCAGCACCCCTTGGCTAGGGTATTGCCTTTGGCAGGTGGTGTGCTGGGTGCGATGGCGTTCGCTATAACCGTCATTCCCTTAGACCTCCCATGGGCCTCGTCAAACGCTGAATCACCAGCCGTGGTGACATTCGATACGGCCAAATACGTTAATGCTCGCCGTGCAGCAGCCAGTGAGCTGCTAGGGGACGGTGAGGCAAGAGATTCAGCCGTATCCACATTGGCTCGCGTCGACAATGGCGTTCGCCCAGCGATCGTTGATGCAGCAGATGGCGCTTTGGTCATCGTCCGTCAAGCAGCCGTCTTGGACGGCACTATTCCTGACATCACTGACACCGTACTGGCTGGTTTAGGCCTGCCAACAGATGCCCCCACGATCGAGACAAGTCTTGATCGTCATGGAGACACCACTTACAGCGCATCGAACCTTTATGAGGAGGCTCGAGAGCTGGTCAGTCGTGCTAACCAGCAAGCGCGTGAGCGTGCCGATTCGCAGCGCGAGGCGGGAATTGAAGAGCTGCTGCCATAAACAGCAGATGATTAGAACCTGATGTGGCCATGCCCTGCATGGCGAAGACTACGCCAGCACCACTGGCGCTTAACTTTGCTCAAGGAGCTTATTGATGAAACACCTTACCCTGATCGCCTCCGCTGTTGCAGTCGCCTCCGCACTTTTCGCGGGAACTACCGTCGCCAATGACGACAATGCCGGCTCCAGCTTAGAGCTTCCCAAGGCCGTGTCCGATTTGGGCATCCCTGGAGCCAAGGTCGACAAAACATTCGATACCGGCCTAGATGGCATCAATGGCTGGGTTATTAGTGTCGAGAACGACACTAATGTGATCTATACCACTGAGGATGGTACGCATGCCTTTATCGGGATGATTCTGGGCGAGGGTGGCGAAAACTTGACGCAGGCTCACATGGAGCAGCACATGGAGAATAGCCCGCTGGCCAGCATGCCGAAGCGAGCTGCCTCTCAGGACAACGGATTTACAGATGAGGATGAGGCCGCAGCGCTTGCGCAAGTTGAGGAAAATGCCTTCTACGTTGAAGAGGGGAGCGGCGACAAGGTTCTGTATGTCGTCTTTGATACTCAATGTGGTTACTGCCAGAAAATGTATCAAGAGTCCCGGGCGGTTCTGGATGAAGTCACCATCCGTTGGATTCCGGTAGGCTTCATGGGCGAGGGCTCGCTCCACCAGGCTGCACAAATAGTCGACGCCGAGAACCCTACCGAAGTGCTGGCCACATTTGAGGGAGGCGGCAGTGTGTCTGGCTCCCCGAGCGCCGAAGCTATGAACATCGTGAGTGAGAACAGCAACCTGATCCAGCAGCTGGGTATCCGGTCTACACCGAATACGCTCTACAAGGATGAGAACGGTGAAGCTCATATCATGCGTGGTGCTCTTCGTGCGGCTGAAATCCGTAGCCTGTAACCTTATTGCACCTTGAAGAAATGCGCCCTGGCTCCCTCTCCGGCAGTCCGGGCGCCCAGCTAGAGGGCACCCCATGTCTCTACAAGACCAACGCACTGTTAGTATTATGCGGCGAGCAATCGAAGGAATGTTTCCGCAGTTCGCCGTGAACCGTCTATTTCCACGTCAGCCACTCAAGGTAGGCCGTGGTACACGGGAGAAGACCCTTTACCCCTTTCGCTGGCTGCACCGTCCTCTGACGCTTGAGCAGGCGCGCTGGGTCGCAAGTAGGTCAGTTGATTATTGGTTCCGGTGGCTCATCGCGTTTGGTGCGTCTCTTTATCTCTCTGTCAAATTGGGACCGCCTTACGGAGCATTCCTCCACTTAGGTTTTACGCTACTTGCTGCATGGACATTAATAGGTGTGGCCGTGGCTGTCGGGCGGAATAGAAAGACTCCGAGGATAGATGCATGAAGCAAGGCAACAAAAGTTGGCTCGCCTCTTTGGGGCGCGTAATATCCGGCCTGCGTAAGCAGTCGATGGATGCTGACCAAGTTGATCCAAGTGACCCAGCTATCACGAAGATGACAATTAGCCTGGCACTGGATCTCCTAAACGAAGAGCAATCGCACGAGCGTTTCAAGCCTAAAGATCGTGTCTCATGGAAATGGGGCATGAAGAACAAGAGCGTGCCGCTGGCCAGGCAAACTGCTGTAGCGTTACAAGTCCGTCAAGAGCCATTCAACGATAGCACCCTGGCACCTTCATCCACGTACTACGAAGAGCCTTTAGATGTGCTTGTAGGTGTGTATACCCACGAGGGTATTTTTCGAGAGCTATGGGTCGATGGGCGGCGCCTATGCTTGCTGACAGACCATCGCATAAACAGCCCGAACGGTGGCACTCAGTGGGGACAAGGTGAAGGATGATTGATACCAAGGTCATTTCAGATGCCCCTCTGAAGTTCGATGAATTGCTGACCACCGTGGCCAAGGAACAGCTTGGCCTGGATGGGAGCTACACAGTGTATGCGGTCGAGACGGATCAGATTGATGAGATCAATCTCAAGATGATTGAAGGCCTGGATGACATCCATCTACATTGTTTCACTGTAAGGCTTCCCCCTGGCTTGGCGAGAGTTAGCCTCGCCCCGCGGGATGGAAATCACTGGCGGATGGAAGAGGCGGTTCATGGTGTCGTGGATTATGGCCATACAGCTCGGGAGACTATAAGCGCCAGCTATAGTGGCAATGGGCAACGGTTGTACATCCCTTAGTCAAGTGGCAAACACTAAATGTTTCATTCTGCTTGAATTTAATATAATTCGTCGTCTGGCATAGATATAATATGGATAGCAATGATAACCGACTGGACCAGCTGAATGAGCTTCCCCTTACCAAAGAAGATCAGCGCTTCATACTCCGCTGCCTCCGTGAGGGCGGAGTGGTCGACTACCAACCCGTCCTCGCGGCATACCAGCTGTGTTGGAACAATGCGGCTGAATCAGCGACTATCCGCAAAGAGATAACGTTGGGAGGAGGGCAGCCAACACCTTTCTCCGAGAGGCCTTGGGTGTTGAAGCGCTTGACTATCCGAGGTAAATGACTGGCCAGTTTACTATAGCGCCTAGGGGAGGGGGGGAGTTATACCGTTATCTATTATTTCACCATTTAAATACCATGCTCCCTTGCCTAAAATAATAAGATCGTAGGGCCTAATCGTGTTCGACAACGCACTGTCATATAGGGCACATAGCTCATTCTTTGGGGCTGACGAAATGACCAGCCTCATCGAAAAAAACTTTCCAGGGCCTGCGCGCCCACAGAGGCTCGAAGGGTAGGGTGGTCGGCTGTTTGCGGTGAAGTATTGGCATACACACTCCAGTCTCAATATCTCATTCTTCGCTTTCGGCAGTAGCAGCGTTTGCTCCCAGTAGCCGCGGTCAAATAGCTGGTGGAGGAGAGGGCGGCTGAAATGGAGAAGGCCTCAGGAAGTCACCTGCGCCGTGCGGAGAAACAATTGCTCAAAGAGCAGGTATACGAAGAGCTACTGCCCACCTCCCTGAAGCGAACCGGGCATTTTCTGATGGCTATCGACATCAGGCGTAAATGGATACTCATTGACGCTGCCAGTCGTAAGAAAGCAGAAGAAGCACTCGATCTGTTGCGCCTTACACTGGGATCGCTCAAAGTCACGCCAATGGCAACTAGCGATCGTCCAACAGCTTTGATGACCCGTTGGTTGGCTGCCTCGACTGAGCGTGCTGAAGGCTGGGCTCTTGGAGAGTTCTGCCAGCTCGAATCGCCTTCTGGCAATGATGGTGTGATTAAGGTTTCGGAGGTCGATCTCGATAGTGACGAGATACAGCAGCACCTTGATGGAGGCCGCATCTGTTCAGCCCTTTCGATTGCTCGGACAGGTCAACTGGCGATGCAGCTTCAGGATGATCTAGGCCTAAAGAAGATCAAATTCGATGATGCACTGCTTGAGCATGCTGATTCGGGTGATGATGAAGCATCAAGGTTTGATGCGGATGCCCATATTCACATCCCAGCTCTTGCGGCCGTTGTCGAGGAGCTGATAACCCTACTAGGGGGTGAATCAGTCCCTACGCTAGAGGATACCCCTGAGGATGCTGTTCAGGCATCTAAAGCAGCCTGAACCCTACTCATATCCTGTCTTTGGCTTGGCTCTGTCCAGGCCTTTTTTATGCGCTAGATAGATCGGTTTATACTATTTGCCGTATCAGTTTATGTGGATTATCATGTTTCGCATGCGTAACTTGGCAAGGATCGCCGCCGTTTGCACAAGGACATTCTCAACCTGTCTTTTTCCAGGTCGGCTACCGGGAACTCCATGACCAAAATAATCAGTTTCTCCAATCAGAAAGGCGGGGTCGGAAAATCGACCATTTGCCTTCAAACAGTCTTCTACCTCGTGGAGGCGGGCTATCGCGTACTAGCAGTTGATTTCGACCCACAGGGCAACACATCTAGCCGGTTGAGCCAGAGCGATGAGGCAACCTATACAGGCACACCATCAGTCCGGTTGTTCGATGAGAACATGCATGAAATCCAGCCGATGAAGTGCGTGCGCGGAATGGATCTGATTTGGACAACCAAGAACGATCCAGAGCTATCTGAGATTGAGTCCCTACCGCTCAACTGTGTGGTCAACCCGATCACAAACCTGAAGGCTAGCGGCATACTGGATAATTACGATTACGTGCTTGTCGACTGCCCCCCTAGTTTGGGCCGTAAGCTAGTAGCTGCACTCACTATGTCCACTCATGTCATTTGTCCGGTGCAAGTAAGTGGTTTCGCACTGGATGGCGTAGAGGGTCTGCTGAACACGATCATAAGCGTTCAGGAGGAGCTGAATCCCGAGTTGGAAAACACCGGGATGGTGATCAATAACCTCAAACGCGGTTTCGAGGAGGACATGATCACGCGAGATGAGCTTCGCAAGGCGGTGCCGGATCTGGTCTACAAATCTGAGATTGGCGTTAGAGGGCAACTCGACGTGGCCAACCTCAATGGCGTACCCGTTTGGAGCATAAAAAAGACATCGGCACGAGAGGCTGGCAAAGAGATCCGTGCAGTTATCGAAGAACTCATGGAAAAGGTGGGCTGACATGGCATTAGGACAACTAGACAACCTGCAAAGCCTCTCACGCCGCTCTAAAGGCGCCAAGGAAGTATTGGTGCTGGATACAGCTGAAGTGGTGCCGAAAAATGGCCAAGTCCGAGAGAAATTCGGCGGTATTGAGGAGCTAGCCGACTCAATTAAGTCGCATGGCCAGGAACAGCCGATCATCGTATCTCCTAAGGATGCTAACGGTAAGTATCGAATTCAGAAAGGTGAGCGCCGTTGGCGTGCATGTAAACTGGCCGGTGTGCCGGTTGAGGCGATCGTCAACAAAAAGGACCAGGAGGAGCTGGACGAAACAGCCGGCGAGCTGATTGAAAACATTCAGCGGGAAAACCTGACTCCGATGGAAATCGCCAAGGGGATTCAGAAATTCATTGACGCTAAGTGGAAGGCCGTCGATGTGGCTAAGCGTCTAGGTAAATCGCGTGGTTATATCTCGCAGCACCTATCGCTGCTCAAGCTCCCCGAATGCGTACAGAAGCTATACGAGGAAGATGTCACGGCTGACCCCGAATCGCTGAATTCGCTCAGGCAGATTTATCAAATTGCGCCAGAGAAGGCTGAACGCATTTGCGAAAAGGCCTTAGTAGACGGAATCAGCCGAAAAGCCTGCCGTGAGCTGCTGAAACAGGCAAAGGGTGGCACTCTGGCTGAAGACCCTGAAACAGTTCCCATGGAGGCTCAGGTTCCAGCGCCAGCTCTAGGGACGAATGATGACCAGCCACCACTGAGCGGATTCGACTCATCCCCCTCCGCTGGAAACTCTGGCATGGGGAACACTGTTGATGATGTCCAGCCCGCAATGCCGCCCCAGTTTAACGAGAAAGATGACTCCTCTCTTGGTAAGGGGGATGTTGCACAGGAAAAGCCACCGAGACCTAAATCGGCCACTAATACTGAGCAACCCCAGCCTAAAAAGGCTGCTGGCGCCGAACTTGATACACCAGCGCCAGTAATGGCAAAGGAGCCCACCCGGGCTCGGGTCGTGGTAGGCGTTACCGTGAAGGGCGCACAACGTAGTGGCATGCTACAGACTGATCGTATCGATCATGAGCCTGGCTATTGCTGGGTTCGACTAGATAATGATGAAAAAGACACACTGAGGGTAAGAGTCTCTGACGTTCAGCTACTTGGTGTCGAGGGTGAGGACTGACCTCTATGCCGAGCCTATCGCGTGACACACAGCGAAAATACGACATTATCCGTGCTATTGACCACATGGATCGCCCAAGCCTTCAGGACATCTCTGAAGCTACGGGCATCCCGGCTGGCACGGTTAAACGGCAGCTGACTTCGATCCGGGAAGAGTTTAAGGTAAAAATCCTCTTTATTCGTGACCCTAGCTCACCTGAAGGTGCAATGGGCTATTACGCACTTGAAGGCTGGGGAATCTTGGACCCAAACTCCTTTCGAGTGCATTTTGGAGACAGCACTTCCTAGCCAGCTGACACCCGGGGAGCAAATAGCTCCCCGAATTATGTCAAACCAGCCCCACCTTTCTGAGCCAGTCAACACGGAGTCATCAGCAGTGCCTGAACCCGACCATCCCCCACTGAATCTCATCAAGCAACCTGTTTCAATTGGTCATGAAGACGTAGTTAAAGAGCTTGCTACTTTTAAGGTCGAGCTGGATAGATACGCACGTAAGACAATTGGGCAACCGTTGCTTAATGACATAGTGGACAATGATCGAGGAACCTGCGCACTACACCCAGATTCATTAATAGCTGTGCTGATACCTTTTTTAAACGGGTATCCGGAATCCAGTGTGTAATTCCACTCCAGCCTACAGTGTGTCACCGAACCCGTAAACCGGAATTGCGTGTGTGATGCCTCTGTCGTATCATTGAGTTTCTAAACCGGAACTAAGTGTGTATTCTGTCGTCAGAATTCGCACATAGTCGAAGGCTCGACGAACGACTGGCCAGGAGTGGAAACATGGCGATTAGTCAGGCACGCATTATCGAATCCATGGAGCAGGCCTGCTCCAACCTCAATCCGGATGAGTTCATCTTCTCCTTCCTAGATGCTTACGGATTTCCGAAGAGCACCATAACCCGCCTTCGCAAAGGTGACGATAGCCGAAACGTTGCCAGCGGTGATGATATTGGGCTGAAGAAGAAGCTCTATTTCCGATCTGTTCCAGAGGGGACGGATTTGAATACTGAAGCCGACTCGCTCAAGGCAAGCGAGGTCGTGCCACGGAACGATATCCGCTTTGTCATCGTCACTGACTTTAAGAGCCTGGTTGCCTTAGATCTCAAGGCAGAAGAGCGCCTTGAAACTACGATGGATGAGCTGGATAAGCAATATGCCTTCTTCCTCCCGCTGGCCGGATACGAGAAGGCAGTAATGTACTCAGAGCATCCAGCTGACGTTAAAGCCTCTGAGAAGATGGGTCGGCTGTTTGATTTGATCCGCGAGCGCAATGACCTCTCGAAGCCTGAGGACATTCACGCTCTCAACGTTTTCCTTACCCGCCTCTTGTTCTGCTTTTACGCCGAAGACACCGGCATCTTCGCTCAGGGTCAGATGACATCTGCCATTCAGTCAACGACACAGGAAGATGGCTCTGACGTAGATCAGTTTTTCTCAGATCTCTTCACTGTCTTGAATCTGGATGATAAAGCTCCTGAGCGAGCATCTATGGCTGCTCACTTCCAGGAGTTCCCTTACGTCAATGGCGGCCTCTTTGAGGCGGATGAGCCCATTCCAGAATTTGGAAGAAAAGCTCGACGACTTTTGATTGATTGCGGGAGCATGGACTGGTCTGAGATCAATCCAGACATTTTTGGCTCAATGTTCCAGGCGGTCATTGACGAAGAACAACGGGGAAGCCTGGGGCAGCATTACACCTCTGTCTCCAACATCATGAAAGTGATCCAGCCTCTCTTCCTCGACAAACTTTATACAGAGCTTGAGATGTAGTGGTCAAGTAAAACTGGCCACCGCTTTATAGTTAACCCAGTACTTTTCCTCTGCCTGGTTCGGACTCATACCACCGTTATGCTGGTGAGGCCTAAGCTGGCTGTAATACCCGATTA
>NZ_JABWCV010000026.1 GCF_013371085.1 Vreelandella maris | reverse complement strand
TGAAACCGCTTAGCGCCGATGGTAGTGTGGGGTCTCCCCATGCGAGAGTAGGTCATCGTCAGGCACCTATACCACGAAGAACCCAGCCACCCGGCTGGGTTTTTTGTTGCGTGGAAGAAAGGCAGCCGATAAAAAAGGCGGCTTGCGCCGCCCAGGTAAAGACTTACAAATGAAGAGATTAAACGCAGATCGTCTCTAGCGCTTCAATCAGGCTGTCCATTTCATCATCGGTGCCGATGGTGATACGTAGGAAGTTACTGAGGTCTGAAGTATTAAAATGGCGCACCAGAATGCCCCTCTCGCGTAGGCCAGCAAATAGCTGCGCGCCCTCGTAGTCAGGGTGTTGGGCAAGCACGAAGTTAGCTTTAGAGGGCAGCACTTCAAACCCTAACGCTTCGAGGCGTTGGCGAGTACGTTCACGAGTAGTAATGACATGCTCGCGGCAGGCTTCGAAATGCTCGACATCTTTCAGAGCGGCGATGCCTACTAAGCTTGCCAGGCTATCCACTGGGTAAGAGTTGAAAGAGTCTTTTACCCGCAGCAGGCCATCAATCAATTCCTCTGAGCCTACCGCATAACCCAACCGCAAGCCTGCCAAACTGCGCGACTTAGAAAACGTACCGGTGACAAGTAGGTTAGGGTAGCGATCAATCAGCGTTACAGCACTCTCTGCGCCGAAATCGACATACGCCTCGTCCACCAGTACTACTCGATCTGTGACGCGCTTAAGCAGCGCCTCTATTGCTGCGAGCGAGTGAGCGTGTCCGGTAGGGGCATTTGGATTAGCGAAAATAACGCCGCTTCGGTTGGTATTCGCCGCCAGCGCATCAATATCGACTTCCCACTGCTTATTGAGCGGATGCTTACGCAGCTCAACGCCATAAAGATTGGCGTAAACAGGGTAAAAGCTATAGGTAATGGCAGGCACATCAAGCGGCGCCTGATGGCGAAAGAAGGCCTGAAAAGCGAATGCCAGCACTTCATCGGAACCGTTACCGACAAACACCTGGCTGCTGGCTACATTAAGCGTCTCTGCCAGTGCTTCACGCAGTGCTTTAGAGGTAGGGTCAGGGTAGAGACGCAAATGGTCTGTAGCATAATCGCGCAGTGCCTTACCAACGCCTGGAGCAGGTGGGTAAGGGTTTTCATTGGTATTGAGTTTAACAAGCTTCTCGCGTGGTTGCTCACCGGGCACGTAAGGCGTAAGTTCGCGAACGGCCGGACTCCAGTATTGGCTCATGAGGGTAACCTGATTATCCTAGCAAGGTATGCCATGGTCGCTTGAAGGCCAACTCAGCGCAAGCATTCGCGTCGCTAGGGGTGTGCGTCGCACCTTGTAGCGGTTATGCTGTCACAAGTGCGCGTAAATAAATGCCCAACACGAGATGAAGGAGACACTCTATGCAACTTAAGAGTTTGCTAGCCGGTTCGGCTATGTTGGCACTATTAGCTGGCTGTGCAAGCGGTCCGATGGAACAGCAGCAAGAGGAAGCAGCGACCGCACAGGCTAATTACCAAGGCTCGCTACCTTGCCGCAACTGCGATGGTATCGATCTGGATGTCACGATGATGGGTGAAGAGATGAGCGCAGCGGAAGAGCGCACTTTCACGCTGAACGCTACCTACCGGAACCACCCACAAACACCCCCGGATGAAAACTATGCGGGTAATTGGGAAGTGCTGACCGGTACGCCGTCTGACCCAGACGCCACCGTTTATGAGCTGACACCGGATGGCGATGGCCAAATCTATTACTTCATGCGTATTGATGAGAGCACGCTGGAATTGATTGACCCAGAACGTCGTCGTTTTGAAAACGGTGAAATGCTGCAGCTAAAGCGCCAATAACGCGCTAGTCAGCAGTATCAAAGGCGGCCACTGGCCGCCTTTTGTGTTTGTCGGGGCAAGGCCTGACGCGAGTGGCAATGGTTAGTGGCTGTTAATGCAGGTGGCAACGTAGTGAATGTTGTCAAATAGCGATAGCAACAGTAGGAGTGTAATGGCAGTGGCCAAAGCTAAAAGCGCCTTTGTATGCACTGAGTGCGGTGCTGAATATCGCAAATGGCAAGGGCAGTGCAGTAGTTGCCAAGAGTGGAACACCCTAAGCGAGGTGCGTTTAGAGAGTGCACGCCCTGGTGGCGGAGCAACCTCTGGGCGCTCAGGCTACACAGGTGATCTCTCGCGAGAAGTGATCGATCTTGGCAATGTTGATCTCAGCGAGGTTCCTCGCATGAGTTCCACGTTCGCTGAGTTTGACCGCGTGTTAGGCGGCGGGCTGGTACCCGGCTCGGCAGTTCTGTTGGGCGGAAATCCAGGTGCAGGTAAATCGACGCTACTGCTACAAACGGCCTGTAAGCTAGCCCAGCAGAGACGCATACTCTATGTGACGGGGGAGGAGTCGCTCTCTCAAGTAGCTATGCGAGCCCACCGCCTGCAACTGCCTACCAACGGTTTAAAAATGCTGGCCGAGACCAGTGTGGAAACCATTCTGGCGGTATCTGAGCGTGAAAAGCCGGAAATCCTGGTAATCGACTCGATCCAAACTATGCATCTGGAAGACATTAGCTCAGCGCCTGGTGGCGTTGCTCAGGTGCGCGAGTCAGCCGCCGCGTTAACGCGCTTTGCCAAGAAGACCAATACCGTTCTGTTATTAGTGGGACACGTGACCAAAGACGGTTCGCTGGCGGGTCCTAAAGTCCTTGAGCATATGATTGATGCGTCGCTGTTATTAGAAGGCGGCGCAGACTCACGCTTTCGCACCCTACGTGGTCAGAAAAACCGCTTTGGTGCCGTTAACGAGCTGGGTGTTTTCGCGATGCTTGAGCAGGGCCTTAAAGAAGTCAAAAACCCCAGCGCGATCTTTCTCTCCCGCCAAGAAGTGCAAGCGCCCGGCAGCTTGGTGATGGTGGTTTGGGAGGGCACGCGGCCAATTCTGGTCGAGGTGCAGGCACTGGTAGATGAGTCTGCGCTTGGCAATCCCCGCCGGGTAGCTGTCGGCGTTGATCAAAATCGCCTGGCCATGCTGTTGGCAGTGCTCAACCGCCACGGTGGTCTGTTTACCGGTGACCAAGACGTATTCCTGAACGTTGTCGGTGGTGTCAAAGTGCTTGAAACCAGCGCTGATTTGGCAGTACTGCTGGCAGTAGTATCTAGCCTGCAAAACCGTGCACTGCCCAAAGAGTTAGTGGTGTTCGGTGAGGTTGGGCTTTCCGGCGAAATACGCCCAGTGCCTAGTGGGCAGGAGCGCATTAGTGAGGCTGCCAAGCACGGTTTTCTGCGTGCCATCGTGCCGCGGGCCAATGCACCCAAGCAGGCGCCAAAAGGCATGGAAGTGATCGCCGTGGATAAGCTCAGCGATGCGCTGGAAGCACTGTAGCATGTGCCATACTGCGTTAAACTGAAGATATCCCCTAAGTGCCAAGGAGAGACACGATGAGTTCGATTCGCTTGACCCAGTATAGCCACGGCGCCGGCTGCGGCTGCAAAATTGCCCCGGACGTGCTGGATGGGATTCTAGCCAAAGCGGGGCCAGCTGCGGGCCATAAGCAGCTTATTGTCGGCAATCAAGGACGCGAAGATGCTGCCGTGTATGATCTGGGCGATGGCCGCGGCATGATTGCCACCACGGATTTCTTCATGCCGATTGTTGATGATCCCTTTGATTTTGGGCGTATCGCGGCGACCAATGCGATCAGCGATGTTTACGCCATGGGCGGTACGCCGGTAATGGCGTTAGGCATTCTAGGCTGGCCGCTGGATAAGCTTAGCGCTGAAGTGGCTGGTGATGTCATGGCCGGAGCCCAGGCGGTATGCCGCGAATTAGGCGTTGCCCTGGCCGGTGGTCACTCTATTGATGCCCCAGAGCCCATTTTCGGGTTGGCCGTTAACGGCTTGGTCGATCTAGACAAGCTCAAGCTTAATAGCACCGCCAAACCTGGTGATCTGCTGTTCTTAACCAAGCCGCTGGGTATCGGTATGTTAACCACCGCAGAAAAGCGCGGCTTACTGGAAATGGGCCACCATGGCCTTGCCCGCGAAACCATGCTCAAGCCCAACAGCATTGGCGTGAAACTTGCCGATGTGAAAGGGGTAAACGCCATGACTGATGTGACCGGTTTTGGCTTGGCCGGCCATCTTGCGGAAATGTGCCAGGCCAGTAATGTGATGGCCCAGATTGATTTTCGTAAGCTGCCGCGCTTAGCCGAGGCAGAGTCCTACCGACGCCAAGGCGCGGTGCCAGGCGGTACGCTACGCAACCGTGATGCGCTAGGAGAGAGCTTGCCCGCCATGGATGAAGCCCACTGGCAGTGGCTGTGTGATCCACAAACCTCTGGCGGACTGCTAATTAGTGTCGATCCTGCCTGGGAAGATGACGTTGAGCGCATTGGCCGTGAATTCGGCCTGTCGTTACAGTCATTCGGGGTAATGACAGCGCGCCAAGGTAAAGCCTCTATTGAGGTGGTCGGGTGACACTGGCGACCACACCGGCAGTATTAAATTTACTCAAAGAGGAGCGGCCGCTTATTGATGTGCGCGCCCCGGTCGAGTTTGCCCAGGGTGGGCTGCCGGGGGCCGTCAATCTGCCGTTAATGATTGATGATGAGCGTCATCAGGTAGGTATCGCCTATAAACGGCAGGGCCAAGCCGCGGCGATTGCGTTAGGCGAACGCTTAGTCAGCGGTGAGGTCAAGCAAGCTCGAATTGCAGCGTGGCAGGCTTATTTAGCCGAGCATCCAGATGCATTGATTTATTGCTTTCGTGGTGGGCTGCGCTCACAAATTGCTCAGCAGTGGTTAGAAGAGGCAGGCATCTCAAGACCACGCGTGGAGGGTGGTTGGAAAGCCATGCGCCAAGCGCTATGTGAGCGTATTGAGAGCGCCGCGCTGCAGCCGATGTTGGTGGTCGCAGGGCTGACTGGGTGTGCAAAAACCACGCTGATTAATCAGCTCGATAACGGCGTTGATCTGGAAGCCTTCGCGCACCATAAAGGCTCCGCCTTCGGACGCAGGCCCGAAGAGCCTGCCACACAAATCAATTTTGAGCATGCGCTGGCTAAACGATTAATCAGCTTAACTGAAGGGCTGGTTATCGAAGACGAGTCCCGCCAGATTGGTAGTGCAAATATTCCCTTGAGCTTCTGGCGAGCATTGCAGCAAGCGCCTCGTGTGCGTATCGAAATGCCGCTGGATTGGCGCCTTGCTCAAATTCAGCAGGATTACATTATCGATTTAGAGCAGGCCTATGCTGCTCGCTATGGTGCCTATCAGGGCTGGCAATTGATGCAGGCGCAGTTAAGTAATGCGCTGATCCGTCTGGGCAAGCGCTTGGGTAATGCACGGCTGCAGCGTTTGCAGCGGCTTCAGGCACTGGCGTTTAACGAACATGCCCACGGCAACCCCCAGGCCCATGAAGCGTGGCTCGCGCCACTGCTGACCGAGTATTACGACCCGCTCTACCGCTATCACTTAGACAAGCAGCGCGAGACCACACCACCAGAAATCCATGTCGGTGATTGGGAGAGCTGCCTGGCCGTTGCCAGGCAGTGGAACCGATAATCGCTGCATGCGCTGCTGTTAGTCCGTTCTTAACCACTGGGTCATCACGCGGTCAAGCAGCGGTGCTAGATGAATAAAGCGATTGGCATCCTCAAGAATTTCCGCATCGTCCTGAACATAGCGGGCGGCTGCAGGGGAGGCGCTGGGCCGCTCGGTCTTGCTCAGCAGGTGGTTAACGCTGGCAGGCGTGGCTTCCAAATGGCATAGCAGGCTGACGACGCGGCCTCCATCCCAGGTAAACCCCTGCAGCGGTGCTGCTTCACTGCCCCCCAGGGAAAAGGCATCATCGGGCAAGCTGAAGACATAACGATGCCACATAAAGGCGCTGAACGACTCGGGCAAATCCAGTGAGCTTTCCGGTGCCAGGTTGACCGTATGCCAGCCTGTTTCAGCGTAAGTGCCGGGGGCTACCACTGCGCCGAGTGCTTGCGCTATCCAGTGAGCGCCAATGCCAATCCCCAATAATGGTTTTTGGCCATCCAGGTAGCGGTTGATCAGTTTATCTTCAGCTTTAAACCACGCTGGTGGTTGGCTGAGTAGCGTCTCAGGCCCATCAAGTACAATCAATGCATCAGACTCGTTTGGGCGGGGCGTTAACTCGCCAGCATAGAGATGAAAAATGGTGTAACTATGGCCCATACTGGTTAGCCAGTCGGTTAAACGGGCGGGGCCATGGTCAGGGCCGTGCTGTAGCAGATGAATATGCATGGTAATCTCCTCGCCGGCCGTACAATCATCAAAGCGTTAGGGGATCGCCCCAAGCGCAGAGAGACGATAACGTACCCGCCACATTTCACCAATATCCCACGTAAAGCGATCCAGGAAATCAGTATGGTGCCGAAACCTCAGGGCTTTTATTTACGGCTGCAAGAACTCCCACTACCGGCCCAGCAAGCCTTTATGGCGGCGCTGTGTGAGCGTTTGCTGCCTAACTATGTGCTGTATGAGCAAACCACAGGACAGGGCGATAGCCATACGCTGCGTACCGTGGTGAGTTTGGTGTGGGAACGGCTTAATGTGCCCAACGCCAGTATCGACTTTGCTCGCCAGGCGGAGAAGCTCGCCGAATGTGAGCCTTCCGAAGAGGATGACAGCTTTGGTGCTCGGCGTGCGCTGGATGCTGTGGTATCGGTCTCGGCACTGCTGGACACCCTGCAAGGCGACTCCCCAGAGGCCGTGCTGGATGTTAGCCGCACATCCCGAGCGGGCGTGCGCGCTTTTATAGAGCTCACTGAAGGCGAAGTTGACGCACAGAAACTGGCGCTAATTATTCGCGACCACCCGTTGATGGCCGACGAGAACGACTTTCAGGATGCGGTATTGGAAATGGTCAGCGAACCGTTGGATAAAGCGGCACTAAAAGAGGTGCGTGAATTAGGGCGCAACGGTGGGATCAGTAATCTTGGCTTATCGCTTGAAGATACCGGGGCTTAAGGCCCCGGCAGGCTTACGTATTAGAAATTTATAAGCGCATCTCGATCCCGCGTTCGGCCATGTAGCGCTTTGCTTCAGGGATGGTGTATTCGCCAAAGTGGAAAATACTGGCGGCCAGCACGGCGTCGGCACCACCTTTCAGCACGCCATCCACCAGGTGATTCAGGTTGCCTACACCGCCAGAGGCAATCACCGGCACGCTCACCGCTTCTGAAATCGCGTGGGTCACGCCCAGGTCAAAGCCAATCTTGGTGCCGTCGCGATCCATGCTGGTGAGCAGCAGTTCGCCCGCTCCGAATTCCACCATCTTCTTCGCCCACTCAACGGCGTCGAGGCCCGTTGGGCGGCGACCACCGTGGGTGAAAATCTCCCAGCGGGGCGTTTCACCCTCTTTAGAGACGCGCTTGGCATCGATCGCCACCACAATGCACTGGCTACCGAAACGCTCAGCAGCTTCGCGCACAAACTCAGGGTTGGTGACCGCGGCGGTGTTGATGGAGACTTTATCCGCTCCAGCGTTCAGCATGGTGCGAATGTCGTCACAGCTGCGAATGCCGCCGCCGACGGTCAGCGGAATAAACACTTCGCCCGCAATGCGTTCAACCATCTCTACCGTCGTATCGCGGTCTTCGTGGCTAGCGGTAATATCGAGAAAGGTAATCTCGTCGGCGCCCTGCTGGTTATAGCGCTGGGCAATCTCTACCGGGTCACCGGCATCGCGAATGCCGACAAAGTTAACGCCTTTGACCACGCGTCCGGCGTCTACATCCAGGCAGGGGATAATGCGTTTGGTAAGGCTCATGAACCGCCTCCCGTCAGTTGGTCGCTTAACCGCTGTGCTTCGGCGACATCCAGGCTGCCTTCGTAAATTGCCCGGCCAGTAATCGCGCCCAGAATGCCGCTATCGGCAACTGCGCAGAGTGCTTTGATGTCGCCCAGATTGGTCACACCACCTGACGCAATCACCGGTAAGCCGCCTTCGCGCGCTAGGGCCGCGGTGGCCTCTACGTTAACGCCTTGCATCATGCCGTCGCGGGCAATGTCGGTGTAGACGATACTGGAGACACCATCGTTGGCAAAACGCTTGGCCAGTTCGGTGGCTTTGATCGTGGAGACCTCTGCCCAGCCGTCGGTGGCGACATAGCCATCTTTGGCATCAAGCCCAACAATCACATGGCCGGGGAAGGCGCGACACATTTCACCCACGAAGTCGGGCTCTTTTACTGCCTTGGTACCGATGATCACGTAGGAGACACCGGCACTTAAATAGTGCTCGATGGTTTCCGCACTGCGAATGCCGCCTCCAATTTGAATCGGCAGATTCGGGTAGGCCCGGGCAATAGCGGTCACGGCGTCACCGTTCACCGGCTTGCCTTCAAAAGCACCGTTCAAATCAACTAAGTGAAGCCGGCGGGCGCCAGCTTCCACCCAGCGTGCGGCCATCGCCACTGGATCATCGCCGTAGGAGGTCGCATCTTCCATGCGACCCTGCTTCAACCGGACACACTGGCCGTCTTTGAGATCAATAGCGGGAATTACCAACATACAAAATCCTCTCAGGGCGTCCAGGTGACAAAGTTTTCAAGCAGGCGAAGGCCCGCACGGGAGCTTTTTTCCGGGTGAAACTGCACCGCGAAGGTCGAGTCACGACCAATCGTGACATGGGCGCTTACCTTGCCGTATTGGGTCGTACCAAACACCTGGGCGTCGTCATCCGCATTCACGTAATAGCTGTGCACGAAGTAGAAGTGTTCACGATTATCAATACCTGCCCACAGAGGGTGTTCGTGATGCTGCTCGACCACATTCCAGCCCATGTGCGGTACTTTCAAACGCTGCTCGTGGGCGTCGCGCATATCACCAGGGAAACGGTCCACGCTGCCTTTAAAAAAGCCCAGGCACTCAACGCCGCCATTCTCTTCACTGCGCTCCAGCAACATCTGCTGACCCACGCAGATACCCAGCAGTGGCTTAGCCTGGCGGGTTAAAATATCGTCTACCAGCCCGCGTAACTCGGTGCGCTCAAGTTCGCCAACGCAGTCACGAATAGCTCCCTGACCAGGTAGCACCAAGCGCGTCGCGCCAAGAATACGTCGAGGGTCGCGGGTGATGACTACATTCTCATGCGTCACATGCTCCAGCGCCTTGGCCACGGAATGCAGGTTGCCCATTCCATAGTCGATCACAGCAATGGTCATGAAGCGCTCCTTGTGGAGATAGAAGGAAAGTTGCTAGAGGCATCGCTCGTCGCATAGCGCAGCATCACAGGCTCCCTTTGGTGGAAGGCATTTGGCCTGCCATACGCGGGTCTTCCGCCACGGCCATACGTAGCGCTCGGCCGAATGCTTTAAAAATTGTTTCCGCTTGATGGTGAGCATTAAAGCCTTTGAGGTTGTCGATATGCAGCGACACGCGAGCGTGATTGACGAAGCCCTGGAAAAACTCCCAGAACAGCTGAGTGTCCAAGCTACCGATGGTATCGCGGGTGAACTCAACATTCATGTAAAGCCCCGGCCGGCCGGAAAAGTCGATCACCACCCGAGAGAGTGCTTCATCAAGGGGTACGTAGGCGTGACCATAGCGGTAAATGCCGCGCTTATCGCCAATGGCTTCAAAAAAAGCTTGGCCTAGCGTAATACCCAGGTCTTCTACGGTATGGTGGTCGTCAATATGCAGGTCGCCAGTGGCATTGATGTCGAGATCGATCATCCCATGGCGGGCAACTTGATCAAGCATATGATCCAAAAACGGAACGCCGGTTTGGCAGCTAAGACGGCCTTCGCCGTCGAGATTGACGCTGACCTTGATCTGGGTTTCGTTGGTGTCACGGCTAACCGTGGCAATACGCGCTGACATGTTGCATCTCCTGCGCTAAGGCGCACTCTGGGGGATTACCCTGAGGAACGATCCTGTGAAATGGCCGGTGGCTTTGTATCAACTTACCACTGTGGATCAGGGCATAACCTGTGGCGAAACGACCATTATAGTGAATTGGCGCCCTCATCCGCTACAATGCGCGAAATGTAGCTGCAATCAATTGCGGCAGAAATAGCAGCCAGGCTGCTTTGGCGAAGAGGATTTCACCATGCCGGTGACACTGCACCACGTCGACCAGGCCCGTTGGGAAGCCGATGAGCAAGTGCGCCTTGACCTAATGCGCATTTATGAGGATGCGCCCCAAGAGCGCATGCCCACCCCAACGGTTGAGCCATTTATTGAACAACATTTTAAAGGTCAGCATTTTTTTGCCTGCGCCCATTTCAATGATCGGCTGCTGGGGGCTGTCGCCGTGCAAGAAGGCGAAGACCGGGCGTGGTGGCTATCTGAGCTCTGCGTGCGCAAAACCACGCGCCGCCGTGGCGTCGGTTCGCGCTTAATGGCGCTGCTTGGCGAGCAAGCCAAACAGGAAGGCCGTGTGTTGCGGATAGAAACTTCCACCTTGCCATTGGCTGACCGCGTGCTGCTTTCCAAATTAGGCTACCGGCCTATGACCAATCCAGAAACGCCAGTGCCGGGAATGCCCGCCACCAGCGATTTTGTTGAGTTAGACCCACAAGGGAAAGGGTAAATGAAACAGCTATTACGTATTTTGCTAGCAGCGGTCGGTATTCTTGCCATCGTCGCCGTCGCCGCCGTGGTGTATGTCACCACTTTCCTGGATCCCGAAGATTTCAAACCGCGTTTAACGGCTGTCGTGGAAGAGCAAACCGGGCTCAATCTTGCACTGGAAGGTCCCATCACGTGGTCATTCTACCCTCGTATCGGTGTGAGTGTAGAACAGGCCCGTGCTTGGCTGCCCGAGCAAGCTGAAGAGAGCGCCGCCTTCGCCGCCATTGATCGTGCCGAAGTCAGCGTGGCATTCGGTCCGCTACTGCGTGGCGAAATCGCTGTAGACGGTCTAACGCTGGACGGTATGCGCCTTAATTTAGAGCGCGACGCTCAAGGCGAAGGCAACTGGGAACCCTTGCTGGAGCGCCTCTCCGAACATAACGACGGCACCGCAGAAACGGTGCTGGCGCCTGCCAGTGCGGGACCCAACGCCGATGCCGGTAGCTTGGCGGTGGTGCTAAGCATTGCTAGTGTCGAAGTGAAGAACGCTGACATTCGCTTCCGGGACGCACAAACCGAAGCCTTATGGCGCATGCAGCAACTAAATATCTCCGGCAGTAACGTCAACCCAGTGCGGCCCTTCCCGCTTAAGGCCATGTTTACGCTGACCAAGCATAACCGGCTGGATGCCGAAGTGCTGGAGCGTACCCCTGACCTGAGCAGCGAGATCAATCTCGAAACCCGCGTGCGGCTTGGTTTGGCCGATGAGCTTTTCGTGCTGGAAAATATGGCGCTAACCACGCGAACGACGCAAGGCGCAGAGAGCGAACCACAACAGCTCAGCTTAAAAGCGGCTGAACTGGTCGCCCGCATGGGGGAGCAACAGCTTTCGATCACAGAAGGGGTGCTTGAAGCAGGCCTGCGCAACGCGGATAACTGGCAAGGTAGCCTGGCGCTGGCACTTGCCTTTGGCCTGGAGAGTGATTGGCAAGCACAAACGGCGCAGTTAAAAGACCTGCAGCTCACCGGGCCGGATGGCCTAAAAGTTAGTGGTCACCTCAATGTTGAGCAACTGCGTGATGCCCCACGCTATCGCGGCCAGTTAACCGCGGCCCCGTTTACGCTGCGCCCCTGGCTGGCTCGCGCTGGCGTTACGCTCACCACAGCGGGCGAGGCCGCACTTAGCGATGTGGCCATGACCAGCCCTATTGAAGGCGATGTTGAGCAACTCTCTTTGCCGAGCCTCTCGTTGGTGGTCGATGACAGCACCTTTACTGGCGAGCTGACCGCCGCTTTGGATGGCTCGCGGCTGGCGTTCGATTTAGCCGGTGATCAATTGGATCTGGATCGCTATCTACCCGGTGCCGCTACCGCCGAGCAGGCTAGCCGTAGCTTGCTGCGTAAAGCCTTTGCCCAGGATTCCAGCACATTAGTGCCGCAATCGCTTCTTACTCGGTTGTCACTTGAGGGTGATTTAAGCGTCGATAACCTCGTCTTGGCAGGATTAACGTTCAATAATCCTAGCTTACAACTGCGTGGTGACGACGGCATTCACCGGCTAACGGCATTTGAGTCGGGCTTCTACGAAGGTGAACTCAGCGCTACCGGTCAAGTCAATGCCACGGGCTCTATTCTGGAATGGGCGCTTTCGCCAACCATTAACAGCGTTCAGGTGGCACCGTTGATAGAAGCCATCAGCGAAGGAGAGGAGCCGTCACCACTGCGCGGTCGCTTTAATTTATCTGGCGGCCTTACGAGTCAAGGCAATAGCCGCGAAGCGCTCATCAGCAATCTTAATGGGGAGTTGACGGCTCGCCTGAACGATGGGGCTATTTTAAATACCAACATTTCCCAGCAAATGTGTGAACTGGTAGCCCAGTTAGAAGGTGAGGGCACGCTGCGCGAATGGCACACTGATACCCGCTTTGAGCGTTTCGATGCCACCTTCCAAATCAGCAATGGTTTAGTCGAGAGCGACGATCTACTGATCACTCTGCCCGGTATTGATGTTCAGGGAGAAGGCGAACTCAATCTTACCAGTATGAATTTCAACACCCAGGCGAATGCCCGCTTAGTAGACACCGCCGACGCGGCTTGTGAGGTGAATCCCCGCTTGGAACAACTGCCGCTGCCCGTTCGCTGTGAAGGACATTTAGGCGGTGAGCGCACTGAGTGGTGCCGTTTTGATCGTGAAACATTCCAGGCGGCGGTAGTCGACCTGCTGCGCAACGAAGCTGGCGAGCGCGTCAATGAAGAGCTGGAGGAGCGTTTAGGCGATACATTGGACCAGTTGGATGAGCGGTTAGGTGAAGGCGCTGGAAAGGAGCTGCGTGACGGGCTGCGCGGCCTGTTTAACTGAGCATTCTCACCTGAGCCGATAAGTGCTGCGCCGGCCTAACCGCCGGCGCTTTTTTATTAGTCCCTTTGATACCCCTTTCTGTTTAAGGAGCGTGCATGGCAGATATGCCCAAACCGCGGCTGGCGGCAGACGAATTTCAACAACGCCTACTGGCTTGGTTCGACCGTTATGGCCGTCACGACCTGCCGTGGCAGTCGCCGCGCAGCGCCTATCGCGTCTGGGTGTCGGAAATCATGCTGCAGCAGACCCAAGTCACCACCGTCATTCCTTACTTCGAGCGTTTTATGGCGCGCTTTCCCACTCTGGAGGCACTCGCTACTGCGCCGCAGGATGAAGTGCTGCATCTCTGGACAGGGCTTGGCTACTACGCCCGTGCGCGCAACTTGCATCAAGCCGCCCAAGTTGCGTTGGCGGAGCATGATGGCGAACTGCCAACAGACAGTATTGACGAATTGGTGGCACTGCCCGGCATTGGCCGTTCCACCGCAGGCGCTGTCATTGCGCAAAGTACAGGGGAACGGGCCGCGATCCTGGATGGCAACGTAAAGCGCTCGCTCACCCGGCTGCATGCGCTGCCCGGCTGGCCGGGTAAGCCTGCAGTTGAACGGCAGCTTTGGGCGCTGGCCGAGTACTATACGCCAACAGCGCGGCTGGCGGATTATACCCAAGCGATCATGGATTTTGGCGCCACGCTATGCAAACGCAGCAAGCCGGATTGCCCAAGCTGCCCGTTTAACGATGTCTGTTTGGCCTATGCGCGGGGTGAGCCCCAGCGCTATCCGGAATCCAAACCGAAAAAGGCGCTGCCCACCCGGCAGACCATCATGCTGATGCTGCGCGATCCGGAAGGCCGGGTATGGCTGGAAAAGCGCCCTCCTAGCGGTTTATGGGGTGGGTTATGGGGCCTGCCGCAGTTTGACAAGCACAGCGAACTCAACGACTGGTTGGAAGCTCATGTCGTTAACCCCGCGCGCGAACGTGCGGCGCCCAGTTTTCACCATACGTTCAGCCATTTTCGCCTGGAAATTACCCCGCAGCCCGTGACCTGCGATAGGCTGGGTGGTGTACGCGAAAGTGGCGTATGGTACGACATCAACCATCCGCCCGCGCTGGGCTTGGCAGCCCCGGTTAAAGCGCTGCTCAGCCAGCTAACGCCATTTACCCTCAATCCCACCCCAGGCCACGCCTAAGCGTTATCTGGGGCTATAAGTAGCCAGTCACTGCAAGAGGAGTACGTTATGAGTAACACGGTTTTTTGCCGCAAGTACCAGAAAGAGCTTGAAGCGCTGCCATTCCCGCCCTTGCCGGGCAAGCAGGGCCAGGAGATTCAGGCGACTGTTTCCAAGCCCGCCTGGGAAGCCTGGCAGTCGCTGCAAACTCGTTTGATCAATGAGAAACACCTCAACATGCTCGACCCTGAATCCCGTGCGTACTTAATGGAGCAGATGCAGCGCTTCCTGGACAATCAGGAAACCGACCAGGCCGAAGGGTATGTACCGCCCACTCAGGCATGACTTTGAAGGTTGGCTGTCGCTTTTCTGCCATGTGAAAAGCAGGACAACTGACTTGTAATGAGTAGGGCCAGGCCTAGGTGCGAAAGGCCCGTAGCGTATGCTTCTCACCGCGCCGAGTGTAGAACAGAACACCCCTAAGCATCCGTATCGCAAGAAAGTTTCACAAAGGTGTTGACGAAAAGCGGCGTTTTTAGTTTAATACGCACCGTTGGCAGCGGCCAGATAGCTCAGTTGGTAGAGCAGGGGATTGAAAATCCCCGTGTCGGCGGTTCGATTCCGTCTCTGGCCACCACACTGCTGGGGTATCGCCAAGTGGTAAGGCACCGCTTTTTGGTAGCGGCATTCCCAGGTTCGAATCCTGGTACCCCAGCCATTGCCAACAAGATTTCTTGTTGATTGCAAAGCCTAACAGCGAAGCAATCATGTTCTCAAGAAAACGTGAAGCGCCGACATAGCTCAGTTGGTAGAGCAACTGACTTGTAATCAGTAGGTCCCGGGTTCGACTCCTGGTGTCGGCACCACTAAAAAAGTGGTTAAAAGTTAAGCGTTAGAGAATTAGATTAAGCCGTCCGAAAGGGCGGCTTTTTCGTATGTGCCTACAAAGTGGCTACGCTAGGTTACCCACACCCTCTGTTTTTATCAGGGTGTGGATAAAAGGCTGTACAGCGGTGTATTTCTGTCAGGGTCTGTGCCTTAGTGTAACCGCGCGATAGATTTGGCACAGCCTCGCGCTTACTTTGGCATCAGCGTAATCGGCTATTAAAGCCTTCCTTTGCGGTATCTTTGGCATACCCAACTGATCACCACGGATCGTTGTAGGTAGGCCCTGAACTCATCGCAAAACCGGGGTGCCTCTGGAAGTCTGCTACCGTCCTGCAAGTCGGGCAGTAATAACTATAATCACCTTCCTGAAGAGTAGATCGTAGACCCTCTTCACGGCATTTGACGCAGATGGCATGCGCTGGCTTATCTTCGTTCACATACTCTTCCTTGAGCTCGTATATGTAGTGCCCTACTGGAGTCTTGCAAAGACGATACTGATCGAAACGCTCTTCTTTGCTTAGCTTGCTTTTAAGCTCCCTATTTTCGTCAATTAGCCGGTGATGCTCTGTGAGTAGGTCGAGGAGATCGGATTGCGCTGTTGTCAGCTTGCCCATGATGTCGCTCATTGCTGCATTGAGCTGAGCACGGTCATTCACGTCTTTGGCATTACGTGCTAGGTCAAGCGCTCCCTTAACTGCTGTTACTGCTGCTCCGATCTCCATACTGTCCCCTTAATTGTTAAAACAACCCCGCTGGCTCTTCATCCACATCCCAGCTGAAGATCAACACCTCTTTGGCGTCTGAGCCTTTGCCGCCGCCGACGGTGTAACGGATGTCGGTGGTTTCGATGTGGTAGTCCTTGAAGATCCGGCGGATGTCTGGGTGGTCGTTTAGGCTGATGATGGCCTTGCCTTTGAGCTTGGCCAGCATGCGCGCCATTTCCTCGTACTGTTCTATGCCAAAGGGTACCCCATATCCTTCTGTCTGCCAGTAGGGCGGGTCCATATAAAAGAGGGTGTGGGGACGGTCGTAGCGTTCAATGCAGTCCTGCCAGCTTAGGTGCTCTATATAGGTACTGGATAATCGTAGGTGCGCGGCGGATAGCGATTCTTCCAGCCGTAGCAGGTTTAAGCCTGGCGTCGTGGTGGTAGCGGTGCCAAAGCTTTGGCCTTCAATACGGGCACCGAAGGCGTTTTGCTGTAGGTAGTAGAAGCGGGCCGCCCGCTGGATGTCAGTAAGCGTCTCGGGCCGCGTCATCTTAGCCCACTCGAACACCTGTCGGCTGGTGAGCGCCCACTTGAACTGCCGAACGAATTCTTCAAGGTGGTTCTGCACCACGCGATACAGGTTAACCAGGTCGCCGTTGACGTCGTTGAGCACCTCGACCTCGGCGGGCGTTGGCCGCAGGAAATAGAGCGCTGCACCGCCTGCAAAGGGCTCTACATAGCATTGGTGTGGCGGCATCAGCGCAAAGATTTTGTCCGCAAGGCGGCGCTTGCCGCCCATCCAGGGAATGATTGGGTTAGCCACGAGGCTTCTCCTTTGGTGGTTCGGAGCTCGTGGCTCTCTGCTGATTTAAGTGCTTACAACGCGGGCACTTTATTTCGATGAATTGATAGTCGCTGGCGGTGGCCAGCTTGCGGCTGCACTGTTTACAACGGATTTCAGTTAACACTCTGTCAAGCCTATAACGAATCTAACGTTTGGCTTAGACTCTCTAACGCCTCGCGAGGCGGGGGAGTCTTGGCCGACTTGCAGGTGTGTGCTGCTTGTTGGTGGCTACCGGTGGTGTGTCCGCACCGCCGGTGGTCACTCCCTTCTACGCTTTATTCCGCATTGCTCCATTCGATGGCTTCCAAGCCTTCCCGATCCTCGGCCTCCAACGCTGAGTCGACCTGCGCTTTTAGCTGCCAGCTTTTGCCATACTGTTCGCTGACGTGGTCTTGCGCAGCGTCGGCGAGGGCTAGCATATCGTCGGCGGTTAGCTCATACGTGGCGTTGCTTTTTGCCCGGAACTGGAAGGTTTTATCCGGGTGCCGCTGGGCGGATACCGCTAGGCCGGTGAGGTTTTCGCGGTCGCGTTGGCGAGTCTGCACGACGTCGTCAGTATCGCCGAACGTGTGGGTAAACCCATCGTCGATAGCAGCATCGCGGGCGCTTTCGATCTCGCGCTTTTTCTTTGCAGCGACGTCGGCGAGTGATTCGGGCGGGGCTTCGTCGAGAGCGTCAACGGGTGGCTCGATGCCTAGCTCGGTGATTTCGTGGCGTTCGCCGTCGTCGGTGTAGTAGACGTGGCCTCGGTAGTCGGGCACCACTTCCCAATCGTCACCGGCCCAGCGGGCAGCTTCGTGCTCTCCGGTTGAGGGTGGAGCGATGTCGGTCGCGCCTGCGGGGATGCGGGGTGTTTGGCGCATCGGGTCGGCGGGTGCGTCGCGGCCAGCGGTGTTAATGACTGTGCCGTCGGACTGGTTGATGTCGTAAATCAGCATGACGCCTCCTTAAATTTTGGTGAGCCAACGCGCGGCGTTGTTACTAGGGCGGTTTTCAGACCCACCCACAGCAGACGTACTTTCGCCGCTGATAATGTCGTAAGCCGCACTTGATCCGTTTACGTTGAATGGGAGACCATTATTCCCCCCGTTAACAGTTGGCATTGAGCTGCTAGTCCCGCCTTTAGATCTTTGAACCGACTGAGGATGCGCATGCGCTTTCAGCATGTCGGCTTGATGTTCAGCTAATCCGCGACTGCCGTTCGGGTCCCAGCCACGCAGGAACTCGTTTTCATCGCCGGGCATGCCGAACGTGGTAGCGCCGTCGCCCTCGCCCCATGTAGTGCCGAATGCCGCGAAAATACGGCGGTAGTCTTGGCGCGGAGCGCTTTGCCATCCGTCGTTGGGTAGATAGCCCTCTGGTAAATCTTCACTGCGCCACGCTATGGTGGTTCCGGGTTTGACGCCGTCCCAGCGCATCCAGATGTGGGGTCTATTGGCGTTGTCGGTGGGGTCAACGCCCTGGACTGTGCCGTCCTGGTCGCGGTCGTAGAACTCGTATAAGACGCCGTCGGAGCCTCTGCAGGTTTCGCCGGTTTCGTAGGTGCGGCTCTCGCTATAGTCGGCGAACTGGCCGCTTGATTTAATAGCGCCAAGAAGTTGATCCAGATCCTCATGATCCGGTGTCAAACCCGCTTCTACGACGACTCGCCGTAGGCTTTCGGTGATCATGTGGTACCAGTACGGCCCCGGCTGGGTGGCTGGGACGCCCTGGGCGGGGTTACCGGCGGTGGGGTAGCCGCTGCTCGGGTCAGCCGGTGGCTGGGGGGCCGAGTCTGAGGCGTTGCGTTCGTAGACACGATCTACCATGAGGTTTCTCCATAGGCGAAGATCAGGATGGAATGGGCGGGGGCGAGGCGCTCGAATACGCATTCAAGGCGCTCATTGCCCCAAGTGGCCAGGGCTTCGTTGACGCCGCTGTTGACGGTCAGCTGGCGCACGGTTTCTTCGGCGGCGCGGACGGTCCAGGCCCAGCGCCAGTCGATACCGCGTATCGGCTCGCTGACGTCACTGCCTACGGTGTGGGCGGTGTAGTCCTCGACCTCGATGTCGTAGCCGAGATCAGCAGCGAGGCCGATGAAATAAGGGCGGCTAGCACCACCGGTGCCGGTGAGAACGCGCACCACGGCATCTTGCCGCTCGCTGACGGTTTGCTCGCCGGTGACGCAGGGATCGGGCATTGCTGTGACGCGCTCCCAATCAGGCAACAGCTCCGATGTGGTGCGTGGGTCAGCTTCCTCATGCAGAGACGCCGCCCGCCCGTCAACGCGCGAAAACGCACCCGCCCGCGCCTGAGTGAGCCGCTGCCACTGGCTACCCGACTCGCGGGGCAGCGCCCGTCCTGGTGGTGCTAGGGCGTTGAGCTGGTTGGCGTAGTCATTGCGATTTAGAGCCATGTGATAGCTCCGCGCACGGGGATCTTGTTAACGCCGTGGGTGACGTTGCCGCTTGGCGAGTCCAGCTCGTGGCGGCTGTCGCCAGCGGCGACGTAGATAACGCCGGAGAGCTGCTCACGGTAGAGCGTGCCGCCGGGTTCAGCGGTCTGGCCGAGGAAGTCATCTAGCGCGGCCTGCACACGGCTGCGGGCTTCTGCAGTGTCCGGTGTGAGACGAATGGCCAGGTTTAACGGCTCGGCCTCCGGGGCAACGGCATAGAACCCGCGTGCGGTCACGGGGCGAACGTCGTCGACATACTCATCCACCGCCTGTACCACGGCGGGTGTAGGGATGATGTCGTCCAGGTCGTCGCACACGAAGCGCACGGTCACTTCGCCGATGTCGGGCTTATGACGGTATACCCACACGCGGGTGATGTCTGGGTGGGCTTCGCGTACCCACATGATGTAGTCGTCGGCATTGCCGCCGTGGGGCTGGCGCTGTATGCGCTCAAGCAGCCGTTCGCGCAAGCGTTCGTCGCTCTCTCGCTCGGCACCGCCGGTCAGGCCGTCATCACCCACGGTGGCTTCGCCGTCGATGCCGCTGATGGCACGCACCAGGCGTAGGGTTTCACCGGCGTCCAGATTGCCTTCATCGCCCGCTTCAACGGCCGTTACGTTGCCGGTGGCCTCGCCGTTGGCGTCCAGGGTGACGGTGTCATCAAGCGTGTAACGGATGCCGTCTTGCTCGAATTCCTCACCTGCCAGCAACTGCGCCTCTGGGTTACCGGTGAGCAATATCGGGCCGGTGGCCGCGACTTCGCCCTGGCGGTAGATGCGCCAGATGCTCGCCCAGCGTTCCAGCCATTCGGCCTCGGCGGTGTCGATTATCAGCTGCTTGGCCAGCCACGACAGGTAGCCGTAAAGGCCGTGAACGGCCCCTGCGTCTACATCTGCAATCACGCGCAGCATGGCGCGGCGTAGCGCCGGGTTGGCGTCGGAGAGCCGCCCGCGCATGTCGGCGCGGATCTGTTCGGCCAGCTCATTTAGCGTTGGGGATTGCCAGGGCATATTAACTCCACACGTACTGGTAACGGTCGGCTAGGCGGCTGCCATCGCCGCGCTTGATGATCACTTTTAGCCAGAGCACGTCGCGGTCAAGGGTCTCGGCGGTGACGTCGATCTCGGTTGCCACGCCATCCTCCAGCAGCCAGTCGAGTGCCTCGCGGGCGTAGGCCTCGGCACGGCGGCGCACTTCCGGCAGTTCTTTTTCGCGGCCTAGCAGCCAAAGTCGACTACCCCAACGGTCGCCGTCTTCATCGGCGATGGCATCGGCCCACCAGCCACGGCGGTTGTCGGTGCCGTCGGGAATGATGTCGTCTGGCTCGGCGCGCCGGTCGCAGAGCAGCGAGAGCGCCACGGCGGTACGCAGGCCGTCGTCGGTGGCCAGGTCGCCGTCGATGAGTGCGACGTCCAGCGCCTGGTCCAGCCAATCCAGGGTGATATCCATTAGCTCATCTCCTGGTTGGGCGCTTCGGTCGGGCCACCGCTGTCGTTTTCATCGTGATCGTGGCCGTTATAGGTATCGCGCATACCCTGCATGCTGCCGGTGCCATCGCTGACCTGGCCGTTTGCTTTGATGTTGCCGGTGGCAAACACATCGGGCGTATCCAGGGTGATCGAGGTGCTAGCGGTGATCGTCACCAGGGGAGCGGTGACCTCGACCGCTGAACCGGCGTTTAAACGCACGATGCGGCCCCGGTTAAACACCAGTTCATCGCCTTCATCCGTGTAGAGCGCTACTTCACCCTTGGCTAGGTTCCGCTTGCGGTAGCGACGGTCGGTGGCCACTAGTGCGACCAGGTGGCCACGGGCACCGCCCACAGCAGCAGCAACGGCTTCGGCCCCTTGCAGCGGGCGAGCGGTGAAGCCATAGGGCTCCATGTGTTCCACTTCGCGGGTTTCATCGCGCAGCAGGTCGAGCTGGAGAATTTGCAGCCCTTTGGCACTGTCGGTGCGGGTGACCACGGCGCGGCTGATCAAAAGGCGCAATCGACGCCACACCGGACCGAGCAGCTTGGTTGTCTCGCGGCCTACCATACGTCGCTCTCCCGTTCCGGCTCTGGTGCGGCTTCAATGTCGTAGCTACTCAGCGGGGCGACGCGGATCTCTGCACGCTCGCCGCGCTCATCGAGCAGCAGCTGCACTTCGGTGATCAGCCACTCGACGGGTTCGTCGAACATCCAGGGGTCGCGGATCGGCACAAGGTCACCGGGTCGCCATAGGCCATCTTGATGACGCCAGCCCGCCACTGTGTAAGTGATGCCGCGCGACTGGCCCCAACGGCGGCGCACTTCCCATTCGGCGCGTTGGCGGCAACTGGCTGAGTCGGTACTGGTATCGCAGAGCACCAGGGTCGGGCGGTAGCGCTTGATGCCTTCATCTTTCGCGCGGCCAGAAGCCCCGCTAGCCTGGGCACCAAACCAGGTGTCATCGGTCGCGCCTTGGCCCTGGACGATCACCTCGCCGAAGCGGTCACGGTCAGAAAATCGGCCACGGGCCACACGGATGTTCTCGCCCAGGGCCAGTTCGGTCTTAAGCGTGGCGCGCGGCGGGCGGGTCAGGACCAGGCGGCCTTGTTCGTCAGCCACTAATAGTAAGGCGCGGTAGCTGGCGATCTGGCCCAGTGCCTCGCCGAAGGTTTGACCCGGCTCGACTTCAAGTGCCCGCAGCGGTGCGCCGACGTCGACTTCGGCTATCACTTCAATATCAAACGGCTTGGCCACGCGCTGAGCCACCTGGAGCACGGTTTGGCCGGTTTCCCAGGGCTGGGCGGTGCTGGATGAATCGACCAGGTCGGCGGTTTTAGAGCGGCCAGAGACGACCAGGACGTGCGATTTGGCGTCGTAGCTGGGCAGCACGTCATTAATAAAGCCAGTGATCACCGGCTCGCCGTCGATCTCTACGACGACGGGCGAACCGGTGCGCAGGCGGCGCGGCGCTACCGTTGAGCCGTCGCTCTTGGCCCACTTCTCGGAGAGCACCAGCTCGAAGCTATCTGCCATCTCATCCAATGAGCGGCGAATCTGGATTTCCTTCCAGCCGAGGTGGCGGGTGCCGTCGACGATCAGCGCGAGTTCACTCACTCAGCACCTCCAGGCGTTCAGCCGGGACATCACCAGGGTGGCGCACGCGGTTGCGGCTGATGATGTCACCGTCGCGTTTGGCGTCGCCGTAGAGGCGATGAGCCAGCACCAAGGCAGGCAGGCGCGCCCCAGGTGTGTAGTGCCGTAGCGAAGGCAATGCCGTACCGCGACGGCGCAGATCCTGCACGGCGGCGGCGCGAAGCGACACCAGGCGTTGGGTGGTTTGCGGCAGCGGCGGCACGCTGCCGCTGATCTGCTCGGTTATGCCCCGATGCACCGCGTCGAGCGTTTCGCTGGCGGCGTCGCGCGTGGGGTAGCTCCACTCGGCACTGGCCTCGGCCAGCTCGACCGCTGCCGCGCGGCGCACCAGGGCGACGGCGGCATTCTGGGCGCGGATCTGGGTGGCTTGGGGTAGCGGTGCGCTCGGCGGCACGCTGGCCACCTCGCCGTTATCAGTGCCAAACATCGCGCTATAAACGCCCAGGGCTCGCCCCGGCTCGCCGAACATGTTCTTGATCTGGCCAATGCTGGAAAGGATCGCCGCGCCCAGCTCGGTGGGGGTGCGGATCAATCGACTGATCGTGCCGGTGATACCACCGATGACGCCTTCGATCTCACTGATCGCGCCCAGGATGGTGGCTTCCACGGCCGCGACGCGGTCGGCGGCCAGCTCGACGATCTCGAAAGCGGCGACGAATTCATCCAGAATCGCCAGGCGTGATGACTCGGCCGCTGTGCCAACTACTTGCTGGGTATCCGCCACGGCCAGCGGGTAGCGCGGGGCGTCGTCGGCGCGTACAACGGTTAGGCTCACACGCGCCATGCCGCCTTCGCGGGTGCTTTCCGTGATGCGCGGGTCGCCGGTGATCACCACGCGATGGGTGCCGTAGTAGCTGTGGCGCATCTCGAACGCGCCGGGTAGCTCCAGGGCTTCGGCTAGCTGGTTGCGCTGGATGTCATATTCTTCGCCCAGCAAATAGCCGGTGACCTGCCACTCACGCGTCTTGCGGCCGAGGTCTTCGACGTAGGGCTCATCGCGCAGCGGGTATTCATGCACCTGCACCCGGCGGCCGGGGCTGATCGAGCCGCGCTCAAGGTACAGGGTGACGCCGCGAAACATGGCCGTGCCGTCGCCGATTCGATCACGCCAGCTCATTGGGCTACACTCCGTTGACGCAGGGAGGAAGAAGAATGAATAAATCGATGTTGATTGGTGCCGGTTTTGCAGCCGCTGTTGGCTTGCAGTTTGCGGGTGGCGTGGTCGGTGATTCCCTCAGTGAAGGGAATGACAGCGACAATTTTGTGATTGATATGCAGTATGCGAGCGATGCAACCGAGGAACAGCGCCAAGGTGCCAAGAATGCACTGAAGAACTTTATCGACTCCTGTCCTCATGTTGATGGCGTCTTTAAAAGCCGAATAACCGAGCCTGAAGTTAGGCTTATCGACTCGATGCACTACCGCGAGGATAGATATGGCTGGACTTGGGAGGTTCATCTCCAGTTCGTCGTGGATAACGATGGTCGAACTGCCAGCGGCCATACCCTGGACTATTACATCTGGACCGACGGATGGGTTGTGCAAAAAGCACAAGGAGCTGAGTTTTGCGGGAAGCAACCAGAGCATATGAAAGAAACCTACGTGGGTTTTGATAAAAGCTAATCTCACTGCCACGTCCTCCAGTTACCCAGATCCACATCGATCTCCGGCCCGCCCTGACCTCGCTCAGCGCGGGCGTCTTTAACTCGGCCGTCCTGGTCAACGAAGATGCGCAGCACGCTTTCGCCCGCATCGCGGAAGGTGTCCACTGAGTTACGCCCGTACTCCATGACGGCTTGCTTGGCCGACTCCCTGGCCAGCTCTACGTAGTTGCCGATCTTGCCGCCGGTTTCGGTGCGCTCGACAGCGTCCTCGATCAGCCCGCCAATCCCCTGAGCCGCCAGCACGGTGCTGATGGCCGGAAGCGCGCGACCAACCGCGACGGTGGAGCTGTTACCAACTCTTGAGGCGGCGCTAAGCGCCTGGCTGGAGAGCCTGGGCTTTTGGGATGTGGTTGGTGCTGAGGTTGTGCCACCTGTGCGCGTAGTCGGCGGGGTGTAGCCCCCGCCTTTGCGGGTACCGCCCGTTCGGCCTGGCGAACCACCGCCGCCCAGGGCACCCATGTTGGTCACGAATACGGGCACCGGGGCCATGCTGCTGGCGGCGCCTAGCCCACCGGCGACGCCGCCAGTGGTGGAACGGCCCATAAGCGAACCGGCTCCACGGCCCAGGTCTACGCCCAAACGGCCCAGCGAGCGCAGCGCATAAAGGCCTGCCACGCCACCTGCGGTGATACCGGCAATCTTGAGCCAGCGGTCGACGGTCTCCTGGTCCAGGCTGTTCAGCGCATCGGCAGCGTCCTGGATGTACTCACTCAGGTTGGTGTCCGCGAAGTCTTGCCAGGCGCTGGACAAGTTACGCATTGACCCCGCAGCGGTGTCGGCGGCACGGGCTGAGTCGCCCATGGTGGTAGTGCCGTCGCCTTGGACCTGTAAAAATCGCTCAATCGAATCGACGGAGCCTGTTAGGTTGTACTCAGACATGATTGCATTGAAAGCTTTAAGGGCTTCACTATCAGGAAACGCCTCCGACATCCTTGATGCCTTTCCCTCCGAAGCTTCAACAAGCTCTACCATTAGCTCATTAATGGGCCGCAATACCTCACGGCCTTCCTTGAGCGACTCTGGGTCAAATATCTGGACACCACTCAACCTTGTGATCTCAGACGCCTTTTCCGCGTTCTGGAAAGTACGAAGTAGTGCCTCAAAGGAGCTAGCCGCACTTTGCGGATCTCCAGCGCCCTGCATGATGACCTGAAGCGCCGCGCCCATCTCTCGAATTGCTTCGGGGCCAGTTCTTCCTAATGCGGTATAGGCGGTCACAACACGCGGACCCAACGATGCGAGGTTTTGCAGTGTGAAGGCACCTTGCTTACCTTGCTGATTGAGCGTGTCAATCACACCCAACACCTGCTCAGGCGCACGGATATCCATTTTTTGGAACTCGGCCATAATCTGGCCGATGTTGGTCCCCTCAGCACCAGTGGCAGAGATAGCGGCCGCGATGTTACGGATGTTATCTCTGGCGAATTCCAGGTCGCCGGTTTTCTCTACGATGGCTTCGATGGCACCGGTGATTTGTGAGGGGTCAACGCGAATATCCGGCTCGCGGGCGGTCTCGAAGATCTGGCGGCGAAGCTCTTCCATTTCCTCCGCGCTTTTTTGGGACTGGATACCCAGGCGGGTGAAGCGCTCCTCCAGGTTGACCAAGTTGCGCACCGCGCCAAAGCCTGCCGCGCCGGTTGCCAGCGCCACCCAGCGGTTGCCAACGCGGTCGAGCTGGCGTCCGACAGCGCCGGTTACGCGCTGCAAGCGTGTCATGTGGCGTTGACCGTTGTTGGCCATCTGGCGCATGGCCCCCTCGTAGCGGCGTGACTGCCGCTCAAGGTTGCCGCGCAGATCCATCACCACCGAAGCGCGTAATTCGCTCATTTCAACTCCTGGCCTGGTTCATATAGCCGAGTAGCCGGCGCAGCGTCATGCCGCGCTGATCGGCCTCACTCCATCCCGTTCGTGTCGCGATCACCCACATCAGCTTGGTCAGATGCTGGGCGATCGCTATCGCCTCGCCCCCGCTGCGTCGCACCCTCCTGTGTCTGGGCCACAGCGGCACCGTCGAGCTGCTCGCTCTTGGCCAGCAGCAGGTTGAGGTCTTCAGGGTCGAGCCGGTGCATCAGCTTGAGATCCAACGGGCCGGAAACGTCGCCGATGCTGACGATCTGGCGGCGCAGTACTTCAACGCCGACGCGGGATGGGCTAACCACCAGCATCGGTTCGAAGCCACCCTCAGCGTTGGGTACCATCATCAACTTCTCGGCGGCTTCCTGTGCTTCGAGTACGTCGCCAGCGGATGCTTCGCGCAGCACCGCGTCTTTACAAACGGCCTCGCCAATCTTGAGGCCGTGGATCAGGGGAACGCTTATTTTTGTGCCTGCCATTAGAGTCTCTCCACGCCCATGCCGCCCCAGTTAAGGCGGATGTTGCCGCCGGTTAACTCGACGGTGTCAGTCACTGCGGCACGGCGCAGCATGTAGGCGTCGTTGGTGTCGGTGGTGAAGATCACCGTGGCATTGGTGATACGACCCAGGGCGATCAAGTCGGTATCGGCGGTGTGGCGCACTGTGGACGTCAGCGAGGGAGCCTCGGGCGTTTCGCGGTAGCCCTGCGGCCCGCGCGGGCCGTTGATGAACTCCCGACTTGACCCACCGAGGTTCAGCGTTGAGTCGACGTCGGTGAGCATCTCCGAGCCGTCGACTTTCACAGTGGCTTTGCCTGTCAGTTTCATGGTGTATGCACTCCTTAAATGGCGGTTAATAACGCGCCATTAGCGGCGGAATTGGGTCTGCATCGCGTGGATGCGGTACTGTCCGACCAGCTTCGGCGAGTCGATCACGTTGAGGCGCGCCGGGTTGTCGGGGTCGATGTTGGCGCTCAGGCTCTCGGCGTAACCCTCGTAATCCTGCACCCAACCCTTCTCAATAAAGTCTAGATAGAGGTCGAGCAGCTCAGCCTTGCAGACGTTGGGCGTCATGATCGGCTGGCCAGCGCCGTAGAGTGCGGCGTCGGCGTCGGTGGCCAATTTGTGGCGCGGGTACTTTGAGAGAATCCGCGAGATCTGTTCGTAACGGATGCGCTCCAGGGTTTCCGGCGTCTGGATGTCCAGGTAGGCGTCCGACTCGATACCGGCTTCGTTAACCTGGTAAGTAGTGATCTCGCGGTTGATCTGCACCGTGCCGTCGTCGGCGACGGTAAACGTCGCAATGCCATCAAACAGCAGCAGGTTGCGCTCGGCCTTGGTCCACTGGTCTTCCTTGCGTGGGCCGATGAGGCCGGGCAGCGCCAGGTATTGCAGCGGGCGGGCCGGGTCATTGGTTAGCGAACCGGCGGCGACCATCGCGTAGGTGACTGCCCAGAGGTAGGTAGGGCTAACCGATTTGCCTGTGCCCATCACTGACAAATGCTCGCCATTTAAAGCGCTGCCGAAGTCGCCGGTCTCAGAGAGCGTTCCCCGGTAAGCACCGAATGCGCGGCTGCCCATCTGCACCATCGGGCCGAAACGACGAGTAAGCTCGGTATTCAGCTCATCCAGGTTGGCGGTGTCGGTATAAGGGCAGGCGATGTAGTGGTACCACTCATCACCCATGGCCGCGATGGCATCGCCAATGTCCGGGTTGCCGTCGCCACCGTTGAGCTGGCTGATCTCGAACGTCACGCCGTCGAGGCCGCGCTCACCTTTGGCGTTAAACACCAGGTGAATATCGTTGCCGGTTTCGCCTGCCCATTTGCAGTCCAAGTTGATCTTGGTGGCATCGGTGCCGTCGATAGTGGCCGTTACGGGCACTCGGCCTTCGTCGTTGATGGCTTCGACCAGGGCCTCGGCAATCGTCTCGGCGCTATCGCTGGCTTCAACACCGGCGCGTACACGGTAGCCGCCGATGTACAGCGCCACGGTGCCGCCGCGCAGGGCGGTACCGGCGACGCTGATGGAGCCATTGGCTTTGGTGCCTGCTGCCGCGTCGTCAAGGGCGAGGCCGTAGGTTTCCATGTAGGGGTCGATCTCTAAAGCGGCGCGCAGCATCTCGGCGATCATCGAGCCACGCCCGTAGTAGCGGTCGGCCTGCTCGCCACTGGTCACGCGGTCAAGGCTCAGGGCGTCTTTCTCGCCTGAGTTGAAGCGCTGGCCCATGACCAGCAGGCGGGTTTGCCACACGCCCGAGTTGGCCAGGCGCGCGTCAAACTCGATAAACACGCCCGGAATGCGCAGCGCTGAGGGGATGTCGTTGAAGACACCGGCGGTGATATCAGCCATGGGTTACGACTCCTGCTCGCCAGCATCGGCGGTTTTAGCGGTGGGTTTTGCGGTGGCTTTGGCACGGCTGGGCTTTGCCGGGGCCGAGGCTTTCTTCAGGTCGCCATCGCGCAGACGGCGGCGGATGTACGGCGTTAGCTCAACGTGCGCGCCCTCAGCGGGGATCGGCTTACCGTCGCTTTCGCGGCGCACCAGCAGCACGCCCTGGTCGGGCTTCTTGGCATCGCGCAGGCGCGGTTTAACGTAAATGGATGGCACGGTTAGTCCTCCTCGGGTTGGGGTAGCTCGACGCGGCTTTCGGTGTCGGGATCGTCTTCGCCGCCGATGTGGTGAGTGCCGGTGTAAAGCTCGAAAGGGTTGAGGTCGTTAACGTCAAACGCTGCTGGCCATAGCACCTTCAGCCGGAATGCGGCGGCGTAAACCACCACGCCTTCCTTGTCGAAGTGATCGGCGTAGAGGTTGTCGATGCTCTCAAGCGTCAGGCTGCCCACATCAGGCACAGTGAGCGCATGCACGGCGGGCACCACGCATTCGAGCAGCTCGTAGGCACCCACTTGGCGAGCGTTGCCACGGCGGCGTTCGCGCTCCCCGCTGGCGTGGCTAGTCACCACGTACACCACGTAGCGGTTCTGTGTGGTGGGCTGGACGAGGTCGCCGTCGCCCCGCGCACCGCCCCAGGCGACAAACACGCCAGGCACTTTGCGCAGCGCGGCCTTGAGGGTGTTCTTATTCCACTTGCCCGGCAGGTCTTCCACCGTCTTGACGTGATCGTCGAGCACACGTTTGCAGCGCTCGATAATGGCGTCTTCAATCTTGGCCAGCATTAGAAGCCACCCCCGCCAAACACGCGGCGGCCGGTTTCCATCATCACGTTACCGGCGCTTCCCGCTGCGCTTTCCGATGAGGCGATACCAAGCCGCACTTCGCCCTTTGCGACGCTGCGTAGGAACTTCACCGCGTCGTTGTATCGCTTGGTGACCTGCTCGGTGGCGCGGTCATCGGATAGCCGGTAACGGGCGATATCACAGGCGTAGGCGGTGATGATGCGCGGCACATTGGAAAGCGGCACGGTGTAGCCCGCTGCACTCACGTAGCCGTCGATCTCGCCGCTGGCGTCGGCAATAGCGCCATCCAACACAGGGGTATCAATGGCCAGGCCGGTATCGTCGGAAGCGAGGTCAAGCAGCTCGTTCTCGCCAAAGCGCTCGATGAGGTCCGCCTGAGTGCAGTAGGGCATGGGTTAGGCCTCCGAGGTGGTGGCGTCATCAACCGGGAAGGTGCAGTCGGTCACTTCCAGGGCCGGGTCTTCGCGCAGCTGCTCCAGCTGCTCTTCACTCAGCAGCTCCAGCGCAATGCCGACACCCTCGCGGTTGAAGCGAAAGCCCGCCCGACGGCGGCTTTTGACGCGGCGCTTGGTGCGCACGAATACGCCAGGCAGTTCCTGAACCGGCGGCAGCGCGTTGCCAGGGCCGTCGCCCGTGACGGTATCGCCCTGGATCTCGGTAGGCTGAGGTGCTGCCGTTGCCGCGTCTGCGTTCGCCTGGGCTTCCTGGTCAGCGCTGGCCGCTCCGGAATCCGCCAGTGTTTGTGTTTCAGGCACCGGCTGGACTGCTGCCGCGTTCGCTTCCGGCGTGGGTTGCTGAGACGCCGCATCAGTGCTCGTTGCAGAGGCTTCCTGGTTGGTCTCCGGCGCGCTGGCTTCGGCTGTCGTTTCCGCTACCGGCTCGGCTTTCGCCTCGGTCGGTTTCGCCTGGGTGGCCTGCTTTGCCTTTGTCGCGGTGGTTTTACGTGTTGCCATGGGGATCTCCGTTGCGCAGTGCCCGCCGGGGCAGGCACTGCGAGTCATCACCGGTTAACGGCCGTTAGGCGCTGGCTAACCAGGGGTTGAGAACAAGCGTCGAGGTATTGGCCCATTCGTTGGTCTCACCGCCGCTGGCCAAGGTGTTTTGCAGCACCTTGCGGGCCGCGCCTTCCATGCTGGTGGGCACCATGGTGTGCGTATGGCGTAGCCCTAAAGGTTTGCCGTAATCGCCCTTGAACTTCTGCAACTGCTCACGGGCTGCCTTGTAGTTGGCGGCATTGAATTCCTGGTTGGAGCGAACCGCGAGCATCCAAAGGCCAGGACCTGCATTGACTCGCGCATCGGTACCGAACATGAACTCATCGGTCATGAATATCTTGGAGTCCATGAGGTCGGTGAGGGCGCGAAAGTTGTAATCTCGGCGGCGTTGAAACACTACCGGCTGGATTGCCCTTGAGCAGTCCATCACGTACCAAGCATCACCGCTGCCACCCATGTCGTTGCTTACAGACACTTCCTTGCCATCCTTATCCAGCATGGGGTGGTCGGTATCAAACAACGGCTGTCCGTCAAAACACTCAGGATTGGCTTCGATCATCTCGACTGCCAACTCATTGGGGTGCTCGCGCGAACTGCGCCCGAACTCCTCGAAGACGGGAGCCCACAGGCCGTAGGTGTCATCTTCGATATTGTCTCGGGGTACGCCAGCAGTTAGCTCGAACTTGCGGTTACGAATCGAGAAGTCGCTACCCTCTAGCCCGTGAATAACGCGGTCGCCCAACCATTCGCGCATACGGGGTAGGCTCTTGAGCCACGGGTAGACTTCAACAGCAGTGGTGGAAGGCACCACGGTACAGAAGGTTTCGTACAGCGACGCTTCTGGCCCCAGCGAGCTCTGGCCTTGTTGGAAGTTCGTGCGGTAACCCTTGAACAGGGCTTGTAAATTTGCGCTTGTCAGATCCATGCGAGTGTCCTCAATTACACGCTAGCGGCAACGCCGTTAGTCGGGTCGATGTTGACCCACACGCCCGCATCGTCGACGTCGTCGACAATGCCAGCGGGGGAGCGGGTATCGGTGTCGGAGGTTTTGGCGACCGTCTGGTCATCGACGATGTAGCAGACCTTGCCGATATCAGCGGCGGTGATTTCATCGGCACCGGCGGAGTTGGCCAGGTGGAAGTTGCCGCGTTTCACTTCCACGACTTCGTCACCATCCGCACCGTCGGTGTTGTCCTGGTAGTGTTCAAAAACACCAGCAGCAACAAGGCCGGTGGCCGTCTTACCTGGCTCTGTAAAACCAGTGGCATTGATGACGGCGATGGTGCCCGCAAAGCACTCGGCAGCAGCGGCGACTAACAGTCCGCGTGACAAGCCCAGGCGATGCGGTGTGTTTCGGTTCTTGGTTGCAGCGGTCACGGGGTGATCCTCTTGCCTATTGGGTTAGTGCTGAGCCTGCTTATTCAGCGGGCGCGGGATTGGCGGCGCGGTACTGTTCAGGCGTCAGGCCCATGGCTTTGCAGACGGCCAGCTCTGATTCGTCGAGCTTGTCGTCATCGCCGCCCTTGCCACCGTCGGGCTGCTTGCCCTGGGTTTGGGTCTGGCCGGTTTTTAGCGCGGCGATGCTGGGCGCGCCTTCAAGGTGGGCTTTGCACGCGGCAATGCCTTGCTCGCGCAGCCAATCGGCGGTGGCTTTGCCGGGAATTCGCCCGTCGTCGAGGCCTTCCTTGATCAGCGCGTCCAGCTCGGCGGAGTTGCTGTTGGCTTTCAGTGCGGCCAGCTGGTCGGTGGTCTCTTTGAACACCGCAATGGGCACGTACTGGGTCATGTCCGGCGGGGCAGTACCGCTTTTTGCCTTGAGTGCGGCCACTGCCTCATCCGGTTTTGCGTCGTCTTTGGCACCCAGAGCCTTGCGGAATGCGGTGGCATCGTCGGCGGCGGATTTCAGCGCGGCGATGGCGCTGTCGATCTGTTCGTCGGTGGCGTCCTTCGCCAGGCCGAGTGCGGCAATCAGTTGTTCACGGTCCACGGTGTCAGTCTCCTCGGAGGGTTCGTGCGTTACCGACATGCGCGCAGCGGCAAGCTGCGCGGCACCTTCGTCGATGGCGGGGGTGTTGGTTAACGCCAGGTGCAACAGGTCGAGCGGCACACCGTTGGCGTCGTACGGGAAAACAGGGGAGAGGTAGCGGTATTCGGGTGGCTCACCATTCGGGCCTTCAGCAATGGCAGCGCTGGCACGAGCCGTCCAAGAAACCGCGCCGTATAAGCCATCGTCCCGCCATTCAAGCGAGCGCGGGTCGACCCAGCCAGCAGCGGGCGCGCCCTGGCCGTTCTTTTCGGCGTAAAGGGTTTGGTGTTCGTAGTCGATGACGATATCGGTACTGCGCGCAGCTGCCAGGCGGATAATCGCCTGGGCTTGCTCGGCAGATAAGTACCAGGGGCCAGTGCCCTCAGCAGCCCCACGCGGTGCGTGGAAGTTGCCAGCAGGCATCAGGCGCGTTTTGTCGCCGGAGGTTTGCACGCGTAAGGCGCAAACGGCGACTTTGGTCTGAGTGTGAGGGCTTCGTGTTGTCATGCCCCCATGATCGGGGGCTTAGGGCGGGGCGTGGATTTAAAGCGCTTTAGGAGTTTTTGGGTGCTGAGTAGCGTTATTCGTTACGTGCAGGAAGCTGGTTTGGATCAACAGGTTCAGCACTGATGACTGTAGCTCTGCGAATCTCATCACCTAACACGCGTGCGTTAATGGAGAGCCTGACCGGTTGCTTGGCCCACTCCGCTTCACGGATGGCTTCTCTATGACGATTATCCAGCGTTTCATCTTGCACGGTGGCAATGAACTCATCACCGTTGGCTTCATTGCTGATACGGATTCTGAATACATCAATTTGAGACGCGTCGACAACACGAACACGGTACAGGCCATCAAGCCTGATTTCTTTTGCTTCACGTCGAGCGTTTTTGGTCAGCTCCTGTGCCGTCTCACCTTCTATTGTGAGACCGCCTATTGAGGATTCATCAACATGGCGCACAGACTTAACAAGACTTCGCTGTGCATCATCAGCATATTCTCGAATATTTGACGCTCTGGGTTCGTCACGTGTCGCCTCCGCCAGGATCTCCATACGCCTTACATCAAGCTCATCGGCGTATTGTCGACTCTCAAGCTCAGCGATGCGCTCTTCGGACTGAAGCTCGGCAATTCGTGTTTGTCTACGATCTTCGAAGTAGTTTTTGGTGAAACTGTTCCCGAAGTAAGCCACAGAAACTATCAGAGCGATTTTGACCAAGCTTTGAGGTGTCACTTTGTCACCCACTCGTGCAACGAAATTTTCCAATAGTGCTTGAACATCGACATTGAAGCGTGAACTGCCTTCATCAACGCTGATATAGAGTTCGAGAGCTTCGCGTTCCTCTCTGGTCAGCTTGTTGACGTTGACAGTATTGTAATTGGCCAACGCGTAGGTCCGGTAAATGGCCGTTTGGAATTCAATAAACCCCTTCATAATGCTTGGAGTTATTGTTCCTTGGTAACCCTCTCCCTTGACGATAATTTCCAGATTTGGCCATCCGTCGAAATGGACGCTTACATGGTCTGGTAGTCCGCCTTGGCTTGCTAATTCAAGCGCATCATAAGCATCTTGCTCTGATCGAATAACGATTTCATTTTGGTTTGTCACTCCGCCCCCTGCGTCCCTGGCCCATTATTTTTTAGCAGGAGGTCACTATAGCGCCCCAAATCCCTGCCGTTAAGCTCGCTTAATCAAAATCTAACGCGGGTCTAACGCGCCTTGCGGGGAAAAGTCGGGCAACGTAGCGGGTAAGGGCTTAGCGGCGCTCACAGGGCCGCGTTGATTATTCGCCCAGTGGCTCGCCCAGGTAGTCCAGCAGGGTCTCTATCGCGTTCTCTTCATCGTCGCTTGAGAAGCCTAGCCAGTTGCGCTCGGGTATGCCGCGTTCCTCATCACCGAAATGCATGCTGGCACCGTAGATGCGGTCGGTGCCGTATTCGAGATAGTCCGGCCCGGCGTCATAGCGATTGGTGTCGCGCAGGTAGCCGTTGAGTACCAGGATCTCATCCTGGCGTTGAGGCTTGCGCTTACGGTACGCGTCGGAAAGTGGCTCCCACGGGTCACCGCTGGGCGAGACCTGCTCATCAAAGCGTTCTCGGGTAGCTCGGTCCAGATCTTCGCCAATGGCAGCCATGGCGGGCTGGGCGTCAAGGCCGCGTTTGTTGAGTTCGCCGAGGGCGCGCATGACCTTGTCATCGTCAATGCGGAAGTCGAGTTTGATACCTGCCATTATTCTGGCTCCTGATCACCACGACGATATAGACGAACGCCACGACGCCAGGCTTCCAGCTCACTGGCGCTTTCCAGGCGTTGGCCGGACCAGCCGTCGCGGCCCCAGTCGACCATGAACAGACCTTCCTCGCCTCCCTCGAGCGCGAAGCGCGCCAGGTAACGACGCCGCAGGCGCGGGCGTTCGCCTTCGATGGTTTCCAGGGCCGTCCAGATTTCGTCCGGCTCGCGCAGGGTGCGGGCCAACGCGCCCAGGTGCTGGCCATCCCTCGGCAGTGACCAGCCGCCGCGACCGTCGCGGAACAGATCCTCACTGATGGGTAGCGACTCTCCGGTTGCATCTGTAAAGCGCCTCACTTCGCCGCCGCGCTGTGTGCCAAAGCGTGCCAGGAACGCATCCACGTAGCGCTCTTCTGGCTGGTTGGCTTCCAGCAGTTCCTCTGCCTCCTCGGGGTAGTCGGGCATGGCGTCTTGCGCCTGGCGGTTAGGCATTGTTGTACCGGAACGTGCGCCGGGTTGATTGGGGTGTGGGGTAATACCCCTTGCGCGCCCGCTTCCGGGGCGGTGATCAAAGCCGGGGTCGATGCCTTTGGGTACGCGTACGGTACGCGGGTTGGGGCCGTTCTCGCCGATGGTGCGCTCGACGTACTCGATCTCGGGGCCTTGCTCCGAGACCGTATAGCCCTCGCGCTCAGCCTGGCGGCGGCTGATCATGTACTTTTTGCAGCTGCAGCCGTAGCCATTCTGTGGTGTCCAGCGATCCCACCAGGGATCATCCAGCGGTACCACGCGGCCATCATTGGCCAGGTGGGCGGAGCGCGGGTTCTCGCTGCCGCCATGGCGGTACAGCCCAAAGGGGCGAAGACGGCGCAGCTCCGGGTCTTCCATCTGGCGTTCACGCCCGGCGGCGTAGCTCTGGCGCAGGTTGGTGTCGTAGATGACGCGGGTGCGCCAACTACGGCTGCCCTTGTAGGCCCAGCCGTGGCGCTCGACGATCTGGTCGAAGTCCTTACGGAAGTCGGCCAGCGTCTTGCCTTCCTCAATCATCGTTTGAATGGAGCGCTGAAAGTCCTCAACGATGGCCTGGCGGCTGGCACCGGCGACCATGAACGCCTGGTCATTCTCTGCGCCGTACACATCCGACCAGGTGTTGGTGGGGATGGCCACCTTTTCGCGCATGGCCTCGATCTGTTCGGCAAACGGCAGCGAGCCAAACTCAGCAGCGGGCATTAGACCCCCTCGATAATGTCGTAGCGCCCTGCGACTTGGGCAGCGGCCAGCGCTTCGGTCATCACTTCGGCGAAGTCTTCAACCGGCAGGTCGGGGGCCAACTCGAGCAGGCGGTCGCGCAGTTCTTCCAGGCTTTCGACTTCATCGACTAACGCGCGGATACGCTCTACCCAGGGTTCGAGTGCGGCGTCGCCTTCTCGCTGTAGGCGCTCCAGTTGGAGATCAGCGGCGTCTGGCTCATTGCTATCGCCCAGGCGAAGGGCCGCAATCCTGTTAGCTTGAGGCTGTGCCAAACGCAGCGCACCAAAGGGGCTTGGCGATGCCTTTGGCATTAACACCTCTTCACCCTCGGCCGCTTTCGGTATGCCGGATTTCTCGTGGAACCACCACATTGGAATGCGCGCGCCCATATCGACGATGGTCGGCAGGCTCTTGGAGAGGCGTTCCAGGTCTTCGGTCTCGCCGGTGTCGAGGTAGAAGCGCGGAGCGCGGCTGGGCTTCTCGATACCGAAGTTCAGCGCCGCCATGGGCCATAGGATATTCTTGCCGATGCTGCCTGCGTACTGGCGGGCATCGGAGCGAATCAGGCTCATTTGCCCGCGCTCATGCACGTTGCCCAGGGCGTTGGTGTTGGTACCTTCGCCGGTGCCGCTGGTAAGCGTACCGCCCAGGATCGCCTTGGCTTTGGCGCGCTCGCACCAGTCCATCATGGCTTTGTACACATCGGCGCGGCCGCTAGCGGCCTCCAGGAAATCGAGCGACATACCGTCTGGGATGATGCCCGCCGCGTTTTGACCCAAACTAACGACGGCCCGCAGCAGTGTGGCTTTCTCTTTATCGGTGGCGTTCTTCGGGTACTTACCGATGCGGGCGGGCATGCCGTAGATTTCGAGCAGTTGCGCCAGGTCGCCCAGGGCGTAGTTTTGAAACAGGTACGGCCAGGCCAGCATGCGGTGTAAGCCCATGCGCGCCACATATCCCGCCTTGGCGCGGTGACGGTGCTGAATCCAGCCCAGTGGCCATAGCTCGGCCCCGGTGGCGCTCATGTCCCGCAGGGTAATGCAGTTCTGGTCATCCGGGTGCAGGCGGAACCATGAATGCGGGCGCAGCGTAGGCTGCTCGATGTAGCGCATCGCGCCATCGCGACCCCAGGCAAGCTCCAGGTTCGCCCAGCCGTGGCCGATGCCGGTGCCTAGGTCCAGGATGAGGTCTTCCACCTCGATACCGCTGAACACTTCCGCCGCTTGCTCGGCGGCTTTCTTCTCGCGTGCATCCGCGCCGTCCGGCGGGACGATCTGCCATTCACGCTCTGCACTTAACTGGCGGCGCTTACCGAGGTCGGCTCCTATCTGCGGGTCTTTCTCCTCCATGTCGTCGAAGAGTTCAGACTGCGCTTTCAGGTCGCCTTGCTCGGCGCTTTCCAGTATCTGGTAGAGCTTGTGCGGGTTTAGCCCCTTGGTGGGGTGCTCGGCAAATTCGCGCTTGAGCTGTCCAACGCGGGCATCCTGGGTCTGTTCCTCTTCCAGCGCCTGACTGCTTTCATTCCCAAACAGTTTTTTGATGAGTGCTTTGGGGCTTACCATGCGCCGCCTCCTATACCGAATCCGGTGTGTTCAATGTCGTCGCTGTCGTCATCCTGGCGGGAAACACCAGGCAGGGGCGCGGGGGTGAAGTCGATGGGGGTCACGTCCATCAGGCTGGCGTAGTACGCCAATACCAAGGCAATAGCGGCGTCGCCGTGACGGTCTTTGCTATCGCCGGTTTTGGCATCGGGCAGCTTGGGCACGCCCTTGATAACTTGAAGGGCGCGAAGGTCATCGACCACGTTGCTGTCGCGGGGAAGGCTGATCAGCTCATCTTCAAACGCGGCTTTGAACGGGGGCATGTTGTTCAGGTACCAGCTCTGGGAAAGCATCACGACGTCGACGATGCTGCCGTAGCGCTCCGCTGCTTGCTCGGCCAAGTAGTTACCGTTGCCACGCCCATCCAACGCACCGCCTTGCAGCCGTGGCAGGCGATCAGCAATAAAGAACAACACTTGCTCTTGCTGCTTGTACGGGACGTTGCGTAGTTCGACCAGGAACGGCACCTGGCGCAACAACTGCTGGGTGATGGCCATCGGGGCAATCACGGTTAAATCCCCGCTGCGGCCAAAGTCTTCACCAAAGCAATGAGCCAACTTAGGGTCGAGTTTTTCCAGTAGTGGTAGCAGGTGTTCAATGCACCAGGCGTTGATCTCTAGGGCGCGGTAGTGCTCCGGTACCGCGTTGAACTCGGCACTGCCTTCAAAGCGAACCACGGGGGCCTCAACCATGCGCGCTTCGATCATTGCGCGAGAAAGGTAAGCTCCGCCGCCCGCTTTGGGTACGCAGTAGTACTCTTCCAGCGCGTCTTCCCGTGTGGCCGTATCGGCCAGCAGGTTAGCTTTCCACTGCTCTTCGGCTTCCAGGCTCCAGGGCTTGCCACGCACTTGGCAAATACGCTGGTACAGCCCTTGCTCGCAAGCGTCATCCAGGGTGATGCGGTGAATGCTATAGCGCTTCTTACCGGCGCGACTGTCCTGAATCAGCTCATTGAACAGGTTCTCGACGCCGTTGTGCGTGCTGATCAGACGCACCTTTGAGCCCCACATGGTGAGGGCGAGCGCAGCTTTGAGTACCTCTGCCAACTGATCGTGGTGGGCGGCTTCGTCAATGGTGACGTTGCCCTGGCGGCCCCGCATGTTGCTGGGGCGTGAGCTGAGCGCTTGGATCTTGAAGCCGCTGGAAAAGTGGATAGTAAAGGTGAGGATGTTTTTATCCTCATCTTCGTAAAGTTCTTCCTGGATGTGCGAGGCGGCGCGGTTGAACGCCTTGGCCCACATGGCACAGGCATCGATAAACTCGATGGCCATGTCCTTGTTAGAGCCCACGTAGAAGTGATTGGTGCCACCGGCGACCTTGGACCGACTGGCCGTTAGCACGGCGTCCGCCGCTTCAGCCCAGGTCAAGCCGGTACGGCGACTCTTCTCGCCTAGTTTTAGGTCGGATTCGTCTTCGATCCAGGCTTGCTGGTAGGGCAGTAGGACGGATTCAGGTAGCGCGGTTGCGGGCGCTGTTGAAGGTGCGGTGGTCATTTGCTTAAGAGCCCCCGAACTAAAGCGGCCACAACAATCGCCCAGCCGAGGCTATCACCAGCATTCACAATGGCTTCTGCAATGGTAAGTTCTTCCATTAGGCAATCCCCAGTATGTCGCGCTTGATAGCGTCGATGGCGTCGCGGCTCATGCCCTGCGTGGCCATGCTAGTCTCGGCCTTCTCCGCTGCCTCTTTAGCCACTTCCACACGCAGCTCTTTAGCCCATTTCTTTTGGCTCAAGGAAACGCGGCCAATATCAGCCAGCGCCTTGGTCACGCTGCTCAGGTGCTTGGCCGCTACGTCGGGTTCATGCTCGGCTTTACGCATGGCGATAGAAATGCGCAGTAGCTGGTCTTGCACGATCCTGGCAGTGGCGTCGATAAGATGGCCACTTTCGTCTTCGCCTTCGCTGGCCATAGCGCGTGCTAGCTCGGTGGTTTTACGCACGTCGCCCATGGCCTCTTCAAACTCCTCCTGGAGATCCTTGCCATACCGATGCACGGAGCTTTTGGAAACGTTATAACCGCGCTCGCTGAGCCACCCGGCTAACGACTCATAGCCCTGGAAGCCGCTGCTCACTAGCTTTTCGTTTAGCGCTTCACGCACTTCGGGCGGTAGGTCAAACACCTTATTGCGAGGCGGCATGATTAAACCCCTGGGCGCGGTTTGGCGACGCCGGGTACGTTGGCCAGGCCTTCAGCGCAGTCGGCACCGCGACCGGTCAGGGTGATCAGCCAACCGGCGCGGGGTTGTTGAACAATCACCAGGTCTTGTTCTTCCAGCCAGGCCAGGTCGCCGTGCAATTTGTCGCGGCTGACGATGTGCGCATACGCGCCTTTGAGCTCATCGTTGAGCGAATACTCGTTAGTTGTGAACTGGTTGCGGCGGGCCAGAATGCGCAGGATCGTCAAGCGACGGCCCTCTGTTTCAAAGTCGTGGTAGCTCATTTATCGTTTCCCTTTTTCCGTCAGCAGGTACTCATGCAGGCGGTTGAGCAGTGCCGTGGTGCTCTGCATCTGGGCGCTAATCTGGGCCATGCCTCTGTTCATCTCGGCCAGTTCGCTGCGCAGTGCTTCGATCTCGGTGTAGCCAGGTCGGTTTTCCAGCGTTTGCTCCAGGCTTGAGACGTGTTTGTCCACTTCATCAATCCGCTTGTTGACCTGCGTAATGGCAGTGCCAGTGGCGCGTGTTCGATTGGTCCACCACACATATACCGCGACACCGCCCATTAAGACTGCCTGGGCAATGTCGAAGAACAGCTTGGCGGCCGCCCAGTTGATTAACTCCATGACGTTCCCTTTGGTTGGTTACCCGCCAACGCGCTTGACGATGGCATCCATAAAGCCCGCCTTGGGCGCTTGGCCTGCCGCCACTTGTTTATCGCGGCTTCGGCAAGAAACGTTCACCCCAAGCATGGCCAGCGCAATGCCCCACATTGGCGTTAACGCGGTGACGGCCTGGGCGACGTCGCCAGCCTGACCAGGGGTGGCGACAATCGACCAGGCAATGGCCATGCACTGCACCACCCAGGCAAGCGCGGTGAGGTAGCCAAACGTCGGCCGCCAACGTCGCACATAGGCATCGTTGCTGGCCGCTTCGGCACGCATGGTTTTGTTCACTTCGCTCAGGCGCACGCTTTCCGCTTCCAGCACCATGCGGGTGAGCGTTTGCTGGTGTTCGTTTTCCAGCTTCTGAAGCTTGGCGTTAGCCTCGGGATCGCTTTCGAGCATCTGGGTAATCGATTCGGGATTGGCATCGGTGCCTAGCGCTTTAGCAATCATGCCGATGGCGGCTCCAGTGGCCGGGGTACCGATCAACGAACCAAGCAATGGCGCACCCTTGGAGACCGCGCCACTTAGCGCTTCGGTGTCGATATTGCCGAGTAGACCTTTCAGGCTCATTGCTCACCCGCCCCAGCGGGCAGGGCCGCTTGTGCGTGTATCCACGTGGGTGAAGGTGTTGTACCGGCCAACACTGGCGTCAGGGTGCTGGGTTTCGATGTATTCGGCGACCTCGGCGGGGTCAACGCCCTGGACGCGGATATCCGCCGCGCGGCCTAGCAGGTGCTGGCTGGCGGCGGCACCACCTACCTTGCGGTTGTAGGCTTCACAGCGGCAGCCGCTGTTGATGGTGACGGGTACGTCAAAATGGGTGCGGATGTCTTCCAGCAGCACCAGGGTTTCTAGGTCGACGGTATCGAAGCCGCAGCCGCATTTACACGCGAACTCGCGGCGCTGAAAATGGTTGGACAGATCGTTGCGGGGCATTGGAGTGAGCCTCATTGCATGGGTGGCGAAAGCACGTTGCAGTGAGGTTCAGGCTAGAGGGATTGGACTAGGCGGCGGGAATCAAGCGGTTTAGGAGTTTTGGGAAGGGTCAATCGATTTTAAGGTCTTTCTTGGCAATGCTTATCAGATCCTTGATGCAAGATTCTGCCGCTTCATAGCCTATCTCCAAGTGTGAATACCAGTCTCTAGCGCCATTCTCTTTGACTAAATCGCTCTGAAACTGTTTAAGCCTTTGCACTGCCTCAGTTGAGACGCGTAAAGCTCCTATATCTATTGATCTTTGTATTTCTTCAAGTGCTAGATTTGATTCCAGTCTAAGTCTGCGCGCGGTTTCCTCAGGGACCTCACGGTAAGTTTCAGCGGCTTCCAAGTGATGAGTTCGGAGCCTTTTGATTTTATGTAAAGCTTCAATGATGCTTTCATAGGCACTGGTCTTTTTCTCCCACCATTTCTCATTCCGATAGCGTTTCAAAGAAAACCATACGCCTGCCCACGCGCCAATGAGGCCAACGAATGCGGAGGATGCAAGACCGGTGAGTGCTTGGATATCAATCATGGTGTCATTGCCTGATCGCTCGTTTAAAGCCAGCTTAGCCTTTCTCGTGATCGGCGAACAGATCCGACTGCAAGCGTGAGCGGGCGAGCTTACGCTGCTCGGCGAGGATGCTGTAGATTTGCGCCTCGGTCAGTTCGTAGTCTTCGACCAGCTGGGGGATGTTGTCGCCACGGTGACGCTCCCAGATCTCACGATCCCGCAGTGCGCGGTCGAGCTGGCGGCCCTGTGGCACGTAGAGACTGCGCCCACCGGCAAAGCTGGAGATCGCCCGCACGGCGGCAAAGGCGCGGCGGCGGGCTATCTTGGGTTCATCCCCGGCTCGGACATGGGCGTTCTCGACCACGGTCAGCATGTCCGAGAGACCCTGTGGCCACTTCTTGAGGATCTCGGGGTCGAGGTAGTCCAGTGCATCGTTGGGGATGCCGAAGCCCAGGTCGAGGTTGTCCTCATACTTATGCGAGGTCATCGGGGTACCGTCCTTGCCGCTTGGCGTCGATGATCAACGCCTGGAGCAGCTTGTGCAGTTGGTTATCGTCGAGAAAGTCCACGCGGTCCACTTTGAACATGTTCTTGGCCATGCCATCGGCGTAGGCCCAGGCGCGACCCGCGTCAGCCAGCAGGGCTTCGACCTTGTTGATTTCCGCCTGGCGTGAACGCGGCGGGCGCGGTGCCTTCCGGCCCGCTTTCTTGGCGGGCTTCGGCTCAAAGCCCAGCCGCCGGAACTCGTGCATCACACCGCCAACGGTGCGATTTGTGAGTTCTTTGGCACTACTCACGCCTGCAGTGCGGGCGAGGATGGCGCGGTAGTCGTCATCACTTAATCCCAGTTGGGCCTTGGCGATGTGGATCTGGGCCAGTTTGCCTTTGCTGATCATGACGCCACCTCATCATCATTGATCTCAAGGTCTGGGAAGTTCTTTTTCAGGTGGCTGATCAGCCTGCGCGGGCTGCCCCAGCACGGAGTAACGGCGACGGTTTTTAATGCCGTCATATCGTCGGCCTTGCGCTTGCCGAATACCTTTTTCAGAGACTTGTATTCCTTTAGCGGCCAAACGCGTGAGCGCAGCGGGCACCAAAAGCGGCCCTCGGAGTGGACTGGCTGTCCTTGTTCGTCGACCTTCCACCACTCTCCCTTTATCCAACCGTCGACACCGACCTGGATCACTAGCTTTTCGCCGTCAAGGCGCTTTTGAAACGTCACCTCATGGCCGCCAGCAAGCACGGTGGCGTTGCCAAAAACGCCCGACAGCTTCTCTTCTAGTTGCTGCCATTTGTTCATGACGACACCTCACCGATCTGTGCGTAGCGGTTGCCGTTCACGCCCTGGTGGAAGCTGACTTTCTTGCCGTCCTGGTAGCCCTGGTGAATGGCTCCTTGGTCATGGCTGCGCATGCCCTTGGTGTTATCGCGAGGCTTCATGGTGTCCAGATCTTCCCAGCGCTTCGCCTTGTAGGCTTCCACGATGGCAGTCTCGGCCTCGGTGCGTTGTTGGCGCGTTACCTGCTTGGCGACGGCGTTAATCCAGGCCTGAGCGTAGAGGTCGCCACGACGTACCTTGGTAGTTCTTTTCAGGCGCTTGTTGAGGGTTGCTAGGTAGGCTGTGCGGTCTCGCTTTAGCTGCCGACACAGCACTTCAAAGGCATAGCCCGCTACTTCGGCGGCGCCATTTAAGCCGTAAAACTCAACGTTCAGCGCCCACCGCTCACCATCGTAAATCTGCTGGTAGACCGTCTCAGCGCCAAAGGCTCCGGCTACCATATTGGCCAGCATGGTGACGTAAGCAGGTGGCGTTTTACCTGCGCCTGTTTTAGCGGTATGGCTGCCCACATCGCTGATGGCCACGTCGTCAGTGGTGACGCCGTGCATGGCCATTAGCTTTTGCGCCTGGCGCAGCGCGGCAGCGGCTTCATTGGCATTGCTCGACTTGGCAAGCCGTAGGCACTTCTTGATTTTGTCTAACGCTTTGCTGTCCATTTCTCTCCCCTTGGCTGCTCATCAGTGCTGGGCCACCACGCCCAGCAGACGCCCCGCCATTGGCAGGGCGTTTCGCTTCGCTGCTATGCAGACTCTTCGTAAGGAAAAACTTCGACTCGCTTAATAACGCTTCGCTTGGCATCAGCTTCCGATACTTCTAATTGCTCGAACTGGAACAAGCTCCCTGGCCCAAACAGTTTTTCGGCACAGTTAAAAAGCGCCTGCTCGTAGGAATATGAACAGCTGGCTCGCTTGCCTCCTCCAGTGGCGATATAGCCTTGGTATCCGGCATCGCGCACGCGGATGATGACTGGCTCTTTCATGCGGCACCTCGGATATGCGTGATGTGGTAGCGGTACTGGATGCCCGCCATGGGGTCAGAGTCGCGCAGGTAATCGGCGCGGACGTTGACGCGCGGTCCGTAGACCCGCCGCGCGACAGCGAGCGCTGCATCGCGGTGGGTGGTGCCCGTGGCGCGCTGGCCGCGCAGAATGGCAACAAACCCGCCCATGGCGGGGCTGACGCGGATGGATGAAGCGTTAGTGATAGCGGTCATGAAACCTCCTCGGCTGGCAGCAGGTCGCCATTCCCCTCGAAGTCATCCGCCAGAATCTCCAGGTTCTCGTCTGGCGCGCTTTCGAGCATTTCCCGGAAGGTGGCGAAGGGGGCCAGCGTCGCCGGGTTGATGGTCGGCACCGCCATGGCGTGCAGGCATGCGCCTTGCGCCCAGCGGGGCATGGCATGGAATGACCGATCCAGACGGTCTATGAGCTGATCGCGCTTTTCGGTCGCCATCTCACACCCCCGCGATATCTAGGCTGATGGGTTTGTACTGGTCGGTGCTGCCGACCCGCTCATAGATGCGGATGTAGCTCTTGGAGCCGGTGACCTGAATGGCGTCACTAATGGCATCCATGGCGCGCAGCCAGCGTTTGTCCTGAATGTTCAGGCGGCGTAGCCCCAGCACTTGGCCGGTACGGATGTTGCCCGCCTGGTCGACGCGGAAGGCGTCTTGCACGATGGTGGCCACCTCTGGGCGGGCGTCGGTTGTCCAGTCCCGTAGGCACTCTTCAATCAGCCCTTTGGCAGCCTGGAGGCGCTCATCGAAGGTGATGTTTTCGGAGATGGCGCGCAGCACCTTGTATTTGCCACAGAAGCTGACCAACTGGATGTTGCCTTTCTTGCCACCGATCTGGACGTCGTACTCCTGGGCGGAGGTCTGCACAAAGGCTTCGATCTCGCTGAACACGTCGCTTTTGAAGTCGCGAAGCTGGTCGCGCAGCTCACACGCGCGGTCAATAATCGAGAGCACTAGCTCATCGCGTAGCTTGTCGATCTCTTTGATCTGTTCCTCGGGCACCAGTCGGCTTTTGGCGTCTATGCGGAAGCCTTCGGGTACTTGCTGTGTTTCATTCGCTTGGGCGTTCATGCTTGGCTCCTTTCGGGTGTGTTCAGGCCTGCCGGTAGCGCGGCAACGGGCGTTTCGGTCAACGGCTCCAGGCCGCTGCTTTTGTCGATGCAGCGAGGGCACATGGCGGCAACGCGGCGATGCTCGTAGAGGCCGCACCACTCGCAATGGCCTTGGCTGGTGACGGCGTAAAACTTCGGCGCGCGGTTGTAGCGCGCGACGCCGATCACAAAGCGGCTATTCACCAGGCCGGTGAGAATGTGGCGAACCGCGTCGGCGTTCAGGCCGGTGGCGGTGCATAGCTCATCAAGCGTGGCACCGTCGTTGGCCTGTAAATGGGATAGGACCATGTGGCTCATCAGGCACCTCGCTTAGCAAAGTTGGCACTGCGGTTACGGGCGTTGTGCCGGTGGTGGTGCAGCGGCTCGACATACGCCCCGTTGCGCTGCTGCATACGCGCCACCGCTCGCTCGGCCTGTTCAGTTTCACAACGCCAGCGGTCGAGCTGGTCGCGCCAGTCCCAGTCCGGTACCGAGCTTTCCTGTGCAGCGGCTGGCTGCTCGGCTAGGCCGGTATCCCAGCGCTGCCAGATACGCAAAACGGCAGCTTGCTGTGCGGGTAGTAGCGGTTCCGGCTCCAACGCCAGGCGTTCAAACTGCACGGGGTTGGCCAGGTACTGCGCCAGGTTGACGCCGTGGCGGGACAGGCGCAGCTGCACGAAGCGGTCGGCGTATTGCTCCAGGGTTTCATCGCTGTAGGTGGTCATTGGTCGTCTCCCTTGCTGGCGGCACCTTTCAACAACTCCGATAGGCGCTTGGGGGCATTGGCTTGCTCAGTCGCTTTCGCGTTTTTGCGCTGGCCTTTTGGGGTTGTGGCCACCGTGGATTGGCGCTCGGCCATGCGGCGGTGTTCGGCCAGCACGTCATCGGTCGAGCGCTCTTGAAACGCGGCAACGGGTGCGCGATTTGCAGGTGGTTTGGCACCGCTGCGCTTGGCTTCTTCCTGCTGCTTTTCCTGCTCACCGGCGTGGCGGTCGGCACAGCGGGCAACCACTTCATAGAGGTAGCCGTGGCCGCTTAGCGGCAAACCGCTGGGCGGGCTTTCCAGCATCTGGTCGAGGGCCATCACCCACACCTTGAGCGGTGCCTCTCGGGTGATGCCTTTGCGCTCGATCACGCCGCTGGTGATCGTGTCTTTCAGCTCGGTCAGCAGGCGGGCGCTTTTGGCGCTTGCCAGCGCTCGGCTGGCAGGCCGGAAAAAGCCGAGGTAGCGCACGATGCGGCTACTCAGCAGCGCAGGCATATCCAGCGCCGCCGCTAACGCCTGGTTGTGTTCGCCCTGGGTGACGAAGGCGGCCATGTCGGCCGTCATGCCGCACTCGGGGCAGGTGGCTTTGAGGGTCATTGGTCGCCTCCGTCCTGGTTGTCGGGGTTGTGGGGGCAGCGCTGACAGTGCTTCCACATCCGCATGGCCATGGGGTTGTGGGTCGGCGCGGGGCGGGCGCGGTAGTCGCGGCACTGCTCGGCGCTGATAGTGATGGCCAGCGCCGGACAGTCGAGGCCGTCCAGCGCTTCCAGCACCTTCTTTTCGATACTCGCGGTGGAAGGGCTGGGGTAGCGGTTGGCCAGTGCCAAAGACACCGCGCTACGCGAGACGCCAATGCGCTCGGCGGTGATCTTGCGGTTTGTGGCGCGCACTTCGTCGGCGAGTAGTACGATCCAGCGCGGCACGTCGTCACCCCAGTTGGAGATGTCGACGGTGCGGGTACGGCGGATGACGTCTTTCATGGTTCACCCCCTTCGGTTTTGGTGACGCGGACGTACACCACTTCACCGGTGTTGGGGTCATAGAGTTGCTTGGTGCGCTGGATCATCGGCGCACGCGGGCCTGTCCAGCGCGTGCTGACCAGCCGGTAGCGGGTCAGCACGCCGGGGGAGCCAGGGCGAACGACGGCGACGTACTCGGCAGCCGCCAGAAAGCGCAGGTATTCGTTGGCTGTTGCCTCGGCGATCTCGACTTTGGGCGTCGTGGCGGCGTCTGCCAGTTCGCGGGCGGTGCAGTCGCCGACGATCTTGAGCGTGCGCCACATCTGTTCACGGCCAAGGCCACCGGTAGGTGTGGAGCCGTCTTTGCGCACGCGTGGGGCTTCCACGCCGACGTCTTTCACCAGCTTGAACTGCACCGGCTCGCCGCTTTTGCGGGGCACATCGAGACGGGCGAGGTAGCCGCCTTTTTCGAGGCCGTTCAGGTAGTCACGCACGCGGCCCTGGCTGACGGCATCCGGCATCAGTAGCGATACGTCGACCGTGGTAATGGTCAACCCTTTGGCGTGCATATCGCGTAGGGCTTCCCAAATGGCCTGGCGGTCGATGCGTGGCCCTTGGGCGTTGAGTTGGGGTTTACGTTTTGCCATGCCTTAGCCCCTCCGCGCCGGTGGCTGGCCGGTGTGGATCTCACGCTCGCCCCATTCCCGCAGGCCGACCATCGTCCAGCCGTTGGCGGTAGCCTCAGAGTTGATCTGATACAGGTTGACGGCGACACGGCGCAGGCACCCTTTAACGCGGTCGTTGACGGTTTCCAGCAGGTCGTCTTCGATCTCGATATCGGGGTAGCTTTTGTCAGCCAGGGCGCGCACGTCTTCCAGGCTGGCGGCTTGGGCGGGTACCCATTCAAGTACGCGGTTGTGCAGGCGCTCCAGACGCGCCATTGACGCGGGCACGCGCTCTTCACCAATCAGGATTAGCGTTCCTTGGCTGGCGTTATAGATGTCTGTGAGGACGTTGGCGGCGGCTTTGTCGATCACGTACTGGACGTCATCAATGATCAGCGGGCGACCCGAGCGTGAGAGCTGCTCGGCGATCTGATCGACCATCTCGCTAAGCGTCTTCATGGGGATGATGCCCATCTCGCGCAGCACGGCGACCACAAAGGCTTTCTTGGTCCAGCTTTCGCGACACTCGACGTAGTAGGCGCGGTGCATGTTGGCCGCATAGGCCGCTGCCAGGCTTTTGCCGTAGCCGCTGGGGCCGTACATAACGACCAGGCCCGGCAGCTCGGGCGGGCGGTTCGCGGCGCTTTCGACCGCTGCCGCGAGTAAGCCGACGTTAGTGAGTGGTACAATGGTGTTGACGCTCATATCAGTTCCTTAATTGCTAGGGTGTCGTGGGCCGTGGTTCAGACGGCCCGGCGGTTGCGGGCGGGTGGTAGCCCGTCCGCATCCATTACGCGCTGAATAGCGCGAAAATCGTTGTGCTTCTGGTAGCTTTCGTGCCACTGGCGTGCTTGTTCTGGTACGTCTTCATTCTGCTGAAGCTGGGCATCCAGCTTTTGCCAAAGCCGATAACGCTCGACCTTGTTCTGGGGTATCTGAAAGCGAGTGCCTTCATCCGCTAATTGCTTGGCGTAGGCGCGGCCTGCGGCTGCCTGCTTTTCGTCTGAATAGCTGGCGGCGGGTGTAATCGCGCGGATCTCGACGTCGCTGCCGGTGATGGTTTTGGCTTTCTGCGCCAAGCGGTTGAGCTGACCCTTCTCGCGTTTCTCGGCTGCGCGCTGGATCATGCTGGCGGGCATTGCGGGGGTGGCGTTGCCGTCTAGCTGGGCATCGCCCAGGTGTTCACCGTCCAGGGTGTAGACGCCGACGCTGCCGGTGTCGCGGTAGTCCCACGCCACGCGGATCTCTTCGCCGTGGAAGTCGCGCAGGGCGTCCATAAAGTAGGTGCCGCCGTTGATGCGTACTTCGCCGCGATTGGTTTTGCGTACCTCTTGCGGGCGCATGAGCGAGGCGACTACATCAGTCGGTGCGGTCAGCGCTTCAAAGCCTTCTGTCTCGGCGTTCTTCCAGGCTTCCATCGGGCTTTGGTGGCGTAGCCTGCCGCTGTCCAGGTCACGGATTTTGCTAAGGCCCGAGTGCGGGCGGTGGTTATAGACGTCCAGGGCGTCGTTGAGCCGGTCGAAAAACTCCTGGAACGTGGGAATCAGCGCGGGCTTGAGGCCTTGCTTGATGTCGCGGCGGCTGAGCTTGTGCGCCCTGGTCGACGCTTCTTTATCCATGTCCGCGCCGATGTAGCTGCTCATGGTCTTGGCGAGCTTGACCAGGGTGCTTTGGTGGGCGCGCTCGATCACGCCGCGTGCCTGGGAGTTGTACGGCAGCGAGTGGGTGATGGTGCCGCCCAGACGATCGACCACTTCATACACTGTGGCGTTATCGAAGCCTGAGCCGTTATCGACGTAAAACAGATTGAACATGCCCGCGCGGCTGACGGCATCGCGTAGCGCATCCAGCGTGGCCAGGGTGGATTCGGCAAGGTTCAAGGCAAAGCCGACGATGCGACGCGTCGCCCAGTCGATGATCAGCGTGACTTCTGGGCGGAACGCTTGGCCGGTGAGCGGGTTGATGACCTCGGCGTCGAAGGTATGGCCATCCGCGACCCACACATCGTTGGGCCAAAGGTCTTTGCTGCTACGGCGTTTGAACGGTTGGAGCGCCTTGATTTCATGCGCGCCCATGCGGCCACGCTCGCGGGCTTCCGGGCTGAGCTTGGCAAGCCAGCGGCGCACCTGATGGATAGAGGGGTGCGGCGGTGGCGTCTGTTCGACCAGCAGTTGGTAGGCCGCTTCCACGCTGGGCTTCTGAGGGCGTTGGTAACGCTTGAGAAAATCACCAGCCCAGGGCGGCATGCTCATGTCTGCCTGGCGGCGCTTGGGGGCTAGGCCACGCTCGCCGTGCTTTTTAAAGTCGCTCATCCAGCGCTTGAGGGTGCGCTCGCTAAGTGTGCGTGTCTCCGTTTTACGGTCGTTGGCCAGCACCACGCGCTCTTTAAGGTACGGCGTTAGATCGTCTTCCTTCGCGTGGGCAACTAACGTTTCGATAGCGCGCTGCTGGCTGACCATCCGGCTCATGCGTTCGATCTCGCGAACGAACGCCACGCGGGCGCTCATCACCTGGCGCTGGGCATCGGTCAGCTGCTGCTGCCCTGGGCGCGGGTCTTCAGGTGTTGAAGCCACGGTGCTGGCGGGGGCGGGCTCGGCGTTATCCGCCTGTGCCAAAAGCAGCGCGTTCTGGGTTTCGGTAGGCAGCACGGCAAAGGCGTATTCGTAACCGCCACCGCGACCCATACGTTTTTGTGCTTCCCAACCTTGCGAGGTGGCCTTACGGATAACACCGCTGACGGATTGAGGCATGCCAGGCAGCCCTGCCAGCTCTTTAGCGGAGTACCAGTTCATTGGTCATCCCCCATTAGCCGCTTGAGTTCCTTCATGTCGCCTTTGAGCTTTTCGAGCATCTGCTGGCGTTTGCCGTACTCGGCTGCCAGCGCTTCACGGCCATACGCCACGCGGCCGCCACGCAGGTGAACGATCCAGTCGGTAAAGGCGTGGCTCTGGCAGACCTCTTCCAGCAGCGGAATGCGGTAGAAAGGGATGTTGTGGTCGCTACGCCCAGGCGAGCTCCACGCATCCAGCATGTGCTTGGAGACGTCGTCACCAGACAGGCGGCTCATTTGCGCGGCGACTTCGTACCGGTCCACGGGGCAGTCTTTAAGCACTACGCCAACCAGCTCGCTGACTTGGCTGGCGTAGTTGCCACTGCCCGGCAAAGGCACCACGGGGGCAGGCACTTCGAAGATGTCTAGCGTTTGGGTATCTTTGACGCGCCTCATGACTAAGCCTCCCGCACCATTTGACGATGCGTAGACGCGTTAGAAACGCTAGTATTGTTTACACAATACTGTTTTTGCGTTTTTGCAGTAGTGAGTTTCTCAGCACGATTGGGGCGTTCACGGCAAGGGGTGCCGTCGTGGTTCCAGCGCTCTGGCCAAACAGCATGGGGACTAAGCCCAAGCTTTTTGGCGATAGCGCGTTCCATGCGTGGGTAGGGTGTGTACTTCACCATTTGCACTGCATTACCGGTGACGCCCAGCTCATCGCTTAGTTTGCGCAAGCTGGAACCCTGGCTGCGGAGTTGGTACTTCAACCACTCCCAGCGCTGGGTAGGATTAGAAGGAATTTGTTGGTTCATGGCGTCACCTCGGTGGCGTTTTTTGGGGTGTCTAACCTGTCTTTCCCCATAAACATATCGCCAAATAGTTTTGCTTTCAAGCCAAATTTGATCGGCAAAAGTAGCGATAGTGATCCAAGTGATGCTTTTTGATTTTTTGTTTTTGTATATCAGTCACTTATAAAAGTTTTGCGTAGTGGCTTTAATTTATAAGAGAGCGCAAAAGTTAATATGACGAACTTTGACGGATTTAGTGAGCGCTTGAAAATCGCCATAAAAGGCGAATCATCATACGGTTTCGCCAAAAAGTGCGGATTCTCGGAAAGTTTGATCAGGAAGTATTTGTCAGGGGCTTCAGCGCCAGGGCTGGAAAAGGCGGTCATTATTGCTGAAGCTGCTGGAGTTTCATTGGACTGGTTGGCCACTGGCAAAGGTGGGGAAGGCACAACCAGCCAGCCTGCTACACAAGAGGCTGGCGAAGTGACAGGCATGGAGGATTACGCCTTTGTGCCGCTGTATGACGCGCAGTGCAGCGCAGGCGATGGAGCCTGGAACGAGAACTGCCGAGTGCTCACCCATATCAGCTTTACGCGCTACTCACTGCGCAAGCAGGGCCTGACGCCGGAGCACCTTTCAGCGATCCGCATTGATGGCGACAGCATGGAGCCGATACTGCACAGCGGTGACACCGTGCTGATCGACCACACGCGCACCACGATTGAGGGTGAGGGTATCTATATCCTCCGCTTGGATGGACACCTCTACGCGAAGCGCCTACAGCGCCAGTTCAACGGTGTCTCGATCATCAGCGCGAACAAGGAGTATGACAAAGTGCTGGTACCCCAGGATCAGCTGCACGAACTGGATATCATCGGGCGGGCCGTGTGGTCGGCGGGGTGGTTGTAAGGAGTAATGAATGAGAGGCAAGGTGATCGCGTACAATCCTAGAAATGGCATGGGCGCTATACAGGTCGAAGACGGCAGCATTACGGTGGCCGAATTCATTGGCGGATGTGATATTGAGATTGGCGATGTTATGCAGGGCGATCTTCACCAGGATGGTGGCTTTGAGCTATATAACGTCACCCAAGAAGAGATGATGGATGTCTCCATAGAAGGCACTGATTGCTCACGCCAAATGGCGAGCCGATTACTCCAGACTTAGGCTATGCCAAATATCCAGCAAAAAAGGCCGCTCCACCTAGGAACGGCCTTTTCTTCGATTTGCGCGGCTTTGGCACTGTTGGTGTCTAATCTGCTGGCGCTATATACTGGCTTCGTGTTCGTAACCTTCTGAATCTAGGGCGCTAAATTTCGCCGCTCATCCCTGTTTATCCCGCTTTGCTGTTTATAGTCCCACATTAGACCGTTGTGCCATATCTCCTGCTAACCCACACTTAGCAGTCGTGCGATTTATAACTTTAAAAATAACACTCGACTTACCGTTCATTAATTTAATAAAGATGCACCGCTTCAAAGCTAGCCAACGGTTCATTGTTATCACCCGATAGTACAAGCCTTGCGCCCTCTACACGCCACGCGTTTGCCTGTTTGAGGGCGGCTAGAAAATTGCGTTCAGTTTCCATTTGGGGCGCCGGGCAGGCTCTTTTGGTGGTGGCGACTTGGTTGAACGTGATGTGTTCGTTCTCTACTTGATAGCTGCCCATTAGTGTATTACAGCCGGTGGCACCTGCTAAGCGCGAAGCATCTTGGTGTAGCACCATGTGCGCTTCTCGAAAGTTCTCTTTGGCGATGACCGGCGCGCCATCAAGTTTCATCAGCTTCCAATACGTATTGATTAACGATTCATCCGGCTGCTCCATTGTCTCGTGGTTGCCAATCGTCCTTGATGAGCAGCCAGCGGCTACAAAGAGAATACTGATCAATACGTAAAGTGTTAGCTGCCGAATCAACGCATTACTCCTTATTCAGGTGGATGTATTTGGGTGTCGCTTGATTAGGTTGATAACCTATTGGGCTGTCCACCCTATGAATCATCGATTTCATTTCAGTCGCTGCATGCGCTAAGCACCCCTTCCATTCTCTGTTTGCCATACATCCTGCCACTGCCAGCCGTCCTTATGAACGAATGCCACCAAGATTTTCTGGTAGGGCAGTGAGGCTAAATAGTCCTGAATCTCGGTGTTCGATGTCTCAACGCCTGGTAAGTCGGCATAGCAATTAAACGCAGGAATATCAGGGATATGTTGGCTAGGATGAATGAAAGCACTACCGAGCGTATCCAGAAATTGCTCAATTGCTTTTCGTGTGATCAATAACTGCTCACGCGAAGTGGGATCTAGCCTGGTGCTGGCAAAGCAGGCAATGGCAATAGCTTGGTATAAGCGTGCTATGGCTAGCGAAAGCGCTTTGCTGCTGCTCTCACTGTGATAATAGTGCAGGATTGGATAGGCTAAATGCTGCTGGCCTAAGGTACTGATGGATTGTTGTAACGGCTGAAGTTGGCTGATCAGTGTTGCAAATTTTCCGTCGCCGTTCGTAGACGCGAGTATTTGCTGTGGATTTTCGCCCAGCGCACTGATGGTGAGGGATGTTTGGCGCTTTTGAATAACATTGGTGATGATATTCAAAATATAAGTAATCGATATCGTAAAAAGGAAAAAACCGTTAGCCGCAGCCAAGACAGGTGGAAGACGCCAATTATCATTACCGGCAACAAAGTCACCATAGCCCAACGTCGTGAGTGTGTAGCCCGTATAGTAGGCGCGCTCAACTAAGCTAGCGGTGGCGTTTGAAGAAGACAGCACCACGGCCTGAGGTGAACTACAAAATAGTAAAAACCAACCCAGCCAAGCGACTAGAAACCATGTCAGCAGTAACGTCATCGTTATCCATGGGCCCGTAGAGGACAACATGGTATGGCTCTTTCGCCGCTGATGAATACCTAGCAGCATAAACCATAGCCCACTGACCAACCGGTTAGTCAGCGGACCTGAACTAGATACCGATAAAGTGGTGCGAATAGCGTCGTAAACCACCAGTAAAATAAGTAAGGTGCCTATGACCCCTATTAACGTGCTTCCAATCACTAACAATGCTCCTTTGGTGTTAATGTGCCGCTACCTTGAGGTGGCTAGTTTCCCATTAATCTAGTTCACCATTAATATCGCTATTCCCGCCAAGTAGAGGCCGATAATGACCATGCTTTCAAAGCCAATACGGCCTGGCCCTTGCTCTTGGCGATGCAGCAGGCCAAGCATTAAAACCCCTGTCATTAACACCGCGAGAGCAACCCATAACATTACCTGATCGGGAATGACGTGGTAAATCGAGCCGCCTCGGTAAGCCACATCTGATGCAGCGGCAAACAGGGTATCAAACGCATTGCCGCCAATAATGCCTGCCACCGCGAGTGTGAGCGCCCCACGGCGCACCGCTGCAACCGTTGTTACCAGCTCAGGTAGTGATGTCACTATTGAGGTCAGCAGAACGCCGACAGCCGCTTGGCTAAGGCCGGTTTCTGCCGCAATCACCGTAGCGCTGCGTTCCAGTAACCAGCCGGTAATGCCGATCGTAAGCGCGAGACCCACAAATAACAGCCATAACCGCACCAGCGTTAGCTTTCCAGGCGACTCATCAGGCTGGTCTTCACGCGTCTCATGCGTACGAGTCGGGGACCACATCGGGCGGGTTTGGGCATTTTTAACCAGCTTTAGCCCAAACAGGTAAGCAATAAATAGAAGCGGTGTGATGGGGTGTACTTGCCAGAAAGTCCATTCGGGCGTAAAGCGACCTAACAGCAATAAGCTGAGTAAGCACAGCAATAGGGCGCCCTGAATCAGATTGCCAAGGGAGGCCGCGGCGTGTTCGAGATTAGCGCGCCGATATACCATGTCAGCGATCGTTAAAAATAGCGTTTGAACAGCGATACCGCCCAGCGCATTACTCATTGCCAGTTCTGGTTTATCGGTCCAGGCGGAAGAGACTGATACCACAATGCCAGAGAGTGAGGTAGCCATCCCAAGTAAGACAGCACCAGCTATCGCCTCACCTAATCCGGTACGATCAGCGAGGTCGTCGACAATCCGCGCAAGCCGGGTGCCAATGATGCCAATAACGACTGCGCAAACGCTGAACAGTGCAAAAGCGGCGGTTAGCGGCATATCACTAAGTAATGTGAGCATAAATGAACCCGGTCAGGGTATCTCGTCTCGGGATTTCGTTAATGGTGAAAAGCTTTACAATATCGGCGATTCGATTCAGTTTTCGCTGGGCCAAGCCGTCACCACTACTTCATAAATACGCCAATCGTAATGGTTTAAAAACTGAGCAGCGTCGCGTAAGTGTTGTGCCAAATTCTCATCGCTATGGGGCACCACAAACGCTTCTCCGCTAAAAATGTGCCCTTCCTCACGTAAGCGCACGGCGGCACTGGCGACCCACCCCATGGCACATAATTGTTCTTCCAGTTCTTCAGCAAGGTGTTCCGGCTCCGCTTTAGAAGTAAAACGGGGTCTTCGGTCGAGAAGGTCACCCACCGCCTCCTTCACATTAGTCACGCCATCCTTGGTGACATCAAGCGCGATAAGCGCGCCCGCCAACGCGTCCGCCCACCATAGGCCAGCGCCAACGCCGACGATTCCGGCGATAGCGGCAAGCCCAGTCATCCAGTCCGCCTTGCTCATCTTGCCATCAACAAACACCGTTTTTTCATGCACTTTTTTGGCGGCTTTCATCTGTAGATGACCGATAATGACGGGAGGTATGACGCTATAAATCAGCGCACCAATCATTAACCACCCCATCCAGAAAGTGGTGCCGAAGAGCTCGACGGCGCCAATGCTGGGATGTTCCATCTTGGCGAGCTTTAGTAGCGAATCAAGCAACAGAATGCCGCCGAGTAGCGCCAGGGCGGTAGCTGCACAGAGGAAGGCGATACTCGTGGCACGTTGATATCCATATGGAAAGATCGCATTAGGGGCTCGGTTGCGATAACGCATTGCGATCAGAAAGGCGATAGGAGGGATTAAAGAGAGCATATCTTCAAACCAAGCCACTCTCATGGCCTGACTACTACCCAACACTAATGCCAATACGCCGACGATTGAAATGCGAAACCCCAGGTTCCACCATTCAAGCCGTACCAGGTAATCAAGGTCTTTCTGTTTATCAGGGGGCAGTTGATACACTTGCCTTATTTTCATTGCGCCGCCTCCAGTTGTTGCAGTTGCTGCTCAATGTTGGAGTAGCCATTAAGGTGGCGTTGCAATGCCAGCATCCAAGCGTTCTCACCTTTGGGCAGCGCCATCACATGCTTATCGATAATTATCTCCCAAGGACCGGCAATCAACCCATGGGCCGATAACCACCATGTAGGCGCGGCGATGGGGCTTTCAGTACGAGTAACATCGGTAACTTTGACCGGTTTGGCATTTTTTTCTTTGAGCGCTGCATGCATGTGATTTACGGGAGGAATGGCGACTTCCAACCCATTTAAAGAACTGGGCAAAGGCACCCCCGAGGGAAAGCCGACAGTATAGCGGCTTTGATAATAAGGGCGTGTCAGCGCCGCCTGTTGGCTCAGGCGAGAGCGATTAGTTAATCCTCCTATCACCAAGTCAAGTTGGTGATGCTGCAGAGCGGCTAGCAAATCATCTTCACTATCCCAGTGCCAGCGGATTTCCGAATTCAACTGTTCAGCCAGTGAGCGGATAATTTCCGGTTCGAGTCCAGCAGGGCCATCGTTGGTACGTATCACCCAAGGCGAATTCTCAGTTAGTCCTACTTCCAGCACACCATGTTGAATTCTTTCCATCGTATGTTCTATATCGCTAGGATAGCGGCATCCTAGCCTGGATTTCTCATAGTACCTCAGCCAGTACCGCACTCAGGCTGTAACACCGCTAAACACCTACTGGCTCGACTTACATCGGCTACTTTTTAACCACTTTCCGGCGTTCAGACACA
>NZ_JABWCV010000025.1 GCF_013371085.1 Vreelandella maris | reverse complement strand
TGAAGTACACCTGGCTGCCCTTGAGTGCCTATCTCTCGTTTGAACGTCTACATGAAGAGGTACACCGCTTACTCGGTGGTTACGGAACTGATCACGCGATTAATTTTGAATAGGCACTTAGTAGGCTCTTATATGTGAACTTACTTCCTTACCCCTCATCCGGAATCAACGCCAGCAGATCAGTGACGCCAATATCTATACCGGCTTGCGAGAGCAAGGTAGATACCTGCCCGCGGTGGTGGGTTTGGTGATTAAAAAAGTGGTTAATAAGGCGCGAGTAACTTCTGGTTGAAGCCACGCCTTTGGTGTTGTGGTAACTCAGTAGCGTATCCAGGTCATCATCGGTCAGCGCGGCTACCCAGTTAATAATCACGCTATCCAGCCAATGGCGATGCGCGCTTAGGCCTTGCATATCATCAAACAGGCGTTGAGCGAGATGCGTTGGCGTGGGCAGCGGCTCCATTACTGCCAATGTGGCGGCTGAAGAAGGATGAGCCGCAAACCGCTTAAGCCAAATCGTGTCGGCAACAACGATATGGTTCAAGGTGCCAAAAATAGAGCTAAAGAAAGCGCCTCTATCCTCTATAAGCTCAGCCGCACTTAGCTTGCTAGCGGCGTCATATACCTTGGCATTCATCCACTGGTTGTAGGATGCCATTAATGCAAAATGTGGTTGCAGTTCCATAGGTCAAATCGCCTCTTTCCATGCTGGCAACAACGGGTTCTTTAAGCGTATGAAATAAAGACGCGTTTGTATCCCCGAATTTGCTATTTAAGCCGCTAAGCGTTTTCTTGCGCCTTTCCCCAAACGCCATATACTGTATAAATAGCCATATAATTAGTTATACAGGCCAGAGGTGGCAAATGACGATCCCCGATCAAACATCGAGTGTTTCAGCCGTGCGTAAAGGCCGCGGGGCAACGTACGACCCTCACAACCGTTTTGCACCTAGCCATAGCGTGGTGGAAGACGACGGTTGGTGGCGTGAGGAAGCCTCTACGACCATCGCCACCGAAGTGCGCGAGGAAGTGAGCAAGAGCGCACTGTCGTGGAATAAATCACCGGACTTGCCATTTGACCGCTCACTGAACCCTTATCGTGGTTGTGAACATGGCTGCGTTTACTGCTACGCACGCCCCTCCCACGCTTACTGGGATTTATCGCCAGGGCTGGATTTTGAGACCAAGTTGATTGCCCGCAGCGGGATGGTGGAACGGTTAACAGAGGAGCTCTGCCACCCCAGCTATGTGTGCCGCCCGATCAACCTTTCCGGCAACACCGATTGCTACCAGCCATTAGAGGCTACTTATAAAACCACCCGCCGCTTGCTGGAGTTACTGCTGGAATGCCGCCATCCGGTAACGTTAGTGACTAAAAGCACGCTGGTGCTACGCGATCTAGAACTATTGGCAGAGATGGCGGAACATCGTTTGGTGCGGGTCTTTGTTAGCCTGACCAGCCTGGATGCCCAGTTAAAGCGCACGCTGGAACCACGGGCGGCGTCGCCTCAGGCGCGCTTACGGGCTATTCGTGAACTTAATACGGCGGGTGTGCCGGTAGGGACATTGATTTCACCGGTTATCCCAGGGCTGACCGACCATGAAATCGAAAAGCTACTGGAAGCCGCCAGCCGAGCAGGCGCACGAACGGCGTCCTGGATGTTACTGCGTTTACCTTATGAAGTAGCGCCGCTGTTTGAAGCGTGGTTGGAAGCTCACTACCCAGAACGCGCCGCCAAAGTGATGAGTCTTATGCGTCAGTGCCGGGGCGACAAAGCCTATGATGCCAAATTTGGTAAGCGCTTTCGTGGTGAAGGAGTATTCGCGAATTTAATTGCCCAGCGCTTTGCACGCGCCAGCCGCCAGTGGAACATGCAGGATCGCACCGAGCAGGGCTTGAACACGCGGGATTTCCGCCCACCACGGGCGCAGGGCGACTTATTCCTTTAAGCTAAGCAGCGCATTAATCAATTTGCTGTTAAGGAACCCTCATGTCCGCGCTTAGCAAAACGAAATCGAGTTTTTACCGACGTTTATACGTGGCCCATCTGATCGAACATGGCGCTGCCAGCGTGCCTGCACTCATTGAGGCCACCGGCATGCCACGGCGTACCGCCCAGGATACGATCGCCTCCCTTGCCGAATTAGATATCGAGTGCGTATTTACGAAAGATGAAGGCGAGCGCTACAACATTGGCCGCTACCAGATACGTGACTGGGGAGCGATTGACCCACGTTGGGTGGCAACGAATGCCGAGCGGCTTAAACAGGCACTCGGCTATTCTGGAACCCTCTGATCGTTTTCCTCCGGCTCGGCCCACGCTAACCGTGCGGCATTGAGCGTGACACTCAGCGAACTTGCCGCCATGGCGAGTACCGCGACCAGGGGCGGAATGGCCATCACAGCTACCAGCCCTAGTGCCAGCGTATTATAAAGTGCCGAGAAGAACAGATTCTGCACCATGATGCGCCGGGTGCGTTTAGCAATGCTAAGCAGTTGCACTACACCACCCATTCCCGGCGTCATGAGCTGTGCAGAAGCCCCTTCACGGGCGGCTTCGCTGGCACCTAGCGGGGCAATCCCCACATCAGCTGCGGCCAAGCTCAACGTATCATTCAAGCCATCACCCACGTAGAGCGTTGGCGATGGTAGCGCCTGCAACAGCCTCGCTTTGGCTTCAGGCGAACGCTGGGCATAGCAAGCTTCTCGGGCAAGCCCTATCTGCTCACCCAGCCAGCTAACGGCTCCCTGCCGGTCGCCACTAATCATCACCACCACATAGCCTGATGCGAGCAGGCGCTTCATGCTTGGAGCGGCATCCTCCACCGGTTGATCAGCCAGATAGAACGTGGCCAGCCAGCCCGCTTCGTCAGCCAACATCACTTGAGAAGCAAACGTCAGCGCGGGGTCTTCAGCTTGAAATGGCAACGCAATCTGCTGACGAGTTAGCCAATTAGCGCTGCCTAGCGTTAGCCACTCGCCGCTATTTAGCTGCACTCGGCGCCCTTCCCCAGGCGATTCATTTACTTCTATATTCTGATCCGGATTCTGCTCCGGGTGCTGATCATGTTGATTATCCGACCAGTGGGTTAACGCGTGCGCTAGCGGATGTTCGCTTCCAACGACGGCGGCGCTTAATTTGCGCTGCACAGTATGCTTATCAACGCCCTCCCGCGCCTGCCAATGCAGCACGGAATGATTCCCGGTCGTTAAGGTGCCGGTTTTATCCAGTGCTACCGAGCGAATGCGCGCCAAGGTTTCAAGCGCTGCCGGGTCGCGTAGCGCAATACCTTGCTGCATGGCCTGACCGCTACCGGCAAGGCTTGCCAACGGCACGGCAAGCCCCACAGCACAGGGGCACGCCACCACCAGTACGGAAAGCGCCCGCACAAAGGCCTCTTCCCAGCCCGTTCCAAATAACAGCGCAGCAGGCAGCGTCAGTAACGCCAGCACAAGCGCTAAGGGGCTTAGCCAAGCGGCAAAGCGGTCAGCAAGCTTCTGCAGCTCGCCTTTTTTGGCCTGATAGCGGCGCATTTCGTCGCATAGACGGTCTAACCGGCGCTTGCCTACCCCGGCGCTCACCTGCATTACCAGCGGCGCTGCCCCCAGGTAGCGGCAGCCTGCGTAGACCTTCTGACCTGTATGAAAGTGGCGCGGCAGGCTTTCACCGGTCAACGAGGCAGTATCGATCCAACCAGGCGCCTCCAGGGTGCCATCAAGCGCTATCAGCTCACCTGGCGCTAACTCGACGCGCATTCCTGCGGCCACTTCATCGGCAGGAACCATTACCCAATGTTCATGTTGGTAAACGCTTATGTTCGCGTTCGGTAGTGTCAATACGTCCAGCGCTTTTAACCCACGGTGACGGCACAGCGTTTCCACTAACCGCCCGACCAGCAATAGCACAATCAGCATCACCGCCGTATCGAAATATACTTCCGATGAACCGCGCCATAAAAGCCCAAGCGAGACGAGTACTGCGCCAAACACACCAAGGCTGACGAGCACATCCATTCCAGGGCGTTTGGCGAGCAATGTACGCCATCCCGCTCGGTAAAACGGCACGCCCGCAAACAGCACCACGGGAAGTGAAAAAGCACCCGACACCCATGCCACTACCTGCTCGACCTGTTCATTGGGCAAGGCGGATGCGTAGATCAGAACTGAGGCAAGCATGGTCCACATGCCAAATAGCGAACCCACCATCAGCCTAAGGGTGAGGTAGCGGCTCTCCTCTTCCAGTCGCGCATGGGCATCGCCCACCGGCTCAAGTTCCGTCAGCCGGTAGCCTAGTCGCTTGACCTTTGAGGCAAGCCCTGAGAGCTGAATCGCGGCTGGCGTGCCGCTTATACAGAGCGTGGCGCTGGGATAATGCACGCTAACGTCGCGCACACCAGCACTCCGTTTGAGGGAGCCTTCCACGGCCAACGCGCAACTGGTACACCACATGCCGTGAAGGGTATAAAGCTTGTCTGCGTTAGTGTCAGTCATACCGCTCACAGGCAAGGCGGAATACCGATGATGGGCATCGCTGCAAACAATACGCCGAAGGTAGAAAAGAGATAGAGCCCGGCAGAAACCCGCGCATTAAAGCGCAGCCGCCCAGCATGACGTTTGCTCATGCGGTAACACCCCACCGTTAACGCAGCTAACAGCGCAACGGCGGCAAGACTGACCATAAGCAACAACGCATTAACGAGGGTAAAAACACCTTGTTCTGGGTCAGGGGGAATGACTTCACAGGCCACAGCATGGCCACCGTAAACTGTTACAAACCAAGCACTCCAAAGCGTTAAGCCAATAACAAAGTGTAATGGGTGAGTGAGGTGTAAGCGCTGCATCACGATGTTCATCCGCCTAACTCCCTATGACACGGGGCAGCACGGCAAGCGCGCCCACGATGATCCAGAACGTCGCCACGTTATAACGCCACAATTGAGCAACGACAGCGGGCTCAAAAGGTGCATGGGCGCCCACATAGCCATAACCCACCCGTAGGCCCTGAAGCAGCGTTAGCACAGCACCCAAACCTCCATGAAACAGTGCATACGCTAGTCCCACCATAATGATTGCATCATGAGAGTTCTCGGTAACCGCAAGGTCTGCGCTCAGCAGTACCCAAAGCGTGATGCCCACCTGCAAAAACCCAAGCGCACTAGTACTGAACATGCCTAGTGACAGCCCAGCATCACGCTGCTGACGCAACCCACTTATCAGTTTTTCGAGGATGCCTGCACCTACCGTGAGTGACCCACCAGCCAACAGCAGCCCCATCAGAGAGAGCGGTGATACCTCAGGCATTCGCCATTCAGGCGAGACCGTCCAAAGGTAAAACCAGCCAAACAAATAGGAAAGGAAGAACGAGCCATTGGCCAGCATGGTAATCGACATTGCCCATAAGCCAGGGCCATCCATGGTGCGCGAGTGCAGCGGAGGATCGCCGGGTGCCACCCGTGCATCAGGCGCAGCTTTTGGATGTGCACCGTTTTCCCATGACCAGCGTAATAGAAACAATCCAGCGATCACCACGGCGATAACGGCCAACGGGTAAAGGCGCGTCAGCAGGCTTAAACACACCACTGCCAGTGCCATCGCGGCGAAAAGTGGCCACCACGAGTTACCCGGCAGGTGAATAATTTCGCGCACTTTGCCGGTTAACGGATCGGTTCCCCACGTTTCACGTCGCCCATGAGTCGCTACCGCCAAACTATGCTGGCCTTCCGCCATAGTGCGCGGCAAATCAGGATCATCCCAAAGCGGGTGGCGTGTCTCGATTTTTGGCAAACTGACAAAATTATAGGCGCTTGGCGGCATGCTATTGGCCCACTCAAGGCCATCAGCATTCCATGGATTAGGCTTAGCGGGCTTGCCAAAACGGAAGTGTAGGGCAAAATCCAGCAGCACCATGGCAATCCCCGCCGACATAATGAAGCCGCCTACTGAAGAAATTAGATTAAAAATATCCCAACCCATGCCCGCGTCATAAGAGTAAACACGGCGCGGCATACCCAGCAGCCCGGTCCAGTGCATAATAAGGAAGGTGGTATTAAAACCGATGAATGTCAGCCAGAAGCCCCATTTACCCAGCGTTTCAGAAGGCATGCGGCCTGAAAAGAGAGGCAGCCAGTAGTAAAGCCCGGCGATCAGCGGGAAGAACATTCCGCCGACTAAAACGTAGTGCATATGTGCCACCACGAAGTGGGTATCGTGCACTTGCCAGTTAAACGGCACCAGCGCCAGCATTACCCCCGTTAAGCCGCCGCACACAAAAATGATCAAAAAGCCTAATATCCATAGCATCGGCAGCTTCATCTTCGGCTTACCCAGCCATAACGTCGCCAGCCAAACAAATACCTGAATCGCCGTGGGCACTGCGACCAACATACTGGCAGCTGAAAAGAAGGCTTGAGCCAGCTGGGGAATCCCCACAGTGAACATATGGTGGACCCATAACCCAAAGCTAATGAAGCCGGTGGTGACAATGGCGAAAACCACCCAGCCATAGCCCACAATCGGACGACCAGCGAACACCGGTATCAGCGTAGACACTATCCCCGCCGCCGGTAAAAAGATGATGTAAACCTCAGGGTGACCGAACAGCCAGAAGAGATGCTGCCAAAGAATAGGGTCACCGCCCCCGGCCACGTCAAAAAAGGGCATCCCAGCGGCACGCTCGAGCTCAAGTAAAATACTGCCCAGAATCAGCGGCGGGAAACCGACCACAATCATTAAAGCCATCGCGAGAATGTACCAGGCAAACAGCGGCATTTTATGCAGCGCCATTCCTTGGGTACGCGTACGCAGTATTGAAACCACCAGTTCTACACCCGCAGAGAGGGCGGAGATTTCAACAAAGGTGATCCCCAGTAGCCAAAAATCCGAACCTAAACCCGGTGAGTACTCGCTACTACTAAGCGGGGTATACATGAACCAGCCACTGTCCGGTGCCATCTCTAACACCAAACTAAAAGTTAAGATGATCCCGCCGAATAGATAGCACCAGTAGCCCAGCGATGTCAGCCGTGGGCAGACCAGATCGCGGGCACCGATCATCTTAGGAATCATGTAAATCGCCAGCCCTTCGAGCATAGGAATAGCGAACAAGAACATCATCACCGTGCCGTGCATGGTGGTGACTTGATTATAGATATCCGGCGTCATGAAATCTTGATCAGAAAGCGCCAGCTGGGTGCGTACCAGCATGGCCAACAAACCGCCGATCAAGAAAAATACCATCCCAGTGATCATGAACCTCAGGCCAAGGGTGGTGTGGTTTACAATGGTCAGTGCTTTCAAGCCGCGCGGATTTCCCCAGATCTCATGCAGATCGTTGTGCAACCGCTTAGGATTTTCGGGTAAATCGCCCGGTGGCGTCACTTCACGATTAATGGTCGTCATGGTGTCAAGCTCTCCAGCCAAGCACCCAGGGACGCCAAGGTAGCGGTGTCAATATCATCGTGGGGCGGCATTTTATTGCCTGGTTTTAAACGTTGATGGTGTTGCAGCCAGTGGGTCACCGCGCCCTCTTCCATGGCCATAATGCCCGCTCCTAAGCTGGTACGGCTGCCTAAATCAGAAAGGTCAGGCCCTTCTCCAGCCGTTGAGAGCCCGGCTACCCGGTGGCAGCTCGCGCAATGGGTCATAAATGCCTCCCTGGCAGGTTCATGCTGTTGGTCGTTTGCCGCTAGCGACGACAATTCTTCCGTTTGACGGTCAGCCAACCAAGCGTCGTACTCATCTCGCTCCACAGCTTCTACATAGAGCTGCATCTTAGTATGCTGGGCGCCGCAGAACTCAGCGCACTGAGCGCCAAATACCGCTGGCTCATCCGCTTCCAAGCGTATTTTATTGATGCGCCCTGGAACCATATCAATCTTGCCACCTAACCGCGGCACCCAAAAGGCATGGATCACATCGGCACCGGTGACATGAAAATCAATGGGTTCACCCGCCGGCATGATGAGTTGATTAGCAGTCACCACTTCGCCCCCTTCCGCTTCGGGGTAGCGCACTTCCCACCACCACTGATGGCCGATGACTTCAATCACTTCCGGTGGATCACTTAAAGGCAGCGTTAACATGCGTTGACCCGTCGGCACACCAAAAGTTAACAGCGCGATAATACTGGCGACTGGCAGTATTATCCCGCCGCCGACAATCCAACGCCGTGCCACCCGGCGCTCTTCTACCGGCGTGCGTGCCACCTCTTTACGCTTAAAGGTATACAGCCAAAAAACGGTGACCATGACCAATACGACGGTGCCAAACCCTAGCATCACCCACCAAATCATCACCACATCTCGCGCAGCTTGGCCTGCCGGGTCTAGAATAGACTTATCGCCCGTACAGCCGGTTAGCAGTAATCCAGCTAACAGTGCGAGCAGAATGCCCAGCCGGTTGACCCTCTGCTGGGTTAAGCGTTGAATACTTGTTAAGCGCTGGATACGTGTTAAATATTGAAGTCTAAGCCTCATCCCTGAATTCCTTTTTTCTGCCCACAGGAAGTGACCATGGCAAAAACTCGCCAAATCTCGATCGTAAGCCGCGCCTCTATCGCCGGCCACCCACTGCATCCAGTGATGATTCATTTCCCGGTCGCCGCGCTGTTGGCGCTGGTGGCCAGCGATATCGGCTTTTTGCTGAGTGGTGATGAATTCTGGCTGCGTGCCAGCTTGTGGCTGGCTGGCGTCGGTGCGTTTGGCGGCTGGATTGCCAGTACGGCGGGGATTATTGACTTGGTCACCGTGCCGCGTATTCGCCGGCTGATTACCGGTTGGAGTCATGCCATCGTAGCGGTCGTAATGCTCTCGCTGGCGTCGCTGAACTGGCTGCTGCGCTTTAACGACGCCAGCGCGATTTTGCCCTGGGGATTGGCCGTATCGCTGATCACCGCTGGTTTGATCGCCGTGGCGGGCCTGCTGGGCGGCCAACTGGTGTATGAACATGCGGTCGGTGTCGACGTTGAGGACTAGAGCCACAGTGTTAGCTCCAATCCAGCGGTTTTGCTAATACAAAGCCTAGCACACTGAGAATGGCCACTAACGCAACGCATAGCGCTGTCCAGTTGGCGGGCTTCACCCAACGGTAGTGGCCCTGCTCAAGACGCAGTATTAACCAGCCAAAACAGCCATGAGCGGCCACCATCGCCACCACGGCGCCAAGCTTTAAGATTAACCAGCCGCCCAATATGCCATGGATAAGAAACAGCAGCGTACCCGACGCAATCGCCACTAAGGCTGCAGGGGTAGCAAAGGAGATATAAAAAAACCGCGGCATTGGCGGCGTACCCTGAGCAAAGCCCGAGTCTTTACGTAGCTGCAGCGTTTGGCTGAGCAAAGCGGGCAAGTACAACAGCGAGCCGCACCAAATCACTAGCGCGGCAATGTGAAGCAGTTTAAGCCAGGGCATCGGGGCTTCCTTGCATTGCTTAAGGCGAGATAAATCTACCCCCTAACCTTAGCCAACTCACCGCACTCTGGCTAGCCGATTAACTCACCTGGATCTCGTAACCTGTGAATTTGCGGAGATTAATAACGCCGCTATCAAGCAGCAAATACTGGCCTTTGACGCCTTGCAGCACGCCTTCCACTACCGGTTGCTTATCAAAATTATGCGACACCACTTTTTTTGGGAAGACGCTGACCGGGTAGTGAAATTCTTGTGCGGGCTGCTCCAGGGTGCGAATGGCATCTGCCCCATGAGTCTCGCGGAGTTGATTCAGCCCGCCAGCTAACAGGCTCAGCAGCCGGTCACGCTCAGCGGCTAAATCCATTACTGTAACGTCACCTTTAAGCATGGCCCGCCAGTTGGTGCGATCGGCCACCTGCTCTTTGAACAGCATTTCGACAAACCCGGACTGCTGGCGAGTATCGACTTCCAGAATCGGCAGTGCCTGTATTGCACCTTGATCCAACCAACGGGTTGGCATTTGGGTTTTGCGCGTAATACCCACTTTTAAGCCAGAAGAGTTAGCCAAGTAAACGATGTGAGGCTGAAAACAGTGCTTCTCTCCCCACTCCGGCTCACGGCAGGTGCCTTGGAAAAAGTGGCAGGTTTCTGGTTTCATAATGCAGGTATCGCATTGTGCTAACCGCTTAAAGCAAGGGTAACAGTGGCCCTGAGCAAAGCTCTTCTTGGTCGCCCGCCCACAGTGGGTACAGGCAATCGCGCCCGTCCAACGCAAACTAAGCGGCTCACCGATACGCTCATTAAGCGCGACACAATGCTCCCCTGCACGCAAATGGTAGGTTACCTGCTCATGCTGACGATCAGGCAGCGCTGCTGCCATTTTGCTTAAACAACCTTGCACTGCCGCTTCAATCACGCGTGGCATCCCGTGCCAAGCCGGCCATTTCTGGTGTTACACCAGCGCCGTTGGCAGCTGCCCCACAGGTACGCTGCTCTAAATAGCCTACGCGGCTCTCTTCCGGCACATTATTCTCAGCTTCATAGCGCATCACGGCTTCCAAACAGAGCTCGGTCTGCTCGGGCGTTAAGCGACGACCATCAGGCCATTTGCGCAGCGATACCGCCTGTTTCAGGCTCTCATAGATCGCTGGGGTCATCTGGTTAATCATTTTCTCGAACGTCATTTCGCTCATTGCGGCCTCTTAATGTTTTTTCAAACGGCGGGATGAATAATACCAGCCTGTGATGAGCCCCACGAGTAGGCCACCCAAATGCGCTTCATTAGCGACATTGCCAAAACCAACGCTGCCCGCCATATCGGTCATGGTGAACACCATCCACCCCAGCATGAAGACCACCAGCATTTGCGGCACAAAGAAACCACTTCGGGGTACCCGTCGGGACATCAACCAAACGTGGGCCAGCAGCGCATAAACCACACCGGACATACCGCCAAACAATACGGTACCGGTCAGGTACTGAGCGATGTTGGCGCCTATGCCCGCCACAATCAGCAGCAGTAGCATAGTACGGCTGCCCTGCAGCGCTTCAATCTGACGGCCGAAGTACCACACCCACATCAGGTTAAATATCAAATGCATCCAGCCAAAGTGCAGAAATGCAGGCGATAGCAAGCGCCACACTTGCCCTGACGAGAGCGTTTGCGACAGCTGACCGAACACAAGCTCACCCCCCGCAATACCGATGGGCACGATGGTCAACGTCACGATCAGTTGGTCACCGAACACCCCTATCAGAGCAAACACCACCACGCTTATCGCAATCATCAAGGCCGTCACCGGCACTTGTTTGAGAGAAGTCAGGGAAGAAGTCATGTTGCGTGAACGCTTGGCTGAGTGCTGAAGCTCCAGGGGTTCCCCCTGTTTCCAGCGCTCTACCAGTGATTTTAATTCATCGTGCTGACGAGGGTCAGCAATCCATAGCAGCTGGCCGTCGGCCTCGTCGGTAATGCGGTGACCAATGCGGTGGCGCCAAAGTGCCTTGCGCAGTTCGCTTGTATCCGCGTGATCGGGCAAAAGCATCACTGGATGCATAACATCCCTCTAATCAATGCGCTAACGGCACGCTGACCGCAGCGAGTAGGTATTGGGCGAGCTATCGGCTGCCAACAGACAGGCAAAAAAAAACCGGCGGTGGGGACCGCCGGAGAATAAAAGCAAGGGATCATTCAAGGGAACACTTACTCTGATAGCCGACAGCAGCGTTAGTTCAGCCGTTTTGCAAAAATTATGTAAAAAAACGTAACCAAAGAAATAATCACCTAATCAAAATCAATTTCCCAGGGTTTCGGCAATGCCCGCTCCTCTTTCGGCACCTTAATCCATACAAAGTGGTCGGCATTTAGCGTCGTCTCCCCGCTCCAGCGATAAGCGACTAACCGGCCATATTTGACCGCGCTGTAGTCTAAACAGGCGATATTGCGAGCGGGAAGCGACGGTATCCCTTCGCACCAGTAGTGACCAATAAATAACGGTGGCTCTTCTGGCCCATAATAACTCAATTGCTGCCGCTCTTCGGCCGTGAGTTCGCGGGTTTCAAGATCGCCGGGCAAGTTATCCGGCTGAAAGACTACATCCCCCCACTGCTGTGGGTCTTGAGCCCAAAAGTGGGCGCGGAAACTTTTCCGCGTAAAGCCATCACCAGAGTGTATCGCAATTCCTTCTGGCAGCGAGACATGCGGGCCTCGAGTGAGGCGATCTAGTATTTGATACGCTTGGGTAGTGGGGTCGGTGGATTCAACCAAAAACTCGGTGTCCATGCATTGATCAGGACGTCGCTGCTTTAGCTCGTCAATCAGCTTCTGATCCCAGCAGGCATGCACCACCCGAATCCCGTCTATCTCAAGGCAGAGCGGGATAGTTTTAAACCACGCCAACGTATCTTCCCACTCGTTGGTGTAGTCGCGATACTGCTCTAGAGTGTCTTGAATAATGCGATTATGCCGAGGAGTATGCTCACGCAGCCAGCGTTTGTGGCTACCTGCAGGCCCTGGATGAGTATACGCCAGGGCGTTGTACTCATGGTTACCCATCACAATGTAGGCCTCGCCCTGCTCTACCATTCGCCGGGCGATGGTCACTGCCAAGCGAATACGCGGCCCACGATCAATCAGGTCGCCAAGGAAAATCACCTTGCGGCGTGGGTGACGGTATACACCGCTGCGCTGATGATAACCCAGCTTTTCGAGTAATGTGGCTAACGTAGCGCCACAGCCGTGGACATCACCAATCAGGTCATATCCTTCCAGCTGAGGCCTGCCTTGCGTTTTACGCTGCATGCTTAATCCCCCAACCGATGGCTCCAGCCTAATTTGCTGCGCAGCACTTCGTAGAAATTATGTCCGATGGGGTGCACCAGTTGAACGCGTTCAGGCTTACGGGTAATCACCAACACATCGTTGGGCTTCGCTACCGCTCGCGTTTGCCCATCGCAGCTAATATGCGGATAGGTTTGGTTAGTTTCGCCAATATGAATACGGATTTCGCTAGCGGCATCAATCACGATTGGCCGACTCGACAGCGTATGGGGAAACATCGGCACCAGCGTCACTACATCAAGTTTGGGGTGCATAATCGGCCCACCACCCGAGAGCGCATAAGCCGTAGAACCGGTAGGCGTGGCGACAATCAAGCCATCGCTGCGCTGGCTATAAACAAACTGGCCATCAATAAACAGCTCAAACTCAATCATGCGTACCGCTTTGCCGGGGTGCAGGACAACCTCATTCAAGGCATCGCCGTTGCCCACCGCAACACCGTTACGGTAAAGCACGGCGTCTAACAGGAAACGCTGTTCAATCTCAAATTCGCCCGCGAGCACTTCACTAACACGGGTTTCCAGCTCATCCGGCGAGATGTCCGTGAGAAACCCTAAGCGGCCACGATTAACCCCTAAAATAAGCGTTCCGCTTCGGCAAAGTGTACGCGCCGCACCAAGCAAACTGCCATCGCCTCCCACCACGATCACCAGATCGCACAACTCCCCCAACATGCGGCGGCTTGCTTCCGGTTGACCATGGTGCGGCAAGGCGGTTGCCGTGCGGTCTTCCACCAGCACCGAATACTCATGGGCGACGAGATAGGTCACCAGACGTTGCAGAGAATCGATTACTTTATCGCTACCCAACCGACCAATCAGCCCGATGGTTTTAAAGGGCCTGCCTGATTGATCGCTGGAGGGCGACCTAGTCTTTGAAGCTACTGTCTTTGAAGACATAGCCTCTGAAGATTTGGCATCTGGCGGTAAGGTGTTGCTCATGGGCCGACTCTCGCTAACAGAAGCCGCCATTATGGAGACACCTGAGGTATCGGGCAAATAGGCTTAGCTAACGGCCACTTGACGACGCTGGCACCACCAATGGTTGAGCCACAGCGAGGCCGCAATGATGAGCGCGCCTAGCAGCAAGCGCGGAATATCCGCATCGCGGTTCCAAATTACCAGGTTAACGATAAGCCCTGCTGGCACCAGTGCATTGTTCATAATTGCTAACGTGCCAGCATTCACTTTAGTGGCGCCCTGATTCCAGGCAAAGTAGCCAACGCCAGACGCCACTAACCCCAGCCAGGCCAGTACGCCCCACTGCAGCGATGTGGTCGGTAATGCAGCGCTGTTGCCGAAGAGTAAATAAGCGGGTAGTGCCACTACCATTGCGCCAATGAAGAACCAGCCAAATACATTGTGCCACGCCAGCGTAGGAGGCAAATCAGCCGCTAATCGACGATAACCTACCTGACCAATAGCAAAGCAAAGGTTTGCCCCCTGCACCACTAAAAAGCCCATCCAGAAGCCGCTATCGACACCGTCATAGCGGATGACGCCTGCCCCGAGAACTGCAAGCAGTGCCGTCACGAGATAGATGGGGGTAAAGCGGCCAAACAGGAGGTCATCCAGCAGTGCGATATAAATAGGCGTAAAGATCGTGAACAGCAGTACTTCAGGCACCGACAACAGCAAAAAGGATTGGTAGAAGAAGGTGTACATCACCCCCAATTGGATGGCACCCAATCCCATGAGGGCGAGCCGCTGCTTACCACGCAACAGGCCGGGGCGTAAAAACGGCAGGAACACCAGCATGGCAAGCGTTACTCGTAGCAGCACCGCAAAGTAGCTGTCGACCTGCCCCGCCAGATAAACCCCTATCAACGAAAAGGAAAATGCCCACAGGGCGGTAACGCCCATTAGATAACCCATCGTAAACCCCGGCTTATAAATTAGTTTACGCGGATTATACGCACATGGTTGAAGCTGCCAAGCCGTAAACGTAATAACAATCGTTGGTTAACGCCGCTGCAACCACCAAACCGCATACACCACACCCGGCAACCAACCCGCCAGAGTCAGCAGCACCGCGATAATCACACGCTTTTGGCCGCCCTGTGTTAAGCCGACTGCGAGGGGTGGCAGGCATATCGCCAGGGCATAATAGGCGAACTTCAACGCGGCGGGCTCAGGTGTCGCTGGTTCTGCCTGGTTTACTGATGCCGTTTTGGATGATGCAGCCGGGGTCGTATCTAGCGCCGCCTTGGGTGGTGGCGTGAAGTGTTCTACGGCGTCAGGGGCTGGCTCCTTAGCGGCCTGAGCAGCCCGCTCCTGGGCAATCCGATGGGCTTCTTTATCGATTTTCTGCTCAAGGGTTTCAGCCCCTTCAGCCAAGTCATCGTGATGGCGCTCCCAGTCTTCCCAATCATGGGGTGTGCCCGATTTAGGCCGTTGATGACCAGAGCCCCTCGCCCGTTCCCAGGCTTTCTCTTCTAACGTATTGGGTCGATCCGGGTCACGTTCATTCCCCACGCCTTTGCGGTTTAAATATTCACGTGCATCCATGGAAGGCTCCTTGATGCCTTAATTAACGATCAGCTATGCCATTAGAAAATTAACAACACAGAAAATTCAGTACTTATAGCGTTGAATAAAGATAGCTTGCAGGACGCACGCCATGAACAAATCACCTACAGTGAAAGAGTTGATTCTACCTTAGCGCCTACAACAACGAACAATCAGAACGCACTGCCTGCGACGGCTTTATTGTCACAGCGCTGAATACGATGATCGAGGAGTGTTCATGATGAGTAGAGCTGCACCCAACATCGTTCGCGACATCATGTCCCGCGATTGCTACCGTGTTTCACCCGACGCATCCATCACCACATTAGCCAAGGGCCTGGCACTACACCGCTTGCCAGGTGCACCGGTGGTTGATGCCGCCGACCGCTTAATCGGCTTTATTTCGGAGCAGGATGTATTGGGCCGTGTGCTTGATAGTATCTATCACGATGATGAGGCACCGCTCGTTAAAGAGCTGATGCGCCACGAAGTACTCAGCGTATCACCGAATAAGAGCATTACCGACTTGGCACAGGAAATGCGTTCAGCGAAACCCAAGGTGTACCCAGTCGTAGAACAACAACGGTTAATAGGCATCGTGACACGACGTGATATCCTAATTGCACTGCTAATGATTCGCCGCCATTAGCCGTTATGCTGGCAACGCTTTTTTTAAGCAGCGATAAAACAGGCAAGCATCAGGCAAAAAAAACCGCTACTCAAGGAGTAGCGGAAGCAAGGGATCAAAACAAAGAGCCAGAACAACAACTTTAGCGACTGCTATCGCGCTGTTGTCTGTACATACTCAGACACGCCGCACTGGAAAAGTTCGCAAAATAGTAAAATTTTCGACCTTGGCGGCGTCACGCGTATAATTAAATGACAATTTATGAACTGATGACGCCTAGGAGTCCAGCGAATGGCGCTGTATTTATTGGTATTTGGGGTGTGTTTGCTGGTGATTGGCGCGGTAATGCTGGTGTTGATGACCTCAAGCACGCCGCGCTACCGCACAGAACCTAAGGATTTACTGGCGCTGTTTGATAAAGCGCTCAACAGCCAGGTAAGCGAAACCGAGTGGAACGCTATCATCGGCTACCCTATTCGGCATAATGAGTATTTGGATGGCATTCGTCGCCGTGCCGCGCATTTAATGGAGCAGCATGGCCGACGCTGGATGGTAGCCCAGGGTAAACCATTGCTCAATCAAGAGGGCCAGGCTGAACTTAAGGCCCTTCGCGATCATTTGTCCGCCCATACAGCCCTCCGCCAGCAGTAGCTGGTGCGATCCAGGAGACCTGCTATGCCGAGCACCATTCGACAAATACCTCTGGCCAGCGCCACGCAACATCATGCCCATGATTTTCATCAAATAGTCATCACCATGTGTGGCTCGTCAGAGTTTGAAATTGAAGGATTAGGTGGGCGCGTCAATGCCTTTTCGGGCTGTATCGTGCCCGCCAATCACGAGCACTACTATTCGGGCAACGGCCATAATCGACAATTGATTCTCGACCTGCCCGAGGACGCCCCCGCTTTAACAGGTGAAAATCACGAATTAGTAGCGCTATTTGATGCCCCCCGTTTCTTTGGTTTAGACAACGCACTGCGCCACTACTTAGCCTTTATGGAGAGCGAACTTGCTCAAGGGTTTGATACCTCTACCAACTCCTTTCAGCAAGACCGCTTAGCGGCCACCCTTTTAGGCTCCCTTAAAGCGAGATTAGGCTCTGCTACCACTTCAAACCAACGTCGGCTGGATTTGACGCGAATTAATCATTTTATTCGCCAGCATCTCGCCGAGGAGCTGCGTGTCGCCGACCTAGCGCGGCTGGCTTGTTTGAGCGAAGCACATTTTTCCGACTGTTTCCGCGCTCAAACCGGGCTTTCACCCTGGCAATACGTCAAGCGGCAACGGCTAAATGCGGCCCGCCAACTGATTTTGCAAAGCCGACTTCCGCTCACCGATATTGCCATTCAAACCGGCTTTGCCAACCAAAGCGCACTTTCTCATGCTTTCCGGCGTAGCTATGGTTTGTCGCCGCGTAAACTACGCCAGGGTGATGCGTCACCCATTGCGCTCAGTGCCTCAAACGCTGCGTTAGGGCCGCTAGCTGGCCAGCAAAAACTATACTAAAGTCGTAAAGTTACTGTGCTTGCCGCGGAATTGACATGTTTTACCGTGAAATCAGCATACACCTGAGTTAGCCGCACTCTACATTCGCTGACTAGCTTGGGCGTAACGCCCTGTTACCCATTCGCTCTGTTCAGACTTTCGGGGGCTTCAATGCTCAATGCCAAGAAAATGCGTGACCCTGCCATCTGGCAAACTGATCTCGACACTCTCATGGCGCGCGTTAGCGACCACTATATAGTGGATGAAAGCGCCTATGTCAGCGAACTGATCAAGGTGCTGGATGCTGACCGCGACGACTTTGCCCGCATTGAAGCCAATACAGCCGCATTGGTTCAGGATGTCCGTAAAATGGACACGGCCGTCGATACTATTGATGAGTTACTCCAGCAGTACAGCCTGGATACTCACGAAGGCCTGATGCTGATGTGCCTAGCGGAAGCCATGCTGCGCATTCCCGACAAAGCCACCGCCGATGCCCTGATTGAAGACAAACTCGGCCCCGCCGACTGGCAGTCTCACGTGGGCAAGAGCGACTCGTGGATGGTCAACGCCTCTACCTGGGGTCTGTTAATGACCGGGCGCGTGCTCAAGCTAGACCACCCTAAAGAGGGGCAGCCCGCCAACTTCATCAATCGCATGGTTAATCGTATGGGTGAGCCGGTGATCCGCCGCGCCATGTACGAAGCGATGAAGATCATGGGTAAGCAGTTTGTGCTGGGGCGCGATATTAATGAAGCGCTGAAGCGATCCAAGCCGCTGTTCAATAAAGGCTATACTTACTCCTACGACATGCTGGGCGAAGCCGCCCGTACCCGTGATGACGCACAGCGCTATTTTGATGACTACGCGCGGGCCATTGAGCAAGTCGGCAAGACCTGCAAAACGTTAAGCGATAAAACCCCGGCGCCGTCGGTCTCCATTAAGCTCTCAGCCCTTCACCCGCGCTATGAGTTTGGCCGCCGCGAGCAAGTGCTTGCCGAGCTGGTCGACACGGTCATCAAGCTGGTCAGCAAGGCGCGTGCACTGGATGTTGCGGTCACTATTGACGCTGAAGAGATTGATCGCCTGGAGATTTCCCTGGAAGTCTTCCGTGCAGTTTACGAAAGTGAAGCCGCCAAGGGCTGGGGGCACTTCGGTTTAGTGGTTCAAGCCTACTCCAAGCGCGCGCTGCCAGTGTTGCACTACATCAACCGTTTGGCCGACCAGCAAGGTGATGAGATTCCTTTGCGCTTGGTCAAAGGCGCTTACTGGGATACTGAAATTAAAGAGTCCCAGCAGCTTGGGGTCGACGGCTATCCGGTATTTACACGTAAAGCGGGTACCGATGTAGCCTATCTCGCCTGCGCGCAGTTCCTGCTCTCTAGCGACACCAATGGGCGCATTTTCCCGCAGTTTGCTACCCACAATGCCCACACTGTGACGACTATTTTAGAATTTGCTAATCGCGATAGCCGTCCTTTTGAGTTTCAACGCCTGCATGGCATGGGCGAAGCCCTTTATGACGCTGCTCTTGAGCGAGCCCCGAAAGGTACCTACTGCCGAATTTACGCCCCGGTGGGTGCGCATAAAGACCTGCTGCCCTACTTAGTGCGGCGCCTGCTTGAAAATGGTGCCAACTCCTCGTTTGTTCACCAGTTGGTTGACCCTGACGTACCGGTCGAGTGGCTGTGTCAGCACCCGATTGAAACCCTGCGCCAGCAGCAACATCTGGCCAATATGAACATCCCGTTACCCAAAGACATTTACGGGCCCAAGCGGCGCAATTCACGTGGGGTAAATCTGAATATACGCAGCCACTACTATCCGCTCATGGAGAAGATGGCCGCGTTTATGGATCAGCAGTACCCGACGAAGCCGCTGCTCGCTTTTGATGTCGCTGACGACGCCGCCAATACCCATAGCGTTACCAGCCCATACGACCGCCAAAAAACCATCGGTAGCGTTCAGTGGACGAGCAAAGAGCAAGCCACCCAGGCGCTGGATGCTGCCTGGGCCGCTTTCCCTCGCTGGGACGCCACCCCGGTGGCCGAACGGGCGGCTATTGTGCGTCGCTTGGGGGATTTGATGGAAGAGCATATGCCAGAGCTAATGGCATTGTGCTCGCGTGAAGGCGGTAAACTGCTTACCGATGGCGTCGATGAAATTAGAGAAGCCGTCGACTTCTGCCGTTTCTACGCCATGCGCGCTGAAAAGGATTTCGGCCAAGTCATCGAGCTCCCTGGCCCCACTGGCGAATCCAACCGCTTATTTATGGGGGGCAAGGGCGTATTCGCAGCCATCAGCCCCTGGAACTTCCCTGTCGCGATCTTCTGCGGCCAAATTGTCGCGGCGGCGGTAGCAGGCAACACAGTACTGGCCAAACCGGCGGAACAGACGTCTATCGTCGCGCATCGTGTTATTGAGCTGCTCCACGAAGCGGGCATGCCCCGTGATGTCGTCCAACTACTGCCCGGTGACGGCCCCACAGTAGGTAGTGTGCTGACCTCCGACCCACGGATCACCGGGGTAGTCTTCACCGGTGGCACCGACACCGCACAAATTATCAACCGCGCTTTGGCGGCACGAGAAAATGCCCCGCTGGCCACCCTGATTGCGGAAACCGGCGGCATGAACGCCATGATTGTCGATTCTACTGCCCTGCCTGAACAGGTGGTGGTAGATGTGATTCAGTCAGCCTTTCAGAGCGCTGGGCAGCGCTGCTCGGCGCTGCGGGTACTGTATCTACAAGACGATGTTGCCGACCGGGTCATTGAAATCCTCAAAGGCGCGATGAATGAACTGCGCATTGGCGACCCTCGAGATTTAGGCACCGATGTGGGGCCGGTAATCGATGAAGAGGCGCGCAAAGGCTTAATGGAGCACATCGAAAAACTCAAAGCCGAAAATCGTCTGGTCGCCGAAACACCGATGGCTGCTGAGCATACACAAGATGGCACTTTCGTAGCGCCTGTCGCTTTCACGATTGATAGCATCGATTCACTCACGCGCGAGCAGTTCGGGCCCATACTGCATATCGTGCGTTACAAAGCCAGCGAGCTTGATAAAGTTATCAATGACATTAACGGACGCAATTACGGCCTGACATTTGGCGTACATAGCCGTAACGAATCATTCGCCGCTGAAATAGCGCAGAAAATGCGCGTGGGCAATGTGTACATCAACCGTAATATCATTGGGGCTGTGGTGGGCGTTCAACCGTTTGGTGGTCAAGGGCTTTCTGGTACAGGGCCAAAAGCCGGCGGTCTTCACTACTTGCAGCGTTTTGTAACTGAAAAAACGATTACTAATAACACCGCTGCCTTAGGCGGGAACGCGTCGCTACTGGCGCTGGGTGATGAGTGAGCCGCTCATCACACCCACAAATTCTCCGACCCGACCCCAGCCTGACACTTACTGGGGTACGTCAAGTGAATAGGAAAAGGGAATAACAGCCATTAACAACAACAAGACTGCGCCACAACCCACTCTTCTCGGTAAGCGCACTAACCTGTCGGCGCTACGTCCGACTTAATAACTAAGAAACAGGAGACTTTTTTATGGCTATTGGCGTTTGGATCAGCCTTTTTGCTTACTTTGCGCTCATGATTGGCATCGGCCTTTATGCTATGCGCAAATCCACATCCACCTCGGAAGATTACATGCTAGGTGGCCGAACCCTTAGCCCAAAGGTGGCGGCCCTGTCGGCTGGCGCTTCAGACATGAGCGGGTGGTTGCTGCTGGGGTTACCCGGGGCGATGTTCGTATCCGGCTTGGGCTCAGCCTGGATCGGTATCGGCCTGTTCGTGGGTGCCTTCTTTAACTGGGTGCTGGTGGCACCGCGCTTGCGTGAACAGACGGTGCACTATGGCAATGCGATTACGATTCCAGCCTTCTTGGCCAACCGGTTCCCCACTCGGTCAATGTCGCTGAGAACGGTCTCCGCCATCGTCATCGTTATCTTTTTCGCGGTATACACGGCGTCAGGCTTAGTGGCAGGCGGTAAGCTGTTCGAAAGCGCCTTTGCTGGCGTCATCAACATTGGTGGCCTGAGCGATTACGCTACGGGCATCATCATTACGCTGGGTGTGGTCCTGGTCTATACCGTGGTCGGCGGTTTTCTGGCCGTGAGCATGACGGACTTCGTGCAAGGCTGCATCATGATGCTGGCCTTGGTGATCATGCCAGCGGTGGTGCTGTTTGGCGAAGGTGGCGGTGGTTTCACCCAAGCGTCACAGACACTCAATGAGGTCGATCCCACGCTACTGTCATGGACAGAAGGATTGACCTTTATCGGCTGGCTCTCTGCCGTTACCTGGGGCCTGGGTTATTTCGGCCAACCACATATCATCGTACGCTTCATGGCTATCCGAACGCTGAAAGATGTGCCTATTGCCCGCAATATCGGCATGAGCTGGATGGCCATCTCGCTGATTGGCGCAGTCTCTCTGGGCATATTTGGCCGTGCCTACGCGGTACGTAATGGCATGGACGTAGAAGATCCGGAAACGATCTTTATTATCCTAGCCGAGCTGCTGTTCCATCCGCTGGTCACTGGCTTTCTCTATGCTGCTCTGCTGGCGGCGGTCATGAGTACCATTTCCAGCCAACTGCTGGTGGCGTCTTCATCACTGACCGAGGACTTCTATCGCCTGTTCTTTCGTAAAGAAGCGACCGATAAAGAGTGTGTGGGCGTAGGCCGGATCAGTGTCGTACTGGTTGGCTTGGTGGCAGCCGTTATCGCGTCAGACCCGGATTCACAGGTGCTTGGACTAGTTAGTAATGCCTGGGCAGGCTTTGGTGCCGCGTTTGGCCCGCTGATTATCTTGTCGCTGATGTGGTCGCGCACGAACGGTGCTGGCGCTATCGCTGGCATGGTAGTGGGTGCCGCCACTGTCATGATCTGGATTGCATTGGGCTGGAACGGTGAATTTATGGGTGGTCCCGGTGTGTATGAGATCATTCCCGGCTTCATCGCTTCCTTTATTGCTATCCTGATAGTGAGCAGTATGACAGCCGATGCGGGTGAATATCAGCACATCACTCGCTAACCAATAAGTTGTTCATGAGACCTTTGCGTGTCAGATATATCGACAACAGGAAGGTCTCTACATTACAGCCCTTCTGCGCTGTATGTGATCGGGCCACCTTCGGGTGGCCTTTTTATGCCTGCCGTTCATGTTATGAATAACGAATCTGGCGTTAAGGCAGCCCACCCTTGCCCTAGATCAATAACCAGTGACCACCTCTTTATTAAACTCTTAAACATCATGAAGTGGCTTATCCATAGCCGCTTAGCAATGCCACTAGGAGTCAACTCATGCGTAAAGCCGCCCTTCCCACCCTACTCGTTTCCAGTATTGCCGCTGCGGCTTTGATGACCAGCAGCCAGGTATTCGCCTATGGCGCGGGTGACTTTTTTACCCGCGTGGGTGTTGCAAAAGTGGACCCGACAAGCAATAACGGTGAGATATTAGGCGCCGATGTTAATGTCGATGCAGAGACGAATTTTGCCTTCACGCTAGGCTATCGCTTCCACGACAAGATGGGCGTCGAGCTGCTGGCCGCACTACCCTTCAAACACGACCTGCAAGTGGAAGGCGTGACCGATGGCTCTACCAAGCACTTGCCACCTACCCTCACATTACAGTACTACCCGTTAGGGGGTACCGAGGCCCGTGTTCAGCCTTATGTCGGCGCAGGTATTAACTACACTCTCTTCTCTGACGAAAAAACCGATATCGGCGCGTCATTGGAGCTTGACGACTCCTGGGGCGCAGCGGGTCAAGTCGGTATCGATCTGCTGATTGATGAACATTGGGCGTTAAATGCTGCGGCGTGGTATATCGATATCGATTCCGATGCCAAGGTGGGCGGTGCAGAGGCGGGCACCGTTGAGATCGACCCAGTAGTGGTAATGGCGGGCCTCAGCTACCGTTTCTAAGCCGCCTTCAAAAGCGTTATGACAGATGTAATTTACAAAGCCTGCCTTGCGGCAGGCTTTGTATTTTAAACCGCTTTCACCTTTAAATACTGTTCAGCTTTCAGTGACTAACTGGTCAACTTTCTCTACCGCGTGTACAACAAGCAATTGATGATGTGCAGGTGTTTTCTCCTGCTGCAAATACGCGGCCACAGCGGGAGCCACTTCGCACTTGGCGGGCATGGCGGCACGGGCCTCAATTAAGGCGTTTAAGCGAGCAATGAATACAAAGCGCACCCATTGAGGCAGCGACATCGTGTCAATGCAAAACGGCTGCTGGCTGGCGAATGCATCAGCGTCAGGTGTCGGCATACGCCATAGATCGGCGGCTTTCATCGCGGCTTCAAGTTCTAGAAGTGCTGTCTGTAGCGGTTGAAAAGTACTCATAACGTCGTTTGTAACTACCTCGAAAAATGAAAAAGCGTATCTTATTACTATTATCCCCATTCGGCTGGCTGCTTGCCAATCAAGGTCACTTGTGAAGAGTTATCCATAGACTCACAGAAAACCTGCACGAGCCTGTGGATAAACTATGGAAAGGTGTCGCAGCGCTTGCTCTCATGGGGCTTTCGCACAGTTGTTTACTTTTTAACCACACTGTCATGTAAGACATACCCGTTGGCCGGTATTTATCCGCCTCGGCGGCTGACAGTGACCCATCATCAAGGTAGAGTGCAGGCTTGCAACGCGGAAGGATGTCATGCAACCGATTCAAACCCTTGATGAGTTTTTTACCCGCAGCGGCGCAGAGGTTTCCCTTTACCATATGGGCCGCCATGTGGTCGCCTGCCCACGGGAGTCCCTCGCCGCCTTTGAGCGTGGCGAACTGGCGTGGCCAGAACCTTGGCAAGGCCAAGCACGTTTAGCCATTCTGTTCCGTTTGGGGGATATGCCCGAACCTGCCATTTGGTTTTTAGCGCTGCCACTAGATGAACAGGGAATGCTTGCCCCTGCTCAGCGTGATGCGTTTTTAAATCGTCTGCTGGAAACATTAGGTCGAGCTGTTTCTCAGGTGGGACGTGAAGAAACAGCGGACGTGGACCACTTAATGAAGGATAATCCCCTCGCCTTTACGCCCAGCGTTACCTTTCAAGCGATACTCAATGCCCGTGCCACTTCTGACGCAGGGCTACCTGCCAGCCAGCATTTTGAGCCGGTTGAGGATTACTTGAGTGGCCAGCAAGCGATTGATTGGCAGGCATTGGGATTACAGGGAATTGCCGATTACGTCGTTCGTATGGAATCGCCCGACGCGGACACGTTAGCGCTGAGACTGCCTGACCTACCTACCGCCGTTATTAACTCCGTGTGCTACTGTTTAGAGCACCAGGCACTGCCACAGGCATTAGTCGACGCGCTGCAACGTCGTGGCGAAGCCGCCGCACAAGCGGGCGACATTGAAACCTTATGTGCTTGCCTGCGCGCTGTGGGTAATACGAATGCAATAGCGGTGGGCAATTGGTACTCCGCTTTACTTAAAGACACCACAGTTTGTGGGCCGGATATGCTGGCTGCCATAGCCGGGCGTGGCTGGGTGTATCTTGAAGACGCTGAGCGCTTACCTCTTTTTCTACAGCGTTTGGCGGAAGATGAGCGTACTGATTTTGCCGCGGTAGTGCGTGATCTTGCTCTCATCCCACGGCTACGTTTACCGGTCATGATGGCCATGCGTGATGCGCCCGAAGGCTCTTCTATTCAACACCGTTTGAGCATGATGATGTCGCAGAGAAAGGCTTGATTTGATGTTGTCATTTTTAATTGCAAGGAGTGAGCCGTGAAGGAATTACCCTATCAGGCCAAGGCGGTCATTGGACGCCGTGAAATGGTGACGTTACCTGAGCTAGGGCTTCACCTGTGCTGTAAAGCAGACACTGGTGCGCGTACTTCTGCCCTGCATGCAGAAGAGATAGAGACACATGAAGATGAACATGGTCAACTATGGGTAAGTTTTATTACCCACAGCGCTGGGCCAACTACACCCGCCCATCGCTACAGTCTACATTTACATGATCGACGCCGAGTCACCAGTTCAAACGGACATAGCGAGTGGCGCTATGTAATACGTACCCCAATGCAAATGGGTGATTTGAATTTTCCGGTTGAACTGACCCTGACTGACCGCAGCAATATGCGCCACCCAATGTTATTAGGACGCCGCGCTATGCGCCGCCTGCTAATTGCACCCGGTGCGGCATTTTTGCACGGTGAGCCTTAACCCCTTTTATTAGCCGCCTTTATTTAGACTCGGAGTCCCCTACATGCATATCGCTCTGCTATCGCGCAACCGTAATTTGTACTCTACACGCCGTCTGGTTGAAGCTGCAGAGCAGCGTGGGCATACCGCTCGTGTGGTGGACACGCTGCGCTGCTATATGAGCATTACCTCCCACCACCCTTCGATTCACTATAAAGGTCAAGAAATTGAGCACTTTGATGCGGTCATCCCCCGCATTGGTGCGTCGGTGACCTTTTATGGGTGTGCGCTGTTACGCCAGTTCGAGATGATGGGCACCTACGTTATCAACGATAACGTTTCAATTACACGCTCGCGGGACAAACTACGCTCACTTCAGCTATTGTCACGCAAAGGGCTGGGGCTACCGATTACCGGCTTTGCGCACTCTCCGGACGATATTCCTGACTTGATCACCATGGTCAAAGGCGCCCCGCTGGTGATTAAGCTGCTTGAAGGCACCCAGGGAATTGGCGTGGTGTTAGCGGAAACGAACCAGGCGGCGGAATCAGTCATTCAGGCCTTCATGGGTATGAAAGCCAATATCATGGTTCAGGAGTACATTAAGGAAGCACGCGGTGCTGATATTCGCTGCTTAGTGATCGGCGATAAAGTCGTGGCTTCGATGAAGCGTCAGGCGGCGGATGGTGAATTCCGCTCGAACCTACACCGCGGGGGCTCCGCCAGCGTGATCCGAATCACTCCTGAAGAGCGTTCAACGGCGATTCGTGCAGCCAAGGCCATGGGTCTGCGCGTTGCCGGTGTCGACTTGTTACGCTCAAATCACGGCCCGGTGATTATGGAGGTTAACTCTTCGCCTGGTTTGCAGGGCATTGAGAACGCCACCGGCAAGGATATTGCGGGCATGATCATTGAGCACATTGAAAGAAATGCCGCCCCAGCTCGTAAAGCGCCGCCCAAGCCTAAAGGCTAAGGCAAAATCTTAAAATAATCCGATTCGGGGGTGGCAAATCGACGCTGTCCCCCCCACAATCTGCGTCACCGAAGGAGGTAGACGCTCATGTTTCTCGATAATCGCCAAGTGGCGATGGACAGCGTATTGGAAGCGCTGGCCGATAGCATTGATTATTTCCAAGACAATATCGAACGCCTGCGCCCCTCACTGCGCGACGCTTTAAAGCCGCATTATACTGAGCGGCTTAAGCAGATGCGTAAATTGCAGGAGCTTGCCCGTGCGCATTTGAAAATGCTGCCTCGGGATGCAGACGTTGAACGCGATGACTTTTTATGGCTTTGGAGCCGTCTAAAAAGCTTCGTAGGTAACGATAGCCAAGTATTGATCAATGAGTTATTAGAGCAAGAGCGTGTATTGATGCAAGCGCTCTCTTCGCTCTTTACCCATCCGCTACCTGATCCCATCGAACCGGTGGTAGAGGAATGCATGCGGGGGTGCCGTAAACTGATTCGCGAGCTCTATGCGCTGCAAAAGCGCAAAACGCAACGCTAGGGTGCCGAAAAGCGTTCGTTTAGTGACGGCAGAATTAGCTCGATGGGCGCACGCTTCTTAAACTCTATGGGCTCTGGAGTGCCGAGGAAATAGGGCTCCCTGCCCCATAGATACAGATCGCCCAGGGTAGCCACACGCGCTGCCCACTCGCGCAGTTTTAACCGCCACTCGACTCCCACCGTGGCATCATCCGCCACGCAGCCAGTAACATCCATCCCCAACGCACGTCCAATGTACACCGCGCGGGGAAGGTGCCAGCTCTGGGTAATCAGTAGCGCTTTATCCAACTGAAACACATCCCGTGCCCGCGCAAGGGTGTCATAAGTGCTAAAGCCCGCAAAATCCATGGTCAATTGCTCTGATGCAACGCCGCGCCGATAAAGCTCGCGCCACATCGCTCGTGGCTCGTTATACGCTTGGGTACGATTATCTCCAGACAGCAACAGATGCTCGACCTGGGACTGTTCAATCAAGGTGGCCGCAGTACGCATTCGCGCATGAAAGTGCGGATTCCGAACACCGCTGCGCGTCCAGTGAGAAGTACCGAAGACGACTCCCACACTCGCGGGACGGCACTGCTGCGGTTGACGTTCGATATAAGCAGCTGTCGTCGCGAGCACCCAAAAATTGCCACCTATAAACAGCAATGTCGCCAGCAGCGACAGTGCTCCTAGCGACATTAGTAAGCGCTTTAACCATTTCAACAAGAGGTTATGCATCCAGTTCCCCAGCTGGGGTTAGAACATGCCGAGTTCAAGCTTGGCCTCGTCACTCATCATGTCACGGCTCCAGGGGGGACTGAAGACTATCTCGGTGTGTACTTTGCTGATCTGCGGTGCACCAAGAATCTTATTGCGCGCATCCGCTGCAATAACATCGCCCATACCGCATCCCGGGGCGGTTAGCGTCATACGAATAGTCGCAATGCGCTCGCCGCTGATCAGGCGCTCAATGCGGCAGCCGTAAACTAGGCCCAAATCAACAATATTGACGGGGATCTCTGGATCGAAGCAGGTGCGTAACTGATCCCACACAAACTGCTCGATTTCCTCTTCACTGGCAGTTTCAGGTAGTGTGGGGCGGGGCAACGACTCAAGCCCCAGCGCATCAAGGTTGCTCCCCTCAATCAAGTACAGGCGCCCCTCAAAACCGACGCTCACCGAGCTACCTTTAGCCTGCATGACGCTGACTACGCTATCTTCAACGAGCGTTTCCGTACTACCAAACGGAATGGCAATAGCCTCCACATCGCGCTGGAGCGGCAACTGTTGACCCCGTTCGAGACTGGCTACTTGCTCAAGATCCATATCTGTCCTTAAAAACGTTCTTCAAAGAGCTGGCCTTAAAGAACCGACCTTAACGCACCATACCAATGACACGATTGAGTGCTTCAATAAAGCTATCCACTTCTTCGAACGTATTATACGCAGCAAATGAAGCACGGCACGTCGCATCGACTCCGAAATGATGCAGCAAGGGCTGCGCGCAGTGGTGGCCGGTTCGAATAGCCACGCCGAGTTGATCTATCAATAAGCCGATGTCTTGCGAATGCGCCCCTTCCACCACAAACGACAACACGCCTGCTTTTTGCGGTGCGGTGCCTAAGATACGCAGCCCATCGATTCGTCCAGCCGCTTGCGTCGCGCGGTCAAGCAACTGCCCTTCCCACTCGCCGATAGCAGCAACACCAACGCTTTCTACCCACTCAAGTGCACGCCCCAGCGCAATGACTTCCGCAATGGCGGGCGTTCCGGCTTCAAACTTGTGCGGAAAATCGGCGAAGGTGGTGCCTGCACCGAAAGAGACGGTTTTAATCATCTCACCGCCGCCCTGCCAAGGCGGCATCGCCTCCAGCAAAGCCTGCTTGCCATACAGCACGCCTACGCCGGTTGGCCCATACACTTTGTGGCCCGAGAAGGCGTAAAAGTCAGCATCAATCGCCTGCACATCGACTACCTGATGAGGGGCAGCTTGGGCGCCATCAATCAGAATCAAGGCGCCGTGCTGGTGAGCAAGTGCCGCCATTTCCTGCACAGGGTTAATGGTCCCTAGCGCATTAGAGACATGATTGACCGCTACCAGCTTTGTACTCTCACTCAGCAGTGCGCGATAAGCAGCCATATCCAATGCGCCATTGGCCTCAACGGGAATCACTTTAATGGTAAACCCGATCTCGGCGGCCAACAGTTGCCAGGGCACAATATTGGAGTGGTGCTCCAACATTGAGATCAGCACTTCATCGCCAGGTGCTAGGTTTTTACGTCCCCAGCTCTGCACGACCAAGTTGATGGCTTCCGTGGTACCGCGGGTAAAGATGATCTGACGCGCATCTTCCGCGTTGAGAAACGCCCGCACCTTGTGACGCGTGCCTTCAAACGCCGCCGTTGCCTCATCGGCAAGGGTATGCAGCCCACGGTGAATATTGGCGTTATAGCGTGAGTAATAATCGCTGAAGACGTCAATCACCTGTTGAGGCGTCTGGCTAGTCGCCGCGTTGTCTAAATAGATTAGCGGCTTGCCGTGCACTTCACGGGCAAGTACCGGAAAATCCTGACGCAGACGGGCGACATCAAAGGGTGCTTGCACTTGCGCGGGCGCCTGCTCAATAACGGTATTTGGCATCAATCACTCCTCGTTGAGCCCTTGAGGCTAGTCTTTAAAAGCGGGTCTTAAAGAACTAGTCGTTAAGTGCGGCTGCCGCTTCAACAAGCCCAGCAAGATTAAAGCGCTCCGGCAACTTACCCGCAACCGCGAGTTCAACGCGCTCGGCAATCGCATCCAGGCTAACTTTATCCAACACCTCTCCCGCAAAGGCGAGGGTTAGCAGGCCTCGTGCGGTGGCTTCATCGATACCGCGCGTGCGCAGGGCATAGACCGCCTCTTCGTCCAGCTGGCCGGTAGTGGTGCCGTGTGAACACTTAACATCATCGGCGTAGATTTCAAGCTCAGGCTTGGCATCGATGTGAGCACGATCCGAAAGCAGCAGGTTTTGATTGCTCTGAAACCCTTCAATTTTCTGGCTGTCGCGCTTGACGTAGACCTTGCCGTTAAACACGCCGTGAGCGCGGTCATCCAGAATGCCTTTGTAGTTCTCATTAGAGAACGTCAGCGGCGCATTGTGGTTGACCTTGGTGTGGTTATCGACGTGCTGGCGACCTTGACCAAAGAACAGGCCCAGGAAGTTGGTTTCCGCGCCCTGGCCGTTCAAATCACTGATCAAGTCGTTACGCACTAGTGCGCCGCCCAGGCTCAGGTTGTACGAGGTATAGCGTGTATCGCGGCCCTGCTCGACATGAATGCTCGCCACATGCATATCACCCAATGGTGCTTCTTGTAGCTTGTAGTGAGCAAGGATCGCCCCACGATCAAGCATCAGTTCACCCACGACGTTGGTGAAGTTGGTCGCTTCGCTTTCGCCGGTGTAGTGTTCAATCAACGTGGCTTCGCTGCGGCTACCTGCTTCCACCAGTACGCGCGGGTGACACATCACCGGCTGGCCAGCGCGGGACAGAAACTGCAGCAGGATAGGTTTCTCAACGACCGTTCCCGGTGCAATGCGCACCACAGCGCCCTCTTCCATAAATGCCGTATTCAGCGCCGCAAACGGTGAGAAACCCACCCCGGTTAAGCGACCCAGCGGGCCACCAACTGCTTCGTGGTTCTCCGCCAGCGCCTTGGAAAGCGGTAACACCTGGACGCTTGACGGCAACGAGTCCACATCCGAGAGCGCCGACGAGAAAACACCATCCACGAAGGTCAGGCGGTAAGCATCGATGGGCAGCGTCAGCGCCGCGGCACTGGCCTGAGAGAACTCGGCGTTGTCGGCGAGCGCAAAGTTGCCTTGAGCAATTGAGCGCACGTCGGTGTATTTCCACTCTTCATCACGCCGAGTCGGAAAACCCAGCGCTTCAAAGCGGGCTGCACCCGCCTGACGACGTGCAGCAATCCACGTGGGCTCCGCCTGATAGTGCGGGCTGCGCGCTTTGAGTGTATCTAAAAAGGTTTGCGTATCGCTCATGCCACAGACTCCTCGATACCTTCGTACCCATTGGCTTCCAACTGCTTAGCTAGTTCAGCGTCACCGGTCTTAACGATACGACCATCGACCAGGACGTGAACCTGATCAGGCACGATGTAATCCAGCAGGCGCTGGTAGTGAGTCACCAGCAGAATGGCGCGGTCTTCAGCGCGCAGGCTGTTGACACCATCGGCGACCACTTTCATGGCGTCGATATCCAGTCCAGAGTCGATTTCGTCGAGCATCGCAAGCTTCGGCTGAAGCACCAGCATTTGCAGGATCTCGTTGCGTTTTTTCTCACCGCCAGAGAAGCCTTCATTAACGGCGCGCTGCAGGAAGCTGGCGTCCATTTTCATGTAACCAAGCTTCTCTTTCACCAGCTTCATAAACTCCGGCGCTGGCATTTCGCCTTCGCCGCGGGCGACGCGCTGGGCATTCAGCGCCGATTTCAGCAGGTAGATATTTTTAACACCCGGGATCTCGACCGGATACTGAAAACCCAGCAGCAGGCCCGCCTGGGCGCGTTCTTCAATTTCCATTTCGAGCACGTCTTTGCCTTCAAAGGTAATAGTGCCCTGGGTGACTTCGTAGCCATCTTTACCAGCGATAACCGCTGATAGCGTCGACTTACCCGCGCCGTTCGGCCCCATAATGGCGTGCACTTCACCCGCATTGATGGTCAGGGTGAGGCCTTTGAGGATTTCATTACCTTCGACGGAGACGTGTAAATCATTCACTTGCAACATATTGATTACCTTCTAATTCTAGCGAGTCGCTACGGCGACACTGATATAATTAAGTAGTCTAAACGGCTAACGATTAACCTACCGCGCCTTCCAGGGTGACGTTGAGCAGCGCTTCCGCTTCCACGGCAAACTCCATCGGCAGCTCTTGGAAAACGTCTTTACAGAAGCCATTCACAATCATGCTGACCGCGTCTTCTTCCGAGATACCGCGGCTCTGGCAGTAAAACAGCTGGTCTTCACCGATTTTCGAGGTGGTCGCTTCGTGTTCGATAGTCGCCGTGCTGTTGCCAATTTCCTGATAAGGGAAGGTATGCGCACCGCACTTATCGCCAATCAACAGCGAATCGCACTGAGTAAAGTTACGTGCCCCTTTGGCCCGCGGGCCGATTTTCACCAAGCCGCGGTAGGACTGATCACTGCGACCGGCGGAGATACCTTTAGCCACGATATAGGAACGGGTGCCTTCGCCAATGTGAATCATCTTGGTGCCTGTGTCGGCCTGCTGGCGGCCATTCGTTACCGCAACGGAGTAGAACTCACCAATACTGTCCTTGCCGCGCAGTACGCAGGAAGGGTATTTCCAGGTAATCGCCGAGCCAGTTTCAACTTGAGTCCAGCTAATCCGTGAACGGTCGCCACGGCAGTCGCCACGCTTAGTAACGAAGTTGTAGATACCGCCCTTGCCATTCTCATCACCGGGATACCAGTTCTGCACGGTGGAGTACTTGATGTAGGCATCGTCCAGAGCGACCAGCTCAACGACTGCAGCGTGCAGCTGGTTTTCGTCACGCATCGGCGCGGTACAGCCTTCCAGGTAGGAAACCTGGGCGCGGCTTTCGCAAATAATCAGCGTGCGCTCAAACTGGCCGGTATTGGCCGCGTTAATGCGGAAGTAGGTAGACAGCTCCATCGGGCAAGTCACGCCTTCCGGCACGAATACGAAAGAGCCGTCGGTGAAGACCGCTGAGTTGAGCGCCGCGAAGTAGTTATCCGCCACCGGCACCACGGTGCCTAGATACTGCTTGATCAGTTCCGGATAGTCGCGGATAGCCTCGGAGATAGAGCAGAAGATAACCCCTGCTTCACCAAGCTGCTTTTTGAAAGTGGTGGCTACCGACACGGAGTCAAATACTGCATCAACGGCAACGCCAGCCAGCGCGGCGCGTTCATGCAGCGGAATACCCAGCTTCTCGTAGGTCTCCAGCAGCTTGGGATCGACTTCATCCAGGCTCTGGGGGCGGTCTTCCGGGCGCTTGGGCGCACTGAAATAGGAGATCGACTGGTAATCGATCGGTGGGTAATCGAGATGCGCCCAGGATGGCGCTTCCATCTTCAACCACTGACGATAGGCATCCAAGCGCCACTCCAGCATCCACTCGGGTTCGCCCTTTTTCTTGGAAATAAAGGCGATGGTGTTTTCATCCAGGCCAGGTGGCAGGGTGTCGCTTTCAATATCGGTTACGAAGCCGTCTTTGTATTCGCGACGAACCAACTGTTCCATTTCTTCGCTTGCCATGGTGATACCCTCCGGGCAGTTGGGTGGCGAGATTATCGCCTTTAATAATAAAGTAGGCCTGCTGTGCTTGCGCCGCGCTTAGGCCGACGCCGCCGACAGGCTGATCGTTTGAATAGGTAGTTGCACCGGCAATTTTATGGGTGCTGTATCGGCTAAATGCGCTAAGGTCACGCTTTCAAGCAGCGTTCGCATCGCCAATGAAACCCGCTGCCAGTTGTCAGCCACACCACAGGTAGCCACAAGCTCGCAATCGCCTTCCGCTTGGCTACACTCGGTCATGGCAACAGGGCCTTCAATCGCCGCAATAATGTCAGCTGCCGTAATCTGTGATGCTGGCCGCGCCAAGCGATAACCGCCTTGCGCACCACGCTGGGAAACCAACAGTCCCGCACGTGCCAACATTTTAAGTGTTTTACTTACTGTGGGGTGTGGCAGCTGCACAGCCTCAGCCAAGTCGGCCGCTGCATGTGATGCTTGGGAGTGACGGGCAATTTGTGCCATCACTACAGCGGCATAGTCTGTCAGCCGAGAAAGCTTGAGCATGTCGACTCCCCTTTTATGTGCTTGGTACGCAGTCAATCAACTGGTTGGCTGCATCAATTGAGTACCATTTTAGTCCTGTATAAATTTGATGTGAAGCCCTTGAGTTAAATGGTTGGCAATTTGAGCAAAATAACAGCACGATCGACGCTAATCGCATCAAAAACAACAATCATTATCATTTAAAAAAGCTATTAGCTTTATACTGCTGCTGGCTATCGCTTTGCATGTACGAACAGCATCTGGTAATTTCGATTGAGTATTGAGTGCCATCGCTCTGGATGGCGGCTTGCTATTCGAGGATTAAAAGATGGATTCAGCAGTCAACAATATGGTCAGCGCCTCAATGGCGATGCAGCAGGTGCAAGTCGTCCAGCAGGCCCAGTTTAACGTTTTTAAAGAGGCGTTAGACGGACAAGCAGCGCATATTACTGCGCTAATGGACAGCGTTGCCCAGGCCCCACAACTGGCCACAAGTGGAAGCGTCGGTACGCAAATTAATACCACTGCGTAAAAGTCGAGGGCTGATAAATCAATAGCCCCTGACATCAGAGGGCTATTTTTTTGACTGCCTGGTTTAACGCTAGGCTTTCTTAACAAATTCAGATTTAAGCTTCATCGAGCCGATGCCGTCAATTTTACAGTCGATATCGTGATCGCCCTCTACCAAGCGGATGCTTTTCACTTTGGTGCCCACTTTAACCACCAGTGAACTGCCTTTAACCTTTAGATCCTTGATCACCGTGACACTATCGCCGTCGACCAACATGTTGCCGTTAGCATCGCGCACGCCTGAAGCTTCTTCAGCGCTCTCCTCTGCTACCTTTGACCACTCGTGGCCACACTCTGGGCAGACGTATTGAAGCCCATCATCGTAGCTAAATTCGGAAGCGCAGGCAGGACAGTTAGGCAGATCACTCATGGGATGGCTCCATCGCTTGGCTAATAGAAAAGGCTGATTCAAGGCCTAAGAAAGCGATGGAGCCTACACGGATTATTCCGCTTGTCTACTTTTGCAGATGCGATCAATCACGCTGATACGTGCCTACCAAACGATTCATGCCTAGCAGATTAGGCTCTATTTCTTTGAGTAGCTCGGCAAGCGTTAGTCCTTCAGGCAGCGAGGTTTGATGGTCCAGCGCCAACACCCAGAAATAATAAAGATGCTTACCATGCCCTTCAGGGGGCATCGGGCCAAAGTAACCAACTCCGCCTTTATCATTGGCGCCAGCAGTGCCCACAACACTCTTTTCAGTTAACTCATGGGTATCTGCGGGCAAGTTATAGAGCACCCAATGTACAAAGCCGTAGCTGCCATCCTTGACCAAAGGAGCATCTGGATCGTGACAGATAACAGCGAAACCCTGGGTTCCCTCGGGAGCATCTTTCCAAGCTAGGGCAGGCGAAACATTTTCCCCCTCACCAGTGTGCTTGGAAGGAATCGCTTGATGATCAGCAAACGCTGGGCTGGTAACCTGCATTGATGAAAGTGCAAATGCCATGTTTTTCTCCTCGGTCTATCTGATGGGCCTTGGTTTATCTGATGCCTTGATTTATCTGATGAGCCGCTGCTGAGTGTGAAGGCTATTAATCAGCGGGTCACCTGCTCAGCGTGTTGTTGCCACCACTGCTGAGCAGACGCCACATTCTCAGCATTATGTGTGGGGTCAAGTACTACCCCTAACTGAACGTAATCGCCACCTGTTCGAACCATTAGCTGAGGATCTTGAGTGGCTAGCTGAAGCGCGTAGAGAACCAGCATTTGTTCATACGCATCGCTGGTGTTCAACCGAGCAAACAGCAGTGGAACAGCAGGAAGCCCTATTTCGCCTAATTGCTCAGCGGCAATGTACCAGGGACGACGGTTGTCACGATCACCGTAGCTGGTCACAAAACGCCGATCTGCCAAACGGCTAACATAGTAGGACGCTTCCTCTTCGGGACTGATAAATAGCGGCGGCACCCAGTCACTCGCCGTGGCGGCCTCCGGCGCTGTCGTGGCGGCAGGCGCGGGTTGCGGGCTGGCTAACGGTGCATCAGCCGCTGTCTGGCTAGGGGTGGGCGAAGGATGCTGTCCACCGGCACAGCCCGCGAGCAATAAGCTTACACCTACCCCTACCACCCTTAGATATAGCGCACTTCGCTGCATTGTCAGGCTTCCTTTGCTAGACATTAGAGAGGCCACCGGCCCTGTTTCTGTAGGCGACGCTTTACCCACACATCATAAAGGGTTCGCAGTGCTGGTTTAATCCCAGGCAAGCCAATCAGCCAAGCGACCGGGACCAGTAACGGAACACGCTTCATCAACAAACGGTAGGCGTCAATACCTTCTATTAATTGACCTTGCTCGGTTTCGACATGCAGAGAGCGTAGCGCTACTGCAGGGTCAACACCCTTTGCACATAGAGCTTGCTCATTTTCGCTTACGTCAAGCCAACCGATATCTTTTGCATGGCGACCCGACCAGCGCTCATAGCGCCGACGCTCTTGTCGACAAAGAGGGCACTGGGCATCGTAATAGACATTGATCAATGTCTTACTGGACATATTGCTTCTCAACTTTAAGACTCTTAAGCAGTGTGGCATTTTCATTATGTGGCGCAACCCCTTGCTGCCCCACATTTCAATTAGGTCTTTGCTATGAATGCTGAGCTTAGTAATGAATTTAGTAAACAACTGTTAGTGATTGCTCATGCCCCGTCGGCGAACACCCGCCTTCTGCGCGAAGCGGCCGCGCGGGGCGCTAGCCATCCCGATCTTGAGCAGGTGCAGTGTGTGGTGAAAGCGCCTTTGGAGGCAGGCCCAGAGGATGTACTAGCCTGCGATGCCATCCTGCTCGGTACCACGGAGAATCTGGGCTATATGAGTGGCGCGCTAAAAGATTTCTTTGACCGCACCTACTATTCTGTTCTAGAAAAAAAGCAAGGATTGCCCTGTGCGCTCTATATCCGTGCAGGCCATGACGGCACGGGCACTCAGCGCGCAGTAGAAAGCATCGTGACTGGCTTACGCTGGCGCTGGGTACAGCCCCCTCTCATTTTACGCGGTGAATGGCAGCCAACGTTTGCAGATCAAGTAGAAGAAATTAGCATGACCTTAGCATTTAGTGTTGAAAGCGGCATTGTATAAAAACGCGCAGCCTGCCTTACTGCAGGTAAGCACTTCGTGCATTCAGTGCGATTGAGAGTAATCAACGCACGATTCTTAGGTAGCCATTATGCACAACGTCATTGCCTTTTATGATAATCGCGTACTCGCTCACGAACCCAACATTGATGCCGATTTTTTACCTCAGCGAATCGATAAGCGTATTCGCCATCTGCTTGCTGGCTTACCTGTGCCTTGGAAATATCCTGAGCACCCTGGGCGATTAACCGCTATTCAACAGCTGCTTGAGAGAGCCCCCATTGAAGGTTTAAAAATTGAAGGGGGTAAAGCGGCTACCCATGAGCAGTTAGCGCGTGTGCATACCACTTCCTATCTAAGCGACATTTTCAGCCTGCGCGGCAAAAATGCCTGGCTGGATGTGGACACCACCGCGGTTTCACCGGGTAGCGTTGATGCCGCTGAAGTCGCCGCTGGAACGGCTATTGCCGCAGTGGAAGCAGTGATGGAAAAACGCGCTAAAAGCGCCTTTGCTCTTGTGCGCCCGCCGGGACACCACGCCGAACCTGTTCGCGCCCGCGGCTTTTGCTTGTTTAACAATGTAGCTGTGGCGGCAGCCCATGCCCGCAGCGCGCTAGGTTGCGAAAGAGTGCTCATTGTTGATTGGGACGCCCACCACGGCAACGGTACCCAGGATATTTTCTGGGCAGAGCCCGACGTGATGTTTTTTGATATTCACCGGGCAGCGCCTTTCTACCCCGGCTCTGGCCATCTTGAAGAGGTAGGCGCTGGGTTAGGCGAAGGCACCACCATCAACGTCCCCCTACCCGCTGGCGCCGGTGATGAAGCGTATTTAAAAGCTTTTCGCGACATCCTAGCGCCAGCGGCTGCCTGGTTTAAACCGGATATCATCTTAGTTTCTGCAGGCTTTGACCCACACTGGCATGACTTAGCGCTCAACGTTTCTTATGAAGGGTTTGGCGCGCTAACCGGCTTTATGCAACAGCTGGCCGAACAGCACTGCGAGGGCCGTTTGGTATTCATATTAGAGGGCGGCTACAACCTTGAGTCACTGGCCAACGGTACAAGGGCGGTGCTCGCGGTTCTGGCGGGCAACACAGTACCGGTACCCGATACCTGCGGTATTGCGGAAGTACAAGCCGCAGCGGATTTTCACCGCACGGCTTTTCAATCTGAACCTGAATAGTGCTTTTCTGAACAAAAACCTGACAAATAAAAACGGCACCTCGAAGGATGCCGTTTAAGTACCTAAGCGCTATGGTTATTTCAGTCGTTCAAACACCGTTGCAACGCCCTGCCCCATGCCGATACACATGGTCGCCAAGCCCAGGGTGGTATCGCGCTGCTGCATTACGTTCAACAGCGTGGTGCAGATACGCGAGCCCGAGCAACCCAGCGGGTGCCCAAGGGCAATGGCACCACCGTTGAGGTTAACCTTCTCGTCCAGCGCATCCAGGAAACCTAAGTCTTTTAGCACTGGAATACCCTGAGCGGCAAACGCTTCGTTGAGCTCAACCGTTTGGATATCAGCGGCAGAGAGACCAGCAGCTTTAAGCGCTTTCTTGGACGCTGGCACTGGGCCATACCCCATGATGGACGCATCGCAACCCGCCACACCGGTCGAAAGCACTCGCGCGATGGGTTCTAAGCCCAGTGCTTGAGCGCGCTCGTAGCTCATCACTGCCATTGCCGAGGCGCCGACAGAAAGCGCCGAGGACGTACCCGCGGTCACGGTACCGTTGCGCGGATCAAATACCGGCTTGAGGCTCGCCATAGACTCCAGGGTAGAGTCGGGGCGAATAACCTCATCGCGCTGAACCATCACCCTAAAGCCGCGCTGATCATGGCCTTCAACACCGATAATTTCATTATCGAAGTAGCCCTTCTCCATCGCCGCTTGAGCGCGCTGGTGGGAACGCACGCCAAACTTGTCCTGCTCTTCTCGGGAAACACCGTGCATTTTGCCCAGCAGTTCAGCGGTCAAGCCCATCATCATCGCCGCTTTGGCCGCGTATTTGCTGGCCGCCGGGTTGACGTCAACGCCGTGGGCCATGGGTACGTGCTCCATGTGCTCCACGCCACCGATGATAAAGAAATCACCCATGCCCGCTTTGATATTGGCCGCCGCGATATGCAACGCCGTCATCGAAGAACCGCACAAACGGTTAACCGTTTGCGCAGGTACCGAACGGGGAATACCGGTCATAATCGCCGCATTGCGAGCAATATTCATTGATTGCTCAAGCGTTTGATTCACACAGCCCCAGATCACATCATCAACTTCCGACGGGTCTAGGTTTGGGTTACGCGTAAATAGTGCCTGCATGGCCGCAGCGGAGAGGTTCTCAGCGCGAACGTTACGAAAAGCACCATTCTTGGCTTTCGCCATGGCGGTACGGACACCGTCAACCACCACAATATCTCTCGGACTCAAACTCATCTTTTATCTCCTATACGTGGTGGTTAGGCTTGGTTGGCAGACTTATCGTTGGAATAGAATAACTCGCCGTTTTGAGCCATCTGACGCAGCTTATCGGTCGGCGCGTATAGCGGCCCCAGCTCTTCGGCTAGCCCTTCTGCGAGTTTCACAAACTCAGCCACGCCCATCGCATCGATGTAGCGCAGAGCGCCACCGCGGAATGGCGGGAAGCCGATGCCATAGATCAATGCCATATCAGCTTCAGCCGGCGTCGCTACAATGCCATCTTCCAAACAGCGTACGGTTTCCAAGCAGAGCGGCACCATCATGCGAGCGATGATGTCTTCGTCGGAAAACTCTTTGTGCTCCTTCACCACCTCTTTGACCAAGGCGTAAGCCGCTTCGTCGGTCACTTTCTTCGGCTTACCCTTCTTGTCCTCTTCGTAGGCGTAAAAACCCTTGTCGTTCTTCTGGCCCAAGCGGTCATTGTCGTACATGACCTGGATAGCGGTTTTGCCCTCGCGCGCCATACGATCAGGGAAGCCTTCGGCCATGACTTCATTAGCGTGTACGGCGGTATCAAGGCCGACCACGTCAAGCAAGTAGGCAGGCCCCATCGGCCAGCCAAACTTCTCCATCACTTTATCAACGCGCTGGAAGTCAGCGCCCTGCTCAACTAGGAAGCTAAAGCCACCAAAGTAGGGGAACAGTACACGGTTGACCAAGAAGCCGGGGCAGTCGTTAACTACAATCGGCGTTTTGCCCATGGCGCGAGCGTAGGCCACGGTGGCACCCACGGCGGCGTCCGAGGTTTTCTCACCACGGATAACTTCCACCAGCGGCATGCGGTGCACAGGGTTGAAGAAGTGCATACCGCAAAAGTTTTCAGGCCGCTTTAGGTTTTGCGCCAAGCGGTTGATCGAGATGGTTGAGGTATTGGAGGTGAGAATAGTGTTCTCGCCCACCACGCCTTCCACTTCGGTAAGTACCGCGTCTTTGACCTTGGGATTCTCAACAACGGCTTCAACAACAAGGTCGACGTTATCAAAATCACCGTAAGAGAGCGTCGGACGGATGTTGGTGAGCTTTTCAGCCATTTGCTCGGTCGTGAATTTCTTCCGCTCTACCTGTTTGGCAAATAGTTTGCGGGCTTCTTTCAGGCCTAACTCTATCGCGTCGTCCTTAATGTCTTTCATCAGGATCGGCGTGCCCTTGGAAGCGCTCTGATAGGCAATACCACCGCCCATAATACCCGCGCCCAATACCGCCGTTTGTTTCACCGGCTGCGCCTGTTTTTCGTAATTGCTGGCTTTCTTTTTAACCACTTGGTCATTAAGAAACAGGCCGACCAGGTTGAACGCTACGCTGCTTAGCGCCAGTTTGGCGAAAGCCTTGGCTTCAATTGCCTGAGCACGGCCGCGCTCTTCACCAGCGCCTTTCTGTATCACTTTGATCGCTTCAACCGGCGCGGGATAGTGCGGCCCAGCCTTGCCAGCGACATACCCTTTGGCGGTTTCAAACGCCATCATCTGCTCAATCGGGTTGAGCTTCAGCGGGCTGGTCTTTTCAGCACGACGCGCCTGATAATCCAGCTCACCTGCATTGGCGCGATCAAGGATATCCAGCGCGGCGTCTTCCAACTGCTCTGCACTCACCACGGCATCCACAGCGCCCATCTTCAACGCGGCATCAGCACGATTTTCAGTACCGCCAGCGATCCATTCGATAGCGTTATCAGCGCCGATAATACGTGGCAGGCGCACACAGCCGCCCCAGCCGGGCAAAATGCCGAGCTTGGTTTCTGGCAAGCCAATCTTGGCTTTCTCGCTCATCACGCGAAAATCGGTGGTTAGCAGTACTTCACAGCCGCCCCCTAGGGCCAACCCATTAATCGCGGTAACGGTGGGGAAAGGCAGGTCTTCGATGGCGTTGAAAATATCGTGTACCTTGAGATTCATCTCAACCAGATACTCTTCACCTTTATCAAAGAGGGTGTGAAACTCAGTAATATCTGCACCGACGATAAACACTTCTTTACCACTAGCAATCAATAAGCCTTTTAAACTATTTTCAGCTTGGATTGCTTTGACGGCTTCACCCAGCTCTGCCACCACTGCGCTGGATAGTTTGTTGACGGACTCACCTTTCAGATCAAAAGTGAGCATAGCGATGTCATTGCCACTCGGGGTGTCACGACGTGTCACCGTGATGGCGTTGCCTTGGTAGATCATCCGCGCTCTCTCCACAATTCGGGTTGGTTCCATAAAAGGAACCCGCCACACTTTTATTCGACCAATAGAAATATACGGTCAACACAACCCAATCGATTTCATACGGCCGTTTGATTGCTTTAGCTTGGTTGAGTTGCCTGTGTTCGTCAAGCCCTGACTTTTGGCTAATTTATCCATCTACTGAGACCAGCACTCCCCTGCGGGCGTTCATGCTGCTAGGATCACGCTTCCAATTATTTTGCAGGTTAACTGTCTATGGGCGCACTGCTCACGCCATCCCGCATTGCCACCGTTCAGCGGCATATAGAAAGCATTGTCGAGCGACTAAAGCCATGGAGCTGGCTATGGCCGCCCATGGCATTTTCTGCCGGTTTAGGCAGTTTCTTTCTGGTCGATCGCCAACAGTGGCTGGGGGCTGCCCTCGCGCTAGGGCTTTTGTTCGCCTGGACGCTACTGCTTTCCGAAGGTTTAATCAGCCGCTGGCTAAAACGTCGTGGCCACCCAACGCCACCAAGAGGCGTAACGACGTTTATTGCCCAGATGATTCACCAGGAAACGCTTTTTTTCACGCTGCCGTTTATTTTAGTTACTACCGTATGGAATAGTGGCCAGACGCTGTTTGCACTGCTTGTGGGCGTGATGGCGCTACTATCTATCATCGATCCCATCTATTTTAAAATTTCCGAACGATGGCGTAGCCTTTACTTCTTATTCCACGCCATGTGCGTGTTTCTCGTATTGCTCGTGACGTTACCGATCATGGTACACCTCACCACCGGGCAAAGTTTACTCTTAGCGCTCGGGATCACGGTCGTGGTCGCCCTCCCTAGCTTTTGGCATCTACTAAAGCAAAGTTCTTTCAAGCGCTGGTGCGCCTTTTTTGGCTTAACGTTGGTGTTAGCGTACGGCGCTTGGCTAGGGCGCATTTGGGTACCCCCTGCCAGCCTATGGATGACCAGCAGTGCTCTCTCTCCTGGGTTTGACGTCGAGCAGCGCTTACCCCAAGGCTCAATGACGCTGACTCCCCAGGCCATTAGCGATAATGGGCTCTATGTGTATACCGCTATCAGAGCACCGCGTGGACTGAGTGAAACCATTACCCACGCTTGGCATCATAATGGTGAGCCAATGGACGTAGTGGAATTGAACATCAACGGCGGACGCGAGCAGGGATACCGCGCATGGAGTCACAAACAAAACTTTCCAGAAGATCCAACCGGGCAGTGGCGCATCGACATTATGACAAGCACTGGGCAACGCTTAGGATTAATACGCTTTGAGGTGGCAGAGGATAGCCAGCAGGCTTCTCTAGCCGATGGAGAAATACACGCCAGTGGCTTAAGCGGATTGAACTTACGGCGCTTTGTACCGGGCCGTACTAATGATGCAGAGGCGCAACCGGATGACTGAATTGTTAATCGCCTTGCATTCAGTGGCGCAGCTTATGACAATTCGCTTACTCACACTTATTGGTAGCTAGTTAATTATGGCTTCAACGATTGGTTTTCGTATCGCACGCTTGCCGCATCTATGGCGTTCAATTCTAGATCGACGACTTGCTCCCTTAGGCTTAACGCAAACGCGCTGGGTCACGCTCTATCACTTGTGGCGTATGGGCGAGGGACACCCACAGTGCGATCTTGCCCGCGCCATTGGTGTTGAGGCACCGTCCTTGGTGCGCACTCTCGGCCAGCTTGAAGAGCAAGGTTTGGTGGAACGCCGTGCCTGTGACAATGACCGCCGTAGCAAACGTATCTATCTGACGCCAGCCGCTATGCCGTTGTTGGAAAAAATCGACAGTGTTGCCCAGCAGGCGCGTAAAGAGATGTTTGCAGGCTTGAGCGAGGAGAACCTTGAACAGCTCAATGAATGGCTGGCGGTGATTGAAGCCAACGGGTTAGCCATTCAGGCCCGGGATCAAGACGGCCCAGCCTCATGATCATTCTTTGAGGTTGGCGCAGTCTGCTCTGTCCCTTTGAGCGGTTGACCGGTGGGCCGATCGACATGGCCCTGAAGAGTATCAATCAGTTGCTTAAACTCAGGTAAATATGTCGTGAATCGTTCAGCGGTTTGCGATTCCCACCACCATAGGGTCAGCGCGAAGGGAGTCGACTGTATCACCAGCGCGTCTTGTGGCAAACGCTCAAGCAGTGCTTTTAACGGTATCTCGGCATTATCCGGAAGCGGCCGCAACGGGGCTATTCGCCAACGCCAGCCCGCATGATACGGTGCTAAAGCTTCACTCGCATTGCTATCTCTGACCAAAAGGAAATCCGGCCCAGGTGCTGACTGAGGATAGTGCCACCGGTAGGCAGGCATCGTCCCTTTAAAGTGGTGAAGCGGTGGTTTTTCCAGTTTGATAGTTACGCCTTGCTTGGCAATTTGCGTGCGCAGCGTCTGCTGGCGCCTCTGGCGTGGACTGGGCTTTAGCCACATCACCGGTGCGATGACAAACATCGAAATTGCTATAATAATTAGCCATTCCATCTCTACATTTCCTCTAACGTGAGCCACAATGTATAAGCTATTCTAACCTTCATGACTCAGGTCGTTGTTTTGATACACGTCATGGTTAAAACACTGATCATTGTTAAAATAAAGCACGCCATCTAAAGTAACGGTCATTGAACAAAGAGTCTCCATTATTCTTTGTGAACTAGTGTTATCCACGCTAAGGAGATATGCCATGAGCTATCACCACATTTTAGTTGCCGTTGACTTAACCAAAGATTCCCACAAAATCCTGGAACGTGCCGTTGCGATCGCAGCACGCAACGATCAAGCCAAAATCTCCATTATGCATACCCTGGAACCGCTTGGGTTTGCCTATGGTGGTGATATACCGATGGATTTGACCAGCATCCAAGACCAGTTGGATGAACATGCCAAAAAACGCTTAGCCGAAATTGCCGCGCCGCATATTGCTGAGGCTGACCAGCATGTTGTCGTGGGTATGCCCGATACCGAAATCCACCGGTTTGCCGAAGAGCATGATGTGGACTTGATCGTAGTGGGCTCCCACGGTCGTCATGGTTTTGCGTTACTGCTAGGCTCAACCTCTACTGGCGTGCTGCACGGTGCTCAGTGCGATGTTCTTGCGGTACGCGTGGGCAAAAAAGGCGAGAAAAGCGACGAGTAAACCCTTGCTTTATATCGCTACGAAAAAGGCGCCTGTTCGGCGCCTTTTATCGTTGCTACATCTATTCCCCAGCGGCCATCGCTTCCAGCTCCATCCAACGCTCCATGGCTACTTCTAGCGCTTTCTGCACTTTCTCAAGGGACTGAAGTTTAGCCGTAACGGCTTCTGCTTCTTGCTGATAAAACGCTGGGTCACCGATCTCGCTCTCTAGCGCTTCTACTTCACTCTCAAGGCGTTCTATTTCAGCGGGCAGCGCATCTAACTCACGCTGCAAGTTGTAGGAGAGCTTAACGCTTTTCTTAGCCGGGGCAGCAGGAGCTTCGGCCACCTTTTTAGGCGTTTCTGAGGTGGGTTCAGTACGCTGACGCGCCGCCCCTTCCCAAGGCGCTGGAGGCAACTTGCCGCCCTGGCGAATCCAATCGGTATAGCCACCCACGTATTCACGCACCACGCCATCGCCTTCAAAGGCGAGCATGCTGGTTACCACGTTATCCATAAAAGTACGGTCGTGGGAAACCAGCAGCAGCGTGCCATCGAAATCGAGAAGCAGCTCTTCAAGCAACTCCAGGGTTTCCATGTCGAGGTCGTTGGTCGGCTCATCAAGTACCAGCACGTTAGCTGGCTGAGTGAACAACTTGGCAAGCAGCAGGCGGTTGGACTCACCACCAGAGAGCGCTTTCACCGGTTGGCGTACCCGCTCAGGTGTGAACAGAAAGTCCTGCAGGTAACTCATCACATGTCGATCTTTACCGCCCACGCTGACGCGATCACTGCCCTGAGCAACGTTGTCATACACGGTTTTATCCAGCTCCAGCCCGGCACGCAGCTGATCGAAATAGGCTACTTTTAGATTGGTGCCCATCTGCACCTTGCCTTCAGTGGGTTCCAGCTCGCCCAGCAGGATTTTCAATAGGGTTGTCTTGCCCGCGCCGTTACGCCCCAGGAAACCGATACGGTCGCCGCGCAGTACTTCAAGGTTAATATCACGCAGTATTACATCATCGCCAAAACGCTGAGTGACGCCTTGCAGCTCCACCACGCGCTTACCGGTGCGCTCGCCGCGATCCACCGTCAAGTTGGCATTACCCTGGCGCTCACGGCGCTGGCTGCGTTCGTTACGCATCGCTTCCAGCGCGCGCACTCGGCCTTCGTTGCGGGTACGCCGCGCTTTAACGCCCTGACGAATCCAGGCTTCTTCTTGAGCAAGTTTTTTATCGAACTCGGCGTTCTCCCGTGCTTCCACTTCAAGCTCATGCTGCTTACGGGCCTGATACTCTTCGTACTTGCCGGGGTATCGCCCTAGCTGGCCACGGTCCAGCTCCAGAATATTGGTCGCCAGCTTGGAAAGAAACGCCCTATCGTGCGTAATCAGCAGTACTGCGCCATTAAAGGCCAGCAGTTGCTCTTCCAACCAGGCAATGGTGTCTAAGTCCAAATGGTTGGTAGGCTCATCAAGCAGCAGCAGATCGGGCTCAGCAACCAGAGCGCGCGCCAGCGCTACTCGGCGGCGCCAGCCACCGGAGAGCGAGCTCATCTCAGCCTCAGGTGGCAAGCCTAAGCGCGTGAGCACCGTATCGATACGCTGGTGATATGACCAGCCATCAATGGCTTCCAGGCGCGTTTGCAGAGTCGCCATGCGATCCATATCGGGGTCAGGATCATTGATAAGATGATCGTACTCGGAGAGCAGCTCTCCGGCTTCTGGAAGCCCTTGGGCGACCATATCGAAAATGGTCAAGCCAGATGACTCGGGTAACTCCTGAGCCAACACGCCGATCTTGAGACCAGGTGCGCGCCAAATGGAGCCATCGTCGGGCAGAATATCCCCCGCTACCAGCTTCAGCAGAGTGGACTTGCCGGTGCCGTTGCGCCCGACCAGCGCCAGCCGCTCGCCTTTTTCAACCGTCAGGTCGGCGCGATTGAGTAGTACATGGGTGCCGTAGGCGAGTTGCAGCTGTTCGAGTCGTAACAGGGTCACGCGGTGTCCTCCTTAGTCGTGAGGCGCACAGTGTAACGCATGAGCGCGCTGGTAGGGGGAACGTTGATGCATTAGTCGATGCTCGCGCATACCGTTACAATGGTGCCTTTTCATATTGAATGGGAGACACCTTTGACCACTGCGTATGCCGATGATTTTTTACCCGAAGCACTACAGTTTCGGCCTAGTGCCCCTTTGGTGGATATCGGCGCTAACTTAACCCACGAAAGCTTTGGACGTGATCTTGAGGCGGTTATACAACGTGCCCTGGCAGCGCAGGTAACGAGCATGATCGTTACCGGTACCGATCTTGCCCACGCCGAGCAAGCCGTCGAGTTGGCCAAACAGTATCCTGGCCTGTACGCCACGGCGGGTGTACACCCTCATGACGCCAGCCAGTGGGATGCAGGTCTTGAGCGCGCCATGGCGGCCCTGCATGCCTTACCGGAAGTAGTGGCTGTGGGCGAGTGTGGGCTGGATTTTAATCGCAACTTCTCGACGCCCCAGGAGCAGGAGCGTGCGTTTGAAGCGCAGCTGGCGCTCGCGGTCGAAAGCGGGTTGCCGCTGTTTTTACACGAGCGCGATGCGGGCCAGCGGATGCGCGAAATTCTGCATGCATGGCGAGACGACATCAGCCACGCGGTGGTTCACTGTTTCACTGCTGACCGCGATACGCTATTTGGTTATCTCGACCTAGACTTGCATATAGGGTTAACGGGCTGGATTTGCGATGAGCGGCGCGGTCATCACCTGCGATCATTGGTGAGTGATATTCCTCTTGAACGTTTAATGGTTGAAACCGACTGCCCTTATTTGCTACCCCGTAACTTGCCTACAAAACTCAAAGGGCGCCGCCATGAACCCGCTTTGTTACCTTGGATAGTGCGCGAGATTGCTCAGTGGCACGGCATCAACGAAACTGAACTAGGCAACGCCACCACCCAAACTGCCAAGCGTTTTTTCCGTCTTCCCGCAGAATCATAATAGGAGTACTAGCGTGGCCGATTATCCTGGGTTTATTGCCATTGAAACGGGCGAAGACGATGGCTTACCGCTCGCCATTGCTTGGTCGCTGCCCGATGGCCGAGTGAAGCAAACATTAATTCAGCCGGATGATAGCTGGATAAAGGAAGACACCAATGCCCTGGGCGCCTACAGCATGGAAGAGCTGGAGAGCCTGGGGGTTAGTCCTCTGGAAGTGATTCGCGAACTTGAGAACGACCACTTCTCCGCCACGCTGTATACCAGCGACAACGGCGACGACGAAGCGGCACTGGCACGGCTGTTTGATACCTATGGGCTGGATCCTTTCGTAGAGCTAGCCCCGGCATCGGTGCTCTACCCTTCAATCACTCCTGGCGAATGGCATCGCCAGCGGCGTGAAACGTTCAGCGAGCTGGGCTTAGAGCCGATGCGTCCAGAACATGAGCTTGAGGTTATGCTCTCGATGCACCAGCGCCTTACTGAAGAGGACTAGGCATTAGCTACCAATAGCCTAGGATACGTTTGCACGAAGGAAAATCCTCTGCTAACCCATAATGAGGCTTTGTTTAGAAAGATAGCTGTAGGACACGCTTTTGAGGACTCCATCTTAACGACATAGCCATTTCTACACAGGAGGTGACAGATGAAGGATTATGTTGAAAAGGGAGATATCTATTTTTTCTATCGGCCCAAGGTCAATACACCGCGGGTCGAAAACATTGAAGACGTTCAGCGCCTTTACTTAGTGCTAGCGCCAGACGATAAAGATACCGCTCGATTATTCCTGGTGGGCAAAAAGCGCATGCCTGAGATTAGCCATGGCAAGCCATCGTCTACCGCACGAGAGTGGATGATGAACGACATGATAGGCAAGCCAACAAACATTGGCGAGGCGCTAGCGCCGCTCGAGTACGCTACCAAAACCCGTGGCGAGCAGGAACAGGGCGAAGCCATTCCCGTTGGAGAGGGGCGCTACGCTATCTTTGAGCGTCACAACAGTTCGCGTTTGGCTTATCGGCTCACCAACCCCACGAAACCCGGCAAAGCGCAGGCGGAACTGGGGATTCTTGCCGAGGCAAGTTATATCATCTCGGTGCGCAACCCCTCCCTTGATGTCCCCGGTTTTCCAGACGCTAAACCGAACTACCCCAAGCGCTTAATAGAAAAATTCGCCGACAAACGCTGGCTGGATATTGACGATAGCGGGCTGCTCGACTACGAAGATGCTCAACTTCTGCTCATCGGAGCGCATGACAACCTCGCCGAAGAGCAAATTTCCATCACCGGCAAGGCGGCCCTATTCAAGACGTTAGGGCTGAAAAAGCGCGAGTGGCCCAATGAAGCGCTGGAAGGTGGCGAGCTCACCGAGCCGCACATGCAGCCAGAAGCCAAGGAACCCGAAGGCGATCGCAGCAAAGGCGGTGAGCGCGGTGGCAAGGCAGCCACTGATTCGGCATCGGCGGCTGGCATTACCAAGGCACTCAAGGGCATCGATTTACCGAGCAGCAAGGCGGACCTGATTAAACAGGCCAAAACCAACCATGCCACAGATGACGTTATTGACGTATTAAAGGAATTTCCCAGCCGAAAGTACGCAACGATGGCAGATATCCAAAAAGCGCTGGGGGAGATACGCTGATGGCACAGTTTACTTGCGAAATATGCGGGGCTGAGTTCGAGCAAAAATCACTTTACGAGCGGCATATGCTCACTTCTCACCCAAAACAGGCGGTCTCTGCGGCTGATATTGAAAAAGCGCTGAAAGGGATTGAATTCCCGAAAACACGCAGCGAACTCGTCGATGCACTGAGTGACGATGAGCAAGAGGTGTATGACATCGTGCGGCAATTACCCGACCAGGAGTATCGCGATGCTGCCGAGGTCGCGCGTGCCTTCGGAGAATTGCGTACTCATGAAGACGTGCCCCACAACCAGCCAAGCAAGACTGGCGGCCAGCGTGCCATGCAAGCCCCATCCGCAGCTCGCTTTGCTAGCCTGTTCGATGGAATAAGCTTTCCAGCCACGCGTGAGCAGCTAATCAATCATGCCTATCGAAATGCGAGTAAGCAGGAAATACAACTGCTGAAGCAGTTTAGCGACCATCACTACCACAGCATGGCTGATATTACCCACGAGTTGAAGCAGGTAAACTAAAGCGCCACTAAGTGGCGCATTGCTCCCCCTTACCTTTTCAGGAAAATATCTAGCAAAAGTCGTCTAAAAAACTGTCTGCGGTCACCAGCATCTAAATTAAGCTTGTATAAATCCTTTGTTTATTTACTTCGTTTTCCGCCTCGTGAGCTTGTCTCTAAGCCTATCAACCATGCCTACACCTGCACCCACACTCTTGTGGAAGAGTTCTGAATGAGGAGCGCTGGGGTGCGGACGAGTCGGCGCCAGTGTTTTGGCCTGCTCTACTTTTTCACCTAGTTCAATGAGTTGGGCACCGGACATATGGGTGCGCATCTTAGGAAATTGCTGTGACTCCTCGTCGTCTGCATGGTGACTTAACAATCCTTCTAACTTTTCGAGCTGCGCCATGAAAACCGGATCGACGGCGTTACAATCTTCCAGCTGTTTCATTACTTGAACAATTTCATCGTGCTCTTGTTTGTCGTGCTCAACCTCTTCGGTTCCATTCGGTATGTATTTTTCTATTGCCGGATAAACGTACATTTCCTCGGCAACAGCATGGCGCATTACCTCAGCGATCAAGGTATCCGCCATATCTCTACGCCACTGTGGGTCATTTGAGCCTTTAATTTGGCCTGCCAGCGCCATCATTTCCTGATGATCTGTGGTTAGGGTGTCAACCACATCCTTGGCTGATCCGTTTGGATTGTGCTGAGTCATGAGATTCCCTCCTTATGATTCGTAACACCTACATAGTAGACAACTTCAACATAGTCGTGTGCATAGCAACCTATCAAGTCCTTGAGCAATAGCTGTTTCAAGCTTCTGCCCTTGTTGATAGTAAACATTCAATGCATGGCAAAAGGCTTTGGCACGTAGGGGTAAGCCTTCATCTTGGTAGCGCGCTGCCCGAACCATAACGCGCTGCTGGAAAGCTTCCCGATCCACGTCTGTATCGCCTCCCAGATTGTCCACGCTGACATGGAAATGACGGCCACACGCCTGGGTAAATAGGTACTCTAACGCTTGTGGAGCAACCTCTGCGCTTTCAAAAGCAGCTTGTTGCTCCGCGTTACGCCCGTCCGGCGAATACCAATAGCCGTAATCTTCTAATTGGCGGCGTTTTTCTCCAGCAATACACCAGTGGCTAATTTCGTGTAACGCACTGGCATAATAGCCCCGCGCAAAAATAATTTGATGATACGATGTTTCGCTATCAGCAGGCCGATAGAGGGGTTCATCGTCCCCCCGAATTAGGCGTGTTTGATAATGCTCTGCAAAAATGCCATCAAAGAGCGCGGTAATATCGGCCAGCGTCCATCGATCCTGCACGTGATTCAAATTGACCTCGTTTATCATTGCCGTTTGAGAAAGTATAACTGCCTCACAGAGGCAAACTAAATACAGATCAGCAAGGCATAGGCTTCCCTGCTAGCCTATCGCTTTTTTATAGTTTAATTCGTCGATCAGGAGCCTTCTCATTGGGCGGTTTCACTCAACAAGTTAAATCGGTGTATTGGCCAGAAACTCGCGCTCTGGTCTACTTGGCATTACCCATTTGCGGAGCTCAGCTGGCTCAAGCAGGGATGAGTGTTGTTGATGTCATGATGACAGGCCGACATGATGCAACGTCACTCGCTGCCGTCTCGGTAGGCTCCAGCCTTTGGATGCCATTGATGCTGTTTATGACGGGCACCCTGATGGGGCTCACGCCGATTGTGGCACATTTGTTGGGTGGTCAGCGCCAAACGGCTATCCGCCCAGCAGTACACCAAGCGCTCTGGGTTGCCCTGCTGCTAGGCGTTGTCGCGGCCTTACTGCTCTGGTCGGTCGTCATGCCGATATTTGAATTAATGAATGTACCCCCTGCCGTTGCCAGCCAGTCTGCCGCCTATCTGTCAGCTGTCGCCTTTGGAATGCCGGGGATCGCCCTTTTTCAGGCGCTTAGAGCGTTTTCCGATGGCATGAATCACACCCGTCCGGCGCTATGGATAAGCTTGGTCGGTTTAAGCGTGAATATTCCTGCCAACTACCTCTTGATCTACGGCGGCGATGGTTTGGTTGATTTATTTGGTGCCTGGACTCCCACTAGTTTGCAACAGCTGCCTGCCTTAGGCGCTTTTGGCTGCGGCATAGCGACGGCGCTCTCCATGTGGACGATGGCACTCGCGATGGCTTACTACACGCGCAGGGGAAGCACTTATAAAAGCGTTGCGATTTGGCAAAAACTGACACCGCCCCAATGGCTAGGCATACGTGAATTAATGGTGGTGGGCGTTCCCATTGGTGTGGCTATTTTTGTCGAAGTGACCCTGTTCACGCTCATTGCACTCTTTATTGCCAGTTTTGGTGAAGTCACGGTGGGAGCTCATCAAATAGCGCTCAGCTTCACCTCCATTCTGTTTATGCTGCCCATGTCACTGAGTATGGCGCTGACTGTACGGGTGGGTAACACGCTTGGCCAACAGCGTTTGGCCTTAGCCCGGCAGGTCGCCTGGAACGGCATTGTCATCAGCGTGATCGTCGCAATTATCAACAGCATTTTGCTGTGGTTCAGCGCGATTCCCGTTATTGAGCTTTACACCTCGAACAGTGAGATACAGTCGCTGGCACTTTCAATCATTGCCTTGGCCGTTATCTTCCAACTCTCTGACTCACTACAGGTCAATCTGGCAGGCGCTTTACGCGGCTATAAAGATACCCGCATCGTGATGGTGATAACGGTACTCTCCTACTGGATTGTAGGCTTGGGCGGCGGCCACTGGCTGGGCTCCCGCGGCATGGGTAGCATGGTTGCTCCACTTGGGGTTCATGGCTATTGGATGGGTTTGATTGCGGGTTTGAGCACTGCGGCCCTGCTACTTGCCTGGCGTTTGCAGCGTATCAGCATTAAGGGATAAACATGGCTTGGCGGGGCAATTTTTTTATAGCGCTAACCCTAAGTGCCTTACTGGCTGGCTGTGGTGATCACCCCGCTGAACAGCAGTGGCAGACCTACCATCAGCAGCTTGCGAATGACCTCGACCAAGCAGGTATTGAGCGGGCTAATCCCATGAATATTGGCGATTTCCCTGAGCGCTCTGCTCGGCTTATTGATATTCCCGAAACAAGGGATAGCATGCTGAATATTTATGCGCTACGCGAATGCCAAATTACTTCTCTTATAGCGGCGCGTAACAATCAACTCGGTCGAGTAGCACCTCCTAGCCAGCAGTGGTTATATGAGCGAACACTATGGCAACGGCTAAGCACCTGCTGGAACAGCGATGTTCCCGAACAGTTAAGCGATGAAGACCGAACGCGCCTGCAACAGCTGACGGTCACTAAAACAGCTCAGTTACCCGCCGTCAGTTGGAACGCTATTTTTGATTCCAGCGAATGGGTGAAAAGCTTTTCGCGCGCAAGCCAGCCTTTAGCTACCGTCGATGAAAACACTATTACAAGCCAGCTTGAAGCCATTGATTATCTTCAGCGAATGACGGATCACCAGTTTGACCTCGATTGGCAGCAAGACTCCTCAGCCCTCGAAAATCATTTAAAAACCCTACAAGAGCAGCCATTGACCGCCGAAGTGTTGCGCGCCCTGCTACTCGCCACTCAACGCTTAACCGAAGCGAATGCATTATTAGCTCAGCAGAAAGATGTCACACACTGCTTGAGGCGCTGGGAACCACAGTCGCTTGAACGCTTGGTAGACACTGCCCAACAGTGGCTAACAGCGATCAACCGCTTAATTGACGCGCAGCCGGTAGACAAGCCAATAGCGATTCAGCGCTATCAGGCACGCTGGCTTTCGCTGGAAAACGCCCAAGCACCCTGGGGCCAGTTTCAGCAAGCGCTCACCGAGCATCAAGCGCTACGAGCTCGCTTTCCAACTTGCTCAGATAATTAAAAAGCGTAGAACCCTTAACCTTATGAGCAACTTGTGCTATTGGTTGATAGGTAAGGTGGATAAGCAAGGATAATAATGAAGCAAGCCAAACTTGCTTCGCCAATGTCATGACCACGCAGCACAAGGAGGGACATAATGGGCGCATCCCTGTCACCCCGCTCTGCCCAGGTCATCGACCTGGAAACTGTGCGTCAGCGTCAGCAGGCGCAAAAGTGCCTAGTTCGTTTAGCTCCGGAGCTAGATGGGCTAGAGATGGTGTACCAACTCGCTGCGAGTCCCGACACTTACTACGGCATGCCTATTTTAGCCTGGGGGCTAAGAGAAGATGGTAGCGTCTTTGGCATGGTGCCGTGGATGGAAACGTTGGCGGCCTGCCATGATCTGAACAGCCAGGAGAATGGCTACTTCGTGGGTTACCGCGACCCTGAAACGGAAGAGATTTTCGACTCTCCACCGGACCATAAGTACCATGAGTTAGTCGCCGCAGCTGAATATTTTGATTATGAGGCTTCCGGAGAAGTCACTCTCATTCAGCAAATACCCGACACTCTGGGCACCCACGCGCTGTGTATGAATCACCCCAACACTCCCTGGCATATGAAGCCTGTTTACGGCTGGCGTCTCTACAGCGACGGTAGCCTTGACGCGCTCCTTGCCGACGAGAACAAAGCGGCGATGACACCGATTTTGTTAGGGGATAAGTGCCTTTACAGCGCTCACGCTCGCCATCAAACCGTTTACTTTTTCCAGCGCCATATCGCCAATCGTATATTGGAAGAAGATCCGGCAACGCTTGAGGCGCTAGCCATGATGGTCGTGGCAAGCGATTAGCCGAGTGCCTTAATGCTGTGCTGCCTAGTGAGCGAGGCCAACATCAATGATGTTGATTTGAGCCTCGCTTGTGTTTTCGCGCTATCTCTAAGGTTTATGCTAAGCGAATAAAATAGAGGTAGTTACTCTCAGACGCGGTGTCCTGCTCAAGCAGTTCGTGCCCTAAAAACTGACAAAACTTGGGCACATCTCGTGTAGTGGCGGGATCGGTGGCAATCACTTTGAGCACTTGGCCTGATGTCATATCGCGCACCTTGTTATGCATCAGCATAATCGGCTCTGGGCAGTAGAGTCCTGAGGTATCCAATACCACGTCAAAGCTGGGTAATGTACCCGTATTATCAGCCATTAATATCCTCGATGTAGGAAACAGAAAGTATGATTAAAGTTATCATCGAACGGCGAATTATGCCCGGTCTTGAAGAAGAATTTGAGCAAGCAGCGCGGGAGGCAATGCGCGTTTCTCTAGGCGTAAGGGGCTTCATCGGTGGTGAAACACTGGTAGAACTTGGTCATACCGATCGTCGACTGATGATTACCAAATGGCGTGACCTCCGCGCTTGGAAGGAGTGGCACTCCAGCGAAGCGCGGGCAATGGCCATGCAGCGTATTTTACCGCTATTAACCGAAGATGAAACTATTCGGATTTACGAGCCTGGCTATTAAGCCTGCGGTTTCACTCGCGCTAATCCTTAAGCCTTACATGCACCGTTACCTCTTCCCGATCATGATAGAGGTGACGGCATGATACATTCGCATGCACGCCCGCTTTTTCCAGCGACTCTTCCAATGCCGTTAAGCAACGCGTTACCTCATCCCAGCGCTTTTTCATAGGCAACTTGAGGTTGAAGATCGCCTCCTTGCACCATTTACGAATCAGCCAGCGTTCCACCATGGCTAACACTCGCACTGGCTTATCAACAATATCGCAGACTAGCCAATCCAAACGCTGCGGAGGCTCCCAGGTAAAACCATCTTCTTTGAGATGATCAATCTGGCCGGTCTTCATCAACTGCGATTCCATGGGACCATTATCAATGGCATAAACGTACATGCCGCGCTGAACCAGTTGCCATGTCCAGCCACCTGGGGCGGCACCTAAATCAGCTGCTTGCATATGCGGTGCTAACCGCTCATCCCACTCATCCCTAGGAATAAACTCGTGCCATGCCTCTTCCAGCTTTAGCGTTGAGCGGCTAGGCGCACGAGAGGGAAAACGCAACCGACGAATACCATTAATCAAATCGCTACGATTGCCTGGAAAGCTCATCGCTAGCTGCACTTGATCACCGTCAGTCCAGAAAATATGTAAACGTCGTGCGCCCGCGCTACGCCTTAACGCACCCCGCTTTTTCAACATACTTTCCAGCGGCTTGGTAAGCGCCTTAATCAGCCCAGCCAGTGCTTTGCCATCATTGGTATCCGGTGTTTCGTGCCAAATTTCCTCAAAGTTCCATCGACTAGCCTTTACCTGCTCCAAAATAGCGGTAAGGCGATCATCTCGTGAAAGAGTGAGAGCGGGCAACGCCGCTAAGCTTTGGCGTGCAAAAATTAGCTTTTTAAAGGCTGCTTGACGATGTAACTCATTTATCGGTTCGCCATCAAGACGCGTTAAGCTTACCCACCCTTCGCCGTAGAATTTCTCACAGGCTACGTCGTTTAATGCTGCATGATGCTGCATTTCAGCTAACGCATCATTTTCAAACCCTGGACGGCAGTAAACTAACCATGACGTAGGTACCGTTTCGCTCACCACTTCACCTCGATTTCGTCCATCACAAACGGTGATGGCTGCCTAATTCATTGGGGCGCATCATAGCATTTATCCAGCTCTATTTATTTTCTTCCACGCAAACAAAAAACCCAGCCGGGTGGCTGGGTTCTTCGTGGTATAGGTGCCTGACGATGACCTACTCTCGCATGGGGAGACCCCACACTACCATCGGCGCTAAGCGGTTTCACTGCTGAGTTCGG
>NZ_JABWCV010000024.1 GCF_013371085.1 Vreelandella maris | reverse complement strand
GCAGCAATGGCGGTCTGTTCACGCTTAACGCCAACGGCAGCTACACCTTCGACCCCAATGGTGATTTTGACAATCTGGATGCCAACGACTCGGTGACCAGTTCGATCAGCTACCAGGCCACTGACGGTGAGGGCAGCTCCAACACCGCGACGCTGACGGTACAGATCAACGGCCTGAACGAGACGCCAACCATAACACCTGAAAAAACCGCTGTTTCCGAAGAAGGACTTGATCTTCAAGGGAAGAAGGGTTTTCCTGATGAACAAGCAGGGGATGGGTATACGGACACTACTAACGAAACGACGTCATCCGGCACGATTAATATTACAGACAATGGCACCGCTGCATTAACTGCTGAAATTAATCTAGCTTCGCTTAATTCAGTTTCCTTATCGTCTGGTGACAAAGAGATTTCTTGGGCTTACGGTGGTGAGGATGGAAGTAATAAAGCAGTGGCTATCGGTGCCATCGATTCTGGCCTGGAAGTCATCCGAATTGAACTGAACGACGGAAATAATCAAGTCAATGCGGAAGGCAATGAACCTCCCTCTTCTATTGGCTATAGCGTTAAGCTAAGTCAACCAGTCGATCACTCTGATCCAACATCGGAAGATACGCTAAATTTTGACGTTGGCATCATCCTCTCGGATGGCAGTAACGACGCTGAGGGTAGCTTCAATATCACTATTGAAGATGACGGTGTTGAGATTTCACAGTCTGCCCCTGAGGGTGGGTATAAGGTCAATACTGACGCTGATGACATAGTCAAGGTTATGAAGGGAGCGTTTGGCTTTTCCAATGGAGAAAATTTACAGGATCATAACTTTACTATTTCCGTAAAAGGCCTTAACGATGCCTCAGGCGAAAATGCCGCTACCGTCAATCAATCTAATAATGGACTTTCAGTTAAAAGTTCTGGGGTAAGTCCTCAATTAGAGCAATTAGATTATGAAATAGATTACCGAAGCGATAATAATTTCGAGGAGTTGATATTCAAGCTCGACGAGGGTTATCTAGCCTTTGGTCTTAAAGCAAAATTAACTGATTTGTTTACTAAAGATACTCAGTTTGATAGTGCTAATGAGCAGGCTGAAATGGTCTTTTATCGTGACGGTGATAAGGTAGGTAAAGAAGAGAGTGTTGTTGCCAGCAGTGATGCCGGCGATTTTTACACTCAGGATCTCATCTCGGTGCCTGGAGGGTTTGATGAGGTGCGTTTTGTAGCTGTCGATAATTTGGGTGGTACAGGCGATCAAAACAGTGACTTTGCCCTTGAATCGATAGAGTTTCTGGGTGATCCAGACGAGCAACAGCCAATTGGCAGCGCGACTGGAAAAGTCGATGCTAGTTCTGCCGATGGCATCGCTGGGTATGAGCTGCTGAAACCGGAAGACAGCGAATACAAGTTAACTCTCAAAGATGATCAACACACTTTGGTGGCGATTAATGACAGCGGTAAGGTTTTTGAAATCAAGTTGACTGGTAATACCGGCACGTGGGACTTCCTCCAATATCAGGAAATGGCGGAGGATGTTAACTTTGATGTCAAAGCTACCGATGGAGATGGCGATAGCAATACGATTACTGTTAACTTAAATACCTACTCGGGCGAACCAGATGATACGGAGGCGCCGCAGGCAGACGGTGGGATTGTAGAAGGTCTTGAAGATCAAGAGGGTGGGCTAGCAATTAACTGGAAAGACTTCAAAGTCTCAGAAAACACAAACAGTATCCGCATAACAGATGTTGGCAATAACGGTACATTACAGCTTAATGGTAACGACGTATCTGATGATCAGGAAATAACCGAATCTGATACTGAAGACGGTAATTTGGTATTTATACCCGCAGTTGATGCATCTGGCTTCGATGGCTATGAGGGCAATGAGGTCGGAAACAAGGAGGCGGATTACGCCCACATTACCTTTAAGCCAATGGAAGGCGATGTAGAGGGTAAAGAAGCGATCCTCGCTGTGAATATTATTCCGGTAGCGGATGCACCCACCGTTACCTTGGATGTTTCAGAGGGAAGTGAAATTACCCAGGTGAATGGTGGTAGCCAATCTTCTGATGGCTATGGTTTCGATGTGAAAGATGGAGAAATTTTCGCTATCGGACATAATGTCCAAGTTTGGTACACAAACGCTAGTAAGGGTTACAAAGACACTGACGATTTTAAAACTGTCAAAGATCTAACTGATGGAGATATTCAATCTATTTTAAAAAATAGCTCAGATTATGTTGGCTTAAGTAATTTTACGAAATACTCCAAGGGGAATACTGATGGAAGTGCTAAAACAGATGTTTTCTTATTGAATGAAAATAGTGGGTACTCTGATATCAAGAATGATAACAACGGAGAAGAACACATTTTTAAGAGTATGAATGCAGTAAAGGGCAATGCCGGAGAAGGTAATTCAGCAGACTTTATTTTCCTCGTTCAGAATCCTGGCGTAGAATACAAGGTTGGTGGGATCGTGCCGCATGAGTGGCATAATTATGCTAATCATAATGATAATTGGAATATTGAAACTGATAAAAATGTAAACGTTATCAGTGGATCTAACCAGCTAGCTGGTGTGGTAACTTCTAAAGGCGATTATCTGGGCTATCCTGGCTTAGTGGATAATGACACTAAAGTAGCCTACGATATCACCCTCTCTGCCGAACTGGTTGATACTGATGGCAGTGAGGTGCTCTCGGATATCACGCTTACAGGAGTTCCTAAAGATGCGACTCTCACGGTTAATGAGAATAGCAATGTGACTATTACCGAAAAGAGTGACTACTGGCTGATCAGTAACAATGGTGAAGACTCATTAGCAGATGTCAATCTAACGCTAACGGTGTCAGCGGGTGACGGTGACTTCAGTTTGGTTGCTAAAGCGACTGCCACAGAAGTGGGTGAGAATGGAGTCCCATTAGATAATATTTCATCCGCTGACACACTTATCGGCGGAGAAGGCAACGACCAGCTCTATGGCGGCGCAGGCGCTGATACCTTCAAGTGGGAGTTTGCTGATCAGGGCACGGAGGAGAATCCTGCCACTGATACCGTCAGGGACGTCAATGCAGATGAAGGCGATAAGCTGGATATTTCAGAACTGTTGCCTGATATGGATGATGATATTGAGCAGTTCATCCAAGTTGGTACTGATGGCGAAGGTGAAACGGTACTCAATATCAGTACTAAAGGTGACTTGGGTAAAAATGGTGAGAATGCAGATCAACATATCGTGTTGAATGGCGCAGATATGGGCAGTCAAAGTTCATCTGATTTCCTCCAGTCATTACTACAGGATACTCCCAAAACAGAGTAATAATGCCTAGCAAACCCACAAGGCCGCCCATCGGGCGGCCTTGTTGCATCAGTGTATTAATTACCTTCCGCAATACTTGAGCGAGTTTACTTACAGAGGAAAGTCACATGCTCTACACCAAACGCACTCCGTCCGGCGAGATCGTTATGCTCAGCAAAGAGCCAACGTCTGAATGCAGCGAAACGATCGCACCCGATTCACCTGAGGTAGTGGCTTTTCTAGCCGACCAGCCGGAGTCGTCGGCGCATTTTCTAGCATCTGACTTGGCGTTTGTGCGGGTTGTTGAAGATATTCTGGAAGTGCTGCTGGAGAAGGGAATCATCACCTTCACTGATCTGCCGGAAGCGGCACAGGCCAAAGTAATGGAGCGTAAGTCGTTGCGGGTTAAAAACAACGTCGATTTATTGGGCGGTGACAGCGACACTATTTAGTTAACTCAACGAAACAGCGCCGCCGCCAAGAAGTTACCTCGAGCCTCAATTCCTACGTGAGGCTTATGCGTAGTGTATGCCTGGACCGGTTGCGCCATCGACACCGACACGGAACAAACAAACAAGCTCGTCATCATCAGCAACACCTTCCCCAATGACCTGAATGCCGAGTGAGTGGCATAGCGTGGCCATGCCACGCACGATGGTTTGCTGCTCATGTGAAGCATGCAGTTGGTGGATAAGACTGCTATCCATTTTTAAGTAAGCAAGCCCCACATCGTGCAGGTCAGCGAGCTTAGTAAATTCTGCCCCCACGTGCTCTATACCAAACGTGCATCCAAGCGGGCGTAAGGCAGCACATAGCCCTCGCAAGCTGCCTATTGCATGGGTGCTAAGGGTGGCGGGCACTTCGAAACAGAGCTGTTTAGCCAGCAGTGGTTGAGAAACAAGCAAGTTCCGCAAGTTGTTCACAAACTGGGTGTTGGTGATCGATGCTGCAGAGAGATTGATCCCCACTGGCTTAAGGTCGGTTTGAAGGGTGAGCAGCGCCTTTTTGACTACCGCTAGATCAAGCGCAGGCTCCATATCAAAGCGGGTGACCCAGGGAATGAATACGCCAGCGGTGTGCCATTTCCCCGCTAACTGTAATCGGGCAGGGCATTCGTAGTGAAGGATATCGCCGTGGGCGTCGACTACCGGGAAATAAGCCAACTCTGGGCCCGCTTGAATGGCGGTTTCCAGCGCTGCGCGCCATTCCGCGTGGCTGCTGTAAAGCGAGACACGTTCACGCTGACGCACCACTACCTGTTCAAAGGACGTTAGGCTTTCGGCTTGTGCCAACGCATCATCCAGCGTGGCTAGCAGTATGGCGCGTTCATCATGCGGTGCATAAGGCACAATCGCAGTCGGTAAATATACCTCCACATCGGGCACTGTGGCGGTTACCTCAACTAAGGCTGCCATCACCTGAATTCTAAGTTCTTCTACATCATCCACCAGCGGTAGCATAAAGATAAAGTCACTACCGTTCAGGCGACCTACTACGGGTTCTGACGAGACATTGTCCAGTTGCCCCAGCTGGGTAACCAGCGTCACTAATAGTTGGTCGGTGCCGGCGTAGCCGAGCTGCTCGTTAAGTGTCTCTAGTTCTTGAACGCGCACCATCACCAGCATGCCGGTAGCGCGAGCACCATCGCTGCTTAACTGAGACGAAAGCTTACCCATAAATACATCGCGGTTGAGCGCACCGGTGACTCGGTCGTGCTGTAAGTGGCGGCGCAATTCATCTAGTTTATGGCTTTCGTGACTCAGCATCTGATGAACATTGGCAGACAGTATGTTCATCGCCTGGGTAACTTGACGCAGTTCCAGCGTGCGTGGCTCTTCAATGGTGGTAAAACGCCGTGCGCTTATATCTTGTGCCTGTGCAACGACACGCGAAAGGGGGTGTTTAATGCCACGAACCACCATAGTAGCAATTGCCAGGCTAATGGCTCCGGCTAGCAAAAACCAGGCGGCCAGTTCGAGCGTGCTCCGCCAAAGCGAGGCATAAGCAAAGCTGTGCTGGCTATCAAGTTCCAGCGTACCGAACTGCCGCCAGCCGTCTTGAATGGTGGCGGTGCCGCTAGGCACATCAAACTCAACCAACTGACGAAACCAGACTGGTACGTCGCCGGTATAGGTGTCGGAAACGCGCTCGATCAGTACACTTCCATCGGTATCACGCAGGGTAATTTGACGGTAGTAGCCGGTATCAAATTGAGCCGCTATCAACAGCTCTAACGTCACCAGCTCTTTATCGAGCTGACTCATGGAAAGCGCCAGTGCGTTTGCATTATCGGCATTCTTAATACGCACTTCCTGCTCAATATAATCGCGACTGGTGGTAATGCTGATGGTAAGACTGCCCACGAACGACAGCAGAAGCAGGGCGATAATGGCGAGCCAAAGTTGTTTTATAAGTGACATCGTGCCAATTCCTCTTAAATGAAACCCTGGGTTTGCATACGTTCGATGACGCTGCGCCAGCGTGAGAGCCGAGCGAGCGGGTCGGCGCGAGATTCAGATGAGCCGCCAGCCCAAAGCCCTTCACTGTTAAAACTAAACAGTGGATCGAGATCTGTACGCTGAGAGGCAGGGGTAATAGAAGGGACAATATTATCCAGTACCAATGGTTCTGCATCCGGTGTCGAGTAGTAGCCCAGCACCATGTGGGCTTGGGTAATTTGACTGCGTCCAATGCGCGCGCGGACATAAATCATACGTAGATACTGACTGGTAACACTCAATTGTTTGAGGGTAATGTATTTAGCAATGGAGTAGTCCTCACAATCGCCCTGGCCTTTACCCATGGCTTCCAAGGGCGTGGCCCAGAAGTCTTCCTCCCCCCAAATACGAATATCATCGACCCATCGGATGCGGCGATTGAAGAAGTCATTAACCCCGCGCAGCTTGGCTTGAACATTTTGGTTCTGTAGCTGTTGAAGTAGAGCAAGCCACTCTTCTAATACGGCTAGGCCAGCCTGACCATACTGTTGCTGCATGCTTTGACGAAGGCGCTGAGGGTCGAATGCTGATGCAGGTGTTGGATGAATGCCCAGCCCTAGGCCCAAGCAAAGCGCGCCGACCGTTGTTAAGAACTGTCGACGCGAAAAAGTAGCAGGGCTGTGATCAGAAGATGCAGGCATGAGCCGCCATTCGTAACTGTCAAATAGGCCTTAAGATTACAAGCTGGCGTGGTGAAGTGCTACATCTCTCAGTCAAAAGGGTGGGCTTACTGAACCGCTGCCTGATGCGTTGTCTCTAACTGCCCCTCAACCAGGGGCTCAATCAGCGGTTCAAGCTCGGGCCACACATTGTCGAGGATAATCGGCTGCGCATCGGCGGTAGGGTGAATGCCGTCACTTTGCATAAGCGCGTCGTTTAGGGCGATATCCTCCAGCAAGAAAGGCACTAGAGAAATGTCGTACTTTTCAGCCAGCGAGTGGAAAACCCCGGTAAAGGCGTCCCGGTACGCTTGGCCATAGTTGGGCGGTATATCGATCCCTAGTAGCAGTACTTGTGCACCTGCCTCTTGGCTCTGCTCAATCATGCTGGCTAAGTTCGCCTGCATTTGATTGGGTGCCAGACCGCGCAAACCGTCATTGCCGCCTAATTCCAGTAGAACAATATCCGGCTGCTGTTGTCCGAGAATATCAGAGAATCGTTGTAGACCTCCGGATGTGGTTTCACCGCTAATGCTGGCGTTAATGACGTTCACCTCGCCTTCTAAACGCTCTGCCAGCAGGCTCACCCAACCCTCTTCACGCTCAATACCGTAGGCGGCGCTTAAACTATCGCCCATCACTAATAGGCTGGGTGACTGTTCGGTATTGGTAGGCGCTGCGTTGATAGGCACCGAGGCAAAGGTGACTATCAGCAACACCAGCCATCCGGTTACCATGCGGTTCAGTCCATGCCATGCCACAGGGATGCCACGCTTCATGTCTTACTCCTTAAATCAAAGCCCTTCAAATCCAAGTTCTTCAAATCAAAGCCCCTCAGATAAAACTGCCAGTACTGCTACGGGTATATCAATGTCGAGCGAGTCACCTCGCAGTGAACGCCAGCCTGATAACGACAACCAAGCGTTAAGCGATATTCCACAAGGTGCCGTTAGGCATCCCGTTCTGCATGCCGACAAGCTGTCTAAAAAAGTGACGAGCGGTGAACGCTCACTAACTATCTTACACGACCTATCGCTAAGCGTGGCGGCAGGTGAAAGTGTGGCGATTCTAGGCAAGAGCGGCGCGGGAAAATCAACCCTACTAGGGCTACTGGCTGGCCTTGATACTCCAAGCGACGGTGAGCTAACCCTCTTCGGCCATGCGCTGAGCCGCTTGGATGAAGATGGGCGAGCTGCGCTACGCGCTGGGCGAGTGGGCTTTGTTTTCCAGAACTTCCAACTGCTGCCCACCTTGAGCGCGCTTGAGAACGTCATGTTACCCCTCGAACTCTCACCGCGTGCAGGGGAGACACAAACCGCTGCTCAGTGGTTGGAGCGTGTTGGGCTTGGCGAGCGAGTGAATCACTTACCCAAACAACTTTCCGGTGGTGAGCAGCAGCGCGTTGCCGTAGCCCGTGCTTTCGTTACCGACCCCGAGCTGGTGTTTGCCGATGAACCTACCGGTAATTTGGACCCCGACACCGGCGCGCAAATCATTGATCTGCTCTTCACCCTAAACCGGGAAGCAGGCACCACGCTGATTTTAGTGACTCACGACCATGCTCTGGCGCGCCGCTGTGATCGCTGCCTACGATTAGATCATGGAAAATTAGAAGCGTTTGTACCCACCGCGGCTCCGATTGACGAGGGCACGCAATGAGTGATGTGAATTGGCGCCTGGCCATGCGCAGCCTCAGGCGAGACCTGCGAGCTGCGGATGTACGTGCGCTGTTTATCGCCCTGGTATTGGCGGTCGCAGCTTCCACCATGATTGCGTTTTTCCTTGATCGCCTAGAGCGCGGCTTAGAGCGCCAGGCGGGCCAGATGCTGGGTGGCGATCTAGTGCTAGAGCAGCGTGACCCGTTTTCAGAGGAGCTGCGAGAACGCCTTGAAAATGCAGGTTTCGTACTGAGTGACCAAGTCGATCTGGTATCAATGATTAGCCGCGATGGACGTTTTCAACCGGCTAGCATAAAAGCCGTGGATGAGGTCTACCCTCATTACGGCGCCTCTTCCGTCGATTTTGGCAATGGCACCGAACAAATAGCGTCTGGTCCAGCCCCTGGTGAAGCATGGGCTGACCCACGCTTGATAGAGCTGGTTGAGATAGAACTGGGGGACCGGGTCCAAGTGGGCCAGACTGAACTTGAGATAACAGGGATCATTGAACGCGAAGCGGACCAGTCCGGCGGTTTCAGTAATTTTAATCCACGTTTGATGATCAATACCGCCGATGTCGAAGCCACCGGCCTTGTTCAAGAAGGCTCGCGGATTGAGTTTGAAATCCTGGCTGCAGGCCCGCCGGAAGCGCTTGAACAAGTGCAAGGCCTGCTTGCTGAGCTACGCCGCGATGGAGTAGAGGTACGGGATGTCCGCGTTGATCGCCCCCAACTTGGCAATGCCTTGCAGCGTGCAGAGAGCTATCTGGGGCTGGCCGGTTTAGCAGCGGTACTGTTGGCGGGCGTGGCAGTGGCGATGTCGACTCGCCGTTATGTGGAGCGCCACCTGGATACCGCCGCACTGTTGCGCTGCTTTGGCGCCAGCCAGCGGCAACTAGTGACGATTTTTTCGCTTCAGCTAATGGGTTTGGCGCTGGTAGCCGCAGTGATTGGGGCGCTGCTTGGGCTGATTGGCCAAGCGGTTCTTATCTGGCTGTTGGTGAGTTTCTTACCCATGACGCTACCGCCGCCTGGTCTTATGCCGTTGGGATTAGGCGTATTTACGGCTCTTGCCGTGCTGGTGGGGTTTGCTGGGCCAACCCTGCTGCGTATCAAACGCGTGAGCGCATTAAAAGTGCTGCGTCGCGAATTAGATCCGCTGCCGCCTTCGGCCTGGCTGGTGGTGGGCGTGGCAAGCCTAGTGTTTGGCGGGCTGCTGTGGCTCTACTCGGGTAGCCTGCCGCTGGCGATTGCGCTGTTGATTGGTGGGGCGGCTCTGCTCGGTGTGCTGTGGATGATTAGTGCGCTGCTGCTAAGCGGTTTGTTGCGCGTCGTACAGCGATTTTCAGGGAGTAGTGAGTGGTCTCAGGCGCTCCGCTTAGGTGGCCGCCAGCTTGCACGGCGTCGCCAAGCGGGCCTAGGCCAATTACTGGCCTTTTCGGTGACTTTCTTTGCCATGGCGATGATTGTACTGGTGCGGGGAGATCTGCTTAGCACTTGGCAGGATCAATTGCCTGACAATACCCCTAACTACTTTGCCATTAATATTCAGCCTTCTGAACGTGATCCTTTCGATGCGGCAGTTTCGCCGCGTGTAGAAACCCAAAGCACCCTCTACCCAATGGTGCGTGGGCGAGTGATTTCGATTAATGGTCAGCCGCCTGGAGACGCCGTGCCGCCTGACGCCCGTGGTGATAACTCGCTGCGCCGGGAGCTCAATCTGACGTGGCAATCTGAAGTGCCCGAAGGCAATGCTGTGGTGGCCGGTGAGTGGTTCTCGCCAGCCCAGTTGGGAGGCGACGCTAACAGTGAGGAGGGTAATGAAGAGGGCAGTGAAGGCCAAGGCTGGATGAGCGCCGTTGAGGCAACGCGGCAGGCAGCACCCGTGCCCATTTCAGTAGAAGATGGGCTGGCCGAAAGGCTCGGTTTGGGCATTGGTGATGAGATGACCTTTTCAGTGGGTAGCGATGAGATTACTACCCAAATCACCAGCCTACGCAGCCTAAACTGGGACAGCTTTCAGCCTAACTTCTTCGTTATTTTCCCACCGGGAGTGCTGGAGCAGTTCGGTCATAGCTACATTACGGCCTTCCATTTGCCGGAAACGGAGCAGGGGCTGATCCGTGAGCTGATCACCGACTTTCCCGGTGTCTCGTTGCTTAACGTGGACGCCATTTTAGGTCAGGTGCGAGATGTACTCGGCCAGGTTACGCGGGCGGTGGAGTTAGTGCTTGCATTGGTCCTGTTGGCAGGGGTAAGCGTACTGTATGCCGCACTGACCGCAAGCTTGCCGGTGCGTGCCCATGAAAGCGGCCTATTACGCGTATTTGGTGCAGGCAGTAAAATGATTTCAAGGGTGCAGGGCGCTGAATACGCGTTGTTGGGCTTTGCCAGTGGGTTGATGGGCGCGGTGCTGGCCGAACTAACCACGGCTGCGCTGTACATCTTTTTGTTGGATCTAACCCCGCGCCTTCATGTGGGACTATGGGTATTCCTTCCCATTGGCGGTGCTGTGCTGATTGGCGTGATAGGTCATGCACTCTCACGGGGATTACGTCGCCAAGCACCAGCGGCCAGCCTGGGGCTACTCGGTGAGGCTTGAACCTATTTTGCGAGCCAGAAACCGACCACCAGGGCGCTAATGACAGCAACAAAAAAGACCAGATTACGAGCGCGGGTATCGCGGTGTGGTTTCATAATGGCACCAAATGAGTGTGGAGGTAAAAGTGGCGGAAGCATTACGCCGGGCATGGTAACGTTTGTCGCTTACGTCGTCATCTTGCTTGCCTTATGACGTTGCCGTTTGTTCAGGATCGTTGATTATGCCCCACACCGAATCTACGGCTGCACGCAGCGTTGCGCCGCAGCCGCTTTCTTTTTCCCAGGGTCGCTTGGCCGCCCTTAGTTGGGGGCGCGCTGATGCCCCGGTTTGGCTGGCTCTGCACGGCTGGCTGGATAATGCGGCCAGCTTTTCACGCTTAGCTCCCCTGCTGGTGGAAAAGCTCGGTATTCGCATAGTAGCGCTGGATTTTCGTGGTCATGGCCAGTCGGCGCACTTACCACAAGGCAGTGACTATGCGCTATGGGGCTACTGCCACGATGTGTTGGATGCCATGGAAGACCTCGGCCTTAACCAAGTTAGCGTGTTGGCCCACTCCATGGGCGCCGCAGTGGCCTGCCTGCTTGCTGCTGCGATGCCGGAGCGCGTTGAGCGGCTAACGTTGATTGACGGGCTGGGGGCGCTCAATACGCCCATTGAAGAGACCGCCAGCCAACTGCGCAAAGGACTGATAGCCCACCGTCGGCCACTTTCCCGCGCGCCGCGCTACCCGGATATCGAGAGTGCCATCGCTGCACGTGTTGCCGGAGGTGTCACGCCGGTGGATACCATTACGGCCACACCGCTAGTGGAGCGCAACACCCAGCCCACCGCCGATGGCCATGTGCAAATGCGCACCGACAGTCGCTTGCTGAAGCCTTCGTTGGTGCGCTTCACGCCCGAACAGGTGTTGTCATTGCTGGCGGAAATTAGCGCTCCAGTGCTATTGGTTGAAGGGGAGCAAGGGATTCTGTGTGAACGTGCCTGGGCGGTTCAGGCGCGGCAAGCAGTCAAGGAATTGACCCGCCACGTGCTTAATGGTGGCCATCATTTGCATCTGGAGCCCCGCGCCGTAGCGCAAGTCTCTGCAGTAATCAGCGCTCATTGGGTTATGAGCGACAGGGTTACGAGCGACAGGGTTAAGAGCGATAAGGCCTAGCGATGGATGGCAGTATGAACGAATTGGTGCATGTCAGTAGTGGGAACAAGGTCGCTCTGGTGTTGGGCAGCGGCGGTGCGCGCGGCTATGCGCATATTGGGGTAATTGAAGCACTTGAGGCGCGGGGCTTTGACATCATCGCCGTATCAGGATGCTCGATGGGCGCGCTGATCGGTGGTATTTACGCGGCAGGCAAGCTGCCTGAATACCGCGATTGGGTGTGCAACCTTGACTATCTGGATGTACTTAAACTGGTCGACGTGACCTGGAGCCCCATGGGTGCGATGCGTGCCAGCAAGATCATGAGCAAGCTGGAAGCGCTGGTGGGCGATATATTAATTGAAAACCTCGCGATTCCAGTGACAACGGTGGCAACGGATCTGGTTCGCCAGCGGGAAGTGTGGTTTCAAAATGGCCCCTTATTACAAGCGATTCGCGCTTCAATTGCCGTGCCGGGAGTAATAACGCCCGTGCATTTGGGTGATCAGGTGTTGGTGGATGGCGGGTTGCTTAATCCGCTGCCGATCATGCCTGTGGTAGCGGCTCATCAAGCGGATTTTGTGGTAGCCGTCAACGTGACCGCGCATAGCCCACTGCCGGTCACATTAGAGGAATTGCTGCCTAAGGAAGAGGAAACCGTCGATAGCCGTAGTAAAAAAGAGATTGATCGCGATCAAAATATGAGTAACTGGATGGGGGATGTGCGCGCCGCTACGCGAAAACTGTGGGCGGGGCTGGGCGCTAATGGGGAGGGGGTAGCCGGAGAGGGCGATGAGCTACAGGAAACCACTGAGGCGCGAGGTAGGCGCGAGTGGAGCAAGCTCGATATGATTTTAGAGTCGTTTGATATTACTCAGGCGGCCCTGGCCAAGTATAAAGTGGCCGGGTATCCGCCAGATGTGCTTATCGAAATACCTAAAACGGTCTGCAGCACCTATGAATTCCACCGGGGTAGAGACTTGATTCGATTGGGTAGACATTTGGCTGACGAAGCGCTTGAGCGGCGCATGCCGAGTATCGCTTCCGACGCTACCGAGTAATGGCTACTGGCCCCGCTTGCGCAGCAATATATACACCGCACCGGTGCCACCATCGATATCGATAGCGGAGCAAAAAGCCAGTACACCGGGCCACTCACGCAACCAGGCATTGGTATGGCTTTTAAGCACAGGGAAGTCGGACGTGGTGCCCCATGCTTTGCCATGCACTACCAGTACGCAGCGCAAGCCTTGGCTGGCGGCGTCGCGCAAAAAACTCTCCAACTCCGCACGCGCCTCTTCTAGCGTATAGCCGTGCATATCAAGTCCCGCTTGCCACGCCGTTTGCCCACGTTTTAGTTGGCTAAAAGTACGCCATGGTAAATCCGGCACACAAAACTCTAAATACTCAGAAGGGCGCACGGCCTCCACCCGGCCATCAGAGGTGCGCCCGCTGGACTGAGGCGTATTGCTTTCAACAGCCGCATGGCGTCTAGCCTCATGGGCCTTGCCGTCAATTTTAGGTTTGCCTGGATCGGCCTGGTTAGTAGCGATACGGCGCACGCCCGCGGCCTTTAACGCATCGCGGAAGGCACTAATATCATCATCATTGGGCAGGTGGCGGTGTCGCGTCATATCAAGCTCGGGTGGTCGAGAATGGTGGCCGAAAAGAGTAGAGCAGTTAAAGAAGCACAGTATAGCGGGCTCAGCGTTGCTGTGAACCGGGCGGCGTGAAAGGTACAATCTTTTTATTCGTTGCATGAATAAGGCTTTATCGGCTTTATTCATCATTATCGTCAACCAGGAGCCGCTGTGACCACGCATCTAAACGTTGAGCATTCTCACTCAACCCTATCTCTGTCGGAGTCGTTGCTGGTGAGCCAGCTCTTTACCCTACGCGACTATCTGCGCTGGGTCTCCAGCGAGTTTTATCTGGCGGGCCTGCACTACGGCCATGGTACCGATTCTGCCTGGGATGAGGCGGTGGCACTCTGCTTAGGCGCGCTGCACTTGCCGTGGAACATCGATCCCGGTGTGCTAGAGGCGCGGCTACTGCCCGTTGAACGTCAGCGCATTATTGCCCTAGCGCGGGAACGTGTTACCACCCGCCGTCCGCTTCCCTATTTATTGGGCGAGAGCTTTTTTGCCGGCCATCCGTTTAACGTCGATGAACGCGTGCTCATCCCTCGCTCGCCCATTGCCGAGCTGATTGAAGACGGCTTTGCCGCCTGGTTTCCTGAAGAGCCGCCTGCCAGTGTGCTGGATTTATGCACCGGTTCCGGCTGTATCGGCATTGCGACGGCTCTCTATTTGCCGACCTGTGAAGTGGCGCTTGCCGATATCAGTCAGGATGCCTTAGCTGTCGCACGGCAAAATATTACCCGCCACGATGTGGGCGACCGGGTACGTGCCGTCGAATCGGATGTATTCAGCGGCTTAGAAGGCCGACGCTTTGATTTGATCGTTTCTAACCCGCCCTATGTCGATGCCCGCGACCTTGCCACCATGCCCGCTGAATTCCGCCATGAGCCATCGTTAGCGCTGGGCGCTGGCAGCGATGGCTTGGATATAGTGCGGCGCATTTTGCGCGAGGCGCGGGAACACTTAACGGAAGAGGGCTGGCTGATCGTAGAAGTCGGCAACTCCGATCGCCATGTGGAAGCGGCGTTTCCCGACGTCCCCTTCCTGTGGCTTGAATTCGAGCGTGGCGGCCAGGGCGTATTCGCCCTGAGCGCCGCTGAACTCGACGCCCATGCGGCGTCTTTCGTGTGAGGAACTAACCGCCATGTCTGGCAATACGTTTGGCAAACTATTTACCGTCACCACCTTCGGTGAGAGCCACGGCCCTGCGCTCGGCGCGATCGTTGATGGCTGCCCGCCCGGGCTGCCGTTGTGTGAAGCTGATTTGCAACATGATCTGGATCGCCGCAGGCCGGGCAGCTCGCGGCATACCACCCAGCGTAAAGAGCCTGATCAGGTGCGCATTCTTTCCGGGGTGTTTGAAGGCAAAACCACCGGCACCTCAATCGGGCTGCTAATTGAGAACACCGATCAGCGCTCTAACGATTATTCAAAAATCAAAGAGCAGTTCCGACCTGCCCATGCGGATTACACCTACCACCATAAGTATGGCCACCGGGACTATCGTGGTGGAGGGCGCTCCAGCGCCCGTGAAACCGCTATGCGGGTGGCTGCAGGGGCGATTGCCAAGAAGTATTTGGCTGCCCAAGGGGTGCAGATTCGTGGCTATATGAGTCAGCTGGGCCCCATCAAGATTGAGTTCAAACAGTGGGAGTCGGTGGGCCAAAATGCGTTTTTCTGCCCCGACCCGGAGCGCGTCGCTGAACTGGAAGCCTATATGGATCAGCTGCGCCGCGACCAGGATTCGGTAGGTGCTGAGATCACCGTGATTGCTGACGGCGTGCCGGTAGGGCTGGGTGAACCCGTCTTTGACCGCCTGGATGCTGATCTGGCGCATGCTTTGATGAGTATCAATGCGGTAAAAGGGATTGAGATTGGCGCAGGGTTTGACTGTATCGCCCAGCGTGGCAGCGAGCATCGTGATGAGATGACGCCAGAGGGCTTTCTTTCCAACCACGCAGGCGGCGTGCTCGGTGGTATCTCTAGCGGGCAGCCGATTGTAGCGCGCTTAGCGCTGAAGCCCACTTCCAGCATTACTACGCCGGGCCGCTCTATCGATATTCATGGTCAGGCAGTCGAGGTGGTGACTAAAGGACGCCACGACCCCTGCGTAGGGATTCGCGCAACGCCCATTGCTGAGGCGATGATGGCGATTACGCTGTTGGATCACTGGCTGCGTCAGCGTGGCCAGAATGGCGATGTCAGCGTTGATACACCGCGTTTAACTCAGCGATAACGCATCACGGTGAGGTTTGCAGTTCGCTGCTACACTCAAACAAAACAAATGCATGAGCAGTCGTCATGAAAAACAGTGCAGGAGCCGCCTATGAAGATTAATGTTGAGTTTGATCTTACCCCCGATGAATTTCGCCAATCATTGGGGCTGCCTGATGTCGAAGCTTTCCAGAAAAATCTGCTAGAGAATATTCAGCGGCAGATGGAGTCTGGGGTGGAAGGCTATGACCCTATGAGCCTAATGCGCCCTTTCCTGCAGCAACCGATGATGCAGCAAGGGCTTTCTCAAGGGCTAGCTAACTTCGGCACCTACCAGCAAATGATGCTCGATATGTTGCGGCAAGCGGGCAGCGCCAGCGCTTCTTCGGCTCACAGCAATGATGATGAGAAGAGGGGGGGGACTAACTCTAAAAGCAATGCGGAAAGCGCTACTTCCAGCAAAGCAAAGTCAACGGCATCGTCACGTTCCCGTTCTGAAACAAGAAGCAGCGACACATAGATTGAAGCAAGCAGTTAACGCGCATTAGCTTAACAGGTGGTTTTCCACCTGTTGAGGTAGGGCAGAGTAATATGGCAAAGCGGTTCAGGCTTGCACGGTGATACTGAAATCACACCACTGTTGCAATGCAGCATGCCAAAGATTACTCTTTTTGCAGTGCAGCAGAGCTACATTACGGTGAGTCACTCCAAGGCTCATGCCAAGGAACGATACAGGAGCAGACACTATGCAAGACAATATGATGGACGCCTTTAACGCCCAAACTAAGCAGATGTTTGAGCCCATGCGAAAAATTAATTCGCTGATGCTCAACAATATGGAAAAAATGACCCAGTATCAGCTGGAAGCCATGAAGCGCTACAGCCAGATGGGTACTGAGCGCATTCGTAGCGCCACTGAAATTCAAGACGCAGAAAGCCTGCGTGATTTCGGCACCAAGCAAGCCGAGATGATGAACGAACTTTCCCAGCAGATGCAGGAAGATGCGCGGGTGATGAGCGAAATGAGCCTGCAGTTTAAGTCTGAAATGGAAAAGATGTTCAGTGAAGCCGGGCAGCAAATGTCCGACCAAGCCAAGGCTACTGCGAAAGGGGAGCAGCCTGCGAAAGCCTCCAGTCACTCATCGCGCAAAAGCTGAGTGACGACATCATCGCGGCGCCTTAGGGCGCCGCGATGCATTTAAAACGTTGCAACGATAAAACCTTGTCATATCGAAGCCTTATCGTATAAAAACTTTATCGTATTAAAAACTCAGCTATATAACAGCTTGGTCTTGGTCAAAGTGGTCGGTGCGCCTGGAGAGGGCGTAGGGAGAGTTAGTATGCAGTCAGCGTGGCACAATCCGTTCCAGGCATTATCATCAGGGCTTTCTCAAGGGCTAACCCAAGGTCTTTCTCAAGGGCTAGCCGATGAAATAGCCAAGGGCTTACCTGAAGGGTTATCTCAAGCAGAGCTTGAAGAGTGGAATAATCAGCTCAAAGAGATCGGTGAGCAGTACCAAGGATTGATGCAGGATCTGCTTTCCCGTATCGCACCAAGTGAAGCCGCCGACTCCATTTATAGCGATATGCGCGAAAGCTTTGAAGCGGGTGCACAGTCGCTGATGCAGAATCCTACCCTGCTGTGGGAAACCCAGGCCCGGTTGGTGCAGGATCAGTGGATGTTGTGGCAGCAAGCCATGCGAGGGATGGCTGGCGAGCAGGTCACCCCGTTGATCACGCCGGCCAAAAATGACCGCCGTTTTAAAGACGAGGCGTGGACACAAGACCCGCACTATATGGCTATCATGCAGCAGTACCTACTGTTTTCGCAGATGGTGGAAGAGCTGGTTGAAAGCCTAAGCGGCTTAGACGAAACTAAAAAGCGTAACCTAATGTTTTACGCGCGCCAGTTGGTCAACGCGATGGCGCCGACAAATTTTATGAGCACCAACCCTGAAGTCATGCGCCTCACGCTTGAAACCCGTGGCCAGAACTTGGTGGATGGATTAGCCCTCCTGCGCGAAGACTTGGGGAATTCTGCCGAGGGTATCAATGTCCGCATGACGGATCGTGGCGCTTTTGGCGTGGGTGAAAATATCGCCGTAACGCCCGGTGCTGTGGTCTACGAAAACGAATTGATCCAGTTGATCCAGTACACCCCCACCACAGAAAAAACCTTTAAAACGCCGTTGCTAATGGTGCCGCCGTGGATCAATAAGTACTACATCCTTGACCTGCGCGAAGATAACTCAATGGTTAAGTGGCTGGTGGATCAAGGCCATACAGTCTTTCTAATCTCCTGGCGTAACCCTGGGCCTGAACAGCGCGATATCACCTGGGCCGACTATATGCAGATGGGACCCATCAGCGCGATGGAAGCCATCGAACAGGCCTGTGGTGAGAAGTCGGTCAATCTACTCAGCTATTGCGTGGGAGGCACACTAGCCGCCTCTACAGTGGCCTACCTCACCAGCACGCGCCGTGGGCGCAAAGTAAAGTCGGTTACTTATATGGCGACGCTGCAGGATTTTCGTGATCCTGGCGATATCGGCGTATTTCTAAATGAGCGAGTGGTAGAAGGTATTGAGCAGACGCTGCAGTTGAAAGGCTATCTTGATGGTCGTTCAATGGCTTATACCTTCAACTTGCTGCGTGAAAATGATCTGTTTTGGTCGTTTTACATCAATAATTATTTAAAGGGCGAAACGCCTGCCGCCTTTGACCTGCTTTACTGGAACACGGATGGCACCAATCTTCCTGCCGGGACGCACGCTTGGTACCTGCGCTATATGTACCTGGAGAACCGCTTGGTTGAGCCTGGCGGTATTGAATTGGATGGTGTGAAAATAGACCTGCGTAAAGTCTCCACGCCCAGCTATTTCGTATCCACCAAAGAGGACCACATCGCCAAGTGGAACAGTACCTATTATGGGGCGTTGTTACCTAAAGGGCCGGTCACCTTCGTATTGGGCGGATCGGGCCATATCGCGGGTATTGTCAATCCGCCCCATAAAAACAAGTACGGCTACTGGACGAACGATGCGCTGCCGGAAACGCATGAAGAATGGCTAGCAAACGCAACGCCTCATGAAGGCTCCTGGTGGCCCCACTGGCAGTCTTGGATGACTGATAATGGCTATGCCGATAGCGAAAAGATGGTGCCTGCGCGCCAACCTGGCGATGGTGAACTCAAAGTGATTGAGCCTGCGCCAGGGCGCTATGTAAAGATGACGATTCCAGAGGTGCTAGGGGAAATTCCAACTAAATCTTAATGGATACCTAAAAGATTGTACGTGGGTATCGTAACGGGTCGCGAGTTAAAGGTACTTCCCAACAGAAAAGCCCGCGGACATTTTGTCAGCGGGCTTTTCTTCGTCACGGTCAGTTACGAATCAAGTAGTCGAAAGCGCCGAGCGATGCTTTCGCACCTTCACCCATGGCGATAATGATCTGCTTGTAGGGGACGGTGGTCACATCGCCTGCGGCAAACACGCCGGGTACGGATGTCATGCCATGGGCATCGACAATGATTTCACCACGCGGCGTCATTTCGATCGGTGAGCCTTTTAACCACTCGGTGTTAGGTACCAAACCAATCTGAACAAAAATACCTTCTAACGCGATGGATTTACTCTCATCCGTCGTACGGTCTTTATAGTTCAAGCCATTGACACGGCTGCCGTCACCGGTGACTTCGGTCGATTGTGCGTTGAGAATGATATCAACGTTAGGCAGGCTCTTGAGCTTCTTCTGCAGCACCGCATCAGCACGCATCTCGCCCATAAACTCTACCAGTGTGACGTGGCCGACAATGCCTGCCAAGTCAATCGCCGCTTCTACGCCAGAGTTACCGCCACCAATGACTGCTACCCGCTTGCCTTTGAACAACGGACCGTCACAGTGAGGACAGTAGGCAACCCCTTTGTTGCGATACTGCTGCTCGCCGGGTACGTTCATCTCACGCCAGCGGGCGCCGGTCGCCAGTACTAGCGTCTTGCTCTTCAGCTTAGCGCCGGACTCAAACGTTACTTCGTGTAGGCCGCCTTCTGTCTCGGCGGCTTTAAAGGAAGTAGCCAGCTGCAGGTTCATGACGTCAACTTCGTAATCTTTGACATGCTCTTCAAGCGCGCTGACCATTTTCGAGCCTTCGGTGTGTGACACCGAAATGAAGTTTTCAATGCCCATGGTGTCCGCCACCTGACCACCGAAGCGCTCAGCGGCAACACCGGTATTGATGCCTTTGCGCGCCGAGTAGATAGCCGCCGCAGCGCCTGCCGGGCCACCACCAATGACGAGTGTATCGAAAGCGGCTTTTTCGCTCAGCTTTTTGGCATCGCGTTCGGCGGCACCGGTATCAACCTTGGCCAAAATCTGTTCAAGCGTCATACGGCCCTGGTCGAACGGCTTGCCGTTCAAATAGACGCTCGGCACCGACATGATTTCCCTAGACTCGACTTCATCCTGAAACAGCGCGCCGTCAATAGCGACGTGGCGCACGTTTGGGTTGAAGATGGCCATCAAATTGAGTGCCTGAACCACGTCCGGGCAGTTCTGGCACGACAACGAGTAATAGGTTTCGAAAAGCATCTCGCCATCTAATGCTCGAACCTGATCAAGCAATTCGTCAGACGTCTTAGGCGGATGACCACCAATGTGCAGCAGAGCAAGCACTAACGAGGTGAACTCGTGGCCCATAGGAATGCCTGCAAACACCACGCCAGTCTCTTCACCGGGGCGGTTGATCGCAAACGATGGCGTACGTGCATCCTGACCATCGCTGTGCAGGGTAATCTTGTCGCTCAGGCTGCTGATATCTTCCAACAGACCGAGTAACTCTTGTGACTTGGCACCGTCATCGAGGGACGCAACGATCTCGAACGGCTGAGTCACTTTTTCCAGATACGCTTTTAACTGGGATTTTAAATTGGCGTCCAGCATGACAGTAGCTTCCTCGCAGATAACAGACGTATTGAACACACGTGTGTGACGGTGCTAATCATTAACATTTTAAAAACTGTTTTAAAAAACAGTTTTAACAACAGGTTTAATAACAGCTTTAAAACAGAACGCCCGGGCGAAACCCGGGCGTTGAACATGCACGCACTTGCGCAGCAAAAAAGAGCAAGGGCGTGAAAACCGCGAGCGGTTTAGATTTTGCCTACTAGATCCAGCGAAGGAGCGAGAGTCTCTTCACCTTCTTTCCACTTGGCTGGGCACACTTCGTTCGGGTTGGCACGAACGTATTGAGCGGCTTTCACTTTGCGCAGCAGTTCTTCGGCATTACGACCGATGTTGCCTGCGTTAATTTCGACGATCTGGATTTTGCCGTCGGGGTCGACAACAAAGGTGCCGCGCTCGGCAAGACCAGCTTCTTCGATCAAGACTTCAAAGTTACGTGAAATGCGCAGCGTCGGATCCGCAATCATCGGGTACTGAAGTTTGCCGATGGTGTCAGAGCTGTCGTGCCATGCCTTGTGAGTAAAGTGGGTATCGGTTGAAACGCTGTAGATTTCAACGCCCAGTTTTTTGAATTCAGCATAGTTGTCGGCTAAGTCGCCAAGCTCAGTCGGGCAAACAAAGGTGAAGTCAGCGGGATAGAAGAAAAAGATGGACCACTGACCCTGCATGTCGGCTTCAGTAACATCAACAAATTCGCCATTCAAATAGGCAGTTGCTTTAAACGGCTTAACTTCAGTGTTGATCAATGACATTCAGATAATCTCCAGGATTGGTGAATGAATAATGTGAAATTGTTGATAATACTAATGGCTAACGACTAATGGCTAAAATTAAGAATAGCCATGCCATCAATAGCATTTCTCTATTGGCTAGGCCGTTGTCGTTGCACTAGCTGGTTAATGGGGCCGATGATGCAAAATACAAGAATTTTTCACATTGGCTTGCGGTAGGCGTCACTGCACCGCAAAATTCGCACGGTCAGCGTTATGACCTACGCTATTGTTAGCCGTGGGCCAGCTGGCACAAAACAGCCGTAGCCAAGCGTTATTAACAGCGAGAGCTAAAAACGAGTGGCTCAAAAACGTCGCTAATAGAGCTTAGACAAATAGAGCTTTGACATTAGGAGCAGTGATAATGGGGAACATCCACAAACTTTCCGCGGCCGTTGCGGCCATTTCGTTTGCCGCAGCGGCTAGCGCTGCCCACGCCGACGAGGTGCGGGTGTTTAACTGGTCAGATTATATTGCCCCGGAAACGCTGGAAAAATTCACCGAGCGTACCGGCATTGAAGTGACCTACGACGTTTACGACAGTAATGAAATTCTTGATGCCGCATTGCTCGCCGGGCGTTCCGGTTACGATGTGGTCGTGCCATCCACATACTATTTTACCCGCCAAGTGAAAGCTGGCGTGTTCCAGCCACTGAACCACGAGTTACTGCCCAATTTAGATAATCTTAACCCGGAGCTGATGGCTAACCTGGAAACCATCGACGCCGGTAGCGAATACTCGGTCCCTTATATGTGGGGCACCAATGGGATCGGCTATAACGTTGAGCGGGTAAAAGAAATCCTCGGTGACGACGCCCCCTTGGACAGTTGGGCGCTGTTGTTTGATCCTGAAATAACCGGCGCACTGAGCGAGGCGGGCTGTGGCTTGTCAATGCTGGATTCCGCTGATGAGATGTTGTCACCCGCCATGGCGTATCTAGGCTTAGACCCGCTCAGCGAAAATATTGACGATATCGAAGCGGCGGGTGAGCTGATTGCCAGTGTTCGCGACGATATGACCTATTTCCACTCGTCACGCTATGTGTCTGACCTGGCAAATGGCGATATTTGCGTCGCCGCAGGCTACTCCGGTGATGTTTTCCAGGCCGCTGCTCGTGCTGAAGAAGCAGGACGCGACTTCTCTATTGGCTATAGCATTCCCAAAGAAGGCGCTGCCCTTTGGTTCGACATGATGGCGGTGCCCGCTGACGCGCCGAATACTGAAAACGCCCATGCATTTATCAACTTCATTCTTGACCCGGAAATTGCTGCCGAGATCACCGAGTATGTACGTTATGCCAACCCTAACTCGGCGGCTAATGAATATCTCTCTGATGAAATCCTGAATGATCCGGCGATTTACCCGACCACCGATGTCATGCAAAACCTGTACGTACAGGCTGAAAAGCCTCAAGATGTGCTTCGCGCACGTACACGGATCTGGAATCGTGTAAAGTCTGGTCGTTAAACCGACATTTATCCGACGGCGAGCCAGAGGCATTCCCTCACCGGCTCGCTGTTCGTCTTTATTAATGCCCGGGTTGCCGGGCCTTTTGATGGGAGTGGCGAATGGTCACTACGCCCCTGTCGAACGAGCCTTCATCTGCTGTGCCAAGTACTCCTTCTGGATCACGTCCTCTGGGTAAAACCCCACGGTTTGCCGAGGATGTCGTGCTGGAAGTGAAACGCTTAAGCAAACGATTTGATGATGCGCTGGCGGTGGATGATGTCAATTTGCAGGTTAAGCGCGGCGAAATCTTCGCGTTATTAGGTGGTTCTGGATCGGGAAAATCAACCTTGCTGCGGATGCTGGCAGGGTTTGAGACACCAACAGAAGGGCGCATTTTGCTAGACGGTGTCAATATCACCGCAATGCCACCTCACAAGCGGCCCATCAATATGATGTTCCAGTCTTATGCGTTATTTCCGCATATGACGGTTGCCCAGAATATTGCCTTTGGTTTAAAGCAGGACAAACTGCCCAAAGCGGATATCGACGCCCGTGTTGCGCAAATGCTCAAGCTGGTGCACATGGAGCGCTTCGCCAAGCGCAAGCCGCATCAACTTTCCGGCGGGCAACGTCAACGGGTGGCACTGGCGCGCTCGTTGGCCAAGCGGCCAAAACTGCTGCTACTGGACGAGCCCATGGGGGCGCTGGATAAAAAACTACGCACTGAAATGCAGCTGGAAGTGGTCGAGATCATCGAACAGGTAGGCGTTACCTGCATCATGGTGACGCACGATCAGGAAGAAGCCATGACCATGGCTGACCGCGTGGCGATCATGGCCGATGGCTGGATCGAGCAGGTAGGTTCGCCGGTGGATATTTATGAAAGCCCGGTAAGCCGCATGGTGGCAGAGTTCGTCGGTACGGTGAATCTGTTTGAAGGGGAAATTATCGAGGATGCTGCCGACCACTGCCGCATCGTCGCCCCTGCGCTTGAACGCCCCATCTATATTGATCATGGGATAACCACCCAAGCGATGGATCGCCGGGTGTGGGTCGCACTACGCCCCGAGAAAATCTGGTTAACCCGTGAAAAGCCCACCACGGAATATAACTGGGCGGAAGGCAAGGTGGATGATATTGCCTACCTGGGGGGCTTCTCGCTCTACTACGTTCGCACGCCGTCGGGCCAGATGATCAAGGTCAGCATGGCCAATACGGAACGCCGCGGTGATCGTCCAACCTGGGAAGACAGCGTCTATGTTCACTGGGAAGATCACAGCACTATTGTTCTGAATCGCTAGGGCCTTGAACCGCTAGCGTGGTGCCTTTCCTACTGCGAGGAGCCTGCCTTCAATGAAGCCATCTCGTTCTTCAGCACTGCTCAAACGCTTGAAACTGGGGCGGCGGGCAGTGATTGCGTTTCCGCTCGTCTGGTTAACGCTGTTTTTCTTGCTGCCTTTTGCGCTGGTACTCAAAATCAGCCTGTCCGAGGCGGCGATTGCGATTCCGCCTTACGGGCCACTGCTTGAGTATGCCGACCAGACGCTGCATGTCTTTTTAAACCTGGGCAACTATCTCTTTCTCCTTTCAGATTCGCTTTATATTGCCGCCTATTGGGGCTCAGTCAAAACTGCGTTCATAGCGACGGTGGCTTGTCTGCTGATCGGCTACCCAATGGCGTATGCCATGGCGCGGGCACCGGCTCGCTGGCAGCTGCTGTTACTGCTGCTGGTCATGCTGCCTTCGTGGACGTCGTTTCTGATTCGTGTCTACGTCTGGATGGGTATTTTAAGCAATAGCGGGTTGATCAATAACCTGCTGATAGGGATAGGTCTGATCGATTCTCCACTACGCATGATGAATACCCAGTTTGCGGTCACGATTGGTATCGTTTACGCCTACTTGCCGTTTATGGTGTTGCCGCTGTATGCCCACCTAACCCGGATGGATAATTCGTTATTGGAAGCCGCTGCTGACCTGGGTTCGCGCAAGATCAATACCTTTATCAAAGTTACTTTGCCGCTCTCTATGGGGGGGATAATCGCCGGTTCGATGCTAGTGTTTATCCCGGCGGTAGGCGAGTTCGTGATTCCCGAGTTGCTTGGCGGCCCGGACACATTAATGATCGGTAAGGTATTGTGGGAGGAGTTTTTCTTAAACCGCGACTGGCCCGTGGCGTCGGCGCTGGCCATGGTGATGCTGCTGCTCTTACTAGTGCCGATTGTCTGGTTCCATCGCTATCAGTCCAAGGAGCTAGCGTCATGAGCAGCCTGCGACGGATCAACTTCTCAACGGTTATGCTGGTGCTTGGCCTGCTGTTTCTTTACCTGCCGATGTTTGTGTTGGTGGTGTATTCGTTTAACGCCTCAAAACTGGTCACCGTGTGGGCTGGCTTTTCTACCCAATGGTACGGTGAACTATTTCGTGACGAGCAGATTCTATCGGCGGTGTGGACGAGCCTGAGGATTGCATTTTTCGCTGCCAGCATGGCGGTTTGCTTAGGCACCGTAGCGGCCTTTGTGATGACGCGCTACGGCCATTTCCGGGGTAAAACGGCACTCTCCAGCATGGTGACGGCCCCATTGGTCATGCCCGAGGTGATTACCGGTCTGTCGCTGCTGCTGTTGTTTGTGCAAATGGCGCAGATTACCGGGTGGCCCGCTGACCGTGGCATGGCGACGATCTGGATTGCCCACACCACGTTTTGCAGTGCCTATGTCGCGGTCGTGGTGGCAGCGCGCCTGCGCGAAGTGGATCACTCCATTGAAGAGGCGGCCATGGACTTGGGCTCGCCGCCGGTGAAAACCTTCTTTTCCATCACGCTACCGATTATTACGCCCGCTTTAGCGGCAGGTTGGCTGCTGGCGTTTACGCTCTCACTTGATGACTTAGTGATTGCCAGCTTTGTCTCGGGCCCAGGAGCGAATACGCTGCCGATGGTGGTGTTTTCATCGGTGCGTATGGGCGTATCACCCAAGATTAATGCGCTTGCCACGCTGATTATACTGATCGTATCCCTGGCAACATTGTTGGCTTGGTTTTTTATGCGCCGCAACGAAACCAAGCGGAAGGCTGCCCTGCAAGACGTTTAATGCAAACTATAGAACGTCGTCGTCGCGACCGGCCACTACGCTATCGAGTTCGCCGGTCATCGGCGAAACGACAACTTGTAACTGGATAGGCGCGCAGCACTGGTGGCAATCTTCCCACGTGTCATGGCTGCTTTGTGACGTATCAATGAGAAAGGTCAGCGGTGAATCGCAGTAAGGGCAGTGGAAGTCATAATTGACCAGGGCGTCGTCATGCATCGTTGGCTTCCTTTTAGATGGAGTGCGCTTAATCAAGCATTTCTAAGGAAGTGAGTGTAGCAGTGTGTCCCTCAGGTAGGGCATCGTAGGATTGAATCAGGTAGGATATTCGCTGGTTCCTAAAGCAACGCAGTGAGAGTAGCGATGATGTTACGTAACATGGCAGTAGCGGCCCTAGTGGCCTTTCCGATGGTCGCGTTGGCTGAAACCCCCAATGTGACCGCTGGTGAGTGGGAGTTTGTCAGCAAAACCAGCGTCAGCGGCGAAATGGAAATTCCGGATCAAACGGAAACCGAGCGTCAGTGCATTACTCAGGAAGAACTTGAGGGCGCTGAATTCGGCTTCATCGAAGAAGAAGAGGGCTGTGAGCTGCTCGATCAGGATTTGAACGCAGACGGCCTTAGCTACAGCATGGTATGCCGTGCTGAAGGTGGCGAAGCGACCATCGATGGTGAAATGCGTTTTATGGGTGAGCGCATTGAAGGCAGTGTCGATATCCTGACCCAGTCGCCCATGGGCGAGCTGAGCATGAACACGGTCATTGAAGGCGAGTACCTCGGCGAGTGTGAGTAACCGCCAGCAGCAATGCTAGTTCAAAGCAAGGGCTTCCCGTTTAACCGGGAGGCCCTTTTCGTTGGTACTGACTGCATAGGTACTTACTAGAGAGGTACTTACTGCCTGCCTGAAGCGCCTTCATGGGAAGGGGCATTGGCGATTTCATCTTCGAGCTGTCGCTTCACTGCGCCTGGCGATCCCGTATGGCGTGCCAGCAGGTCGTAAGCCACGGGCACGACAAACAGTGTAAACAGCGTGGCTGAACCGACCCCCGCCATAATCACGGTACCGATGACCAAGCGCGACTCGGCCCCCGGCCCTGTCGAGATAATCAATGGAATGGCGCCGGCCATGGTGGTGACGGCGGTCATTAAGATAGGTCTCAAGCGTGTCACAGAGGCTTCAATCAATGCGGCTCGAAACGCTTTCCCCTCGTCACGCAATTGATTGGCAAACTCGACAATCAGAATGCCGTTTTTAGCGGCTAAGCCAATCAGTAGCACTAAACCTACTTGACTGTAGATGTTCAACGACTGTCCAGTGAGCAATAGGGCAAGCAGGGCACCGCTCATTGCCAGTGGCACCGTGAGCATGATAACAAAGGGGTGGATTAGGCTCTCGAATTGGGCAGCGAGTACCAAAAACACCACCAATGCGCCCATTATCAACAGGAAGGCGGTGGCGCCACTAGCCTGCTGGAAGTCGCGTGATGCGCCTGCCACATTGGTTTGTGCCTCTTCTGGCAGCAGCTCTGCAGCGCTCTCCTCTAGGTACGCCAACGCTTCGCCGAGTGGGTAACCATCTGCCAGATTAGCCTCAATGGTAATAGCGCGTATGCGGTCAAAGCGATTCAAGGTGCTGGCGCCAGCAAAGTCGGAAAGCGTGACAAGGCTGGCCAGAGGAATCAGCTCACCGGAGCGCGCCGAGCGAACCTGAATGTTATCCAGTGCCCTGGGGCTGTTCTGGCTACCGCGGTCACCTTCCAGGATGACATCGTACTCCTCACCCTCATCCACATAGCGAGTGACATTGCGACCGCCCAACAACACTTCCAGCGTTCTGCCGATTTCCGAGACGGTAACGCCTAACGAGGCAGCACGCTCGTAGTCGATCTCCACCCGCAGTTGCGGTTGGGTCTCGTTGTAGTTGCTTTCCAGGGCTGTTAAGCGCGGATTGTTTTCACGCACATGGTCGATCAACATATCTCGCCAGCGGGCAAGTTCCTCATACGTGCCGCCACCCAGTACAAACTGGACCGGTTTTTCGGTGCGTTGCCCAAAGCCCTGGCGCATGACGGGGAACGCTTGTACGCCGGGTAGGGTACTCAGTGTCTGGCGTACGTCGGCCATGATTTCCCAAGCGCTACGGCGACTGCCCCAATCAGCCATATTGACGATAATAAAGCCGCTGTTGAAATTCTCGATATTGCCGTAGCCACGCGGCGCACGAACTACCACACGCTCCAGCTCGCCGCTCTCGATCAGCGGTGTCATACGCGCTTCGATTTCATCCATATAATCCATCATGTAATCGAAGGTAGCGCCTTCAGGGCCATTCACTAATACGATAAAGTTGCCGCGGTCCTCCTGTGGGGTGTATTCATTCGGCAGTGCTGTGGCCAGCCAGGCGGTAGCCGCAATCAACAGCACGAACATGGCGACGACCAGCCAGCGCATCTTGAGCATCCACTCCAATGTCGCCTGATAGCGGCGCTGGGTGCCATTAAGCAGCCACTGTACGGCTTTACCAATGCGGCTATCGTGCATGCCTGGCTTAAGAATTTTAGACGCCATCATGGGCGTAAGTGTCAACGCGAGTAGGGTAGAGATCACCACTGCGGCGGCCATGGTCAGCGCGAATTCGGAAAAGAGCCGGCCAATGTCCCCCTGCAGCATACTCAGGGGCACAAAAACAGCCACCAATACCAGCGTGGTGGCGATGACCGCAAAGGCGATCTGCCGGGTACCGCGAAAGGCGGCGACCAGCGGTGTTTCACCGTAGTCGTGCATACGCCGATTGATGTTCTCAAGCACCACGATGGCGTCATCCACAATCAGGCCAATGGCCAGCACCAGCGCTAGCAGGGTTAACAGGTTGATCGAAAAATTCATCGCGGCTAGGGCGGTAAACGCGCCAATAACGGCAATGGGCACTGTTACCGCGGGTACCAGGGTAGTGCGCAAGTTTCCCAGGAACAGGAAAATCACCACCACTACCAAGCCCATGGCGATAAATAGGGTCATGACGACCTGATCAATCGCGCCGGAGACGAACAGTGAGGCATCGTAGTTCAAGCTAAGCGTCATTCCCTCCGGCAGCGTGCCCTGCAGCCGTTCAAGCTCTACCTGCACCGCCTCGGAAAGCTCGATGACATTGGCCGTGGACTGCATGATCATGCCAAGCCCGACCATGGGCACACCGTTGGAGCGGAAGACAGAGCGATCTTCTACCGCACCGACCTCCACTCGGGCTACGTCGGCAAGGCGCACCAGGTAGCCGTTTTCGCTCTGGTTTTGAGGCGAGTTGATCGCAAGGCGCTGAAAGTCGTCAGCGCTGGCAAAGCTGCGGGGAAGGCGAACGATAAACTGGCGATCGACAGATTCAATCGAGCCTGCCGGGAGCTCTACGTTTTCGGCCCGCAGGGCATCCTCGATATCGCCGACGGTAAGCCCTCGGGCAGCCAGTGCATTGCGATCCAGCCAAACCCGCATTGCGTAGTCGCTGCCACCGCCAACGCGTACCCGTGCCACGCCTGGTTGCACGGAAAGGCTGTCGACCAGAAAGCGGTTAGCGTAATCGGTGAGTTCGGTAATGGAGTAGTCTTCACCGGAAAGGCTGAGCCACACCACTATCTCTTCACTGCTGTCGGCCTTGGTCACCTCGGGGTTGTCAGCATCGTCGGGCAGGTTGCGCAGTGCGCCGGAAATTCGGTCACGAATATCATTGGCGGCGGCATTGATATCCATATCGATACCGAATTCTATTTCAATCTGGGAGCGGCCATCCTCGCTTTGCGAAGTAATCAGCTCGATGCCTTCCACCCCGGCTATGCGATCCTCAAGTACCTGGGTGATGCGCGTTTCGACCACGCTGGCCGAGGCGCCTGGGTAGCGGGTGTCGATAGTGACCACCGGCGGGTCAATGGTGGGATACTCCTGCAGCGGCAGGCGATTGAGCGCCAGGAGACCAAAGGCAATAATCAGCGCTGCAATGACCATCGCCAGCACTGGCCGCTGAACGGAGATATCCGAAAGGCGCATCAGCGGTCAGCCTCCAGCAGCTCGCGAATACCTTTTTCATCATCGGTGATACCGATCAACCGGGCTTCTTGTCCATCCCGGGCCAATTGCAGGCCGTGAACGACAATTAACTCATCGGCAGCCAGCCCCTCAAGAATTTCTACCTCGCCATTGCGACGCTCGCCAATCGCGACTTCACGGCGTGCCAAGCGAGTTGTGCCATCACTTTGTTCGATAAGCATCACAAAATGACGGTCTCCACTGGGTTCGATAGCGGCTTCAGGGATCACAATAGTGTCGCGCACGTGTTGCTGGACGACGACTTCCATCAGCATGCCAGGGCGCAACCGGCCGTCAGAGTTGTCGAGTTCGGCGCGGACATTAATACTGCGTGTCACCGGGTCGACCCGGGTACCGATGGTGGCAATTTCACCGCTGAAAATATCGTCTGGGAAGGCAGCGGTGGTGGCATTTAGCATTAATCCTGGTGCAAGGCGGCCTAAAAACACCTCGGGTACGCTGAAGTCCAGCTTCATAACATCTAATTTATCGAGCGTTACCAAGTCCGTGCCTGGGGTAACCAGCGCACCGACGCTGATATTACGAAACCCAACGCGACCACTGAAGGGAGCTTCTATTTGGTAGTTGGCCAACTGGGCCTCAATGGCTTGAATGTCGGCTTCTGCCTGACGCAGGCGGGACTGGCTATCTTCTACGTCTGCTCTGGCCGCCAGGTTACGGTCTTGCAACTGCGTGGCACGGTTCGAGGCGTTGCGTCGCTCTTCGCGTAGTGCCTGCGAGGCCCTTAGTTGCGCCTGCTCCTCGGCATCTTCTAGTCGGATAAGCAGTTGCCCCTCGTCAACCTGTTCACCGTCCTGGAAATTGATCTCGGAGACAATTTCCGTGACGGTGGTGGAAAGCGTGACGCTTTCATCGGCACTCAGCGTCCCCAGCGCTTCAAGAGGGTCAGACCAAGTGGTCATTTCTGCCCGTGTCCCGATGACAGACGGGGCCGATTGGGAAAACGCCACCTGTGTTAACAGCAGGCCAAATGGGACAAGCGCGAGTTTCAGAAGCAGTCGTCGTCGAACCGGTAAAGACATAGTGATCTCAGTGTTGTAAATAGTTATACGTTTATTATGCAGGGTATTTTTTTAATATAAAAATTTATCAAGCATGCTCCTGGTAGAATGCCTGTTTTTTGCACTCGGAGCCGCCCTGAATGTCGTCCAATTTGAACTGCCCATTATGATCTATGATGTCGTTGTTATTGGCGCTGGCGCCGCAGGGTTAATGTGCGCAGCGCAAGCGGGCTATGCCGGTAAACGGGTCTTAGTGCTTGATCATGCTAACAAAGCGGGCAAGAAGATTCTGATGTCCGGCGGCGGCCGCTGCAACTTTACCAATCTAGGCACGACGCCACAGCATTTTTACTCTTCAAATCCCTACTTTTGTATATCGGCGCTCAAGCGCTACCGCCCAGAACACTTTGTCGAGCTCGTTGAGCGCCATGGCGTTGAGCATGTTGAGAAAACGCCGGGGCAGCTGTTCTGCGCAACCTCCGCCAAGGAAATTGTTCGCACCCTACTCACCGAGTGCGAGTGGGCCGGGGCTGAAATAAAACTCAGTACTCAGATTACCCGTGTGGAACAGCAGGGCAATGCCATGCGGCTGTCGACGTCGATCGGTAAAATTGATGCGGGTGTGGTGGTAGTGGCCAGCGGGGGGCTTTCTATTCCGAGTATGGGAGCGACGGGATTTGGTTACGACATAGCGCGTCAATTTGGCTTGGAAGTGTTCGATACTCGGCCGGGGTTGGTGCCGTTCACCCTTAGCGATACCTGGAAAGCGCGTGCAGCATCACTTTCTGGTGTCAGCGTACCAGTGGTCGCCAGTGCTGGCAGCCGTCGCTTTGTTGATCCTATGCTGTTTACCCACCGCGGCCTGTCTGGGCCCGCGATGCTGCAGGTATCCAGCGTTTGGCAGCCAGGGGAGAGCCTTACCGTTGATCTGTTGCCCGGTGAAGATGTGGCGGAATCGCTGCGTGAGGCGCGTCAAGCAACGCCCAAGCGTCAACTTTCTACGTGGCTGACGGAACGCTTTCCGAAGCGCTTGGCGCAAGCATTGCTTGAGTGGTATCCCGATCATGATCCTGCGCGGCCGCTCGCTCAATATGCCAATCAGGCCTTGGACGAATGGGCTGGCAGGCTTAATGCTTGGCAACTGAAACCGGCAGGTACTGAAGGGTGGCGCACTGCTGAAGTGACCATGGGGGGAGTCAATACCGACGCGCTATCATCCAAAACCTTTGAAGTGAAAGGCTTGCCACAGCTGCGGTTTATCGGTGAAGTAGTGGATGTTACAGGCGAGCTCGGTGGGTATAACTTTCAGTGGGCATGGGCGAGTGGCGTAGCCTGTGGTCAGTCTTGCTAGGCAACGCCGCTCGCTCAGGGTATTAGCAACAGGCTTAAGTAGCCACTTTGGCTAATAACTTAAGCTTCTTGAGTAGCATATAGCCCGCAAGCACTTTTCTACCTGCCGCCATTGCTCCACCTGGGTGGCGCATTAGTTTGAATGCGGCAAAACCACCGACGGCGTAAAGCGGCAGCTTGAAACTTTGCCAGTTTTTATCCAGGGGCGAGGCGGCTTGCTGCAGGTATTCGCTATCGACCAGAATATCCACGCGCTGCTGCTCCAATTCCGCCAGTAGCAGGGCTTTACGTTCAGCGCGGCTTAGTGGCTTTGTTGGCGGGTTAGCGGTGTCTGCGGATGGTTTCATCACTTGGCTCCTCAAGCAGTGCTCGATCTGCGGCAAGCTGTTTGAGTGTTTCTTTCAAAAGAGAGTGGCGCTTCGACTGGCGAACAGCGATCCACGCTAGTAACAAACTGGCGCCTATCAATACCCCAGCGCTTATCGCGATGGCGGTTAAGCGATAGCTATCCCAGAACAGAACCACTACCAGCGCTGTCAGTGTGGCAATACCCAGCAACAGCAGCAGTAAGCTCGCACCTGCAAGAAGGAGTAAAACCAGTAGCCGCGCACGCTCTTCTTCCAACTCAAACACCGCCAAACGCAGGCGAGTTTCGCTATTAGCGATCAGCGATTTTAGTAAGCGTTTGGCAGCAGAGAAGACGCGTTGGGTTGGACCCAAAGCCATTAGCGACGACCGAGCAGCATACCCACAACCATACCCGCTGCTGCACCAATGCCAATACTCGTCCAGGGGTTCTCATGAACATAGCGGTCGCAGGCATCTGCTTGCTGTGTCAGTGAGTCGCGCGTGTCGTCATAGAGGCGTTCGCCGCGAGCTTCAAGGCGCGCACGGGTATCTTTTAATCGGCGCTCGGCGCGTGTACGTAGATCGTTCATCTCTCCGCTGGCATCTTTAGCGGTCGCGTTGACGAGTTCTTCAACGGTTTCGCTCAAATGGCGCAGATCATCTTTAAGTTGATCGGCTTGCGTAGAGTAAGTTTGCTGACGTTTGGCCATGAAGTCTTCCTTTGACGAATGAATGAGAGGGCTGCTACAAGCATAGCAGCCACCTGACAACAGACAAGCAGTTACACCTATCGGTTCAGCCCTGTGGCACTAAATAAGGGATTTAAACTGAACCCCAGGCTTAAGCGATGCACACGATGATCGTAATCAATCATGCTTTCGCCGTAGCCATAGTAATACTGTACATGTGCTCGCAAGCTGTTGAAAGCAGGCCAGCTGTAATCTATCTGTGTGCCTATATTGCCAGCGCTTGGGTTGCCACGCAGCTGTCCACTCACTTCATGGTTGTTATTAAGGCGCTTGGCGAGGCGAATATCGCCGTACCCCATGTAGCGTTCGATATCTGGGTTGTCGTCATCCTTTGTGGATTCCGGTATCCGCCAATGGGGTGCCAGGGTGAAAGCCCAGTCACCGCGCTGGAACGTACTTTCAAGATAAACCCGGTTCCAGCTACGAGAGAGAGGATCTGAGCGACCATTAGACTGATGATTAAGGGCGATTCGGTTGCGGGTGTTCACCCAGCCAAGCGCCTCCCAGGCATTGTCAAAGTCGATGAATACTTCAGGTTCGTAGTTGGTTTCTCGGAAAGGCGATGAAGCATCGGTATTGTAGGCCTGCCACCAGCTGCGCTGGGTGTAGCCAAAAAAGACGTCGCCGTAGTTGCCAAACACCTGCTCAGCTAGATTTACCTTGGCGCTAAACTGGAACTTAAGCTCTACGCTATCTATTTTGCTGTCGTCTGAGATATTGCGAAAGCTTTCGCGGTTCTGGTTCGCATTATAACTAACCGGAAACAGATAATTGGTGCGGTGCGTTGTGATTGAAAACGGGTTTCGACTTGATTCCTGCTCAAGTTCACGGCGCTCGCTCAAGTCTTCTCTGGCAGCTTCTTCAGGCAACTGCTCAAATGGCACGCCTTGGGCGGCGTCTTCGGGATTTTCTACCTGCTGCAGCTGTTGATGTAGATCATATAGCTCAGCGTTGAGGGCACGGATACGCGCCTCAATCTCTTGTTGGGACTCAGCGAAGGCACTTGCACTAAACGTAGCAAGACTCAGCAGAACCAATAATTTCGTGACCGGTAGTTTTCGGATAACCATCTAAAGTGGCTCGCAAAATGAATGAATAGGCAAATGCCATGGTTGTTTCTATCACGCCGCCTGCGGAAGTCAACACCTCTGATTGCGCTGGCTATCAGAACGTCTGACAATAACCTTATTATCCGTGTCTGCGGAGCTTTCGATGTCAACGAGGCATAAGTAACGTGGTGAGATGCACCTGTAAGTGGATCGTAACGTGTTTATTCTTGCTGCTTTTTGTTAGCAGTGCCGCAGCACAGGCCACATTCCAGGCCAGCATGCTCGAACGCGTGCCCGAACAGGCTGAGCTGGCATCAAGGCTTGCTCAGTTGGAAGCGCTTGAGGGCGCATTGACCGCCCAACAAACAAGCGATAAAGAAGCCTTGGAGGCTGCCCTTGATGCCTATGAAAGGCTCGCCTCTGTCGATGAGCGCCTTGCCGCGTTAGATACGCGCGTAGAGCAAGCTCCAGAATTACTAACTCGTTTGCAGCGTGAGTTGAGTGAAGCTGAAGAAGCGTCACAGCAACTGTCCGTGGCTGGTTTGAGTGACCGGCCCCTTGACGAGCTGGAAACACTGCAAACGGAGGCCGTGGTCGAGCTTCAACAGCTGCAAAGCCAGCTAGCGGAAGTGAACTCCCAGCTACTGGCTGCCCAAACACTCCCTGAGCGTGCCCAACAATCTATCGCTGAAACCCTCCAGCGCGTGGAGAGTTTACGCCGACAACACGATGAGCGCGAGGCTTTGCTAGCAGATCGGCAACTTTCGGCATTGAGTGATGCACGGCTTATACAGCTGCGCCTTGAGCGCGCACTTGCTGACCGCGAAATGAGCTTTTACCAGCGTGAACTCAGCGCGAATAGTCGGCTGCGCGAATTGGCACAGGAGCGCCGTGATGTACTGATATTGCAGATTGATTATCAAGAGCAGCAGCTCAGTATGCTGCAAGGAGTGATAGACCAACAGCGGCGGTTGGCCTCAGAGCAAGCGATTGCTGATGCTGCCCGGGATAACCCCTTAATTGCCGCTGGCCACCCAGTGGTGGTGCAAGCCCAACAAGCTAACCAAACGTTAAGCCTTGAACTGCTACGGGCCACCGACCGCGCTAATAGTATCGTGCGTGAGAATATTGAAGCCCAGCGTCAGTTGGAGCATGTCCGCCAACTACAGCGTAGCCTGAATGAGCAAATTGATGCCATACGCGGAAGCCAACTGCTGTCGCGTATTCTGCGTGAGCAGCGCCAATCCCTCCCGCCATTAACCGCACGGCGCGATTTGCAGGATGAAATTGCTGATCTGCGTTTGAAGCAATTTGATCTAGTACGTCAGCGTGACCAGTTACGCCAAAGCGAGCAGTTTGCGACTACGCGGCTAGCAGAAGCGGGCATAGAAGCGACGCCAGGATTAGTCGATTCACTCTCTCGTCTTTATCAGTCACGGCGTGAGCTGGTCGAGCAATTGGAGCAGTCCTATGGAAGCTTGTTGAGTGCAGCGATCGAGCTACAGCTGAACCAACAGCAGGTATTAATGACCACCAGTGAGCTGCGCGAAACCATTGATGAACAGCTATTTTGGGTTGCTAACAGTCGTCCGCTGGACTTTAACTGGCTGCGTCAACTGCCCCGTAATTTACTTTTAGAGTGGCAAGAGGGAGAGTGGCGCGCCATTTTGCCCACCCGTTGGCAAGGGCTCTCTTGGGAGATTCTTAAAGGCGCGCCGATAGTGTTGCTAGGCCTAGTGCTGATGGGTTTGCGTCGAACAATCAAGGCTCGCCTGGCCACTCTGCACTCACAAATTGGCCGCTTGAAAAGCGATACGCAGTTGCATACCCCTAAAGCGGTACTGATGAACGCACTGCTGGCGCTTTCAGGCCCGCTAGCGTTAGCGGGCATTGGCATTGGGCTATTAGGCGCGGTCGGTCCGCTGGCAAACAGCGTTGCCCCGGCGCTGCTTCAGCTTGCATTGAGCTGGGCTGTGGTCGCATGGGGGCGCAGGCTGTTGGTTGCTGATGGTGTGGCAGAACGCCATTTTGCCTGGTCACCTCAATACACCGCTCGGTTACGCCAACTGTTAGGCGGATTAGGGGTTGCTTTGGTGCCCGTTATTGCCATTGCGGCTATGTCGGGTGAGATGGAGACTCCGTTAGCAATGCGCCCCGTTGCGCTAGCATTACTGTCGCTTGGATTGATAGCCATGAGCTGGTGGCTGACGCAGTTGATACTGGCGCATATCCCCATTTTTGGCGTGCGTCTGTTTCGTTTGTTTTTGGGGCTGGCGATGGCGTCGGTACCGTTGATGCTGCTGGGGTTGGTGATCTGGGGTTACGAATACACCGCACTGCGATTAGTGGGGCGGTTTGCCATTACCCTTTACCTGCTGGGGCTGTGGGTAGTGGTGGAAGCCACTTTGGTGAGAAGCCTTGCAGTAGCCGCGCGGCGACTCGCCTATCGTCGTGCGCTGGCGCGCCGTCGCGCTCAGGTACAGGAGGGCGCTGAAGGTGGGTTAGAAGTTGTCGAAGAGCCACCGCTTGATATGGCGCAAATTAATAGCCAGTCGCTGCGGATTTCCAAGCTGATTGTGTTGATTGGCTTTAGTGCGCTGCTCTATTTGGTCTGGGCAGACTTGCTTTCAGTGCTTGGCTATCTGGACAACGTGTCACTATGGGAGGCGCAAGAGGGGGATCTGGTTGATAACGCGCTATCGATATCCGACATCTTTGCTGCCCTGCTGATAGTCGCTATTACGTTTATTATGGCGGGCAACTTACCTGGCCTGTTAGAAGTGATGGTGCTATCTCGGCTGTCATTGAAACAGGGCAGCGCCTATGCCATTAGCTCGCTGCTCTCCTACACCATTGTGGGCACGGGGATTGTGATGGGGTTATCGACCCTTGGCGTTTCCTGGGACAAACTGCAGTGGCTGGTGGCCGCTCTGAGTGTGGGTCTAGGGTTTGGTTTGCAGGAAATCTTCGCCAACTTTATATCCGGTTTGATCATTCTGTTTGAGCGGCCAATTCGTATTGGCGACACGATCACGATTGGTAATTTGCACGGTACTGTCAGCCGTATCCGCATCCGGGCGACGACCGTCACTGATTTTGATCGTAAAGAAATTATTATCCCCAATAAAACCTTTGTGACTGATCAGCTAATCAACTGGTCGCTGTCGGATAATATTACCCGAGTCGTGCTGACTTACGGCGTGGCTCATGGGTCGGACATGCCGAAGGTGCATCAATTGCTGCGCAAAGCTGCAGATGAAAACCCGCGCGTGCTGGCGGACCCAGAACCTCAGGTTTTCTGTTTAAGCTACGGGCAGCATAGCCTCAATTTTGAGCTGCGTATTTTCGTCAACGACCTGCTCGACAGGCTGTTTGCGGCCGATGAAATTAACTGTCGGGTTGATGCACTGTTTCGTGAGGCGGGCGTACGCGTGGCCTTTGAGCAGATGGACGTATGGCTACATCCTGATAAGGGCGAGGCTATCAAAGTGCAGTCCGCAAATCAGCTCACGCCTCCTTCGTCGACTTGATACTCTTTTCAAGTCTTTTTATTACATTCCTTTATAGCATGCAGGAGGAACTCCCGATTGCCATCGCCGCCGGTAATCGGGCTCTCCTGCCAGTGGCGTATCGTAAATCCGCAGGCATGACAGGTGCTGCGAATATTGGCTTCAACGTCGTTATAACGGCTAGCGTCACGCACCACGCCGCGTTTATCGAGAGCTTCTGCGTTCAGCTCAAACTGAGGTTTAACCAGCGAGATCAATTGCCCCTCCGGCGGCAGCAGGGCGGCAATTTCGGGCAGAATCAGCGTTTGCGAGATAAATGACACATCCATAATGGCGCTATCGATGGGTTGAATAGCAAGCACGCTTTTTAGTGCTTCATCGCTGCTCATGTAGCGCGCATTTAACCCTTCCAGGCACGTCACCCGTGGGTCGCCACGTAGTTCGGAGGCCAACTGCCCATGGCCAACTTCTACACCAATCACATGGCGGGCACCATAGCTCAGCGCGCAGTCAGTAAAGCCCCCGGTGGATTGGCCAACATCAAGCACGCGATGACCATCCAAGCGCAGCTGTAACCTAATCAGTACTGCTTCAAGCTTTAAGCCAGCGCGGGAGACATAGCGCTCTTCGGGATCATCTTCCACGTCAAAGCGGGTCTCTTCGGGCCATTTTTCGGAGGCTTTAACTAACGCTTTGCCGTTATCTGCAAGACGAATCCGGCCATGACGAATAAGCCGTTGGGCGCGGGTGCGCGAGTTGGCCAGCCCCTGGCTGACCAACAATTGATCTAATCGCATCATGATGAATGAACGTGTGGTTAATGAGGATTTTTATTCTACATCCGGTGGGGCATTAGGGCCTTGGTCGGCCTGTAGTTCGGTGGGCGGTAGACGCGACGCCCCCCAGCTTCGATGCAGATAATACTTCACACTGTCCAGCTCGTCGCTAGTGACTGACACGGTTTCACCATGCTCAAGTGGATCGAAGTGATAGATGTAGAGGCGTGATGCAAAGCGTTCAAAAGGCAGCGAGGCCTCACCAAAACGCTCTCCGTTGCCAGACGTACTCACAATGACACCATCGCCCCAATCCTGACCACTGTCATTGTTGGGGTTATAGAAATACACCCGCATGACATCAGACGGGTCGAGCGAGGCCCGCAAAATGGTGATCGCGTGCCAGCCAATAAAGCGTGCTGCGCTATCGGTGACCGCAATGCCCGCCGGCTGGGGGTGAATCAGCGGTTGGTTGCCATTGTAGTAGGGGTGATAGCTGGCGTAGAAGTGGCGTACAAAATCATCCACATCGCTTAGTTGCCCAGTGGCCACATCGACATTGATGCGGAAACCACGTCCTGACCACCAGCCATGAAATTCAGGATTCACCCAGCGGTGAGGGTCACCCTCACGACCAATACAGCGTCGGCCCATTTCGGCATAAATGCGATCAAGGTGAGGCACGACAATCAGCGACACGGGATCTAAATCCATCGGCAGTTCAGTCGCAACGCCAGAAAGGCTCTCCATCGATGAGATGGCCTGGCCCTCGAAATGCATGATGATTTCGTCATCACGCGCTGCCCACGCCACCATCTGCAGCAGATAGTCCGGATCATTGTAGGCCCACATGGAAAGGGCGCGTGCCGATTGGCAGGTAGGGTTATTACCCTGTCCAACGCCCAATGGCAGACCCAGCATGCATAGCACGCCTTCAATCAGCCGTGCGCGGGGAGAGACAGTGTCGCCATAGGCGATAGTGAGTCGTGACTGCGCCCACTCCGAGAGTGGTAGATTAAGCTGACGCCACATGGCCGGCGCCACCGGCGGCTGATAAAGAATGCCGCGTTCGAGCATTAGCGCAAGGCCATAGACCGCCTGCGACGAAGCAGGATAAACACCACCACGAATCAACGCTTGAACCAGCTCACGATAGCAGAGTAAGCAATCCCGCCCGGTAGACGACAAGCCCAACGCTTCAGAGAGTAAATGATCACCCTCTTCAAGCAGGTGGCGTAGCAACACGGCGTGGTAGGGCGAAACTAGCCCGGTATCGTGCATCGCTCTGGCAAAACCCGTGGATTCAGCCTGCAGCGCCGCCTGATCCATATGCTCCAATCGATTGCGATAAACATCGACACCAGGATCTTCTCGGCAGGCCTGAGTGGGCCCGTAAAGCGAGCTGACCAAACGGTCGGCACCTTGACCACTGGCGCCAAGATCAATCGCTGGGTTGGCCTGACACAGCGCTATCTGAGTGATCATCTGTTTGATCGAGTCAACCTGGATGGGACGCTGCTTTAAAATGCGCCAAATCTCATCAATCAGTTGATCGACGATATGTTCGTAGCCGATTCGATCCGCTAAGTGCTGGAAAAGCTGGCGCGGAATGGTCGCCAGGCGCCCCTGGGTTTCCCGCTCCGCCTCGCTGGGCGGTAGGAACAGTAGCCATAAGTTAATCGCCATGACCTGAGTAAGGTAATGGTGCGCATGCTCTGCAGAAACCAGCGGGTGTACAAAATCGCCTTTAGCGACAGAGAGCAGTCGCAGTTCGCTTAATGACTCAATAACGACCACGTTGGCATCTGCGCTTTTCAGCGAGAAAGTCGTCAAGGTGGGCACCAAGTATTGGGGGGTTTCCCAATCGGAACCTAAAAATACACCGGCGTCCTCAAACGCTTGTGCGCGTGATTCCAGTGCTTTACAACCGCCATCCTGAAGTAATATTCGCCGCGCAGTATCCATTACACGCGGCAGCTTGGCGGGCTTTGAGAAGGCGGGCGCCTGATTAAGCAGGCGCACGGCGTCATCAAATTTGCTCAACAATCCATTGAGCTTGCTATCTTCTTGAGAAGACGTCACTTGATCTGTCTCCACGGTGACTCCTTATCCCAGCGTTAGCAGGGATTATACATAGAAGTCGAGGTCTTCTTGGCGTTTTAATAGGTCGCGTATGGTATGCGCATCCTCGCCTTTAAAGTAGACCAGACCCCAATGGGTACCAAACGCGGTACGTTTAGTAACGGTTTCTTCTACTGGTGAGGTTAGCTCATGAGACTCAAAGTAGGGGTGATCTTCGGTCTCTTCGGGAATTTCCAAACGGCTGACCACACGACGGCGTGGGTAAACGCCAAAGCAACCGGCAAAGCCATCGGCATCGACCACTTCTTTCGGGAAAAACTTGGCCACTTCTTCTTTCGTGGTTTTCGGGTCGAACACTAGCATTGACGCTTGATAAGCATTGAAGCCGTAAACACGTTCTAACAGTTCGAAGACTTTGAAACCGGGCGGGCGATACGCCACTTCGCCAAAGTACATTTCACCGTCGCTGGTGACAAAGTATTCGGGGTGGATCAAACCAAACTCAATGTCGAATGCCTTGATCAACTTTTCAATTTGCTGAGTGATCTGTTCGCGGTATATCTCAAGTTCTGGAGACGCAGGCACAAATACAGAGTAACCCAGCGTGACATATTCTGAGATGTTCAAGAAGGCGATTTTGCCATCATGAACCCACGCTTCGACAGCAAACTCCCAGCCGTCCAGGTGGGATTCCATCAATACCGGGAACTCTTCGTCCGGGATGGTATCCACTTCATCCGGTGTACGAATAACACGGTGGCCCAGGCAGCCCGCTTTATCGAAGGCCTTGAGGTGAATGGGGTCGTTGGGGTCACCATCCAGCTTAAGCAGCGTCTGGTTGACGCGTTTCAAAAAGCGCACCACGTCTTCTTTATCGTGGGCTTCTTCAAAGATACCGACGCGGATACCGCCTAGCTGGGCCCGGCGCTTCATTAACGCCTTGTCGCGAAGCAGTAGCGATTGACCATAAATACGTGGATTATCAAGCAGTACGGAGTTGATGGCCCCAGCCCATTCTACGGTTTCTTCATAGAGAGGGATCGCGACATCAACACCCTTTTCTTTGAGTGTCTCGGCGATTTCCATTGAGCGGTCATTGAGGCGCTCGAAATTCCAAGGCACATAGGGAATGTCGTGTTTTTGGCAATACTCTTCGGCCCAGTCAGGTGCAACGACAATGTAGCGACGGTCAAAATTCTCAGCCGCTTCAATCGCATTGAGGCTCCACCCGAGCAGAGCGATATAGCCCTTATTTGGATCCTTTTGCATGTTGATGACTCCTACTTGGTGAGTGAACAGAATTGCCAAACCACCCAGCCCACCATACACGAGGGCGGCTGGGGCGGCTAATGAGCCCATTATCCGCAGCATTAACGCAGCGCTCGCCAAAGGCTTCGCATTAAGTCGTAGCGGTAGGAATATGGTAAGCTAGTCGGTTCAACTTAATGTACAAATGGCAAGAGGAATAGGCCAAGATGGCGGCCAAGCCGATCTACCGTGTGGTGGTTCACCAGCAGGGTGAAATTTGGGATTTATACGTCCGAGAAATCTTTCAGAGCGAACTTTGGGGCTTTATTGAAGTCGAGGAGTTTGTCTTTGACGATGCTTCACGGGTAGTCGTCGACCCTGCGACTGAAAAATTGCAGCGAACCTTTGATGGCGTCAAACGTAGCTACCTACCGTTAAATGCTATCGTGCGCATTGATGAAGTAGAGCGTGAAGGCCCATTGAAGGCGGTTAAAACTGATGCCCGGGTAGCAGAGTTCCCCCGTCCCTTTTCGTTGCCACCGCGCGGAGAAGGGTAAGCGTATGAGACAAGCGCACCGCTAAGTTAGGCGATAAGCGCTGTTGGCTTCGTCCGCCTTGCAGCGTTTTAAATCAGGACATGATGTCATGCAGGTAAATAAAATTCGTTTTCGATATTACGCCGCTGCGGCCGGCGTTTTACTAAGTGTGGCGAGCATTAATGCTAACGCCCAATCCGACAATCAGGCATGGGTGACCGACGAGTTAAGTACCTACGTGCGCAGTGGTCCGACGGATGGTTATCGCATTATTGGTACGCTAAATGCTGGCGAACAGGTGGAAGTACTTGAAACCAGTGGCAATTATACCCGCGTTCGTAATAGCGATGGCAATGCGGTCTGGGTCTTGAGTGATGAGCTGCAAGAAACACCCAGTGCCGTTGAGCAGTTACCCGCGTTAGAGGCACAAGTCGAAGAGTTAACGGCTGAGCTTGAAGGCATCAATGAATCCTGGGAACAGCGTGTTTCCTCAATGACTGAAACTCTTGAGGTTCGTGAACGGCGTATTGCCGAGCTTGAAGCGAGTAATCAAGAGCTGGACAGGCAAGCTGAACAGTCGCGCCAACAGGTAAGAGGGCTTCAGGCGCGCTTAGAAACCCAGGAAGAAGACCTGTTGATGCGCTACTTTATGTACGGCGGTGGTGTGGCTGGCGCGGGCTTGTTGGTTGGCCTGATTGTGCCGCATCTGCCACGTCGACGTAAAAAGCGTGACCGTTGGTTTTAATAGCGCGATCAACGACAAGGTAGCAAAAAATGAGTGATCAATGGCGCAAGCGCTGGCAAGAAGGGCGCATTGGTTTTCATCTGCAGCAGGCGCACCCGGCGCTACTGCGCCATTGGGGCTCGCTTGGTGTTGCCAAAAGCACCAAGGTGCTTGTGCCGCTGTGTGGTAAGAGCCTGGATATGCGCTGGCTGGCAGATGAAGGATATCCGGTGTTGGGTATTGAGTTTGCCCCTGAAGCCATTGAGCAGTTTTTGGCTCAGCGTAGTATGGCTGTGTCGCGTTATCGCCAGGCAGGATTCAATGTCTCCCGTCAAGGCAATGTTGAACTCTGGTGTGGGGACTTTTTTCACCTACATATTCAGCAGGCCGCAGAAATTGGGGCGTTTTATGATCGCGCTTCACTGATAGCGCTGCCGCCAGCAACCCGCCAGCGCTATGCTTTTCATCTTGCTCAACTGGTACCGCCCGGAGCCAAAGGTCTGCTGATTAGTTTGGCCCACAACGAGGGTGATGCAGGGCCTCCCTATAGTGTCCCCGCCAGCGAAATTGAAAGCTTGTTCGCCCCTAATTTCACATTAACATTTCTAGAACAGGGCAGCCCCGATGAACGCGGCTACACGGAGAGCGTGTGGGCGCTGGAACGACGCGGGCCGCGCCTCTAGAGAGTTAAGAGGGGCAGCCCGCATTTATGTGGTTTGTGCAAGGGAATAGCTTAGCGGGCGAGCAATTGGCCCAGTTCAGGGTCGCTAAAAGCACGGTTCATACCATCGCTAAGTAGATCGCTCAGCATGCGCGCATTACTGTCGGCGTCGGGTTTAAGCGCATAACCCTGAGTACGGCGCGATGTGTAAGTGCCGGTATAAGTAGTGCCCTTATTTTGTGCAATAGCGCGGAAGACACCTTCAAGACGCGCTTCGTCTACCAATGGCTGGCCGCTCTCGCCACGTGCGTAATTCAGACTGGCAAGTTCCAGCGTCAAACTCGGACGCCCCTCGGCTTGTTCTGTCGTGGGTGTAAAGCCCATATCGCTAACGGCGCGCTCAGCTTCTTGCTGTAAGCGCGGAATCAATTCGTGACTGCTCACGGTGATATGCGCGGTGGACATTCCGCCGCCAGCACGATTGCCAATAATATCGCTTTCGCGCCCATCTTGAGCAATTACCGTAACCTGCTGGCCGGAGCCAACCTGGGGCACCTGGGCGCTGCGTTCAGGGCTGAGTTGCAGGTACTGCGGGCTAGTACAACCGGCTAGCCAGGCGCTGGCAAGCAGAACACCTGAAATCCGTAAAAAGTGACGCCGAAGCATGGTCTTCCTCCGCTATGGCTAAAAGGCCAGTATAACGCGGGTAGCGCGCTGGCGGTATGTTCTGGCGATGCAAGTCTGCCAGGATTGATCGAAAATGCTTCTTCGCCAAGCTCCTGACAATGACATGAGGATAGCTGCTTAGCCACCATTAACGTGGCTTCATGCATCGGGTTTAGAGGAGACGCTGTTAATGACGAATAGCGATTTGTTTGAAAATGACGATATGAAGGTAATCAACTTGCTTCCGCAGGACGGGGCAGCCTATTACCACGGCAAAATTCTAGACGCTTCTACCGCTGACATGTACTTAAACAAGTGCATTAACGAATTAAGCTGGGAGCATGATCGCGCGCTTATTTACGGTAAAGAGATTGTCACTAAGCGAAAGATGGCATGGTATGCAGATGAACCGGTCAAATATAGCTACTCTGGATATACCAAAACGGCGTTGGTATGGCCTGATTTTTTACGCGATATGAACCAGTTGGTGGAAAGCCACTGTGGAGATGCCTTTAACTCATGCCTGTGTAATTTTTATAGCTCAGGGGATGAGGGTATGAGTTGGCACAGTGATGCCGAGAAGGATCTGGTTGAAAAGGGATCAATCGGGGCGCTCACGCTTGGCGGCGAAAGAAAGTTTTCATTTAAACATAAGGTAACAGGCGAGAGTGTCTCTCTTACGTTAGAGCACGGTAGTCTGTTGATTATGAAAGGCGCCACGCAAAAGAACTGGTTACATAGCCTGCCCAAAACCAAGAAAGATATCGAGCCGCGGGTGAGCCTCACGTTTAGGCAAATGCGCTTTTGAGCTAATCCGAGTAGTTATTTACGCAAGCCGCCCCGGGACGGGGCGGCTATTGAAACGTTACGCGACGCGTGTCTGCTCCGTCGTTTTCTCAGTGACTTTGGGGAAGCGGCGCCAGTGACGGGGATGGGCGAATAAGCGTTGCCCCCGGCGTAGTGCCAAGTGTTCAAAGTCAGTGTGGCGCACGGTTGCCAGCCACGGCTGGGCCAGCCAGTCGGCTTCTAGCTCCACGCGTACTTCGGCGCCCACCGGGGAAATCGCTGTGATGGTAACCGGCAGATGGCTTTCCGAGGTGGGCTGCTCGGTCAGGCGTACTTCATGAGGGCGCAGCAACAGCTCTTCATGACCATCGGGCAGATCAACGTGCCAATAGGCATCGCCGCAGGTCAATACGCCGTTACTCACTTTGCCTTCCAGGTGGTTGACATCGCCTAAAAATTCAAACACAAAGCGATTTGCTGGCGTGCGGTAGAGCTCGTCGGGGGTGTCGATCTGCTCTATACGGCCATTGCTCATTACCACGACGCGGTCGGAAAGCTCCAGTGCCTCTTCCTGATCGTGAGTTACAAAGACGCTGGTGAAATTGAGCTCATCATGCAGATGACGCAGCCAGCGGCGAAGCTCCTGGCGTACTTTGGCATCAAGGGCACCAAACGGTTCGTCCAAGAGCAATACTTCAGGCTCCACCGCTAAGGCGCGGGCCAACGACACGCGCTGCTGCTGGCCGCCCGAAAGTTGGGCGGGGTAGCGGTTGGCAAGATGTTCCAGCTTGACCATTTCAAGCAGCCTGAACACCCGTGCACGAATCTCACCGCTGCTGGGGCGGCGTTTGCGCGAGAGCACGGTCAGGCCAAACGCCACGTTGTCGTAAACGCTCATATGGCGGAACAGCGCATAGTGCTGGAAGACAAAGCCAATCCGCCGGTCGCGTACATGCACGTTGGTCACGTCGCGGTCGCCAAACAGAATTTTACCCGGTTGGGTGGTACGGTCGGCATTTTCCAATCCGGCGATAATCCGCAGCAGGGTGGTTTTGCCTGAACCCGAAGGGCCGAGCAGGCCGACCAGCTCACCTTCATGAATATCCAGATTGATTGGCTCTAATGCCTGGGTATTGCCGAAGTGCTTAGCGATGTTGTGTAAGCGAATGCTCATGCAAATGCCTCCCGGCGCGCTGCGCGCCATTCCAGCCCAGCCTTCGCGGCGAGCGTCAATAGGGCAATGAATGCGAGTAAGGCCGCGCAGGCAAAAGCCCCTACGGCGTTGTAATCCTGATAAAGCTGCTCAAGGTGCAGTGGCAGTGTATTGGTCTGGCCGCGAATGGCACCTGAGACCACCGAAACGGCACCGAATTCGCCGACTGCACGAGCATTGGTGAGGATGACGCCATACAGTAGTGCCCAGCGAATGTTGGGTAGCGTGACGCGACGAAATGTCGTCCAACCGGAAGCGCCAAGCGTCACGGCCGCTTCTTCTTCACGCGAGCCTTGGGCCTGCATCAACGGGATAAGTTCGCGAGCCACAAAGGGGCAGGTCACAAAAATAGTCACCATCAGAATACCCGGCCAGGCAAACATCAGCTGAATATCGTGGCCATCCAGCCACGTGCCGATCCAGCCGTTGCGGCCATACAGCAGCAAGTAAATCAGACCCGCCACCACGGGGGAGACCGCAAAGGGAATATCGATCAGGGTCTGTAAAATGCGTCGCCCGGGAAAACTGAAGCGTGTTACCAGCCACGCCAGCGCCACACCAAACACCAAGCACACCGGGATAGTGAGTAGCGCAATCATCAGCGTTAAGCCAATCGCATGCAGCGTGAAGGTATTGCTAACATTGGCCCAGAAGACCATGACGCCCTCAGAAAACGCCTGAGCAAAAATGGCCACCAATGGCAGCAGCAAAAAAAGTGCTGACAGTACCAGGGCGGCTCCTATCAGCAGGCGCCGGACAACCGGTGCATCACCAATTCGGCGCATTAGCCCTTACCTCCATGCAGGCGGCGTACAAAACGTCCCTGCCAAACATTAATTGCCAGTAGCAGCGCCAGTGATACGAACAGTACGACCGAAGCGATCGCCGATGCGCCCGCATAGTCGTACTCTTGCAGCTTGACGAAGATCATCAGCGCGGTAATCTCTGTTTCATAAGGCATATTGCCAGCGATAAAAATGATCGCCCCGAACTCGCCTAACGAGCGCACAAACGCAAGCCCGGTTCCGGTGACTAAGGCAGGCCAGATATGCGGCAAGATCACGCGACGAAAGGCGACACCGTCAGTTGCCCCTAGCGACATGGCGGCTTCATCGACTTCAGCGGGCAAGTCTTCAAGCACTGGTTGAACGGTACGCACTACAAACGGAATACTGGTAAAGGCCATGGCTAGCGCAATGCCCACCCAGGTATAGGCGACCTGAAAACCAAGCGGTTCAAGTAGCTGGCCCATCCAGCCGCTGCTGGCGTAAAGCGTTGCCAAGGTAATGCCCGCCACCGCGGTGGGCAACGCAAAGGGCAAATCCATCAAGGCATCCAGTAAGCGCTTGCCAGGGAACTCGTAGCGCACCAGCACCCAGGCCAATAACAGGCCAAAGATGGCATTGATAATGGCCGCGACGGCTGCCGCGCCAATGGTCACCATATAGCTTGCGACCACCCGGCCTTCGGTGATAATCGCCCAGTATTCGGCGAAGCTAAGCCCCGCTAACTGACCGAACAGGCCGGTAATCGGTAAGAGCAGTACCAGCGAGATAAACAGCACGCTGATACCCATAGAAAGGCCAAAACCCGGCAGCACACGTGTGCTGCCGGTTCGCCAAGTTGCGAGTTGACTCATAGTTCAGGCTGGCTCATAGGTGAATATTAGCGGCGCTGTAACTGGTCGAGTCGGCCGCCACTGCCAAAGTGAGTCTCCATTACCTCGTCCCAGCTACCAAACACGTCGTCTACTTCGAGTAATTCGGTCTCCGGGAACTGGTCGGCAAACTCTTCGACCACGGCTTCGTTATGCACCCGGTAGTTAAAGCCTGCCAGCAGGCGCTGAGTCTCTTCGGTGTAGAGGTACTCAAGGTAGCTTTGGGCCAAGTCGCTGTTGCCGTTGCGCTCAGCGTTTTCGCCGACAACGGCAACGGGGAACTCGGCCAGGATGCTGACCGGGGGCACGATCACTTCGTAATCGTCGCTGCCGTACTCGCTACGAATATTGTTAACTTCAGACTCGAAGCTAATCAGTACATCGCCAATTTCTCGCTCAATAAAGCTGGTCGTCGCGCCACGGCCGCCGGTATCAAATACCGCCACGTTGGCTAAGAAGGTGCTCATGAACTCTTCGATTTGCTCTTCATCGCCATCAAATTCGTTCTCGGCAAAGCCCCAGGCAGCTAAGTAGGTGTAGCGGCCATTACCCGAGGTTTTCGGGTTAGGGAAGACCATTTCTACGTCTTCTTGGACTAGATCGTCCCAGCTTTCGATGCCTTTTGGGTTGCCTTTACGCACCAGGAAAGCGGTAGTGGAGTAGTAGGGCGAGGCATTGTTCTCAAATGCGTCTTGCCAATCTTCTGCTACCAGCCCAGCATCCGCGAGTACTTGTACGTCAGTCACCTGGTTAAAGGTCACCACATCGGCTCGTAGGCCCTGCAGGATGGCACGCGCCTGTGCAGAAGAACCGCCATGTGACTGGCTAATGGCAATCTCTTCACCGTGCTCTTCCTGCCACCACGCCTGAAACTCAGGGTTAATCGCGGCAAACAGCTCACGAGCGATATCGTAGGACGAATTGAGCAGTTCACGCTCCTGGGCAACGGCGGAACCACTAACCGTAACGCCAAGGGCAATGGCAATCAGGCTGCGGCGGAAAATGGTGGGCAGGGCCATAGAGAAACTCCTTCAATCAGTAAGCGCAAAATATCGCCAAATAGGGATGTCGCAATATCGGCAAGGTTAAAACGATCAATGTGGAATTACAATCATGTTTTATATTCTATTTAAGAATATGCGTGTGATGACTAAGCTCAGCCGCTGTTAGGCTGCGGATGTGTGGTTCTGATAAGCGGCTCTGATAAGATAGGTGTTTGGCTTTGCTCTCTCGCCAGTGCTCAACGGCATAGAGGGTGGCTACTCTCATCGTCTGATTAATAAGCAGGAATGGAATATGACCGCTGCGCATGATTTTCTCATTGCCCCCTCTATTTTATCAGCTGATTTTGCCCGGTTGGGTGAAGAGGTGGATAACGTGCTGGCTGCAGGCGCCGATGTGGTGCACTTCGATGTAATGGATAATCACTATGTGCCTAACCTCACGATTGGCCCCATGGTGTGCAAAGCGCTGCGTAAACACGGCGTAACGGCGCCCATTGATGTGCATTTGATGGTCAAACCGGTCGACCGCATGATCAGCGACTTTATTGAGGCGGGCGCCAGCTACATCACCTTTCACCCTGAAGCCTCTGAGCACGTTGACCGTTCGCTGCAGTTGATCCGCGATGGTGGCTGTAAGGCTGGTTTAGTGTTTAATCCCGCGACGCCGCTCTCTTATCTTGACTACGTGATGGATAAAGTCGATATGGTACTGCTGATGAGCGTTAACCCAGGCTTTGGTGGCCAGTCATTTATTCCTGGTACGCTGAACAAGTTGCGCGAGGCACGGGCGCGCATTGATGCATCACACTATGATATCCGCTTGGAAATCGACGGCGGGGTAAAAGTGGATAACATTGCTGAGATTGCCGCCGCTGGCGCCGATACCTTTGTAGCAGGCTCTGCTATTTTCAGTGCCCACCAAGCCAGCGACCCGCACGGTTACGACACAGTACTCAAACAACTGCGGGCGGCGCTAGCGACGGCTTAATACTGCGTTTCAAGAAAAAATTAACGGGGTGTTTGTTTAGTGTAATTTCATGCGCGGTTTTAAATACTTATTAAGTTTATCCACCAGCCATGACAGCCCCGTTTTTGTCGCCCCATGAATAGAGAGCTGATGCGTGCGATATAACGAAGCGTACGCTTGGCGTGCCAGCCAGCCTTCCAAAAACAGACCTTTGGAGGCTCCGCTACGCATCAAATTACCCACTGCATCGTAGCGCGCCAGTGAGACCAGTGAGCCATGATCACGGTAGCGAAAATCCTGCAGTGGCTTATCGTCGAGTAGGTTAACCAGGTTTTTGGCTAATAACTTGGCTTGTTGATGCGCCGCTTGAGCGCGAGGCGGCACGGTACCCTCGTCTCCCATCGGGCAACTGGCGCAGTCGCCAAGTGCGAATATTTTTTCATCGTCGACACTTTGCAGGCTACGTTTCACTTCGATCTGATTTTTCTTGTTAGTCGTCAGGCCAAGTTCGGTTAGAAATGGCGGCGCTTTAATACCCGCTGCCCACACATTAATATCCGTCTGGATCTCCTCACCGTTGTCGGTAATCAGCCGATGCGCTTGTGCTTCCTTGATCGCCGTATCGGTATGAACAGTGACGCCCATTTTCTCAAGCTCTGTTTTAACGGTCTGGCTGACCCGTTCAGAAAGCCCAGGCAGCAAGCGCGGCGCAGCTTCTAGCAAGTGCACGCTAATGTGCTGATGATCTATCGCCGTTACGCCATAGGCATTGAGCATACGCGAGGCATCAAATAGCTCGGCGGCAAGCTCTACCCCTGTGGCTCCACCGCCCACAATGCCAATAGTCAACTGGGTATGCTGGCGCAGGGTGGGGTCGGTATAGCGCAGGAAGGTATTGATCATATCGCGCTGAAACGCTTTGGCCTGCTGGGGCGAATCAATAAAGTGGCAGTGCTCGGCGACGCCGGGCGTGCCGAAGTCATTGGAGACACTACCCAACGCCATCACTAAGTAGTCATAGGTTAACTCGCGTGCAGGCAGTACCTCAGCGCCATCTTCGTCTTTAACGGGGGCTAAACGTAGGACTTGCTGCTGGCGGTCCACGCCCGTCAGCGAACCACGTTGATAACGGTAGAAGTGAGCAGACGAATGTCCGCGATAATCCACCTCGTCCATACTGGAATTAAGCACACCGGTCGCCAGTTCATGGAGCAAAGGCTTCCAAACGTGGGTGGTGTTACGATCCAGCAACACAATCTCTGCGCGTTTACGCTTGCCTAATGTATGCCCTAGCCGCGTAGCGAGAGCTAGCCCACCCGCGCCACCGCCGACAATCACAATCCTGGGTATGGCCATCATTATCTCCTTGGCTAAGTTAGCTCCAGCATAGAAGCTTCTTACGCTTCTGACTAATGCGAAGGTTTACCTTGAACAGGTAAGATAGTTTTCTAAACACGATGAGGCAGAGGGCAGTGACGGTGCATTCCATACGATTTACAGAACGATATTCAGGACTACATTCAGTACTGCAGGGTAAACGGCTGATTGCGTTCGACTTGGATGGCACGTTGATTGATTCGGTACCTGATCTTGCCGCTGCGGTGGCGCATGCTCTAAAGGCGCTTGATCTACGCCAGCCAAGCGAAGCCGAGGTGCGTGATTGGGTCGGCAATGGGGCGCCGGTATTAGTCGAAAGAGCCCTAACCTGGGCGTTACAGACACCGCCCACGCCCGCACTCCAGCAGCGCGGCTATGATACTTTTATGGACTACTATGGCGCCGCGCCCCATGCTCTCACAACGCTCTATCCAGGCGTTCAGCAAGCGCTTCAGGGGCTGCACCAGCAAGGAATGACACTGGTACTGATCACCAATAAGCCTGAGCGTTTTATTGAGCCGCTTTTACAGCACTTTGAACTGTTGGACTATTTTGCACTCTGGGTGGGCGGTGATTCACTGGCTGAAAAAAAGCCTCATCCACTGCCGCTGTTGCATGCTGCCCACATGTGCCAGATTCCAGCCGCTGAGTGTGTGATGGTGGGTGATTCCCGGCATGATATTGCTGCTGGTAAAGCGGCAGGCTTTACTACCGTAGCGTTACCGTACGGCTACAACCACGGCGAGCCAATCGAAGAGAGTCACCCTGATCTAGTGCTCTCTTCGTTAACAGAATTGCTGACAACCACCTCCCAGACGACAAAAGCGATTGAGTAATGGCAAAGGGCTGATTACTCGGCCGTTGCACCACCTAAAGCGGTATGCAGTACCTCCGCGTTATGACGCAGCATGGTCGAATAGTTGGCAGCTGGGCCATCTGCGCGACTCAGTGAATCAACATACAGCGGCCCTGCGAGTGGAATTGAAGTCTCCCGAGCTAAAGCATCCATATGAATACTGGGTGTCGTGCTTTCAAAAAAGAGTGCCGAGGGACGTTTTGCAGCAAGTTGCTCGCTCATTTTGGCCATTGCCTGGGCACTGCCTTGGGTCTCATGATTAACGCCCCATATTCCCTGGGCTTGAAATGAGAAAGCACGTGCGAAATAACCAAAGCTTGCTTCACTAGTGATTAGTGTGCGGTTGGTTTGAGGGATACCATCGAGCCGCTCTTTCACCTCTGAGCTCAGAGTAGTCAGCGCTTTGCGAGCTTCTTCGGCGCGCGCATAAAACACATCTGCCTGCTTGGGCAGGTGCTCGGCCAGCGTGGCGGCAATCACATCAATGTAAGCGGCGGCGCCGGCGGGGTCCATCCACATGTGCGGATCTGGTTCGCCTTTATATTGCCCGGTCGAGATCATCAGCGGCGCGTAGTCGGCCTTTTTCGCCACTTCCACGAGGGTTAACTGATCGTCTGACATCGCTTCAATATGACGAATCCAAGGCTCTAAGCCCAACCCGTTATAAAAGACGATATGGGTCTCTTCTAACGCAAGCACATTGGGGGGTGTTAACTCCCAGCGGTGAACGTCTTCACCCACAGGAACAATTACATTGACGCTGACCGCGTCTCCTGCCACCCGTTTGACCAACTCCTCCATGACTGAAAACGAGGCAATAACGCGTAGCGTTGTGTTGGCATAGGCTGGCGCAGTGCTGATCAATGCGACAAATAAGAGCGTACACATCCAGGTAACCCGCTTTGTCATCTTACGCTCCTAACTTAATTGTAAACTAACGTAAATGTCGGTAGATAATAAAGACTGCGGTGGTTCGTTGCTAGTACCAATCTTCGGGCAGGTCGAGCGAGGTAAGGTATAAGGTTGGATTTCCTCTAAAGGAAAGTGCCACTATGCTTAATAGTCTTACACTCCTAAGCATAGCGTGCCTGATGACTGAACGAACGGTTTCTTCTGTGCGCCGCTGGTGAGTCCCATTTATGGGGCGGTTCGTAAGCTCGCTGGGGGAGCTTCTGATCATTACTGCCCGGCGCGGCACTTAACCCCTGCAACGCAGCGCCCGGTTGCGGTATCATCAAGTCATTAGTGGTTTCATCTGTGATCTGAATGACGCAACGGAGTAAGTGGGGCAATGGCGCAAGCTCAGTCGGGGCAGAAACTGTCAGCGCAGAATCAGCCAGCGCGTAAAGTGGTGATGATAGACAATTACGACAGTTTCACGTTTAACATCGTCCAGTACCTAGGCGAGCTGGGCGCGAAAGTAATCACTTACCTTAATGACGACATCACTATTGAGCAGATTGAAGCACTGGCGCCGACGCACTTGGTGGTATCGCCGGGGCCGTGCACGCCTAACGAGGCAGGTATCTCCATGGCCGCCATCGAACATTTTGCTGGCAAGCTACCTATTTTAGGTGTCTGCCTGGGCCATCAGGCGATTGGGCAGGTCTTTGGTGGCAAGGTCGTGCGCGCCCCACAGGTCATGCACGGCAAAACCTCTGCTGTACTACACGCGAACCAAGGTGTATTTGAAGGGTTGGATAACCCTGTTGAGGTTACCCGGTATCACTCTCTGGTCGTCGATAAAGCGAGCCTGCCTGACTGTTTGGAAGTCACTGCCTGGACAGGCGATGACGACGTTACTCCCGGCTTAGTCATGGGGTTTCGTCACTGCGAGCTGGATATTGAAGGGGTGCAGTTTCACCCCGAGTCGATTCTTACCCGCCAAGGCCATGAGCTATTGGCCAATTTTTTAAAACGCGGCTGATGGCCGGTTTCACACGCTTTTTTAGGGGCCCCTCTGCTCATGCAAATGCGAGACGCGATTAATGCGGTGATGCGCCGCGAAGACCTCTCTTTCGATGCCATGCACGCCTTGATGCGCCAAATCATGACCGGCGATGCTAGTGATGCGCAAATCGGTGGCCTGCTGGTGGGCCTTGCCATGAAGGGCGAAAGCGCCGTTGAAATCAGCGCTGCTGCCCAGGTCATGCGCGAGCTGATGAAGCGCGTTGAGCTGCATGCTGAAAACGTTGTCGATATTGTCGGCACCGGTGGCGATGGCGCGAACCTGTTCAATGTTTCCACCGCTGCCAGTTTTGTTGCCGCTGCCGCTGGCGCACACGTGGCCAAGCACGGTAACCGCAGCGTTTCGTCGTCATCCGGTAGTGCAGACTTATTTGATGTGGCGGGTATTTACCTGGATCTTAAGCCTGACCAGGTAGCGCGCTGCATCGAGCAGGTGGGCGTTGGCTTTATGTTTGCCCCTAATCATCACCCGGCCATGCGCTATGCGATTGGGCCCCGCCGTGAAATGGGCGTGCGCACGCTGTTTAATATTCTAGGGCCGTTAACTAATCCCGCTGGCGCCCCCAATCAGGTGCTGGGTGTTTACGCCGCAGAATTGGTGCCGCTCATGGCCGAAGTGCTTAAAACCTTGGGTAGCCGTCATGTGATGGTGGTCCATTCAGACGATGGTTTGGATGAAATCTCCCTGGCAGGCCCCACCTTAGTCGCCGAGCTAAAAGAGGGTGAGATTACCCAGTACACCATTACACCCGAAGAGCTGGGCATTGAGCGCCAGAGCTTGGCAACACTGAAAGCCAATAGCGCCGAAGATAGCCTGCGCTTGGTCAAGGCAGCGCTTTCCGGTGAAGGCGCCGCCGCCGATATGGTCGCGCTAAACGCCGGGGCCGCACTTTATTGTTCGGGCGTGGCGGATACCTTAAAAGAGGGGGTGATGGTGGCCCAGGACGCGCAAGCCTCCAAGCTGCCGCTCGAAAAATTGAAAGAGCTTTCGCACTTCACCAGCGTTTTTAAGCAGTAGGTTCTTAAACAAGATAAGTTTTAAAAAAAGAGATCAACATGACTCAACAGGCAACGCCAACTATTTTAACGCGCATTCTGGCTCGCAAAGATCAAGAAGTGGCTGAGCGTCGCCAAGCGGTCTCAGAATCAGACCTGCTCGCGCTAGGAGAGAAGCAGAGCGCCCCGCGTGGCTTTATTGAAGCGCTTAATACGCGCATCGCAACGGGTGATCCGGCGATTATCGCCGAGGTGAAAAAAGCCTCTCCCTCGAAAGGCGTTATTCGTGAAGAGTTTCACCCGTCCGATATCGCCAAAAGCTATACGCAAGGGGGCGCTGCCTGTCTATCGGTGCTCACCGATGCCGACTTCTTCCAGGGCCACGAAGACTACCTGATTGCCGCGCGGGATGTGTGTACGCTACCGGTGATTCGTAAAGACTTTATCACCCACGGTTATCAGGTCAGTGAAGCGCGAGCTATTGGTGCCGACTGCATCCTATTGATTGTCGCCGCCTTGGATGACTCACAGCTGCGTGATCTACACCAGCAGGCCAATCAACTGGGAATGGATGTGTTGGTAGAGGTGCACGATGCAGACGAGCTGGAGCGCGCCTTGGCGCTGGAGCTAAAGTTGGTGGGTATCAACAACCGCAATTTGCACACCTTTGACACCAGCCTCAATACCACGCTGGATCTGCTGCCACGCTTTCCTGAAGGCGTCACGGTGATTACCGAATCGGGTATTCATACCCGCGATGACGTTGAGCTGATGCGTGACCACAACGTTAACGGGTTCCTGGTTGGCGAAGCCTTTATGCGCGAAAGCGATCCGGGTTTGGCGCTGAAAAGGCTCTTTTTCTGATTGCTGAACTCAAGCAGCACCAAGCCTGACTACCGGAATCTCATCACTGCTGCTTCAGGGCTTTCAATAGGGCTTGAAGTGGGTGAGGTAGTTTTTGTGCCGAATAGCGCTTCACCTGGCTGCGGCAGGAGTATCCAGTAGCCAGTAGCTTGCCTGCGTTTTCTTTGGTTTCCACCTGGGGCTGCCACGACTGGGCGTAGATCGTTTTGGAGGTAGCGGCGTTGCGTGTTTCGTGGCCGTAGGTGCCTGACATACCGCAGCAGCCGGTGGCCATCAGCTCAAGCTCTAACCCAAACGCCGAGAACACTTGCTGCCATGCTTTAGGGCTGCCCGGCGCGTTGGTTTTCTCGGTGCAGTGGGAGAGCAGCTTAAAGCCGGGGTCGGTTAGCTTAAGCGGGGTGGGCGCTAGCGTATTGATGCGGGTCGCCAGCCACTCCTGCAGCATCAGCACCTCCGGCACGGCTTCATGGCCTAACGCTTTGACGTACTCCTGGCGATAGGTGAGCGTCATCGCCGGATCGATGCCCACCAGCGGGATATCAAAGCGGGCCAAGGTGCGTAGCCGCTCGGCCTGCTTGGCGGCGGTGCGCTCGAAGGCGCCCAAGAAGCCCTGTACCTGGAGGGGTTTGCCGTTAGCCGAATAAGGCATCACAAACACACGTAGATTGAGGCGCGAGAGTAGCTCCACCACGTCCATCACCAGCTTGGCTTCAAAGTGGGTGGTGAAGGCGTCCTGCACAAGTATCACGCTGTTGGCGCGCTGCTGTTCGGTTAACAGGGCCAGCGAGAGCGGTGTTGCCTCGGCGACGTCCCAGGCCTTCAACTGCTTTTTCACACTGGCCCGCGAGAGCGCCGGGGAATCGCTCATGCCCAGTGTACGGCGCATTAGCTGCTCTACCCAACGTTGGCCAATTACCGCGTTATACAGCGGCGCCGCCTTGGCCAGGGTGGGCAGCATAAATTCGGTGCCGCCAATCACATAGTCGCGCAGCGGGCGCAGGTAGCGGCCGTGGTAGACCTCCAAGAACTGCGAACGAAACTGAGGGACGTTGACCTTAACCGGGCACTGCCCCGCGCAGGACTTACACGCCAAACAGCCCGCCATGGCGTCATACACTTCATGGGAGTAGTCGTGGTGCTGCTTGCGGCTGAGGGTGTTCGCCACCCGTAGCGGAAAGCTTTTAATAAACCCCCAGCCGCCCTCGGCTTTCTTCTTGCGCGACTCCTCGACGACGTCAATGCCCGCCTGGGTCTGAAGACGCAGCCATTCGCGGATCAGGCTGGCGCGGCCTTTGGGCGAGTGGCGACGATCCCGCGTTGCCTTCCAGGAAGGGCACATGGGGTCATCAAGATCGTAGTTGTAGCAGGCGCCGTTGCCGTTGCAGTAAACCGCGGCGTCGTAGGCTTGCCATGCGCGCTCGTCGATGGTGCGATCAAACTGGCCGCGCATGGGCACGCCATCGACTGTTAATAAATCAGGATCGCTATCTTTGGCAATTAGCTTGTCTTCTTCAGCAGGGGTCGCGATCTTCCCCGGATTCAACTGGTTGTATGGGTCAAACGCCGCTTTTACCCGCTGTAGGCTAGGGTAGAGCTCGCCGAAAAACGTCGGTGCGTATTCAGAGCGCACGCCCTTGCCGTGTTCGCCCCAAAGCAGCCCGCCATATTTTTGGGTGAGTGCCGCGACCTCATCGGATACCGCGCGAATCAGTTTTTCCTGCTCGGGATCCTTCATATCGATGGCGGGGCGCACATGGAGTACGCCCGCGTCTACATGGCCAAACATCCCGTAGGAGAGCCCTCTGGCATCCAGCGCGGCACGAAATTCGGCAATAAAGTCCGCCAAGTGCTCCGGCGGTACGGCGGTATCTTCCACAAAAGGAATCG
>NZ_JABWCV010000023.1 GCF_013371085.1 Vreelandella maris | reverse complement strand
TGAAACCGCTTAGCGCCGATGGTAGTGTGGGGTCTCCCCATGCGAGAGTAGGTCATCGTCAGGCACCTATACCACGAAGAACCCAGCCACCCGGCTGGGTTTTTTGTTGCGTGGAAGAAAGCCATTACTTTCCATATAATTAATTTTTATTAGCACGCCAAAAATAAATGTTTTAAATACATTTATAACAATAGCTTGCGTATTTAACATGGTATTGTTGCCAAGCAGCATCTAGTATTATGCTGCAAGTGCAAGATTTAAAATCTCAGGAGGAGAAACGATATGACGACGGAATTAGCCAAAAAGTTAGCAATTGCCCTATTTATGGTGTTAATGGCAGGCGGGCTGGTCGCCTGTGATGATCAAGGCCCTGCCGAAGAAGCGGGTGAAAGCATTGACGAAAGTGCAGAAGAAGCCGGTGAGAGCATGGAAGAGCTCGGTGAAGATATGGAAGAGGCTGCCGAAGACTAGGCAGAATAAGTATGTGATTGCTACGTTAACAAAGCAGCCGCTGAAAAGCGGCTGCTTTGTTTTTGTATCGTGTCTATTATGATTCCAATAATGATAAAAATTAAGGAGGCGCTGTGCAGTTACAACGTGAAAAAAGCCTACTGCTGATGGTCGATTTTCAGGCTGGCCTGCTGCCTGTGATTGAAGGTGGTCAAGAAGCCGTTACCGAGGCGGCCTGGCTAGGCGAAATGGCTTGCCTGCTTGAGGTACCCGTTTGGTTAACCGAGCAGAATCCTGAAAAGCTAGGTGGTACCGCGCCATCTCTATTGGCCGCTCTAAACGATTATCTACTGTGGCAAAAACAGCATTTCAGCGTGATGGCAGAAGCTGAATTTGAATCAGCATTAAAAGCATCAGGAAAGACGCAGATTGTACTGTGTGGAACAGAAGCGCATATCTGCGTGCTGCAAACGGGATTGGGGTTGCTAGCGGCAGGTTACGAGCTGTATTGGCTTAGCGAAGCGTCTGCCAGCCGTCGACCACAAGAGGCTACGATGGCGCGCGAGCGTGCTTGCGCAAGCGGTGCGGTGACTGTGACAGCTGATATGGTGGCTTATGAGTGGCTACACCGCTGTGACACAGCGCAGTTTAAAGAGGCGCACCAGCGGTTTTTAAAGCCGCGTTCTTCACGCCCCGTACGTTTTTTCTAGATTGTACCAGCCCGGTCGTTCGCTTTAGCGATCAGTTTCTTTGCGAGTGAAAACAAAGGTATCACCCTGAGACGCCGAGGCATCAAAACGGTAGCCCGCCACATCGAAGGCCTTGAGCTCATTAGGTTCGTTAATCTGCTGCTGAATTAGCCAAGCACTCATCAGACCACGTGCCTTTTTGGCATAAAAGCTAATGATCTTGAATGTGCCATGCTTCTCGTCTTTGAATACCGGCGTAATCACCCGCGCATCAAGCTGTTTTGCATCAACCGCCTTAAAGTATTCATTAGAAGCGAGGTTCACCAGCACCTTGGAGCCACTTTCAGCAATGGCCTCATTGAGTGCAGGCGTTAGGGTGGGCTTCCAGTAAGCATAGAGATCTTTACCGGCGCTATTAGATAGCTTGGTGCCCATTTCCAGCCGATATGGCTGAATTAAGTCCAGTGGCCGTAGCAGGCCATATAAGCCGGAAAGTATGCGTAGGTGCGATTGCGCATAACGGTTTTCACCCTCACTGAAGCTTTCGGCTTGTAGGCCAGTGTAAACATCACCCTGAAACGCCTGAACAGCAGGTTTGGCATTATGTAGGGAGAAAGGGGGCTGCCACTCTTCAAAACGTGCGGCGTTCAGGCCCGCTAATTTATCGCTGATACCCATAAGTTCGCTGATTTGCTGCGGCGAATAGTCGCGTAAAATATCGATCAGCGCTTGGCTCTGTTTCAGGAAGTCGGGCTGCGTCACTTTTTTTGTGGTGGGTGGGGTTTCAAAATCCAGCGTTTTGGCGGGAGAGATAACGCTCAGCATTGCATGCTCCTGTTTGTGCCCAGGTAAATAAAAGCCGATTATAAGTGGGTTTAGTATACCAAGCCTCGGCGAAGGCCGAGGCTATAGTGTCGATAGCTTGGTGAGAGCCGCCTTGTTCTGAATGACGATTTTTAAGAGCGGCTTTTAAAGACAGTTGTTAAGAACAGCTTTTAAGGGCAGGGATTAGGCATGCAACGATGAATATCTTCGATTTCCTCTAGCACGTCGTCATCCAGCTTGAGGCTCTCGCTGGCAAGATTGCTTTCCAACTGCTCCATGGTGGTCGCGCCAATAATGTTACTGGTTAGAAAGCTGCGCGAGTTAACAAAAGCCAACGCCATTTGAGCAGGATCTAAGTCATGCTGTTGAGCCAGTGACACATAGGCTTGCGTGGCAGCTTCTGCTTCTGGGGAGGTATAGCGTTTGAAGCGCTCATAAAGCGTCAGGCGGCCTTTTGGCGGTTGGGCACCGTTCAGATACTTACCTGAGAGAACACCAAACCCTAGCGGCGAATAGGCGAGTAGCCCTACGTCTTCACGATGCGCAATTTCAGCCAAACCCACTTCAAAGGAGCGGTTCAGAAGGTTGTAGGGATTCTGTACAGAGGCGACACGCGGTAAGTTCAGCTTGTCGGCGAGCTGTAGCGAGCGCATGACTCCCCAAGGCGTATCATTAGAGAGCCCAATGGCGCGCACCTTACCTGTATCAACCAGCTCTTTTAATGCAGATAGTGTCTCTTCCAGAGGCGTGGCGTCTTCATCTTCGCTATGCACATAGCCTAATTTGCCGAAGAAATTAGTTTGACGGTCTGGCCAGTGCAGTTGGTAAAGGTCAATATGATCCGTATTTAAGCGCGCTAAGCTTGTATCGATGGCCTGATGAATATGCTCGCGGGTGAGGCGTGGACCACCCCGGATATGGTCAAGCCCTGGGCCGGCAGCTTTCGTTGCAATGATGAGGTCGTCGCGGGAGCCACGCTGTTTCAGCCAGCTACCGATATATTGCTCGGTAAGACCCTGGGTCTTAGCCATCGGGGGCACTGGGTACATTTCAGCGGTATCAATGAAATTGATGCCAAACGCCACGGCTCGGTCAAGCTGCTCATGGGCTTCGGCTTCGCTATTTTGCTCGCCAAACGTCATCGTGCCTAAGCAGAGTCGACTGACCTCCATACCGGTTCTGCCAAGTGGGCGCGTTTGCATTTTTATCTCCTTACTAAGGCGGCATTGCCAAAAAATAAGCCACCCTGGCAGGGTGGTAAACGGCTTATGCATGGCATGTTAGCGAGGCTCTGGGAAAGCAGCAAATTAATGGGGTTGAGTCGTCGCAAAGGCAGGCGTATGCTTGCCAGCCCATCGACCGGCTAAAGGCCGGTTTCTCGTGTGGTTGGTAGCTATGTTTGATGGCTGCTGGCCCAAGGTTCCAACAGATAGGCAGGGTGGTTTGCCATGCTGCAGGCATCAACGTTGTTTACTCGGCTAGAATTTCGCCTAGCTGAACGGCTGTTTCATAATCATTGGCTGTTGCCGCGTTCACCGCGCACCCAGCGTTTAACGATGCGCTTGTTTAAGCGCTGTGCGGAAGCGGGTCATCCTGACGCGCTCTCTGTATACGGCCATATGTTGTTTCATCGCAGTCAGACGCCGCAAGACAAGGCGCGCGGTGCGCGATATGTCTTGGAAGCGGCGCATGCCGGGGATGTAAAGTCACAGTATCAGGTGGCACAAATCCACGAGCATGGCTGTGCCCAGTACCCCCGCCGTGAAGATTATGCGGTGACCTGGTATGCCCGCGCTGCCCAGTCTGGGCATTTTTTAGCCGCCGAGCGTCTTGCCCGAGCTTATCGCCTGGGTGAGCTAGGCTTGACGGTAGATGATGAGCGAGCCGCTTATTGGCAGCGACAGGCCGAACAGCAGCCGCTAGATGACGTGGCCGTCGCATAAGCGCTTTCACGTTTTGATTGAGTGAGGAAGGTTGTGTCCGAGACGCTACCCACAGTACTAGATATTGAAGCCTCCGGATTTGGGCGTGGCAGTTATCCCATCGAAATAGGCATCGCACGGGCTGATGGAAGCTGCTGCGCCTTTCTCATTCAACCGCTAGATGAGTGGACGCACTGGGACCCAAAGGCGGAGCTGCTGCACGGTATCTCTCGTGAGCGCCTCATTCAGGAGGGCTATCCCGTGCGTCAGGTTGCCCACTGGTTAAACGACGAGCTGCGCGAGTTAGGCAAGGCCTACAGTGATAGCTGGGGCTACGACAACACCTGGCTTTCCCTGCTCTTTCATCACGCGGGTATGCTGCCGCGTTTTCGCCTTGAGGCGCTAAGGATACTGCTCAGCGAAGAGCAGCAAGCGTTATGGAGCGACACCAAAGAAGCAATGATCGCCGAACGTGGCATTCACCGTCATCGGGCAGGTGAAGATGCACGTTTGCTACAATTGACTTATCAGCATACCCGCCAGCTCACCGAGCGTATGGGCCGCTAGTAACGTCTCCCTCACTCTTCCCTCGTCAGCACTATAGCTGAGCTTCTAATGCATCAAGCAGTTCATTGGATGTTGCTGCGTCGAGCAGCATGTCACGAGTGGCGGATGCCAAAAAGCCATGGCTGACAGTACTGTCTAAAAAGGTCAGCAGCGGTGAATAGAACTCGTCGATGTTAAGCAGCCCCATGGGTTTTTCATGCAGGCCCAGATAGCCCCACGTCCATATTTCAAACAGCTCTTCAAAGGTGCCAATCCCGCCGGGTAAGGCAATAAAAGCGTCGGCATTAGCCGCCATGGTGGCTTTGCGTTCATGCATATTACGCACCCGAATCAGCTCGCTTAACCCAAAGTGTGCCTGTTCTCGCTCCACTAAGTGTTCAGGCATTACGCCAATGACATTACCGCCTGCCTCCAACACTGAATTCGCCAGCTCACCCATCAGGCCAATGCGTGCCCCACCATAAACCAGCGTGTGACCACGCTCGGCAAGCGTGCGTCCTAGTTTATTGGTCGCCTGCCGGAAAACTGGGCTATTACCCTCACGAGAGCCAAGATAGACACAAATTCGAGCCATTCGCTTTTTCCTAACGCTAAAAATGAAAAGTGACTAATCCGTTACTTAGGGTAGGCAGCGGTCGACCTGGTGGTGTTGATCCATCCATTGCCCTATAACGTTGTTACCGCAAAGGTGATGAGCATACTGAGTGTGCAGACAGCGCACTTGGTGCCAGTTACTAATGCCGCCAATGCCGCGCTCGGTCATTACGTCGGTATAGCCCAACTGAGCGACTTCTTGGCGCTGGGCATCGCTCATATAGTCCCAGCGAGCAGCCACATAATCACGGTGACTTTGCAAATAAGCCTCAAGAAAGTCTGGTTCTTCCTGCAGCCGCTGTTCGAGCGCTTTGATAACGCCCACCGCTTCAATGCGAGAAATTTCTACTTTAAGCACGTCTGAGCAGAGCCAATACAGCGTAGGAAAAGGTTTGCCATCAACGATAGGAGACATGCGTAGCACCAGCGGCGTGCCTTTGCCGTCAGTGGCGGCTACTGCTTCAATGCCACGCGGTGCGCGGCCAAGCTGTTGAGCAATAATGGCGAGCTGACGTTCGTCAGGCGCCTGATTGGTGCGTATCACCATCGGGTTGGTCTCTCACAAATTTGTTTGAGCGGCCAACGGCACGGAAAAAGCAGCGATTGAGCTGTTCGGGCGACGCAACATAGCACCACGTCCGCTCACAGTATTCAGCGGCTCGTGCCATTAGCACATCATAAAGGCGGTTGAAGGGGGCATCATAATCGTAGGGGTCTGCCCCAAACAAGCGGATATGCGGATAGTCGGCGAAGCGCTCAACAAAGTAGTGCTCAAGATCCGCTTCAACGGCACGGTGCTGCGCAACGTTGTCAGGGTCTATCCACAGGTTGTAGCGGATGGCCATAAGCGTGGCTCCTATTGCCCCGGAAGTGCGGGGCAGCGTCGGTCAGGCGTGTTCATTCAGGGGCATCTTGCAGGTGGGCCGTTAACGCCTCACGTAAATTGCCCTCAATGGGCTTGGCGCACTTAGTCTGGTGGTCGTACTGCACCATGACGGTGTGACCCAGGTTGGTAAGTGTGCCGTGCTGGCGCGCCTCTTGGGTCACCGTAAACGAACTGTTGCCCAAGCGTGTTAAATACGTGCGTATTTCGATGTCGTGACCGTAAAACAGTTCAGCTCGGTAGTCGACTTCCATACGCGCCATAATTAAGCGCCACTTCTTCGGGTTTAGATCAGGCGTGAAGAGTTTGAATAAGTCGTTACGGGCCAGCTCAAACCACGCGGGTAGGCGAGTATTATTGATATGCCCTAGGGCGTCGGTGTCGTAAAACGCTGGCTCAATGGTACGCGTAAACATGGCATGTCCTTGTTATGAACGAAGGGTTATCAATGACTGGTGATTAATGAACGGGATTAGCAGCAGGTCTTCAGGATTAACCCAAGCAAGTGCTTGGTCAAGTGGCACGGCGTCGATACCACGCCGTCAGTTGCATCCATCCCAATAGCCATAGTGTCGCCGTGGCAAACCCAGCCAAGCTGCCCCACAACAGGCCTAGCGTTGGGTAAGTATAGGAAACACATAGGGTATAACTCAGCAATGAGCCAAGCCCCATCGGGTAGTGTTTGATAACAGTAGCTACAGGGGCCGCGCCGTGATTGAGATGCAGGATCAGCAAAAAGGGCAGCATGGTGACAGGAAAGGCGGCCAGCGTTCCCGCCCAGGCGGGTGGAAGCCAATGCGCTAGGCTCGTAATGGCAAATATGATCGCGGCGGCAAGGCAGGCCCGTGCAGCAAGAGCAGGGAGCGAAAACGATCGACTGGGTGGACTTTTCACATCTGGAATAGCGCGGAACAGGCCACTAAATGCGGCAATAGCCCCTAGTGTTACCAGCGTGCCGCTGAGCCGGGTGAAATCAAATTGGGCGAGTATAGTGCTGGCGGCTAGCCACGCAATGAAACCGCCTAGCACACCGCTGGCCATGCCTTTAACGCCTGGTTGACGTCCTGCTACCCAATAACCGGCGCCTAGCGCCATCGTCGCGGTAAACCCAGCCAGCGTATGTACTGCGCTTTGGGTCGCAAAGGCGGGTGAAATTTCTAAGCCGATAAAAAATAGCGCCAGTGCCGTGCCCAATGGATAACCCGCCAGCAGCCCGGCCATACGTGGACTGGCGCGCACCGCAATCGCCCCTAGCCCCAATACCATACTGATTGAAAGGCCAAGCTTTGCTAGCTGCCAAGTGAGCGGAATTTCTATCATGTAGCGTGTTCCTTGCTGTTATTTTTTTGGTGCTATTGGTGTGTCGTTGTTTTATGACGCCATTTAATGGCCTTCACCGTTTCGGTTTTCTAAGCGAGCGTGCTGCCGATTAAACTAAACGCAGCCCTTGCTGGTCGCGCCAAGCGGCTTCTAACGCCTCTTGCAGAGGAGCTTTTAGGTGAGCAGGGAGGGCGTCCTGAGCTGCTTGCAATGAATCAAACGAGCGATTACGTAGCCAGCAGTATGCCCAGGCGCAGGCTTCGGCATCACTATCGGGAGTCGGGCGGGCAGGCATTTGATTAAGCAAAAATACCGCGGTTTTAGGCGCCCATAGTGGGATCTCCTCGGCGCTGGCCGTGCTCCACGCATCAAGTGTTGCGCCGCTGGGCGTGGTCTCGGGTTCGCCCAGCTTTGCCACTCGGGCTGTCTCCGCGAGAATCAACGCCAAGCGATCGGCATCAGCCTGGCCGAGTGCACGCCACTGCCGCAGCAGCGCCGGCAGCCCTGCCCGCATCTTGGTATAAAAGTCATCTTGCGGCATGCTTGGCATCACCCCTGTTCAATAAGTGAGATTTTTCATGGCCTACGATTTTGCCACGCCTGTGGAGCGACGCCACCCAGAAGGTGGCTGGGCATCGCAAAAATGGCACCGCTACGGCGACGACGTGTTACCCCTTTGGGTCGCCGATATGGACTTTCGCTCCCCGCCAGCAGTCGTTGATGCGCTGCAGTCGCGGGTGGCTCACGGTGTTTATGGCTATGGTGAAGTGCCTGCTACGTTAACAGAAACGCTATGCCAGTGGAGCGCCCAGCATTACGACTGGCCCATTCAGCCCGAGTGGCAGCAGTGGTTGCCAGGGGTAGTGCCTGCCTTACATTTGGCTGCGCTCGCGCTGACCGAGCCTGGCGACGGTGTATTAACAGTCACACCCATCTATCCGCCGTTTCTAGCAGTGGCAGAGCGCACCGGGAGGCTGCCTCAGCAGGCGATGCTCCAAGCGCCTTCGAGCCTCGGTGAGCCTTGGCAGCTCGATATTGCCGCCCTGGAGGCGGCGATTACACCGCGTACCCGTCTATTGCTATGGTGTCATCCCCACAACCCGACAGGGCGCGTATGGCGTCAGGAAGAGCTTGCTGCGCTGGCTGAGCTGGTAGAACGCCACGATCTTTGGGTGGTATCCGATGAGCTTCACTGCGACCTGTTATTAGATGAAGGCGCGCGCCATCGTCCGCTGGTGGCGGCGTTTCCTGAGCTGGCCCAGCGCACAATTATCCTGTGGGCGCCCTCTAAAACCTTTAACTTGGCCGGTTTGACCAGTGCGTGCGCGGTGATTCCTGACCCAGCTCTGCGCCAGCGCTTTGCCGCCGCAGCAAAAGGGCTGCTGCCCGATAGCAACATACTCGGCTTAGTCGCGGCGGAAGCGGCTTATCGTGAAGGTGAATCGTGGCGGCAGGAGCTGTTAAGCGTACTACGCGAGCATCGTGCGACGCTGGAGGCGCGAGTGGCTAGCTGGCAGGGCGTTCGTTGGAGTGCGCCGGAATCAACGTACCTAGCCTGGCTGGATATGCGCGAGGCGGGCCTGGGCAATGCGCCCCATAAAAGGCTGCTGAAAGAGGCGGGGGTGGCACTTTCAGACGGGGCTGCCTTTGGCTGCCCCGGCTTTGTACGGCTTAACTTCGGCACCACTGCTACCCAACTGGAAATGGCATTGTCACGCATGGATGCTGTGCTAAAAAGCAGTGAGACCCGTTAGTAGAGCATGGCAAATAGTTTACGGCGGTAGGTAACGGTCAGCGGGTGGTCGGCGCCTAATGCATCGAACACCTGCAGCAGCGTTTTACGCGCTGCGTCATCATTGTAGGCACGGTCGTGTTTCATTAGCGTCAGGAGTACTTCCAGGCCTGCATCGTAATGACCGTCAGCCACTTGGCGCAGGGCGCGCTGGTACTGAGCTTCGCTGTCGGTACGATCGCCCAGGGCTGCGATCTCTTCGGTTGAGGGCGCCTGTTCGCCAAACTCAATGCTGGCGCGCACGCCCCGTGCAGGTGCCGCGTCGCGCTCTTCCGGCGGCAGGTTATCGAGCACTTCACGCGCCTCGCTGCCACGCCCTTCGGCTACCAGTACCCGGGCGAACGCGACTTGATAAGCGTAGTGTTCCGGGTACTGGCCCATCAGGGTTTGATAAATTTCGCGCGCGCCCGCGACATCGCCTGCCTGCAATGCCTCTTCCGCCTGCTCTTCCGGGGTGGGGGGTGCTTCGCCGGGGGCGGGGAAGTAACGATTCAACCACTCGCGTACCTCCTTTTCCGGCAATGCTCCCTGAAAACCATCCACTAGGCCGCCCTGGCTAATCAGCTTCACATCGGGCACTGAACGCACGCCGAGTTGGCCGCCGATTTCTGCATTCGCGTCTATATCGAGCTTACCGAGCACAAAAGCGCCTGCGTATTCCACTACCAGTTTCTCAAGCATTGTGAGCAGGGTGCGGCTGCTATCGGTGGAAGGCGAGTAGCAGCCCATCAGTACCGGCACCTGCATGGAGGCTTCCAACACCTGCTGAATATTGCCTGCGTGCAATTCAATGATGACATCTTCAGGACGCACCGCCGCACGCTCATCGGTAGGCGCGGCAGCATCGGTATTTCCAGTATCCGCGGTGAGCGGTTTACCTGAACGGGGATCAATAATCGACATGGGTAGACTCGTCAGCAAAAAATGAACAATAGTTACCCATGATATGCAGGCATGCCCCGGCGGATTCAAGGAAAAGGCAGGAAAATAAAAAGCCATAGGTGAAAAAAACCGTACTTTTCGGTAATGGTTTTTTCTGGGCGTTTTTACATAACTAGCAGACACAAAAAAACCAACACCTGTAAAGGTATTGGTTTCTTCTATATTTGGTAGCGGGGACCGGATTTGAACCGATGACGGCAGCGGTGTGCGAAATGGTCGTATGGTGCCATTGGCCGATAAGGCGATTAAGTTTGTCGAGGCTTACCTCTCGTACCTCCAACGTCTCGCCGAGCATTTGTTGAGCACCCATCCTGCAATATCCTCACGCATTAACACGCTATTAGAATTGCCTGCGAAGCCTGAACAGCCCCTGTTCTTTTTATTCGATGAGTCGCTCAATTGGCACTCTATGACAGCGTCTGATCTACCCGATGTTCCTTTATTTGACTGGCCGCTACCTCCCAATCTTTTCCGGCACCGACTAGCCCAGCAATTACCTTTATTAGGCGTCGATAACGAAATTGTGGATGGTTGGCTGGGGCATGCGGAAAAAAGCGTCGCCACTTATGGCGACACTTCGGCTCGCTGCTGGATGGACGATTGGACAGCCTATCGCAAAGAGGTCAACGAACTCTTTGAGCGACTATCGTTTGATTTGTTAGTACCCCCCGCATCACTGCCCTTAGCCCCCTCGGTGTGCGGCTTGCGTGATTCAACGACACCTTCCCGAGCGTTCGGGCAGCGGTTACGCGAAAAAAATCGTCGCTTGGCAACACGAAACGTTATCAGAGTAGCGCTTAACGATATTGAGTTGTTTTTAAAAGGGCGTGATATAGCCGCGCTGTCGGCCGATGATATCAATCAGCTGGGGCGGCAAATGTTGCTTCAGCAGGGAAAAACGCCTTACCCCTCTGCAGCCTTACGGTTTAGTGTGCTGACACGCTTGTTAGAGCGGCATGAGTCACCGCATCGCCATGCGTTTCAGCGCCGTTACATTCCGATGTTGCCGGAAAAAACGCTGATTCATGAGCACGCACCCGCTTACGCTGCATTAATGACTCAATTGACGCATTGGGCATCGACTGTGCGTCCATACGCTACCCGAACTCACTGTTCTAAACGCCAGGCATTAGCGCTCGGCGCGTTACTTTTGTGTATTGAAAAACGTATTTGTTACATGCGCCTGCTGAAGGATGTGTGCCAAGGGGACAACTTTCGGCTGTTATATCACCGTAAAGCCTATTACTTGGAGTATAGCGAACAGTTAAATAGCACCAGCTGGCAAGCCCCCGTGCAGCGCCACACAGTGCCATATCATGTGGCATCACTACTAACTTACGGCCAACGCCTAACATCTACCAAAGCGCTCGACGATCCTTGGACGATCCCAAAACAAGCGCCGCCTTTGCCTGAGGCATTTATCCAGTGCTGTGAGAGTCAAAAGTGTATAACGATCCAGCAGGTACTTGGGCAGGCGGCCGCTATTGTCGATCAAGCCAATCTTCTGGGATTGCCGGGCGCAGTGGCTGGCGCGTTAGCAGGGCGGATAGTGGCCACCAGCCTCCCTGTGCAAGCGCACATTCGTATGGTGCACGGCAAATCGCTGATGTTCCCACCTTCAGCAGTCAACACTGAGGATTCGGAGCTTCCTACAACGCTACCGTCACTATTACGGGCTAGCGGCGATAAATACGAGCTGCAGCAACAGGCGGTACTTCTTTTTAAAGAGGTGAAGCAAATCTTGGATGGCTACACCAAGCCGCAGGCTAAAATAACGGCAAAATCTCTGGAACAATTGGTAACACAGCGAAACGGTAAGGTAAGTAGTGCCATCATGCTGTTGGTCATCTGGATCGCAGCGGTTATCCGAAGTGGTAAGGGACGAGCGGGAAGGCGCTTTAAGCCGTTCGAAAGCAGTAGTATTCATCGCTACTGGGGCGCGTTGCGTAAGCTTTTTGAGGAGCTGGCGTACGGTGTCGACCTGATGACGCTCGGTAGTGAAGAAATCACCGCCTTTTATGCGGGGTTGGTTGATTATCAAGAAACCCAGCTAAGCGATATGAGCTATTTTAGCCATCGCCTGCGCTCTTTTCATCGCGTAGCTGCCTCTCTCGGTGTTGAAGAGCCTGACTGGGATGAGCTGCCCGTTGCAGAGCAAGGACGCCACGTGAGAGCTGAAATGCTCTCAGAACGAGAATACCTTGAGACACTGAAGCGGATAGAAACATCGCAACGAGACCCCGATATTGCGTGTTTACTTCAGTTTGTATTGCTATGCGCGTATCGCTTTGGTTTGCGGCTGGATGAAGCGAGAGGGTTGCTCAGGCGAGATTGGTGTGAATCTCATGGCTACTGCTGGGTATTGATTAGGAACAATCGTTATCGAACATTAAAAAGTGAGGCCTCTCGACGTGCTGTGCCGCTTTTGTTTTCTCTCGATGCGACAGAGCAACGTACGCTTAACGCTGTGCTTAATCGTCATGATGCGCTGTTGGGAGGTGAGGCATCCATACCGCTTTTAGGTGAGATGCGCGATGGGAAAGTCGACATAGCGCTTAGTGCTTCAGCCATCAGTGCTGCTGAGATAGATGCATTGCGTCACGTGAGTGGCAGCCCAACACTATCACTCCACCACGCCCGCCATGCGTTTTACAATATAACGGCAGCCGCTCTGCTGCAGCTAAACACGCCTGTCGCCACCAAAATAACTCAGCACGTAGATAGCGCTCACCTTCGTCAAATGGTGATGGGACAGCAACATTACTGTTCGCGTCGCGTGATGATGGGTCTGGCGCGCTTAATGGGGCACCGACAGCCTTCAACAGGGTTACTAAACTATAATCACTTGATTCTAGAATGGGCGGATGCGCTGACGCCTGTGAAAGGGGCAAATGGCAGCATTCTCAAAGAAGCCATAAAACTGCAGGATTTTAAACGTTACACGCCGTCTTCGGCACTACCTCAAGTCCTTCCTTTATTTCACGAACCCACACCGCATTTATTGATGAAAGCGTTGCGATTAGGCGCGCTAAGGCAGAACGTGCGACGAGCGAGTGAGGCGTTAGGATTGTCCCCGGGTCATGCTGCTATTCTTGAAGATGTTGTTAAGGTGGCTGAAAACAATATGCGTTTCAAAATTCGGGGAAAAGACCAATGGGTGACGTCGCAAGACTATCCCTTGGGATTGCTGCGCAGTATCAGCGACGCTGCTTGGGATCGGCTGCTTGAACACACTAAAGAAATAGATAGTGAAACCTTAACGACTAATGAGGCACTAGAACTCAATGAGATTGCTGGCCAAGTTGGCCGACACCGACATCTATTGATGAGTGAAGCGAGGCACGTCGAAGTTGTCGCGCTTACTGTCACAGCATTTAAAGTAGCTCACGGTAACTACGAGGTGGTTGGTAAAAACTTCAGCGATGACATAAAAAGTATGTTGCTACCTTATGGTTTGAAAGAAGTAAGTGATATGGATATTCAGCTAGATATGTTTGAAGTTGTCAAGAGCAGTAGAGAAATGAAATATCAGCAATATGCCGGGCTGCTATTAACTAAAAATGAAAGTGATGTCGTTAGAAATCGTTATGAGTTGGCAGTCGCTTACTTGGTGACTGCCACTTATCTGTATGTAAAAGAAAAAGGGCTTAATGTTAGCTAGATTGCAGCTGAAAGTTTTTGTAGGGATTGTCATCGCTCATAATGGAAAGAGTAGACAATACATATGACTTTTGTTTAGTAGGGCCTTTAGGGTTTTCCAAGCGCTCACCGGTGTAGTATAAAATGTCGTTATTAACTTTTGCAGAAGCTAATGTCATGATGTGGTCAGCATGATTGGAGGAGAGCGTAAAAGGTGTGCTTGAGACTTTATTAGTTGAATCGATATTATACAGAGAAATTGTATTGCTGTGTTCTTCATATCCCGCGGGAATAGCATAACCTTCAATGGGGATTGGTTTAGGCGTTTTAAACGTTGGTGCGCAATACTGACCGCTTACTAAAATGTCGGCTTTTGGTTGTTTTTTATCATCTATCTCAAGTGATACAGTAAATGGGTGCTTAATGGATTTTCCGCTTTTTTTGTTAATGAATTTTTCAGACTGCTCGAAAATAAAAACTTTGTCCCCTGGTAAGATTTGACTGGTATGGGTAATGCTTAAAATGTCTCTTTGTGTGATGACGGAATGCGTTAATTCGTAAGCCAGTAAGGCGAGTTTACGTGTTAGGTTTTCTTGGTGAGGCTGGTTGCTTAAAAACAGCATGCCGATATATTTGTTCTTATTTTCGCCATCTGTTTCTATAAAAAATTTATTTTCAATGCGGTCTTCGTTATCAGGCGATAGATCTTCGATGTACTTAGTTAAAATACTTTGTAAGTGGTAAGTGAAATCTTTTATTTCAGTATTTGCTAGATTTTCTGGGGTGCATTCGATGCCGTTGATATATTGAAGCTTTATAGCATCTTCTAAAGAAACTACTTTTATGATGAGGTTTTCAGGATACTGAAAATGCGTTTTCTTTTGTTCTTTGGGCATGTTGTTCCTCAATACTTTAGGATCGAAAGGTTTAGGCTCTATGCTAAGAAAAATTTATATTGTGTAGTGAGATGTACTACCGACTCCTTCTTATTCGCTACTATATGTGCGCAAAAATAATTTATCAGCTACTACATGTGCTCGAAAGGTTAAATAAACGCAGTTTTTAATGCTATTTCCTAATTTAGCAACTATAGCTTCCGTACGCGTGATTAGCGTACATGCGGCAGCTCTTCCCATCGAGTGGTGTAGCTCGGAGTCCGGTGTTCAGAACGTAATGCCCAGGCATTGCCTGCCCGTGGCAACCCTAGCTGTATTGTCCCTTGTCCTAACTCACGATTGAACTGGTCGACAGTGGCCATCAGCCGGTGCTGAGTTTTGCTTCGGCTTCTATTTGCGATGTTTCCGTTAGTGTAAGTTAACAGTTGGCTTTGGGAGAAAGGTCGAGGAGCATGACGTCGGCTTTATGGTAGGCGTAACCCTTACAGCCACAGCTGTCGAAGTCCTTGTGTGGCATGAAACAACTCGCGGCTTTCCCTCGTCGGGCGGTCTGATGTCGCCACTGTTGCTGGGTAAGACCAAGGCTAACGATAGACGTGATTCATGGATAAACGGAACCTAATGGAGCATTGGCACCTCGTAGTTTTCGACATCAAGCTTGAGCCATTTGATTTATGAGTCTATTATATCGGTATTGATATAAGCATTATGAAAATTGAGGAGTCAGCGTGGCGCGCAAGAAACCTGTTGCATTCGTCGGAGACTCTAAGGATAGGCTGCGCGACTTCCCTCTGGATGCCAAGAGAGAAGCGGGGTTTCAGATAGACAAAATTCAGTCTGGAGGTCAGTCAGACGATTTTCGTCCGATGCCAAGCGTTGGCTCTGGTGTGATGGAAATCCGTGTTCGAGAAAATAACGGTGTCTTTCGGGTTTTTTACGTGGCCAATCGAGGTGATGTGGTATTTATTCTCCACTGCTTCCAGAAGAAAACCCAAAAGACGTCCCAAAAAGACATCAATTTGGGCAAACAGCGATACAAAGAGCTGCCCTGAGTCCTGTTACTAAGTGAGGTGAGATAATGGCCATCGAGTATTACAACAGTGTGTGGGATGCCATTGAGGATACGCCTGAGGAAGCGTTGAATATGAGGCTCCGTTCCGAGCTCATGGCAAAAATTGCTGGCCGTGTGAGGGAGTGGAACCTTACTCAGAAAGAAGCAGCCGACCGATTAGGAATTACTCAGCCGCGCCTCAATGATCTGCTGAACGGTCGCATTAACAAGTTCAGCCTTGATGCCTTGGTCAACCTGACAGGGCCGGCTCACTTCCATCTCGAACTAGAGATTGAAGACGAGAAAGAGGTTGCTGCCTGAGAGTGACCAGCTCAGCGCGCCGTGTTTGTGCATTAGCCATCAGTGGATCGCAATATGATGCACCACGTGGCGTATTTTTTTGCGAGCAACTCAAGCAGAAGGTCATTGAGCCAAGGTTTACGGTCGCCTGTGGGCAATCATTCAGGCGATCGGGTTTATTGGTTTATCACCCGCTGACTGAAGCGACATCTGCAGTGGCTTGAAGCTGAAATCAATCTGGATCAGCTCAATAGCTTGGTGGAGGATAAAGATATGTTGGCAGGGGACTTAGAGAACTGGGCTCAACAGGAGCGGTTCTGAAGGCTGTCTCGATGAAGCTCGCGATAATCTTCGGGCGCAGTTTAGCTTCAAATTTGGTGAAGTCCCGCACTGGGCGGAGAATCGGATCGAACAAGTTGATCATGGCCAACTGAAAGTCTGGTCACGCGATATACTTTTTGCTAGCAACCCTGACGAAATGTTCAAGCAGTAACTCGCCAACAGTCTGGTGGGGGATAAAGGTGTGCTGGCAGAAAATCTTGAAAGCTGGGCTCAGAAAGAGCGTCACCAAGGCATCGCTTGATTAGTTGTCCAGGGTCTAACTGTGCCCTCAACGTCTAAAGCAGCTTGGTTTGCCCTGAAGCGGTAAACTGGTACCCCATGGCTTTGTAGCCTTTCTCACGTTTTCGGAACAAGCGTTCAAGCATGGGCAGTCCAGTATCAAGGTAGCCATAAACAGTGACTTCCTGTTTGTCTTCAACCGCTCGGTGGATCCTGCCAGCGTACTGCGACAGCGTTCCTTTCCAGGCGATGGGCAGGGCTAAAAACAACGTGTCTAACCGCGGCAAGTCAAAACCTTCTCCGATGTATTTACCGGTTGCAACGATAACCTGAGCCTTATGTAACTGCGCTTCCACCGCCTGACGTTCTCTGACACGCATCCCACCACGCAACACAACCGACGTTATGGATTCAGCGGCCAACAGTGCTGCCAGTGTCTCAGCATGCTCTCGTCGTTCCGAAAGGAGAAGACAGTTTGCCTGGTTGTTCACATAAGCGGTTGTGGAAGCCGCGGGTGGGCGTAAGTTATTGCTTACGATAAATGTTATATATGGATAGGTACTTATTAATGTTCCAAAGTTTCATTGGAACGAGGTTTTTGGCGAGGGAAAATAAATCCTAGTAACCATTGCAGTGCCACGTAAATCATCGAGAAGAGCAGCGGTAGCATTGCCTGGAGTGTAGGTTCAGCAAGGATTATGTCCCATGGCCCCGGCTCCATTTCCACAAGATGCCCACCGAATCGACTAACCTTCAACGTCTTGCCGGTGGCGTGGCAAGCAACTTCAATACCCGCCGTATTTAGCCCCGCCACAGAGAATACGCAGGCCGTATCGGCTGGATGGCCTTCGGCATTCATTACCCATACTTCATCACCTAGTTGCAGATCAAGCTCCATCACGGGGTAGCGGAGATCCGAGAGCAACCGTTTCTCCATCACTACCACACGGCCTGCTCGTAGGACTGGAGGTGGCTCGCCCATGGTGGCCGCATAAGTCTCGCTACCAATGGCACCGACTGCCAGTAAGCTGCCACTGAAGGGAAGCTCTTCAATGCGAACTTCGAGGGAAGCGGAATTTGCCCAATGCCAGGTCGCATTTTCGGACAACACGTTTTCCAGCGTGATTACTGGAATAACACGAGAAACTTCTTTCTCCTCTCCTTGCGGGGCGCTATTTTGCGTTTCGAACAATGACCCAGGAGTTTCTAACCCCCCAGGCTCATACTCCTGCAGCGTGACCTGCAACGGACCGCTGCCGTAGCGCACCATTTGCACATTCGCCCTAGGGCCAATCTCCACTAGGCCGCTGAATGCATAAGACTCAATGGGACTTTCTCCCAGGGGATCCGCAGCACCCTGCATGACGTCCCCCTGCTCGATGTACCACCGTGTAGCACTAACCCCCGTCGTGACCATATCCAGTATCTCCGTGTCTGCGGCGATATGGAAAGTGCTGGGCTTGCGTAGCGCCTCGGCCAGCAGATAGATCACGCCGGGAAGTAGTACAAAAGTAAGAATCAATCCAGCGGCTTGGCGGCCTAAGTGTCGTGTTCTTGAATGCCATATCACCGTCAATGCAGCAATCAAGCGATTAACGGAGGGGAGCCGTCTAGGTTGTTTCATGGCGCTAAGGGGAAAGGGACTGGTGGGGCGCGGTTGGGGCCCCTAAGACGAACTAGCTCAGTCTGGCCGAATTGCGGTTCACCGTGTTCACGAAGCTCACTAATATCGACCAAGCATTGTCGGTCGAAGGCAATACGCTGAGGATCAGGTATAATATCGCATTCAATGGCTTGCGGTGCTTTGCCCTCGTAAGGAACGACAAGAAAGGTTTGCATACGGCTGCTGTTAATCATGACGGCCAATTTTTGGTCTTCCTCTGGCCGCTCCCAGGAAACAGGCAGAATATGCTGAGCCGGGTGCCCGGGGGCACAATTCTGTTTGACTTCGGCCAGTGCTGTCAGCACATCCGAACGATCCTCAGCATAGAAGGCCGGCTCTCGGCTTTCGAATGTTACGTGAAGCAGAAAAGGCGTCTCGCCTGCTACTAAGGGCGCCCTCAATAGCCCAGTGTAACGCCCATCTCTTGCCAACAAGGACAGGCACAGCTCAGCATTCTCGATATCCATACCCTGCGGCACCCAGACAAAAAGTTCCTTACCATTGGGTTTGCCGCGGTGCTCGAACATGGCCCCCGCGAGCGGCCTTCCCGATATTGGTACGGTGGAAGAGAATCCCTCATCCACCATACGGGCTGTTACCTCCCGCTCGGGAAGCGGCTGGGCATACGCCAGGCTATTGAGCAGCAGACTTATCCCTATTCCCCACCACGCATTCATGACAAACGGATCCGGGCTGGCAAGCTGGCACTCTTACCGTCAGCAAAATCCTCCCCCATGTGCGGACTTCCTATGGCACAGTTCAGCACGCCGGCTAACTCAACACCGGAAAGCTCATTTAATGCTAGTGCACAACTGTATTGAGGAGTGCTATTGCGAGTGTGGCTTTTCAGTTCAATTCGTAATCCTCCGCGAGTCAGCTGGCCCACAAAGTTGTTATTTCTCACGGAAGCCGTTCGGAAGCTTCCAGTAATCTCGTCAGTAGCAGTATTTATCTTCAACTCGGTAAGGATGAGCTCACGGTATAAGTTGTAAGTATAAGCTTGGGCTTGACTAGCCTGAGTTGGCTCGACGATTTCGACGACCAAGAAGTCTCGGCTGTTAATCAGCTGACGCAGCCCTGCGGTCTGCAGCCGCTCATCATCGCTACTCAGTGCCGTCTCCATGGCTATGTTGCGCAGTAGTGAATCCTCACCCTTCATCACCTCTTCGAACACTGCCATTCGCACCGAGGCACTGTCGTCGGCAAGCAGATTGCGCACTCGATCAATAATGCCAGCCCGCTCCTGGGCCGCCTCAAGGCTGGCAAGATCTAACGCCATCAAGGGGGTACTGGCTAATGCTAAGACTAGGCCTACCCAGTAAGCGCGAACATGTTTCATAAGAACCTCTCCCGCAGGTTTGATTGTTGTTGTCAGCGCGCGGTGGTGTTGCGCACTCGCACATAGCCTTCACGGGTTTGCCACCATGGCAGCCCTGTCACCTTTCCGGTTATTTCGACGCTCTGACCCACGCTCAGCCAACGCACCACGGGGGACCACTGGCTAGGCTCCTCGCGGATGGCCGTACGTGCCGTGATAATGGCCGCCCCGCCATGGGGTTCCACAGGCAGGTGGGATGGCGGTAGCTGACTCGGACCGGAAGTCTGGAAGAAGCGAGTCAGAAGATGGCTGAGGGCATCATGTCGATAGGCCCTTACCACGCCATCATCGGTCGTAAGCACCATGCCGACCGGCATGCCGTCCAACAGTAGCTGCGAACCACTGACTCCCTTGAAGGCTTCGTCGCCCTGATCAACCGTCTTCACTTCTACATGACGATCATCTAACCCAGTAAAGAACACAGGATAAGAAACTATGCCGCCCGTCTCACGCACCCGTAGAATCGAACCCTGGCGGCTGTGTGAAACGGCCTCGGTCAGAGTAGCATCGAGGTTATCGATTATCGGCCAGCCCGTACCGCAAGTAATCTTGCCTTGCGAGGCCACACGAATCACCGCGATGTCGTCGCCGAAAGTCGTCTCAAGCGACGCCTGCGCCCAGACACGATCCGCAGACATCACTTTGAGCCCCAGGCCGAAGCCAATCACATGCTCCGGCACGATGGCAAAGCACTCACCACTGCGTACCCGAAGAACGCCCTGGCCTACCTCCTCGGCCTGTACCAGGACAGGATCGGCGGAAGCCAACAGCGTTGTTGTCAAAAAGAGACAACCGCTCAGCAGACATTGCAGCATCACACGCATCCGCGTCCCCACCTTCCTCACTTTGTATTTTCTAAGCATAGCCCAAGATAAACTTTACTCAATCGGCCTAATCATGGTTATTCAACGTAAATCAACAAGCGTTCTCAGAGTTTTATAACTAGAGAATTAGCTATTCATTCTAAAATCGAACGTTATTCACGCTTAATTGCTGTTTGTTGAACCCATTGGAGCGCTTCCAGAACTTTTCAGCTCGAAAACTTATTTAGCTCGTTAGCAGGCTTGTGAAACCAGCAGCGTTGACAGTTGGTCGTCGGTTAGATATTACTCAGAGTCGCCTAAAACCCTGAGGTGGGCTCAATCAGTTGCTTAACCTGATGGAGTCACTAATTTCTAATCCGGTTGTATACCTAGCTCAGGCTGCCAAGGTTACGGGTTTCTTGTAATGCTCCTAGATCATTGCGAGGCAACGTTACCAGTGAGGTAGATGTTGTTGCTTTTGGCCATGAGAATGAGCGGGAAGCCTTAAGTCATCCAGCTATACGCTCGATGAGCTGCTTCATCAGTGTGAAAAGGCAGTGGCTGATGACAATGATATTGTCGCTTGGCAAAATCTTAAAAAACGTTCGAGGAGAATGAGCTACTGTTGCTTGCTAGGTCGGTGAAAAGAAAAAAAATTGTTGAAACAGAGTGCTAGGGAGCGTGGTTTGAAAATCACCGGGGTCGCCATTGTATGAAGTGCTGATTAGATGCTCATTTGGCACGTGCGGAGCGCTAATGTTTTGGCTGCTATAATCTTACCAATCGTGGCATTATTTTGAAGTGAAACAATGGCTGGCATTTCTCAAATTTGGGAAGGTATTTCGCCGATTTTGTTTATCATGATCGCTACATTAGCTGCTGGAGGCTATGAGGTTTTCAAACAAAAAAATTAAGCGCCCTAAGCGTTGATGAAGACTGTATGGCAATTTTTAAGTAGAAGCCTTATAGGTTGTTTGATCACCATTATCTCTTATTTTGCTGTGCAAAATTCATCAATTAAGCCCTTTTATTATCATATTGATACTTTGATTATCGTCATATAAGCGAGAATGTCGATAGCGCTCTTCAACCGGGCGTCGATCATATATTTTCTGATCTAGTGTGTCAGGTTAGTAGTGATTATTATGGTAAACGGTAAAAAAGCATTACTAAGCTGCCAGGTTTTTTCTACATTTCTCAACGTCTATAGCAACCTAGTTTGCCCGGAAGAGGCCAACTGATATCCCATTGCCCTGTAGCCTTTCTCTCGTTTTCGGTACATGCGTTCAAGCATTGGCAGTCCAGTATCAAGGTAGTCATAGACAGTGACTTCCTGTTTACCTTCTACCGCTCGGTGGATCCTACCAGCGTACTGCGACAGCGTTCCTTTCCAGGCGATGGGCAGGGCTAAAAACAACGTGTCTAACCGAGGCAAGTCAAAACCTTCTCCGATGTATTTGCCGGTTGCAACGATAACCTTAGCCTTATGTAACTGCGCTTCCGCCGCCTGACGTTCTCTGACACGCATTCCACCACGCAACACAACCGACGTTATGGATTCAGCGGCCAGCAGTGCTGCCAGTGTCTCTGCGTGCTCTCGTCGTTCCGTTAGTAGAAGGCAGTTTGCCTGGTTGTTCACGCAGCTTGCTACATCCTGAACAATGTCCTGATTCCGGGCGTTGTTCTGTGCAAGCCAGTGGTAAACTGAGGCTAAATGAGGGCGTTCACAAGACTGATAGATATCGGTAGGTGGGATTTCATGACGCTCCCGAACGATGACGCGCTGAACAAACTGGGAGCTGTGTTCCGCCCGAACTTTGTGACGAACGGGCCCTGCAACCATCAACATGATCTTTTGGTGCCCATCCTGGCGGTCAGGCGTTGCGGTCAGGCCGACGACGTAGCGAGCGCTGACTTCATTAAGAAGCATCTCGTAGCGAGGGGCTGAGATATGGTGGCATTCATCGATGATGATCTGGCCGTATTCTCTAACCACGCTGGAGACCGTATTGTCTTTCTTATTGATTAGGCTTTGGTAGGTGGCAACGTCGATCTGACCGATAGGTTTCTTTTTCCCACCGCCTATCACACCCACGGAGATACCCTCCATAAAGGTTTCCAGGCGCTCCTTCCATTGATCTAATAACTGGCGACTGTGAGTGAGGATCAATGTGTTGACCTGCCACTTGGCTATAAGGCCAATGGCCGTTACGGTTTTACCGAACGCGGTCGGCGCATGAAGTATTCCGGTATCGTGGTCGGCAAGTGCCTCCACAGTCCTATTCTGATCATCCCGCAGCGTTGCTTTCAGGCTGATACCACTTAGAACCAGGCCTGGTAGCCTGCGGTCATCAATATTTACCGTTATTCCCTGACCCCGCAACAATGCCTGGAGCTCATCAAATTTTCAGTCTCCTTTGGATTGTTAGCTAGCGCATCACTAACTTTCGCAACAGCCTCTTGGAACGCATCTTTAGCTTTGCTTTGCTCGATCCACAGTTCTGTTCCGAATACATCCATCCATACTACTTTCAACCGCGAAAGAGCATTCCAATAGGCTTGTACTGCTCCTTTTCCTTTATCATCGAATGCAGAATTCATATAAAACCTTTAGAAATAAATTAATGTGACATTGAGCGACGTTGATTGTGCAAGTGCCTGATCATAGCGTAGGGTCTCATGGTCGCTGAAATCTTCGTAACCAGCGGCCACGCCAAAAACCCGCTGAGGGATCATGATATCGAGTTTGTGACGAACCTGTTCCGGTGCTCGGGGTTCATTAATCACGGAGGCCAAGCGGTGCGTCAGACGATGTTGTTTATCGACCTCCCGTAGCAGGAGCAATCCGGCATCGGGGGTAATGTGGCCGCCGGAAAAAATCGGCTTCAATTTGCCGGCGTGAGAGTGGCGAGAAGGTCAGTTTTTCAGGTACCATTTTGGAAGCAGCGGTTGGTGTTGGTTTTTGGTGTAAGGCCTGGAAACGTTAACACTTTCAGCCGCTTTCTTTTGTACCCCGTGAGAAATTCGGGCTAGCAACACTTGGGGCGAGCATGTCTCATCATACTCTGAGGAAGGCGGTCTCAACTTCCAGGCACACGTTATTAAAAAGTGCTTAAACCGGCGACGGGTATCTTGAGCCCCTCGGCGTAGACGTCCAGCGACTTGCGTGGTTGTAAATTCAGTGAGTTGGCCATCTCTTCGAGCTCTTCCTGACTGTAGATCGACAGATCCGTACCCTTCTTCGGCAGGTCCTGCCTCAACAGCGGTGTTGAGGGGCCGGCCATCGGTTGGAACCTCGCTGCCATGGGCTATGCTGGGCAGCAAAGTAAACCGCTGCACTGGTCTTCTGAGTGATCTCGACATGCTTCATTATCTCTTTGTACTGGTCATCAGTCATGAGCAGGCGCAGTGAACGCGTAAGCTTGTCACTGAAGCCGGTGTCCGTCGCAGTGGTGCCATCTACTTTTACCAGAATCACTAAACGCGTCGTGCGCTCCACCATTGTGCCGATGGCAGAACGATAGTTAGCGCGCCATTTCCAAGCATCAGGCGGTCTTCGATTTTAGGATGTCGCAGGCGGATGCTGACTAGGTCTGGAATCTATTGTCGCCTCTTCTTAACAAGTCGGCGAGGGCGCCGTTTACCTTTACCCGGGCGACTAGCTCCTTCTTGAGCGAGCTGCGCGGAATGAGGTAGAGCGCGTTGTAGATGGCTTCGCGTGGGACTTTGTGGTCAGTGTAACCAGGAAAAATACGCTTCAGTGTGTGCTCTTTGCTCTGGTGAGCTAGTGCTTGCGCAGCAGATAGGCCACCCGTCCGAATAACTCACCATCGTGGTTCAGCTTCGGGCAACGAGAGGTCGACAGCGGGTCAGTCGGGCTCGGTAGCCAGCAAGACGGGCGTCATACGCCATGTCAGGCCTGACCGTGTGGCGTGCTATTTCTCGTGAAACGGTACTAGGTGCGTGTCCTAACTGACGCGCGACGATACGAATGGAGTGATAACCCTGCATCAATATGATGCCGACTCGGTATTCCGCAGAAAGATGGCGATAACCGTGAGTCATGGCAACACCCTACCTAATTGGTGAGATGTTGTACTTAGTTATTGAGACCGTCGAAGACACCTTGCGCGGAGAAAACGACCATCTATTAATCACGCCTAGAGATGTGCTCCTAATGACCCTCGCCACGCGCCTCCTTTTGAAATAAAGGGGCTACCATGGCTTAAATTTAGAACCGGATTGCACACCCAACGGGGGAGAATCTCAAACGCCTCGCTGGCCAATGCGTTAAGCGAAAACTAGTATTTACATTCGTTGACATATACATCCGAAAAAATTCTTGACGTTCTCAAAAATCATAACTAGTCTTTCAAAAGTGGATGCGTGGTCTGACCATCAATCCACATAGAAGGGCTAACGAATTACTCTAAAGTGCAGGCTTATTTTTTGATTATTCTGATTAAGGTCAGTCATAGAGCATGGAAATTAAACCTTTAAAAAAACAAAGCTTAAGTGACTTTGTTGTGGCACAAATTAAAAGAATGATAATAGACGGCGAACTGAGTAAGGGTGACAAGCTTCCAGGGGAAAGGGAATTGGCACAGCGGTTTGAAGTTAGTAGAGCGTCAATTAGAGAAGCACTAAAAATACTTTCCTTACAAGGCCTACTGCATCGCACTAACGCGCGCACAGTGGTGACCACAGATTTTCTCAATATCATTGAGGAAACTCTGACGTTAAAAATTCTGCTCGAAGACAGTAGTTATAGTGACATCATTGCAGCACGCTTAGCCCTTGAAAAGTCGATGGTCACACTGGCAGCGAAAGAGATTAATAAAAATGAGCTTGAGTTGCTTGAAAAGTATATCGTTCTTATGGAACAAGCAGCTAAAACAGAATCCATGGATGATTTCGTTGCTTCTGATATTGAATTCCACCGTTCAATAGCCCTTTTTTCAAGAAATAGTGTTCTAAACAGCTTATATAATTCAATTATTTTTTTGTTATTCAAAGTGCAAACGCAAGTGGCATATGATAAAGGAGTAATGGATGAATCGGCTGCTTATCATCGAAGGATTTACCAAGCTTTGGCGCAGAACGATGCTGCACTAGCGGAGAAAGAAATGGAGGCTCATTTGATGGATATTGATGAGCGTTTAAATCACATGCTAATAATTGAAAATTTAAAAAACAGGAATTGAAAAATGTATATACGATTCGAATATAAAAATAAAATAAAAGAAGGTTTCTTGAAAGACGAGAAAATAGCTCTGCTTGATAGAGAGATGCTTGCGGGGGGAGAGCCTACTTCTGAAACGGTGTTGGTGAAGGATGTGACTATTCTTGCTCCCTGCCAGCCTTCAAAAGTGGTATGCGTCGGCTTAAATTACAAAGACCACGCAAAAGAAATGAACATGGAAATGCCAACAGAGCCATTATTGTTCCTGAAACCATCAACTTCCGTGATTGGTGACGGTGAAAAAATTATTGCTCCTCCTCAAAGTACACGCTTAGATTATGAAGGTGAGCTGGCAATTGTAATTGGCCAAGAAGCTAAAAATATTGATACAAAAGATTCGAATAAATATATTTTTGGCTATTCATGCGCAAATGACTTCACTGCCCGCGATTTACAGCTGTCGGACGGCCAATGGGCGCGTGGAAAGTCGTTTGATACCTTTTGTCCAATCGGCCCCGGAATCGTGAAAACGATTAATGAAAATGATGCAGAAATAGAGCTGAGGGTAAATGGTTCTTTGAAACAAAAATCAAATTTGAACCAACTTATCTTTAATGTTGACGAAATAGTTAGTTACATTTCAAAGCAAATGACCCTTCTTCCAGGCGACATAATCCTCACTGGTACCCCGCACGGCGTTGGCACGGTTGTTCCTGGTGACACGATGACCGTATCCATCACCGGGATCGGCACATTGACAAACACTTTGACACAAGCGTGAGCTGGTTATTTACAGGACTAAAAGCCACGCGGGTGAATGAATAATTCTCTCAAATTATTACGGTGATGTTATGACCGAGCCGGTAAAGAAAATAAGAATAGGAACTTGGGTCCAGATCAATAATGCAGATATTGTTGAGTGCATTGCGATTAGTGGTTTTGATTTTGCTATTTACGACATGGAGCACGGAAATATCGATTTCCCAGGACTCGAATCACTCATGCGTGCGGGTGAAGCCAAAGGTCTTCAGAGCGTGGTTCGCGTTCAAGAGAATTGTTCTGTATTAATCATGAAAGCGCTAGATCTGGGCGCAAGTGCTGTTTTGGTGCCGGGCATTTCTTCAGCAGATGATGCACGTTTTGCGGTTGAAGCCGCTAAATATGCGCCATTAGGTAATAGAGGCGCTTGCCCCTTTATCCGAGCTGGCGAGCACACTGTCAAAGACTGGGTCACGTTCTCAGAAAGAATGAACAAACAAACCCAGTTAATTGCTCTTGTCGAAAGTAAGCAGGGTGCGGAAAGCCTTGAAGAAATAATCGGGACGACAGGGGTGGATGGATTAATGATTGGACCTTTTGATCTTTCGGTATCAATGGGAATTCCTGGTAATGTTAGCCACCCCGATATTAGTAAGACGTTTGATGAAGCAGCTCAATTAGCAGTAAAAAATGGTAAAGAATTTTATGGAGTCGATTTTGAGGCAAATAGGGAGGGCGTAGAAAAGATGCTACCTCGTTGGCAAGAAAGAGGTATTACTACAATGGTTACAGGTGCAGATAAAGTGGTTATTATGCACGGATTTAGTGAACTAGCTAGTTCATTCAAACAGTAAAGCTTTTAAAACAACAAAATAGAGAGGTATAACATGAATAATTTGAAACTTCCGATTTCAGCTCTGGTTACAGCCATTCTGACCGTAGGCGCCGGTAGTGCGGCAGCGCAAGGTGCTACATTATCGCTTGCGCATGTGTTCCCTGATTCACATCCTGGAGGAATTCACGCTGAAAAATTAGCAGAGTTGGTTGAAGAGCGAACCAATGGTGAAGTGAAAATTAACGTGCACCATGGCGGTGTACTTGGTAGTGAAGCGGACGAGATTCAACAACTGCAAGCGGGTAATTTAGACATGGCCCTATTGTACGGTGTCTCGAATTTCCAGAATATTAATCCGCGCTTAGGCGTTGAGGAATTACCGTTCATTTTCGCTGATAGTGACCATGCGCAAAGGGCATATGATGGTGAATACGGAGACGCGGTCACAGATATTCTTGAAGAGGAGGGGTTTGTCGCACTTTCTTATTGGGAAAATGGACTTCGACATTTCACCAACAGTGTCCGTCCTATTGTTGAACCGGAAGACATGAGCGGCATTCGTTTCAGAAGCGCAGAAATACCAATCCGCCTAGAAATGTTTGAACTGCTTGGAGCCAGTGCAATCCCTATGGGGTTTAATGAACTTTTCACGGCACTGCAGCAGGGCACTGTTGGCGGTCAGGAAAACCCAATTTCACTAATACATGCCAATAATTTCGATGAAGTCCAAGACTATTTGTCTTTATCTGGTCATATCTACAATTCTGCTGTTCTGACTGCTAGTCCAGCTGCCATGGCAAAGCTCACATCTGAGCAGCAGGACATTCTAAGAGAGACCGGCCAAGAGCTCAAAGTAGAGCAGCGAAACATGATTGCTGAGCAGAATGAAACACTGCTTGCTGAACTTGAAGAAAGTGGCATGCAGATTAATACTATCAACACGGAGCAGTTTAAAGAGATCGTGCTCCCGCTATGGGAATCATTTAGTGAAGAAAACGGGGATGATCTGATTCAGCTTATCGATAAGGCAAATACTGAGAGCTAAAACTTTTCTGGATGGGTTCTACAGTTATTCTGGCGAGGATCCATCCAGTTACTTTTGTTGCCTCGAAAAATTATTTTTATATAGAAAATTGATATAAAAATAAGTAAGAAGCTTACGCTTCCCTCATTCCTTACTAGAAGTAAAGCGTAGCCGATTTATAAAGCGATCGTTTTTATTTTTTCTAGCATGCAAATAAGGATAAAAGACATGTTAAAAAATATCTTCACTGGAATTGAATACATTGTTTCTCGTATGACATTCTTTATTTTTATTGCAATGGTTGTTGCAGTTTTTAGTCAGGTTGTCCTGAGGTTTTTATTTGATTCTTCAATTTCATGGGCTGAAGAATTTGCGCGTTTCGCGATGGTATGGATCGCTTTCCTTGGAGCATCTCTAGGAATGAAAGATGGATCTCACACAAAAATTGATTTCTTTATTAATCGGTTTCCTTGGGGTGTAAAGAGGCTGATTCTTATTTTTAATAAAGCTTTATGCGTCGTTTTTCTAGCGTTCATTTCTTATTATGTAATAGCAGCTTTAAGCTATACAATGAATACGCTTAGCCCGGGAATGCGCATCCCTATGGGGATTATGCATATGATATTGCCAGTGGCCGGTATTTTAATGATAATTTACTTATTAAAAGATATATATCAGCTGGTAAGGAATGAGCCTCTGGCCTCTGAAATTGAATAATAACGATTAATAAGTAAGTTGGAGGTACATAATGCTGCTTTTCATTTTCCTAGGAATACTATTGATTTTAGGGATGCCAGTTGGCTTCGCTATTGGTATTGCCTCGATGCTCTTCTTGTTCCTTGTAGAAGGCCCATTGTCTCCTAACGTCATCGCTTTAAGAATGATTTCGGGGGTGGATTCATTTCCTCTTCTTGCGTTGCCGCTGTTTATGTTAGCAGGTGAGTTAATGAAATATGGGACAACTCCCCGATTGATGCGCCTTGCTAACGCGCTATTCGGTTTTATGCGGGGAGGGCTGGCAGGTGTCGCAGTCGCATCCACCGCTTTTTTTGGTTCTATATCTGGGTCAGGTGTTGCCACCGTGGCTGCAGTTGGTTCAATCGTCCAGCCGGAAATGACTAGGAAAGGTTATGGCAAAGGCTTCTCTGCCTCGCTTGTAGCCGGTGGCGGCGTACTAGGGATGGTAATACCGCCCAGTATGGCTATGGTCGTTTATGGTGTGAGTGCTGGAGTGTCAATTGGAGCGCTTTTTCTTGCAGGTATTTTGCCTGGTTTACTAACGGCCGTTATGCTCATTATCTACGGTGTTTGCATCTCGAGGCGACGAAACTATGGTGGTCAGGGGGGCGGCTTTGAGCTTAGGGAACTTGGCATATCTGCCCGTAAAGCGGTTCTTCCATTATTATTGCCTATTATTATTCTCGGTGGTGTAATGACGGGTATTTTTACGCCCACAGAATCAGCAGTCGTCGCAGTTGTTTATGCTTTTATTCTTGCTTTTATTGTATATCGTGAGCTTAAGCTGAAAGATTTGGTTGGAGCAGTTACTTCTTCTGCTATTACCAGCGCTGTAATTCTTTTTATAATCGCGACAGCTAATCCATTTGGATGGATAATGGCAATTGAGCAAATTCCCAATGCCTTATCTGATCTTCTTTCCAATTTAACAGATAATCATATTCTTCAATTGATTCTCATTAGTCTTATGCTTTTGATTATGGGAACATTTATGGAGACTATTGCGACCATAATCATCATGACCCCTATTCTGGTTCCAATTGCACTCAGCATTGGTCTTAACCCTGTTCATTTTGGTGTTTTGATGATGATGAATTTAGCAATTGGCGGTGTAACTCCTCCACTTGCAGTGGGTTTATTTACTGCAGCAAAGATTAGCGCCATACGTATTGAAGAAACATTCCCTGATGTTTTGTACGTATTATTGGTCATGATTGCGGCTTACGCATTGGTATTGTTTATTCCCTCTATAGCGATGTTCATTCCTGAATATTTTTCTTGATATTTTCAGAACTGTCCGCTCTCGCTTTCGTTATGAGTCACTTTTAAAATTTTCTTTATCCTCGGTGAACGGGTGTGTTGTATGCACCTGCGCTGTGTCGGAAAGGTGAACCTATGATTACCAAAATTAACAACCTTAACGAACTGATTCGGTTTCGGCAGGATCTCCACAGGTGGCCTGAATTGGGTTTTGCGGAGCATGAAACTTCTCGCAAGATTGCTGCGCACCTAGAAGCACTAGGCGTCGAGTACGTCGGTAGTGTTGGCGGAACGGGTATCGTAGCCAAGGTAGTCGGAACTGGAGACAACCACCGGATGGCCAGTGTTGGTCTGCGAGCTGATATGGACGCGCTGCCGCTTGAAGAGCACAGTGGGGTTCAGCATTCCTCAGCAAATCCTGGCTGCATGCACGCCTGCGGACACGATGGACACAGCACAATGCTCTTAGGTGCTATAGAGCATCTGCAGGCCAACAATGATTTTTCAGGGACCGTCTACTTTGTATTTCAGCCGGCGGAGGAGGGTGTCGGTGGCGGAAAGGCGATGATTAATGATGGCCTGTTCGAGCGGTTTCCTATTAACGAGATTTATGGTCTGCATAACTGGCCGGATCTTCCTGTTGGCAAGTTCGGCCTACTCGAGGGACCCATCATGGCGAGCGGGGACAAATTCGATATAACTATTAATGGCCGTGGCGGTCACGGTGGCCTCAATCCGCACGGGTGTATCGATCCGATCCGGATCGCTGCTGAACTAATCAATAAGGCGCATACCATCGTGTCGAGGGAAATCGACCCGCTGAGTCCTGCAGTTTTGAGTATATGCGCAATTCAAGCCGGCAGTATGAGCGGATTCAATGTGATCCCCCATACTGCCACCATGACCGGTACGATTCGCGCCATTGATGAGGAGGCCGGTGATATCGTCAGAGGTGCTCTGAAGCGCGTCTGCGATAGCCTCGAGCATTATTATGAAATTAAGATCGACCTGATCATAGACAATAAATTCCTTGCTACTGTCAACGAAGCCGATGCCGTCAAAACGGCAAGGGGCGTGATAAGAAGTTGCTTTGGAGAAGATGCGCTTCAGCAGAACTATAAGCCTAGCATGGCCAGCGAGGACTTCTCTTACATGCTCGTGGAACGTCCTGGTGCCTATGTTCACCTAGGAGCGGGCGACAAGGATCATACTCACGGCCTTCACAGCCAGAAATACGATTTCAATGACAGCATCATTCCTCATGGAATCGTGTTTTTGGCGAATGTGGCCTTAGCATCATTGGATAAGCAGAACGCAGGTTAGCCCACCAATGCCCGGAGTGCAGTACGTTGAATGGTATTAAACAAAACAACCGTAAAGGGGTTTTCGTCCTGTTACATGGAGCCTGGCATGGCGGCTGGTGTTGGAAGCGAGTGATGGAAACCCTTGCGGCTAGCGGCCACCGTGTATTGACGCCGACACTACCTGGGCTCGGTGCCCGAGCAAATTTGATGTCACAAGACATAACGCTGGACACGTTTATTCAGGATTTGGTAGATCTCATTGAGGGTGAAGATCTCCATGACGTTATTCTGGTCGGGCACAGCTTTGGTGGTATTGGCATCACTGGCGCTGCAGAGCGAATCCCTTCCCGCATCCGCCACCTAGTATATCTGGACGCAATGATTTTAGAGGATGGTGACAGCGCCTTCTCAATTTTGCCTCCCAACATCGCTGCTGAGCGACGCCAACAAGCCGCTCAATTTTCCAATAGCCTCTCAATGCCGGTTCCTGACGCAAGCGCTTTCGGCATAACCGATCCTGCGGACAAGGCTTGGGTCGAAGCCAACTGCACGCCACACCCGGTTTCCACCTACGAAGATACGTGCCGGTTGAACGGACTTATTGGCAATGGTTTGCCATCAACCTATGTCGCTGTTAAACCGGATTACGAACCGCTCGCCGCTTCCCGTGCTATTGCCAAGAAGCAACTAGGCTGGAGCTACCTGGAAATAGATGCCGGGCACGATGCAATGATCACATCACCACAGGCCGTAGTCGAATTGCTGTTAGATATCCACAGGGGTATGTAAATGAAAATCAAATAGTTATGACCAGTATTGAACCTGTTTGATTCGACCAAAGCCAACCTGAATAACCTTTAGGTGGCAGTAAATAAATAATGTGAACAATAACCATGGCAGTACCTGACTCCGGAGCGAACATGCCGACCTACACCAATATTGAAGATCTTCGACAGCGCTATGAACGGCGCACCCCTAAAATGTTCTATGACTATGTTGAATCCGGGAGTTGGACAGAACAAACATTCCGAGAAAATACAACTGATTTCAATAATATACATTTCAAACAGCGTGTTGCAGTTGACATGTCTGGGCGCTCCACGCGTAGTCAAATGATCGGCGAAGATGTGGCAATGCCAGTGGCGCTGGCACCTGTTGGGCTTACGGGAATGCAGTCTGCCGACGGTGAGATTAAGGCGGCACGGGCTGCCGAGGCGTTCGGTGTGCCCTTTACGCTATCTACTATGTCGATCTGTTCGATCGAAGACGTGGCTGAGCATACGACAAAGCCGTTCTGGTTCCAGGTATACACGCTCAAGGATGACGATTTCATGCGTCGTCTTTTCGAGCGTGCCAAAGCAGTCAACTGTTCAGCGATTGTCATCACGGTCGATTTGCAGGTGCTCGGCCAACGTCACAAGGACCTTAAGAACGGACTTTCGGCCCCTCCTAAGATGACCGCGCGCTCGATAGCCAACATGGCCACCAAGGTCCCCTGGGGCCTGGAGATGCTACGTACCAAACGTCGTTCCTTCGGAAATATCGTAGGTCATGCAAAAGGGGTTACCGACCCTTCTTCTATTTCCTCTTGGACAGCGGAAGCGTTTGACGCCTCGCTGGATTGGAGTCGTATAGCCCAATTCAAGGAGTGGTGGGGAGGTAAGCTGATTGTTAAGGGCATTATGGAGCCTGAGGATGCTCGGAGGGCCGTCGAGATAGGCGCCGATGCCATAGTTGTCTCAAATCACGGCGGTCGTCAGTTGGATGGTGCCGTTAGCTCTATTCGCATGCTACCAGCGATTATGGACGCTGTAGGTGATGATGTAGAAGTTCACCTCGATTCAGGAATTCGCTCCGGCCAGGATGTGCTGAAGGCCCTAGCTCTTGGAGCCACGGGTACCTATATCGGCAGAGCTTTCACCTATGGGTTAGGTGCTGAAGGTGAGGCAGGCGTGACGAAGGCACTCGAAATCATCCATAAAGAACTGGATATCTCTATGGCGCTTTGTGGGGAAACAAATGTCAAAAATCTTGGAAAGCACAACCTCTATGTACCTCAAGGCTTTGGTGACCCGACCATTAAGCTTTGATAGCTGGCCACAATAGTTGCCGTCTGCCTACCAAGTAATTGTCGCTGTATAGCTGGGGATAGTGTTGGTTTTCCAGCTATACACACTATTTTTGCCTGCCCCCAGAAGGCTAGCCAGTGAGCTTGAGTATTCTCTAAAGATGGCGAACCTGGAGCCAGCTGTATTATTTCTATATAAGTAAGCGGGCCATAAAACCCATCTACCCACATTAATGTTGGCTGATCACACTGGTAGTCTCCTTAGCATTGGAGATCATCATGAGTCGCGACCTCAATTCCACTCAAGCATTTTGGTTAGGGCACCTGTCTTATGCCGCCGCGTTGTAGATGCCGTTAAGCGCGTATGCTGAAGCGCAAGCCGTGACGTTAGCCGACCTGATGGCGTGGGAAAATCGGTTAATCGTGCAGGGTTTTCCCGTGCCACCGCGTTGTCGTCCTGCCCGGATCGAGGTGATCCGCCATGTGCGACACCAATATGCCTGCCCGGCGTGCGAAGAGGGCGTTAAGATCGCCCCGGCGCCTGCCAAGCTGTTGCCCAAGAGTAATGCCAGCGCCACGCTGCTCGCCTATGTCGCGACCGCCAAGTACCAGGACGCGCTACCGCTTTATCGGCATAGCCAGGTCTTTGCCCGCCACGGTGCTGAGATCCCCCGCAACACCCTGGCACGCTGGATGGTACAGGCGGGAGAACGCATAGCTCCGCTGATCGAGACATTACGCCAGCATCTGCTGACCGCTCCTCTGTTCCATATGGATGAGACCACACTCCAGGTCAATCAAGAAGCAGATCGTGCCGCTAGTGCGACGTCGTATATGTGGGTGCAACGAGGTGGGCCACCCGGTCAGCAGGTCGTCTTGTTCGATTATGACGCCAGCCGTGCGGGGCGAGTGCCCGTTCGCTTACTGGGCAACTATGCAGGCCGCTTGATCACCGATGGCTATGAAGGCTACGCCGAGGTCGTGCGTCGCAATGGGCTCACCCATGCGGGCTGCTGGGCGCATGCCCGACGTAAGTTCGTCGAGGCCCAGAAGGTGCAGCCCAAAGGCAAAACCGGCAAAGCGGACTGGGCGCTGAACCAGATCCAGAAGCTGTACGGCGTGGAAAAACAGGCGAAGGCCCTTGAGCCCGACGCGCGTTACGCGCTGCGTGAACAGAAGAGTCGCCCACTGATCGATCAACTCCGCACCTGGCTCGACAAGTCATTGATGCAGGTGCTGCCCAGGAGTGCGCTGGGTAAAGCCTTGCACTACCTGGATAACCAGTGGCCCCGGCTGACCCGGTTCCTGGACGATGGGCTGATCCCACTGGACAACAATCCGGCGGAGAACGCCATCCGTCCGTTCGTAATCGGCCGTAAAAACTGGCTGTTCAGCCATACTCCGAGCGGTGCTCATGCCAGCGCGGCGATCTACAGCCTGATCGAAACCGCCAAAGCCAATGGTCTCTCGCCTTACGACTACTTGCAGTATGTCTTCGCGACACTGCCCACCCTAGACGATGATGACCTCAACACGCTGTTGCCCTGGCAGTGGAAAGAGACATTACCGATCTAAGCGAAATCTGCCTAGATGTGGTTAGTGGTCGCTTACCTATATAAAGGGTAGCGCTACTCAATCTGGGGGTGACGTCGTATGCATGTTTTTTTTATAAAGGAGCATAGTGGAAAATTAAGATCGAAACTTATTCCTATTCCAAATGCTCAAGTGTGTTTGCCAAATTTTCATTTGATTCGGGCGTATATACGGTTAATTATAAATCTCACCATCCGGCATTTTTAAAGAGACAAGAGTCAGTTATGAAAAATTACAAATTATTTATTAATAACGAATTTACTAACCCATCGAAGGGAGAGTGGTTTGACAGCCTTGATCCTTTTTCTGGGATGCCTTGGGCTAAGATTCCTCGCGCCCGTGAATCCGATGTAGATAGGGCTGTGGCTGCGGCAAAAAAAGCACTTGATGGGCCGTGGGGAAGTATGTCGGCAAGTGAACGAGGAGCATTGCTATACAAAGTTGGTGCCCTGATCGAAAAGAATGCAGACCAGCTTGCCAAAGTAGAGAGCCGCGATAATGGCAAGCTAATGAGTGAAGTTTTAGGCCAAGTTAAGTATGTGGCAAAATATTTTTATTATTATGCAGGATTGGCGGACAAAATCGAAGGATCTGTTGTTCCGATAGACAAGCCTAAGGTCTTTAATTATATAAAATATGAGCCAATGGGGGTTATAGCCAGTATTACCCCGTGGAATTCTTCATTGCTGCTTACTGCTTGGAAAGTGGCTCCAGCGCTTTGCGCTGGTAACACGATGGTATGTAAGCCCTCAGAATTCACATCGGCTTCACTTTATGATCTAGCAGAGCTGTTTATAGAGGCGGGGGTTCCAGCTGGAGTCTTTAATGTAATTTCCGGCTTCGCAATGGAGGCTGGTGACCCTCTGGTGCGCCACCCTGATGTTGCACGTGTTGCCTTTACTGGCGGGGATGAAGGTGGGCGTAAGGTTTATTCCGCTGCGGCAGATGGACTGAAACGTGTGTCACTCGAACTTGGAGGAAAGTCGCCAAATATAGTTTTTGATGATGCTGACCTCGACAATGCAGTTAATGGTGTTATTACTGGTATTTTCTCCGCTGGTGGGCAGACTTGTATGGCTGGGTCGCGCCTATTACTTCAAGAATCAATTCATGATGAATTCGTTGAGAAACTTGTCAAAATTACTCAATCAGCGAAGATCGGCGACCCTGCCGACGAATCAACTCAGATTGGGCCGGTGGCGACAGAACCTCAATTTCAGAAAGTCCTTTCCTACATCGATATTGCTAAAAAAGAGGGGGCTCGGTGCGTAGCGGGAGGCAACCGGCTTTCGGGGGAGGCATATGGCTGTGGCCAGTTTGTAGAGCCAACAGTTTTTGTGGATGTAACCAACGATATGCGTATCGCGCAGGAAGAAGTTTTCGGCCCCGTTCTTTCAGTGATTAAATTCAAGGACGAGGAAGATGCTGTGCGAATTGGGAATGATATTCGCTTTGGACTGGCGGCAGGAATCTGGACCTCAAATCTCCATCGTGCAATGTTGATGGCTGATAAGCTAAAGGCCGGAACGGTATGGATAAATAACTATCGCTCCACCAGCTATACCACGCCATTCGGCGGCTTCAAGCATAGCGGCATAGGGCGTGAAGGCGGTATCGAAGCGGTAAAAGAATATTTGGAAGCAAAAAGCGTGTGGATTTCAACTGATCTTGAAATGCCAAGTCCTTTTGTTCGTAAATATTAGTCTAAATTAACTTTAGAACACAAAGAAAACGTATTCTTGGTTGGTTAGCCAAAATTGGGGAAATTTATGAAGCACGCTGAGATGGAAAGCGACATAGTCATTGTCGGTTGTGGTATATCAGGATTAACAGCTGCGGTTTCAGCAATGGAGGCGGGTGCTAACGTTACGCTTTTGGAGCGTTCTTGCAAAGAGGACCGCGGTGGTAATACACGCTGGACCGAAGCTACTCTTCGCATGAAAAACGTAGGTGAGGTGGCAGATGATTTCGAGAGCCATTTTGCGGAGAATGCGGGACATCACCTAGACCCGGAATTGATAAAAGCTTCGGGGAGTTCTTATGAAGACTGGGGTTCCATTGTCAAAGCGCACCCTTTCACAGACCCTGAGCTGATTTCTACATTTTCCGATGAGGCTGGACCGACACTGGAGTGGCTACAGACGTATGGGGTGCGCTTCGATTCGATGCCCGGGTATTTCATAACTACTAGCACTTCACGCATCGTTCCACTTGGTGGTGGCCTGGCCGTTGTAGAGACCCTTGCTGATTGGATCGAAAAAAATGGTGCTAATATTCGTTATGAGACTACGGCCACAAGCCTTTATATGGATGAAGGCGGTATGGTCTGCGGTATAAAGGCCCGTGGGCCAGAAGGCCCCCTACTTATCAAAGCACCCAAGGTAATTCTTGCAAGTGGCGGCTTTCAGGGAAATTATGAAATGCAGGCCCGCTATATAGGTCCCCGTTCTCGATATATTCGTCCTGTTGCTCGGGGTGGCTATTATGACCGGGGAGAGGGTATAGAGATGGCCCTCAAAGTGGGTGCAGCTGGTGGTGGTGATTTCACGAGTTTTCATGCGGAGCCGATAGATCCACGCTCTGGTGCGCCTGAACCAATTGTGCTTGTCTTTAACTACGGTATTCTTGTGAACCGACAGGCTAAAAGGTTCGTGGATGAAGCGCCGGCCAGTGTAGACGCAACTTATGAAGCTATTACGAGAGAAATATTAGAACAACCTCAGGGAATTGCTTATACAATTCTGGATAGCAAAATCAATGATGTGCCGAATTGGCAGCGCTCTGTACGTACTGACCAACAGCCTATAATGGCTTCTAGCCTTGAAGAGCTTGCGGAAAAGCTTGAGCTTGATGTGCAAGCGCTAACTGACACGGTTGAAGCTTATAACACAGCTTGTATAGAAGGCCCTTTTGATCCATTAAGGCCAGATGGGCTCAGAACAGAGCAAGGGTATTTACCTAGTAAGAGAAATTGGGCGCGGTCAATTGATAGTCCACCTTTTATGGCCTATCCAATTATTTGTGGAAATTGTTTTACTTTTGGCGGGCTCAAAGTCAATAGCAAGAGCGAAGTGCTCGACGGAGATGGCCGACCAATTCAGGGGCTTTACGGCGTGGGGGAGGTGATTGGTATGTATCAGGGTACCTATACTGGTGCCACATCAGTCTTACGAGGAAGTGTCTTTGGAAGGATAGCTGGACGCAACGCAGCAAGTAAAAGTAGAAGGTAAAAGTTAGAAGCGAACACAACAAAAATCTTTGGAAGGAGTGCAGACAATGATTATAAATAACGTACTTAAGGGTGGCTTTATAATCGGAGCTTTTCTCGCAGGAAGCACTTTTGTAAATGCTAATGACAATATACCTGAAAAAACTTTGCGCTGGGCTCATTTTTCGGCAGAAGCCTGGGGTTCCTCTCAAGCCGATAAGTTGTTCGTTGAGGAACTAAGTAAGCGTACAGATGGTAAGGTTGATGCACGTTTTTATTGGTCGGGCGCGATGGGTGGAGGTAATGAGCTACTTGAGTTAACAGCCAATGGGGCGGTAGATGTTGGCAGTTTCGTCCCGGCATACTATCCTGGGCAAATGCCGCTTATGAGCCTTGTGAATAGTCTTCCGTTGACCTGGAATGATCCGATACTGGCAATGGAAACACAAAAATACCTTGCTCAGAATAACACCTATGTGCAAGAGGAATTGGCCGAAAATGGCGTACATCCTATTCTTTTCCATGGACTTCCCCCCTATCGACTGCAATGTACTACACCTGTTCGCACGATAGAAGATATTGAAGGACTTCGAGTTCGTACCTTTGGTGAATGGCCTCCTAAAATGTTTGACCAGCTCGGCGCTGTGCCGGTAAATATTGCAATGACTGAGGTCTACGAAGGGCTTCAGCGGGGCAGCCTTGATTGCGCTTATCTTTCTATTGAAGGAGCAGGTTTCCTTAAGGTTGCAGAAGTTGCTCCATACTGGAGTAATATAAATCTAGGAGCTATTGCTGCTTATTCCAGCTTCGTAAGCAAGGATGCTTATGATACGTGGTCGCAAGAGTTTAAAGAAACTATAGCGGAAGCAGCCGATGTCGCTGAAGCATACGAGAAAGAAGAATTCTCGAAACTTGAGCAACAAACTATAGAGTCTGCTAAAGAATCTGGCGTACAAATCGTTGAGTTCGTGGAGCAAGAACAGCTCAAAGAAGTTGTCCCCAATCTCCTAGATGCTTGGGAAAAATCAATGTGTGATAGTGGCCGGTGCGATGCGGCCAAAAGCGTAGCTGCTGACATCCGAAAATTTATGGATGAAAACAATGGATAAGAATAAGACTCCACATAAGGTGTCCTATTCTGTCTATGCCCCGCGACAGAGTCGCGGGGCTAGGCTACTGCTTTGGATAGACAGAATAGCTGTTAAGTTAGTTAATACTATGCTTTTTATCTCTGGGCTGAGTGTCGTGATTATACTAACTATAGGCGCTGCAGATAGTGTGGGGCGTGCTTTTTTAAATAAACCAGTAGTAGGCGCCGTAGAGATTAGCGAGGCGCTACTCGCGGTGACGATTTTCTCCGCTCTTGCCTTTGCCCAGAAGCAAGGGAGTCATGTGGTTGTAGATATTTTTAGTAGTAACTACGGACCCCGGCTGACTCGTTTCGCGAAAATGGCCATTCTTGTTTTAACGCTAGCTGCGCTGGGGTTTCTGTTATGGCGGATGAGTATTACGGCATACAAGGGCTGGCTGCATAACGAAATCTCTGCCGGGTTTCTTCCTGTCCCCGTTTGGCTTGCGAAAGTGTTTGCCGCGCTAGGTTTGGCGGTTGCCAGTATTGAATGTATACGTGAGTTAATATGGGGAATTGTAGAAAAAAATGGTAGATATGATCATTCTGTCCAAGTGATAGATAATGAAAAGAAACCAATGGATATAAAGTAATGGATCCAACTCTCATTGCCACAATTAGTATCCTTGTCATGCTCGGCTTGATGGCTTTCGGCATTCCAGTAGCTGTTTCGATGCTGCTGGTCTCGGCCACAGGAATGATGTTTGCTGTCGGACCTAACTACACATTAACGACATTTCAAACATTGCCTTACAATACGGCCGCCAATTATACTTTTGCCGCTATACCCATGTTTGTATTGATGGGATTAATTGCTGGATCAACAGGTATCGTTAAAGATATTTATCAAGCAGCTAATATGTGGCTCGCAAAAATTCGTGGCGGTCTTTATATGGCCACAGTTATTGCAGCGGCAGGCTTTGGTGCCGTCAATGGATCAACTATAGTTGGTGCAGCTCTATTTACACGTATTGCTTTGCCTGAAATGATATCACTTGGCTACAATAAAGGTGCGGGAGTCGGATGCATTATAGGAGCTGGTACATTTGCTGCTATGATACCACCTTCAATAACTATCGTTCTTTATGGAGTTTTGACGAGTGAGTCTATTGGCCAATTACTTATGGCGGGTATAATACCTGGTGTTTTAACTGGAATTATCTACCTTATAGGTATAGCTTTTTTAGTACGCATTAAACCAGCTTGGGCACCGCCTGCAGTTAAACAGTATTCTCTCCAAGAACGGCTGAAAAGTATTAAAGGCGTATGGCCTATAGGTTTCGTTTCTTTCATCGTGATTGGTGGTATTTACTCAGGCCTTGTTTCGCCCTCTGCTGCTGGAGCAATAGGTGCATTTGGTGTGCTTCTTGTCGGCTGGGTACTTCGCCGCCTCAGTAAGAACGAACTGGTTAAAAATGTTGGTGATGCGGCCCTTATAACAGCTGCCCTCTTCTTCATCGTTATGGGTGGCACGGCTTTCTCGCGACTTCTCCTTGTGACCGGGTTTATCGATGTCCTACTGGACTTTGTTAATAATCACGGTTTTGAACCTTGGATGATAATCTTAGCACTTGTTTTGGTTTATATAGTGCTAGGCATGCTCATGGATCCAATTTCAATGATGGTCATGACGGTTCCTATCGTGCACCCGCTTGTGGTGGGCCTAGGATACGATCCGATTTGGTTTGCCATAGTTATGGTTAAATTAATTGAATTATCTTGCATGACTCCTCCTGTGGGTATAAATATTTTTGCTGCGATTAGTGCGTCAGATGGCCAAGTCTCGACAAAGGAAGTTTATATCGGGGTAATTCCGTTTGTAATTCTTGAACTAATAGTTCTTGCTCTCTTGTTATCACTTCCAGGCATCGCACTTTTTCTTCCTGAAGTAATGCTGGGTTAGGAAAAAAATAATGACAAATCATTTATTCTCATCTTTCAAAATGCGCGGGATGGTTCTAGATAACCGAATAGTGGTATCGCCAATGGCGCAGTATTCGGCTGATGAAACCGGGCGTGCTAAAGATTGGCATTTCATGCATTTAGGCAATCTAGCGATTTCTGGTGCTGGCTTACTTATCCTTGAGGCAACAGCAGTTGAGCCTAAAGGCCGAGTTAGCCCGAACTGCCTTGGCCTATGGTCGGATAACCAAGTACCTTGTCTAAAGCGAATAGTAGAATTCGCGCGTTGCCATAGCAATACAAAATTGGGTATCCAATTAGCTCATGCTGGTCGTAAGGCTTCGATGAGTGCACCCTGGCAGGGAAGTAAAGGCCTTTTGCCAGAGGAAAGTGGTTGGGATCTAGTCAGTGCCTCCTCTTTGCCTTATCCGGGTCGACCAATCCCGCAGCAGCTCGATCACATTGAGATGGATAAGTTAAAACAGCATTATATGGATGCAGCTATTCGGGCCGACGAGATAGGATTTGACCTCATTGAATTACATTGTGCTCATGGTTATCTTTTAAATACTTTCCTTTCAACGCTTAGCAATACTCGTAAAGATAAATACGGAGGAGATCTCCAGGCCCGGATGCGATATCCGCTAGAAGTGTTTCGGGCAATCCGAGCAGTCTGGCCTGAGCACAAGCCTCTCGGTGTGCGTATATCTGCTACAGATTGGGTCGAGGGCGGCTGGACTATCCAAGATTCTGTTGTCTTCGCTCGTGAACTTAGCATGCTCGGGTGCGACTATATTGCTACCTCAAGTGGCGGTATTTCACCAAATCAGAAAATCCCCGTTCATAAAGGATATCAAGTGCCATTCGCTGAGGAGGTCCGCCGTGCTACAGATTTACCTTCCATTGCTGTAGGACATATTATGGATGGTTTGCAAGCCGAAGAAATTCTTACCAAAGGCCAAGCAGACCTTGTCGCGATCGGGCGTGGCATGACCTATGATCCTCGATGGGCATGGCACGCCGCTGAGCTACTAAAAGTTAAGGTCGATTTTCCTCCGCAATATGCGAGGAGTTCCCCCGCAATGCGAAAGTTGCCACGCTAGTTTGTTAGGTTAAGCCAAAGGAAAGTTAAATGTCTTATAAATTATATGCCATACGCTACGCCACTAATCAAGGTCGCCAACGATACGAAAATTTTATAGGTATGAAAGCCGACCCGCATGATACTCCTTTGGCAATGGATTTTTTCGTCTGGCTCGCTATTGGTTATGGCCGTGTCATTTTAATCGATACAGGCTGTGATGAGCAAACCTGCAAGAAACGTGGAAATGACTTTCTGCGATGTCCTTCGGATGGACTGCGGAGCCTGGGTATAGAGCCACATCAAGTAGATACAGTTATTGTCACACATCTGCACTGGGACCATGCAGGTAATTTCGACTTGTTTCCAAATGCTACTTTCCATGCTTGCCCGATCGAAATTCAGCATGCTGTTAGCCCTTGCATGTGTAATTCATTTATGCGGGCGCCATACGATGTGGATCATATTTGTTCGTTTATCAGGCTGCTTTACGCAGAGCGTGTACGCTACCATCGAGGGGTTACTGAGATTGCACCGGGGTTAACCGTTCATGAAGTTGGTGGGCATTCCCCTGGTCTCCAATTTGCTGCAGTTGAAACAAACCGCGGTCGTGTTGCGATTGCCTCGGACGCAATGCACTATTTCGATAATATGCTTTTACTGCGTCCCTATCCTGTGGTTCACGATATACCTTCTTATTTTGCTGCGATAGACTCAGTAACAGCAGTTGCCGAGACTGAGAATCATATCGTGCCAGGCCATGACCCGTCTATTATGCGGCTTTATCCGGCAGCCTCTCCTAACACTCAAGGTATAGTTGTGCGACTAGATGTTATGCCCAATATTGGGACCTAAATAACTGCCACTCATACGAGGTTGTTGAAGTTACTTTATTTTGACTTTAATTTAATGGAGGCAGGAGTCGATGTGCATGCATTGAACGAGGTAAGTGCAGAGCTAATACTAACTTTTTCAGTCAAAGCCTGCAGAAAAGCGTAATTTTTTAGGATTACAAGTGTATGTATATGACATCAATTGGTTGTATATTCTGATATTAAATATCCAAATGATAAAAAAATCGAGAAGCTTTTGAGGCTTGCCTAAATCAGAAAGCATCGGCAGTTACAGCATGTAGTGTTACTATTTGTATCGCTAAGTCGACTCCCATAAATATAAGTGATAATTATTTATATTTATTTAGTACTAAATTAATAATGAAGGGATCTTTATGCCTAATGTGACTATTTTTACACCACCCTCTCATTTTGTGCAGAATCATGACAGTAAAGTAATGTTTATGCGTGAGTGTACTGACATTTGTACTGCTGTCCTGGGGGCCGAAGAAAATAAAGTACATATCATATTCGTAAACGTTTTAGAAAGTTTTACTGGGAAAGATGCTTATATCGAAATTAAATTTAGATACAGTGATCAACGCACGCAGGAAGTTATGAATAAGTTCATGCAGTTGCTAGAGAATATATACATTCACTACTTTTCCAAGCAACCGCGCATACGCTGCTTCGCCTACCAGGCAGAGAACATTTTTGCTCGAAATTGAGAATTTTCTCAAGCCTACGACGTTAAAATATAGGAGAATAAATTATGCAACAAGTTGCTAGCATTTATCATAGAAAGGTTGGAGATATTGTAGTTACAGCTTTATGTGACGGTTACCTTGACACTAGCTATGACATATTACAAGGCATAACGCCTAAGGAAGGTGAGAAATTAATGAAAAATGCCTGCCTGCAATCGCCTCCTCGTATATCTGTAAATGCTTATGTAGTTAGAAGCCAAGGCCGCACCGCTCTAATAGAAACAGGCTCCGGAAACAGTATGGGTTCTACACTCGGCCACTTGAATGAGAATCTTAGGGCTGCAAATATTACTCCACAAGATATTGATAAGGTACTTTTGACACATATGCATCCAGACCATTCCAATGGCTTAACAACAGACGATGGAAAGCGTATTTACCCCAATTCCGAGATTATTGTTCATGAAAACGAGATAAAACATTGGTCGAACGATTCAGAAATGGCTAGGGTGGATAAACGCAAGCAAGATCGCTATTTTCGCGCTGCTCGCAAGCAACTAGAAGCTTATAAGCAACAGTTATCTCCCTTTACCGGCGGTGGAGAAGTCTTTCCTGGGGTTGTGGCCATGCCGATGACTGGGCATACACCCGGTCATACTGCTTATCTCGTCACTTCTGGTAACGATACTCTCATGATCTGGGGAGATATTGTTCATGTGCCAAGTATTCAAATTCCTCACCCGGAAGTAACATTAGATTTTGATAGTGACCCCCACGTGGCTGCGGCAACACGCAAACGCGTGTTAGATATGGTATCTACCGATCAAATGCTAGTTGGTGGTATGCATCTTGACTTCCCCGGCTTCGGCTATGTTACGTCGTATGGTGAAAGTTATCGATTTCACGCTGAGCCATGGAAGCCATTGTTCTAAATGACCCGTTACATAGCTATTGTGTTCGTGGGATAGGTATCTGCTTCCAACTTGTTTCGTTGCAAATTGAAAAAATGCGCTTCTTTCTTAACCCATTCCACAAACATTTGTAGGCTTACTGAAAGCTGCTCACGTTCAGGGAGAATGAGAATGTAAGTTTTTTCATTTCTGAGTACATGTGAGGAGCACTGAAATAGTTCTCCAGACTCTAATTCATGCGCTACATAGAGCTTGGGGACGAGAGCAACTCCCATTCCCGAGCGCACGGCTTCGATAACATTCGCAAAGGAATCATAACGAGGACCAGAGGTTTGGCTAGAGTGCTGTATATTTGTTTGGGATAACCAACGTTTCCACGCATCATCACGACTAGACTTATGTAAGAGAGGAAATTTATTTATATTTTTTTCAAAATCTTTGCCATCGAAGTAACTTGGATTAAGGATGGCAATTAAATCCTCACTAAAAAGAGTATGCTTTTGACACCCCGTCCAATTTGGGTGGTCGAAATGTATTGCCGCATCAAATTCCGATTCCTCGAAAACGAACGGGTCTGGCCGACCACTAATGTTTACTATAATGTCTAAATTAGAATTAGATAGACTTTTCAGCCGTGGTAAGAGCCACTTGTTTGAGAACGTTGGTAATACCGCAAGACGTAGCTCCTTCCGTCCTTGATGAAAATTTATAACCGATTGTGTATCGGCTTCTAGCTTATCAAGGGTCTTGCGGACCTCAATGAAATAATTTTTCCCAGCCTCGCTTAGCGTAACGCGTCCATGAAACCGATCAAAAAGCTTTAACGCAAGGTAATCCTCCAACTTTGATACTTGTTTGCTAACAGCACTTTCTGTAAGGCATAGTTCACTTGCAGCTCGGGATAAAGTTCCCATGCGTGCAGTAGCCTCGAAAGCTATCAGTGCTGTTGTACTAGGAATGCGTCGTGTCATAGGAGCAACTCCTCAATTTGAGCCAAGCGTGCACGCTTGACGTTTAAATTTTCTCGCTGATAAGTAGTTTTTTCTTTGGGGACGCATTGTAAACTTAAGATTTGAAATGATGCTAAGTTAAAAAAGCCGATTTTCTATATTTTTTAGCCACCCAGGCTCTGTTTTGTGAAATAAATTGCATTTTGACAATATTAGTGACGCTGCTAAGTTCGGGCGGAGCGTGTTTAATTGCAGGGAGATGTAGTCTCCGATAGGGTTACTTGCTAAATAGATGGGTGATGTAAAGGTGGCTTCCATTAATTCTATTATATCATTTGTTATACGTTGAATATCGTGTAGTCCCACTAAGTTATCTTTTGAATTATTTTTAGTAAAATAAGGTATTATTACCCGTATATCAGCGGGAAGGCTATCAATGATCGGGATTATCCTTTTTAGTTCGCGTTTTGATATGCTAATTAGCAAAATGTTTTTTTTTGCAAAAGAGTTCTGTGTATCGTAATAAAGTAATTTTCCGCCATGTGACGCCCTGAATACTCGGTAGGCGGGGTGTGCAACCTCCATCATTTCTATACACATATTTACACCCTATCGAAAATGAGAGCGATGCTGTAGGTTGCCTGTCAAACCTCTGCTGGGATATAAACAATTAGTCGAGTTCTCTAGGTATTTTTACAAGAGACGTGGCGATGCCGTCGTACAGTCGCCTTCAGATTTTTATGATAATGTCATTTCGGAGTCGCTCTTCGCACCTGCAAACCGTCCGGACTACCTGATTGATGGCTATGTTGACTTGTTGGCGACGCAGAAGTGGGTTGCTGTTTCATGCAGTGGTATAATTACGAGCATCGCTACAGTGGGAACCGTTTGGTGATGTTTGATCTTTCCCCCATAACCCGATCCACCTGACCTTCCCCCCCCCCCCCCTGACTTAGGTCCGCCTTCAATGTGAGAGAGACATCGCTCCTTCAAGCGCACTGATGGGCATACGCTGCGGGTGACAGATAGCCCAGCGAGCTGTGGGTAGTCGCCAAGCGGAAGGGGGAGCGCCTGAACGTGATGGGGATCAAGACGGCTTGGCAACTGCTCGAAGCCGACCTCAAGCAGATACGCAAGCGGTTCTCCATGGTACAGAAGCGCTTCGTGTGGTAACTGCGCGGTGAAAACGCCATTACCTTGGATGACATGAGCCTGCCTAAACAGCAGATAATGGTCTCCCGCAGCTTTGGGCGGCTTACTTACAGCCCCCACGGTCTACGTGAAGCACTTCGAACGCATGCGTCACGCGCAGGAGAAAAGTAACGCAAGCAGGGCAGCGTCACGTCGGCCGTGATGGTGTTTATGCGTACCAACCTTTTTCGTACCGATTTACCCCAGTATCGCGAACGCACCGTGGTGACGCTTGAAGATGACAGCCATGAGCTTGTTGCAGCGTTCATTCAAGGACTATGCCATCTCTGGCGCAAGGGATTTGGCTATCCCAAGTTAGGCGTGATGTTGCTCGATCTCTCCTTCAAATCAAATCGTCAGCTCACGCTCGACGAAACACCGCAAACCGAGGCGGAGGCCATGCGTAGCGAACAGCTAATGGCGACTATCGATAAGCTGAATCGCGAGCTTGGGCTTAGCACTATTTAATTAGGCGTGCCACGCCAGAGCAATGCGTGGACGCTGCGCAGTGAGCGGCGGAAACCTCATTACACCACCTAGTACTGCAGTTGTAGATAGTCATCGAGAGACAAGGTAATGATGCTTCCTTTTGTCCGTTGGCGTCTTACCCAGTGATAGTACTGGGTGACACGCTGGTGAAGTCTTCTCCAACAGGACCAGTGCAGCAGCGCATCTTCCAGCCGCCTTCGTCGCTGGGCAATGGGGGTAAGGCACAACCATCGCCGCATTTCAGTCAGGGAGAGAACGATGGGCCTTGCCCACCCAGGTTCAGCAACAGGCTTTTTTTAACTGATGTCGGCGCAACGTGACCAGCAGAGCATAGGCCGCCATCACCAGCGTGATATGGCGATACCAGCCACGCCAGGTCCGCACCTCATACTGATCCAGTCCCAGTCGTGATTTGCTTTCCTGGAAACAGCGCTCGATATTCCACCGGGCCCCAGCCGCCAGCGCGAGGTCTTCGAGCGACGTACCGCAGGGTGCGAAGGTGAAATACGCTGTCAGTTCCTGGCCGACGTCCAGGGGACGCCTTACCAGCACCCCACGCTGCCATTCCTCGAAAGGCCCCGGGTTCACCGGCAGAAATACCCAGTCATACTCTCGGGGCCACTGGCTACCCGCCCCGGCGCTGAGCCGGATCCAGCCGGCGTTCCCAGGCAGGGTTTCCAGCAGGTCGCCCACTTTACGTTGTTCCAGCCCCTGCCAGACATACGCCTTGCGGCTGACCGCAATCACATAGCCTTGACCGCGCTCCTCCAGGGTCCAGCGCAACTGAAAGGACTCGCCATAAACAGCATCACCCGTCACCCAGCGGGCCGTGATGCCACTATTCAGCGCCCGGTTCAGCATCTCTCGGGCCAACGTCGTCTTGGGCATGTGACTCACCTCCTCCGGAATACCCGCCTGGCGGCAGCGTTCGCGATCGTCTGCCCAATCCCGGGGCAGGAAAAGGGCGCGATCCATCAATCTCTGCCCCCAGCAACTGGCATAGCCGAGGAACACACCAATCTGGCAGTTCTCGATCCGGCCTGCGGTTCCGCTGTACTGGCGCTTGAGCCCTGCCGAATGGCGACCTTTCTTGAGGAACCCGGTTTCGTCCATTATCAGCACCCCGTCATCGTAGCGCAGAGCCTCGTAGACACGCTGTCGCACAGCATCGCGCACGCCGTCCTCATCCCAGCGAGCCCGGTTGATCAAGTGCTGGAAGCCGTAGGGGTGTGCGTCGTCCTGGTGTTCCGCCAGCTGCCAACTGTTGCGTCGTTCGACGTCGCCCAATAGGCCCCGCAGATAGGCACTGAGGCGCTTCCGAGCCTCGGCGCGTTTGACGTAACCGCCCAGCTCTGTCAGCCATGAGGATAACGCTGATTCCCAATCACGGGTCTGCTTACGCATGTTTTCAAGGGTCAGTTCGTTCAGCATCGGGCACCTCGTTCACTCACGAGTTGTGATCAACGGAGTATAGATTTTATCTACAACTGCAGTACTAATGGGGAGAGTTAATAAGAGTGCCTAACAAGACAAGAGGGCAACCGGTGATTTTCAACGGCGGTCTCAGGTCTCAAGTGCAACGCTTTTGAAGGATGCTTGGGCTGGCGATGGACTTCTTGAGTACCTTAACGTTGACTCCTAGCGGCGTGCGCCAGTCCAGAGTCTTGCGTGGCCGTGTATTCAGTGAGACGGCGATGGGGTCAAGCGCTCCCTGGCTGTAGACCGACAGGTCCGTGCCCTTCGGCAAGTACTGCCGCAACAGACATTGGTATTCTCGTTGGAGCCCTGCTGCCATGAGCTATGCGGGTCAGCAAAGTAGATCGCCGTCTCAGTCTTCTGCGTGATCTCGGCATGTTTCACCATCTCTCTGCCCTGGTAATAGGTTATGGAGAAACGCAGGGAGCGCGATACCTCATTGAGCTTGTCGCTGAAGCCAACGGCTGCCGCCGTGGCAGTGGTACCATTCAATTTCACCAGGGTTAACAACCGTGTGGCGTGCTTTACCAGCGTATCTATGGCAGAGCGATTGTTAGCAACAATGATGAGGTCATCCTCCCAGCGGCCAGGTATCAGTCGTTCTTCGATCTTAGGAGGCGGCATGGATGCTGAACAGCTCGTGAATCTACTGGCATCGTAGCCCTTGATAGGGTCGATGGTGTGGCGAGCGAGTACCTGCGACACGGTCCAGATGACTGACGATGGCTTGGTCTTCAGCGGTGAGATAGCGGTATCAGTGGATCATGGCAATACCGTACCTGATAGGACAGGTGCAGCACTTGGTCATTGAGACCACCTATCCTCAATTCCATCATAATATAATTGGACTAAAGTTCTATATATGGGATGTGTAGAAGTAGGGTTAACTGAAAAGGTATTCAAGTGTATTCATTTGAATAATGCTTTAAGAAGGCCGTAATGTGAAAGTTTTTCATTCATTAATCAAAACAAAAATATTTTTAGGAGAGCTGACATGAAAATGAAAAAAACAAATCTTGCTGTGGGTGCTATCTCTCTTGCTATTAGCTCCATTGCTTTTGCTAACGAAGATAGATCTGATTGGCCGTCCAGCCTGGTCATGGGTACGGCCAGTCAAGGTGGGACTTATTATATTTATGGAGCAGGATTGGCTAACCTCATTAGTCAAGAGCTTGATATCAATCTCGGGACTGAGGTAACGGGAGGCCCCGCGCAAAATGTCAGTATGGTGCAGATGGGGGAACATGATTTTGGCCTCACTACATTAGGTCCGGCTCAAGAGGCTATTGAAGGTAAGAGTCCTGTCATGGCCGGTGTAGAGCATGAAAATATTCGCGCTGTTATTCCCATGTATTCGTCCATTTTTCACTATGCCGCACTGGAACAGTCCGGAATTACATCGGTGGCCGATCTTGAAGGTAAGCGTTTAGGTGTTGGGCCTGCTGGTGGTACAAATAGTGTCTATGTTCCGAGAATACTGGAGTTTCTTGGTTATGATGTTACCACTATTGATGGTGGTATCTCTGACCAAGGCGGACAAATTCAGGACGGTCTGCTCGATGGGTTTGCTCAGGCTGGAGGTGTACCCCTTGCAGCCATTAGCCAGTTAGAAGCTCAGGCTGAGGTCAATATTTTTGCTTATAGCGAAAATGAGATTGAACGTTTACTGGAAGAGTTCCCTGTGCTTTCTAGAGCAGATCTACCTGCTGGGGGTTATGCATCCTTGGATGAGGATGTTCCAACGGTGGCAATGTGGAGCTTTGTTATCACACATGCCGATGCTCCTGAGTCGCTTGTCTATGAAGTAGTAAAAACTGTGATGGAAAACTCTGAGGCTGTTGCTCAGATTCATCGCTCTGCCGAGGAAACTGTGGCAGAAAATTATATTAATAATTCTGCTATTCCTTTCCACCCAGGTGCGGTGCGCTGGTTTGAGGAAAATGGATATGAAATTCCTGAAGATTTGAAGGGGTGATCTGAAAAATTTGAATAGAGAAATAGGGATATAGAGAAAAGGTACTACCTCTATTTCTCTTTATTGAATCACTAAATGTGCTTTCATGATGAGTAATGAAATTATGAGTAGCGATAATGCAATGCCTCCAGTGAGCAGTGCAAGTGTAGATGAGATTAAACCGGCTGAGAATGAGCGTCTTCTTAGTGGTGTTGCTGCCTCTGCCCTATTTGTAATATGTGTAGGGTATGTTGCATTTCATTTGTATGCGTTAAATATCCAACCTGTTGAGCCTTGGAAGTTTCGTCTTATTCATGTTTCTGTTGGATTATTAATTGGTTTTTTAGTATTCAATTCCTCCAACAGTTTTTCCTCTCAGGGTGCTTCCTTTGGTAGAGGAATGGGGGTCGAAAGAGCTTCTTTTATTTTATCATCCTGTGTGTTGATAATGGTATTAGCAATATGGTTACGCATTCCAAGTGTAGTATTCGACGAGCACAGTGAAATTTTTAATAATTTTCTGTCCGGTATTTCTTTAGCAGCAGTAGTTGTTTCTCTTTTGTCTAGCTATTTTTATAAGACCGAACGAGGGCGTATGAGCAGATCGGATACTGCACTAGGGATTATAGCTCTAGCAGTTGGTATCTATATTATACAGTCGCTCGGGCGTTGGAATATGGTTGCTGGCACGCCGATGGCTAGCGATGTGGATTTATACATGTCGCTCATAGGAGTTATTCTTATACTGGAGCTGACTCGCCGCGTAGCAGGAATGGCTATGGTAGTAATTGCTTTAGTATTTATACTTTATGCATTTCTAGGCCCTTGGCTGCCAGGAGTTCTGGAGCATAGAGGGTATAGCTCAAATAGGTTTTTCACTTACCTCTTTACTGATAATGGTGTGCTTGGGCCAACGGTTTCTGTTTCCTCAACTTATGTTGTGCTATTCATCACTTTTTCTGCATTTCTGCAAAAATCTGGTGTTGGGGAGTTTTTTGTAAACTTTGCTTTCTCTATGGCGGGGCGCTCCAGAGGTGGGCCCGCAAAAGTATCGGTACTTGCCTCTGCAATGATGGGGATGATAAACGGTACTTCGGTGGGTAATGTCGTTTCCACCGGGCCTATGACTATACCCCTTATGCGGCGAGTTGGCTATGATGCTCGGAATGCTGGTGCCACTGAAGCAGGCGCTTCTACCGGTGGGCAAATAGCGCCCCCTATAATGGGAGCCGGGGCCTTCATCATGGCTGAGGTGACAGGTATTCCATATACTGAGATAGCAGCGGCTGCTGTATTACCCGCTGTATTTTATTTCCTCTCACTCTATTTCATGCTGGATTTACAAGCTCAGCGACTGGGTATTCGAGGCTTATCGCGAGAAGAGTTGCCTAACCTGAAGGGGTTGCTGAGAAAAGTCTATCTTTTCTTGCCCATTATTATCTTGGTTGTATCTCTTTTTGTTGGATATTCTGTTATTCGCGCTGGTACGCTGGCGATTGTAGCTGCTGCAGTGGTTTCTTGGTTTACTCCGTATCGAATGGGACCGAAAGAAATTTTAAACGCTTTGGCCCTTTCCGCTAGGATGGTAGTGCCTCTTATTGCGGTTTGTGCCTGTGCAGGAATAGTCGTGGGGGTAATTGCTCTGACGGGGATTGGAGCGCGCTTCTCATCGTTGATACTTGGGGTTGCGGGTGACAGCCAATTGATTGCGCTAGTGCTGGCTATGATTATTAGCATCATCATGGGGATGGGGTTGCCGACTACAGCTGCCTATGCACTTGCCGCTTCAGTTGTTGCTCCAGGTCTTCAATCCATGGGTATCCCTCCGCTAGTAGCTCATTTTTTCGTTTTCTATTATGCAGTGATTTCATCTGTTACACCGCCTGTTGCTCTAGCAGCCTTCGCTGCGGCTGGGATTTCAGGAGCTGATCCACTGAAGACCTCCATTGCCTCATTTAAACTTTGTATTGCAGCTTTCTTGATGCCGTTTGCTTTTTACTATAGCCCGGCGATACTCATGCAAGGTGAAGGCTTTATTCAGATTCTGCGCGTTTTAATTACTGGTTCAATAGGAGTGTTTTTTCTAGCTGCTGCGGTTCAGGCTTGGTGTTTTAAAGCACTAAATATCATTTTGCGAATCATGGCTTTTGCGGTTGGGGTGTTAATGATGCTTGGTAGCGTAGAAACGGATGTAATAGGTGTGCTGATGGCAGTAGTGATATTAGGAATACAGTTTAAGTTAAAAGACCATAGAAAGCCTGCATAGGTGATTGGTCTTGCCAAAATAATGGCCCTAAGGTTGGCTAGAGCTACTCAATAATCCTAGCCAACTTCCTGCTTTCGTAAAGATTTAGAGTGTCTTTAGGAGATTCATATGAGCAATAAATTTCAAGACTGTAGTCAACTGCTGATTGATGGAGAGTGGGTAGAAACGTCTGATCGGTTTCCAGTCGAAAATAAGTATAGCGGCGACGTAGTAGCTAATGTTTGTAGTGCAACTTCCGAACTAGTCGATATGGCGATAGATCGAGCAAAGAATGCGTTGATGAATAGTGTGCCTGCACCGCATGAACGGGCTTCGATTCTTAGGGGGGCTGCTATCTTGCTAGAGGAAAATAGATCTCGCTTTATAGAACTCATGGTAATTGAAGCTGGCTTCACGAATACTGATGCTGCAAGTGAAGTAATGCGGGCGGGTCTAACACTGCAACTCTCTGCCGATGTTGCTGCGACGCTTTGTGGTCATAGTGTTCCTTTCGGTGCTCATCCTGGCTCTGAACAGCGTATCGGTTTTACGGTGCATGATCCGATTGGCGTTGTATGTGCAATAACGCCGTTCAACTCGCCGCTAAATACTGTTCTTCATAAGGTTGCACCGAGCTTTGCAGCGGGCAATCCTACTGTTTTGAAGCCGTCTCCTTTGACACCTCTGACTTCTGCATTACTCGGTAAAATCTTGCTTCAGGCAGGAATGCCGAAAGGGTACCTCCACATCGTTCAGGGTGATCAGCACGTTGCTGAACGACTTCTGACTAATCCTGATATCGCATTTTTTACTTTTACGGGATCAACTCGGGTTGGAAGAATCATCCAGGGCCATGTTGGATTGCGGCGCAGCCAAATGGAGCTAGGGAGCATAGCTTCCACCATCCTATGCGCTGATGCTGATCTGGATAGGGCTCTACCTAAGATTGCTAATGCTGGGTTCCGAAAGGCTGGTCAGGTGTGCACATCTGTACAAAGACTATATGTTTCACGAGAAGTCTTAGCAGACGTTGTGCAGCGGCTTACCGTGCTTGCCCAGGAGATGGTTGCGGGAGATCCACGTAATGAAGAAACGCGGGTTGGCCCTATGATTAGTGAAGCATCTGCTGAAAGAGTAAATGACTGGATATGTGAAGCTGTATCAGCTGGGGCAGTTCTGCATTGTGGCGGTCAGCGTAATGGTCGTCTAGTGCATCCCGCGGTTCTTACAGGCGTTCCTTTTGAAGCCGATGTCTGGTGTTCAGAAGTTTTTGGCCCAGTAATCTCCGTGTGTCCGTTTGATACGTTAGACGAGGCAATTAAAGCAGCAAACGATACCGAGTTTGGCCTTGCTGCTGGGATATTTACCCGTGATCTTGACAATGTGCGAGCAGCCATGAGTGGCTTGAAGTTTGGCACAGTACAAATCAATGAAACATCATCGGCCCGTGCTGATGTCATGCCATTTGGAGGAGTCAAAGCCAGCGGATTTGGTAAAGAAGGACCAGCCTATGCAGCTAAAGAGATGACTGTTGAGCGTCTGATTGTTCTCAATCCATGAGCTTCTGTGGCTGCCACGTAAATACTAGGTATCTACAGCTTAATAGAGGGTGCTAAAAATGCTTTTGAACCAGTCTTCATATTTTTGCCCAACACAGATTGTTCTCGGTGAAGGGTGTTTCCGTCAGCTGCCTTCATTGCTGGCGGAGAAACAGGCTAGGCGCGTCCTGTTTGTGGTAGATCCTGCATTAAAAAAGCAAGAATTTGTTCAAGAAATTCAAAAGGAAATGGACAATTTAGGTGTTAAGTTTGCTGTCCATGCTGAAGTGAGCCCTGATCCGATGGACACTGAGGTTTCCAATGCTCTTGAGGTGAGTGAGTCTATCGGTGCAGACCTGGTACTTGGTGTTGGAGGGGGGAGTGCATTGGATGTCGCCAAAGCAGTGGCTATTGTGGCGACTAACGGAGGCCGTATTCATGATTATACAGGGATCCGTATGTTCGCCACCCCTCCTTTACCATTGATTGCACTGCCGACGACGGCGGGGACAGGATCGGAAGTTTCGGGGTCATGTGTGATCACTGACACGGAGAGTGGTATGAAAATGTCCATCCGTCATGCAGAGCTAAATCCTGCACGTGTGGCTATTCTTGATCCTCTAGTACTTGCTAGCTTACCCGTTTCGGTGGCATGTCATTCAGCACTGGATGCTTTTGTTCATGCATTTGAATCGTATATTTCAAGAAATTCAAATCCAGTAACTGACGGTGTAAATTTGCATGCGATTCGGCTAATAACAGATAATATTCGTCCATTTGTTGCCAATCGCTCGAATAGCCATGCGGCTTTGAACATGCTATGTGGATCGAACATGGCTGGAATGACCTTTGGACAGACGGGGTTAGGCAATGTGCACTGCATGGCGCGTTTTATTGGGGCGCGTTACCATCTGTCACACGGTCTATCTAATGCTCTGTGCTTGCCAGTTGTTGCTCGTTACAACATGATCGCATCTCCCGAACGCTATGCACAAGTTGCGAAGGCTATGGGGTGTCAAATAGAAGGCCTTTCCGTGCTGGAGGCCGCTGAGTTGGCGATCGACGCTATTGAAGCACTTTGCATAGATTTAGGTATCCCGAGGCACCTTGCTGAGGTAGGGGTGAAGGAAGGCGATATTGATGAATTAGCGGACCTTTGCGCTGAAGCAGGATATGACCGCTGGAACCCCCGCTCTACGACTAGGAATGATTTCGTCAATCTTTTCAAAGCTGCGCTTTGAAAATTGCTATTTGGATTGCTGCGTAAGTAGGGTGTGTATTGATGATTGATTACGCTTATACATGTCTTTATGCACTTGTAAAAATTTGGATGATGTTGTGTTTATAGATAAATATCATTTGTTTTATTTTATTGTGTCATTAAGTTAAAAAATATCATTTATTTATACGTCAATAATATACAAAGCCAGAGAAGGTGAGTTATTTGACAGTATCCACCCATTTTCGAGTGACCTTTGGGCTAAAATCCCTAGGGATAAGTGCCTATGTATATTTTCGTGCATTACAGATGGTAAAAAAACTGCCATTTGTCAGTGTTCTATGCCTGACTTACTTTTTCATAGGCACTTAGTTACACTACACCTTTTGATGGTTTTAAATATAGTGGAATTTGCAGTGAAGGTGAAATTGAAGCTGTTAAGAAGTATCTGGAGGTAAAGAATGATGAATTTCTATTGACTTAGAGATACCAAATCTTTATCAGGCAATATTAGAGCGTTTAAAGAGCTTTCGCTGTATACAATAAATTTTTTATGAAAAGCCGTAAGTGCGTCATAAAACCCATCTGCCCACATTAACGTTGGCTGATCAATCACACTGCTGATCTCTTATGCTTTGGAGATCATCATGAGCCGTTAACTCAATCCCACTCAAGCGTTTTGGCTAGGCCATCTGTACTATGCCGCCGCGTTGAAAATACCTTTGCTCGATTAAAATCGTATCGTGCCATCGCGACACGAAACGATAAACTCAAGCGAAACTACGAGAGCATGGTGGCCTTGGCCTGCGGCTTTTTATGGCTACCCATGTGCAGCATCAACAGGCCCTAAGTTATGAATGTTTTTTGTAGTTTGGCGATAACACTAGTATGCGGCCTATTCGGTGCCTCGATAGCACAAGCGCTAGGTATACCTAGCGCTTGGCTTCTTGGGCCTTTATTTTCTTCTGTCTGTCTCGCCCTACTGAAATGGCCAATAGTGTTTCCTCTTTGGCTTCAAAATATAACTGTATTTGTTATAGCTATTAATATTGGTGGAGCCTTGGATGTTCATGCGGTTTCATCTATTTGGCGTTGGTTTCCTAGTATACTTGGCATGTTTTTTTCGCTTTGGTTGACATTTATCTCAGTATGCTTTGTTTTGCGACGCATTGGTGGCTTTAATAAAAGCTCGGCTTTTCTTGCAGCATATCCTGGTCACTTGGTGTTAATGCTGCAATTTGCTAACGGTTCTAAGAAAGACTTACATGCTATTACTATACTGCAGAGCTTGAGAGTTGTCTTTTTGGTGACTGTTATGCCTGTCATGCTGCATGGGATGTCATTTAATGAGGTTAATCTCAAAGATGAGTATATTAACTGGGGGGCTGTGCCTGTCGTCGTAGCAGTTGCATTTTTTGGTATTGTAATAGTTCATTACATTCGGCTACCAGCCGCCATAATGATAGGAGCAATCTTGGGGGCTATGCTAGCCTCAATTTCTGGAGTTTCATTAGGCGGTTTGCCAAGTGAAATAGAAAAGACCATTCTCCTTTTTACCGGTGTGATGATTGGGTCTAGGTTTGTTAATGCTGATTGGCGAATGTTGGTTAATATGCTGCCAATTTCAATTTTAACCATCATCCTGGCGTTAGGGATATCCTCAGCAGCTGCTTTATTTGTTGGAAAAAGCCTTGGGCTTCCATTCGGTCAACTATTATTAGCATATGCCCCGGGAGCAGCTGAAGTAATGGCGATTATTTCTTTGACGACGGGATATGACTCCTCGTTCGTTGGTGTGCATCATGTAGTACGTTTGTTGCTTATGGCTGTGCTTTTACCTCTAGTGATTCCAAAAGAGTAGCAAGGCCAGTATGTGGTCACCCATTGAAGAGTGTAGCCCCCAATTTTCTTTGATCTTCTGTTGTGTTGTTTTTTGGCTATTCGTATGGTTCCAAAAATGCCTCTAGACGTGTCTTGTAAGCTTCCCGGATATGGGTGCGGGAGAGCTGCTCTGCAGTTTTGGGGTCACGAGCCTCGAGGGCATTGATAATCTCCTGATGTTCCTTGCGAGCGATCTCTGGCCGTCCTGGTTTGGCTAGGGTGCTGCGCCCCAGTAGCATCATTGATTCCTGTAAAGAATTTAACATCTTCAATAGGTAGCGATTGTGTGCACAGCGATAGAGTGTGCTGTGGAAGAGCTTGTTATTGCGTAGCAAGTCCAAAGTATCAGTGAGCTTGGCATCACGCTCATTGATCTCTCGCAAAAAAGCGATTTCCACCTCTGAAGCATGGCGTGCTGCCAAGCCCGCGGCAGTGCCCTCCAGAACCTCCCGCATCGCGTAGAGCTCACTGATCATGCTTTGGTCGAGCTCGGTGATGATGATGCCGCGCGAAGGGTCGTTGGCCACCAGGCCTTCTAGCTGTAGTCGATTTAGCGCTTCACGCACCGGGGTTCTACTAAGGCCAGTACGCTTGGCCAGCTCGACCTCTCGAATGCGCGTGCCGGGCAGCAGGCTGCCCTCCTTAATGGCATCGATGATGAAGCGATACGCCTGTTCGCTAAGTGGCTCGCCGCGTTCATTGTTGGCTGAGGATTGGGTGCTACCGGTTACTGGCTTCTTCATGTTTGGTCCCATACATATTTTCAGTTTAACTGTGATCTAAAAATAATAATATTTCATTTGAATTCGAATGAATACATTTGTATTCTTTGTGTGGATGGTGGTGGGCGATTCTCACTCAGCCCATGTTTTTCCTGTGAGCTATTTTGGGGGTCAAGATGTTGTCATCGTCTGGAACGCGTCTCAGCGAAGCTGATCTAACTGACCACGATGTTCTGGTTATCGGCGGGGGCAACGCTGCGCTATGCGCCGCGCTGACGGCGCGCGAGCAGGGAGCCAGCGTGTTGCTGCTTGAAAGTGCGCCGCACAAGTGGCGCGGCGGCAACAGCATTCACACCCGCAACCTGCGCTGCATGCACCGCGAGCCCACCGATGTGCTGAGCGATGCCTATCTTGAGGATGAGTTCTTCGACGACGTGTGGCGGGTCACCGGGGGTATAACCAATGAGGCCCTGGCGCGCCACGTGATACGTGCCTCGGAAACCTGTGCCGAATGGATGAAGGACTACGGCGTGCGCTTCCAGCCGTCGCTGGGCGGTACCTTGCACCTGGGGCGCACCAACGCCTTCTTCCTGGGCGGCGGCAAGGCACTGGTCAACACCTATTACCAGGCCGCCGAGCGCCTCGGCGTGACTATACTCTACGAGGCTGAGGCCGAGAGCCTAGTGTTCGACGGCAAGCGCTTCGATCATGCCCTGGTGACCTATAATGGTTCACCACGCAAAGTCAGTGCCAAGGCGGTGGTGATTGCCTCGGGGGGCTTTGAGTCCAACCAGGCGTGGCTGGAGGAGGCTTGGGGGGAGGTTTCACGCAACTTCTTGATTCGCGGCACGCGCTTCAACCAGGGCAAGATGCTGCGTGCGCTGATCGACAACGGTGCCAAGATCATCGGCGATCCAACCCAGGGCCATGCGGTGGCCATTGACGCCCGCGCACCCAAGTACGACGGCGGCATCGTCACCCGAGTCGACTGCGTGTCACTGGGTATTGTGGTTAATCGCGACGGAGAGCGCTTCTACGACGAGGGCGAAGACTTTTGGCCCAAGCGCTATGCCATCTGGGGTCGGCTTATCGCCAAACAGCCCGGACAAGTGGGCTACTCGATCACCGATGCTAAGGCTCAGGGTCGCTTCATGCCCTCGGTGTTTCCCCCCGAGCAGGCCGACACCCTCAATGAGCTGGCGGCCAAGCTCGAGTTACCGGTCGACGCCGTGCGCAAGACCGTCGACGATTTCAACGCCGCAGTGCAGCCCGGCAACTTCGACCACAGCGTGCTCGACGACTGTCACACCTGGGGCGTTACCCCGGAGAAGACCCACTGGGCGCAGCGTATTGATGAGCCGCCGTTCTACGGCTATCCGCTGCGCACCGGCATCACCTTCACCTACCTGGGCGCTGAGGTCGATGACAAGGCGCGCATGTACATGGACAGCGGAGAGCTGTCCGATAACGTCTTCCTGGCCGGCGAGATCATGGCCGGAAACATTCTCGGACAGGGCTACGTCGCCGGCTTCGGCATGACCATCGGCACCGTGTTCGGCCGCATCGCAGGCAAAGAGGCAGGCAGTTATGCAAAAGATTGAAGCGTTAATTGAAGAAACTCGGAGCAATATGACAATTTGCAATGCCTGTCGGTATTGCGAGGGGTTCTGCCCGGTATTTCCAGCAATGGAACGTCGCCGCGTTTTCACTCCCGAGGACCTCAAGTATTTGGCCAATCTTTGCCATAACTGTGGTGAATGCTACTACGCCTGTCAGTACGCGCCGCCCCACGAGTTTGCTGTCAACGTGCCGCAGTCGATGGCCAAGCTGCGCGCCGAATCCTATCGCGACTACGCCTGGCCGGGTCCGCTGGCGAAGCTGTTCGACCGCAATGGCCTGCTCACCGCGCTGGCGTTGGCGGTGGGGGTGACGCTGCTGTTGCTGATTGCAGTCGGTCTCAACGGCGGGCTGGCGGCGCTGGTCACCACCCAGCATGGCGGCGACTTCTACGCGCTGATGCCGCACAACGTAATAGTAGTGACCTTCGGCTCGGTGTCGCTATTCGTGCTACTGGCGCTGGTGATGGGAATGGTACGCTTCTGGAGTGAGAGCGGTGAGGGCGTGGCTGGGCTTGGCGATGCCCGGAGCTGGCGCCAAGCGCTCAAGGAGACCTTCTCGCTCCAGCACCTGCACGGCCAGGGTGAGGTCGGCTGCACCTATCCCGACGCCTACCACTCCCAATGGCGGCGGCGTTTTCACCACTTCACCTTCTACGGCTTCATGCTCAGCTTCGCCGCCACCGTTACTGGCACCATCTATCACTACGTGTTCGACTGGCAGGCGCCCTACGACTTCACCAGCCTGCCGAAGCTGTTAGGCACCCTGGGCGGCATCGGCCTGTTGATTGGCCCGGCGGGGCTCCTGTACCTCAAGCTGGTGCGCGATCAGAATACCGCCGATGTACGCCAGATGGGTATGGACGTGGCCTTTATCGCGCTGCTGTGGCTAACCGGCTTCACTGGCCTGGCGCTGATGCTGTTGCGCGAGACCTCGGCTATGGGTGTAATGCTAGTTGTACACCTTGGGGTAGTGATGGCACTTTTTATCACCATGCCCTACGGCAAGTTCGTACACGGTTTCTATCGCCTGCTGGCGGTGTATCGCAACGCCTTGGAGCGCAACCGCAGCAGTCACTAATCGTAAGACTTCTTGTTGATTTTCAACCCAGTTGTGTGTGCCACAGCAATATCAGCTAAACGAAAGAAGTTGTATGTGCGATATGAGAAACAGTTGAAATTATGGGGGAGCCGACCCTGCATGGGCTGGCTTCAAACCACCCCGTGAGGCATGGGTTAGAGAATGTTGCTGTGAGCGTAGGGGGAAGGCTTATTCATGTGGTGAGTCAGGTACGAGCCGAGAAGGCGCCCACAAGCGAACCATCGACAAAGTGTCAAAATTAATAACTGATATCAAAACCGGGGGCCTCAACTGTCCCCGGGATTAGTCCAATGGGAACCTGTTTACTGGGTGGGCGGTGTCGGGTATGGAGATGGCGCGAGCTAGTTTCAGCGAAACTGAGGGAACTCGATTTCTTGATGTTAAGGGAGAGCATCCAGTGCAGAAAAGCAGGATGCAGAGTGCCGAGTTACGGATCGAGGATCCTCTGCATTTCTTGGAATCATGGTAATTAAAATATAAAATTACTTATGTTAACGTAGTCTTCTCATCTTAAGGCTGAATAGCCTATGCTTTCCAACCAAGCTAAAACGTCAGCCTCAACTTCTTCTTGTCGTTCATTTTTTATAGCTAGTAGAATGCCATCCCTTTCTAAACCACCCTTCGTCTCAAATGCTTCTAATATCTGGCATCCAGCACACAATTCTTCAATAACCTCCAATGTGCTGCCTAAACCGTAACCACCATTAGTATTAAAAGGGATAACGGTTTTCCCGCTTAAATCATATTCACTCAAGAAGCTTTTCATTGGCGGAGGTAGTGTCATGTCCCAGGTAGGAAAGCCAATAAAAATGGTATCGTATTGCTCTATATTACCGATGGTTGTCTCAAGAGGAGGAAGGTACCCCGTTTCATTCTCTTCGTCTACTTGAGATACGATAGACTCATAATCTTCAGGATAGGGCGATTCTAATGCTAGCTCAATAAGTTCTCCGCCCACTGCTTCATGAATCATAGAAGCGACGGCTTTCGTATTGTTGGTACGTGTTAAATAGACAATTAAATTCGCATCGTCGCTTTGAAGGTCACTCTCACTCTCCTGTTCTTGCGCGTATAGAGTGGAAGAGGCTGATAAGGTAGCCATCAATAAGGTAAAACGAAAATAAAGCATAGGGTATTATCCATTAAATAGACGGTTTAATAGCCAATTATTCTTAGTCATCTGAAGTGTCGTCGATATCCCACCACTGGGTGAAATCAAGCTCTGACAAAGAATCTAGCTCAATAACTTCACCAATACGTGGAGTTAACAGCCCGAATGGTTCATCTTGGTCAAGACCTGCCAACTGGTTAAATGGGTCGTCCCAATCGTGAAAGGCGAGCGAAAACCTTCCTACATGAGCCGGTATAACCCCCGTCGCCCTTAGGTCGCGGCCCGCTTGAGCGGCATCTTCAGGCATCATGTGCGTAAAACGCCATTGTTCATCGTATTGGCCTGCATCTAGCATGGCTACATCTACTGCGCCTAACGCATTGGCTATAGCTTGAAAGTGGCTTCCATAGCCGCTATCACCACTGAAATACAGTTGCCTTTGTGGTGATTGAATGCCAAAAGATACCCAAAGCGTCTGATTACGTTGAAACAGGCGGCCTGAATAATGACGTGCGGGAAGTACATGGATAACTAGTTCGTCATCCAGGCTTATTTGAGTGTTCCAATCGGTTTCAATAATCTGATCATTATCAAATCCCCAGCTTCGAAAGTGTGAACCCACACCCAGCCCTACGATAACGTTATCGATTTGATCCTGTAACGCCATCACCGTGGGATAATCCAAATGATCCCAGTGATCATGGGAAATTAAGACATAATCGATATCAGGGATATCTTCTACGGTATAGATGCTCGTCCCTTCAAATGCTTGGATGTTGAAGGGGATAGGTGAGGCATTTTGACTAAGGACTGGGTCGATTAAAATACGTTGCCCCGCCACTTGTACATAAAATGAGGAGTGCCCTAACCAAACAATGATGTCTTCGCTTTGTTCTATTTCATGTAAGTTTGTCTTTACTGTAGGTAACGCCTGTGAGGGTGCTCTTCCGCTATCTCCAGTAAAGAAAAAGTCTAACCAGCCGCGATCGGAGTCTGATTCCATTGTGATCTCAGGGATTGGCTCTAGGTTATGAAAAATCCCGTCTGAATAATTTGGAGATTGTTGAAAAAGCGCTAAGCTCTCTTGATCGGGCGGCGCACCAAATTTTGGAGATTGAAGGTAAGCATACCCAGCTACGCCAATTGATAAAACCAGAAGTAATAGAACACCTAGAATTTTTTTCCAACTAAATTTCAACTACATACCCCTTCAAGTGAGTAGCGATTTTAGACCGATACGCGATTGATTTTTAAAAATATGTATCAGATAGCATCACCATAATGCCATGCCGTAATAAGCATTAGAGGTATAAATTGGGATGTGGCTATGAATTTAACTCATCAATAGTAAGTACCTGATCTAAAGTTTTCGTGTAATATCCATGCCAGGATTTCTGACACGGACAGAACCATGGAAAAACGCTTCGTTGCCCCTCTCACTGAACCTGAACAACAGACGCTGACCTCC
>NZ_JABWCV010000022.1 GCF_013371085.1 Vreelandella maris | reverse complement strand
GTCTTCGCGACCCTGCCCACCCTCGACGATGATGACCTCAACACGCTGCTACCCTGGCAGTGGAAAGAGACATTACCGGTCTAAGCGACATCTGCCTAGATGTGGTTAGTGGCTCGCTTACGCTGGATTACCTCGGCGAGCCATTAGGCGAATAACCAACGCGGCCCTGTGAGCGCCGCTAAGCCCTTGCCCGCTACGTTGGCCGGACTTTACCCCGCAAGGCGCGTTAGATTTGCGAGGATCGATAGTTTGGACTTGATGGCTACATATATCTCATGATAACAGAACGCTGACTCGACACTATTCACGAAGGAAACGCCCATGATTTTGTATAAGTACGTAACGTACGAGACAGGCATGATAATTCTGGAGAACAACACAATAGCTTTTAGTAGACCAGAATCTTTCAATGATCCGTTCGAGAGTGAAGCTGCCTGCTCATTTTTTCCAGGTAAAGCAAAAATAAGCCTGAGTACTCATAAAATGATTCGCGATGCAGCAGTGCAGCAATTTAGAAATGCTTATGGAGTTCTTTCGCTAACACGTCAACCACTAAATCCACTTATGTGGTCACATTACGCTGGTGAACACACAGGGATGGTGATAGGGATAGATGTTTCAGATGAATGTTTCACCAGTGAAGTCGAGAACACCATACCCGTGCAGTTTGGGAATGTAATTTATACCCATACCAAACCTTCTAATTTATTTCTAAATAGTCTTTCTGAGAAAATCAGTATAACTCAATCTTTTAGCTTTGATCGGAAGCATATTGAAACTTATCAGAGAGCTTTTCTTTATAAAGCTTCATGCTGGTCGTATGAAGAAGAAGTCAGGATTGTTAAAGCAATCCCGCTACCTCCAAATCCTGAAAAATTCATAACATTAAAAAGCGGGGAGTTTAAAATAATTAACGCTGTTAAAGGAAGCAATATCATTGACATACCTCTTTTTTCATTGCCAAAAGGAGCAATTAAGGAAGTTTATATTGGACTCCGCACAGGAATAAATCATGGCGAGCACCAGTCCGAGCTGGCATTAGCAATAGCAGATGGAATTCGATTATTGCAACCTGGAGTAACTATTTTTGGCTGTAAAATAAAAGATAACACATGGGAATTAGATAATTTTGACCTAGAAAAAGAAGCACAACGAAAATTAAGAGAGGCTTAACCCGATTTTTACTAAAGCTCTTCAAATCCACGCCCTGCCCTAAGCCCCCGATCATGAGGGCATGAAAACACAACGCCTTCAAACAAAGCCTCGCGTCGCCGTTTGCGCTCTCTGAGTGCAAGCCACCGACGACAAGACGCGCCTGATGCCTGCTGACACCTTCCACGCATCGCGCGGGGCTGCTGAAAACTCTGGCCCGTGGAGCCCCTCTCTGCCGAAGCAGCTCAAGCCATCATCCGTTTGGCCGCTGCACGCAGTACCAACATCGCCATCGACTACAAACACCAAACTCTTTACAACGAGCAGAACGACAAGCCTGTACCTGCCGCTGGCTGGATTAACCCTCGCTCGCTCGAATGGCGGGACGATGGTCTTACGGATCGATTGACTGGACGGCCAAAGCCCGCGCAGCAATCACGCCTGGGCCTGACGGCGGGCCTGCTGAATACCTCTACCTCTACCCCGTTTTTCCCTACGACGCCAACGGTGTGCCGTTAGACCTGCTGCACCTGGCGTTAACCAACGCCCCAGCCAATGATGAGTGCGCGGCGCAGCTTGCCGCTGCTCGGATGGCGATTACCCATGACGTCAATGATGACGACCAGGAGATCAACACCGTGAAACGTGAACAACTGATCGCCACGCTCGGGCTGGCTGTCGAGGCCACCTCCGAACAGATCGACACCGTAAAGAAGTGGACAAGCAGGGCAAGCTCTAGACTCACCGGTATTGGGGCGAATTTAATTGGCACCCCTCGGCGCCCAAAAACTGTTTAAGCGCTTTTCACGGTAGTTGGCGATCATTTCTGACTGTTGGGTTTCTTGGTAGGGGTAATATCGGCCAAGTAGCGCTTTAGCGCTGCTTCAAGCGCCATTCGTTCTGAGGCACTACGCTGGATATAAACGCCACGCACCATTTCATCTTCAGTGCGGCGTGCCCAATCTTGGGCGTCACGTTTGGTACGGAAGGTCTTTGCAGTGGTGGGCTAACCGGACTTGCGGATGACGGCTTTCTAAGTTGCTGAGGGGGTCTTGACGATGGTGGCCACAAGAAATCTCCAGGGTCTGAAAGATCGGCACTGTACCGAAGCTGTACCCTTGGACTAGGGGACTCACCGGAGATAATTGCTAATTAACTGATTTTAATTGGTGGGCCCAGTAGGACTTGAACCTACGACCAAGGGATTATGAGTCCCCTGCTCTAACCAACTGAGCTATAGGCCCGAAAAGCGTGCATATCATAGCGAATGTGGCAGAGTGAGGCTACCCCCTTTGCGTTATCTTGATGTCATTACGGCACTTTATGTGGATTGGGCAGTCTGGTGAGTAGTTCTTTATGCGGAGACGCGTTGTGAAAGCATTGATTGCTCTATTTCCCCTATTGTTGGCAGTGCCGGCTTTCGCTGACTGGCAGCTTGATCCTGCTCAGTCCCAAGTGCAGGCGTCGATTACCCAGTTGAATGGCGAAGCACCGCAAACTCATCACCATCAAGTGCGTGATCTTCAGGGTGATATCTCCAGCGATGGTACGCTTCGCCTGCCGTTGAAGTTGAGCCAAACCGATGTGCTGGAACGCTTTGGCGAGTTGCCGCCGTGGGTAGGCTTGCTGGCGAACACCACTTTGGTAACGCTGGAGGCGCAAATGCCCCCAGAACGCTTGGACGGCTTGGATATTGGCGAGTCGCTGGTCGAGACACTGACCTTTCGCGTTCAATCCGACATGGTTAATCAACAGGAAGCCGTGCCACTGCGATTTACCCGCGAAGGCTTGAACGAGATACGCGTGACCCACGCCGAGCCCATGGCGATGGATGGTAGAGCGCTGATGGAAAACACTACAGTGCGTACCGTGCTGTCGATGCTGGGCTATCAAGAGATTGACGAGCATGTGCCCGTCACCCTCAATGCGCTCCTGGTTAATAGGTAATAGTTAATCGATAGTCGTTAAAAATTGCTAAGTACTTCCACATCCCCCGCCTGGGCTTCGCCGGTTTGTACTCGCCACTGGGCGGCGTAGTGGCCGTTAGCTGCCAGCAGGCTTGTGTGGCTGCCGCGCTCGGCCACTTGGCCTTTCTCGATCACGACGATCTCATCGGCATGCACGATGGTCGAAAGCCGGTGAGCAATCATAATCACTGTGCGACCATGGGCAATACGCTTGAGCGAGCGCTGAATGGCCGCTTCGGTTTCGTTGTCCACTGCGCTAGTGGCTTCATCCAGCACCAAAATAGGCGGGTCTTTCAGCAGCGCCCTGGCTAGAGAAAGCCGTTGGCGCTGGCCGCCGGAAAGCCGCACGCCCCGCTCCCCCACTGGCGTGTCCAGCCCTTGGGGCAACGTCTCGATAAAGCTCCACGCCTCGGCGGTTTTGGCGGCGTCGATAATCGCGGCTTCGTCGGCATCGGGCTTACCGTAGGCGATATTGTCGCGAATGCTGCCTTCAAACAGGTACACATCCTGGCTGACCAGGCCAATCGATTGGCGAAGCGAGTTCATACTTACTTCGGTAATCGGCTGGCCGTCGATGAGTACGCGCCCGATTTCCGGGTCGTAAAAGCGCAGCAACAGTTTGATTAGAGTAGATTTCCCCGAGCCGGTCGCCCCTACCAGCGCTAAGGTGTTGCCCGCAGGCACGTGCAGGTTAACGCCATCGACCCCGACAAGGCTGGTCGCGTAGTGAAAGCTCACATTATCAATCGTTACTTCGCCGCGTACTGGCTGGGTAAGCGGTGTCGTGCTGTCATCTTTGACCGTAATCGGCACTTCGAGCAGGTCAAGAATGCGCCGCGTGCTCGCCATGGCACGCTCAAACAGGTCAATCACCTGGGCCAGGCCGGTGAGCGGCCAGAGCAGTCGCTGAGTCAGGAATACCAGCACGCCGTAAGCGCCCACGTTTAATGATCCGTTGAGCGCCATCATGCCGCCGACGGTAAAGGTGGCGAGAAAGCCTGCCAAAATCGCCATGCGGATGACCGGAATAAACGCGGAGCTAACCTTAATCGCGCGGCGGTTGGCCTCTACATAGGCTTCGCTGGCATCGCGCAGGCGCTCGGCTTCGCGGTCTTCGCTGGTAAAGCTTTTAATCGTGGCAATGCCGCTGAGGTTATTGGTTAACCGGCTGGCCAAATCACCGACCTTTTCACGCACATCGCTGTACAGCGGCCCGGCTTTACGCTGGAAGAAGAACGCCCCCCAGATAATCAGCGGAATCGGTGTGAACGCCAGCAGTGCTATCAGCGGCGAAAGCACGAAGAACACCGCGCCCACGGCTACCACGGTGACCACCACCTGAATCAGCGCGTTGGCTCCGCCATCCAGAAAGCGCTCAAGCTGGTTCACATCATCGTTCATGGTCGCTACAAGCTGGCCGGAGCTTTTCGACTCAAAGAACGCCATATCCAGCCGCTGGGCGTGCTCATAAGTATCCTGGCGCATATCCGCCTGTAGCCGCTGGGCTAAGTTGCGCCATAAAATCTGGAACAAGTACTCAAACAGTGACTCCCCTGCCCAGATAAAGAACGTCAGCACCGCCAGCATCGTGATCTGCTGTTGGGGCGTTTCAAACCCCAAACTCGCCACAAAGCTCTGCTCTTGATTGACCACCACATCGATGGCGACACCAATCAATATCTCGGGAGCAATATCAAACAGCTTGTTGATAACCGAACAGACGGTGGCGGCAATAATGCGCCGCCGATAGCCTTTGGCGTAGCGCAGAAGCCGCACCAATGCTTGAAAACTGTGCGCAGGAGAGGACACAAGGTTACCTTTCTAAAATTGTTGTTGGCTTAATCTATTGGCTAAGCAATAGCCTTAAACTAGCTAACCGCCGATGAGCGCCGCACATTGGCAAGCAGCGGGCTACCGGTATCAGGATCAGTTAATAGTGTGCACTCTACTTGATAAAGCGTGCGTACTAAATCTTGAGTGACAACGGTGGCGGGCGGTCCTTCCGCCACAATCTGCCCTTCGCGCATGGCGATTAAGTGATCCGCGTAGCGGCAGGCGCTGGCGAGGTCGTGCAGCACCATCACCACGGTTCGGCCATGATGGGCAAGGTGCTGAACCAACTCAAACACTTCAATCTGATGACCAAGATCCAGTGCCGAAGTAGGTTCATCCAGCAACAGTAGCGGCGTTTGTTGGGCGATGGTCATGGCAATCCAGGCGCGTTGCCGCTGCCCACCGGAAAGCGCATCAATCGGCCTATCGGCGAGTTGCTCAAGCCCTGCTGCGGCCAGCGCGTGCTGGACGACTCGCTGATCCTCCGCTGACCACTGGCGCAACCACCCTTGATGGGGCTGGCGGCCAAAGCGAATCAGCTCGGTCACGGTTAAGCCTTCAGGCGCCACGGCCTCTTGAGGCAATAGCGCCAGCTGTGTTGCTAACTGGCGGGTAGGCAGGCGCTGAATATCGGCGCCATTCAGCAGCACCGCCCCGCTGCCCGGTTTATGCAGGCGGGCAAGCCCGGCCAACAGCGTTGATTTCCCGCAGCCGTTGGGGCCCACAATCGCAGTGACTTGGCCGCTGGGCAGGGAGATATTCAAGCCTTCGATCACCAGCCGGGCACCATAACTCATGCCGAGTGATTGAGTCGCCAGCGAAGGCATTGATAAGGGCATTGATGTCGACGGGGAATGGCTCATGTGTAGCTCCTTTGCGGGCGCATTAATATCCAAAGTAGCCACGGCCCGCCAACCACTGCGGTCACGATACCCACAGGAATCTCAATGGGTGTGAGCAGCGTACGCCCGGCCAGATCAGCGAGCACCATTACCAGCGCCCCGGCAAGCGTTGCCGCCAAAAGTGGCACGCCGCGGGAACTCGACAGCGACCGGGCGATCTCGGGGCCAATTAGCCCCACCATACCTACTGGCCCGACAACAGCGACCGCCAACCCCGTCAGTGCAACCGACAGCAGCAGCACTTCCAAGCGGCGGCGTTTGACGTTAACCCCTAAACCGCTCGCGGTGGCATCTTTAAAACGTAGCAGCGTTAGTGAACGTGCCAGCGCCAGGGCGGTTGTCAGCCCTAACGCTAACCCGAGCATTAGTAGCTGTAGCGCACCGCTGGGTCGGGCATTAAGCGAGCCAACCGTCCAGGGATAGGCGGCGTTGGCGGTATCAATCGCCACACGAGCGAGCAGTAGTTGAGTAACGGCGCCGAATACTGCGCCAACGCCAATCCCCGCAACGATAAAGCGGTAACCCTGGGTGCCACTGCCCGCCGCTAAACCAAAGGTAAGCACTGCCGCCGTGGTCGCCCCTGCCAATGCCATGGCGGGCGGTGCAATTGAAACACCTATCCCTACGATGGATGCCACGGCAAACGCCGTCGCGCCATTATCAATGCCGATAATGCCCGGTGTCGCTAGGCGATTGCGGGCTAACGTTTGCATCAAAATGCCCGCCAGTGCAAAGGCTGCCCCTGTGAAGCAAGCGGCAGCCAACCGTGGCAAACGTAGCTCTTGCACCACAAAGGTGGCCATCATGTCTGCGTTGCCCACCAGTGCTTTCAGCACCGTCGTTGGTGCGACCTTAACGCTGCCCAGACTCAAATAAATGACGCTGGCTACGAGCAGCGCGCCGAACAGGCCCAGGTTGACCACCACCGCACGCTGTTCAAACAGTACGCTGTTCGCGCCCTGTTGATGGCGCCAGGCGAATCGCCAGTACCCTTGAGGCGGCGACACTGGGTCGTTACCACCCAAAGCTGCTCGGGTAGCATGAGTGAAAGGCATAGAGGTGGATTTAATTGATGTGGTTTTCATGAACCAGCTCATAACATCGGTAAGCGGCGCGCACGCACGACCGCTATTAATACAGGTGCACCACATAGCGCAGTGAGAACGCCCAGCGGTAACTCTGAAGGAGCGACCACCACCCGCGAGATGATATCGGCGGCGAGTACGATCAGCGGCCCAATGGGCAGACAAAACCAAAGCGTGCGGCGAATATCCGGCCCGGCAAAGGCGCGCGCAACAAACGGCACCACCAGCCCCACAAACGCAATTGGCCCTGCAATAGCAGTCGCCGCGCCAACCAATAGCGCCACGCAGGCGACAACCAACCAGCGAATAAGGTTGGGATGATGCCCCAACCCCGAGGCAACTCGTTCGCCTAAGGCCAGCGCGGCTAACGGCCTAGCGATCAATATAACGACTACTGACGCGACCAACATACTGGGCAGCACCGCTAGCAAGTCGTCTAAGCGACGGCCTGCGAAACTGCCAATCACCCAGAAGCGAATTTCATCCGCGGCGCGCTGGTCATAAAGCAGAATCAAGGAGGTGAGCGACGCCAGCAACCCAGAAAACGCAGCCCCGGCGAGCACCAACCGGATAGGATCATTGCCCACGCCGCGAAAGCGCGCCACGCTCAATACGCACACGCAGCCCACCAAAGCACCTAATTGCGCCACTGAAATACGTAAGGTAGCGGCACTAGCGCCGAGCACTAGCGCCAGCGCCACGGCAAATGCCGCTCCCGCGCTAACGCCTAACAGGCCCGGTTCGGCCAGCGGATTGCGCGCCACTGCTTGCAATAGCGCGCCCGCCACTCCTAATGCCATCCCCACCAAGATGCCGATTAACGTTCGCGGTGCGCGCAGCTCCCACACGATGAAATGTGCTTCGCTGTCCTGTGTGCCGCTCAGCAGTGCCAGCACCCTGCCAGGCCCAACGCTACCGGCGCCAATCAACAAGCTAACGAGACTCACCGCCACAAGGGCGGTGAGCAGAAGCATCATTAACGTGCGGGGGGAAGCTCGCCTAACGCCTAACGTTGCAAAACGTGGAACTGTCACGGCAACAGCGCCGCCTCGATATCATCAAGGATCGCTTGGGCCGCTAGCGGGCCGTTGGCGCTGGTCCATAGCTGGCCATCTACCGGGATCACTCGCTCTTGCTCTACAACGTTAAGGCGCGTGAAGGCACTGCTCTGTTTGGCCGCTTCCAATGCCGCTTGGCCATCCTCGTTTAGCGTTGCCAGGAAAAGCCAGTCGCCGTCTACTTGTGAGAGGTTTTCCAAGCTGAGTACATCGCTGTGTACACCGCGTTCACCGACTAACCCGCCATCCTGAACATCCAGCCCGGCTTGGGCTAACAAACCAGTAGCAAAGAGGTTTTGCGACATCACCATTGGGCCGCCGGGCATCCAGCGCACTAAAAAGGCACTACCCGCAATACCGGCTTCTTCCACTGCCTGACCAACCTCGGCGGCGCGCTGCTCAACAGCTGCAATGGCCTCTGCAATCGCCGCTTGGCGATTGAGCGCTTCGCCATAAAGGCGTGCTTCGTTTTTCCAGTTATCCGGGGCAAGTGGCTGAGTGGGTGGAACCACTGTGGGCGCAATGTGTGAAAGCAGCTGATACTGCTCATCAGAGAGCTGGGCGGGCGCCAAAATCAGGTCCGGCTGCTGCGCCAACACGGCTTCAATATTAATCTCGCGAACCACACCCATAATAGCGGGTCGATCTTCGCCAAGATGCGCTTCAGTATAGGTTGCCACGTTGTCGCCACCACGGGTGGTAACGGCACCTAGCGGTTTCACGCCTGCCGCCACGGCGGCGTCTAGCGCGCCTTCGTACAGCGTTACAACCCGTTCCGGCGTGCCTTTCACTTCTACATCGCCGTAAGCGGTATCGAGCGTGCGGGCTTGCGCAGTGGTGGTACCTAAAACGCTGACGACTAACGCACTGAGTAGCACGCCAACCATGTTGAAGCGCCAGCTCTTATGACGTGCGGTGGCTATTGCTGGGGTAATAACCGACATAGCTTTCCCTCAAGACAAAACATTGAGATAGATAGTAACGATTATCAAAAGCACCTGCACTACTATTCAACAGAATCTTACGTTCCATTTCTTGCAACCCATCGACAGCCGCGGCTATAAGACCCCAACGCTTAATGCACTGCACGATGGCATTAATGGCGTCACCGGTCAGGGTACCGTGCTCACCATCGGTAACCCTGACTTGGAGCCGGAAACCAGCACCAGCAGCGAGATCGGCGCACACTACGATAATCAACAGGGTTTTACCGCCAGCGCGACGCTGTTCTATAACCAATTTGACGACAAGATCGCCAGTGGCAACGATATCTTGATCGAAAACGACCTGCTGATTCCCGACGGTTTGTATGGCCAAGATATCAATATTGATGAAGCCATCACCCAGGGCATCGAGCTAGCCGCCAGCTATCAGTTCAATCCCGATTGGCGTTTGAATGCCAATTACACCTATACCGATAGTGAACAGCAAAGCGGTGAAAATGAAGGCGATCCGCTTACAGATACCCCAGAGCACGCTGTTAATGCCACACTGCGCTGGCAAACCACTGCGAAACTGGATACATGGCTCTCAGCGGAATACCGCAGCGAGCGCTACCGTAATCGCGCAAGCGTTCGGGGCGCCCCTTCCTATGATGATTTAGGTGATTTTAAAGCCTACTCGCTGTTTCACCTGGGCGGTAATTACGCGGTGACCGACAGCCTTAATCTAAGCGCCACGATCTACAACCTGTTTGATAAAGACTTCGTTGATTACCGCGCCTATGGCGATGGCACTAGCTTTGGCAATGTATACGCCAATAGCGAGGAAGGCCGCCGCCTGTGGCTGTCCGCCCGTTACGAGTTCTAACCCGTTTCAGCTCGCTACTGTTTCAATGCTGACTTCTGCCCCGGCTATGCGCCGGGGCTTTTTTGATAATTAGCACGCGCTCTTCTTAGCCAAAAAAGCGGCTATCGCTGGATAGCCGCTGCAGTAGTGCACCTATGATTGAGAAGCTGGTTTAGAACGCAACGTTGAGACCCAACCAAACCCGGCGGCCATCTTCCACATAGCCGTACTCGTCGTAATCAATTGCTTCGTCGAATAGATTGTAGATGCCGGCGTTGAGCTGCGTTGTTTCATTGAGCTGATAGCCCACGCCTGCATCTATAAAGGTGTAGGAAGGTGCCACGATGGCGCTTTGCGAGGGGCCGGTGTTGGGCTGGCTCTCTTCACCGCGGTAGGTCGCTTTGGTCCACTGGCGCAGCTTGGGCGAGACTTGCCAATCTAGCGTGGCCGATACCTGATGGCGCGGCAGCTGGGTGAGCGGTTCGCCTGCGTACTCACCGCTCTTCTGCTCGCTGTCGGTAAAGGTGTAGCTGGCTGTTAGTTCAACTGCCTCGCCTAGGGGCGCCGCGATGCTTGCCTCTACCCCTTGTGTGACCGCTTCATCAATGTTGATACGATAAGTAGGATCGCTGCCGAACTGGTTGGGTTCATCAGCACACACACCTTCGGGGCAGGCAATGCGGGTGATTTTATCTTTGAAATCATTATGGAACAGTGTGATACCGCCACTTAGCCCGACGTCATTGGCATACAGCAGCGCCAGCTCCTTATTGAGCGAGGTTTCTGGTTCTAAATCCGGGTTACCGTAAACGTCACCGCCTCGGCTGATTTGCCCCCAGTCAGCAGTGGCTTCGCGCAGGTTAGGCGAACGGAAGCCGGTGGAAACTCCGCCTTTTAACGTCCAATCTGGGGTCATGCTCCACACAGTGTAGAGCCGCGGACTGATGTGACTACCGTAGTTTTCAGCATCGTCTAACCGTATACCGCCAGTCAACGCCCAAGTATCGGTCAGCAGCCACTCATCTTCTGCAAACAGAGCCCACTGCTGCTGCTCTACGTTAGTACGATCGGAAATCTGGTTGGTCGTGTTGTCATCCAGCGACTCCTCTTCGTAGCTCGCGCCCAAGGTGAGCATATGGGCACCCAACGGCATCACCAGGCTGGTTTTAGCAGTGGTGTTGGTGATCTCAATTTCCCGCGATGGGTTTTCGCTGGTTTCCCGCTGGACAAAGCTTTCGCTGGTGCCGATATCAAAGCGGCCGCTATGGGTCAGAGCAACATGCCGGTTGGTATAATCGTTGAAGCTATCCGTACAGCCACCTCGGCAGCCTTCTGAGGGTGCCGAGTTACCCATTAGCGATTGTCGCTCTTGCTCGGTAATACCGGCTTCAGCGGTAAAGTCGTGGTTATCCGAGGCGGCAAGACTGAACCGTGCCGTCAGGCTTTGCAGGCTTTTATCTTCGTAGCCGTTAATGATGTTGTCTTCGTCGCGCTGTGAGGTACGGCCATAGAGCTGGAGTCCTAACCGATCACCTATTAATGGCCCACTCAGATAAAAATTGGCTTGGCGGCTGTCGCCAGAATCACTGCTCTCTTGCAGTACCGTGTCGAGCTGGACATTACCGTGCCACGCTTGGGCAACCTTGCGGGTAATCACGTTAATTACACCGCCAATGGCATCGGAGCCGTAGAGCGTCGACATTGGCCCACGCACCACTTCAATACGCTCGATTGCCTGCAGTGGCGGCAGCCAATCCTGCTCAAAACCGGCACTACCATTGGGCCGAGACTCACGAGAATTTTGCGGGCGCCCATCCACCAGTATCAGCGTGTACTGGGAGGGCATGCCGCGGATAGAGATATCGTGGCCGTTATCCCCCGCGCCGCCACCGGTCACGATCACACCGGGCACATCGCGCAGCGCATCGGTAACATCTTGATAGTGGCCCCTTTCCAATTCCTCGCGTGAAATCACACTAATAGACGCTGGCGCATCCGAAACTGACTGTTCAAAGCCGGAGGCAGTCACCACCATATCATCTAACCGTGGCGCTTCTTGTGCCCACAGGGCGCCGCTGGAAAAAGTAGAGATAGCACTAGCCAGCAGCGTTCGGCGCAAACAGGGAGACATAGAAAAAGTCCTTCATGTAAGTGAGCAATTGCCCTATAAATGGGAATTATTAGCATTTGTATTTTTGCACACTCTTTCCATAATGGGGTGAGACGATGCGTTCAGCAAAACGGAACACAAATGCCTATTATTTTCATTCGCACCAAACAGTGGCACAATTAAACCTCACCCTTTGCCCGTGGGCCTGACCATGTATGACTTTGACGAACTCACCGCTTTTGCCGATGTAATGACCACGGGCAGCTTGACCCGCAGCGCGCAAACGCTCGGTTTAGCCAAATCGACCCTAAGTCGACGCATCAGCCAACTGGAAGCTCGGCTTAACCAGCCGCTGCTAAGACGCCAAGCCAACCGTTTAATCCCCACGGAAGCTGGGCTGCTGTTTCACAACTACTGCACTGAACTTTTGGCGATGGCGGCCCATAGCCAGGAGGCGCTGGCGGAGCTGCGCGAAGAGATCAGCGGTGAAATAACCCTTGAGGTACACGGTGCCTTAGCGCGCAGTTGGTTAGCCAGCGCCATTGATGCCTTCCTGAAGCGGCACCCAAAGGTAGAACTAACGCTACACACTCGTGAAACGCCGCCGACTAAAATGCACAGTAATAGCGTGCATGTTTGGTTGGGGCCAACGCATGAGTGCGGGCTTAATCAGGAGCGCTTGGGGTATTTAACCCGTGGTTTATATGCCAGCCCCCGCTATTTAGAAAGGGCTGGCATGCCTAAGCACCCCGAAGAACTTAATCAGCATGCTTGGATAGACCTGTTGAACTCAGCGTCAAATGGGCTACTGCTCTCACATCCTGAACACGGCGAGTACACCTTTAACCCGCCCCACTCACGGTTAAGGGTGGATCTCACCGCCCTGCATATTGATGCCATCGCGCGTAGTCAGGGCATTGGTCTACTCGCTCACTGGTTAACCGCCAAACGTGAACAGCATCATCCGGGCGAGCTGATTAACTGCCTGCGCGACTGGGAGCCAGCTCCTTTACCGATCACGCTGCTTTACGCTTATGGCCACCAGTCACGCCGAACTCACGCTCTGTTGGAGTTTTTACGCAGCCAAGTGCCCGCCCAGTGGCGTACGTCCACCGCCGCTGCATAGAGCCATTAAGTGTTTACCTTGCCAGTTAGCCCGCTTATTAACGACAATAGGCGCTTAATTATTGCCAAGGACAGTCAATGCTTGCCGAACTTTTTGCCGTCATGGCGCCCGTACTTGCCGGTGCAGGGCTTGGCTATTTATGGGTACGCTTAGGCCATCCTTACCCGGTCGACTTCGTTACCCGTCTGGTATTTAACATCGGAACACCCTCACTGGTATTAGCTTCCCTGGCGGGCGCCGACATTGATGCCACTACCTTTGGCCAGACAATGCTGGCCGCCGCGTTGGTGATTCTCAGCATGGGGGCCGCGACCTTTCTGGTCGCGAAACTGTTGCGCCGCAGCTGGCGGGTGTTAATTGCTCCCATGATGTACCCCAATACCGGCAACATGGGCTTACCGGTAGTGCTTTACGCTTTTGGCAGTGCAGGCTTTGCCTATGGCATCACGGTGATGGTTACCGTCTCGTTATTTCAGTTCACTCTGGGCGCTGTCCTTAATAGCCAGGGTAATCCACTCAAAACCCTCGTTAAAACACCCACCGTTTACGCCATTCTGATTTCTATGGCGCTGTTGCTGACCGGTACCTCGCTGCCGCCCTGGTTGGCGAACACAGTAGATTTAATGTCCGGTTTCACAGTACCGCTAATGCTGATTACGCTGGGCGTCTCGCTGGCCAGCATCAAGGTCAAAAACCTGCGTTCGGGGCTAGGGTTTAGCTTAGTGCGTATCCCTCTTGCCGCGGTGGCCGCTTGGTTGATCGCTGGCTGGGTGGGTCTTCCTCCCCTCGCACAAAGCATTTTAGTGGTGCAGATGTGTATGCCCGTGGCGGTATTTAACTATCTATTTGCGCAACGCGCTCAGCGCGAACCTGTCTATGTTGCCAGCCTAGTGTTCTGCTCAACGCTGCTAGCGTTGGTTTATATACCGGTACTGCTCGCCATACTCATGTAAGCCCGCTTCTTTCAATAACGCCGTTTAAGCACTCTTAGCGGAACCCCGACGTGAGTGAAGAGTCACTGCTAGACTGTTATTAATAACGGGTACTAATGATAACGGGCATTAACATCACAGAGGGCACGCTATGCATTATGCCAATAAGAGTCACTCTACCCGCCACTGGCTCGCGCCGGGGATTCGAGTAGCGGGGATTAGCGGGTTGATACTGGCGGCTACGATGAACAACGCGAACGCAGAAGTGATTCAGGCGTCGCTTGAAACTGAGCATTTAACCCTTTCTATTGAGCGTATTGCCGAGGGTTTCGAACACCCCTGGGCGGTTGCGTTTTTACCCGATGGGCGCTCGCTGGTCAGTGAACGCAACGGGCAACTGACGCTTGTTGACCCCGAAAGTGGTGAAACACGCCCCCTGGAAGGCATGCCAGACGTCAGCACGCAAGGCCAAGGCGGCCTGTTAGATATCGTTTTGCACCCTAATTTCAAAGGTGGCAATGGCGCGGGTGACAACGACTGGATTTATTTCACCTGGAGCAAGCCCGATGGCAATAACACGCGTTCGGCGCTATCACGCGTACAATGGCTGGGCGACGAACTGGGTGAGGTAGAACACTTATTTGAACAGGACCGCGCCTCTGGGCCTGGCCGCCATTATGGCTCGCGACTCGCTTGGCTACCTGATGGCACGCTGCTAATGAGCATTGGCGACCGCGGTAGTGAGCCGCCTCGCGCCCAAGCAAGCGATGACCACGCGGGCTCAACATTGCGCCTTACCGCCACCGGCGGCGTGCCTGATGACAACCCTTTTGTAGACGATGACGCCACACTGGACGAAATCTATACCATGGGTAACCGTAATATTCAGGGCATGACCGTGTTGAGTAACGGCCAAGCTTGGGTATCCGAGCACGGCCCGCGAACCGGCGACGAGCTTAACCATATCGAAGCAGGCAATAACTATGGCTGGCCGGACGTCAGTCAGGGCAATGACTACGCCACCAATGAACCGATTGGCGAAGACTCACTGCCCGGCATGGTGAACCCGGTATATGTGTTTGAAGGCCGCTTTGCACCCGCCGGACTTGCAGAAGTGACTAGCGACGCGTTTGGCGAGTGGAAAGGTAACTTATTGGCTGGCGGTCTCGGCAGTGAAAAGCTACTTCGCTTGCGCTTAGAGAATGGTAACGTAGCCGAAGAGGAACTGATTCTTAATGGTGACATTGGCCGTATTCGTGATGTTCGCCAAGGCCCGGACGATGCCATCTATCTGCTTACCGATGCCCCACAGGGTGGTCTTTATCGCTTGGCGCCAACGAAACAGTAACGCCTCAAGCATTTACTGATACTAAAATGTATTAACACTATGATGGGCGCAGCATGCGACTACGCAATTTAATAATTTTAACGGTAATTGTGCCGCTTTTCATCGTCCTAGTGGTGTTTAGCTTAGTCGCCATTAAATCGCTTGAGGACAATGTACGCTCAAAGCTACAGACTGAAGTAGAGATTATTACCCGCACGCTGAGCTCTTCGCTGAGTTACGCGGTCACGCCGGACAGCAGCACCCCGCTCGAAGAAGCGCTACAATCGGCGTTCTCCTTCCACCGCATTTATGGCGCCTATGTATTCGATACCGACGGGCGCGACATTTACGGTCTAGGCCTTGGCAAAGACATTTTCAGCCGGGAAGAAATTCAGCAAGTCATTGAGCGCGATGATTTATATAGCAACTATCGACAGCACGATGGCTGGAATTACTACTCTGCGTTGACACCCCTGCGCTCACAAGATGGCACTGTGTATGGCGTGCTGCAGGTCAACCGACTCAATACCGGCATTGAGAGCTATACTGGCTTTATTAGCATTGTGGCCGTGTTGGTATTTGTGGTCGGCGCTGCAGGGATTGTATTTAGTATTTGGTGGGGGTTTCGCCGCCATATCGAGCGCCCGCTTAATCGGCTGCTGCACGTAATGCTGCTGGTGGAAGATGGTGACCGCAACCAGCGCGCCGCCGAAGACGGCCCTACCGAATATCGCCGCCTCGCCTCTGGGTTAAACGGCATGCTGGACGCGATGGCAGAGAAAGACCAAGAAATCGAAGACCGCCAGCGGCGTGAAATAGAGCTTGAAAAGCGTCTACGCAAATCGAAAAAATTAGCCGAACTAGGCGTTCTTGCAGCGGGGGTAGCCCACGAAATAGGTGCACCGCTAACGGTGATCAATGGCCAAGCTCAACGCCTGGCTCGCCGCGATGTGATTGGTGATGACGAGCGAGCAAGACTCGGACGCATTCGCGGCGAAGTGGAACGCATCGTTGAAATTGTGCGTCAATTAATGGAATTAGGCCGTCAACATAACGTAGAGAAAGGCGAGTTAGCACTTGATCAGCTTATTATGAGCGCCAGCGATTTGGTTGAAGAGGAGCTTGAGCCGCGCAACATTCGTCTAGACATTGAATTACCGTCACCGACCCCCAACTTAATCGCCAATGGTCAGCAGCTTATTCAGGTGCTGACCAATTTACTCAGAAATGCGGCGCAAGCGCCCGAAGTAAGCCGCATTAGGGTTCGAGCCCAACAGCAAGAACACGAATTAATACTGTGGGTAGAAGATGATGGCCCGGGTATACCCGACTCTCATCATCATAAAGTGTTCGATCCATTTTTTACCACCAAACCCGTCGGCCAAGGCAGTGGTTTGGGGCTCTCTATGGTACATCGCATTATTAACGACCACGGCGGCACGATCGGCGTGTTTGACAGCGTCCTTGGTGGCGCTGGGTTTGAAATTACACTACCCCTTAGTGAAACCGCATCCGCGTGAGGACAACGTTTGTGACCCATCAGGAACACCTTTTACCTTTATTGGTGGTGGAAGATGACGCCGCTATACGTGAGTTATTAGAGGAAGAACTGCAGGATGCAGGCTATACCACGCTCGGTGTCCCTAGCGCTGAAGAAGCTATTGCCTTATTAAGCCACACCACCGTCTCGCTGGTAATTACCGACGTACGCTTGCCGGGTATGACAGGCATACAGTTACTTCAGCAACTCCGCCAAGCGGGCAGTGAGTTGGGCATTATCGTGATTACCGCCTTTGGTACCATTGATCAGGCGGTCGAGGCATTAAAACTCGGGGCTGACGATTTTTTAACCAAGCCACTCGATTTGGATGCAATCCGGGAAGCCGTTTTTCGTGTGCTGGAACGGCAGCGCTTAGCAGTTTCTCATGATTCAGAGATCAGTCACTTCCACGGCATTGTGGGTAAAAGCCAGGTTATGCAAGTGCTGTTTCACGATGCCTCTCGGTTAGCTAAAAGCGATGCCCCCATCCTCATTTTAGGTGAAAGCGGCACCGGTAAAGAGCTGCTCGCCCGCGCCATTCACCAGGAAAGCCCGCGTAACGACCAGCCCTTCGTACCGATCAACTGCGCGAGCATTCCCGCCGACTTGATGGAAAGTGAGTTCTTTGGCCATGTAAAAGGCGCTTTTACCGGCGCTAGCGAAGCGCGCAAAGGGCTGTTTCAAAGCGCCCAGGGCGGCAGCCTGTTCTTAGATGAAATTGGTGAAATGCCGATTAATCTGCAGGCTAAATTGCTGCGTGCCCTACAGGAGAAAACCGTGCGCCCAGTGGGTGGCGAGCGCGAAGAGCCGGTGGATGTGCGAATCATCGCTGCGACCCATCGCAATCTAGAAAAAGAGATAGAGCAAGGTAACTTCCGTAGCGACCTTTTTTACCGGCTGGAAACTTTTTCGCTGCGCATTCCGCCGCTGCGTGAGCGCGGCACCGATATCGAGCATCTTGTTTTTGCCCTTATCGATAAGCATGCTGAGGCACAGGGCAAGCAGATTGAGCAAATCGAACCCGAAGCACTCAATAGTTTGCTTAATTACGCCTACCCCGGCAACGTGCGCGAATTGGAAAACGCCATTATGCGCTGCGTTACGCTGAGCGAAGATGGCTCGCTAAGCTACAAGGATTTACCTGAGCGCCTGCGGGAACAATCAACGATTGAAACCGGCACACCTCTGGTGCCTTCCGTCAGTGGCGAACTGCTCGCGGGCGGCCAACTGCCAGTGCCACCGCCGATCCGCTGGCCCAGCTTGGAAGAAGTCGAAAAGCGTTATATTAACAAAGTCTTAGAAGCCACTGGGGGCAATAAGCGACGCACGGCAGAGGTGCTGGGTATCGCGCGCAGAACACTCTACCGCCGCCTTGAAGATAATGAAGAGTAATTGACAGCTCACGTTAAGCTTATGGTGCTTACTCCGTTACCCCCTCGCCTGGCGCTTCGCTGGCGGGGTCACTGTCTAGCGACATCGGACCGGTGTTCATAGGCTCTTGCTCTTCAGGTTGGGCATCTGTTTCAGGTGGCGCACTCTCGCCACACCCAGACACCATCCCCACTGCTAACAATGTCATCAGCAGTACCGCATAAAACCGCTTATTAGATGTTAGTGACTTCATGTCTTATTTCCTCCTTGGTTAGCCGCTAGCACGCGACTTACTGTCCGACCTTTTTAACACCTACTTTTTAAAGCTCACTTTTAAACATAGTAATCAAGCACTAGATTGCCAGATTAAAATTAGCTTTATGAGAGCACGAGCTAGGATAGACCATGGGCAAGGCTAGAGATTTGCTAAATATTAAAAAAACCCCCGCGGGCGCGGGGGCGGAAAGGATGGCAAACCGTGTGGAGCAGCCGCAGGGAACAGACAGCTGATGCGATTTACCATCGTAGGGAGCGGTACACTAACAATTACTAATGTCTAGCCATTACTGATTACTGGTTACTGGTTTCCTCACCATCGTCATCTGGGGTGGTATCTGTATCTTCACTGTCACCAGGCATCGGGTCAGTGCCTTCACCGAAACCCGCCTCATCTTCTTCGGGATTTATTGTCCCCGTGGCAGGCTCAGCCATTGTGTCTTCAGGCATAGCCTCTTCAGACGCCATAGGCTCTTCAGATTCAGCGCCTGTACTTTGAGTCATAGACCCTTCTGAACCTGAATCCTGTTCCATTGCAGGCTCTTCACTCATGCTTGGCTCAGGTTCAGTGGTGGCATCTTGCTCCAGCGGAGAAGGCTCTTCCGCGGGCGTTGCTGGCTCTTCATTATCGCCGCAACCAGCCAATACGATGACACTTGCTGCTGTTGCCATCATGCACAGCGTTAACCAACGTGGGCGCTTGGTAGCTTGCCGACTTTCAATTTGGTCATGTTGATTATCCATATCACCCACCTCCATTGATGAAACCGTTAATCTCAACTCTGCAACATATAATTAATAAAACGTTCACCTGATTAAATGAAAATTTGTCTTATACAAATAGTGGCACTACTAATAACACATTCATTTAATGTGCCAACTTGCGCATAAATAAAAAAAACAATTTAAAATCATAAGGTTAAAAAATAATAAATATCAGCATCGACGGCAGCTGCTCGAAATCAGGTGGGTAAAAAATGACACATGTAGCGTTAATTGCCCCGTTGAGCGAGCCGTTGTGACACATAGGCCCTACCTATGTATAATAATTATTAATAAATTAACCAACACAAGTTATCTTTTCTTTTATGAATGACGTTGTGCCGCGGCTAACGCTGCATCAATGCACATTCATTCTGCTCAACAAAAAGGCACCGCCGATGGACGAGACACGACCCGTCAAAATTAAAGTGCGCGGCTTAAGCAAAGTCTTTGGCAAGCACCCTCAAAAAGCAATCGAGCTAAGTAACCAGGGAATGAAGCGCCCGGAAATTCTGGAGAAAACAGGCCAGACGCTGGGGCTATCGGATATTTCGTTTGATGTCTATGAAGGCGAACTGCTGGTTATCATGGGGCTTTCAGGGTCAGGCAAGTCGACGTTGATTCGTTGCCTTAACCGCCTGATTGAAACGACCGAAGGTGAGATCGTCATCGACGGTGAAAATATCCCGACGCTGAAAGAGAAAGCGTTGCTGGAGTGCCGTCGCCGCCACTTCTCTATGGTGTTTCAGAATTTCGCGCTATTTCCTCACCGCACTGTGCAGCAAAACGCCGAGTTCGGTTTGGAAATTCGCGGCGTAGAGAAAGCAGAACGGCACAAGATTGCTCATGACTCGCTGAAACAGGTTGGCTTGGAGGGCTGGGAAGACGCCTACCCCAATCAACTCTCCGGCGGCATGCAGCAGCGCGTTGGCCTAGCCCGTGCATTGGCCAACGATGCCACCGTGCTGTTAATGGATGAAGCCTTCTCCGCACTCGACCCGCTGATTCGTAAAGACATGCAGCAAGAGCTTTTGCAACTGCAATCCAAAATGCAAAAGACCACCGTCTTCATCACCCATGACTTAGATGAGGCGCTCAACATTGGCGATCGCATCGTGCTGCTGAAAGATGGTGAAGTGGTGCAGATCGGCACGCCGGAAGAAATTCTGACCAAACCTGCGGATGACTACGTGCGGCGCTTTATCGAAGGGGTTGATCGGTCACGTATTCTGACCGCTGAAAGCGCCATGCGTCCGCTACGCACCACCGCCCGCGAAAGCGATGGGCCGCGTACCGCCCTGCACCGTATGCGCGACCACACTATCGACTCTATCTATGTGGTTGATCGCGACCGTCGTCTGCTCGGCCTGCTGGAGGTGGATGCCGCTAGCCGCGCGATTGAAGAAGGGGCTGACTCAATCATTCCCTATTTAACCCAAGATTTCCGCAAAGTCCCTATGGATGAGCCGCTGCATAACCTGTTTGCCATGTTTAGTGAAAAGAGCTTCCCTATTGCCGTGATTGATAAGCAAGAGCAACTGCTTGGCGTGGTGGTAAAAGGCGCAGTACTTGATGAACTGGCACGAGCAGGAGAGCAATAATGGAAATCCCACGCATCCCGCTAGGTGATTGGATTGAAAGCGGCCTGACCTGGTTAACCAGCGAATACTCCCTGGTTACCCGCGGCATCTCACGCTTCACTCAAACCGGCATTGATTTTTTAAACGACAGCCTAATGTGGCTGCCTGAGTGGGCACTGCTCGGTTTGATAGCCCTGCTCTGCTGGAAGCTGGCGGGCGTTCGCTTAGCAATAGGCGCTGTCGCTGGTTTAGCGTTGATTTGGAACCTAGACCTCTGGAATCCAATGATCGAAACGCTCACGCTGGTGGTATTTGCCACCATGGTGGCAGTGGTCATTGCATTACCTGTGGGCATCGCTGCGGCGCTATCCAATCGGCTTTACCGCGTGATAATGCCGATTCTGGACTTCATGCAAACCATGCCAGCGTTTGTTTATTTGATTCCCGCGATTCCGTTTTTCGGCATTGGCTCCGTCTCAGCAATTTTTGCGACGGTCATCTTTTCGATGCCACCAGCGATTCGCTTTACCACGCTGGGTATTCGTCAAGTTCCTGTAGAGCTCATCGAAGCCGCTGATGCTTACGGCGCTACACGGGGTCAGAAACTGTTCAAAGTACAGCTGCCGCTTTCATTACCCACAGTCATGGCGGGTATCAACCAGACCATCATGTTGGCGCTCTCCATGGTAGTGATTGCCGCCATGATCGGTGCGGATGGTTTGGGCAGCGAAGTATGGCGCGCTATTCAACGTCTGCGTCCTGGCGATGGTTTTGAAGCGGGCATTGCAGTGGTTATTCTAGCCATGCTGCTTGACCGCTTGACGCAGTCACTGAGAAAGACCCGATAACCGGAAAAATGCATCAATTAAGCAAAACGGCAGAAGCGACTGCGTTGAGCCAACCGCTTGCTAAGTCGCTTCTGGCTAAGCATGCTGTGTTTGGCAGCAGATCGTCACATTAATAAATGTATACCCAAGGGAGAAAGTGAATGAAACATCGCACATTGAACCTCCGTATCCGTATCGCTTCACTGGCACTGTTAGCTGGTACAGGCGTCGCTATCAGCAGTACAGCGCAAGCCGAGGAAGAGAAAGGCACCGTTAACCTGGCCTACGTCGAGTGGTCATCTGAAGTTGCTTCCACCAACGTGGTTGCCGCAGTACTTGAGCAAGCAGGCTATGAGGTGGATCTCACCTCGCTTTCTGCTGCTGCCATGTTCCAAGCGCTCTCTTCTGGCGATGCGGATGCTATCGTTGCCGCTTGGCTGCCAACCACTCACGCCGATTACATGGAACGCTTGGGTGATAGCATAGAAGACCTGGGTCCCAACCTGGACGGCACCAAGCTAGGCCTCGTTGTACCTGAGTACACCGACGTCGACTCCATTGCTGACCTTAACGATAACGCTGACAGCTTTAATAACGAGATCATCGGTATTGACCCCGGCGCAGGCTTAATGTCGCTGTCCGAAGAGGTTGTGGATACCTATGACCTTGACCTGGAACTGCGTAGCGGTAGTGGCGCCACGATGACGGCAGCGCTTTCGAGTGCCATTAATAACGAAGAAAACGTTGTTGTTACCGGCTGGACGCCTCACTGGATGTTCGCCCGCTTTGACCTCAAATACCTAGAAGATCCTGAAAATGTCTACGGTGGCGCAGAGCAGATCCATACCGCGGTTCGCGAAGGCCTGGAAGAAGACATGCCAGAAGCCTATGCCATTCTCGATGCTTTCGAATGGACGCCAGAGCAGATGGGGGAAGTCATGCTGATGAACCAGGAAGATGGCAGCGACCCCTACGAAAATGCGAAGCAGTGGGTTGAAGATAACCAAGATGTAGTGGAACAGTGGCTCGATAGCTAAAACTATACGAGCAAGCTATAGCAGGGGGCTTCGGCCCTCTGTTGTCGTTGTAAGTACCGTTTTAAGTGCTGTGTTAAGTACAGTGTTAAGTACTGTGTTAAGCACCGTATTAAGCGCTATGGTTCACAATGCGTTGAACACTGTTTTTGCAGATTTGCTATTGTGCGCCTTAACGCACGCCATGCAATGTTGGTTGATGACCACATTTTGGTTTTTGTTCAACATCTTTTGATCGACATACCTTGATCGAAATAGAGAGGCTCCAGTGGATAACCACGACGATAAACGCCCCCCTGAAGAGCAGGTCTCTGAAGGCATACCTGCCCCACAGGGTGCGGCGAATCTGATTGACACCGATTATGTCATCGGGCAAGACAACATCACCACGAACACCATGGGTCTCAATCTTGACCTGCACGGGAAGGTGTTTAGCATTTCGGCAGTCGTTGTATTGCTGTTTGTGGTGCTAACACTTGCGCTGCAAGACACTATTGCGCCTATTTATGACGCCATTTTCGGCTTCTTGACCGGCAATCTAGCTTGGTTCTTTATTTTAGCTGCTAATATATTCGTCATTTTGTGCTTAGGCCTGATTGTTTCTCCCTTAGGTAAAATCCGCATTGGTGGGGCCGATGCCAAGCCTGATTTTACCTATATGGGCTGGTTCTCAATGCTGTTTGCCGCGGGCATGGGCATTGGCCTGATGTTCTTCGGCGTCAATGAACCGCTGACTCACTTTGGCACATCCTTTGACGGTGGAGACTGGGCTCCGCTGGCGGGCGCTGAGGGTAATGCCGCAGGGGCGGCTGCACTAGGCATGGCGGCCACGATCTTTCACTGGGGCCTTCACCCCTGGGCAATTTACGCGGTCGTGGCGCTTTCGCTAGCACTGTTCTCGTTCAATAAGGGCCTGCCGCTCTCCATGCGTTCAGTGTTCTACCCGATTTTGGGTGAGCGTGTTTGGGGCTGGCCAGGCCATATCATTGATATTCTGGCCGTCTTCGCCACTCTATTTGGCCTAGCCACATCACTGGGCTTAGGTGCCACTCAGGCCGCTGCAGGCCTTACCTACTTGTTCGGCGCGCCGGAAAGCGATATCACCATGATCCTGCTGATCGTTGGTATTACGATCATCGCGATTGGCTCCATCTTAGCGGGTGTCGATAAGGGCGTGCAGCTGCTGTCCAAAATCAATATTGTAATGGCCGCGCTACTGCTGTTCTTTGTGATCGCGGTTGGCCCTACGCTGCTGATTGCCACCGGTTTCTTTGAGAACCTTTGGAACTATGCGGTTCACCTGCCGGCGCTATCAAACCCATTTGGCCGTGAAGATGCCAACTTCAGCCAAGGCTGGACGGCCTTCTACTGGGCATGGTGGATCTCCTGGTCTCCGTATGTCGGCATGTTTATCGCCCGGGTATCGCGTGGTCGTACCGTTCGTGAGTTCCTGGTATCCGTATTGATCGTGCCTTCTGTGGTATCTGTACTGTGGATGACCACCTTCGGCGGCACCGCCATTGACCAATATGTCAGCCAGGGTATTGAAGCCGTACGTGACGCTGGCGTCGATCTGCAGCTCTTCATCATGCTGGAGCAGCTGCCGCTGTCACAAATCACCTCGTTCATCGCGATCATTTTAGTGATTATCTTCTTTGTGACCTCCTCTGACTCCGGCTCGTTGGTTATCGACTCGATTACCGCGGGCGGTAAGGTCGATGCACCGAAACCACAGCGCGTGTTCTGGGCGATCATTGAAGGCGCGATTGCCATTGCACTACTGCTCGGCGGTGGCCTAACGGCACTCCAGACCATGGCTGTATCAACCGGCTTCCCGTTCACCATCATATTGCTAGTGGCGTGTTATGCCATTATCAAAGGGTTGATGAGCGAGCCAAAAGCGGTTTAAGCCTTCGGTCTACTTACGCCGTAAAGCAAACGGGCAACCCAGTGGGTTGCCCGTTTTTTATTGATAGCCTTTAACACCAAATATCTTTTAAGGGTGTATCGGGCCGGTAATGGGTGGCAATTTGCGCCTGTAGTAACTCTGCCGTCGCCAGCGCATCCACCAGGGCGTGGTGGCCTTGATAGGCAGGCAAACCATAGCGTTCGCGGCTAGCGTGCAAACGTATCGAAACCGGTGGGCGGCCCAACCAACGACGAAAACGTGCCCAAAGCGTTTGACGATGGAGCCGCGCCTCCAGCGACATGGTATCGATCATAGGAAACAGCACCCCTTCCCCACGGCGAGCTTTGACAGCGGCATCTAAAAAAGGCCGCTCGATACTGCGGAAGTGAACGACGACTAATCGACCCGCTAACGCCGCTAACACCTCATCCAATATTACGTCTAAATCTGGCGCCTGGGCAATCTCTGAGTGGGTAATGTGGTGGTAGGCAATCGAGGCTTCCGCCAGCGGCCGCGAAGGATTCACCACCCAGTAGCGCCGCTCGGCAAGCTTAATGCGATTAAGGGTAAACGGCACAAGACCAATACTGACAATGGCATGGCGCCGCTCATCCAGCCCGGTGGTTTCCATATCAAGTGCCACCATAGGCACCTCGGCAATCGGGGTTTCCGGATCAGGTAGCGGGGTACTGAAAAACTGCTGGATCGCCGAACTGTCTGCCTGCTGAGCCCGCTGGGCCATATAGCCCGCCCAATCGGCCTGAGTGATTTTCTGACGTGGTCGTATTCCAAACATCTCAGCGCCCCTGCCGCTGAGCGGGCATCGGGTAGCGGAACTTCAGAAATTTTTGCGCATTGCTAAGCACCTGGAAAGCGTCTTTCAGGGTGTGGCGCTCGCTATCCTCGACATTCTCCGGTTCAATATTGTTATCCGGTAGACGATCTTCTTGCAGGTCGATCATTTGATGGCGCAATCGTGACATGCACAGAAACTCAAACGCATAGCTCAATTTGTCGCTCATCCCGGTCGCTAATAACTGGGTGTTTCCAATGTCATTCAAACGCTGGAAAGAGTTCTGCGCTTTGGAGCCGCAAGCCAAGGCATGGATACGTACCAAATCCACCATCGGTGCGGTGCCCCGCCGTTTTAGATTAATGGAGTTGTTATGCTTGCCGTCCTGCTCCATAACAAAGGTACGGAAAAACCCTAACGGCGGTGTGCGGTTTAAGGCATTTCGCGCCATGGCGGCTAAAAATAGCGGCGATTTGGGTGCTGTTTCAGCAATCAGGTCTTGCAACGTTTCTACATAGTGGTCTTCGCCATAACAGCTATCCAGGTCAAAGAATATCGAACTGTGCAGCAGCCTTTCTGGCGTCGGATTGGCCATCCAATCCTGAAAATAGCGCTTCCAAACACTTAATGGCTGGCGCCACTGTGTATTGGTCGCCATCACGTCACCTTTGCAATAGGTATAGCCGCAGGCGTCCAAACCATCGCTAACAATTTTCGCCAAGGCGTGAAAGTAAGCGTCGTGCTGTTCGGGAACAAATTCATCGGAGAGGATCAGCGCATTGTCTTGATCGGTAACAATGCTCTGCTCATTGCGCGCCATGGACCCATTGACCATAAAGCAGTAAGGCACTGGCGGCGGACCTAGTTCCGCTTCGGCCATTTCTAGCAGCCGGCGGGTAAAGCTACGCCCGATGGTGGAAAGTGCACTACCCACCATCTGAGAATTGGCCCCTTCTTGTACCATTCGTACAAACGCCGCGCGTACATCCGGTGCTAAGCGTGCTAACCCTTGGGTACTGGATTGGTTAAAAATATTACTAACCAGATAGAGACCGCTATGGGTTTCATAACGAATGATATCGGAAAGATGCACGACGCCTACCGGACGCTGACGATAGAGCACAGGCAGGTGATGCACATTACTGCGCAGCATCGTCAGCATGGCTTCATAGACCGAGGCATCTGATTGAATAGTAATTAAGCGCGAGGAAACCACTTCGCCCACTTTAGTTTGTGGCGATAGCCCCTCAGCCACAATGCGAGTGCGAAAATCACTATCGGTTATAATTCCGCACATCTGCCATGTTTGGCCCTCGCTGTCTTTGAAGCTGAAGCGTGGGTTGTCACTCCCCTCTTTCAATACTAATAGCGCAGAGGCTTGGGCTTCGCTCATCTGCTGAGCGGCTTGCTGAACGCTGGTAGAAACTTCAACCATTACCGGATATCGAGTCAGCAGTTTGCGTATCCGCGTGACCATCATGTCATTGGATTTCTTTTGCTGCTCGGCGGCGGTTTCTAGCCGTGGCCGTTCTAGCTCAACAAAATCAGCAAAATGGTCATCTTCTTCACACAGACGTTGGAAGACTGCGTTAGGGATAAAGTAGATTAAAGTATCTTCAATCGCTTGGGCTGGGAAGCGCACTTTGTGGTTACGCAGCAGGCTAAAGTGACCGAAAATATCGCCTTCACCCAGGCGGTTATATAGCTCTCCCTGGCTACGATAGACCTCTACAGCGCCACTGCGAATATAGCAAAGGTCACTTAACGTCTCATTGAGCTCTAAAATACTACTTCCAGTTTTGAAATAGCTCACTTCCACCTGTTCTGCGATGGCATCGAGAAGATCATCCGACAGCCCATCAAACGGGGGAAACCGCCCCATATGCTGGCGTATTTCTAGCAGTTCGACATCCATACGGACTCCTTAGGCTTGCCGGTCAATTGACTGAATAATCAACATATAACGTAAAGTGTGGCGGGTAGGCTAGGTAAGGTAAACCCACGATGCACAATAAGGCGACCTTGTTGAAAAGATTCATTATTGAAGAAGCCAACATGAAAAAGCCCGATGCAATAAGCACCGGGCTTTGGTGGCCGAAGCCGAACTGATAGTTACGTGGCTAATTAATTTAGTAAACTAGCTACACTAGAAGGCTATCAGCTGATATCAATGACTCAGCTTAGGATTGGCTAGCCATTTCCTGAACACGCTGCATCATTTCTGGGTCTTGCTGAATAGATTGACCAATTGCATTGAAGGTATCAACATCTAAGCCGCTGTCTTCGACCACTTCGATCATGCGGTCGTTAGCTTCAGTGCGCACTTCCTGCTGCGCTGATTCATCTTCCGCTTCCTGCAGACGCTGGGTATATTCTTGAGAAATAACCGCAATTTCTTGAGAAGCATCGGCGAACTGCTGGAGCTGATCGTCAGAGAAATCCTGGGCAGGTGCTGCTTGCTGAGTTGCCATTGGATCTTGTGCCGGTTCCTGATCTTGCTGGGCATGAGCAGTAGCCGTCATTAGACCAGTGGCGAGCAGGGCAGCAGAGAACAGAGCAGTCATACGTTGCATAGTAATAAACCTCAATATTGCGTTATGTATGTGCCCACTGTGACGCGCTGTTTTCAAGCAGGTTCAATTTATTATGTAAGAGTTAGTAACAAAAAGAATCATATGTATCAAAGCGATGATCTAAACACGCCACCACGGAAAAATAATGACTAGTAAATTCAATATCCTAAAATACAGCGATCTCTCTTCTGCGGGCTTGGCGGCTATGCCTGCTATTTTTGTTCTTCTCTGGAGTACAGGCTTTATCGGCGCAAAATTTGGCCTGCCTTATGCTGAACCCTTCACATTTCTGTTCATACGCTTCGTGCTGACCTTACTGCTGTTAATCCCGTTGGCACTTTTAATGCGTATTCCTTGGCCAACATCGCCTAGGTTATGGACACACATTGCCATATCGGGTTTTCTAGTCCACGGCGCTTACTTGGGTGGCGTCTTCTATGGCATTTACTTAGGCATGCCGGCCGGGCTAGCGGCGCTGCTTGTCGGTCTTCAGCCGCTTTTGACCGCCGCCTTTGCTGGACCACTATTAGGGGAAAAGCTGACACGGCTTCAGTGGGTGGGGTTGAGCCTGGGTTTAATCGGAATCTGCTTAGTCCTCGGCAGTAAGCTAGAGATTGGTGAATCCCTCTTTGATGGCTTCGGTATTAACGCTTTACTGTGCGTCACCGCCGCATTAATGGGCATTTCGTTGGGTACGCTCTATCAGAAAAGATATTGCACCAGTATGCCGCTGCTTTCTGGGGCGGTTATCCAATACTTGGCGGCAGGTGTCCTACTAGGGAGTGGCGCACTACTATTTGAGACACGCCAGGTGGAATGGAGTAGTACTTTTATACTAACCCTTGCTTGGCTGGTGTTGATTCTCTCAATTGCCGCTATCCTGTTACTTATGGCCTTGATTAAAAAGGGGGAAGCCTCGCGGGTAGCGAGTCTTTTTTATCTTGTGCCACCTGTCACGGCGCTTCAGGCGTGGTGGCTGTTTGACGAACGTTTACCTCTACTGGGGCTTGCGGGAATGGTGATTGCCATTACTGGGGTAGTGATGGTGATTCGAAAACCCGCCCATGGGACGACTAAACGATAACAAGGTTTTGTAGACCAGGGTTTGGATAAATATGTCAGCACAACACCACTGTGCCAGGGTGAACGGACACTGTAACCGTTGCGATTCGCCGGTACCTTTTGCGTTTACGATGGCGTTTCAGCCGATTGTCGACGTTAGTCAACGAGAAATCATCTATTACGAGGCTTTGGTGCGAGGCCCTAATGGGGAATCTGCTTTTTCCATTCTTGATCAGGTGACCGATGATTTACTCTACCGCTTTGATCAGGCATGCCGCATTAAAGCGATTGAACTTGCCAGCGATTTGGGGATGCGGGAAAGGCTCTCGATTAACTTTTTACCCAACGCGGTCTACGAACCTGAAGCCTGTATTCAAGCCACGCTTGAAACGGCAAACCGCGTAGGTTGGCCCACCGAGCAGATCAATTTCGAAATTACTGAAACCGAGCGGGTTAATGACCGCCTGCATATGCGCTCTATTATTGAGAGCTACCGCGAGATGGGATTTACCACCTCACTGGATGACTTCGGTAACGGCTACGCCAATCTTGATTTACTTACCGACCTGCGCCCCGATACGCTGAAAATCGACCGCGATCTAGTAATGGGTTGCGACAGCAGTAATCGCCGTCAAGCTATACTCCGTAGCCTGGTAGCATTAGCCAAAACATTGGGAACGCAGCTAATTGCTGAAGGTGTTGAAACCCGCGAGGAGTCGCGCTGCCTGCTGGCACTGGGTATACCTATGCAGCAAGGCTACTATTTCTCCTACCCGAATTTGGAAGCACTGGCGGACATCGACGACGCTAAATACGACTAGATGAAAGCTGGCAGTAGGCCGTTTTATAAACGCCCCCAGCCCATAAGCCAGCCACACCTGGCTATAGATGCTCTAAATAGTCCGCGCCGCCTAAATTGCGCATTTGCTGGCGAATCCACTGACTACGCCGTTCAACCTGTGCATCAGGTCGCGCGGCGCTACGAGTTAAGGGGCTGGGCAAGATAGCCGCAAGCAAGCTGGCCTGACGCTCCGTCAGCGAGCTGGAAGAGGCACCGAAATAGTGCTGAGCCGCTGCCTCTAGCCCGAATACACCGCGATCCCACTCGGCGACATTGAGATAGACTTCCAAAATACGCTGCTTACTCCAGAGTATCTCGATCAGTAGCGTAAACCATGCCTCTAACCCCTTGCGCGTCCAGCTCCGGCCGGTCCATAGAAACACGTTTTTCGCCGTTTGCTGGCTCAGGGTGCTGGCACCGCGTAACCTTCCGCCGTCCCGACTGGCCTGCAGCGCGCGGCGCAATTCGACAAGATCAAACCCACTATGATGCGGAAAGCGCTGATCCTCTGAGGCAATCACTGCTAGTTTGGCGTTGTCAGAGAGCGAATCCCAACCGCGCCACTCTCGCTGTATACGAATCGGCTCACTATGAACCCAGCTCTGTATTTTGCGCTCAACCATCACCATCGAGCCCGGGGGAGGAACAACGCGAAACATCACTACCAGCGCAACTGATACCAGCACAAACGCTAGTACGCCGCGCCATATAATCCGCCATAGCAGACGCATAAAACGGCGCAGCGAACGATTGAGCATCCAGTTATCCTTAACGCTTCATGAGGTGGTCTGCATGATAGCGCAGATGATCCTCAATGAACGAGGCAATGAAGAAGTAACTGTGATCGTAGCCCGGCTGACGGCGCAGTGTTAACGGATGATCGTGCTCCTCACAAACGGCTTCCAAACGCTCTGGCTGAAGCTGCTCTTCTAAGAACTGATCCGCTTCGCCCTGGTCGATAAATAGCCGCTGACGGGATGCACCATTAGCCACCAATTCACAGGCATCGTACTGGCGCCAGCGTGATTGGTCTTCACCTAGATAAGCGGTAAAGGCTTGCTGCCCCCAGGGGCAGTTCATTGGATTCACCACCGGTGAAAAAGCCGATACTGAGCGGAAACGACCTGGGTGGCGTAGTGCCAGAATCAAAGCGCCATGCCCACCCACCGAATGGCCACTAATGGATTCGCGACCATTCACCGGGAAGTGCTGGCGTACTACCGAAGGCAACTCCTCAATCACATAGTCGTACATGCGATAGTGAGACTTCCAAGGCTCCTCAGTCGCGTTGACATAGAACCCAGCTCCGGACCCCAGATCAAAGCTTTCGTGCTCGCCAGGCAAATCCGTGCCTCTGGGGCTAGTGTCAGGGCAAACAATCGCCACACCCAATTCGGCGGCAATACGGTGAGCGCCCGCTTTCTGCATAAAGTTTTCGTCATTGCAGGTTAGCCCTGAGAGCCACCAAAGCAGCGGTACGCGCCCGTTTTCCGCCTGGGGGGGCAAGTAAACGGCGAAGACCATGTCGCAATCCAGCGCACGGGAGTAATGGCGGTAGCGCTTATGCCAGCCACCAAAACTACGGTTAGCAGACACCAGTTCTAAAGTTTCACTCATGCTCATGGGCAGGTTCCTTTAAATGCAGCAAACGCGGCAGGTCTCCCCGCCGCGTTTTAAACGTGCTAGCTATCAGTTTCAACAATGATACTCAGTAATGCAGTACGGTACGAATGCTCTTACCTGCATGTAGTAAATCAAACGCTTCGTTGATCTTCTCGAACGGCATATCGTGGGTAATGAAGTCGTCGATATTGATCTCACCCTTCATATAACGATCAACGTAGCCCGGCAGCTCGCTGCGCCCTTTGACACCACCAAAGGCAGAGCCTTTCCAGACGCGTCCGGTAACCAGTTGGAACGGACGTGTTGAGATCTCTTCACCAGCCCCGGCGACACCGATGATAATCGATTCGCCCCAGCCTTTATGGCAGCACTCCAGCGCCGAACGCATCACATTGACGTTGCCGATACACTCAAAGGAATAGTCGACGCCACCATCGGTCAGATCGACGATGACCTGCTGGATGGGGTCTGAGTACTCTTTCGGGTTCACAAAGTCGGTGGCGCCAAACTGCTTGGCCAGCTCGAATTTATCGGCGTTGACGTCGATGGCAATAATACGTCCTGCTTTAGCCATCACCGCGCCTTGGATAACGGCTAAACCGATAGCCCCAAGACCAAACACCGCCACCGTTGCGCCCGGTTCTACTTTGGCGGTATTCAGTACCGCACCAATGCCGGTAGTAACGCCGCAGCCCAGTAGGCAGATTTTATCCATGGGCGCTTCTTTAGACACTACCGCCAGGGAGACTTCGGGCAGCACGGTGTATTCACTGAACGTGGAGGTGCCCATGTAGTGATGGAGCATCTTGCCATCTAGGGAGAAGCGCGAGGTACCGTCAGGCATGACCCCTTTACCTTGGGTAGCGCGCACGCTGCCACACAGATTGGTTTTACCTGATAGACAGAATTTACACTTTCCACACTCAGCGGTGTAAAGGGGAATGACATGGTCGCCCGGCTTAAGGCTGGTAACGCCCTCGCCCACTTCCTGAACGACGCCTGCACCTTCGTGACCTAAGACGGCGGGGAAATTACCTTCCGGATCAGCACCAGAAAGCGTGTAAGCATCGGTATGGCAAACGCTAGTAGCGGCCATTTTAACCAGCACTTCCCCCGCCTTCGGACCTTCAACATCAATCTCAACCAGTTCAAGCGGCTTACCCGCTTCCAGTGCAACAGCTGCGCGTGACTTCATGTTGACTCCTCAATATTCATTACTGCAAAAATATTAACTAAGGCTTACTCGTCAGTTGCCACCGGGCCAAACTCAATCGGTAGCCAGCGATAGCCTTCTTCATCTTCTACGATATGACCAATGCCGGGGAAAGGCATATGGGCACCGGCGATCCAGTGTTTATCTTCAACGGCACTTTCGAGCACCTCTTCTCGAGTGCTAATGGCCTGCTCAGGGTCAGAATCAAACTCAATGGCTACAGTGGGGTCGGCAAATTGCACACCGTAGCTGTGCACCACATCCCCCCATACCAGCATAGCGTCATCATCGCTATTGAGCATAAAGCTTGAGTGTCCGGCGGTATGACCATGGGTATCTTGTGCAACGATACCCATCAGCACCTCATCACCTGCCGTGAAGGGATTAAAGCGATCCGCTTCCTGGTATGGCGCTACCGCGTCTTGGGCCATTTCAAAGAACGCTCGATTACCTTCGGGCGCCGCTGCCGCACGCTCCTCATCCAACCAAAAATCAGCATCGGCTTGGCTGGCACGTAACTCAGCGTTTGGATAAACCGCCTCGCCACTCTCATTGGCTAAACCGCACACATGATCCGGGTGCAAATGAGTCATCAACACCGTGTCGACGTCTTCTGGCGAGTAACCAGATGCGCGTAGGTTGCTCTCTACCTGGCCAAGCGAGGGGCCAAAGCAGGCGGCAGACCCAGCATCAACCAGTACTAGGTTCTCACCAGTATGAACAAGAAACGCATTAACCGCGGTTTGCATACCGCTTTCCGCATCAATAAATAGCGCATCCAGATGGCGAAGAATCTCTTCTTGCTCCATGCCTTTTAGCAAAGAAGTATCAATCGCTGTATGACCATCGTAGAGAGCAGTGACTTCATGCTCCCCAACCATCATACGAAACCAACCGGGAGCCTGCTCTTGCTGTTGCGTAGGTAGCTCTGCCTGAGCACTAGCGGCACAGCCAGCACTAATAGCAACGGCCAGCGCACCGCGCGACCACTGAGATAAGAAGCTAGACATAAGCTATACACTCCATTGATACGCTAACGATGCTAGCAGTGTAGGTCAGCTAGGCGCAGTAGATAAAGCGGGATACACTCATAAGATTATTGCCACTCAGCAACAATCGCCATCGACCTAAGGAATCAACATGCAGCACTGGAGCCGTATCGAAGCGTTTGTCGAGGTAGTGCGTTTGGGCACGTTCTCTGCCGCTGCCCGCCACTTAAAAGTATCCACTTCGCATATCAGTCGTTTGGTCAGCCAGCTCGAAAATCAGCTGGGCGTACAATTATTCTACCGCACCACGCGGCAAATCCGCCTGACCGATGCAGGGGCTACTTACGTTGAGCACTGTCGTCATCTTTTTGATGGGCTGCGCGATGCTGAACAAGCGCTTAGCGAACTGCAAGGCAAGCCTAACGGCTTGCTTAAACTCACCTCGGCCACTACGTTTGGAGAGCGTTTTATTGCCCCGCTGGTTAACGACTTTCAGTGTCTACACCCTCAATTGGACGTGCATATGCACTTCACTAACCGGCCGGTGGAATTGATTGAAGAGGGCTACGACATTGCCATTCGAATGGGGGTGTTAAAGGATTCCAGCCTAATCGCTAGGCGCCTATGCGACCGGCGCGAATATATCGTCGGCTCGCAGGGCTATTTTCGCCAAGCGCCGCGCCCGCATACCCTGGCTGAACTTAGCCAACACCGCTGCTTGATTGGCTCACGGCCTAACTGGCTATTTGAAGTGAACGGCCAACGCCGGGAAGTGCGTGTCGAGGGGTGCTGGAGCGGCAATTCCGGTCCGGCGCTGTTAGATGCTGCTCGCAAAGGGCTGGGCTTGGCGCAGTTGCCTGATTATTACGTGGCTCCCTATCTGGCAAGCGGTGAGCTGGTAGCCGTGCTTGAGCCTTTTCAGCACCACGATACTGCTGTGTGGGCGGTCTACCCCCGCCACCGCCATCTATCGCCTAAAATACGCCAGTTGGTAGATTATCTGGTCGCCAATATTGCTAGCGTCTTGCCCAAGGACTCGCTTAGTTAAGAAACCGCTGCTTAGCACTCAATAGCATTAACGGCGAGCCCGCCTTTAGAGGTCTCTTTGTACTTATCCTGCATATCGCGGCCGGTATCGCGCATGGTGCGAATCACTTTATCCAGCGATATAAAGTGCTCGCCATCGCCATGCAGCGCCATACGCGCGGCATTAATGGCTTTGACGGAGGCGATCGCATTGCGCTCTATACAAGGCACTTGGACAAGGCCGCCCACCGGGTCGCAGGTTAACCCCAGATTATGCTCCAAGCCGATCTCAGCAGCGTTTTCCACTTGGCCCGGCGTGCCGCCCAGCACTTCGGCAAGCCCAGCGGCCGCCATTGCACAGGCGGAGCCCACCTCGCCTTGGCAGCCTACTTCAGCGCCCGAGATGGAAGCATTCTTTTTACACAAAATGCCGACTGCCCCGGCTGTGAGCAGAAAATCCACCACATCCACCTCGCTAGCGTCGGGCTCAAATTTCAAGTAGTACGCCAATACGGCTGGCACGATGCCTGCCGCCCCGTTAGTCGGTGCAGTGACCATCCTCCGCCCAGCGGCGTTCTCCTCGTTCACCGCCAGCGCAAATACATTGACCCAATCCATCACAGTAAAACTCGACACAATCAGGCGCTGATTTTCTGGCGGATTCAGTAATTGCTGGTGCAACGACTGCGCACGGCGCCGCACATTTAATCCCCCAGGTAAATGTCCTGTGGCACGCAGGCCATTGTCAATGCTGTCACTCATCGCGTGCCAAATAGTCAGTAGCTCTTCACGAATGGCCGATTCGCTACGCCAAGCCTTCTCGTTTTCAAGCATCAACTGACTAATGCGCAGTTGATGCTGCCGACAGAGTGCGAGCAGCTCCTCCGCCGTATTAAAGGGATATGTCAGCGGCGTACTGTCCTCATCCACCTCGCCTTGATCCGCCTTGGCCTGATCAACATAGAAGCCACCGCCTAGTGAGTAATATGTGTTCGTCGCTATCAGTGTGTCATGGCAGTAAGCGCTCAACACCATGGCATTAGGATGAAACGGCAGGCAGGTTTCATCCCACTCCACATCGCTGCCAACCTCAAAGGCGATTTGCTGGCCATTGGCAAGCAACAGTGGTTCGCCCTCATCAAGTTGTTTTAATCGCGATGCAATAGTGTCGGGGTCGATGCTTTCGGGCGCCTCCCCCATCAGTCCCATGATCACCGCTTGATCAGTACCGTGCCCCACACCGGTAGCAGCCAATGAGCCATGCAGCCTTACCACCAGCCGAGTGATGGTTGTATCACCCAGCGCCAGCGCAAAGTCGCGAGCAGCGCGCATGGGCCCCACCGTGTGGGAGCTTGAGGGACCGATGCCGATACGGAAAAGATCAAACACACTAATAGCCATGCCGATGACGCCTCACAACGTTGTTATTGCCTGTCTAATAGACACTTTGCAGGGACGATGACCAAACGTCGAGTGATTAACCGCAATATCGACGTGCGAACACATAAGTGTGACGATATAATGAACATTCACCCTTGCATGTTTATATATGCGAATTGCGACGCTGCTTACCCACAAAGGATGTCGGTATGTCTTCTCCCCCTCCCTGGCCAATCGGGTTTCAAACCATTTTAGTGCGTACAGTGCTATACGTACTATTTATCGGCGCGATTGCCCAAGGTGCCTATTTAGAAGCACTCTATCTCCCTTCAGTACGGTTTTCTGAGCTGGGCTTTACCGAGTTTACGCAAACACTGGTGCTTGCCACCTGCTGTGCAATGCTGATTTATATTCGCCAAGTGCTTAAAGTCTGGCCCACCGTCACCCTCCTGCTGCTAGCGTTTGTGGCCGCCTCTTTAGTGCGCGAACAGGATCACTTTTTAGATAACTATGTGGCTGAAAACACCTGGAAGGTACTGGTAGCGCTGATTATTCTCCCGACACTCTTTTGGGTGGTGAAGGAGCGACAACGCTTTCTTGCGGAGTTCGCCCATTACAGCAACACCTTCGCTTTCGGTTTGTTTACGGCAGGCGTACTGACCACTTATATATTCTCGCGCCTCTATGGGCGTCAGGAATTCTGGCAAGCCATTCTTGAAGACAGCTACTCTGGAACCTTTAAGAGTGTCGCCGAGGAAGTGGTTGAGCTACTGGGTTACAGCTTAATTTTGATCGCCACATTGGAGCTACTTCTTCTGGCTCGCCGCGTTTACCAAGCCCAAAATAAATTGTCTTAACGATCGCCTTTGCCAATCTGCCATTCCAACCAATATAAAAAAAGCCCGCCGTTTCATTGAACGGCGGGCTTTTTGATCTTAGCGGCTACTACTTGATATTCACCACTTACCAATCACAGCATTCACTCGTCGAGGAACGAACGCAGCGGTTCAGAGCGGCTGGGGTGGCGCAGTTTACGCAGCGCTTTGGCTTCAATCTGACGAATTCGCTCACGCGTCACGTCAAACTGCTTGCCCACCTCTTCCAGCGTATGGTCGGTATTCATATCAATACCAAAGCGCATACGCAGCACTTTCGCTTCGCGAGCAGTCAAACCGCCTAACACGTTACGCGTCGCTTCGATAAGGCCCTCACCGGTGGCCATATCGATCGGCAGCAGCATGGTGCCGTCTTCAATAAAGTCGCCCAGGTGTGAATCATCGTCGTCACCAATCGGCGTCTCCATGGAGATCGGCTCTTTGGCGATTTTGAGTACCTTGCGTACTTTATCTTCCGGCATTTCCAAGCGCTCGCCGAGCTCTTCCGGCGTCGGCTCACGGCCCATTTCCTGCAGCATCTGGCGTGATACGCGATTGAGCTTGTTGATGGTCTCAATCATGTGTACCGGAATACGAATGGTGCGCGCCTGATCCGCAATGGAGCGGGTGATTGCCTGACGAATCCACCAAGTGGCATAGGTAGAGAACTTGTAACCACGGCGGTATTCGAACTTATCGACCGCTTTCATCAAGCCGATGTTGCCTTCCTGAATGAGATCCAGGAACTGCAAACCACGGTTGGTGTACTTCTTGGCAATCGAGATCACCAAGCGTAGGTTAGCCTCAACCATCTCTTTCTTGGCACGACGCGCTTTCGCCTCACCAATAGAGAGTTTGCGGTTCACCTCTTTAAGATCAGCAACAGAGAGTTGCACCATATCTTCTTCAAAGGCGATCTTGCGCTGGGCACGGGCGATATCAGCGCGCAGCGGCTCAAGGCGATCGGCGTACTTGCTTTGCGCTGCCTGGAAATCATCCAGCCAGGTTTTGCGCGACTCGTTGCCAGGAAACGACTTGATAAACGTCTTACGCGGCACCTTGGCTTTTTTCACGCACAGCTGCATGACCGCTTTCTCTTGGGCACGCACTTGTTCAACGCTGATACGCACTTGGCCAACTAAGCGCTCAAAGTGCTTGGGTACCAGCTTGATCGGCGAGAAAAGCACGGCTAGACGAGTCTGCTCGGCCTTTAGCTCGGCACTACCGCGACCATGCTTGGCAAACGCCGCTTCGACTAAAGCGTTCTGCTCGCGAATCTGCTCAAAACGCGCACGCGCCTCCTCAGGATCCGGACCGCCTTCGCTGGCCGTAGAATCTTCGTCGTCCTCATCCCCTTCGCCTTCAACGTCCTCTTCCAGCTCGGACTCGGGCTCTGGTTCAGGTACCTCTGCTTCAGCGACACCAGGAATACCTTCATCCGGGTCAATGAAACCAGAAAATAGATCCGAAAGACGCCCCGGCGCTTCTTCATCCTGGGTGGCGTCGTAAGCGTCCAAAATAGACGCGACGGCACCCGGCAAATAGGCCAGAGACGACATCACTTCACGGGTGCCTTCTTCGATCCGCTTGGCGATTTCAATTTCGCCTTCACGGGTCAGAAGCTCAACCGTGCCCATTTCACGCATGTACATGCGGACGGGGTCAGTGGTGCGGCCTACATCGCTTTCCACGGCGGCAAGGGCCGCTACGGCCTCTTCCGCAGCGGACTCGTCCGTGGATTGATCCGACATCATCAAAGTGTCTTCATCTGGCGCTTCTTCAGCGACACTAATCCCCATGTCGTTGATCATGCCAATGATGTCTTCCACTTGATCCGGGTCGGCGATATCCTCGGGTAGATGGTCGTTGACCTCGGCATAGGTCAGGTAGCCCTGTTCCTTGCCGCGTGCGATCAACTCCTTCAGACGTGACTGCTGCTGCGCATTTCCAGCCATAGAAACCCTATCTCGACGAAGAAGAATGAAACACCTGGAGCGCTGAATCGATTAAACTCAACAAGCCGTACAGTATAGCGTAAAAAGCAGGAAATTTTCCAGCTCGACGTATTTGCGCGGTCATTCAGGTGTGTTAGGTTGTTCGGTTAGGCCAACGCTCGGTGGCTGACCTTATATCTGGTGTTGATACGGCAGGAATTCAACCCCATCGCTCAAAACACCGCCTTATTGGCGCTGTGCAAGCTCCATTACCAAGCTTGCCAAACGCTGGCGCTGCTCCTTATCTAACTTATGCCCGGCGCGCTCCTGCGCCAGTAGTGCCTCGTACTCGCCTTGCGGAGAGCGCTGGCGCTGAACGTATTGCAAATGCTCAACCAACCCAGTCAGCTCTGCTTCCCGATCGGCTTTTGGAATCAGCAGCTCACGCTTGGCGAGAGCTGCCAGGGCACGCCCCTGCTCACTGCCCTGAAAGTGCGCCAATACCACCTGCGGGCTGCGATAACGCCCCGCCTTGAGAAGAGCGATCAGCTCTTGGCATAGCGGCGTATCGTCATCCTCCGGCAGCCACGCCAAGGAGTCAGGCAGTGCGGCCACCAGACCAGGCTCGTGCAACAACAGCTGCGCGATACGCCCGACTGGCGAAAGCGCCCGGGTGCGCGATGGAGATGACTGAGCAGATCCCGCTTGCCTCGCGCCCACCCTAGCGACCGGTGCCGAATCAACCGCAGACGACGCTTCTGGTGACTGGCCTCCCGCACCGCTGGATGCATGTTGGCGGGTGGCGGCGGCACGCTTCTCAAGCAAGGTTTTTAACTGCTCCTGCGCTAATCCACTACGCTGCGCCAATGATTCCAGCAATAGCGATTTGAGCATGCCATCAGGTACTTTGTTCAATGCCTCAAGCACTTGACTGGCAAAACGCTCTCGCCCTTCTACCGTGTTCAAGTCGCGCCCTTGGGCCGCTTGCTCGAACAGAAACTCCGACAACGGCATGGCACAGGTCACTCGATCCTGAAATGCCTGCGACCCTTCACGACGAACCAGCGTGTCCGGGTCGTCACCTTCGGGCAGAAACAGAAAGCGCGCCTCACGCCCATCAATCATTTGCGGCAATGCAGTTTCAAGCGCCCGGCTGGCCGCCTGGCGTCCGGCACGGTCTCCATCGAAACAGAACACCACCCGACTCACCAAGCGAAACAGGCGGGTTAAATGGTCTTCCGTGGTCGCGGTTCCAAGCGTTGCAACAGCGTTATGAATGCCATATTGCGCCAGCGCCACAACGTCCATATAGCCTTCGACCATGACCAATTGCTCAAGCTTGTTCGAGGCTTGGCGCGCCTCAAACAAGCCATACAGCTCACGCCCCTTGTGAAACACCGGCGTTTCTGGTGAGTTAAGGTATTTAGGCTGATCATCGCCCATTACCCGCCCACCAAACGCAATCGTTCTTCCCCGCAGGTCACGAATCGGAAACATCACCCGATCACGAAAACGATCATAGGTACGCCCGGTATCTTCGCGATGAATCAGCAGGCCGTACTCCACCTGAACTGACTCATTGATGCCTCGCTCGCTAAGGTGCTGTTTTAGTGCTTCCCAGCCACCAGGAGCGTAACCAATCCCATAGCTCTTAATGACCTCTTCCGAGAGCCCACGACCCAACAGATAGCGCTGAGCGGACTGGCCCTCCTGCATTTTTAATCGCTCGCGATAGAAACTGGCGGATAGCTCAAGTAGATTAACGCCCTCTTTACGCTTCTGCTCACGCTGCTGAGCTCGCGGGTCATCAGCACCTTCACGGGGCACATCAATTCCCAAGCGCCCCGCCAACTGTTCTATCGCCTCGGGAAAAGGCAGCTTGTCATACTCCATCAAGAAACGCAGTGCGTTGCCATTAGCGCCGCAGCCAAAGCAGTGATAAAACTGCTTATCCGCACTGACGGTGAACGACGGGGTCTTTTCTTGATGAAAGGGACATAGCCCGGAGTAGTTACGGCCGGCTTTTTTAAGCTGCACACGCTCACCGACCACCTCAACCACATCAACGCGGCCTAACAGGTCATCAATGAAACGCTGTGGAATTTGGCCTGCCATGAACTACGGGCATCCTCGCGCAAAGCGCTAACTTTCGAGACTGTTTTCAAAAAACCATGTTCAAAAATCGTTTCAAAAACTGATCTTAAAAACTGCTTAAGGTCATCAGACCTATTGCCAGATCAGATCATCATAAACAGCGACGGTCTTGAAAAGCGGTGATTTTGCAAACGACAGTCAAAAACAAACGGCCACCTAGTGGCGGCCGCTTGGCATCCCTCTTGAGACGACCAGCTAATTGCTCCGGCCCCCTCGGGTACGGATCAATAGAGCCGTTCGAAACGCTTTTGCTCACGCTGGACTTTCTTAGCGTGGCGTTTTACGGCAGCTGCCGCTTTGCGTTTACGCTCAGCAGTCGGCTTCTCATAGTGCTCGCGGCGGCGTACTTCAGAAAGAACACCGGCTTTTTCGCAAGAACGCTTGAAGCGACGCAGGGCGACGTCAAACGGCTCGTTATCACGTACTTTTACAGAAGGCATTAAGCACTCACCTACCTTAAGGAGTCTTGAGTTCGGATAGTACGTACACTGCGATATTGCGGTTCAGAATACAGTGTACGACCCAGTTTTACAGCGCACAGTAGTCTAGTCGCCGTTGGCCATCTTTGCAAATGCTTACGCTCGTTTGCAGCGACAATGCTAGACTACTGACCTTGTGATTTTCACCTTTATATTTTTGCACATCCTTTGAGAGTCCCTTATTTATGCGTGTTCTGGGCATTGAGACATCCTGCGACGAAACGGGCGTTGCGCTTTATGACACTTCGCTAACCGGCGGCAAAGGGCTGCTTGCCGACGCGCTTTACAGTCAAATCGCCATGCACGCCGAATTTGGTGGTGTGGTACCCGAACTCGCTTCTCGCGATCACACCCGAAAACTGCTACCGCTGATTGAGCAGGTGCTCAGCGATGCCAAGCTAACGCGTCACGACCTGGACGGCATTACTTATACCGCTGGCCCGGGCTTAGTCGGTGCATTAATGGTGGGCGCCAGCACCGCCCACGGCATGGCACGAGCGTTAAACATCCCCGTGCTCGGTGTACACCATATGGAAGGCCATTTACTGGCACCGATGCTGGAAGACGAGCCCCCCGAGTTCCCTTTCGTGGCGCTGCTGGTATCCGGTGGCCATACCCAGTTGGTCGAAGTGCAAGGGCTGGGTCGCTATCAGCTGCTCGGCGAATCGGTGGATGACGCCGCGGGTGAAGCGTTTGATAAAGCTGCCAAAATGCTGGTCTTGGCCTATCCAGGCGGGCCTCAAGTCGCCAAACTGGCGGAACAAGGGGATCCCAAGCGTTTTCGCTTCCCACGCCCGATGACCGACCGACCAGGGCTCGATTTTAGTTTTTCCGGCTTAAAAACCCACACTATGACCGCCATTCGCCAATTGGAGGCAGCTGGTGAACTCGACGACCAAGCACGTGCCGACGTAGCCCGCGCCTTTGAAGAAGCCGTGGTTGATACGCTGGTCATTAAGTGCCGTAGAGCACTGGATCAAACCGGTTTGAAACGTTTAGTGGTGGCGGGTGGGGTTAGTGCCAATCATCGCCTGCGCGAACGACTACACGTTGAGTGTAAAAAACGCCATGCCCGCGCCTACTACCCACGCGGGCGCTTCTGCACCGACAATGGCGCCATGATTGCCTATGTAGGCGCTCAACGCTTGGCAGCAGGCGAGTGCGACACCTACGGCATAATGCAGGCAACCCCCCGTTGGCCGCTGGATCAACTGACACCCCCGGTTGCCGCTGATAGCTAGCTGCGCTCTAGGAGCCGCGAAACGGCGGCTCTTCACCGCGTCGAAGTCGACGAATATTGAGCCCGTGGCGGGCCAGCACCAGCAGGCTGAAGCCGCCGACCACCATAAAATACGCAGGCGCTAGCCAAGCGCATATCAGCGGCGCTACCAAAGCACTGGCTAGCGATGCCATCGCCGCCGTCTTTAGCCGCCACGCCAGTAGCGCCCAAATGACAGCGCTTAATAGCGCCACATTGGGCACCAATATCAGCAGTACACCAAACGCACTGGCAACTGCCTTTCCGCCACGAAAGTGATGCCATAAGGGAAAACTGTGTCCAAGCAGCACGGCCAGCCCAACCAGCCCTTGCAACCATACTGGGCAGTTCATAAGCTTGGCCCCTAAAACAGCGGGCATGGCTTTTAAGGCATCTAGCAGCAGAGTAACGGCCGCCAAACGGGGGCCATAAAGGCGCAATACGTTAGAAAACCCAGGGTTAAACGAGCCATGTTGGCGTGGGTCACCCACACCCGCTAGGCGGCAAACGCTCAGCGCTGCCAACCAACTGCCGCTTAAATAACCCACTACTATCCATACCATGGCGCTCTGCTCGCTTTATAGACCGTCTCGATAGCCTGGCTCGCTGTCGTTTAGCCCCATCCTAACGTACAATCGCCCGCTTGTTGCAGCTGGGGGAAGGCAGATGGATCGCATTTTGATTGAAGCGTTAACCGTCGACACAGTTATCGGTGTCTATGACTGGGAGCGTTCGATTCAACAAACTCTGAGCTTAGATTTGGCGTTGGCGACCGACATTCGCTCAGCGGCAGCCACCGATGATTTACGCCTCACGCTGGATTACGCGGCCATTTGTCAGCGCATCCAGACATTTGCCGATGATCATCAATTCGCCCTGGTCGAAACTTTCGCCGAACGCCTCGCAGAATGCCTGCGCACAGAATTCCCAATTAGCTGGTTGCGCCTGACCGTGCGTAAACCCGGTGCAGTGCCCAACGCTGCCAGCGTCGGTTTGGAAATTACCCGCGGCGCCTTACCAGAGGTAACGCAGGAGCCCAGCGCATGAAGCTGGTTACTGTCAGCTTAGGCAGCAATATTTATCCCACTCGGCATATCCGCTACTGCCTTGATGCGCTCGCGGAGACCTTTGGCTCGCTGCAAATCTCACGTGTTTTTGAAAGCGAGCCAGTGGGTTTTACCGACAGCCGCAATTTCTATAATTTGGTAGTAGCCTTTCACAGTGACTGGTCACCCGGGGAGCTTCAGGCTTGGAGTAAGCAGCTGGAAATAGAACACGGTCGCCTTCCCGACACTGCTAAATTCAGCCCCCGCGCGTTGGATATCGACTTGCTTACCGTGGGCAGCCTCTGCGGCACCATCGATGATGTCACGTTGCCACGCAGCGAAATCACTCATAATGCGTTCGTGCTGCAGCCGCTTGCTGAATTGCTACCCACTGAACGCCACCCCTTGTGTGACACCTCTTACGCTTCGTTATGGAAAACCTTCGAACTAGGCAGCCAACGCCTCTGGGCGGTTGATTTTAGCTGGCGTGGCCGCTGGATCTCTCAGTCAGACGAGCTTCCTCGCTTGGCAGCGGCCCGTCGATAACCGGCTACTCAAGTGCTACCGCCACGGCTTGCCCGCGCCGCACGCGTATTGCCTCACCCAGCGCCGCCCCTTGATATCCTTCCGCCATTAACGCCTGCGGCCTCACCTCGCGAGCCGCTAGCCAAGCGCTGCCAAGCCGCTCCACTTGCTCCGGCGCCAGCACGCTCACTAATGCCAACTGCGCCTCGACCTGCTCGGGCTTGCGCCAGCCATCCAATCGTTCCAGCCAATGCAGCACGTTCGGGCCATCCAGTGGCGCGGCAAGCAGCGTATGAGTGAGCGCGGTATGGCGGGCAAGCTGGGCCACGCCGTTGGGCAACTTTAACCGCGTTGCTAAGGCATCACGCTGTTCGGCGGTGAGCGGTGACACCAACTGCGCGTAGCGCCAGTGGGCCACTGCTAGCGTGCTATTTCGAGGCGTTTGATCCAGTGCAGCTAAACCTCGTGGCAACACCGACCCCATGAGTTCGGGAAACCAGATAGGCAACGCCTCGCAGCGCTCTAGGGTGGTGAAATAAACGTCCGGGCTCGGTTCGCCCAGCGCCTTTTCGGTTTCCACCCACACCCGCTCGGCGGCCAAATGCTCAAGTTCACCGCTGTGGCTCACTTGGCGCATCAATGCCAGGGTTTCATCAGCAATGGTGAATCCCAGCGATGCATAGCGGGCTAAAAAGCGCGCGGTACGCAGTACCCGCAGCGGGTCTTCGCTAAACGCCGATGAGATATGCCGCAGCACACGCTGTTCAATATCGCCCTGCCCATTAAACGGGTCGGTTAACTCCCCCTCAATGCTCTGGGCAATTGCATTGATGGTTAGGTCACGGCGTAACAAATCCTCTTCCAGCGTGACATCGGGGCTGGCGTGAACATCAAACCCTGCGTAGCCGTGGCCAGACTTTCGCTCGGTGCGGGCAAGGGCATACTCCTCAGCTGTTTCTGGGTGCAAAAAAACCGGGAAGTCGCGACCCACTGGCTTAAAACCACGCTTGCGCATGGCCTCTGGCGTCGCCCCCACCACGACCCAATCGTTATCGACAACCGACCAACCCAGCAAAGCGTCACGCACCGCGCCGCCTACACGATAAACCTGTAGGCCTGCTAAACGGGGGTCACTCCGTTTGTTAGTGTCACTTTTTTCCATTGTTTTCCCTATCTCCCCCGCTGCTGACTGGGCACGCTAGTGCGCTCGCCATTGGTCAGGTTTAGCGCGGTTAATCGCCCGCCCCAAACACAGCCTGTATCAAGCGCCTCGACGGGCACCTGCGCCTGAGGAGTCTCCCCTTCAAGGGCAGCCCAGTGGCCAAACAGCAGTTGAATATCATCGGCACGCGGGTATTGAAACCAAGGTAGAAAACCTTCTGGGGCACTATCAAGCCCCTCTTTCGCGGCAAACTCTAAACGCCCTTGGGCATCAATAAAGCGCATCCGAGTGAACACATTCACAATCAAACGTAGCCGGTCCATGCCTTCTAGATCGTCGCGCCAGATGTCCGGCTGGTTACCGAATAGCTGGGTTAAAAACTGCCCTGATGTTTCACTCGCTAGCGCCGCCTGAACTTCCCGCCCGAGCGCTTCGGCCTGAGGAACGCTCCACTGGGGCAGCAGCCCGGCATGGGTCATTAGTATCCGGTGCTCAAACACGCTAAGGGGCTGGCTTTGAAGCCAATCCAGCAGTTCCTCCCGGTCAGGGGCACCAAGAATATCGCTCAGGGTGTCATTTTTTTTAAGCTTACCGCCACCACGGGCCACGACCAGCAAATGGAAGTCATGATTGCCCAATACGCTTTTTGCGGCGCTACCGAGCGCGCGCACCTCCCGCAAGCACGCTAAAGAACCGGGGCCGCGATTAATCAAATCGCCGACTAGCCAAAGCGTATCCCGCGCAGGGTTAAAACTGAGTTTCTCCAGCAGCGCTACGAATTCAGCATGGCAGCCATGTAAATCGCCGATCGCATAGGTGCTCATGCGTGAGGCCTTTTTAATGAAATGAATGGGCTAAATACTACCACCTCACTTGCCTGTTCTGCCTGCCGTCGGTTATTTATCTTGATGATTAACACTGGTGAAAGTAGCGAACGTGGATCACTATAAAAATGCGCGCAGGCGCTCTCAAGAGACACGTCCAGCAGCGAAATCGCCTTTCATAAGCATGGCTGCCTCGTCACTACTGTTAAGGAAAACGATACTCATATGGCTATGGATCATACGCGGCGTGGACTACTGCGGGTTGTTACCCTGGCGGGCATCGGCGCCGTAGTGCTGCCCGGTAAAACGCTTTTGCCGATCGCTCAAGCGTCTACCGCTAAACCTTCCCCACCTACCGCGTCGGTGGTGGTGAACGGTTGGTTGCTTAAGTCTAGCGACCGCTGATGTATATTGATTTTGAGGCTATCAGCGAACAGCGCGACGCTGTGGATGTATGCATTATCGGCGCGGGTGCAGCAGGCATTTCCATGGCGGTCACCCTGTCGGAGCGGGGACACCGTGTGCTGCTGTGCGAAGGTGGCGATGCTGATTACAGCGAGCGATCTCAGGAGTGCTATCGGGGCGAAACTATCGGCGATCCTTATATTCCTTTATATGGCGCTCGCCTACGCCATTTAGGTGGCTCGACCAATCACTGGGGAGGCGTCTGTCGTCCGTTGGATCGCTATGACTTCACCGCCAAATCAGCTGCCAGCGAGACAGCTTGGCCCATTGGCCGTGATGCGCTTTCACCCTACTACCGCTCTGCCGCTAAGTTACTCGACTTGGCGACGACGCCCGCAGACCAATCCATCGCTGGGGCTGGGTTTAAACGCATCTATTTTTCTCTGGGCAACCCGACACGGCTGAAAGATAAATTTGCCGCTACGCTGCGCGATTCGATGACGCTTGAGTGCTGCTTAACGGCCAACCTAGTGGCACTGGAAACCCAAGATGGCCACGTCACCAGTGCCACTTTCAAGAATTACCAAGGGGACTACCGCTTGGTACATGCGCGCTATTTTGTGCTCGCCTGCGGCGGTATCGAAAACTCACGTTTGTTGCTGTGGTGCAACCAGCAAGCCAATGGACAGCTAATACCGCAGGCGGGCACGCTGGGGCGCTACTGGATGGAGCACCCTCACGCCACGGTGGGCAAGGCACTGTTGTTCAAGCCAGCGGCGCTGGGGCTAGACGACGAATACAACGTGTTTCTCTCCCCCACTGCTGCATCCCTCGATTCACGTCAAATACTCAACTGTGGGCTGCGCTTGCACCGTATGAACACTGAAACCACTCAGGCGCTGATTGATGAGCTCGCTGATCAAGCCCCTACGCTGGCGGGACGGATACGTGTCTGGCAAGCCCAAGGGCAGGTAATCCATGGCGTGGTATTAAGAGCCGCCTGGGAACAGGAGCCGCGCTTTGAGAACCGTATCGAACTGAGCGATGAGCTGGATGAACTGGGCGTTCCCCGCAGCCGCTTGGTATGGCAGCAGTCTGAGCTGGATCGCCGCACCATTCGCGAGAGCATGCTGCTGCTGGGTGAATACCTACGTGACAATGAGGTGGGCAGACTACAGATGGCTGATTGGCTTGCCGATACGCCTGTGCAACTGCCCACGGAAGGCGAACTAGCTGGACGTCACCACATGGGCGGCACGCGCATGAGCCTTGCTGCCGAGACGGGTATCGTTAACCCCGACTGCCGTCTATTTGCCCAGGAAAATTGCTACGTGGCGGGCTCCAGCGTGTTTGCCAGCGCGGGGCACGCCAACCCTACATTAACGCTAGTGCAGCTGGCCCTGCGGCTTTGCGATCATCTGGAGAGCAGGTTAACGCAGACATCTAGTGAAGCTGGAGCGGTACCGCCAACCTAAACGGTGTGATAGCCACTTCAAACGCGCGTTGCGTAGATGTGTCTAGCAACGTATAGGCGCCTTCCATGACTCCCACCGGCGTTTGAAGAATGGCACGGCTGGTATAGCGAAAGCTCTGGCCAGGGCCAATCAGCGGCTGCTGCCCGACGACGCCTTTGCCGCGCACTTCCTGGCACTCGCCGCTACCCTGGGTGATTTTCCAGTAGCGCGCCATGAGCTGCACGCTATGGGGGCTTTGATTATGGACGGTGATGGTATAGCTGAAGACGTAGCGCGACTCCGCATCATTGGACTCATCGGCACGGTAGCTAGGCGCAACGTTTACCTCGATAGTTAGACCACTCACGCTTGGCTGCCCCGCTCACTGCTCGCCTGCTCATCGGCGGCGACTCGATTGGCAATCGCCACGTACTCGGCGACCGTCAGTGTTTGCGGACGGCGGATAGGATCAATACCTAATTCTTCAAGGATTTCAGGGCTCACGCGCCCTTTAAAGTTATTGCGCAGCGTTTTGCGCCGCTGTCCAAACGCGAGCTTTACCAACTCAAACAGCAGCGTGGGGTCTTCTGCTGTATGAGGCAGGGTCGCATGAGGCGTTAAACGCACAATGGCCGACTCAACCTTGGGCTGCGGCACAAAGGCTTCCGGCGGCACAATAAATAGCTGCTCGACACTACAGTAGTACTGCGCCATGACCGAAAGACGCCCCCAATCAGCACCGCCCGGTTCAGCAGCCAAGCGCTCAACGACTTCTTTTTGCAGCATGAAGTGCATATCTTCTATCGCACTTCCTGCGGCAAGCAGGTGAATTATCAACGGCGTGGAGATGTTGTAAGGCAGATTACCCACCACGCGCAGCGCAGGCCCATCGCCTTTCAGCGCGGCAAAATCAAACTTCAGCGCATCGCCTTCGTGTATCACAAAGTCGGGGTAGTTAAAAAACTGCACGCGCAGGCCAGGGATCAGATCGCGGTCGAGCTCAATGACTTCTAAATGCCCTGCCGCTTCCAGCAGCGGCTCGGTCAGTGCACCCTGCCCTGGGCCAATTTCGACAAGGCGATCCGTCGAGCGCGGGCCAACGGCACGAACGATCCGCGAAATAATGCCAAGGTCGCGCAAAAAGTTCTGACCAAAGCGTTTACGAGCGCGGTGTTGGGGCACAGTAGACATCAAACGGTGTTCCTTGGAGTGCGGATTCAATCGGGAGTATTTCGCAGCAAACGCTAGACAGTAGCAGACAACCGCTGGGTAGATAGACGGCGTGCAAGGGCGATAGCGACTTTCAGGCTGCCGGGGTCTGCCACGCCTTTGCCAGCCAGATCCAACGCGGTGCCATGGTCGACCGAAGTGCGTACCAATGGCAAGCCCAGGGTAATATTGGCAGCCTGACCAAAGCCTGCATATTTTAACACTGCCAAGCCCTGGTCATGGTACATCGCCAACACTGCATCGACACCTGCCAAGTGCCGCGGGGTAAATAGTGTGTCGGCGGGCAACGGGCCAAGGATATCCATTCCCTCAGCGCGAAGGGCATCAAGCGCGGGAATAATAATATCCAGCTCTTCGTGGCCCAGGTGGCCATTTTCACCGGCATGCGGGTTTAAGCCACACACTGCAATGCGCGGTTTAGCAATCCCGAACTGGTGCTGCAAACCAATCGCCAGTAAGCGACTAATGCAGGTGACCCGCTCAAAGGTGATAGCGTCGGCGACGTTGCGCAGAGGCAAGTGTGTGGTCACCAGAGCAACACGTAAATCGCCACTACCCTGCCAGCTTGGCGATGCCGCATGTAGCGCCGCGTCGGTGGCCAGCATCATCACGACGTCATCAACGCCACAGGCATCACGCAGCCATTCGGTATGGCCGGTAAAGCCAGGGTGACCGCCGTCAATAATTACGCCTTTGTGCAGCGGTGCGGTCACCATGGCAGCGGCGAGGCCGTGTTGACAAGCATCGACCGCCATTGCCAGGGTGGCAAGTACGTAATCGGCGTTAGCTGGATTAAGCACACCTGGCGAGGAAGGGGCATTAAGAGCGACGGACCAAACAGGTAAGGCATTGTCGCCACTTGGGCACTCACCCACCGAACACTCTACCACCGTAACAACCAGCCCCAGCGCAATTGCGCGCTGGCGCAGCATTTCCGGATCGCCAATGGCCACGGTATTTGGAGGAAGCCCCCCCCCGGCTGCAAGCATTAGCGTTAGTTCAGGACCGATGCCCGCTGGTTCGCCGGTGGTGATGACCACCGGCAGCGCGCTATCAGCCCTTGAAGTCCCAGCTACCATTAGAGACGAACATCAACAAAAGCCTGTGAGCGAATCTCTTGCTGCCAGGTTTCAAGCTCTTCGTTCGCGCGACGCTGGAAGATCGCTTGGCGAACCTGCTCGCGCTGACTCTCCTGAGTAACGTTCTGGCGGCGACGCTCTTCCACCTCAATCACGTGGTAGCCGAACTGAGAGCGCACCGGCTGGGATATCTGGTTAACGCCTAGGTCACGCATTGCTTCCTCAAACGCAGGAACAGTTTGCCCTGGGCGCACCCAGCCAAGCTCACCCCCGTTGAGTGCAGTGCCGCTGTCATCGCTATACTCGCGCGCCACGGAGGCAAAATCATCACCCTGAGACAAGCGCTGGCGCACTTCTTCAGCTCGCGCACGCGCCTGGTTTTCATCGCGATTAGGCGTCAGCTCGATTAATACGTGGCGGGCCCGCGTCTCTTCAATGAAGTTCTGCTCGCCGGCCTGCCCCTGCTGCTGGTCAAGAAAACGCTCAACGTCACGATCACTAACCGTCACACGATTACTGATTTGGCGCTGCTGCACCTGACGCATCAGCATTTCGCGGCGAATATCTTCGCGCACGCTCGCCAGCGTCATGCCGTCAGCTTCCACCGCATCAGCAAACTCATCCAGCGTCATGCCGTTGGATTCGGCAATCGAGCGCACTTGACCGTTTAGCTCAGTATCATCAATCGTCAGACTGGCATCTTCCGCCATTTGTAGCTGAATCTCTTCCATCACCATACGCTCTAGCACTTGCCGCTCAAGCTGGGAGCGGGGAGGAAGATTACCGCCCTGCGTCTGGGCCTGCTGCTCAATTTGCGCCATACGATCATCCAATTCGCTGCGCATGATCACATCGTTATTGACCACGGCCACGACACTATCCAATGCCTGACGCTGGGTGGATTGGAAATTTTGCGCTTGGAGCGTCAGTGGGGCCAACGCAAGGCCAGCGCCAACGCAGAGGGCGAGTAGGCTACCAGCAGAGAGCTGCTTCATTCGGCCTAGCAAGGGCTTTCTCATTTTCATTACAAACGTCTCTTTCATTAGCCATTCTATGGAAGTCATTTACAGGGCGGTCGGACGATAGCCAGGAATGGTCTGTTCAAAATAGCTGTCCGCATTCTGGCCAACGCCACCTAAGCCACGGAACACGAAGCGCAAAAATAGCCCGCGATCATTAAAATCATCATCAATGCGGGCAGTATCATCGTCATCGACCCATTCACGCCAAACAAGCTGCAGGCCATAACAGCAGTTATTCCACTGCACGCCTGCCAGCTGCTCAAGCGAGCGGTCATTGGTTTGATCGTGAAGGTAGCGACCGATCAAATCAATGCTAGTGCTGGCTTTCCAGGCAAACGACAGATCCCACTCTTCACGGTTATAGTCGCGAAAACCGTCGTCGCCCTGCAACACACCCGGGTCAAATCCTTCGATCTCCCAACGGTAGCCAAGGTTCACTACGTGCCCTTCGGGATGGCGATAACGTACATCAACGCTTGAGCGTTCGGTGCGATCACGGTGATCATCGTAGAGCCATTCGTAGCCACTGCTCCAGCGATCATTAATTTGCCAATCAAGGCGGGTCACTAGTGGTGAACGATCCCGGGTAGCCTGATAGTAGCTTTCAGGATTAACGTTGGGGTTTTCTTCCGGCCGATCCGGCAGCGTATCCGCATCGCCTTCGCTATCGATTCGGCGATCATCAAAGTAAACACTCTGCCCGACCCCAAACGAAAGTCGATCACGACCGGACGCATCCTCAAGTAGGCGCGACTGCACGCCATAAGAGAGCCGGTTGAGATCACCCACGCGGTCAGTGCCGGAAAAGCGCTGGACGGACCAAAGCTGATCCCAGGAGAACACACGTTCGCGACTGTCAAAGTCCGGCAGCTCAGTTTGATCGGTACGTGGCACGTAGGCGTAGTTCAGACGCGGTTCCAAGGTTTGGCGATAGTCGCGCCCGCCGAGGGCCAGCTCGCGCTCAAAGACCAACCCGCTATCGATTGAGGTCAGCGCAATGCTGCGGCTGGGCGAGTCACCCCGCTCCGTTTCTCGCTCGCCATAATCCAACTCATAGGCGGTGTTCCACAGTTCAGTACGCGGCTCTAAATAGCCCCAAGGCCGTTCAAAGCGCCAGCCAACAACAGGCGTAAGGTGCAATCGGCTACCGGTGGCCGCCTCACGCTCCGGCACACGGCGCTCATCCACATCGCGCCAAAAATAGGTCGCATTAGAGCGCCACTGGGTGTAGAGGCCGTTGTCGAACTGCCAGTTCGCGTTGGCACTCAGGCTCGGCAATTGATAAAAGGGCTTATCGCTATCGCTGAGCGGGTCTTCCAGACGCTGAAAGCCTTGGGCACGGGCATCTAACTGCCAGCGCTGGCCACGGTAATCGACCTGGGCCAAGCGCTCCATGCTGGCGCGATCACTTTCACCGAACTCGCCACCAAAGTCATCAAAATAGCGCCCGTCGCTGGCCGCACCATAGCGCAGCCGGTAATTGCTACGCTCGTTTACCCGCCCTGCATGGCGGGCATCCACATACCAACGATCCTCACCTTCAAAGCGATTTTCTCCACCGCCGGAGCCGCCGTTATCACTATTTAAATAGCCGCCTTCGACGATGCCCGCACTCTCTTCAAACAAGTAACGGTACTCACCGTTCATTAGCAACCCGTGGTCGCTCATCCAGCGCGGCGTGATGGTCGCATCTTGGTTAGCGGCGATATTCCAATAAAACGGCTGGGCGTAATCAAAACCATCCGATGAAAAACCTATCGATGGGGAGAGCAGACCAGTGTGACGACGATCGTCAATGGGGAAACGTAGCCATGGCCAGTAAAACACCGGCACATCTTTCACCTGTAATCGCGCATGGCGGGCCGTGCCAAAGCCTTCGGCCTGGTTCAGGCGAATATCACTGCTGACCAGTTCCCAGCTATTGGCGCCTGGATCACAGGTGGTAAAACTGGCGTCCTGCAGACGATACTCGCCCTCTGCCGTCTGCTCTAACTGATTTGCTTGACCGCGCAAGTGCTGGTCGTAAAGCACATAATGGCTATTCCCCAACGTCGCACGGTCTTCGTTTAGCCTCAGCATCGCCTGCTCGCCGCGCACCAATGCACGCCCATCACGTATGGCGATATTGCCTTCAGCATCGACCTGCTCACGGTCGGCGGGTAAAAAGACACGCTCCGCTTCTACTTCCTCGTTGCCGCGCCGAAGCACCACATCACCGCGCAACAACGCCTCGCCATTGGCGGCGTAATCGACGTCGCTGGCCTCAAGCGAGAGGGTTTCCGGGTTCTCTTCCGCGGGTAAGCGGTAGCTGGGCATCACGTAGCGCCCTCGGCACAATTGATTGGCCGCCTCTTCTTCCCCCCAGGCTTGCCAATCTAACGCTTCCGCGGGCATGTCTTGACCTTGAGCCACCGCCGTAAACGAGGCGCCAGCAAGCAAACTGCCCATCAGCGTATGCGCAACTGGCAACGTGCGCGAAAATCGCTTGCCCATGTTCGTTATCCTTGGCATCCAGAATCGGTATTATACAGCCCGCATGATGCCCGACCAGCAAGGAGCTTGCATGTCCTCTTATCGGATTAACGCCCTCACCACGTGGGCTGCCCAACAAAACGGCCTTTCCAAGGCCGATATTACGCTTTCATCCGCCGTGGGCGATGCAAGTTTCCGGCGTTATTTTCGCCTCACATTACCCGGCGGCTCCACCCAGGTAGTAATGGATGCCCCGCCTGAACAGGAGGACTCACACCCTTTTGTCGCCATCGCCCAACGCTGGCACAGCGCAGGCTTGGCGGTACCCAAGGTGCATGCCGCCAACTTGGCGGACGGCTTCCTGCTGCTTGATGACCTGGGCAACACACCGCTACAAAACTTGTTTACCGACGACGCTACCACACAGGCGTATCATGCGCAGGCCCTAACGCTCATCGCCGAGCTGCAAAACCGCGCCAGCCCCGAATCATTGCCCGCTTATGATAGGGCGCTGCTTGGTCGGGAGCTCGATCTGTTTCCCGAATGGTGCCTGGGTGCTTGGCTGAAGCTATCGCCACCCGAAAGCTGGCAACCCCTGCGCGAGCAGCTTATTCAGCAAGCGCTGGCCCAGCCGGTGGTCAGTGTGCACCGCGATTTCGATGCTATGAACCTGATGGTACACGACCAGCGTTTATTCATGATCGACTTTCAGGACGCGGTGGCAGGCCCGCTAAGCTACGACCTTATCTCATTGTTGCGGGGGCGCTACTGCCGCTTTAGCGATGAGGAGTTTAGCGACTTCGTCAACGCGTTTTATCAGCAGGCCCGCCGCGATGGCCGCCTTCCTGGCCGGGTCGATTTTGCCACCTTCCTAATCCAGTGCCATGCCATGGCCGCTCAGCGCTCGCTGAAAGTGCTGGGCATATTTTGCCGTTTAACGCTGCGCGATCAAAAAAGTGGCTATCTTGAGCGCTTGCCGCACTTCTTGGATCATCTAGAGGATAGCCTTTCGTTCCTGACCGAGCAGGCTGATTTCGCTGAGTGGGTCACGCTCACCTTTCGCCCCGCCCTCATGAAACGACTAGCGGAAATGACGCAATGAAAGCAATGATCTTAGCCGCAGGGCTCGGCAAGCGGATGCGACCGCTCACGGACCACTGCCCCAAGCCCCTGTTACCCGTCGCGGGTAAGCCGCTCATCGTGCATCATCTGACGCGTCTTCACGAAGCGGGGATTCATGAAGTCGTCATTAATGTCAGCTACCGTGCCGAGCAGATTATTGATGCCCTGGGTAATGGCGATGCCTTTGGGCTGCGTATTCATTGGAGCCGTGAAACAGAGCCTTTGGAAACCGGTGGCGGTATTCAGCAAGCCCTACCGCTGCTGGGTGAAGCCCCCTTTCTACTTATCAACGGCGATGTCTGGTGCGAAGCGCTGCCCAACCTGCAATCGCTGCGGGGCGATGATTTAGCGCATTTGGTGCTGGTAGATAATCCTTCTCACCACCCCGGCGGCGATTTTGGGCTAGCGGGAGGGCGCGTTAATCAAACCAGCAAGGAGCGGTTGACCTTCGCGGGCATCAGTGTGATTCATCCAGCGCTGTTAGCCGGGCAGCCTCAGGGCGCCTTTGCATTAGCGCCACTGCTTAGGGCCGCCATTGATAACCAACGGGTGAGTGGTGAGCATTACACAGGGCAGTGGGTCGATGTAGGCACGCCTGAGCGTTTAGCAGCGTTGGAAAGCCAGCTTCAATTCCCACGACAGCGCGGGAAGGACTAGTCAATGCATCTGGACTATTTACGTGCGGCAATCGCTGATACGCCCCGCGTAGCGGTCTATGGCACGCTGAAGCAGGGTTTCAACAACGCCCACTGGTTAAACGGCGCCAGGCGACTGGGGAGCGACACCACCCGCGCCCTCACGCTCTACGATATCGGCCCCTACCCTGGTGCCAAGCGGCAGCCATCCAAAGGCGTTAGCATAGAGGTTTATGAGGTCAACATTGGCCACCTGGCCCAGCTAGACCGGCTGGAGGACTACCGTATCAACGCCCCCGCGCAGGGCGAGTATGACCGCCAGCAAATAGCCACCCGTTTTGGTCGTGCCTGGGTCTATCTTTACAATCCGGGAGTGGCGAGTAAGCGAGCCATTTGCGAAGGCGGTTGGGAGATGCCCTACACTGACCATGATTAATAATGCCGGTGATGAACAACAGGGGCGTTGAGAAGAGGCGCGCAGGCCAAGAAATGTTATGCTGCGCGACTTACCTTTCGTCGCCTAGATGAGGAGAGCCGCGTGAAAGCACGGGTAAAATGGACAGAAGGCCGTCAATTTGTGGCGGAATCCGGTAGCGGGCACAGCGTTGTCATCGACGGCCCGCCCGACCACGGTGGCCGCAATACAGGGCCCCGCCCCATGGAAATGCTGTTGATGGGCATGGGCAGTTGCACCGCTTTTGACATCTTGAACATTCTCGATAAAGCGCGTGCCAATGTCACCGACTGCGTCGCGGAACTTGACGCCGAACGCGCTGATGAAGTGCCCGCCGTCTTTACCAAGATCCACGTTCATTTCGTGGTGACCGGGCATGCATTGAAAGAGAAGCAGGTTCAGCGCGCCGTTGAACTCTCCGCTGAAAAGTACTGCAGCGCATCGATCATGCTGGTTAATGGCGGCGTAGAGATCACTCACTCTTTTGAGATTGTCGAGGCTTGAGCGGCTGTTTGCACGGGCAGCGCTTGGCTCTCTCGCCTAGCGTCGCCGCTTGCCCAACCGCGGCGGCAAAAAAAGTAGTTCAGTCGGATGCAAGCAATCGCCTTGACGGGCATAATACGCCCGCTTGTTTTACCTTCACCTGTGCTGTCACCGCCCTGCTTTATCGGGTGGGGTTACACCGCAGCGATGGTGGCAACGTCTTATCGGTTCCGGCGCTGGCTCGTCGGGGTGTCTTCACCTGCCATAAGGAGGCTCGGACATGACAGATAATCTCCGACTCCACGGGTTTAACAACCTGACAAGCTCTTTGAGCTTCAACATTTACGACATTTGTTACGCTAAAACCGAAGAGCAGCGTTCGGCTTATATCGACTATATCGATGAGCTTTACAACGCCGAACGTTTGACGCAGATTCTGAAAGACGTCACCAACATTATTGGCGCTCATGTGCTAAATATCGCCCGCCAGGACTATGAGCCCCACGGCGCAAGCGTGACAATCCTGATTGCCGAGCATGAGCTGGATGACGCCGCGCCTGAGCAGATTAAGCCGGGCCCCGGCCCACTGCCAGAAACGGTGGTTGGGCACTTAGATAAGAGTCACGTTACGGTGCACAGCTACCCTGAGTCGCACCCTGACAACGGCATCAGCACCTTCCGCCTGGACATTGATGTCTCGACCTGTGGTCATATCAGTCCGCTTAAAGCGCTGAACTACCTGATTCACAGCTTCGACTCCGACATCGTCACCATGGATTATCGGGTACGTGGTTTTACCCGTGATGTAGACGGCAAGAAGCTGTTTATTGATCACGGCATTACCTCCATCCAAGACTACCTTGCTGAAGATACCAAGCATGCGTATCAGATGATGGATGTAAACGTGTATCAGGAAAACATGTTCCATACCAAAATGCTGCTCAAAGATTTCGAGCTGGAAAATTACCTGTTCGGTACGTCCCGGCGCGATATTACCTTTGAAGAAGCGCGTGATATTGAGAGCCGTTTGCGTAAAGAGATGCTGGAGATTTTCTACTCCCGCAATTTGGATTAAGCGTCGCCTCTGAATGCCAAAAGCCAGCTAACGCTGGCTTTTTTTGTGGCGCTTATATGGGTTTAATAAACGCTGGGCTCGCCTTCGGGGCGGGTCTTAAAGCGTCTATGCAGCCACAGATATTGCTCCGGGTGCTTGCGAATTGCCTGCTCAATAAATTGATTGACCTTGGTCGCATCGGCAACCTCGTCATTGCTCGGAAACCCTTCTAACGCTGGCAGGCTCTCGATAGTGTACGTAGCATTATCGGGGTTGCGGTGAAACATCATCGGCACCACCGACGCGCCGGTCATACGCGCAAGCTTGGCCGTTAACCGAATCGTCGCAGCCTGCTGACCAAACAACGGTGCAAACACACTGACATCGCGGCCAAAATCCTGATCCGGCGAGTACCACACCATCCGGCCTGCCTTAAGCTGCCGTACAGCCCCACGCAGATCGTAACGGTCAATTGCGACCCCAAAGTTGCGTCCACGAGCACGCGTCATAAAGCGCTCAAACAGCGGGTTGTTATGCGGGCGATAGACCGCGTCAGCAGAGAAAAATAGCGCATGTAAGGCACCACCTAAATCGAGCGATGAGAAGTGAACACCGATAATGATCACCCCTTTGCCTCGCGCCTGAGCGCGGGCCATATGCTCTTCACCAATATAAGCAACCCGGTGGCGCAAGCTTTCGCCATTACGACACCAGCCCGTCGCGGTTTCGACGAGACCAATACCATTAGCGATAAATGACTCTTTGACGAGTTGCCGCTGTTGTTCGGCGCTCTTTTCGGGAAAGCATAGCGCTATATTGGTGTCGGTAATGCGCCGCCGCCGCTTGGCAAAGCGCCATGCGAGCAACCCAAGCCCTTTGCCAATGCTCATTTTTAACCGCCAGGGTAGCCAGGCGGCAACATACATAGCGCCAATCCCGAGCCAAGTGGGCCAGTAACGCGGGTGGGCAAACGAACGTGGATAACGTGATTTTGACATAACAACAACCGTTTAATCAGAACGCCCATGATAACGCCGAGGCGCCCGGGGCAGTACCCCCGTCAGCAGGGCATAGCTGATCGTATCGCAGTAACGGGCCACTTCATCCACCGGCAGTACTTCGCCGTTGCTGGCGCTACCCCATAATACGACTTCGCTGCCAATGGCGGCATCGGAGACCTCCGTGACATCCACGGTTAGCATGTCCATAGAGACTTTACCGGCAATCGCGCAGCGTTGGCCGTTTACCAGCACTGGCGTACCATCGCGGGCGTGGCGGTCATAGCCGTCACCGTAACCGCAGGCAACCACGGCAATGCGTGAACGCCGCGGCGCACGCCAACGTCCGCTGTAGCCCACGGGCTCGCCCTCTTCTAGCTCTCGCAGGGCGATAATTTCAGAGCGCAGAGTCATCACTGGCTTCAGTTGCCGGGTGATGTCATTGGCGACTTCTAAAGGATCGCTGCCGTAGAGCATGACGCCTGGCCGGTTCCAGTCACCATGCGCCACCGGCCACGCCAGGGTCGCCGGTGAGTTAGCCAGGCATAGCGGCGCTTCGAGTTCACTGGCCAACCCCTGGAGCCGCGCCATTTGCTGATTGAAATAGCGGCTATCCCGAGCATCGGCAGTAGCAAAATGGCTCATGAGGTGCAGCGAAGCCACACTGGGCGCTGCAAGAAGCTGGTGCCAGATGACAGTGGCCTCTTCAATGGCAAAGCCCAGACGGTGCATGCCGGAATCGACTTTTAACCATACCGGGATAGGCTGGCGTGGCGTGGTCGCCAACAGTGCATCGACCTGCCACTGGCTATGCACCGCGATCCAGAAACCGTGGGTGTCCACCAGCGCCAGCTCATCAGCACTGAAGATGCCTTCAAGCAGAACAATAGGCTTCGTAATACCACCTTGGCGCAACGCGAGAGCCTCTTCGATACAGGCGACGGCAAACGCGGGAGCATGGGCCTCCAGCGCTTGAGCGCACGCTAGCGCACCATGCCCGTAAGCATCAGCTTTGATAACGGCCACTGAGCGGCTTTGGGGCGCACAGCGGCACGCCAATTGATAGTTGTGACGCAGCGCGTCCAGATCAATATCGGCCACAAGGGGGCGCATAGGTTTTCTCACTTACCTGATTCAGCAATAAATGCTTATTAACAAAAAATGTCAGCGTTAAAAAACCGAGCAAGCACCTATAGGTACTTGCTCGGCTTAGAGGGAAGGCGCGTTTAATAATCACCTTTGTTGCGCTTCAAACACTTAAGTTTCAAACAAAGCTTCTAACGAGAGACCCTGTTTTTCCAGCGAACGACGCAGCTTTTTCAGCGCTTCGACTTGAATCTGACGTACCCGCTCACGGGTCAAACCAATTTCGGCACCGACTTCTTCAAGAGTGGCGGATTCGTGACCGCGTAAGCCAAAGCGGCGCACGACCACTTCACGCTGCTTTTCGCTCAGCTCATCAAGCCAAAGATCAACGTGCTCTTTGACATCGCCATCCACCAGACGCGCTTCAGGCCCCTGCACCTCATCGTCGGTCAACGTATCGATCAGCGGCTTATCGCTCTCACCGCCCATCGGGTAATCAACGGACGATACGCGCTCATTGAGGCCGAGCATCTTTTTGACCACCTCGACCGGTTTGTCCAGGTGCTCGGCGATCTCTTCAGCAGTGGCCTCATGGTCAAACTTCTGGGTCAATTCGCGCGCCGCGCGCAGGTAGATATTGAGCTCTTTGACCACATGAATCGGCAAACGGATTGTACGCGTTTGGTTCATCAACGCGCGCTCAATGGTTTGTCGAATCCACCAAGTGGCATACGTTGAAAAACGAAAACCCCGTTCGGGGTCAAACTTTTCAACGGCGCGGATCAAGCCCAAATTACCCTCTTCGATCAAATCCAGCAGCGTTAAGCCGCGGTTAAGGTAGCGGCGGGCAATCTTCACCACCAGCCGCAAATTGGACTCAATCATCCGTGAGCGTCCCAGCGGGTCGCCCTTACGCGCTAATCGGCCGTAATATACTTCCTCTTCTGGCGTTAATAATGGCGAAAAGCCGATTTCGTTGAGGTAGATTTGCGTTGCATCCAAGCTTTGGGTCGATTGTCGATCCTCACGCCCTAGCGCTTTTTCAAAAGCATCTTCTTCTACCGCGATGTCATCATCGGTATTATCAAGTGCCTCCTCAGCAGCCTCCAGGTCAACCTCCTGTAGATCTTTCTCCAACATACTCATGGCCTTACCCCCGTGTTTCGCCTACCCGCCATTTAGAAAGTCAAAGGGGTGCGCTCTAAGGCGCACACCATATTGTTATGTGACAATTGTTATATGACGCTCGAATACAGCGATTCGGGCAACTTCCAAGTTAAACGCTGGCCTTCCACGCTACCGGTGAGTGCATTAGCGGGAAGGCAGAAAGTCCATGGGATCTTGAGGCTGGCCATCACGGCGAACCTCGAAGTGCAATCGGACATTTTCTGCGTCACTATCCCCCATCGTCGCAATCACTTCACCCGCTTCTACCACGTCATTTTCACTGACCCGTAAGCTATCGTTATGCGCATACGCACTCAGGAATTGGTCGTTGTGCTTGAGAAGGATGAGGTTGCCATAACCCCTGACGCCGCTGCCCGCATAAACCACAATACCGGGCCCAGCTGCTTTAACAGGTTGCCCCTTTTCACCGGTGATATCAATCCCGGCAGTGATGCTATCGCCTTGTCCAAATGCCCCGACGACGTTGCCATCGGCAGGCCATTGCCAATTGATCGTTTCAGCGGGCGTATAGGTACGCGAAGAGCGGTCAACGCTGGCACTTTGTGTAGCTGGAGCAGCTTCAGGCTGTGGCTCGGGTTCTGATACTGGCTGCGGTTCAGGTTCTGACGCTGGCTCAGCTTCCGGCTGAGCGGCAGGCTCAGGTTCGGCAGCTGCGACCACTTCAGGCTCTGGCGTGGAGGCAGAGGTATTACTGCTAGGCGAAGAATCAGCCACTTGTTCCGCAGCCTCTACGGCATCGCGTTCAGCGGTTAGGCGCTGGTTACGTTGAATCGCGGATTCGTCGGGCAACAGCCAGTCGAGTTCCTGGTCATCACTCGCAACAGAGGCCGCTTGCGGATTCAGTCCGGTCGCCACGGCGCCACCACCATTGTTATTAGCGGCAGGCTGGCTACTGGCGACTGATGACGTTGAGGCGCCTTCGCGCAGGGCAATGGTTTGCCCTGGCCGAATTTGGTACGGCGCATCAATATTGTTCATTGCCGCCAACTGGCGATAATCCAAATTGTGCTGCCATGCGATGCCATACAGCGTGTCGCCCGCTTTAACGGTGTACTGGGGTGAGTTTTCCACCGCTTGGCGTGCTTGGCTTAAATCACGCACTTGAGGGCTTCCGCCTTGTTGGCTGGCACAACCCGCAATTGTTAATGCCAGCGCCGACATCATCAGTACTTTAAGACTATAACCTTTACGCATATAAACCTTACTCCTTTTCAGCGCCAAGCTTGGTATCGATGGGCCGACGATCCGCGTGTCGGTTGAGTAACACAACAATGAGTGCCCCCAAGGCCATTAGCGCGACAACGCCAGCTACTTGTGCCGAGGCACCGGTCAATACGGCATAGTCAGCGGGCAACAAATAACGGTGCTCCAAAGGGATCATTTGCCCTTCTGGCCCTATTTGATAGCGTAACAGTTCACGCCATGGCCAGAGAACCGGTAACGAACCGACAATAAACCCCAGTAGCAGTTGCATGGTCGAGGTATGGTGGCGCCGTAACAACCAGGACAACAAGCGTGAAAACAACGCTAAACCCACCACACAGCCCATTCCAAACAGAATAATAATGCCCAGATCAAAGCTGCGAATTGCTCCCATGATGGTGCCGTAGAGCCCCATTGTCAGCAATAGAAAACTGCCTGATACCCCTGGCAGCAGCATGGCGCTGATGGCAATGCAGCCTGCCACCATCACTACCAGCGCCTCGTTGCCCAGCAGCAGCACCAGCGGCATCATGCCTGGCAACGCTTGGGCGAGCACTAACCCCACCAACAATGGCAGCAGATACCATAGTTTCCAGCCGCTACTTGCCTGCCCGACCACCAGTGCGGAGGCCGCTACAAGGCCAAAAAAGAACCCGTCCAACAGTAGTGGATGCGCTTCCATCAACCATAGTGCTAAATGCGCAACGCTAAATAGACTAACCGCAACACCTGCCAATAGCGGTACCAGAAAGGCTAGGTTCAAATGGAGACTCAGGGCTTTCCAGCCACCTTGACGCCATACACCAATCGCACTTGGGCCAAATTGCTTGATGGTGTTAATCAGCTCTTCATAGATACCGCTAATAAACGCAATCGTACCTCCCGACACACCGGGTACCGCATCGGCGGCGCCCATCCCTGCGCCACGTAAAAATATTCCCAAGGGTTGCCGCTTCAATCCACTACTCCTTGTAGTAAAGGTACAAAACGTACGGGCTCAAGCCGCCGTTTTTCAAAGGCACTGCCGATGCGCTTTACCTGAGTAAGCCACTGGCTGCCATCGGGATCTTCCAAGGGGGCGATCAACACCCCGTCGTAACTCAATTGCTCTAGTAGCGATGTGGGCAATGTATGAGCGCAGGCGGTTAGCAAAATAACATCAAACGGTGCCACTTCAGGCCAACCATAGCCTCCATCCGCCACTGCTAGTGTGGCTGGGGCCGTAAGCCGCCGTAACCGCTCAGCCGCACGCTCGTACAACGCACCAATGCGTTCAATGGAGTAGAGCTCTTCTACCAAGCGCGACAATATTAACGTTTGATAGCCAGACCCGGTGCCCAGTTCCAATACCCGGCGGGGCCCGGCGCGCAGCACAAGCTCGGTCATCCGCGCCACAATAAACGGCTGCGATAGCGTTTGGCCAAAGCCAATCGGTAAGGCGGTATCTTCATAGGCGCGGTGCGCCAGCGCCTCATCCACAAACAGATGACGCGGTTCACTGGCCATGACCTCTAGCACGCGGGCATCGTTGATGCCTTGCTGCATGAGGCGCTCGACCATTCGGTCTCGGGTACGCTGTGAGGTCATACCGCGACCGCGCAGCTCAGCAGGGGAGATATCAGGCAAAAACATCCAACCAATCCTGCACATCGTTAAGCGCGGGGTGGCGCGTCAGGTCTGTTTGTAACGGTGTAATCGATACAAAGCCCGCTTCAACAGCGGCAAAATCGGTATCTTCACCATCATCGGCATTGGCTGCTACCGGCGCAATCCAATAGCGGGTACGCCCTCGCGGGTCTTTTACCGGCAACGGTTTTTCGGCTGGTCCGCGGTAGCCCAGGCGGGTAACTTTAACGCCTTTGATCTCTTCCCAGGGTACATCGGGGACATTGACATTAAGCAGCGTACGCGGCGGTAGCGAAAGTTGGTCCGCGGCGCCAATCAAGGTGGCGGCCACTCTTCCGGCGGTAGCGAAGTGGCGCTCGCCGCATAGCGACATGGCAATCGCGGTCATGCCTAGGTTGCGCCCTTCCATCGCCGCCGCAACGGTGCCGGAATAGAGCACATCGTCGCCCAGGTTACTGCCGTGATTAATCCCTGAGATCACTAAATCAGGTTTTTCATCCCATACGCCGTGAACGCCTAAATAGACGCAGTCGGCAGGGGTACCATCAACGCTATAAAAGCCGTTATCAAGCGCCGTCAATGAAAGCGGCCGTGACAAGGTAAGCGAATTACTGGCACCGCTGCGGTCTCGGTCAGGCGCCACCACGCGCATATTGGCGTGCGACAGCAGCGCATCGTGTAGCGCACGCAACCCAGGCGCGTAAACACCGTCATCATTTGAAAGCAGTAGTCGCCGCATAGTGGCTCTCCCTTTTTATATGTACAAGAGTCATTAGCGCCAGCGTCATAAGCACACAGCATAAACGCGAAAGGTGACAACTCCTATCCATCACTTTTAGTAAACTTTTTAACGTCTTATAGCTATTCTGACGACTTATAACCGTTCTGACGACTGACGTCGCCCACCGCTATCCACTCATCTCTATCAGCTCACCAAGCACAGCGGTAGCAAAGCTACCGCGAGGCAACGAAAAAGAAAGCCGTACGGCGTCAGCTTCCCAAGTAAGCTGTGGTTCCAGCAGCCGCATCCGCAGCGCACGGCGTGCCTGCTTAACCCCGCTGCGCTCCAAACCACTACACAAGCCGGGATACTGCTGCTGCAAATACGTTTCATAGCTAGCAGCGTCACCCTGACCGGCTTCGCCAACGCCCCAGAGCACCCCCGTTGGATGCACATCCAGCGCCATGGCGCGGGCCTGAAGCGTCGCATCGGTGGCGTCGATATGAAACACGCTTTGCGTGCCGTCCAGCATTAAGGTGTCGCCCGCCAGGGGTTGCGTCCAAGTGCCATCCGCAATGCGAGTGCTGAGCAGTTCGTTAAACAAAAAGCTGCGCGCGGTAGAAAGCATCATACCTTGACGGTCGTCCCGTTTACGCCAACCTCTGTTAAGTAGTGCTTCTGCGCGCTGAAGATTATGCCCTTCGTGACCAAAGCGCTGAGTGCCGAAATAGTTGGGCACACCAGACTGACAAAGCGCTTCCCAGCGGCTGATGAAATAGTCGCTTGCTATGGCCTCACCGCTCAGGCGTAAGACAAACCGATTAGTACGGTGAACCCCGCGCTTAAGCTTACGCGGGTGGCGCGCCTGCTCAACCACCGTGATGTCCTGAGCATTAAGCGATTGCTCTAAGTCAGGCGGCGCATCGCGCCCTGGCAGATGCACGCTCAGCCACTGGCGGGTCACGGCAATACGATCCTTCATCCCGGAGTAACCAATATCACGGGGCGTTACGTTACAAAGCCGACTTAATAACTTAACCACCTCTAACGTGGATTGGTTGCGTTTTTCAACTCGCAACCACAGGTGTTCCCCGTGCGCCTCGGGAGTAAAATCAAGTTGCTCGTCAACCCAGAAATCTTCCGGCTGAGCACGATACTGACCGGCTTTAGGCGGGCCAAACAGAGGGTCTAAGCTGCGCTGCCATACAGGCATATTAATCATTAAGCGCCTCTGCACGGTCTAGTAGCACCACTGCCTCAGCAGCAATACCCTCACCGCGTCCGGTAAAGCCCAGCCGCTCGGTAGTGGTGGCTTTAACGTTAACGTGGCTAAGCGCGACGCCTAAGTCAGCGGCAATGATGGCCCGCATTGCATCAACATAAGGCGCCATTTTAGGCGCTTGCGCCATTAGCGTGGCGTCCAGATTGACCACGCCATAGCCCTGACCCTGAATAAGAGTGACCACATGGCGCAGCAGTTCGCGGCTATCAGCCTCCGCCCACGTTGGGTCGGTATCGGGAAAATGACGGCCAATATCGCCCAACGCACAGGCACCTAACAGCGCATCGCTCACAGCGTGCAGCAGCACATCGCCATCGGAGTGCGCCACGAAGCCATGGTCAAACGGCAGCTTAACGCCACCGATCATCAGGTGATTGCCGGGGCCGAAACGGTGGACATCGAATCCGTGGCCAATACGCATTACTAAGCTCCTAATGATTAAAGCCTGTCAGGCAGGTTAGCGGCTTGCGCCGCCATAATCGCAGCTGCCAGCGCTAAGTCGTCTGGGTGGGTAATTTTCAGGTTATCGCGCCGCCCGCTTACTAATTGCGGCCGCTCGCCCAGGGCTTCGACTGCCGAGGCTTCATCAGTTACCAGTGTTTGCTGCTGGCGGGCGGTTTCCAGTGCACGCCGCAGCAGCGCGTAACGAAAACCTTGGGGCGTTAGCGCATGCCATAAGCCATCCCGGGGTTCTGTTCGCGAGCTCAGGCTCTGGTTATCGGCACGCTTCATGGTATCGGCTACCGGCATCGCCAAGAGCGCGCCAGCGGGGTGTGTCGACGCGGCTTGATAGAGCGCCTGCAGGTCGTTCACGGTAATACAGGGACGTGCCACATCATGCACCATCACTACATCATCACCCTCAGCCGCCATGGCGTGCAGCGCATTTAACACGCTGTCCATTCGCTCGTTGCCACCTGGCACTCGCTGCCAGTCCGCAAAAGGTACCCAGCCTGGTGAAAACCAGCGGTCATCAGCATCTAAACAGAGTACCAAGCGGGCGTGGGGAAAGGCGTGATGCAGCCGAGCCAAGGTATGCGCCAACACCGGCTGTTCATCGGCCAAGGTTAAATACTGTTTAGGCTTGTCTGCCCCCATGCGGCGACCTTGGCCCGCCGCAGGAACGATTAGCCAGGTTTGGCTCACTGTGCCGGCTCCTGGGGAGCGACCAGACCCGCATTAATACCGATCAGCTCATTCTCAATTGCCACACCAGGCACCCAGAAAAATTGTTCATCGGTACGCACCATGCCCATATCGCTACGCGCCCGTTCCTCTATGGCGTCTAAACCGTTTTTTAAATCCGTCACTTCGGCCGCCAGCCGCGCATTGCGCTCGCGCATGGGTACATTGGCCGCTTCTTGCACCGCCACACGTTGCTCCACACGCTGTAAATCGCTCCAGCCGCCGTTACCTAGCCACAATTCGTATTGAAGCAGTGCCACCACCGCGAGCAATGTTATCACTAGCCATTTGCGCATCATTGCTCTCCCTAGGTATATCGGCTGGGTTTATTAAAAGCACTGGCTGAATCAACCTCTGAGCTGATCCGCTAAAGAGCGCTTATCGGCGCGCATTATGCCATTAAGGGGCAACACCAGCGAGCCGCGCCTTACTTTAATGTCGGTTTTAATAAGTACCTGATCTAAAGTTTTCGTGTAATATCCATGCCAGGATTTCTGACACGGACAGAACCATGGAAAAACGCTTCGTTGCCCCTCTCACTGAACCTGAACAACAGACGCTGA
>NZ_JABWCV010000021.1 GCF_013371085.1 Vreelandella maris | reverse complement strand
GATATGTTCGCTTGCCTTGATATTTGGTGATTTGTCACCAACGTCAGCAAGCGCCCACATGAATTACCTGATCAAATTGTTAAAGAGCTGTTTCGCTGTCCTGGTTACTGTGAAAGCAACCGGCTTGCCGTTGACTTGGCTTGCCTCAGCGAGGAAGGCGTATTATACGCACTTCCTGGCGGTTGTCAATGTGCGATTTTCAAAACCGCTAACTCGTTGACTAACCAAGGCTTTTACACCTTATTCACCGCTGGTAACGCTTGGCGTCCCCGGCAGCGGATGCGTACTTTAAGGCCTCACTATCAAGATAGCAAGTAAAAGAAGTTATTGCGTATAAAAAAAGCGGCAGAAGGAAAACCTTCTGCCGCAAACCACCGATCAGAACGACTGACCAGAAAGTGCTCCTTTAACGTCTTAGCCGTTAATTAAATCTCAAAGCCCAAGCCAAAGTCTTCGCTGGAGATGGCCATCAGGCTGGAAGCGCCCGACTGAATCATTTGCGCATGCGCCTTTGTGCGCGGTAATAGCCGCTGATAATAGAAGCGAGCAGTATTCAATTTAGCAGCATAGAAGGCTTTATCTTCGCCCTCTAAAGAACCAGATGCCTGCTTGGCCGCACGAGCAAATAGGTACGCCAGCGTGACGTAGCCGGAGTACATAAGGTAATCGACGCTTGCCGCGCCTACCTCTTCGCGGTCCTGCATCGCTTTCATACCTATGCCCATGGTTAGCTCACCCCACTCTGTGTTCAGCTTTGCCAGAGGCCCGATAAACTCTTTAAGCGCCGGATTCTCTGATTCAGCCTTGCAGAACTGGTGAATCTCCTTGGTGAACACTTTCAACGACTCACCCTGACTCATAAGGACTTTACGACCCAGTAGGTCGAGCGCCTGAATACCGGTAGTGCCTTCATACAAGCGAGTAATACGCGCATCGCGTACCAGTTGCTCCATGCCCCACTCTTTAATAAAGCCATGGCCGCCATAAGTCTGAACACCCTCATTGGTGCTTTCAAAACCGACTTCGGTCAAGAACGCTTTTACAATCGGGGTTAGCAATCCCAAAAGCGTGTCGGCACGCTCTCGCTCTTCACCTGGCTGACCATGCTCTACAACATCCAGCATTTGAGCGGTGTATAGCACTAGCATACGCCCGCCTTCGGCGAAGGCTTTCTGAGTCAGCAGCATGCGTCGAACATCGGGATGGACGATAATTGGATCAGCGGGCTTCTCAGGCGCCTGCTTGCCTGACAAACCTCGCATTTGCAGGCGATCACGGGCATAGCTCAACGAATTCTGGAAGCTGGCTTCAATCAAACCCAGCCCCTGAATACCTACTCCAAGACGCGCAGCGTTCATCATGGTGAACATACACGCCAAGCCTTTATTCGGGGCGCCCACCAGATAGCCGGTTGCGCCATCGAAGTTCATCACACAGGTAGCGTTACCGTGAATACCCATTTTATGCTCTAAAGAGCCACAGCTAACACCATTGCGCTCGCCAGGATTGCCTTCGGCATCAGGCATAAACTTAGGCACCACAAATAGCGAGATACCTTTCGAGCCTTCGGGTGCATCAGGCAGTTTTGCTAGCACTAAATGAACGATGTTCTCAGCCAGATTATGCTCGCCGGCCGAGATAAAGATTTTGGTGCCGGTAATCGCGTAAGCGTCAACTTCAGTGGGCACTGCGCGCGTTTTGATCAAGCCGAGGTCGGTACCGCAATGGGACTCGGTTAAACACATCGTGCCGGTCCATACGCCCTCTACCAACTTGGTGAGGTATGTAGCCTTCTGCTCATCGGTACCATGATGGCGTAGTGCATCCGCAGCCCCATGGGAAAGCCCCGGGTACATGCCCCATGCCAAGTTGGTTGCGCAAATCATCTCCGAAAGCAGCATCGCTAACGAATGCGGCAATCCTTGCCCGCCATGTTCAGGATCGGCGGCCAAGCTAGGCCAACCACCTTCTACATATTGCTGATAAGCTTCTTTAAAACCATTTGGCGCTTTTACTTCGCCCCCTTCTAACAAACACCCTTCTGCATCGCCGCTTTGATTAATCGGCAGCAGCACCTCGCGAGCAAAACGCGCCCCTTCCTCTAAAATGGCGCTAATGACATCGGGCGATGCTTCGTCACCGCCCGGCAAGCGCGCATAGTGACCAGGATAATCAAGCATTTCGTCCATAACGAAACGCATATCACGAATAGGGGCCTGATAAGTGGGCATCGCACTTCTCCTAAAACACTCTCCTACAACCGGGGGATCAAAAGCCGAATAATATTTTCTAAAAGAAAGCGGCTTTCAAACACATGTTTGAAAACTAGCGCGAGCGCTCAGCAGAGTCAAGCGAGCGTTTGAATTTAGCGCTAAAACGCTCTACAACTTTGGTAGCCAATGCTGCCAGCCTTTGATGCCAGCAATAAAAAACTCGCCAGCCAAAAGCTGACGAGCCGTCTCATTGCGATTCTATATAGCTGATACGTTACTGCATGCGTATGCCGCCATCCAAGCGAATGAGTTCGCCATTCAGCATTGGGTTGGTAATAATTTGCTCGGCTAATTGAGCAAACTCATCCGGCTTACCCAATCGCTTGGGAAATGGCACCGCTGCCGCTAGGGCCAGGGCAGCCTCATCGGGTATCTCGCTCATCATTGGTGTTTCAAAAACGCCTGGGGCGATTGCCATAACTCGAATGGCATGACGCGATAACTCGCGCGCCGCTGGCAAGCTCATACCCACAACGCCCGCTTTAGAAGCGCTATAAGCACACTGCCCTACCTGACCATCAAAAGCCGCAATAGAAGCAGTGTTAATAATCACCCCGCGCTCGCCGCTCTCATTAGGCGTATTTTTAGCCATTGCCGCCGCGGCGAGGCGCATTACGTTAAAGGTACCCACCAGGTTGATGTTGATCGTTTTAATGTAGCTATCTAGATCAGCCGGATTTCCATCACGGTCAACCAACTTGGCCACGCTAACGACGCCCGCACAATGAACCACACCTGAGAGACCGCCCTTGCCACCCAGCGCTACCGCCGTATCGACCGCCTGTTGCATTTGCTCGGCAGAGGTAATGTCTGCCAAACACGCTTGAGCTTGCTCCCCCAACTGCTGCGCATGTGCGTTTACGCTATTATTTAAATCGCATAAAACGACCCGAGCGCCCGCAGCCACCAAACGCTCTGCCGTTGCCGCGCCAAGACCAGAAGCGGCCCCAGTAATTAAAAAAGTACTGTCCTTAACCTGCATAACCGTATTCCCTGTAAGCGTTATGTTTATTTGGCTGCCTTAGCTTCTTCTGCTGCTTGAGCACGCAATTTAAAGCGCTGAATCTTGCCACTGGGTGTTTTGGGTAACTCATCGACAAACTCAATAACGCGCGGGAAAGCGTGAGTCGATAACCGGTCACGCACTCGCTGCTTGATCTCATCGGCAAGTGCTTCACTTGCCTCATAGCCTTCTCGCAGTACGACATAGGATTTGATCACTTCGCCACGAATCTCGTCTGGCTGCCCCACCGCCGCCGACTCTGCAACAGCCGGGTGTGTCATTACACTATTCTCAACATCCGTTGGCCCCACCCGATAACCTGCGGTGGTAATAATGTCGTCGTCCCGCCCGGCAAATTGGAAGGTGCCATCTTCATTACGGATCACAACATCGCCAGTAAGGTAATAGCCCTCTACAAAGGGATTTTTCTCCTGCCAAGTGTAACCTTGAAAGAAGTGCGCAGGTGAATTCTTGATATCCACGGCAAGCACCCCAGGCTCACCCGCAGGCAGCTCATGATACTCGGCATCCAAAATCGCCAGGCGATAGCCCGGCATTGGGACGCCCATCGCACCCACATGCTTAAGGTGATCAAGTGCATGGTGGTTATTGCACGTCATGCCGGTTTCAGTTTGCCCATAATGGTCCATGACAGGACAGCCAAGCGACTTCTCAACCCAGGTGACCACTTCGGTGTTTAAAGGCTCGCCGGCTGAACTCGCTGCACGCAGCTCCAAGGTTTGATGGGCGTCATCAAACAGGCCTGATGCCTTCATCAGCCGGTAAGCGGTAGGCGCAGCGGCAAAATTGGTAATGTGATGGCGCTTCATAAACGCCAGCGCTCCCTCAGCACTAAAGCCCGCTTCACAAAAATGGGTCGTCACACCGAGCAGCAGTGGCCCCGTGATCGCATAGTAAAGACCATATGCCCAGCCTGGGTCAGCCATATTCCAAAAGCGGTCATCACCACGCAGGTCAATGGCGAGCTCCATATAGATCGCGAAGGCAGTCATTCCAGACAAGGGAACAGCAACACCTTTGGGCTTGCCCACGGTGCCAGAGGTAAACATTTGTAGAAAAGGTTGTTCAGGCGATAGCCTGGGCGGTTTATCGCTCATTGACGTATGCGTCAATGCAGCTTGCCAATCATGATCATCCGAATGTTCACTGGTTGCACCACCGACTGCCAACACGGGCGGACACTGGCTCAAGCCATCAAACTTATAGCGATTGGCGTGATCAGTAATCACCAGCTTGGTATCTGCACGCCCTAAACGATAGTCCACGGCATCAGGACCAAAGGCAGTAAATAGAGGTTGATAAACCGCGCCAATACGCCATGTGGCGAGTACCGCAATCAAAAGCCGTGGTGACCGCGGCAACATACAAGCAATGCGATCACCTTTACCTAGCCCTTGAGCCTGAAACCAACCCGCCAATTTAGCGCTTTGCGCATCCAACTCAGCATAAGTCAGGGTGTGAACCGCCCCTTGGGTATCCTCTTGAACTAGCGCTAGCACGTCGCCGCGCCCTTGGCGCACATGCCGACCACAGCAGGCTTCGAAAGCATTCAACATTCCATCCTGATGGTCATCCAGGCGAGCAATAACGCTATTGATAGAAAAGTTTTCAAGGTAGTGCTGATAGTCGGGCAGTGATTGTGGTGTCGCTGTCATGATGGCTCTCTAATGTAGATGATCATTGTTGTTAGTAATGAGCGCAAAGCAATACAGGTAGGGCGCAAGCTAGGTCGCTAAAATTATCCGTTGACGTTAACGGAAACTTTAAGTTAAAAGCAACGCTAAAAGTAATCGTCTTAGAGAGCAAGCACTCTGATGAATTAAAGCGTTAGACGTTGGTAGGAAGCTGTATAGCGCAAGCAGTTCAAGCAGGCGGGGGCATAATCATGGCGACAAGCTCATCAGCGAGATCGTCAGGGGAACGGGGACCATTAGGATCATACCAGCGTACGGTCCAATTCAGTGCCCCGAGCACGAAGCGCGAGACCAGAAAGCGGTCTCCATGAATCAGCCCTGCTTCTAAAGCATCATCGATGACAGTAACCCACAGCGCCTCATAAGCATCGCGCAAATGACTTAAATGAGCACTTGCATCAGGATCGAGTCGACGCCACTCAAAGAGCGCCACTACATGAGCATTACGGTCAGTAAAAAGCGTTTCGAGATGGGCACGAGCCATAACGCGCAGGCGCACTTCAGGGCCAGAAGCACACTCATCCAGTGCTTTACGTGCAATTACTAAGGCGTTTTGAGTACCTTCTTCGATAACCGCTGCGAGGATTTCCTGCTTGTCTTTAAAATGATGAAACAAGCTACCAGACTTAATCCCCATTTCCTGCGCCAGCATACGCACGGTGGTGCGATCAAAGCCCTCTTGAACGAAGAGCTGGGCGGCAAGGCGCGTCAACTCCTTGCGGCGAGGTGATGCATTCATTACATTCATGTTATTTACACTAGCGCTTGCTTGGTTACTCTGGAGAAAACCACAGCACCGCCTACGGGTCAACGTATCACCCACTACTCAGCATGATAATCACAATAAACCTGAAGGAGATTGACCATGAGCAACGCCACTGATGTTGTATTTCTCGCCGCTAAACGCACCCCTATGGGCGGCATGATGGGCAGCCTTTCAAGCATGTCGGCACCAGAGCTTGGCGCAATCGCCATAAAAGCAGCCATTGAAGAGGCGGGGATTGATCCCGCTCTGATCAGCGAAGGCATTATGGGCTGCGTACTGCCCGCAGGCGTTAAACAGGGCCCGGCGCGTCAGGCAATGCGGCAAGCGGGCATTCCCGATGCCAATGGTGCCACCACCATCAATAAGCTGTGTGGTTCCGGCATGAAAGCCGCGATGTTTGCTCACGATTTAATCAAAGCAGGCAGCGGCGATATTTTGTTGGCTGGCGGTATGGAGTCGATGTCTAACGCCCCCCACGTGCTGACCAAGGCACGCAGCGGCTACCGGCTCGGGCATGGCGAACTGAAAGATCATATGTTCTTAGATGGCCTTGAAGATGCTGAAACGGGCAAGCTGATGGGCGTATTTGCTCAAGATGTCGCCACAGAGCGTGGCTATACGCGCGAACGCTTGGACGATTTTGCCATTGCCTCGCTTGAGCGCGCCATGGCGGCCACTAACGCAGGCCACTTAAACGCTGAGATGGCCCCCGTCACGGTTTCCACGCGCCAGGGTGAACACCTGGTCAAGCACGACGAGCAGCCTTTCCAAGCTAAACTCGACAAAATCCGCCAGTTGCGCCCTGCTTTCGCCAAAGATGGCACCATTACCGCTGCCAACGCCAGCTCGATTTCCGATGGTGCCTCGGCGCTGATTTTGGCCAGTCAGGAAGCCGCGGATCAGCACGGTATTAAACCTTTAGCACGCATGCTCGGCCACACTACCCATTCACGCCACCCAAGTGAGTTCACTATCGCGCCGGTGGGTGCGATAGAAAAGCTGATGAAAAAGCTAGGCTGGGGCGTTAATGATGTCGACCTATTTGAGATCAACGAAGCCTTTGCCGTGGTGACACTGATGGCGATGGATGATCTAGGCCTGCCCCATGACAAGGTGAATGTTTTCGGTGGCGCCTGCGCTCAGGGCCACCCGATTGGCTCAACCGGCTCGCGCATTATTGCCACGCTGATACACGCGCTGCGCACGAAAGGTGGTAAACGAGGCATTGCCAGCCTGTGCATCGGCGGCGGTGAAGCAACGGCGGTTGCCGTCGAGCTAATCGACTAACCACTCCTCGTAAGGATCTAATCTTGAGAGGATAACGCCCTGTCATTACAATGACAGGGCGTTTTTCCATAGCGCAGCAAACAACCAAGCAAGGCCTAACATAGGCAGAGACCAACGGTGAAACTCTGTCCAAATGTCAGGCTGACGAGCCAAGCGCAGGGCAATTAAATTAGCCATCGAGCCTATCGCCAAACCAAAGCCACCGACACTGACGCCCCAGGCAAGCGGCTGCCACTCACTCTCCTCCGCAAGTAACAGCGTTGCCGGTACGTTGGAAATAACTTGTGAAAGCAGTACACCTACGCTGATATCGCCACCGGGCCACTGGCGCATTGTATTAATTGCCTGCTGTACGACAGTTAACTCACCGATAACACTTAAATTGATGAACATTAATACGAACACTACCAGCAGCAGCCAATCGATACTGAATACTGCTCGCCGGGCCACCCATAACATCGTAAGCAATACACCTACCATCGCTGGCAGCACCCAGCCCATGTCCACCGCAATCAAAAAAAGCGGGTAGCCGATTAGCGCAGCCCATAGCGGCTTTTGTTGCCGCATCGTTGCTCCAATAGAAGCTGCCTCCAAATGTATTGAGGCTTTTGGAAACGCCAAGGGAATAAGGAGCAAGAGCAGCAGCATTAGACCAACACCCAGCGGTAGCATTACCCATAGAAATTCGCCAAAACGTAGGCCTGAAAGCTGCCATAGATATAGGTTTTGTGGATTCCCAATCGGGCTCAGCGATGACCCCGCATTCACCGCTAGCGCTTCAAACACAATTAAACGCGCAATAGGCAGCATTGCCATTCTGGCGAGGCCAAGGGTCAGTGGTACGACAATAAACAGCGCTACGTCATTGGTGACGACGGCAGAAAGCAGGCTTGAAAACAGCACCAAACCAACCGCTAGGCGCCTTTCACCCTTCAGACGGGCTAACAGCTGGCGCCCCCAGAGCGTTAAATAACCACTGAGCTCCAACGACCGACTGAGCAGCATAAGGCCGGTCAGCACGGCAAGCGTGGTCCAATGCACCCGCTCAGCCATCTCTGTCAATGACTGAGGTTCCAGCCACCACAAAACGACCCATAGGCCGCTCATTGAGAGCAGCATAGGGTCGTTCAGTAAACGCTGAGAGAAAAAGACGACGGGCGAGAAGAGCCGTTGGATCAATTGCAAAACATTAGTCGCCCAGAGAAAACCGCATGATAGCGCTGACAGCCTCGGAATAAACGCAAATTAGTGTTTTTAGGATTTTAAGCAGACGTCATCACATCGGTTTCACGATGGCGTTGCCTATGAGAACTAGGTAAAGCGGTCTGTTGCTGACTAAGCTGCTCCCATTCAGGGCACTCGCCGTTATGTTCATTGATGTCAGCAAAGTTCATTCCGGCGGCTTCTTCGGCAACACTAAACTGTCCTGCATACTCGCGCATTTGCAAAGCCTCCTGAGATAATCCTTCAGCGCTCTGGGCCGCCTGGTTGACTAAGCGCATGGTTCCTTGCGTCGTAGTATCAATTTGCACCACCGCCTGATTAACTTCTTCAATGCCGCGTCGCTGCTCCTCAGAGGCATTGGCTATTTGCGTCATTAGCGTATCCACGTTACTGGCAGCCTGCATTATCGCACGAGTATGCTCACCCGCTTGCTGCGACAATACACTGCCCTGTTGGACACTCGCACTCGACGCTTCAATGCGTGATCGAATCTCGCTGGCAGCATTGGCACTGCGGGTTGCCAGCGCCCGCACTTCATTTGCCACGACTGCAAAGCCACGTCCATGCTCACCAGCACGCGCCGCTTCAACCGATGCGTTCAGCGCCAATATATTGGTTTGGAAAGCGATGCTCTCAATCATTCGGATGATGCTTTGGATCTCTTCAGAGTGATCATTGATCGCCTCCATAGTGGCAATAAACTGGGTAATGACCTCGTCACCCTGCTGCGCCTTATGGGAAACATCCGCGGTCGATTGGCTTACATGCGCCGCACTTTCCGCATTTTGATTTACCGTCGCGGTTAGCTGCTCCAGGCTCGCCGCCATTTGCTGTAAGGCAGACACTTGGGTATCGGTTTGGCTGGCCAAGAGCTGGTTCTGCTCAGTCATCTCCTGGCTGCTGCTATAGACCTGCTGGCTGCTGGCAGTAAGGCGATCCACGGTTGTCGTTAAAGCGCTCTGCATACTGGCTAGCTCACTAAACAGCTGACCAATTTCGTTGGTCGAGTGGGCTGAAACGGGCGTGGATAGATCGCCTTTAGCAATGCGTTGAAAATGCTCGGTAATGACTTTTAAAGGGCGAAGCACATTCTTGCGCACTCCCCACACCACCACCGCCACCACTAACAGCGCGGCACCCAACACCGCAATGACGCCCCAAAACAGTAGCGATGATACTTGCTCATAACGTGCGAGAAGGCCGTTACCCCGCTGGTTTAAGGCGTTAAAAAATGCCTCGGCACTCTGCACAAATTGCTGGCTGCTGTCATCTACCCGTGACTCTCCTGACAGAAAACCAGAGACATCACGCTCTTCCAGCATCATCATCTGCAGGCTAAGGTTATTGTTAACGAACGATTGAAAATCAGCGGCCAGTTGATCAACTAACGCTTGCTGCTCAGGTTCAAAATCACTCGATGAAAACTGTTCGAAGTTGACTGCCGCCGTATCCAACAACCTCTGTGATTCATCGATAAGCGGAGCGGGACGATCAAACGACGGGGTGCGAATCAACTCTGCGGCACGATTCATTTGAATACGCGCACGTAATAACTGCGTGTAAGCACTATTAAGCTCACTGACCTGCGCCATGTCCCGCTGATGTAGCGACGTGAATGCATCGCGTCCAAAATGGTTAGCGAACAGCCCCAATGCGCCAATCACGACGACCAAACCACTGAACGCCAAGAGCACCAGCGTCCAACTCGCCTTGACGCTTAAGTTATTGATCCATTTCATCTCGACCTGCCCCTATGAGTAAGATTAAGCAGACTTATGCAGGGGCAGCCATAGCTGCAGGCGACGACGAATTTCCAATAATGCCTGCTCGTAAGCGTCTGGCTTGCCAATCAGGCGAGGGTCGCGAATATCCCAGAACAGCACTTCGCCCGCCTGCCCTTGCCAATCCCGACAGGCTTGCTGGGCCTTGTCACACAGCACAATGACAAAATCGAAGGTCTCGCTCTCAAACTCATCCAACGACTTACTGCGTAAGCCTTCGGTGGGTAGTCCCTGTTTGCGCAGCGCTTCAAGTGTCAATGCATGGGGCTCATCCGGTTCAGAACCAGCGCTAAACGATTCAAAACGATCACCTGCCATATGGCGAAGCAACGCCTCTCCCATTAAGGACCGTGCAGAGTTAACGTTGCAAAGAAACAACACGCGGCGCTTCGACATAAATAAATAGCCTCTAATGTAATTAATGGCTACCACTGTACGCTGGGTTCATGACGGCAATATTGCAGCTTGCAGGCGACGCTAGAAATATACGAAAAAACGTATATCATGGAGTGACTAACCTAAAATAGCGTTAAACAGGTAGCCCTAATGTCGTCACTCAAAGATTTCCCCCACCTGACTGATTTACCTAACATCGATACCGCGCTGTTTGAGCGGCCCAGCAGTGATCGCCTTGGCGTTCCACAAAACGCCGAGCATGCACCTAAAATATTACTGTTATACGGTTCTTTGCGTGAGCGCTCGTTTAGTCGTTTAGCCGTTGAGGAAGCAGCACGCTTACTGACCGCCATGGGTGCAGAAACGAGAATTTTTGATCCAAAAGGCTTGCCGCTTCCGGATGCTGCAGATGCCAGCCATCCCAAAGTTGACGAGCTACGCACGTTAGCTCAATGGTCCGAAGGGATGGTGTGGTGCTCCCCTGAACGACACGGCGCAATGACCGGCATTATGAAAGCGCAAATAGATTGGATTCCGCTTTCGCTAGGTGGCGTGCGCCCGACCCAAGGCAAAACATTGGCAGTGATGCAGGTTTGTGGCGGCTCCCAGTCATTCAATACGGTCAATCAGCTGCGTATTTTAGGTCGTTGGATGCGCATGCTGACGATTCCCAATCAATCGTCAGTGCCAAAAGCCTTTATGGAATTTGATGAAAACAACCGAATGAAACCCTCCCCTTTCTACGACCGTATTGTCGATGTGATGGAAGAGCTGGTGAAATTTACGCTGTTGGTGCGCGAGCGTAGCGATCTACTCACAGACCGTTATTCAGAACGTAAAGAGAGCGCTGAAGAAATTTCCAAACGGGTCAATCAACGCGCCATTTAACAAGGAGCTTCAAATGTCAGCATTGGGCGAAAACACATCACCCTCCACCGCAGAAGGAATGGGGTTCTTCGAGCGCTATCTTTCGCTATGGGTGGCATTAGCTATTGTGGCAGGTATCTTACTGGGACAATTTATACCCGCGGTGCCGGAAACGCTTTCGCGCTTCGAAGTGGCCCAGGTATCGATTCCGGTGGCCGTGCTTATCTGGGCGATGATTTTCCCAATGATGGCGCAGATTGATTTTACCTCGCTCCTAGGCGTGCGGCGCCAGCCAAAAGGTTTGATTATTACCACCACCGTTAATTGGCTGATCAAACCCTTCACTATGTTCGCCATTGCCTGGCTCTTCCTAATGGTTATTTTTCGGCCTTTTATTCCTGCCGAAGTAGCCAGTCAATATCTAGCGGGCGCCATTCTTCTCGGTGCCGCACCGTGTACCGCGATGGTATTCGTGTGGAGCTACTTAACCCGCGGTGATGCCGCTTATACGCTGGTGCAAGTGGCGCTCAACGACGTAATCATGCTGTTCGCTTTCGCGCCCATCGTGGTCTTCCTCCTAGGCATCTCCAATATTCAGGTACCGTGGGATACTGTTGCCCTGTCTGTGGTGCTCTATATTGTGATCCCCCTGGCAGCAGGTTATATAACGCGCCAAACCTTGATCAAAAAACGCGGCGCAGAGTGGTATGACAACGTCTTTATGAAGCGCGTTGGCCCCATCACACCGATTGGCTTGATCATCACACTCGTGCTTCTATTTGCCTTCCAGGGCGAGGTTATTCTCAATAACCCACTGCATATTGTACTCATCGCGATTCCACTGATTATTCAAACGTTTTTGATTTTCTTTATTGCCTATGGCTGGGCTAAGGCTTGACGGGTTCCGCATAACGTTGCAGCCCCTGGCGCTATGGTCGGTGCGAGTAACTTCTTCGAATTGGCGGTCGCAGCGGCAATTGCGCTGTTTGGCTTACAGTCAGGTGCTGCGCTGGCTACCGTCGTCGGCGTTCTAGTCGAAGTGCCACTAATGCTGGCACTGGTGAAAATTGCCAATAACACCCGACATTATTTTCCAACTGAAAACGTCAAATAGGAAACACTGGCCATGGCACACTATTTAGTGTTTCTGGGTTCAACCCGAAACAGCACGCCGCCTTCACCCGCCCGACTCGGCGAGCGGGTAGCAAAAGCCTGCGAGCGTTTACTCTCCTCACTCCCAAATACAACGGCTGAGATTATTGATCCGCTAACGTTATCGCTGGAAGCGCCTTTCAAGCCGCATTTTGCTTACGCACAAAGCGATGCGCCGGGTGACTTAGCGCAACTTGCAGACAAGATCGCTCACGCCGATGGCTATGTAATGGTCAGCCCTGAATATAACCACTCTATAAGCCCAGCGCTTAGCCATCTGCTTAATCACTTTGGCGCATCACTGTTTGCATTTAAACCTAGCGCCATCGTGACGTATTCGATGGGTCAATGGGGCGGCGTGCGTGCAGCCGTTGCTATGCGGGCATTTCTATCCGAGCTTGGCTGCCTGCCGGTGTCGGCCATGATTCATGTACCTAAAGCGCAGGAGGCGCTGAACGAGGACGGGCAGTTTGGTCAGGAACAGGAGCGCTGGGAGAGTTATTTTGGCCGCACACTAGGTCAACTAATGTGGTGGGCGGAAGCCACAGCTAACTATAAAAACCAAGTTGATCCAACGAAGGTATCGCCCGCTTTTAAAACCGCGCCTTTCCAACGCAACGCGCCTGGCAGCGAGAGTAGCTAAAGGTAAGTAGCAGAGGATGGCGAAGCCGTTTACTACCCCCATAAATTATAATCGTGGTAACAAAGTGGGGTGCTCGATGAACCACATCATCGAAATAGGTAGCAGCGCCATAGCGTTCATTAAGCAGCACGGAGGCGAAGTGACCGTGCGCTTATCACCTCGCCATGGCTGCTGCGGGGGAGTTGCCAATGTTGCCGTCGCCGAGGCAAATTCACCAGCAGACTCTTCGCTCTACCAGCGTCATAGTTATCAGGACATTACTCTTTTTATTGCGCCAGAGCTTGTTGGCCAAGGGTTAACTATCAACGTTGAGGGTTTCTGGAAATTACGCCATCTTTATGTAGATGGCTTACCCCTGCAATCGAGGCACACGAATACACAGTAGCGCTAAACTCGCCGCCAGCATTAATCCCGCAGTAAGCCACAGCGCTCCAGCGCCGTGCTGTTCTATTAATAGGCCAAACAGCAGCGGCGCAAAGGCTTGCATGGCCCGGGCAGGCGCGATAATTAGACCCTGACGACGGCCAAAACCCGCAGAACCAAACAGTGCTAAGGGCAAAGTGCCAGACGCAATGGTCATCATGCCATTGCCAGCACCATGAAGAAGCGCAAAGCCTGCGGCAGGCATACCCACCGTTGCCAGCAGCGCGGCACCTAGTGGATGGAGCGTTGTCGCCACGCGCGCGGCCACCAGCGGGTGCAAATGACGAAGCAGTGCAAATTCTCCCAGTCGAGCAGCCACCTGAGCGGGCCCCACTAACGCAGCGGCGGCCACAGCTACCGAAAGCGACACTCCGGTTTCCTGCAAAAGCCGTGGCAAATGAGCCGCCATCGCCGTCGACACAAACCATCCGGCTGCAAATACAAAGGCTAACAGCACCATGGCTAAGCGGGGCCGATCAGGTGGCGGAGCGGGGTTTTCATCCTTCTGTACCGCCGGGCTATCCCCTGCTTTTGGCAAGAGTGCATTAAGCGGCAGCCCTATCACGATATGCAGCATGGCCCAAACGCCGCAGGCGGTACGCCACCCAAACTCGTTTTCCAGTAGCGCCGTCACCGGCCAACCGATGGTGCTGGCAAACCCCGCTAGAAGCGTAACACCGGTAATGGAAGCTCGTGCGCTGCGCCCTAAGAGCCGCCCCAAGGTGGCAAAAGCGGCGTCGTATAAGCCCATCGCCATGCCTATACCAGTAATAAGCCAAGCGAGCATTAAGGTGAACACACCTTGAGATAGCGCCATTATGATTAGGCCAAGGGCCATGACACCGTTAGAGGCCATTAATACGCCTCGCCCACCGCGTATATCAATCCAACGGCCAACGCTGGGGCCAAGCATTGCAGTTAACAGCAAGGCCACAGAGAATGCGGCAAACACCCAACTGGGCGGCACTCCTAAATCGCGGGCCATGGGCACCGCTAATATAGCAGGCAAGTAGTAGCTAGATGCCCAGGCCAGAGTTTGCGCGCTACCTAATGTTAGCGTTAAACCTACCCTAGGCGAGCGGATCATGCGGTTTGTCTAGGCAACGCTAGTGCCATCGCTGAACTTGCTGCCACTAAAGCAGCCGATACCCACAGACAGGCACTCAGCCCGTAAGCCATATACAGCCAGCCCGACAATAGCGTGCCGACTAAACGCCCCATGGCATTGGCCATATAGTAAAAGCCGACGTCCATCGAGACGCCGTCGGCGCGGGCAAAGTGAACAATCAAATAACTGTGCCAGCTGGAGTTAATCGCAAACAACACCCCAAAGGCGAGTAAGCCAATCACTAACCAACCTACTTGCGACAAAGGCAGCATCGCCAACAAAATTGCCAGCACCGCCAGCGCGGCCGCCCACCCTACCGTCAGCACTCGTACATCACCTTTGATCAACCGGGTCAGCTTTGGCGCCTGGGTTTGCACTCCGCCGTAACCAATCACCCATACCGCCAACAGACCACCCACGGTCCAGTGGGTCCAACCATGCTGGTCGTATAGGAAGACCGGCAGTGCCACTACGAACCACACATCACGCGCTGCAAAAAGACAAAACCGAGCAGCGGAAAGAACATTAATCGCCTTTGATTTTGAGAAAATCTCGGAGAACTTAGGCTTCACTTTTTGACGACCAAGGTCCGCCTTTAAACGCAGAAGTGAGAGCAGCAGCACGCCAGCCAGCATCACGGCCATCACAAACACAGCCGCCTGAAAGCCAATCAACGTTAGCAGCAGCCCGCCAACAAAAAAGCCCAACCCTTTCAGCGCGTTTTTAGAGCCGGTCAGCATGGCTACCCATCGGTAGAGCGAGCTATTGGCGTTAGCACTCTCTTTAGGAACCAGTACCTTAACAGCGCTTTTAGCGCTCATTTTGTTAAGGTCTTTGGCAATGCCCGACAGCGCCTGAGCGGCCATTACCCAGGCAACGGTTAGCAGGCTCGCAGGCACCATTAACATTGCCAGCGCCACAATCTGCAAACTTAAGCCCACGTTCATGGTGCGATTGAGCCCGAGACGGGCGCCCAGCCAACCACCTACTAAATTGGTCACAACGCCAAAGGCTTCGTAGAACAAAAACAGCATCGCGATGGATAACGGCGAATAACCCAACTGGTGGAAGTGCATCACCACCAGCATGCGAAGCGCGCCGTCTGTTATGGTAAACGCCCAGTAGTTACCGGTAATCAGCATGTACTGGCGCACCTCGAAAGGTAGCGCCCTTACCCGCGTAAGCATTGAATCAGCCACGCTCCACCTACTCATGCCCTACCATCAGGGATAGCTCAGCGGTTCGATTCGCGTAACCCCATTCGTTATCGTACCAAGCGTAGAGTTTTAGCTGCGTGCCGTTGACCACCATGGTAGACAGCGCATCGATAATGGAGCTGCGGGGGTCAGTGCGGTAATCGATCGACACCAACGGGCGCTCTTCATAGCCCAGAATGCCTGCCAGCGGGCCATCCGCTGCGGCTTTCAATGCAGCGTTCACCTCGTCGACGGTGACTTCACGCTCAAGCTCAAACACCATATCGGTAAGCGATGCGTTAGCCAACGGGATACGAATCGCGTGGCCATTTAACTTGCCTTCTAGCTCAGGGAAAATCGCGGTGATGGCTTTCGCCGAACCGGTGGTAGTAGGTATCAAGCTCATGCCGCAAGCACGGGCGCGGCGAAGATCTTTATGCGGTGCATCCAGAATCGTTTGAGTATTGGTAATGTCATGTATCGTGGTCATTGAGCCATGACGAATACCGAAGCTGTCCTGAATGACTTTGACCACTGGTGCCAAGCAGTTGGTGGTACAACTGGCAGCGGTGACGATCTTATGCTGCAAAGGATCAAAGAGATGATCGTTTACCCCCACTACCACATTGAGCACGCTCGCCTCTTTCATAGGCGCACTCACCACTACACGTCCAACGCCCTGGTCGAGGTACGCTTGAAGCTTTTCAGTGGTTTTCATTTTGCCTGAGCACTCGATGACTACATCGCAGCCGGACCAATCGCTATCGGCAATTGCTTTGTTGGCGCTAAAGGCAACGGATTTACCATCGAAAACAATAGCGTCATCGGCAGCTGTAATGCCCTTCCCCGGAGACCAGTGGCCATGTACAGAATCAAATTCCAATAGGTGGGCAAAGGTTGCCGCATCGCCACCAGGGTCATTAATGCGCACAAGCTCAACGTCACCCGTCGACACTTTTTGCCACAAAATTCTCAGCGTTAAGCGGCCAATACGTCCCAATCCATTGATACCAATTCGAAGTGCCATGGTGCCTCCTAGAATCGCTGTTCTTTGTTGTCTATTTGCAGGTTTTTAGATTTTGTTTTCTATTTTTTAAAGTTGTTCCTTTCCAAGCAGGATATCGCCCATATACGAATAAACATATATGAATATATAAAAAAATACACATTAAAAGCAGGCCCACCGGATAACGATGGGACTGCTTGAAAGGCGTTAATTAGCCGTAACGACCGGAAATATAGTCTTCGGTTTTTTTCTTAGCGGGGGTTGAGAACATCACTTTGGTATCGTTGTACTCAATAATTTCACCCAGGTGGAAGAACGCCGTATAGTCCGCCACCCGCGCGGCCTGCTGCATGTTATGAGTCACGGTGATGATGGTGAACTCTTCCTTTAGCTTATCCATCAAATCTTCGATGGTTGCGGTCGATATCGGGTCAAGCGCCGACGTTGGTTCATCCATCAAAATCACATCAGGCTGAACGGCAATAGCGCGGGCGATACATAAGCGCTGCTGTTGGCCACCCGACAGCGAGGTACCGGGTTCTTGTAGCTTATCTTTCACTTCGTTCCAAAGGCCAGCGCTACGCAACGCCTTTTCAACCAGCTCATCCTGCTCCGCTTTGCGGCTAACCAAATCGTGCATACGGGGTGCGTAAGCAACATTTTCGTAAATTGATTTAGGAAATGGATTCGGCTTTTGGAAGACCATCCCCACTCGGCGGCGCAGCGCTACTTCATCCATTTTGGGAGCATTTACGTCCCGCCCATCCATTTCAACCAATCCTTCGGTGCGCACGCTAGGAATCAAATCGTTCATGCGATTCAGGCAACGTAAGAAGGTCGATTTACCACACCCGGAAGGGCCAATTAGCGCCGTCACATTTTTCTGAAACAGATCAATATTAAGGTTATTCAACGCTTGGTTTTTGCCATACCACAGGTTCAAATCGCGAACCCGTATGCTCAAATCGTGGCATGCCTGATTGTTACGCGTGTAGGGCTGTCCAACCGCAGGTGCATGCTGGTCATTCATTACAGGTGCTTGGCTATTCATAGTCATGTCCTCTATCGCGCTGGCCTACCAGCGACGCTCAAATTTCTTACGTAACACAACGGCGAAGGCGTTGAGTGAGATGAGTATGGTGAGTAGCACCAAAATACCGCCGGCTGTTTTCTCTACGAACGCCTGCTCAGGTTCACCTGACCAAGTAAATATTTGCGCAGGCATAACCGTGGCCGCGTTGGTAAACGATGCGCCGACATCCGGGATAAACGCCACCATCCCGACGATAATCAGCGGTGCTGTTTCACCCATCGCCTGAGCAAGCCCGATGATGGAGCCCGTCATAATGCCCGGCATTGCCAAGGGCAGAACGTGATCGCGTACCACTTGCCAGCGCGAACAACCCACCCCAAAGGCCGCATGGCGGATAGAGTCCGGCACGCTGCGCAGCGCTGTTCTGGTTGAGATAATAATCACCGGCAACGTCATCAGCGCTAGTGTCATACCACCGGCCAACGGCGACGAACGCGGCACGCCGAAGAAGTTTATAAAGATAGCCAGGCCTAGCAAACCAAACAGAATAGACGGGATAGCGGCCAAGTTATTGATGTTGATTTCAATCGCCTGGGTGAAGCGGTTATCTGGCGCAAACTCTTCCAAATAAACGGCTGTCATTACCCCGATAGGGAACGAAATTAATAACGTCACAATCATGGTCATCACGGTGCCGACCACTGCCGAGAGAATACCTGCGCTCTCAGCGATTTTTGAATCCCCGGATCCAAAAAAGGTGCTATTGAAGCGAAGGTCAACTTGGCCCGCTTCGACACGCTCATCAAGCGCCGCTTGTTCTTCTTCACTCAGGCGGTGCCGATGCCCCTTCAGATACTGGTCGACCTCACTGTTTGCCAACACCCATTGCGCTTCGCTGGTACCGATCATTTCTGGATTGTTGCGCAACTCCATCGGAATCACTCGCACCACCGTGCGACTGATTAACGGTAGCAGCTCTTGATCAAACGCCTGCCGCCCATCGTTTTGCGCTTCCTCGGTGTAACTAATCTCGGTCTGGATATACGCCTGTTGAAAGGCTGGTAGGCCTTTGCTTAACATATCGGCAAAAAACAGAATCAGAAACAGACCTGCCAAGCCCAACGATCCCATCGAGATCCATTTAAGGCGGGCAGACTTACGGTGACGCCGCCTTAGCTGCTGGCTGATTTCGTCAAAAGTATGGCTCATCGAAACAGTTCCTCAGCGTTACAGGTTATTCACGCGGTATTTTTCACGGAAACGACGGATCATCAGTACGGACACCAGGTTCAGCGAGAGCGTCACCGCAAACAGCACCAGCCCGAGGGCAAAGGCTGACAACGTTTCAGCACTAGCAAATTCTTGGTCACCGGTTAAAGCCGCCACAATACGCACGGTCACCGTGGTCATATCTTCCAGCGGATTAGCGGTGAGATTGGGCCGCATACCTGCTGCCATCACCACGATCATGGTTTCACCCAGCGCACGCGACATGCCTAAGAGCGCCGCTGAAATAATCCCTGGCAGAGCAGCAGGAATAACCACGTCTCGAATGGTTTCACCTTTGGTCATGCCTAATGCCAGCGACCCTTGGCGCATACTATCGGGCACCGAGTTGATCACATCGTCAGACAGTGACGAGATAAACGGGATGATCATAATACCCATCACGACACCTGGAGCGACGGCGTTGTTATAGGAAGCATCGAGCCCAAAAAAACCAGCGATGTTAACGATAATGGGCGCTACAGTAATTGCGGCAAAAAAGCCGTAAACCACGGTAGGAATACCCGCCAGAACTTCAAGCACGGGCTTGGCAATGGTGCGCACATTACGTGGCGCAAACTCAGACATGTAAATCGCGGAAAGCAGACCGATAGGAACAGCGACCAGCATGGCAATAGCAGTAATCATAAAGGTACCGGCAAACAGCGGTACCGAGCCAAACTCAGCCCCACTTCCATCGCCACGTCCCGCTGACGCTAAAAAGCTCGCGCCTGGGTTCCATGTGGTGCCGGTAATAAACTCCCAGAAGCTGTGCATTTGGAAAAAGCGCAGCGCCTCGGAGATGATCGAGAACAAAATGCCGAACGTAGTGAAAATGGAGATTAACGCAGCCCCGGCCAAGACCATGCGGATGACCCGCTCAATGGCCTGACGGGCATGAAAATCAGGTTTTACATGGTTAAGGCTTACCATTAGCCCTATAGCTGCGACCACCAAACTTGACGCTAGCAAATAGAGCGTGGGGATATCAGCGCCCATCAAAAGCAGCACAAAAGCCCCCAGCGCACTTAGTACCACCGCTGGACCAGCGGTCGAGAGCACGGTGAACCAGGCGTATTGATCTGGCTGAGCAAACATAGCCGTACCCGCACTGCGTAAACGGGTGGCTTTTGAACGGCCAGCAAAAAACGCCAGCAGCCCCAGCAATAGTAACGCACCGCAAAAAATCAGAAGAAGCTGGTTAGTCTGCATCAAATTTCTCTCGCATTACTTAATGAAATCGTATTGGCGACTACTTTGGGGCACAAACATTACAACAATGTGACAAACGCCAATATATCGCTGTCATAAAACGAAAGGCCGGCAGCTTTCGCTGCCGACCACTTTCATTTCTAACTTAACGACTTACTTAAGAACGTCTGCTGTCATTGTAGTGCGATCTGCTACCGCTTGGCGCCACTCTTCACGCTCGCCTTCCGGCAGTGCGATCAAGCCAATATCTTTCAAGTAACCATCTGAGCCAATCATCATCTCGCTCATAAACATGTCGACATACTCATACATCGGCGGTACTTCTTCAGCGTGCTGGTTCTTCACGTAGAACCAAAGTGAACGCGCGATAGGATAGTCGCCGGAACTGATTGCATCAGCTTCAGGCTCTACGCCGTCAATAGTGGCAGCGCTGATAGTATCGGTATTCTCTTCAAGGAAAGAGTAACCGAAAATACCAAAGGCACCGGTGTCTTCTGACAAGCGCTGAACGATCAGGTTATCGTTTTCACCAGCATCGATGTAAATACCGTCAGAACGGATATCGGTATAGCCTTCTTCGCCATAAATTTCCATTTCTGAAGAGGCGCTTTCCATGACCAGCTCTTCAAACGCATCACGCGTACCTGAAGTGGTCGGAGGCCCATAAATGGAGATTTCGCGGTCAGGCAGCGCCGAATCGATATCGCTCCAGTTGGTGTAGGGGTTATCGACTAACTCACCATCAACCGGCACCTGGGCGGCTACTGCCAGGAAAATCTGCTCAAGAGTGAAATCAACGTCATCGTTGGAGCTTGACTGACCCAACACGATACCGTCAGAACCGATCTTAGCTTCGGTAATATCGGTGACGCCGTTCTCTTCGCAACGCTCAAACTCAGCAACTTTCATGCGGCGTGAAGCGTTGGTGATATCGGGCGTGCCTTCGCCTACACCGTTACAGAACAGACGCAAACCACCGCCCGAACCAGTTGATTCAATAACAGGCGTTGGATTTCCGGTAGTAGCACCGAACTCTTCAGTTACGTAGCTGGCAAACGGGTAAACGGTACTGGAGCCTACGATACGGATTTGATCACGGGCTTGGGCAACACCGGCAACGCTCATTACAGCAGCCGCGATAACGGTGGTTTTTAGAATACGGTTCATGCGAAAAACTCCTGTTCATGTAGGGATCTAACCTTCGCAAGGCATACCTTGCACTGGTTCCATGACAACTTCATGACAGTGAGTAATAGGTGAAAGATTTTTCGCTACGCGGGGAATTCGCTTTCGCTTACAACAGCAAACCCAATGCCGCCAAGGTACACAGCGCCAGCGAAGCGCCTTGCAGTAAACGTCTATCCAAGCGATGAGCAATAGCGTCCGCCACTGCGTTACCAACCAGTACCGCGGGGAGAAAGGTAAGGGCAACCTGAAAATGCCATAGCTGAATCTGGTTAGCGAAGGCAAGAGTAATAATGGTCAATAGCGAGGTCAAAATGAAAAAAGCTGCCAGGTTTCCCCGCACCTGATCAGCAGGCAAGCCGTGCATCAATATCACCATGGGCGGGCCACCAATGGCAGCAACGGTGCCAAAGATACCCGACAGTACGCCAGCGCCAAATAGGGTTATTCGATTTACCGGCAGCTTAAATCGGCACAGCGTCACCAGCACAGCAAACAGCACGATGATGGCGATTAGCTTTTCTAGCAGAAGCATCGGCGCGGCGAGCAGCAGCCAAATACCCAGCGCATTACCAGGCAGGCGCCCTACTAACGCCATGCCAATGGAATCCAGGCGCACCTCGTGCCAATAGTGACGCACCATCATTAACGAAACGGTAAAGCCAAACAGCACTAAAATGACCGGCACCAAGCGTGGCTCAAGCATCAGCAGCAACGGCGCCCCGATAACGGCCAAACCGAAACCGGTCGCGCGCTGGACAAAGGCACCCAGCAGCAGCACGGCTGCGCAGGCTAACCAGGTACTCATCGGCATATTGACCCAGGCTAACATGCTATCTATCACTGCTGTTCATCCTTGGTGCTCATCCCTTTTACTCACTTATGACGGGCGCCTTGGTTAATTTACGCACGCCGATATTCCCCAACAGGGCAGCACCCAACATCGTCAGTACCATTGGCCAAAGGTGTTCCACTTCAAACAGCCCGACCATCACCCCAGCGAGAGCGCCACAGGTAAACTGAATGCCGCCTAAAAGCGCCGTTGCAGTTGCGCTGATATGGCCAAAATGATCCAACAATGAAGAGATTGCGTTCGGGGTAATCAGCCCAATCATGCCGGTGAAGAGCATAATGAGCGGCACAACGACCATAAGTGACGCCATATTTAACGCGGTTACCAACACCAACCCCAGGGCTGCCACTAACTGAATGAGCAGCCCCAAGCGGAGATTCTGCTGTGGCGTGCGTTTGCGCAGCAGGTGAATATTGACGCGGTTTGAGAGCGCAATGACCAGTACGTTGACACCGAACACGAGCGGATAGGTACCTGGCGATAGACCAAAATAGTCGAGATAGAGAAACGGTGAGGCCGTCACAAATGCAAATAGGCCTGCAAAGGAAGCGGCTACCGCGCAAATATAGCCCATCCCTTCACGATGCTTGAGCACGCTGGCGTAATTGCGAATGACTTGCCGCGGTGACGCCGCAGGAAGCGACATATCACGGGTCTCAGGCAGGCGCGTTCCCAGCAGCCAGACTAAAAAGCCTGCATAAACAGCCAAGAAAACAAAAATTAACCACCAACCGGCCACATGCAACAATAGACTCCCCACTGCTGGCGCCACTAGCGGCGCCAGCATCATAATCATCGCCATCGTCGACATCACTTTGGCGGCCTCTCGACCGCTAAAGCAGTCGCGCACAATCGCTGCCGAATTGACAACACAAGCACCGCCTCCCAACGCCTGCACAAATCGCCAGGCCAGCAGCGAGGAGAGACTATCGACCGTGGTGATCGCTAGACTTGCCAACATAAACACCACTAGGCCGCCCAGCAGTACAGGCTTTCTCCCCATACGATCCGATAATGGCCCAAAACATAGCTGACCCAGCGCAAAGCCAAACAAGAACACGCTAATGGAAAGTTCCGTGCGATGAATGCTAGCGCCGATACTTTCGGCGATGATTCCCATTGCAGGTAGGTAGGCGTCGATCGCAAAGGGGGCAAGCGCCGTGTTGGCGGCAACTAACAACGCTACACGACGGGGATTAAGATGCATGGGTCTCCTTACGGCGATAACGAACGCGCGGGAATAGATAGGCCGCTAATAATAGCTGATTTTAAGACACTTGTCGGGGCTAAGCGCTATACACACAGAGCTAGCACATTGGGTAATACGATGGATCACCCGCTGCGATAGCCCTGAGAAAGCCAAATCAGATTAAAGAGGGGTATTTAATGGTGCGTGGCTGCGTCTTGGGACTCAAGCATGTCAACCAGCGGCTGAAACTGCTCGCGGTTATGCTCGTTCATGTGCATCAAAATACGGTGGGCTTCGAGAATGCGTTCACGCAACCCCTCTTCGTCGGCAGGCTCTTCAGGTAACTCTTCGAGAGCATCGTTAAGCGTTGTTGACTGCTGCAGAGGCGCTTCCATCAAAGTGAAAAAGCGCGAAAACCCCATCACGTCCAACATTTTTCGAACGTCATCATTATCGACAATAATTGTCGGGGACTGCTCTAAGCGCCCTTTTACTGCCATTGCGACCTTGGCCAAGAAACCCAACGCGGTCGAATCCACATTGGTGGCCTCACGCAGGTCAATCAGTACGGCACGCAACCCCGGTGTCTCAGCGAGACGTTGGGCTTGGGTATCGAGTGTCGCGCAAAGCGTCAAGCGCACATCGCCACACAGCTTTAAAACAAAAACACCAGAATCGAACGCCGCTTTAATGCGGCCTTCTTCAATCAGCATGACCAAATCCGCTCACCATCATGATTGTTAGATCATCGGGTAAAGCATCGCGTTCCTGGTTAGCATCGAACTCTGCATCCCCTTCTGCAAGGAGAGCATTCGTCTCTGCTAGCCGGTCGCGCAACTGCTCAAGCGTGACACTCTCGCTTACTAATTGCTCAAGCTCCTTGAGCCGCGTGTCGAGCGTTTTACCCGGCAAGCATTCCAATACGCCGTCTGAGCAAAGCCATAAACAAAAGTCGTTCGGCAACGCACAGCTAAGCGAAGGATACTCCACATCGGGGAAAAGGCCTACCGGCATTCCTTCGCCTTCAAGACGTCTTAGCTCTCCTTCTGCTGCTAAAAGCGGCATGGGAAGTTGAGCGCCGAGCGAATAGTGCAGAGTATGCGTCTCATGGTCAATAACACCGACAAATAAGGTGGCATGTTTGCCTATATCCGTACCCTGTAACTCGCGGTTCATCGCCTTCAGCCAATCCGGCGGCAAATTTTCTGGCTGTTGACCATCCCACTCACTCAACCAACGATTGCATAAATATTTTAGCAGTACCGTGACAAAGGCTGACGACGCACCATGCCCCGACACATCGGCAAAATAGAAGGCGCTATAACGATCGTTATAACGTTGATAGTCTAGAAAATCACCGGATAAATAGAGAGAAGGTGCAAATACATAGTCGTAATACACCCCATTGATGACTTTAGGGCGTAACGGCAGTAAACGCCGCTGGATATGACCACCACTCTGCTGATCCATACGCAGTAGCGCCAAATGCGTCTCTAGGCTCTCATTTAACTCTGCAAGACGCTCGTGATCGCGCTCGCGCTCTAAGGCCAAATCATTTAGCTCGATGGCTTTACGGATCATTCGCCGCAACAGCTCAGCGTGACGCAGAGGGTGGACAATATAGTCCACCAGCCCTACGTCAATGGCTTTGATAAGGTCAGCATCCTGGCGCGAGTCACTCACGACCAACGTTGGTAAGCGTCGCGTTAGCTGTGACCACTGCTGGCGTGGCACTGCTCTGGCGTGGGCCACGATTAGCGCCGTATCCGCAGGCAAGTGGTCAATATCTTCAGCGGCAAATACCCACATGTCGTCGCAGGTAATCGCTTCGGCCAGCGCATCGCGCTCTCGACCCGGCTCGTCGATCACCGCGATCAACTGTTTAGAATGCTCCATCATAAGCCTCAATCGGCGCTATTTTCGCCACCAACGTCGTCGTCACCAGTGTCGCTATCTTCAAAATTGCTGTCATCAAAGTCGCTGTCATCAAAATCGAAAGTATCGCTGGCAAAAGGGTCATCGCCTAACTCTCCATCGCGCACCTCGAACTGACGGCTCTGTAAATAAGCATCACGAATAAAGCGGTAGCGATCACCGCGAATCAACTCTTCCTGGTCGAGCAATCCAGCACGGGTGTCAATCAGGTTGAGCGCTGTCAGGCTTATGCGAACAGTATCATCTTCAACGTAGGTAACCGGATACGCGGCTATGTCAGCAGGTAAACCCGTGGTATCACGCAGCGTGCTGGGGCCGAAGAAAGGCAGCACCAAATAACGTGAGTCATCCCAGCCCCATACTGCCAACGTTTGACCGAAATCCTCTTTATCCGCGGTAATTTCCATCAGCGTTGCGTAATCTAACAACCCGCCAATGCCCACGGTGGAGTTAATCAAAAAGCGAGAGGTAGCAAGGCCCGCATTAGCAGGCTTACCTTGAAGCACGCTATTAAGCGCGGTACGTACTTCGCCTAAGTTAGAGAAAAAGTTTCCTACCCCTGTTTCAACCGGATCAGGGGTAATCGTGCGATAGCCTTTTGCCACCGGCTTAAGCGCGTAACGGTCCAGTACATCGTTGAACGCAAACACTTTGCGGTTAAAGCCTTCCCACGGGTCGTCTGGGTTGGCGTTTTCTGCCATTTGTGTGCTGGCACAACCGCCGCTTGCTAATAACGCCACCAGCAGTAGCGGCAACCCTTTTGAGCGCCACGAAAGCGTTGTCTTGTCGTTACTTAACCACTGCCACATGACATTTTCCTTTTTTCCAATTCCGCAGCACGGTGCAGAGGCCTACACCCGACGGATGACGACACTGCCCGCGCTATAGCCAGCGCCAAACGAACAAATCACGCCAATATCGCCCTGATTGAACTGCTCATGATGCAGGTGAAAAGCAATAATGGAACCCGCTGAGCTGGTGTTTGCATAGCGATCTAAAATGATCGGTGCCTGGGTTTCACTTGGGTCATACCCCAACACTTTACGGGCAATCAAATCGTTCATATGCCGGTTAGCTTGGTGCAGCCATATGCGTTTAAGGTCGCTTCCGTTTAGCTCCAAGGACGCCAGATGATCGGTGATCAACTTGGCCACCATTGGGCAAACTTCTTTAAATACCCGCCGCCCCTCCTGCACGAACAGCTTATCCAACGCCATCGGATCACTGTCCGTCACGCGATTTAAAAAACCCGCATTATTACGAATCGCATTGGAAAACTGAGTGATCAAACGCGTACCGAGGATTTCAAACTGCTCATCAGCAACGGCAACAGCACTATTTTCTAGTACCACAGCAGTACAAGCATCGCCGAAAATGAAGTGGCTGTCACGGTCTCGAAAATTAAGATGCGCTGAGCAAATCTCAGGATTAACCACCAGTGCGCGCTTGACGCTACCGGAGGCTATCGCATTTGCTGCGGTTTCCAAAGCAAACGTGGCTGAACTGCAGGCCACGTTCATATCAAACCCATAGCCACTTGTTCCCAGTGTTTGCTGGACTTCAACGGCCACGGCAGGATAGGCACGCTCAAGATTTGAGCAGGCAACAATCACTAGCTCGATATCAGCGGCATCCACTTGAGCGGCGGCCAGTGCCTGACGCGCAGCCTCGGTCGCCATCTCGCACTGAAGCGAGGGTTCGTCATTACTCCGCTGTGGCAGTTTAGGCCGCATACGCTGTGGGTCAAGGATACCTGACGCATCGAGCACATAGCGGCTCTTAATACCAGACGCTTTTTCAATAAACTCGCTGCTTGAGTGCGCCAGCGGTTCACGCTCTCCTCGCGCAATGGCCTCGGCGTGCAGCTCATTCTCACCATCTACCCAAGCATTAAATGCCGCCACTAGGGCCGCATTATCAATGGCGTGTTCCGGTGTATAGAGTCCTGTACCGGTAATCACCACATGTGTCATGCCAATCTCCTTTAAGCGGCTTGCCGACGTGGCTGGCCAGTGATGGCTAGCGCATAACCTGCGACGAACCCATAACGTTACTGTGTGCGTAAAATAGCGGTTTTTCCAGCACCTTTTTCAACCACTTGCTAAACGCTGATAATCTCTTGCCAGTGCTTTTCGAGGCGTTTCACCGATACGGGCATACGGGTACCTAATTGCTGTGCAAATAGTGACACCCTCAGTTCTTGCAGCCACCAGCCATAAGCGACCAACTCCGGGTCTTCCACCCGCCCGCGACGCTCGCTTTCGCGACGGGCATCAAAGCGGGCCTCTAATGCCTGAACATCCTGCATCATCATTTGATCACGGCCACGTTCACGAGCGGCTTTTTCAAGCCGAAGTAGCGCCGCCTCGGTGTAGCGTGGATATTCATCCAGCCACACACCGGCATCGCGTATAAACCCTGGATAAACCAAACGCTGCATTTGCGCACTAACATCGCTGTACACCAGCGCCAAGGCAAAATTGAGCTTACCTTTGAGCACCTTACTGACTGCCAAGTGCCCTTGCAGTGCGGCTTCAACCTTCACCAGTAGTGTTTTCGCTTCTTCAACGAGCTGACTCTGAGTGGCGGTCATTCGCTCACTGAACTCCCCTTCTGAGCGCGGCAGCGGGTGCTGAGCGACGACCTGGGTAAACACCGCTAGCAGCAGGTCTTCAATCAGGGCTTGCTTGCTGCCCACTTTGGCAAATAGCAGCGCGCACTTCTCGACACCTGGCAGTTGCTTAATCGCTTTAACCTGCTCGGGCAGCTTGGCAATCGCCAGTCGGGCGATGCCCTCTTGGTGCGCGGCGTCAGCTTTTGCAGGGTGATCAAACAGCGCGACTTTGAACTCGCTGGCTTCAGCGACCAACGCAGGATACGCCTCAACACGAATGCCTGCCTGGGTAGTAACACGCGAAGCAGGCAGCGGCTCCTTGGGCAGCCCTGCAACGGCAGGCTCAGAACTCACCTGTTCGGCTAACGCCTGGGCGCCAGCGCTGGCGGCTGCCTCAAAGCGCTGCTCCAGCGCTCGTAGATCACGCCCCTGGCCAAGGGTTTCTCCCGCATGATCCACCACGCGAATATTCATGATCAAATGCGGTTCGAGCAAATCCAAACGCCAGTCGTCAGCATGCACACGCGTTGATGTCCGGCGGCGAATAAATTCACCTAACGCCTCGGTTAACGGGCGTTGATCAGGCACCAAGGTTTCCAGCGCGGCATCCACCCAATCTGGGATCGGCACCACCTGGCGGCGAATGCTTTTTGGCAGCGACTTCAGCAGCGCAATACACTTTTCGCGTAACAGCCCCGGCACCAGCCACTCCAGCGCATGCACCGGCACTTGCGGCAGCATAGCGGCGGGAACGGTCAGGGTGACACCGTCATCTTCAGCTTCGGGGTCAAAGTGGTAGCTCACCGGATAGGCGACGCCAGCAAGGGTTAAATGATCAGGGTACTGCGCCTGGGTAACGTCGCCCGCATCGCGTGCTTTAAGCGAATCGATATCAAAATGCAGTAATTGCGGGTCTTGCTGCTCGGCCTGCTTGCGCCAGTGCTCAAAGCCCTTGCCGTTGACAATGTCTGCCGGGATCCGTCGGTCGTAAAAGTCATAGAGCGTGTCTTCATCGACCAGAATATCCCGCCGCCGAGCACGGTCTTCCAGAGCTTCGACTTCATCAACCAGCGCGCGGTTATGGGCAAAGAAGGCCCCTTTGGTGTGAAACTCCCCTTCCACCAGCGCCCGGCGTATAAACAGCTCTCGGGACTCCTGGGGCGCGATTGGCCCGTAGTGCACCCGGCGCCGCGCCACAATCGGCAGTCCAAACAATGTGACCTGCTCAAAGGCCACCACCTGGGCGCGTTTCATCTCCCAATGCGGTTCGCTGTAGCTGCGTTTAACCAAGTGCTGCGCCTGGGGCTCAATCCACTGCGGTTCAATTTTGGCCACGGTACGGGCAAACAGCTTGGAGGTCTCCACCATTTCAAATGCCATGATCCATTTGGGCGACTTCTTAGCCAACCCAGAGCCGGGGTGGATCATAAATTTACGATTGCGAGCGCCGAGATACTCGCGGTTCTCCACCAGCGTACCCAAATTGGAGAGTAGCCCTGAAAGCAGCGCCTGGTGAACTTTACCGGAGGTTTTACGTCGTGCTTGCTTAGCCTGCTCTTCGCTCTCTTCTTCATAACGTGCAGGTGGCGCGGGCACGTCGATATCCATATCTCGCAACAATTGGCGCAGCTGGCGGAAAGTATCGTGCCATTCGCGCATGCGCAGGTAGTTGATGTAGTGATCGCGGCACCAGCGGCGCAGTTGATTGCCCGACAGGGCCTCACGGGCGTTCTCAATGCCGTGCCAGAGGTTCAGCAAGGCGACAAAATCTGATTCAGGATCATGCCAGCGCTGGTGGGCTTGATCGGCGGCTTGTCGTTTGTCCGCAGGCCGGTCACGCGGGTCTTGAATGGCCAGCGCAGAGACCACGATCAGTACGTCGCGCAGGCTGCCGAATTCGGCGCCCGCCAATACCATCCGCGCTAGGCGCGGGTCAATCGGCAGCCGCGCCAGCTTACGGCCAAGCGGCGAGAGATGCTGTCGTTCATCGACAGCACCCAGCTCGAACAGCAGCCGAAAGCCATCTTTAACAAAGCGGCTATCGGGAGGATCAACAAACGGAAACGCCTCAATATCGCCAAGCTTGAGGCCCAGCATTGAGAGAATCACCGACGCTAAGTTGGTGCGCTGAATTTCGGGGTCGGTAAAACCAGGCCGGGATAGAAAATCCTCTTCACTGTAGAGGCGAATACACACACCTTCGGCGATCCGGCCGCAGCGCCCCTTGCGCTGATTGGCGCTGGCTTGGCTGACCGCTTCCACCGGCAGCCGCTGGATCTTGGAACGGTAACTATAGCGACTGATACGCACCAGCCCTGGGTCGATCACATAACGAATGCCCGGCACCGTTAGCGAGGTTTCCGCGACGTTGGTGGCCAGCACGATACGCCGACCTCGGTGAGGCGCAAACACGCGATTCTGCTCTTCATTGGAGAGTCGGGCGTAAAGCGGCAGAATCTCGGTACCCTTTAAATCGGCACGGCGCAAAATATCGGCTGTTTCACGAATTTCACGCTCGCCGGGTAAGAACACCAGCACATCCCGTGGGCCATGCAGCCAGCCTTTCTCACGTTCAATAGCTTCGATCTCACCCACCGCATGCAGGATCCCCTCTTGTAGCGTGCGGTCTTCCTCATCCTCGTCGTCACGTATTAGCGGCCGATAGTGCACTTCAACAGGATAAGTGCGGCCGGTGACTTCCACGACCGGGGCGGGCGTTGTCGCAGTGCCAAAATGTTTAGCAAAGCGATCGACGTCGATTGTTGCTGAGGTAATGATGATCTTCAGGTCAGGGCGCTTAGGTAACAAACGCTTTAAATAGCCGAGCAGAAAATCGATATTGAGGCTACGTTCGTGGGCTTCATCGATAATGATGGTGTCGTAGCGCAGTAGCAGCGGATCGTGCTGGGTCTCGGCCAACAAGATCCCGTCGGTCATCAATTTAACCAACGTACTCGGGCTACTCTGGTCGGTAAAGCGCACCTGATAGCCTACTTGGTCGCCGAGAGAGACTTGCAGCTCTTCGGCCAAACGTCCTGCAACGCTGCGAGCAGCCAGGCGACGCGGCTGGGTGTGACCAATCAACCCACGGCGACCACGCCCGAGCTCCAGACACATTTTTGGCAGCTGGGTGGTTTTGCCTGAGCCGGTTTCCCCTGCCACCACCACCACTTGATGATTGCGTATCGCGTTAACGATGTCTTCTTTGCGCTCGACTACCGGTAGCTCAGGTGGATAATTAAGCGCGACTTGCTGGGCTTCACGCAGGCTAAGTTGTTGCTGAGCGCGACTAACCTCGCGCTGCGCTTCTTGTAGCCCGCGGCTGATCGGCTTGTTATCACGCAAGCGTCGGCTCAAACCGGCCAAGCGTCGCTCTAAACGCTCTGCATCACGCAGCATCACATCGCCCACTGCTTGTTTCAGCGCAGCAAGGCGTTGGCTATCGGTGGGGGCTGGGGATGTGTCGGTGGTCACGGTTGAGTCGGCTTCCATTCGCTTAGGCATGTAAAACTTGGGCATTTAAAAAAGAGATACCAAAAAATCAACCCGCTCAATTGAGCGGGTCTTATACAAAGTTCTTTAGCAAAGTTCCTTAGCACAGTTTCGTAGTGTAACGCTTTCAGCAGCTAGACACCTAACCACAGCGCTAAGTCGACATTTAACGGTCAGGTTGTTGAGGGTTCCTCATCACGCAGTTGGCGGCGGAGCACTTTGCCCACATTCGTTTTAGGTAACTCATCACGGAACTCGATAATCTTAGGCACTTTATAGCCGGTTAATTCTTTTTTGCACCAGTCACGTAGCGTTTTCTCATCAAGCTGGCTATTTTTACTCACCACAAACAGCTTAATCGCTTCGCCAGCATTTTCGTCCGGCACACCTACCGCTGCCGATTCAAGGACGTCTGGGTGGGCGGCTACCACATCCTCGACTTCGTTGGGATAAACATTGAAGCCGGAGACCAGAATCATGTCTTTTTTACGATCCACGATGCGAATATAGCCATCATCCTGTAGCACGGCGATATCACCGGTGTGGAACCAGCCATTCTCATCAATAGAAATCTGGGTTTCGTCTTCACGCTGCCAGTAGCCTTTCATCACCTGCGGCCCTTGCACGCACAGCTCCCCAGGCTCGCCCATCGCCACGTCATTGCCATCCGCGTCGACAACTTTTACTGCGGTGCCTGCTACCGGCCTGCCAATGGTGCCCAGTTGAATCGCATCGGTGGGGTTAAAGCTCACGATAGGCGATGTTTCCGTCAGGCCATAACCTTCGGCAATCGGGCAACCGGTGGTTTGTTCCCAGCGCTGCGCCGCGGCTTTGGTCAGCGCCATACCACCGGAGATTGTCAGTTTCAGCTTGGAGAAATCCAGCTGCTTGAAATCGTCCCGGTTACACAGCGCATTAAACAGCGTATTGAGGCCGATGAAAGCGGTGAACGGCAACCCTTTGAGCTCTTTGACAAAACTATCCAAATCGCGAGGATTGGTGATCAACAAAGAGTGGTTGCCCGTTTCCATCAAAAATAAGCAGTTAACGGTAAATGTGTAGATGTGATAGACCGGTAGCGGAGCAATGACTAGCTCTTCGCCATCGGTTAAGTGAGCGCCAATGGCTTCGCGGGCCTGCAGCATGTTGGCGATCAGATTACGATGAGTCAGCATCGCCCCTTTCGGCATTCCCGTCGTACCACCGGTGTATTGAAGCGCGGCTAAATCATCGTGAGTTCTCTTGACCTCAGTATGGCTTAACGAGGCACCTTTTTTCAGCGCATCGCGAAAGCCAATTGCACTGGGTAGCGAATAGACCGGCACCATTTTTTTAACGTGCTTTACCACAGCATTGATTAGCCAGCGCTTGGGCACATCGTGCAAGTCAGCTAATTGAGTGACTAGCACGTGCTTGATGTCTGTTTTATCGAGTACTTTCTCCAGCTTATCCGCCATGTTGGCCAAGATTAAAATGGCTTTAGCATTGGAGTCTTTGAACTGGTTAGCCATTTCCCGCTCGGTATATAGCGGGTTGGTATTCACCACCACCAGCCCTGCCCGAAGTGCGCCAAATACCGCCACCGGAAACTGCAGTACGTTAGGTAGCTGGATAGCGATCCGATCGCCGGGGACGAGGTCGGTTTCGTGCTGCAGCCAAGCGGCAAAGTCTGCTGACAGGCGGTCAAGGTCGGCGAAGGTTAACGTTTTCCCCATACAGGAAAATGCAGGCTTGTCCTTAAAACGTTCTACTGCGGTATGAAAAACATCCGTGACTGAATCGTATTGATCCAACCCTTCAAGCGCTGGGCCACGTAAAACGGCGGCGTTGGCGTGTTCGCTCATGGGCAATCTCCGCTATTGGTGTCGGCGTAAGTCACCGACCTTGTTGTTGTCGCTAAGCTCTGTCTGAAAAATAAGTTAAGAAGCCCAACGATATACGACCTACAACAGGCTGTAAAACGATCGATTGAAACTTACGTTTCAACTTTAGCCCATGGTCGGGTTCGCTTTATTGGCTGCTTCTCTCATTACAATTTAGTAGTTCGTTCGTTTATGGACAGTAACGCGCCTGGATTTCTCCATCGCGCCATACCAATAGCTCACCCGGCACCATGCGCTGCCAGGCTTCGTTGTGGGTGAGAGGTTCAGTGGCAATCACTGAAACGATGTCGTCAGGCGTGGTATGTTCGGCAAAATTCACCGTCATTTCAGCGTCAGAAAGTTCCGCATCACCAAAAGGCGCGCAGCGAGTAATGTGGGCTAGTTTGGTGGCGCAAAACGTATATAAATAGCATCCATCAGAGAGCAGCATATTGAAAACGCCCAATGCTCTGAGTTGCTCACATAACTGGTGCAAACGCTCCCAAAGCACTTCGGGTTCCGCAGGTGGGGTAGGAAACTCACGGCGAAGCTCTCCCATTAACCAGCAGTAGGCGTACTCACTGTCGGTGCTACCAACCGGGATGTAGTTTCCTAACGCTAGACTCTCCCAGCCACTTAATTGGCCATTATGCGCATAGCACCAGGGACGCCCCCACATTTCACGGGTGAAAGGATGGGTATTGGCAAGCTTTACGCCGCCCACATTCGCTTGACGAATATGGCTGATCACCACATTAGATTTAATGGGATAGTCGCAAATTAGCCGCGCAATGGGCGAATTGACAGAGGGGTGGGGGTCACGAAAATCGCGGTAACCGCCCTCTTCATAAAAGGCGATACCCCATCCATCGCGGTGGGGGCCGGTGCCTCCACCGCGATGCAAAAAGCCCGAAAAGCTAAAGCAGATATCGGTAGGCACATTGGCGCTCATGCCAAGCAATTCACACATACGCTTCACACATGCTTAAACACCGAAGGGTTGGTTAAGGGGCTCATTAACCAATCACCGGTTCACGACGACGAGAAGGCGGCTGGTCATCATTAGGTTCCTCTTCTTGTGTCACATACTCAGCATTGCTAGAACGACGCCACCACCACAGGGCGACACCAATAAGCGCGCCTAGCGCCATACCCAACACCAGCCACATCAGCCCGCCACGAAGCGCTGAACCGTTATTTTCTAAAAAGCCAACCGCTGCCACCATCGCCGAAGGTGCCCAACCGGTATAGAATTCACCCTCTTCAATCAGCGGCAACCGGAAACCAGCAGGCGCCCATATTGCACCAGCGACTGACCAAGTCAGCACTAGACGCGGCAAGCGAGGCAGAAAAACAAACGCAAAGTAGACCGCGACAATCACTAACAGCGACAGACCGTAATAACTCAACCACAGCAGTGACGTTGAATTTGCAAACAGCATAATACCCCTCATGTGGGTGAACTCACCCGACGTTGATTTCCCGTTATGGTACCTATCAATTTATGAAAGCACAGCTCGGCATACACTCAGACTTACCCGCTGCGCGCTATTATCGCGCTAATGACCCGCAATGGTACTGGTTAGAAGAGCGTGATAACGCTGACGTTAGTGACTTTTTAGAAGCCGCCAACCAGCAACAAGCCGATTGGTTTACCCCGCTAACTCCGCTGGAAGAAGCGTTATACCAGAGCCACTTGGCTCGCCGTGAACTAGCCGTCACCAGCCTTAAGACACCGCTTGATCACTTTACGTTCTGGAGCAAGACCGGCGCCAAAGACGACTACCCAAGCTGGTGGCGTCATCCCAATAACCAACCTGAACAATATGAGTGCTTCTTCGACGTTAGCGCCCGCGCCGCCGAGTATGACTTTTACGACATGGGCGACATGGCGCTTTCACCCGACGAGCAGTGGCTAGCGTGGACAGAAGATACCCAAGGCGATGAACGTTATACGCTCTGGTTGAAAGCCTTGCCTAACGGATCACCCGTGCAACTGCTTAGCGATATTGGCGCTGGCCTATGCTGGGCAGAAGATCAAACGGCCACCACCGCCACCCTACTATTTACCCGCTTTGATGACACTCAGCGCCCCGATAGCGTATGGCGCATCCTACTAAGCCTGGCTAACCCCAGCGCCTCACTAGCGCCTGAGCTGGTGCTGCGTGAGGACGACCCGGAGTTCTGGATTGGCATCGGCAAAACACGTTCACGGTCATGGCTGTTGCTCGAAAGCGGCTCAAAGGACACCAGTGAAATTCATCTGCTGCCAGCGCACTCCCCTGCCGAGACGCCCCGGTGCATTCAGCAGCGCCAAGCGGGGGTGGAGTACAGCATTGATCACCGCCCAGGCAGCTTTTATCGACTGCATAATCAAGCAGGCGCTCACTTCCAGCTTGATTATCTGCAGGAAAGCCAGCTTGGCCAGCGCCAACTAGGTTGGCTAACCTTAATCGGTCACCGTGAAGAGGCCACGCTTGAAGGCGTCGATGCGTTCTCCTGGGGACTCATGCTGGGTGAGCGCGATCATGACCAAGCGCAGGTGCGTTTAAGGCGATTAGTGTTTGACGCGCAGCATGCCTGCACGTTGGATGAGTACCTGGCTCTGCCCGAACAGCCATGTTCGCAACTGCTGGAAGATGCACCGCATTTTGATAGCCAAGTACTGCGCTTACGCGAAGAGTCGTTTACCCAGCCACCCAGCTGGTTCGCGCTTGATCTCACCAGCGGCGAACGAACGCTACTCAAACGTGCACCCGTATACGGCAATCTTCAGCCCGAACAATTAATCAGTAAGCGCCTATGGGCCACCAGCCATGACGGCGAGCAGGTGCCGGTATCGGTGGTCATGCGCGCCGACCTAGCGGATCAGCCTTTACCCACGCTGCTGTATGGCTACGGTGCTTATGGAGAGGCGTTAGATCCTTGGTTCTCTATCGCCCGGTTAGAGCTACTAGAGCGCGGCGCAGCTTTTGCTGTTGCTCACGTTCGAGGTGGCGGTGAGCGCGGTGAACCCTGGTATTTAAACGGCAAGATGGCCCATAAGGAAAACAGCTTTCATGATTTCCTGGCGGCGCGCGAGGCACTGGTTGAGCAAGGCGTTAGTGATCCGCAGCATGTAGTAGCCTACGGCGCTAGCGCCGGCGGGCTACTGGTTGGCACCTGTATAAACCGTGCGCCTGACGCTTTCTGCGCTGCCTTGCTTGATGTGCCCTTCTTGGACGTACTACGTACGATGCAAAACCCGGAACTTCCACTGACGACCGCAGAGTACAGCGAGTGGGGGAACCCCGAAGACCCAGAAGTGGCCGAACGAATAGCCGCGTACTCCCCCATCGACAATATCAAAGCGCAGGCTTACCCAGCGTTATGGATTGAAGGCAGTTGGTTTGATACCCGAGTCAGCTACTGGGAGCCAGCCAAATTTTATGCCCAGGTCTCACTACAGCAACAGGGTTCAGCGCCGGTGCTAATGCGTACGGATATGAGCAGCGGACACGGTGGCGCATCCGGGCGTTTCAAAGCCTGGCGCGATACGGCGCGGCAAGATGCTTTTATTCTTTGGGCGCTGGGATTGGCAAAGCACTCTCAAACTAGCTGACGCAAATTATTAATTATAACTTATATCTACTTCTTGGCAGTGCTACGGCGCTGCTTTTTAATAGCCAGACTTAATTTTATGAAAAATTTTATGAAAATATTTTCCACAAGCTATTCACTCGCCCACACTTCTGCCTCATACTACACCTTAGTCGCATACACTAACGTCTAATCTCAATCTATAAGCCCGCGGTTTATAAGCTCATTTTATAAGCCCAATGCTTATGATAGCTCTTTAGGAGTCAATAAAAGTTATGAAATACCAAGATCACTTCCCGACAATTTGGGACGCTCCTCGTAAGACTAGCGCCAAACCCGCTAACCAGGCGCCAGCTAAAAAAGTACTTTCACCGGTTAAAGAAGCGTTTTTATCTATTTGGGATATCCCAAAGCGCCAGCCCAGCGCATAAAGCGTCAGGAATTACATCGGCAGCACGGCAATGATGTGTGACTCCAACTGCTGCTCAGGGACTTCATCTTGAGAAACGGCAAAACTACGCACACTGATCCCTTTACGGTGAACCCGTTCGGCGTCATTGCTTAACAGCGGATGCCAGCCTGCCAGCTTGCGCCCTTCTGCCACCCGACGGTAGCCACAGCTTTGTGGTAACCAGGTGAACTCTTTTACCAAGGCGGGGGTAAGCTGGGTGCAGTCCGGCACCGTTTTAAAACGGTTCTCATAATCGCTGCACTGGCAGCTATGTATATCCAGCAGGCGGCAAGCCACGTTTAGCACTGCCAGTTCCTGGGTATCTTCGTCGTGCAACTTTAACAGGCAGCACTGCCCACAGCCGTCGCATAGCGCTTCCCACTCCTGGGGCGTCAACTCTTCTAGGGTATAGCGCTCCCAAAAACGCTCGCGCATCGCGGTTTCCATCGTTTTCTCCTTCACTACCACACAGAAACACGTCCTATGGTGGTGTATCACTGTGGCTTAATTCTGCCAACAGCGCCGGCCATAAAGCCTGAAAATCGTCCTCTAGCGCTTGGTAATCGTCGTGCAGCCAGGGCACCAGAGCGGCAAGCTGATTCGGGCCAGACAATCGCTGGCCGATTCCCGCAACAGCGCGGCAGGTAAACGCAAAATCAGCGTAGCCTCTTAACCAATCGTGCTCGACAAGTGATGGCACCATGCCCGCCAGCCGGTTCGGCGCAGAGCGTGCTAAGAGCAGTCGATAGCAGCGTTTTACAATCACTTCCTGGTCAGCCTGCCCCGCCGTATCACGGGCTAGAAAATGGTCCCACACCATGTCGAGCGCAATGCCCGCATAGCGGCGCTGAGCAGGCGGGGCGCGTCGCCGCGCATTCACAACGCTCGGATGACTATCCACCCAGGCATCCACCCGGCGATGATGGCGAATGCCTAGCGCCGTGGCCGCGGGCCAATCACTTAAGTCACGCCCTTTAACCCCATCGGCAATTAAATTGCCGTAGAGAAAATCATCGCTACCCGCCCTGACGAGCCAAGCATGGGCAAGAAAATTCATGTAAAGCTAACGCTACTCATCGTGAGAACGCATATTAGAATGCGAGGCTACATGGGCGCGATGCATGTCGAGCAAGTAGGCCTCTTTAGGCGGCGGCATCTGTAAATAAAAGCCTTTATCGTTAATACCTTCGACCACATCGGCCGCATTAACACGTGACAACTTTTTATCAGCCGTTAGCAGCATGGTAAAAACCGGCACTGGCTTACCAAACGTTTCCAGCAGTGGCGCTGGTATATTTGCCAATCCTTGACGTTTATCTACGTACAAATACATTTCATCTTTACGCGAGCTTTTGAACACCTCGCAAATCAGTTTGTCGCTCATGATGGTCGCTCCTCAAGGGCCTGGGCCAGCGCAGCATTCAAATACTCTCCCCGCCAACCGCTCGGCCAGGTGCAAGGCTCGCCCGCCAAGTCCTGCATCACCAATGTTTCAATATCACGGCGGCGCAGCAGCATTTCCGGTGCCACACCTAAGTCGTTGGCTTTAGCCGTCACCGCTTTTTTGAGTGCCTTAAAGCGCGATTTGAACGATGGATGCATCGGGTCTGGCCAGCGTGTCGGCAGTGACGCTTCATCGCAATGCTGCGCCTGCTTCACCATTGCCAAAAGAGCATCACCCTCTTTTTTAATTAGCACCGGCTTAACGCCTTCCACCTCAGCGAGCTCGAAGCGGTTGCTGGGCATCTTTTCGGCGATGGCGAACAGCAATTTATCGCTAATTAGCCAATTACGCGGCAAATCGCGACGACGTGTTTCGCCTTCACGCCATGTGGTCATCAGCCGATACGCTTCCATTTGACGGGGCAGTAAGCGCCATAATTGGCGTTGACGGGTATACCACTGTTGATCGTTATTAACGCTACGGCCGGCCTGCTCAATCAAGCTAGCGCACTCAGCATCCACCCACTCGCGACGGCCTAGCGTAGTAAGCTTTTCAGCCTGTAGCGTCCAGACTTTTAATAAATAGATAACGTCCAGCGCGGCGTAATGGCACTGCGCAGGCGACAGCGGACGCACTAGCCAGTTTGAGCGTGTTTCCTCTTTAGGCAGCGTTTCACCGACCCAAAATTCGACCAGTTTTTGATACCCCATTCCTGGATTTTCACCCAAAAAGCCTTGTACTACCTGAGTATCAATTAAAGGTACGGGTAACACCCCTGCCCAGTGCTGAAAAACTTCCAGGTCCTCGCTACAGGAGTGGAGTAACTTAATCGCCCTGTTTTGCAGTAGAGCACGGAATTTATCAGTACACGGGACAGCCACCGGATCAATCAGATAAGCCTCTTCACCCGCGGTGAACTGAATCAATGCAGGCACTGGAAAGAACGTATTCTCTCGGAAAAACTCGGTATCCAGAGCAATCACAGAAGCATCGGCTACTTGATCGCACGCAGCATCAAGCGCCTCTGGAGTATCAAGCCATTGAAAAGAGGGAGTAAGAGAGGACAAAAGCATTCTTCCAAGTTGGCGCAAGCGCTGAAGCGCTTGCGTTTAGATAGGCTTATTCGCTGGCAAAAGGCAGGCGACCATTAAACGCGCGACTCAAGGTGCCGCCATCAACATACTCCAGCTCACCGCCCATCGGGACGCCATAGGCAAGCCGCGAGAGTTTGACGCCATATTCTGCTAACTGTGAGGCAATATAGTGAGCTGTCGCCTCCCCCTCGATAGTAGGGTTCGTCGCCAACACCACTTCTTCGACAAGCCCTTCTGCGACACGTGCTTCTAACAAATCCAAACCAATCGATTCTGGGCCAATGCCATCTAACGGCGAAAGGTGACCGTGCAGTACAAAATAGCGTCCTTTAAAGCCTCCGGCCTCTTCAATCGCTAATTGATCGGCAGGTGACTCCACCACACACAGCAACGCATCATCGCGGCGTAGGCTTTCGCACAGCATGCAGATGTCGGCTTCAGTGAGCGTGCGGCAACGTTGACAATAGCCGACTTCTTCAATGGCTTGTTGAATAACCGCAGCGAGTCGCTGCCCCCCTGGGCGTTCACGCTCAAGCAGGTGCATCGCCATGCGCTGGGCCGTTTTAGGCCCAACGCCTGGCAGTACGCGAAAAGCATCCATCAACTGCTCAACGAGAGGAGAAAAACGCATTGCTTAGAACGGCATCTTAAAGCCGGGCGGAAGGTTCAAGCCAGCGGTCGCTTCTTCCATTTTTTGTTTAGAGCTAACTTCCAATTTGCGCACCGCATCGTTGACTGCCGCGGCTAACAAATCTTCCAAAAGCTCTTTGTCTTCTTCCATAACACTGGGGTCAATGGTCACGTTTGACACGTCGTGCCGACCATTCATAGTGACCTTGACCATACCGGCTCCCGCCTCGCCCTGCACTTCGGCTTTGGCGACTTCTTCCTGGGCTTGCTGCATTTTTTCCTGCATCTCTTGGGCTTGTTTCATCAAGTTGCCCATTCCACCTTTAAGCATGGTCTAGTCTCCAACGTGGTTAAAAGATAGGTCAATATTGCGATGATAGGTGAGACAGCTTAGCGCATTTCATCGGCTGGCTTAACGCTGGATTCTATCAGCTTTGCCCCAAACGCCTGCTGTAATTTCTGTACATGGGGGTCGTGATTGAGTAGATCAACCGCCTGGGCATGACGCTCTTGATTAAGACGCTCTTCGCGCTGCCTAGGTGTTTCCAGGCTATTAGACAACTCAGCCACGTAAAACGCTATTCGCCGCGGCATGCCCTGCTCTTTCAGCGCCCGCTCAATACGTGTTTGGTGCACCTCCGCCTGCATGGCCTCCTGGCTAGGGTCCAGGCGAAGGGTCAACAGCGTGCCATCATCACTTTCGACCAGACAGTTGCCGGCCAGGTTGCGCGTCAAACCGCCCAGCCCGAGTGCCTCAAAACATTGCAACCATTTTGCGTTGTCCAGCATACCAGCCGGGGCCACCGAAGCAGGTTCCTCCTGCGCAGGAGCAGGGTCTGCTGTCAACTCTGGCACTGGCGGCGAAACCGGTTCCGGCGCTGTTGTTGATTCCGCGACAGGCGCTGGATCAACCATAGCCGCAGGCTCTGGGCCTTGATCAGGCGCGCCAACCTCTGACGATGATGTTTCATTCTCGACAACCCAAGGGGGTGGCTCTTGTAACGGCGCCTCCTCTTCAGCGACAGGTAGGGCTTGGGGCTCGGCTTGGGGTTCTGACTGAGCTTCTGGCGTGGGCTGTTCTTCTGGAATGGTCTGAATGTCAGGCGTTGTTTTCGTTTCTGGCGTGGGCGCTGATGAAACCGTGGCCGGCGCGGGAACGTGAGCATTCGTTTCTGACGCTGCCTCACCTGTAGGCTCGCGACACAGGGGCAGCGGTGTACGCGGCGGTTTCGGTACGCCTTGAGGACGAAACGCCAGCATGCGCAGCAGCGTCATCTCCAGGGCGCTGCGCAGATCCGGTGCGTGCACCATATCCCCGCGGCCCTGAATACCGATTTGGTAATAGAGCTGAATGTCCTCGGCGGTAAAGCGGCTCGCTAGATGTAGGATAACATCGCGGTCGCCGTGACTATTATCAACCGCATCCGGCACCATTTGCGCCACCGCCAAGCGGTGCAGAATGCTGGAAAGCTCATCCAGCACCGCGGCAAAATCAGGGCCTTGTTCTGCCAACTCAGCCACTTCGGCCAGTAAGCGCTGCACATCCACATCGGCCAGGGCTTCTGCTAGCCCAAGAATATGACGATGATCCAAGGTGCCCAGCATGGCAGCCACATCCGCATGGCGAACCGCCCCCTGGCCAAACGCGATGGCTTGGTCGGTCAGGCTCATGGCATCGCGCATTGAACCTTCGGCCGCTTTACCCAGCAGCCACAACGCGCTCTCATCAAATGCAACGCCCTCTTCCCCTAGTACGTAAGTGAGGTGCTCCACTACGCGCTCAGGCGGCATATGTTTGAGGGTAAATTGCAGGCAGCGCGAGAGTACCGTCGGCGGCAACTTTTGCGGATCGGTGGTCGCTAGTAGGAATTTAACGTGAGGGGGCGGCTCTTCCAGCGTTTTCAGCAGCGCATTAAAGCTGCTGGTGGAGAGCATGTGCACCTCATCAATCAGGTACACCTTGTAGCGCCCTTGGGTCGGCGCGTACTGAACGTTATCGAGTAGCTCGCGGGTATCTTCCACCTTGGTTCGAGAGGCTGCATCGACCTCAATCAGATCAACAAAGCGTCCTTCATCAATGGCTTGGCAGCTATCGCACTGCCCACAGGGGGTAGAGGTAATGCCTTCATCACCACGCCCGTTGGCCGTGCAATTCAAACATTTGGCGAGTATGCGCGCCAAGGTGGTTTTACCCACCCCACGGGTACCTGTAAAAAGATACGCATGATGTAAACGTCCCTGATCAAGGGCATTTACCAAGGCGCGTTGAACATGGGCCTGACCAACGAGTTCGTGGAATGTGCGGGGTCGCCACTTGCGGGCCAGAACCTGATAGCTCATGAAGCTGTACTTCCTTCAGCGGGCTAACTTACCTCGCGCTGAAGACAGCGCAAGGTAAGTGCCACGGTGCATAACAATGTGTCATTCTAGCGGTTGCACCATAGCCCGCCAACCGCTTAGGGCGGAGTGCTCAACAACACTTAAGCGTTGTCACCACCCTCTGCAGCACCAGCGCGCTCGGCAGCTGCTTTCACCAGTTTTTCCAGCTCACCGTTTTGATGCATTTCCACCACGATGTCACAGCCACCGACTAGCTCGCCTTCTACCCATAACTGAGGAAATGTCGGCCAGTTAGCAATCTTTGGCAGTTCCGCGCGAATGTCCGGGTTATCCAGAACATTAACGAATGCAAAGCGCTCACCGCAGCTCATCAAGGCTTGCACGGTCTGGGCGGAAAACCCGCACTGTGGCAACTGTGGCGACCCTTTCATGAAAATAAGGATCGGGTTTTCGCTGATTTGACGCTGAATGTTTTCGGCGGTAGTGCTCATACTATTTCCTCGCTTATTGATGACCGATGCTTAACTACTCCGTTGCTTAGCTACGTAGCACTTAAATCTAGCATTTGAACGTAGCACTAGAAAAAGTACCTGAGTAGAGCGCTCGGCTTTAACGTGTGGGTCTATTCTACGCATGCCATTCGCGTTGCGCATCCCCTGCTGCATAGCTAGGATAGTGTTTTTGCGCGGAGAGAAGCCCTTATGGCGACACGCCATTTCCTAACGCTGTTGGATTTGACCCCGGATGAGCTGGATTATTTGATCCAGCGCGCCATTACCATCAAGACCAACCTTAAAGCCCAAGGCCCTGTTTATACACCCTTACCCAACCGCACCCTGGCGATGATCTTTGAAAAATCGTCAACACGTACGCGTGTGTCATTCGAAACGGGTATGGCACAGTTTGGTGGTCACGCGCTATTTCTCTCCCCTCGCGACACCCAACTAGGCCGCGGCGAGCCGATCGAAGATACCGCTCGCGTACTGTCGGAAATGGTCGATGCGGTAATGATCCGCACCTTCTCCCACGCAGGCCTGGAGGCCTACGCCAGCGCCAGCAGCGTGCCGGTTATTAACGCTCTGAGTGATGACTATCACCCCTGCCAGTTGCTAGCCGACGTAATGACCTGGACCGAGCTACGCGGCAGTGTAAAGGGACGCACGGCAGTATGGATTGGTGATGGCAATAACATGTGCCACTCCTGGATCAATGCGGCCCGTCAGTTCGGTTTTCATTTGCGCATATGCTGCCCGAAAGGCTACGAGCCACGCGCCGACATCATGGCGGCCGCTGGTGACCAGATAACATTGCTGCATGACCCGCAAGCAGCGGTCAAAGACGCCGACCTGATCACCACCGATGTCTGGGCCTCCATGGGTCAGGAAGAAGAACAGGCCAAACGTGAGGCGGATTTCGCTGGCTTCCAGGTAACCGAAGCGATGCTTGATCAGGCGAATCAAGAGGTGCTATTCCTGCACTGCCTGCCAGCACACCGCGGCGAAGAGATCAGCCAGACGCTGCTTGATGACCCCCGCGCCGTTGTTTGGCAGGAAGCCGGTAACCGCTTACATGCACAAAAAGCGCTGATCGAGTTCTTACTGCTGGGCAGGGTTGCTGAGTAAACTTTACTGGAGACGAAAAAAAAGCCTCGTTTAATCAACGAGGCTTTTTTCTATAATCTTGATAAATATTATCAGGATTATATTTAATTTTGGTGGAGCCTAGCGGGATCGAACCGCTGACCTCAACACTGCCAGTGTTGCGCTCTCCCAGCTGAGCTAAGGCCCCACATGCTGCTCTTTTCGACAGCGAGGCGGATACTACGATGAACATTTACCTCGGTCAAGTTTTTGAACCACCAGCGTTGACTAATTCTCCTTTGTCGCCAGCTGTGGCACTCTATATGTCGTTAGCAAGATATGTAGTCAGCAATATAAAGTAGCGTACAAGGCCAACGCCTGAGCCCATGATGTTTCCATGCAGGAGCGTATCCATTGATCAGTGTACTTATCGCCGATGATCATCATTTAGTAAGAACCAGTATTGCGCACCTGCTAAACGAAGAGTGTGACATTAAAATTGTGGGCGAGGTCGACGACGGTGAAAATGCAGTGACACAGTGTCGCCATTTGAAGCCCGACATCGTGCTAATGGATATCCGCATGCCGGGCATCGGCGGGCTGGAAGCCACGCGCCGCATTCACCGCACAATGGAGGACGTCAAAGTATTGATCCTGACCGCGCACATGGAAGACAGCGTACTGCGTCGCATGTTGGAAGCTGGTGCCTCAGGATTTTTAAGCAAAGGTGCAGACGCAATAGAGATGACCGACGCCATACGCCAAGTATTTCATGGTCGGCGCTATGTCAGTCAGGAAATTGCGCAACGCTTAGCCCTTTCACACTTTACTAATGAGGATAATCCGTTTAGCCACCTCTCCCACCGTGAGCTACAGATTGCCCTGATGATTGTTAACTGCCAACGCGTGCAAGACATCTCAGATCGCCTGCACTTAAGCCCTAAAACAGTAAATACCTATCGCTATCGACTGTTTGATAAACTACAGATTGCTACTGACGTTGAGCTCACTCATCTAGCGCTCCGCCACGGGTTAGTCGAGGGGTTTGACGCCGCCCAGATATAACTCAATTTCCCCTGCTGTTATCGGGTACCGACACGCTGATATGACCTTTGATGCAAAACAGTTTCTAAGCTCGGTAAGTACCTCTCCTGGTGTTTATCGCATGCTTGATGAACAAAGCAACACGCTCTATGTAGGCAAAGCAAAACGCTTAAAAGCGCGCCTTGCCAGCTATTTTCGTGGCCAGCTGAATACTAAAACCCAGGCCATGGTCGGACGCATCGCCGACGTCCAGGTCACCGTGACGCGCACTGAAACTGAAGCCCTGCTGCTCGAACAGACGCTGATCAAGCAGCTGCGTCCGCCCTACAACATTTTGTTGCGCGATGATAAGTCCTACCCCTTTGTCTTTGTCACCGACCGCCACCCTTACCCGGCACTTGAGTATAAACGCGCTCGTCAACGTAGCGATGACGGTCGCTATTTAGGCCCTTACCCCAGCAGTGGTGCGGTACGGGAAAGCCTAGCGCTGATGCAAAAAATATTTCATATTCGGAACTGCGAAGACAGTGTGTTCGCGCACCGTTCGCGCCCCTGCTTGCAGTATCAAATTCAGCGCTGTAGTGCTCCTTGCGTCGACTATATTTCCGCCGAGGATTACCAGCGCGACGTTGAACATGCGGTGATGTGCCTGGAAGGCAAAAGCGAAAATGTCACCCAAGAATTGATGGAGGCAATGGAAGCGGCCAGCCAAGCGCTGAACTTTGAGGAAGCTGCTCGCCTACGCGATCAAGTTCAGCAGCTGCGACAGCTTCAGCAGCGTCAGTTTGTCGATACAGGCGGTGGTGATGCAGATATTTTTGCCTTGGCACAGCGACCCGGCGCGCTAGGCGTTTCTGTTCTCAGCGTTCGCGACGGACGCCTGCTGGGGGCACGCCATCACACGCCAAAAAACGACCTCGATCTCCCGCTAGAGACACTGCTCACTGAAGTGGTTAGCCAATATTATTTTGGCCAACCGCATAACGTTCCTAGCGAAGTCATTACCAGCCACCCACTCGACGATAGTGAGCTGATTGCCGAAGCGTTGACGCAGCAGGCGGGTAAACGCATCCGCGTCACCAGCCAGGTACGCGGCCACCGTGCCCAGTGGCAACAGCTTGCGATTACTAACGCGGAGCAGCAATTGGCATCGCAGCTTGCCAATCAAACGCAACTTACTCAGCGCTTTACCGCGCTACAAAAAGCACTCGGCTTGGAAGAAACGCCTCAACGCCTGGAGTGCTTTGATATTAGTCACAGCCATGGCGAAGCGACGGTTGCTTCTTGCGTGGTGTTTGATCATCAAGGCCCACGTAAAAGCGACTACCGCCATTTCCGCATTGAAGGGGTGGCCGCAGGTGATGACTACGCCGCCATGCAACAAGCGCTCACACGGCGCCTTAAACGGGTGAAAAGTGGGGAAGCGGTAGCCCCCGACATATTGATCGTTGACGGTGGCAAAGGACAGCTCAACATGGCACGCGAGGTGTTTAAAACGCTTGAGATCACCAATATCATTCTCTTGGGCGTCGCCAAAGGCACCACGCGTAAAGCGGGGCTTGAAAGCCTATTTTTGGAAACAGCGGACAATCCGCTTGATTTGGATCCGGCCTCACCGGCCCTGCATTTAATCCAACACATTCGCGATGAGTCACACCGTTTTGCCATTGCTGGCCACCGCGCCCAGCGCGATAAAGCGAGACGTACTTCGACACTTCAGGATATTCCTGGCATCGGCCCCAAGCGCAGGCGTGAGCTGCTGCGCTTCTTTGGCGGCCTGCAGGGGGTGCAAAAGGCTAGCCGCGATGAACTCGCCCGCGTTCCAGGTATTAATGCCTCGCTAGCCGAGAGCATTTACCGGGCGCTCAATGGATAAACCGCCTCTTGGCATAGATGCTATCGGCCAAGGGGGATAGAATAAGCGCCAGACACTTCGAATCCTCTGATTTTCCGGCAAGGATCGCACCCTGCGATGAATATACCCAACATACTGACACTGGCGAGAATCGCCTTTATTCCGCTGCTAGTGGTGCTGTTTTATCTGCCCTTCAGTTGGAGCATGCCTATAGCGGCTGGCCTATTTGCGTTAGCGTCCGTCACCGACTGGCTGGACGGCTATTTAGCGCGGCGCTGGAATCAGTCAACGCCATTTGGCGCTTTTCTAGACCCGGTGGCCGACAAACTTATGGTCGTCGTGGCCCTGGCGCTATTAATAGAGCGCTATGACACACTGGTACTCACGCTCCCAGCACTGGTGATTATTGGTCGTGAAATTGTCATTTCGGCGCTGCGTGAATGGATGGCCGAAATGGGCAAGCGTGGCATGGTGGCCGTGTCCTGGGTGGGCAAATTGAAAACAACACTACAAATGGTGTCACTGCTAATCTTGCTGGCGCTTCCACCAGCGCACGAATTTGCGCTGTTAGGAATTATGGTGCTCTATGCCGCTGCCATTCTCACGTTATGGTCCATGATCCAGTACTTGAAAGCCGCCTGGCCACATCTTAGCCGCTCAATGTAAGCTGCTGATAAGTAAATAATGAACACGCCCCAATTCATTGATTGACAAGCTGGCGGTGATCCGTATAATTCGCCCTCGAGTCGAGCGGGAATAGCTCAGTGGTAGAGCATCGCCTTGCCAAGGCGAGGGTCGGGAGTTCGAATCTCCTTTCCCGCTCCAACGACTCTTGAGGCTGGATGGCAGAGTGGTTATGCAGCGGACTGCAACTCCGTGTACGCCGGTTCGATTCCGACTCCAGCCTCCATCTTTGTGTAGTAGTGATGTTTTAAAGACCTCTTTTTAAAACAGCATTACGATGTTTTGCCCGGATGGCGAAATCGGTAGACGCAAGAGACTTAAAATCTCTCGGGGGCAACCCCGTGCCGGTTCAAGTCCGGCTCCGGGCACCATTTCTTAGTTTTATTTTTTATCCCTCCTAACACCACTTCCTCCTCCTTCTGATATCGCTTTTTTGCAATCGCTGGCCTTTTTTCCACGCTGCACCTTGTAAGCACTTATCAACGCCTAAATATCGCTAAACGTGTATCACCACGCTATGATGCCTGCCTTCTGTCAATGAGCACGAAGCGAAACTAGCGACAGTCACAGTTACAAGATTTTAGTCAGCATGATGAAGGAGCGGGCACTATGAGCACGCCAATATCCGATGTACTTATCATTGGCGGTGGCGTCGCAGGGCTAACCCTTGCTCTGGAAATGGCTGATCATCAAACAGTCACCTTAGTTCGCCCCGCTCAAGACGACCAAGGCGCCAGCCGCTGGGCACAAGGCGGCATTGCTGCAGTACTCTCGCCCGATGACGATCTCGATGCACATATTAACGACACCTTGATCGCAGGCGATGGATTATGTGATGTCGAGGCGGTTCGCTTTACCGTCACCCACGGCCCTGCTGCTATTCAATGGCTGATTGATAAAGGCGTTCCTTTTACGCCGGAGACCGACCCCGCCGCCCGGTACCCCTATCACCTAACCCGCGAAGGCGGCCACAATGCCCGGCGTATTATCCACGCGGATGATGCCACCGGCCGCGCCGTGGTGGATACACTGTTAAACAACGTGGTGCAGCACCCCAACATTACCCAGCGCAACGACCTCACCGTGGTGGGATTACTGCAGGATGAACAGGGCACCTGCCGCGGCGCCTATGGCAGCGATACCAACCAGCAGTGGCACTCGCTCATTGCGCGTCATACTGTATTAGCGACCGGCGGGGCCAGTGGTCTTTACCGTCACACCACCACGCCAGCCCCTAGCAGCGGCGAAGGCATGATGATGGCTGCCGAACTAGGCGCTTGCTTGATGAACCTTGAGTTTCAGCAGTTTCACCCGACCTGCCTCTTTGATCCGGAAGGCCCGGCGTTCTTGATTAGCGAAGCGGTTCGCGGTGAAGGCGGCCATTTGCTCAATGAAGATGGACAGCGTTTTATGCTGGCGCTGGATCAACGCGCAGAGCTCGCCCCCCGCGATGTAGTGGCCCGTGCTATTGACGCCGAAATACAGCATGGCACGCTGGGCCATGTGTGGCTGGATATTCGCCATTTAGGTAAGCAGGCAATTCACCAACATTTTCCCACCATTCTGGCCCATTGCGCCTCGCGCGGCATTGATATTACCCAGCAAGCTATTCCGGTAGTACCTGCGGCACACTATAGCTGCGGCGGTGTCGCAACCAACTTACAAGGCGCCACTCATGTCATGAACCTATATGCCATTGGCGAAACGGCCTGCACGGGCCTGCATGGCGCCAACCGCATGGCCAGCAATTCATTGCTAGAATGCCTAGTGTTTGCACGCAGTTGTGCTCGCGCTCTACTGGCCCAAGATGACCGCACACCCGCAGAGAAATTTCAGCCCCCTGTCTTCCCGGCAACAGGCCCTTTACCCACAGCAACGCTCAGCGATATCCGCCAACGCATGCGGGCCATCATGAGTCAGCATGTCTCCATTGTGCGCAGCGCGACAGGGTTGCATACAGCTCAAGAGCAACTGAAGGCGCTGTTAAATTCGCTGGAAGAAGTAGAAAGCGTATTAGCAGCCCCGGAAGGTAAACGCTTACATCAAGCCCTGCAGTTAGCACGCCTAACGGTGCTTGCGGCTCAACAGCGGCATGAGTCGCGTGGCTTGCACTACACCACGGATTGGCCAAAGCAGCAGCCGATAGCCGCTGCTTCGACACTGACTTTGCAAGATTTAGAAAAAAGGGGCTAGATCACAGCACTATCCGGCCGGGGCGATGAAATAACTTGCGCACTTCGCGCAATTGTTCAGAAGGAGCGCTATCAGGCCATAACCAAACACGCTGCTTACCAACATAAAGCCCTATTAACCAGGGGCCTAAATAGTCGCAGCGCACTGGATACTCTTTATTTTTAAGATCATTCAGCGGTTGTCCGTTCTCAGCAGGCCGCTGCTCGCACGGCAACCAGCGGCCATAAAACAGCGAGGCTGTTGATATCAAAGATAGCACTCCTGTCGGCTGGCGCTGATAACCACGCCACACAAGAGCACCGCCAACCACGGCTACAGCCATTCCTGCTGGCTTACCCCCAACCCAGTAGCTAAGCCCCGCTATTCCAATCAACAGACAGCACTGCGTTAACCGCCACTGCCTAGAGGGTACGATAGGCAGAATTATCGGTGGTTTCAGCATGTTCCACTATCATTTGTACGATACGCCGCTGGCTGGGTTCTTCAGGCCACTCTCGATGCATTAGCCACACAAACAGATCCTGGTCTTCACCTTCAATTAGCTGCTGATAGGCCAGTTGATCCGCTTCGCTAATATGATCAAAACGCTGTTCAAGAAACGGAATTAGCAGAAGGTCTAGCTCCCACATACCGCGACGCGAGTGCCAATAAAGCCGTTTGCGCAAAATGGCTGCAGGGGAATTGTCGTCGTTCAACGTCAGCCGCTCCGATCAAATAAATGAAGCACCAGTATACCTAAGCTGTGGGGTCGCGCCAGCGCCCTCCTTCGCCTATGCTATTAATCAGTCTAGAACCTTGTTTTATCTGAATTGTTTTATACTGAATTGAGCAGTATGCTGAATTTGATGTGAGTGAGGCCGAGAGCGCATCAAGGCCTTCAATGTTCGCAGGGAGCTAACCGATGACTAAATCTGAATTAATCGAACAAATTGCGATGCGTCAGCCGGAATTGTCCGCCAAAGATGTTGAAACAGCGGTGCGTATTATCCTGGACGACATGACGGATTCTCTCGCCAGTGGTGGTCGCGTTGAGATCCGTGGCTTCGGTAGCTTTTCTTTGCACTACCGGGAACCGCGCGTAGGGCGTAACCCAAAAACAGGCGATGCGGTTGATCTTGAAGGCAAATATGTGCCGCACTTCAAGCCTGGGAAAGAGCTACGTGAACAGGTAGACGCTAGTCGCGCACTCGGCTATTAAGGGCGGCTATTGCGTTATCCGACCTTCTGCGGGATGACGCCGTCGCTTGAGTCGTACACAATAGCGCTACCGTGAACGTCACAGACTAGGAAACTCACATGCGTTGGATCAAAGGGCTTATTCTGGCCGTTATTTTGCTGATAGTAGTGCTCGTAGGTATTTTGTTTGCCGTTAACAATCAGCAAACGATTGCTTTGAACCTTATTTGGCTGGAACTGCCAGCCGTATCGCTCTCTGTGTGGTTATTGGCGACACTGGTGTTTGGCGTCGTACTGGGCATGCTGGCCATGTTAGGTGTGTATGTCCGCCTAAAAGCAACATTGGCCCGTAGCCAGCGCCATAACAAGCAGCAACGCAAAGAGCTTGATAGCTTGCGAACCCAGGAGTTCAAGGAACTAGCATAAATGCTGGATGTCGCGCTGCTAAGCGTATTGTTGGTCGCTATCGCCATCGGTTATGGCTTGGGCTACCACCAAGCTGGACGCCGTCGACATCGCTCTCTATCGCCCTCAGCGCCCTCACAGGCACTGTCGAGAGATTACTTTGTCGGGCTAAACTATCTCCTTAACGAGCAGCCCGACGAAGCGATCAACACGTTCATCAACGTGCTAGCCGTTAACAGCGATACGGTGGATACTCACATTGCTCTTGGCAAACTTTTTCGCGCCCGTGGCGAGGCGGATAAAGCGGTCAGTATTCACCAAAACCTCTTAGCGCGTCCTGCGCTGTCGCAGCATACCAATGAACAAATCCAGCTGGAGCTTGCCCGGGATTTCATGGCGCTGGGGGTACACGATCGCGCGCAGCGTCTTCTTAACACGCTACTGGAACACAGCAGCGACGATGAACTCCGCTATGCTGCCAAACAGCTACTGGTGGATTTATTAGAGCGTGAAAAGGCTTGGCACCAAGCATTAGAAGTAATTCAACCGCTGTTTAAACAGCACCCAAAGCTGCGGCGCCCTGCCGCGCATTGGCTGTGCGAGCTGGCCATTGAGGAGATCAGCGAAGCCAGTCGAGCGCTTGCTAAAAAGCACCTGAAAAAAGCCCTACAGCTAGATGAAAGTTGCGTTCGCGCCACCTTGCTTTTGGCTGAATTAGAGATGGATAACGGCCACTATGGGCGCGCTATTGGGCGATTAGATAATATCCCGCGCCAGGAGCTAGCCCATATCCCTACTATGCTGCCTGCCCTCAAAAATGCCTATTTGCGTCGTAACGATGTAGCGGGGTTTGAGGCGCACCTTTACCGCCTGCTTGAGCAAGCGCCCTATACCAGCATCATTATTTCGCTAGGACAGCTCGTGCACCAGCGAGACGGCGTCGACAAAGCCATTGAGCTGGTCGGCGAACGGTTGCGCGCAGTGCCAAGCTTGGGCGGGCTGGATTATTTGATTGACCTGTATATTGAGAGCCAGCGGCTAAACGGAAAATCCTCTCCTGACACGCGCTTATTGCTGCTAAAGCACCACACCGATGCGCTTTTGCTTAATCGTACCCGCCACCGCTGCCGACACTGTGGATTTGCCAGTGATGCGCTCCAGTGGCAATGCCCCAGTTGCCGCTACTGGGGGACTATCAAGCCAGTTATCGGCGTAGAGGGTGAATAGCGACAGTATAAACAGCGTTGTTTATGCAACTTCTAGTTCGGCCTCAATCGCCTCAAGGGCTGCCATAGGGTCTTCGGCCTGAGTAACGGGTCGGCCTATAACTAAATGCGTGCTTCCCGCCTGTATGGCTTGGCTAGGTGTCATAATCCGCTGCTGGTCATTAGTCGCTGCAAAACTAGGGCGAATTCCAGGGGTTACTTTTAAGAACGAATCACCACAAAGTGTTTTAATTCGAGCTGACTCTTGAGCCGAACAGACGACACCGCGTAAGCCGCTCTGCTTCGCCAGCAGCGCCAAGCGCTCTACATGCTCAGCCAGCGGTGCATTAATACCAACATCAGCTAAGTCCTCGGCCTGCATGCTGGTCAATACGGTAACCGCAATTAAATGGGTGGCTAATCCGTGTTGTTCCAGGCGCTGCGTGGCCGCCTCCATCATCCGCTGCCCCCCGCTGGCATGGACATTGACCATCCAAACACCCTGCTCCGCCGCTGCCTGTACGGCGCTGGCAACCGTGTTGGGTATATCATGAAATTTAAGGTCTAAAAACACCTCAAAACCACGTCCATGTAACGCTTCAAGCACGGCGGGGCCACTGCGAGTAAATAACTCTTTACCCACTTTAACGCGGCAGCGGGCAGGGTCAAGCTGATCAGCCATGCACAGCGCCGCATCTAGCGAAGGGTAGTCAAGTGCAATAATGATCGGGGAATCAGTAGCCATATAGTTGCTCCGAATGTAGTTTTTGCCATTATATCAGTCTCTCCCCCCTCCTCGCCCCCTCACGATGTAAGCTATTTGCCATAGGGCTATAGCTAAAAACTTACAATCGCTGTCGTACATCGCTGACATATTCACTTATTAAAAAAAGCTAAGTTGATAGTGCAGCGGCGTTCATAACGCTAAAAGACAATTCAAGCGTACAACATCATCTTCTCTGAACTTCGCGCACTACATCAATGACATCAAACGTTATTAAAAGGATTATCGAGGATGAACATGACTCTTAAAGGAACTTTAGCCGCACTTTTACTTAGCATTAGCTTGGGGCTTTCCAGTGGCGCGCTGGCACAAGAGGTGGCGCCCATCAACGTCAATACCGCCGATGCTGAGCTGCTGGCCGAATTACCGGGCATTGGCCCAAGCCGAGCAGAAGCAATCATTGAAGAGCGCGAAACCAACGGGGCCTTTGAAAGCGCTGAAGACCTTGAACGTGTCAGTGGCATTGGGCCTGCCACCGTCGATCGCATGCGAGATCAAGTAACGTTTGAAGAGTAGTTTAACGGTGCCAACTACCATAACCCGGTAGCGCTTAAGCGCACCGGGTATTTTTAGTGAAATGTATTGAGCACCAAGGGCTAAATCATCCACTCATCCATAAATTTGTGTACAGGTAACGCTTCAAGCGTTGGCTGATGGCTGCATAGATCAACAATTTTTTGGCAACGACTTGCTGGAAATCGCATCGCCAAATGTCGCTTAAACTTATCAACTAACAATGGCATACCTTCTTCACGCCGGCGCCGGTGGCCTAACGGATACTCCACCACGGCTTTATCTGTCGCACTACCATCCTTAAAAAAAACCTGCACTGCGTTAGCGATAGAGCGCTTCTCAGGGTCGTGATAATCCGCCGAATACTCGGCGTTTTCCTCTACCACCATCTTGCCCCGCAGCTCATCAATCAGCGGATGAGCCGCGTGAAAGCTATCTTCATAATGATCAGCGGTCAGCTCGCCAAAGATAAGCGGCACCGCGGTCATGTACTGCAAGCAGTGGTCGCGGTCCGCTGGGTTAGCGAGCGCCCCGGTTTTGGAAATGATACGGATAGCCGAATCATGAGTGGTCAACACGACCTTATCGATATCAGCCAAGCGATCTTTCACCTGCGGATGAAGGACTACCGCAGCTTCACAAGCCGTTTGAGCATGAAACTCAGCAGGGAAAGCGATCTTGAAAAGGATATTCTCCATCACATAACTGCCAAACTCGCGCTGGAAACGCAGCCGACGCTCCGCTTCTGGCTTCAGGCTCAAATCTTTATTGGCGTGGCTAAATAGCACATCGTAGAAGCCCCATTGGGGCGCCGACAGCGCGCTGGGAATACCCATTTCACCGCGCAGGGCGATATCCGCCAAGCGCACACCCCGTGAAGTGGCGTCCCCCGCGGCCCAGCTTTTCCGCGAACCTGCGTTGGGCGCATGACGATAAGTTCGCAGGCTCTGACCATCGACCCATGCATGGGAAAGCGCCGACAGCACCTGCTCACGATTGGCGCCCAGCAACTTGGCAGCCACCGCAGTAGACGCCACCTTTACTAGTACCACGTGATCGAGTCCAACCCGATTAAAGCTGTTTTCCAGCGCCAGTACACCCTGTATTTCATGGGCCATAACCATTGCTTCAAGCACATCACGCATCACAAGCGGTGCTTCACCTTGAGCAACTCGCCGCTGAGAGAGGTGATCGGCTACCGCCAGAATGGCCCCAAGATTATCGGAGGGGTGGCCCCACTCGGCGGCAAGCCAGGTATCGTTATAGTCCAGCCAGCGGATGATACAGCCGATATCCCATGCCGCTTTGACTGGATCAAGACGCAGCGTTGTGCCTGGGACTCGCGCTCCAAACGGCACCACCGTGCCTTCAACTATCGGCCCAAGGTGCTTGGTACACTCCGGAAAGCGTAGTGCCAAGAGCCCACAGCCAAGCGTATCCATCAGGCAGTAACGCGCAGTCTCCAGCGCCTCTTGGGAACCCACCTGATAGTTCAGGACATAATCGGCAATGGCCTGCAGCTCGGGATCGTAATCGGGCCGCTCATTGGCTTCGGATGTGGCAGATGGTCTGGTAGACATAGCGCTCTCTCCTACTGTTGAATCACCTACTCCTCAGTATGGCTCAAGGAACGCGCCCTAAAAGCTGTCCCCAGGAATTCTCACCACTCCTTCCATCAATACCCGGGCACTACGGCTCATCACCGCCTGATCGATATGCCACCGCCCCTCGTTCAAGCTTGCTTCAGCGCCAACCCGCAGGCTGCCAGAAGGGTGTCCAAAAGTGACCGCGTTACGTTGACCGCCACCTCCTGCTGCCAGATTCACCAGCGTGCCTTCAATGGCAGCTGCGGCGGCAATGGCGACGGCGGCCGTGCCCATCATGGCGTGATGCAACTTGCCCATCGAGAGCGCTCGCACCACCAGATCGATATCACTAGCATTCACACTCTTACCGCTCGAAGAGAGGTAATCCACTGGCGGGCCCACAAACGCCACTTTGGGTGTGTGCTGACGGTTAGCGGCCTCACTGATGTCGCTTATCAGCCCCATTCGTAATGCGCCATGGGCACGAATGGCTTCAAACATCGCAAGCGCTTTACCGTCGCCATTGATGACATCCTGAAGCTCGGTACCCACGTAGCCAATATCGTCGGCATTAATGAAGATCGTGGGTATCCCGGCATTGATCAGGGTGGCTTTCAACACTCCTACACCCGGGACGTCCAGTTCATCGATTAGGTTGCCAGTGGGGAAGATTGCTCCCTCGCCGTCCGCCGGATCCTTAAAGGCTACTGGAATCTCAGCCGCGGGAAATGTCACTCCATCCAGCTCAAAACCGCCAGTCTCCTGCACTTGACCATTCACGACAGGCACCTGGGAGACGATAGTTTTCTGAATATTGACCTGCCAGATTCTTACCTCGACGACACCATTTTCCGGAATACGTGATGCATCAACTAGGCCATTGGCTATCGCAAAGGGGCCAACCGCCGCCGATAGGTTGCCGCAGTTGCCGCTCCAATCCACATAGGGCTTATCGATGGAGACCTGGCCAAACAGGTAATCCACATCGTGTTCGGCTGACTCACTTTTCGACAGAATGACGGTCTTGCTGGTACTTGAGGTCGCCCCGCCCATGCCATCGATCTGTTTTTCGTAAGGGTCGGGGCTGCCGATGACGCGCAGTAGCAACTGATCCCGCGCTACGCCCGGCTGCTGGGCCGCTTCGGGTAGATCGTTGAGCTTAAAAAAAACGCCCTTACTGGTGCCGCCGCGCATATAGGTGGCTGGGATTTTTATCTGCGGCACATACTTGTTTTGAACTGACTCACTCATTATTACCACTCCTACAAATAACCCGGCGCCCTAAGCCTGATTCGAAAACCTAGGTTCGAAAAGCTAAAGCCACCGGGTTCTCTTGGCCAGATACTGTTTAAGTTGCTGACGATTCGAGGAAGTCCTGAGCGAAGCGCTGCAGTACGCCTCCAGCGGTGTAAATTGACACCTCCTCGGCAGTATCCAAACGGCACTTCATCGCGACGCGCTCGCTGTCTCCGCTTTGGCGGTGGATTACCAGCGTGAGCATTGCCCCTGGCGAAACGGCGCCTTCGACATCGAAGGTTTCGGTGCCATCCAGACCGAGTGTCATGCGCGTAGTGCCCGGTTCAAACTCCAACGGCATCACGCCCATACCGATCAGGTTGGTGCGGTGAATACGCTCAAAGCCTTCAGCGGCAATCGCTTCCACACCTGCCAGGGCCACGCCTTTGGCCGCCCAATCCCGCGACGAGCCCTGACCGTAATCCGCACCGGCAATAATGATCAGCGGCTGCTTACGCGCCATATAGGTTTCAATCGCTTCCCACATTCGGGTCACTTCGCCTTCGGGCTCTACCCGCGCCAGCGAACCCTGTTTTACCTTGCCATCGGCATCGCGCACCATTTCGTTAAACAGCTTAGGGTTGGCGAAAGTAGCGCGCTGGGCGGTGAGGTGATCGCCGCGGTGCGTCGCGTAGGAGTTAAAGTCTTCTTCCGGCACGCCCATTTTGGCCAGGTACTCACCCGCCGCGCTGTTGAGCTGTATCGCGTTGGAGGGAGAGAGATGGTCGGTCGTGATATTGTCCGGCAGGATTGCCAGTGGGCGCATGCCTTTCAGGGTGCGCTCTTTAGCCATATTACCTTCCCAGTAAGGCGGGCGACGGATATAGGTACTCTGGGGGCGCCAGTCATATAGCGGGCTGACCTGGGCGCGGGCGCTCTTGTCCAAATCGAACATGGGAATATAGGTCTGGCGGAACTGCTCCGGCTTCACCGATGACTTAACGATCGCGTCGATCTCTTCATCCGCTGGCCAGATATCCTTTAACGTGACGGGGTTGCCCGCCTGATCCACGCCCAGGGCATCTTTTTCGATATCAAAGCGAATCGTGCCCGCAATGGCGTAGGCGACCACCAGCGGCGGTGAGGCCAAAAACGCCTGCTGGGCGTGGGGATGAATACGGCCATCGAAGTTACGATTACCGGAAAGTACGGCGGTTGCGTAGAGATCGCGCTCGATAATCTCCTGCTGGATTTTTGGTTCCAGCGCGCCAGACATGCCGTTACAGGTGGTGCAGGCGTAAGCCACCACCCCAAAGCCGAGATTTTCCAGCTCGCTCATCAACCCAGCTTCTTCCAGGTACATCTTGACGGTTTTCGAGCCCGGCGCCAGCGACGACTTCACCCAGGGTTTACGCAGCAACCCTAGCCGGTTGGCGTTACGGGCGATCAGCCCGGCGGCGACCATGTTGCGCGGGTTGGACGTGTTGGTGCAGCTGGTAATGGCGGCGATGATCACCGCGCCATCCGGCATTCTGCCCGCCTTCTCCTCTTCCCGCGCTGCCTCAAGCCCTACCGCAATACCGCGCTGTGCCAGCTCTGAAGTGGGCAAGTGTGCATGAGGATTGGACGGCCCTGCCAGAGTGCGGTGTACCGATGAAAGATCAAAGGTCAGCACCCGCTCGTAATCAACCTCGGTCAAACTGTCCGCCCATAGGCCGGTGTGTTTGGCATAGGTTTCCACCAGCGCCACCTGCTCATCTTCACGGCCGGTAATTTTCAGGTAATCGATGGTTTGACCATCGATGTAGAACATCGCCGCAGTCGCGCCGTATTCGGGGGTCATATTCGAAATCGTGGCGCGATCACCCACGGTGAGCGCATCGGCACCTTCGCCGTAAAACTCCAGATACGCCCCGACGACGCGCTCTTTACGCAGGAACTCGGTAATCGCCAGCACCATATCGGTGCCAGTTATCCCTGGCTGCAGCTTGCCGGTCAGCTCTACGCCGACGATATCCGGTAAGCGCATCATGGAAGCGCGGCCTAACATCACGCTTTCGGCTTCCAGGCCACCCACGCCTACTGAGATAACGCCGAGTGCGTCCACCATCGGCGTGTGGCTATCGGTCCCCACACAGGTATCGGGATAGGCAATGCCGTCGCGGTTCTGCACCACCGGTGACATCTTCTCCAGATTGATCTGGTGCATAATGCCGTTGCCGGGGGGAATCACATCGACGTTCTCGAATGCCGTCTTGGTCCAGTTGATAAAATGGAAACGGTCATCGTTGCGACGATCTTCAATGGCACGGTTTTTCTCAAAGGCGCCCTCTTCTGAGCCTGCGTGCTCCACCGCCAATGAGTGATCGACAATCAGTTGGGTGGGCACCACCGGATTAACCTTGGCGGGATCGCCGCCCTTTTCGGCGATGGCGTCACGCAGTCCGGCCAAATCGACCAGTGCGGTTTGGCCGAGGATATCGTGGCAGACGACACGCGCCGGGTACCAAGGAAAATCCAGGTCACTCTTGCGCTCGATCAGCTGTTTCAGCGCATCAGTGAGCAGTGCTGGATCACAGCGGCGCACCAACTGCTCGGCCAGCACACGCGAGGTATAGGGCAGCTGAGCATAGGCACCGGGCTGGATATCTTCCACCGCCTCGCGAGCATCAAAAAATTCAAGCGCTGTGCCAGGCAGGGGTTTACGGTATTGGGTATTCATAACAGGCAGACTCACAAGAAGGGGCTGAAAAAAGCCCGGTAGCCAAGCCACCGGGCATCACGCAGGTCAGTCTCGCGCTTCTATCGGCACCCACTCGCTCTTCTCGGGGCCGGTGTAATCGGCACTGGGGCGGATGATGCGATTATTGGCGCGCTGCTCAAATACGTGTGCCGCCCAGCCAGTCAGCCGCGAACAGACAAAAATCGGCGTGAACAGTTTGGTGGGTATATCCATAAAGTGGTATGCGCTGGCGTGGAAGAAGTCCGCGTTACAGAACAGCTTTTTCTCGCGCCACATTACCGCTTCGACCCGCTCGGAAACCGGGTAAAGCACTTTGTCACCTACGTCGTCGGAGAGCTTCTTGGACCAGTGCTTGATAATCGCGTTGCGCGGATCGGACTCGCGGTAGATCGCATGACCAAAGCCCATGATCTTGTCCTTGCGCTCCAACATGCCCATGATCTTGCTTTCCGCCTCTTCCGGCGACTGCCAATTCTCGATCATCGCCATGGCCGCTTCGTTGGCGCCGCCATGTAGCGGGCCGCGCAACGAACCAATCGCACCGGTCACGCAGGAGTGCATATCGGAAAGCGTTGAGGCACAAACTCGTGCTGTGAAGGTAGAGGCATTGAATTCGTGCTCGGCGTAAAGAATCAGCGAGACGTTCATGACCCGGGCATGCAGTTCAGAAGCAGGTTCGCCGCGCAGCATATGGAGGAAGTGACCGCCTACCGAGTCATCATCCGTTTCAGTATCAATGCGTACACCGTCATGAGAGAAGCGATACCAGTAGCAAATAATCGAGGGCAGCACCGCTAGCAGGCGGTCGGCCACGTCCTGCTGCTGATCAAAGTTCTCCTCGGTTTCTAGATTGCCCAGCATTGAGGTGCCGGTGCGCATCACATCCATCGGGTGAGCATCTTTAGGAATCTGCTCAAGCACCGTTTTCAGCGCATCGGGCAAACCGCGCAGGTTTTTGAGCTTACTGATGTAGTGATCTAATTCGCCCTGGTTGGGCAGCTTGCCTTTTAGCAGCAGGTAAGCAACCTCTTCAAACTTGGCTTTTTCGGCAAGCTCTTTGATATCAAATCCACGGTAGGTCAGGCCTGAGCCGGTTTTGCCTACCGTACACAGCGCGGTGGTACCGGCGCTCTGGCCACGTAGTCCTGCACCTGTCACGGGTTTATCAGCCATGGTGTGTCTCCTGTTACTGCTTTTATTTTAAATTGTGTCTTTAAAATATGATCGAACGTTAACTGGCGTTTGACTTACTGGTCGTCGCCCTGTTCGGCAAACAGTGCATCGAGCTTTTGTTCAAAGTCGTGGTAATTGAGAAAATCGTAGAGCTCGTCGCGAGTCTGCATCATTGGCACAACGTCTTTTTGATGGCCGTTGTCGAAGATACTTTGATAGACCTGCAGTGCCGCGGCATTCATAGCGCGGAACGCGGATAGCGGGTAAAGCACCATGCGGCATCCAACGTCACCCAACTCGGATTGGGTAAACAGCGGAGTAGCGCCGAATTCGGTGATGTTGGCCAAAATGGGCGCGTTGACCCTTTCACAGAAAGCTTTGTAATCATCCAGCGTGTGAACGGCTTCGGCGAAAATAGCATCCGCCCCCGCTTCAACGCAGGCGTTAGCGCGCTCAATAGCCGCATCAAGGCCCTCTTTTTGAAACGCATCGGTACGGGCAATCAAATAAAAGTCGGGATCAATCTTGGCATCAGCGGCGGCTTTAATACGGTCGACCATCTCCTGCTGGGTGACAATTGCCTTATTGGGGCGATGGCCGCAGCGTTTTTGCGCGACCTGATCTTCCATGTGCACCGCGGCTACGCCAGCACGCTGCATCTCTTTCACAGTGCGGGCGATATTGAAAGCACCGCCCCAGCCGGTATCGATATCCACCAGCAGCGGCAGCTCGGTAGCGCCGCAGATACGGTGAGCATCTTCCACCACATCATTCATGGTCGTCATGCCCAGGTCTGGCAAGCCGAACGAGGCGTTGGCCACACCGCCCCCTGAAAGGTAGATAGCCTGGTGACCAACTTTTTCGGCCATCAGCGCAGTATAGGCATTGATGGTGCCGAGTATCGGCAGCGGACGATTCGCTTCTAGCGCGGTCCGAAAACGGGCGCCGGGAGTCATCTGAGACATGAGGAGTTGCTCCTGTTGTTAATTTTTAATTATGTTTAAGCTGTGTAATTGAGAGCGTTACGATTTAGACGCTGACTGCTCGAGAGTAGCTGCATAGCGATCCGCCACATTGGCGCGGGAGGCGCTGACATGACGGCGCATCAACAGCTCGGCCAACTCGGCGTCCCCGGCTTCAATGGCGTCCACAATGCGATGGTGCTCCACGAAAGCCCGCTGCGGTCGCGTGCCACTGGCACTGAATTGGGTGCGATAAAGGCGCACGAGATAGTAGAGATCGTCGCACAGCAGGTTCATCAGCATTTTGTTATGGCTGCCCTGAACAATGCAGTAGTGAAAATCGAGATCGCCTTCGCGCTGGTAGTAAGCTTCGCCGCGCTTCAGGTCGGCCTGGCCTTCGTGTAGCGCTAGTACATCGCGCAAACCCTGCACCTCTTCCGGCGACATGTGCTCCGCCGCCAGGCGCGCCGCCATACTTTCCAGAGCTTCACGCAGGTCAAACAGCTCTAGAAGCTCTTTCATTGAGAGTTGAACCACGCGCGCGCCTACATGAGGAACTCGCTCAATCAGGCGGTGTGCTTCCAGGCGACGCATCGCTTCGCGCAGCGGCCCGCGTGAAATACCATAGGTCTTGGAAAGCCCCGGCTCAGTGATCTTGCTTCCAGGGGCGAGTTCGCCGCGCACGATGGCATCCTGCAATTGATGAAATACCCGCTCTGCGAGCGTGCGTACTTCGGGTACAGCCATTTCCGAGGCGGTTGCCTCAGAACCTGCTGTTGCAGAGGAAGCGTTGGCGGCAGTAGACGAGTTAGAAGCGAGTGTTGCCATGATTAATTGTCGACAATTGAAAAGTAAACAAACTCTAGCGTGTGTCATTTGAACCGTCAACTAGCCTAGATAGCCGATTTTGTACGCCTTTCGTTGTACTGATTGGGACAATCAGATCAATTCTGTCAACAATCAAGCAGTTATTGTTAGGTAACGAGTGGTGGGTTGCGGTTGCATAGCGTTAAATGCGACAGGCGTCTAACACTGGTGTCATTGCCTACGCCCCTCTAAAATGGCTCGCCCTTTACTGGCGAGGCGTTTGCTTAATGATCAAGGCGTTGTCGATGACTTCCCTGCCCTATTCACCCGACCCCTTGGGTGTATTCGCCTGCCTGCGCGCCAGACCCGGCGCGGTGCTGCTCGATAGTGGTCGCCCGATTGCCAATGGCCGCTTTGATATTATCAGCAGCGACCCCCTGGCTACGCTGGAAGTGACGAGCGACGGCAACCCGAGCCTCTCATCTCACAAGTTCAGCCCCCCACCACACCTAGCCAACGATGCGTTTGCGCTGCAGCAGTGGTTATTGGATCAGTTAGATATCCCTAATGAGCCCAGCGAACTCCCTTTTCTTGGCGGTTTGATTGGCTATTGGGGCTACGATTTAGGACGTAAAACCTTATCCATACCTAGCGGTCAAACGAGCCCGGTTGCACTACCACAAGCCCGTCTAGGACTTTACGATTGGTGCATTACGCTAGATCACGTGGCCCAGCAGGCGTGGTTAATTGCCACGCCGGAACGCCGTGACCAAGTGAAAACCTGGCTTGCTGCATCACCAGACCAGCCAGGCGCATTTGCACTTAATAATGCCTTTCAGGCCGAGCTTAGCCATGAACAGTACGTCTCGCGCTTTAACGCCGTGCAGCGCTATATACGGGCGGGAGATTGCTACCAGATCAATTTAGCGCAGCGTTTTTATGCCGACTATGAGGGGGATGAGTGGCAAGCGTACCTGCGATTGCGGCAGGCAACGCCCACGCCTTTTTCGGGCTTTATGGCCTGGGGAGATAAAGCCGTTCTCTCACTTTCGCCGGAGCGTTTTATCCAATGCCGCAACAGAGAAGTCGAAACGCGGCCCATCAAAGGCACCCGTCCGCGGGGCGCAACGCCAGAAGAAGATCAGGCGTTAGCGGAGCAGCTACTGATCAGCACTAAAGATCGCGCTGAAAATGTGATGATTGTTGACTTGCTTCGCAATGACTTAGGCCGCGTGTGTAAGCCTGGCTCCATTCGCGTGCCGCAGCTGTGCCGCTTGGAGAGCTACCCCAACGTGCACCACCTGGTTAGCGTCGTGCAGGGAACGCTGGCCGATAGCTATACCCCACTGTCACTTCTTGAAGCCGCTTTTCCCGGCGGCTCGATTACCGGCGCGCCCAAGATTCGCGCTATGCAGATCATTGATGAATTAGAGCCCTGCCAGCGCAGCGTCTATTGCGGCAGCTTAGGTTATGTCGATGTACGCGGCAGTATGGATACCTCCATCGCCATTCGCACGATGGTTGCCGAGGCGGGAAGATTGCATGTATGGGGCGGCGGCGGCTTAGTGGCAGACTCACAAGCGGACGAAGAGTACACCGAAACACTGGATAAGATTCGCCACCTAATTGGCGCCCTGGAATAAGCAATTAAATTTCTATATCTAAAAGGAATATAAAAGCCTAACTAAACGGTATTGGGGCGTCAGGGGTCGGGTTTGATAGCCTAGTCACAATAACTCTACACCCGAACAGGAGGCAGCATGTCCTCAGAGCTTGAAGCGATCAATAACGAATTTGCTAACAACCCGCAGGGTTTGGTTGAGTGGGCATTAGCCCAGGGCGCGCGGCCTATCTGCACCACTAACTTTCGCCCTTTTGAGGCGGTGATTCTGCACATGGTCAGCCAGGTACGCCCGGATATACCAATTGTTTGGATGGACAGCGGTTACAACACCGAGGCGACCTATCAATTCGCCGACGAGGTGATAAAACAGCTCAACCTCAATATCGTCAGCTTTGTGCCCCGTCGTACTCGCGCCCACCGCGAAGCGCTGGACGGCCCCATGCCGGGCATTGACGACCCGCGCCATGCAGCCTTTACTCAGGAAGTGAAACTCGAACCTTTCGAGCGTGCGTTGCGTGAAATGCAGCCTGACGTATGGTTTACCGCGCTACGCGCTGAAGACACCCCCGAACGCGCCAAAATGCAGGCGGTTAGCCGCAACAGCGACGGCCTGTTAAAAGTGGCCCCGCTGCTACAGTGGAGCGCTAAAGATATGTATCAGTACCTACAGGCGCATAACCTACCCAACAACTTCGACTACTTTGACCCCACTAAAGTGGAAGAGAAGCGCGAATGCGGGCTGCATTTACAGCACTGATACTCGCCAATAATCAATACTCGGGCAGGTCTAAGTCATCAAACAGCGACTGTTCATGGCGTGGACCTGCTGTTAGCGCTTCATCCACACGGTCACGGGTTAAGTGAGGCGCGAAGCGCTCTAAAAAGTCATACATATAGCCGCGCATAAAAGTACCACGACGAATACCAATCTTGGTCGTGGAGCTGGCAAACAGATGGCTTGCATCCAGTGCTACCAAGTCATCGTCAAGCGTCTCATCCACGGCCATATGCGCCACGATACCCACGCCCATTCCCAGGCGCACGTAGGTTTTTATCACATCGGCATCGGCTGCCGTGAGCACCACGTTAGGCGTTAACCCCTTCGCTTTAAAGGCATCATCTAACTGAGAACGACCAGTGAACCCAAACACATAGGTCACCAACGGATGTTCGCCAAGCGCCTCAAGGGTAAGCGGGCCATCGTGGGTAGCCAGCGGGTGACCCTTTGGCACCAGTACGCAGCGGTTCCAGCGATAGCATGGCAGTAGTACCAAATCGGTAAACAGCTCCAGTGACTCGGTGGCGATAGCAAAATCTGCCTGACCTTCGCTAACCATCTGTGCAATCTGTTTGGGCGTTCCCTGCTGCATATGCAAGGCTACGTCAGGGTATTTCAGTGTAAATTCGCTAATGATCGGTGGTAGCGCGTAACGGGCTTGGGTGTGCGTGGTTGCAATCGCCAGGCTGCCTCGACGCTCATCGCTATGTTCCTGGGCAACCTGCTTGATATTATCGGTCAGGCGCAGCACTTGCCCGGCCAGGTCAATAATCGATTGGCCAGCAGGCGTTACTCGCGTTAGGTGCTTGCCGCTGCGGGCAAAAATCTCAACGCCAAGCTCGTCTTCCAGTAAACGAATTTGTTTGGAGATCCCCGGTTGTGAGGTAAATAGACTTTGCGCTGTGGCTGAGACGTTCAGGTTATGTCGATTGACTTCCCAGATATAGCGTAGCTGTTGTAGCTTCATATCCTCACCTTATTTATTCTCTAAACAGATCTATGTAGGACGCGCCTTGAAACACATCCTTGCGCAGCTACTACGATGCGTTTGATGGAAATCGGCGCTGGTGCAGCACTTTACAGCACCAGATAGAATAAAAAACAAATGGATAATACTTTTATATTATAAAAAATCTTCCTACCAGCATCCATTAATTTCTGCTATTCAGATAAATCACCACACGGGAAATTTGCCAGCAACCTCCGCGCCCGCTAACATCTGCCCACGCTTATCGTGATAGAGATGAGGCGCGGTGAACGAGCGCCAATTGATCGCGTAATGACCGTTGCTCCATTTGAGGCAACGAAACAGTAAGAGCAACGCAAACGGGAGAAGCAAATGGCTAATAATGTTGATGTCACCAACGCCAATTTTGAGCAAGAAGTCCTCAACGCTGAACAGCCTGTGCTAATGAAGTTCTGGGCGCCCTGGTGTGGCCCGTGCAAAGTCATGGCCCCTGTCGTTGATGAAGTGGCTGCAGAGCGTCAGGACAGCCTGAAAGTCGTTAGCGTCAATGTTGACGATGCACCTGAAATTGCTGCCGAGCAAGGCGTACGCGGCGTACCTACCGTGATGCTGTTTAAAGCAGGCACCAAAGTCGCCTCACTGGTTGGCGCGCAATCCAAATCACAACTAACGCAGTTCATCGAACAGAACGCCTGATGACAGCCGTTTAGTACGTGCAATTTAGTACGTGCAATTACCGCCGACGCTGTCGGCGGTAATGTTTTCACTACTCTTTACCTTAACTTCAGCGCTTCCACGGCGGCAAGCTTGCGTCACTCGCCCTACTATCCTTTATACGCCGCCTCCCAGGCCCTAGCAGCCGAGCGATCCAGCGTGTTTGTGGGTGGCTATCAAGCGCGATTTTAAGTGTCATTGTCAGCACCACCGAAAGTAACATCCCCGCTGCACCAAATATCCAGCCCCAAACGACCAACGATAAAAACGCCACAAAGGTGGAGAGCCCTAACGCCTGCCCCATTACTCGTGGCTCAATTAGGTTGCCAAGCACAAAGTTGATGACCAGATAGGCCGATGCCAACAGCATCGCCTGAAACGCGCCGCCATCTTGGGCAACCAGTAGTAACAGCACCGGCGGTATGGCAGCCAGAGCAGAACCAATATTAGGAATGAAGTTTAGCGCAAAGGCTAACACCCCCCACAGCAGTGGGAATTCAACACCCACCATCAAGCAAGAAAGCCAAACCAGCGCCCCCGTGGCAAGGCTAATAACCGTCTTAACCGCAAGGTAGCGCTTTAGCGTTAAGCTGAACTCACTGAAACGCTTCAAACTGGGCGCGGGATTTTCCAGTGCTCGAGATATTTTGTCGCGCACATTGAGCGTCTCAAACAGCATAAAGATAACCAGCAGCCCAACAATAATGCTCTGCATGAACAGGTTGCCAAGCTGGCTCAATAGCGCTGGCATCCAGGAGCCTTCATCCTCGCCTTCAAAGAGAGAGTTGATCTGGTCTGGGTTGATAGCTAATCCGCGTGAAGAGAGCGCATTAAGCAAGTTCCAATACTGTTCATATAGCCGAGACTCAATTTCCGGCAGCGCCGTCAAAAAAGTGCTAAAGCTATTAACCACTAGCAGACCAATGAGCGATATAAACGCCAGCAACACCATTAAGGTCAGAAAGGCCGACATTCGCATGCTCAGACCACAGCGGTGCAGCCACTGCACCGGCGAGGTACATACCACCGCGATAAATATCGCCAATAGCAACGGCACCAGTAAATCAGCACCAACTTTCATTCCAGCAATAATCACTACCAACGCGGCAAGCGCCAAGGTGGCATTGAGCGGAATACTTCGGTAATCCTCATCAGACACGTTCGACATAATCCTTCCCTAGCCTGTTATTGGTACATAATGGCTGCTTTGATCATAGTGCACAAACCGTGCAAACAATAAGCAACTGTTGCGCGTCCACTCTTCCTTGCTGAACTTTCTTTTCTACTACCCTTCCAAGTAGTGTCTGCCCTAACTTATTGAAACAGCTTTTAAAACCATGATTTAACTTGGCGGCGCGGCTGTTCACTCACTGCGACCCCCTTACTAAGGAAGCCATTTATGAAAGCAATTCCACTTAATTCTCAAAGATCAGGCTCTTCAGGGCTACGCTCTCAACTTCTAGGTTACGGCCTGCTAGGTGGTACCTTATTAGCACTCCTAAGTGCGCCTTTTGCTCACGCGGCACCGGCACACCAAGCGCCCCCCAGCCTGCACGTTCAAGCGCAATCTTGGGTTGAGGTAGAACCCAACAAGGCCACCCTCAACGCGCGCCTATGGGAAAACACGCCGGCCCTTTCCACCTTGGAAGAGAGCGATAGTAGCGCACTTAGTGATGCACGCGAGCGTTTAGAAAGCCGCGCCAGCGAATTAATCGAAAAAATGGAAGCCACCGGCCTTGAACGCAACGCCATCAACGCTGGATCGCTTAACGTCTACCCAGAGCACATTCAAGGACCACGCAACGAAGACGGCGAGCATGAAACACTCCAGCGCACGCGACTGGAGCGCCCTATCACCGTCGAACTTACCGACCTTGATCAATTAAGCGAAGTATTAGATGCCCTGATTGCGGCGGGCGTTAACTCGCTTGACGGCGTGCAATTCGACCTACAGGACCGTAATGCCGCGACTGACGAAGCATTGGTCAAAGCACTCGAGAAAGCACAGCACAAGGCAAACCTGATGGCCGACAGCTTAGATGCCGAATTGGGCCATGTGCAGCGCATTGAAGAAACTCAATCACCTATCTTCCAACCGCAGATGATGTCGATGCGGGCAGAGAGCGATGCCACTGGTGCCAGCCAATCCACTGCCACCAGTGATTACAGCCCTGGCACCATTCGTATTGATGCTGGCGTTAACGTTGTGTGGGCGCTTAAAGGACCAAATGCTCCAGGCCGCCCAGGTAGCGACGTAGCGGCTCAGGAATAGTCACCGACCCATCCGCCTGCTGGTGGTTTTCAAGCACTGCCAGCAGGCAACGCCCCACCGCTAGTCCAGAACCATTCAAGGTATGCAGCAACTGTGGCTTTTTGGTATCCGGGTGGCGATAACGCGCCTGCATACGCCGCGCCTGAAAATCCTCGCAGTTGGAAACCGAAGAAATCTCCCGGTACGTTTCCTGACTGGGCAACCACACTTCTAAGTCGTAGGTTTTAGTCGCCCCAAAGCCCATATCCCCAGTACACAGCGTCACCACACGATACGGCAGATTCAGCGCCTGCAGGATTGCCTCCGCATGACCACGCATCTCTTCCAACGCCTCGTAGCTCTTCTCCGGTTCGACGATCTGCACCATCTCGACCTTATCGAACTGATGCTGACGGATCATGCCGCGGGTATCACGGCCGTGTGAGCCTGCTTCAGAGCGGAAACACGGCGTGTGCGCGGTAAGCTTCATCGGCAATGCCGCCTGCTCGACAATTTCATCGCGCACGAAGTTAGTCAGCGGTACTTCCGAGGTGGGAATCAGGTGGTACTCGCGCTCATCGTTCAGCTTGAACAGATCTTCGCCAAACTTCGGTAACTGGCCAGTCCCCATGAGCGATTCGCGATTCACCATATAGGGCACGTAGCACTCTTCGTAGCCGTGCTGTTCGGTTTGGGTGTCCAGCATAAACTGCGACAGCGCCCGGTGCAGGCGTGCAATTGGCCCGCGCATTACCGCAAAGCGGGCACCGGTAATTTTAGCCGCCAGCTCAAAATCGAGATAACCCGACTTCTTACCTAGGTCAACGTGATCCAGCACCTCGAAATCAAACGCCCGCGGCGTGCCCCAGCGATGCAGCTCAATGTTATCGTCTTCGCTTTTGCCCTCCGGCACGCTTTCATGGGGCAGATTGGGAATACCACTAACGGCGTCGTCCCACTCCTCCTGCACTTCGGCCAGCTCGCGCTTGGCTTTATCCAAGCGATCGCCTAAATCGCTGACTTCATCCAGCAGCGGCTGAATGTCTTCACCGTTAGCCTTGGCTTTACCAATCGCTTTGGAACGCATGTTGCGCTCGTTTTGCAGCTGCTCGGTTTGCGTTTGCAGCTCGCGACGGCGCGACTCCAACGCCTGCAGCCCCGCTTTATCAAGCACAAAGCCCCGGCGGGCCAGTTGTTGAGCAACCGTGTCAAGATCACCGCGCAGCAGTTTCGGATCGAGCATGAATCCTATCCCTTGGCCTGAAATCAATAAGAGCAACGCGCTAATGCGCGTGCATAAAGGCGCCTATTGTAGGCAAAAGCATGGCGGGGAGCCATGGGCAGTGTCACGCTGCAGTTGTGATTCGCGCGTTTTCTCGGCAACCTAGCCCTTATTCACTCAAAGCCGAGCAACGCAACTATGCCTTCTGCCTTTGATCAAACGCTCACCGCCATTGATGCCCTACACGCCGAGGATCCGCGCTCCACGACGCTTGCCGATGGCACCTCCATGCCCCAGGAGCTGGCCTACGCCCAGCGTATGAGTGGCTGGTTAGACCGCGTTCATGATGCCCCGGATGAAGTGCTGCGCTTAGCCGTTCGCGCTCAGCACTTGCAGCGCTGGTTAGTAGCGCGCAATGAGTATCCCGAAGGGCGTGTGGGATATTTGACCTGGCGGCGCGATCAGGGAATTCGTGCTGGCGATACTACCGCTCAACTTATGCGCGACGCAGGCTATGCAGACCAAGACGCCGCCCGAGCCGCGAAGGTGATTGGCAAGAAAGGCCTAGGCCGCGACCCAGATGTACAAGCGCTGGAAGATTGCGCCTGTCTGGTGTTTCTAGAGAACTACTTTGCCGATTTCTCGCGCAAGATTGAGCACGACCACATGGTGCGTATTGTGCAGATGACCTGGCGCAAAATGTCGCCCCGTGCCCACGAACTGGCGCTAGCACTGCCGATGTCAGACGCCTCATCAGCGCTGGTAAAAGAAGCCCTGGGTGTTGAGTAAGGCGTTACCGTAAGGTGCAGCCGGGCAGTCGCTGCGGTAAAGTAGCCATCTTCTTTTTTTGCGCCCCCGGCACTGACGGCTTGCTCAACTATGATTGCATCCCTGGATACCCGTACCGCCCCGTTTGAACGCTTGGGAAATTCGTATTTACGTTTTCTTCAACCCCTCAAAACTCGCGGATTTGAAGGCGAAATTGCCCCCGACTATGCCAACCGCACGGTGCTGGCGACGGATAACTCGATTTACCAGCGCCTGCCCCAGGCGGCGGTCTACCCCAAGCATGCCGAAGACCTTGAACGCCTGACCCGACTAGCCGCGCAAACCTCCCACCGGGGCATTGTATT
>NZ_JABWCV010000020.1 GCF_013371085.1 Vreelandella maris | reverse complement strand
AAACGATGTCCTCGATCATCTGCCAACGCTGATCAGAAAGCTCGTAACGGCCTGTCATATCGCCCTCCTGCTCAATGAACGGAGATAGCGTAACATTTATGACTTTTCAGACAGAACCTAGTGTCTTATTTTTCAATAACCAATTGTTTTTAAATAATTAATTTAATATTTATTGATAAGATGTTCAGTGAGCTAAACACATCATAAAGGTTTAAAATTAGCCTCCGAAGCCGAGGGTCGCAGGTTCAAATCCTGCCGGGCGCGCCATATTTTTCAAGGACTTACGTTAATACGTAGGCCCTTTTGTTTTGCGTGTGTCAAATCTGTGTCATCAGTGTGCCAAGCTCGGCGCAAGGTAATGCCAAATATGGCGCGCACTTACATCAAGACATTACATCGACTTTCAGGCTGAGATGACAAAAGCCTGCGGGGTCAATTCCCTTCAGTTCAAAATGCCGCCTGACTCAGTGCAGACGGCAGATCGCTTATTGCGCGGTGAGTAGCATGACTACCGATAGCGCGGCGGTTACCCACATGGCCGGCTTGATCTCACTAAAGCGCCCGGTGAGTACTTTGATCAACACGAAGCTGATAAAGCCAAAAGCAATGCCCAGAGTGATTGAGTAGGTCAGCGGCATTAGGATGATGGCCAGAAATGCGGGGAACGCCTGATCAAAATGCTCCCACTCGATCTTGCGTATTGGCGCCATCATGAATAGTCCTACCATAACCAGTGCCGGTGCAGTGGCAATACCTGGCACCAGTGAAAGTAGCGGCGAGAGAAACAAGAACGGCAGAAACAGGAACGCAATCACCAGTGCCACCAACCCAGTGCGCCCGCCTTGGGCCACGCCCGCCCCGGACTCAATGAACGTCTGCGCGGCACTGGTGCCAAGTGGAGCGGCAATCATCGACGAAAAAGCATCCACTATCATGGAGCGCTTGAGGTTGCGTGGATTACCTTCTTTATCCTTGAGGTCGGCGGTTTCGGCTAACGCCATAAAGCACGACATGGCGTCAAAAAAGTTGGTGAATAGCATCACGAAGATGAATGGTAGGTAGGCGACTTTCAGCGCACCCATGATGTCCACCATCATCACCGCGCTGAAATCCGGCCAGGCGGCAAGGCCTGTCCAGGCCACCATGACTTCGTCGCCCCACAGCCGCCCCATGGGCGCGGCAGCCAGTGTGGTCAGTGCAATGCCCATGACCAGTGCACCGTTAAAACGCATGATCACGAACACCGCCGTAGCAATCAGCCCCAGAAAGAACGTAGCCAGATGGGCGTCCATGGTGCCAAGCGACACCACGGTGGCATCGCTTCCCACAATGAAGCCTGCGTTTTGCAGCCCAATGAAGGTGATGAACAGCCCGATACCGCAGGTAATTGCATAGCGCAGTGACAACGGGATCGCCTCAATGACGGCCTTGCGTACATTGAACAGCGCCAGCACCGCAAAGATAACACCGGACCAGAATACGCAACCAAGCGCCACTTCCCAACTGATCCCAGCACCCAATACTAGGGTATAGGTAAACAGCGCGTTCATGCCCATGCCCGGTGCCACCATAATGGGATTGCGGGCGTAAAATGCCATGGCCAAACTGCCCATGAAGCTGATCAGAACAGTGGCTGAGAGCGCGGCAGTGAAGGGTATGCCGGCATCGCTGAGCACGGCTGGGTTGACCACGATGATATACATACCAGCAAGAAAGGTGGCAAGGCCAGCGAGAACCTCGGTTTTTATTGAAGAGCCGCGTTTAGATACGTTAAAAAAACGATCCAGAAACGGCAGATGGCGCTCCGCATCGTCAACATCCGGATTGAGCTTCTCGGATGAGTAAGCTGTTGTCTCTTGCATATCCAATACCTTGTTATTGTAATGGCTGGAGGTGTCGTTATTGGTTTTAAACGGTCTTTGTTTATTTGCTGACCATTCGGTCAAGTCTATGGATGTAGCCAGAGTCGGTCAAGGTAGGAAAAATGGTTTCAACGAACTCGCTTACCTTGAAGAGAGGCTGGAATCGGGCTATCAAGCCCAATGAATTTTTTCTAATATATAAGCTGCAATTTGAATTCAATATTGGCGATGCCTCCGGTTTGGAGGCATTAGTACGATAAAAACATCCCTCCCGTGACCTTATTTCCCTTTTTACCTGTGCCTACCGGAAACACTTCGGTGAAGCACCCAGCGCCACTGCCAATAAGCGCTCAGGTGCCAGACGAAATTTGTAACTAGAGACGCTCGTCCCTGAGGCATGCGGAAGGGTGAGCTGCTAGGCTGACTTAGTCATAGTCAGGCACCTAAAGCGCACCGCTAGTCTTGGGAAGAGGTTAGCGCCTGATCGATATCCGCCAGCAGATCGTCAATATGCTCGACGCCAATCGACAGGCGCACCATATCTGGGGTAACGCCCGCTGTTTTTAGCTCTTGGTCATTTAGCTGGCGGTGCGTGGTAGATGCCGGAAGAGAGGAACAACTCTTGGCATCGCCGATATTCACCAGCCGCAGAATGAGCGATAGCGCATCATAAAAGCGTTCTCCAGCGGCTTGGCCGCCCACAATACCAAAGCTAAGAATGCCCGAGGCGTGACCATGCATATAGCGGTGCGCGAGTGCGTGGTCTGGGTGGCTCTCCAATCCTGCATAGTGCACCCACGCCACCTGGGGATGGCTTTCTAGGTGCTTCGCCACCGCCAACGCGTTAGCGCAAATACGCTCAATCCTCAGTGACAACGTTTCCAGCCCCTGCAGAAGATTCCAGGCCGCCTGAGCAGATAATGCCGCCCCCATATTGCGTAACGGTACTACCCGGGCTCGGGTAATAAATGCTGCATCACCCACGTCGCGGGTATAGCTAACGCCATGATAGGAGGCATCCGGCTCGTTCAGCAGCGGGAACCGGCTGGCATGTTCAGCCCAGGGGAATTTTCCTGAATCCACAATGACTCCACCCACCGTGGTGCCGTGGCCGCCGATATACTTGGTCGCCGAATGGACGACAATATCCGCTCCATGCTCAATTGGTCGACATAAAAATGGCGTGGCGGTGGTGTTGTCCACTATCACCGGCACTCCGTGACGATGGGCAGCATCGGCAAGCGCCCGTAAATCGACAACGCCGCCGGAGGGGTTGCCGATACTTTCGCAAAACACTGCTTTAGTGCGTTCATCAATCAGCGCTTCGATGCCCGCAATATCATCTTTATCGGCAAACCGCACCTGAATACCCTGACGCGGCAACGTGTGAGCAAACAGGTTGTAGGTACCGCCATACAGCTCGCTAATCGACACGATGTTATTGCCCGCTTCGGCGATGGTTTGAATAGCATAGGTGATTGCGGCCATCCCTGATGCTACCGCTAGGCCCGCAATGCCGCCTTCCAGCGCAGCCACTCGCTGCTCCAGAACGGCGCAGGTAGGGTTCATAATGCGGGAATAGATATTTCCCTCCACTTTCAAATCAAACAGGTCCGCTGCGTGCTGCGCACTGTCAAATGAGAACGAGGTGGTCTGATGAATCGGCACCGCAACGGCATTTTGTGAATCCGGCACGTAGCCATGGTGAAGGGCGATAGTTTCAGGTTTCATAAGGGCGGCTCTTAAAGAAAAAAGTAACTCTGATCTCCTGGATTCATAGAATAACCGCAGGTGCACTGAACGTGCGCTGTTTGCTCATGACCGGATCCCGAATGGGTTCATCTAGGCTCTCTAGGAAATCGTTTAGTTGTTAAAAATCGATTATTTGTAATATATAATATAGATTGATTGAAAGAAGTTGCGCCAAGCTTGATTCATGTGCGAATACGTCAGGCAAAGGAGCCAAAATGGGAGAAGCACATTTAAATAACAGTGCCACGAGCGCCAGCCGTATCTTCGATACGCTACGTCAAGACTTGGTCAATGGTCGTTTTGAGGCCGGCGAAAAAATTGCAATCAACGTACTCAAGGATCATTATCAAGTGGGGCTAAGCCCCTTGCGCGAGGCCCTCAATCGTCTGGCTGCATACGGTTTATTAATGCAGGAAAACCAGCGTGGCTTTCGAGTTCTGAGCCTTGATCGTCGTGAGCTGAATGATATTGCTGAAATGCGCCGAGAACTTGAGACTATGGCATTAGAACGAGCAATACGCCTTGGTGATGCTGAGTGGGAGTCGGAGTTGCTGGCTGCCGCGCATCGCCTCAAGCGGGCTGACCAGTCGCCTGAGGAGGTCGACCAATGGGAATTGATGCATACGCGTTACCATCGTACTTTGGTATCGGGGTGCGGCTCTGTATGGCTGCTGCGCTTTATTGATCAATTGCATGATCAGTTTGATCGCTATCGGCGCATGGCGCCTAGCGTGCCGCAAGTGCGACAGGTACTGGACGGACAGCACGGCGAGCTGGTGGATCTCGCACTTGCTCGTGATGTAAAAAAAGCGCGAGCCTTACTAGAAAACCACATCCAACTATCCTATGAAGTGGCGCTAGGTAGTTGCAAGGACAGATATTAGCTGGCTCGCTTAAAGCACTACGTATTACGCTGCGCTGCGCATCGAAATTTTCTGCTGTGAGCCAGCGTATGACTAGCGGTCGCAGCTATTGCCATTCGCTATCGAGTAGAGGATACCAAGCAGTATCTCTACTGTGCCCACTGACCACACGGTCCTGACCAAAGACACCTTCGAACTGAAAGCCGAGCCGCTGTGTGGCCCGCCATGACGGGGCATTAGCGCATCGCACTTCCACTCTAGGCGGCGATAACCCAGTGCGAACACATGCTCTATCATCAGGATCAGCGCCTCAGTAGCCGCCGAGGTACGAGCCAGTCGAGACGAAAAATTGAGGTGGCCCAGTTCGGCCGAGCCGTGCCGGGCACGATATTGAGCCAGGAAGCCACACCCAGGGCGTCGCCAGTACTTGCTTCGACAACCGCCATGAATACTGGATCATGATTCTGTCTTTGCCGGTGCAACCATGGCGATCCTCAGGCAGTTCCGGATCGAGCACCTGCCAGGTTGCCCATAGGGACTCGCCATGAAGGGATGTGGGCGGCAGAAACGCCCGCTCAGAACGCACCGCCAGTGTGTCCTAGCGTCTTCCAGCGACTGACAGACTGATGACAGGAGCCGGCATGTTATGTGCCCCCGTTTCGTCGCAGCTGCATTTATCCAAGGCTATATTCTGCATGATTCCCGGTTCCTCGCCGGTCGCAACCGGGTGCCTGTCGAGCCCCCCTGAAAAGCCCGCCAGCAGGTCCTTTACTCGCAAGCCATGGCTGGCGAGATGCCAGTCACCTTTCGTCGAGGTGTTATAGCCCATGCTGTAGAAATAAACTCGAAGAGGCCTCGGCCGGTCTGGGCGCCGGTATGTGGACGACCTTCCAACGGATCACATTGCCGCTGATTGCTCCCGGCACTGCCGGAGGTGCGATGTTGGCCTTTATCATCTACATGGACGATCTGTTGATCACCTATTTTATTTCGGGGGTTGGTTTCACAAAGCCGTCGGTCTTCATTTACTGTATGATTCAACGCGGCATCAAGCCTGGAATCAATGCCATCGCCACGCTACTGTTCGCCCCCTTCTTGATCGCCGGCGCAGGCCTGCACCTGCGTAGCAAGTAACATTTCGTTACGCCAGCTGCCACCGAAAAGGACGATAACGATGTCTAAATCCGCCCTGCCACGCCGTCGTGCCCGAGAGCTCGATCTGCCCTTTCCCGGCATCACCGGCACTCACAATGCTATCACCGACGTACCCGGCGTGCTGGTGGGCTATGAAACCATTGACCGCGCTACCAATAATCCCACTCGCTGGGCTAAGACCGGTGTCACGGCCATTCTTCCGCGGGGGTTCGTCAGCGAGCCGCAACCGGTGTGGGCAGGTTACTATGCCCTCAACGGCAACGGAGAGATGACCGGTACCCATTGGGTCGATGACGGCGGTTACTTTGTCGGTCCGCTGTGTATCACCAATTCCCACGACGTGGGTATGGTCCACCATGCCTCGGTGCGCTGGATGATTGAGCACTATGCCGAACGCTGGAGAAACCACCACTTATGGGCCATGCCAGTGGTTGCCGAGACCTACGACGGCGTTCTTAACGACATCAATGGCTTACATGTCCGCGAGGTGGACGCCCTGGCCGCGATCAACGGGGCTCAGGGAGGCCCCATCGCTGAAGGCAACGTGGGCGGTGGCAACGGCATGATCTGCTATGAATATAAGGGCGGCACTGGCACCGCATCGCGGACTGTGGAAGCTGGGGGCGAACGTTATACCTTGGGAGCACTAGTGCAGGCCAACCACGGCATACGCGACTGGCTACAGGTGCTCGGCGTACCGGTGGGCCAGGCATTGCGCGACGACAACCGTATCCCCGAGTTCGGTAGTGAACGCGGTTCGGTCATCGTAGTCCTGGCCACCGATGCACCAATGATGTCTCACCAGCTAAAGCGACTGGCCAAGCGCGCCGCTATCGGCATCGGCCGAGGCGGTACGCCCGGCGGCAACAACTCCGGCGACATCTTCATCGCCTTCAGTACCGCCAACCCTCAACCGATGCCCCAGTTCGCCGAGGCGAGGCAAACCTTCGATGCGCTTAACGACGAGGTCTTTGACCCCTTCTACTTGGCCGCAGTGGAAAGCGTCGACGAGGCGGTCGTCAATGCCATGCTCGCTGCCGAGGACGTCCTCACCCAGCGTCCCCGTGGGCATATCTGCAAGGCGATCTGCCCAGAGACACTGGCAAGGCTGGTTTGTCGGTAATCTGTGGTAGCGAGGTGATAATCGTTTTGGCCTGGTTTGACAAGGGTGCTTTGTTCTCACGCCGAGTCTTCATGCGTTCTGCCGGTATGGTCCAGATGGCTTTATCAGGAACAACTTCCTCCCACTTTGACTTAATTACTTCAAAGGTACGAGTCGTAGTCAGGGTCAGGATTTGTAGAGCCTTGGCCGATAGATTGGAGTTGCCGCTCATTTCGGTCATGGAAAATGCCACCTCGTCATACAGCATGGCAGGAAACTGCCCGCTTGGAGGTGGTGGTCATCTTAACCAATGAGGGTATTCTCAACTCTATGTATCTCTCACTGCTTATCCTTGCTCCACTCTCGCAAGCGTTTTTTCCATGTGTCCATGGCTATTCCCGTTGGGCGTATTAATCATGCAGAAGCATCAAGGCCCGCCAAAGCGGGCCGTGGTAATCGAAGCCATCACGTCAAACGAAATTTGTTGACCATCCTGCAGGCTTTGAAGCCGACAACCTTTAATTTCTTAGATTCATAAAATAATAACCGCAGTACTTTGAAACATACGGTAGAGGCAGGAGGGCCAGCGCCGGCACTCTTTTCGGCTCGCTTATCCATCGCCACGATGGCAAAGGTATCTGGCGACTTTTGGATAATAAAGTGATCAAAGGCTGCGATAACGACCCCGGTGGTGACTGTGTCAGTTGTCGAATAGTAAATCAGCTTGCCTTGGTGACTCAGAAAACCTAGCACATTCAGACTGAATAAGTTGGCATCTTTTGTGGATGACCGACGGGGTTCCAGGTATAGGGCAAGAAAGATGGCTGGGAAAAGCCAGACTCATCGAAGTAGTACAGTTCATCTTCCCCTTGATCTTCCCAGCGTTGAGGCTCGTGGGTATTACAGAAGTCCGTCTCGTCACGCCGCTTTCAGAGATCGCCGGGCTCGCTTGATCGCCCAGGTGCTAGTTCTACTGTGTCGCAAAACGTCGCCATCGGTTATGCAAGGTCGTCATAATCCCTTGGTGCAGATATTAGCCTAGCGTTGTGATGTACTCACTCACATGTCGCTGAGCGCGTTGCACGACCCAGAGGCCGGTTCCCTTCTGGTAGGGTAGGTGCCGGGAACAGTGAGATTTTTTTGATATCGGCAACGTATCCGTTCAGCGACCATGAAGCCATACGCCACGATGCAGAGGCTAGTTCTACTGTGTCACAAATTGATTCTGCTTCAGTGTGATAACGATAACGTCTACCTAATGGTTTGAGGTTGAAGCTATGCCACATCACGCGCTCCATGACCATTTTGAGGCATATCTTGAGGAATTATCACCCAAATTGGGACATGCCGACCGAGTCGCCAGTTTCAAAGACTATGGCTATGGCTTGATGCTGTCTCTGCCTCGCAAGGCATTGAGCCTATCGCCGCCAGCGTCGACCCCGCTTATGTTCAGGCACGCCACCAAGCGCTTCATCATCTGGTCGCCGTGGTCGGATCACGCACTGTTGACAGATCTTGTTTCTTCAGGCGGCTCCGTCAGACGGAGATGTGCAGGTCAGAACTATCCCGCTGGTGACGCTAAGGCCCAGTAGGATTTATACAGCTTTCCCAGAAAAAAACGCGCGCTTGACAACAAGTTCGTACGCATCTACGATTTAAGAAATAATCGATTTTATTAGATAGATTGTTTTTTTATTATAAAATAGATTCATTTTCTATATGAATATTACGTGATGTAATGTGGCAAAATAAAAAAAGAAGCCTAGGAAAATTATTAAAATACCTAGGATCTGATGTTTAAAGGAGCGCGCACTCACACCCTGGCAGCTTGCTAAATGCAATCTAGCCTATGCCTTTTCTAAAATTACATAGGGTGTGCTAATGAAAACTTTATTTACTATTCCTGCAAGTTTCGCCGCCGCATTGAGCCTAGCTAGTTTCGGTGTCATGGCAGATGATTTTCCTGAAAAAGATATACGCCTCATCATGCCGTATGGCCCAGGTGGCGCCACTGATGTCATTTTCCGGCTTGTAACTCAAGAAGCAGAGAAGCATCTACCCGCTTCCATTGTTCCAGTCAACATGCCGGGGGCTGGCGCTACGCGTGGCTCACGCGAAGTCAAGGACTCGACACCTGATGGTTATACACTGCTAGGTAGCCATGACACTATTGTCACCTCCTATCTGTCAGGGATGGCAGATTACTCTTACGATGCCTTCGAGCCAGTTGCGTTACTTACCCAAACGGCAAATATTCCTGCTACTTATGCGGATCACTCTGTCAAATCAGCTGAGGATATTGCCACTTATATCGAGGAAAATGCTGGCGATGTTCGCATCGGCATGATCCCGAGTTCCACCGACCACTTCTTCTGGATACAGTTCTTTCAAGCCGCCGGTATAGATTCGGATGATGTACGTTTGATTGGCTATCCAGACACAGGATCACAGGTTAGCGCCCTGCTAGCCAAAGAGATCGATTTCAGCATGCTAGATATGCCATCTGGGCATTCGTTCTTCGAAAGTGGTGAATTCTTGGCCCTAGGTGTGGCCTACGATGAAAGGCTACCTGCTCTTCCCGACACGCCTACACTTGTTGAAGTGGGCATTGACTTTGTCGATACCACAAGCAGGGGCGTATTTGCCCCAAAGGGAACGCCAGAAAATCATGTTCAAATCATCTCAGATGCTTACAAGGCAGCGCTAGCTGAAGACAGTGTTATCAGCAGAATAGAAGGAGAGTTTGGCTCTACAGCCAATCACATCCCGCCTGAATCCTATAAAGATTATCTAAAGGAAAATGAAGCACGGTTGACAGAGGCAGCACAAAATATCGACTTTTAATTTTCCCAGTAACATTTCAGTTCGGGCAGGGCGGAAAAATCTCCTTCTTGCCTGAACTTTGGATAGATATTGATATGCGAAAAGAATACGCGTTGCTTACCTTCATGCTGACGGCATCAAGCATATTGTTTTATGAGTCTTTTAATATCGCGGAAAAGTCTAGATGGCAAAGTTTCGATTCAGCCACCTACCCTAGGGTGTTAATTTTACTCATAGCAATCTTCGCCTTGGGCGCTTTCATTGAATCTTTGATGAAGAACAATCGTAGTAATGAAATGATAAAGAAAATATCGGCAAGAATTAATCGTCGAGAACAAGCGTTAGTTTATTTAAAAACCGCTTCTATCTTTATTTATTTCTCGATCTATGCGCTAGCTCTTCCCCAATTAGGATATATCATATCAACAGGAGGCTTCATGCTAGTTTCGCAGGCAACGCTACTCGGCGTTAACACTATTAAAAAGCTGATCATGTTAACATCAGTTAGTGTAATATTTTCTTTATTTATTTATTTTGTATTCAGGTATGGCTTAAAGATATGGCTGCCTTAGCTAGTCACTACATGTTAGGCATGTATCGCCCAACGAACCGGCTTGATACTTGGAGAAAAAGACAATGATAGAGTCATTTTTACTAGCAATTGGTGAAATATCCAATGTTTACTCGCTTACCTTAATTTTTGTAGGTGTCGTTTTTGGAATCATCGGCGGCGCCATTCCTGGCTTTACCGTTACCATGGCCATTTTGGTAGTCTTTCCTTTTACCTTCACTATGACGCCAGTCAACGGCATATCTTTGATGATGGGAGTGTTCGTGGGAGGCTACTCGGGAGGTATTATCTCGGCTGTTATGCTTGGCATTCCGGGAACTCCTTCCTCGATAACTACAATTTATGATGGCTATCCCATGTCTCGCAATGGCGAACCTGGCAGAGCTCTTGGCATTGGTATTCTTTCTTCTTTTGTCGGCACACTTGTAAGTATTTTAATACTCGTAACGTTGGGGCCCCTGATAGCTAAATTCAGTATGAATTTTCGGCCGTGGGAAATTACCGCGTTGATTATCTTTGCTCTAACATTAGTTTCTAGCTTATCTAATGGAGCGATTCTCAAGGGATTAATGGCGGCGGCGATCGGACTTTTCATTACTACAGTGGGTTTCGATAGAAACAATACTTTGCGTTTTGACTTTGGATTTACCACACTATCATCTGGATTTGAAATACTTCCTGTTATGATTGGGGTTTTTGCTTTTACTCAACTCCTAAGTAATATCGAAAGTTCACGGTCCAATACGAACATAGCTCCCGTCATCAAGCGCCTGCCTTATGCTCAAGTGGCATCTGACGTATTTAAACAAAAGATTAATTTGATTAGATCTTCACTTATAGGGGCCTTCGTAGGAGCTCTTCCTGGAACTGGAGGAGAAATATCTAACTTTATCAGCTATGATCAAGCCAAAAAGCTTTCAAAAGAATCTGATAAATTTGGTCAAGGCTACCCTGGCGGTATTGTAGCTTCCGAGGCATCTAACAGTGCTGTCGTAGGGGGCTCATTAATCCCAACTTTAGCGCTAGGTATTCCTGGAGACTTGACCATGGCCATCATGATGGGCGTATTAATACTTCACGGAATTTCTCCTGGTCCAATGATGTTCGAACAGAATCCAATATTGCTTGGCAGCATTTATGCTAGCCTAATGATAGGCGCCGTACTAATGCTTATTTGTCAGTTATTCCTCATTAAATGGTTTGCAAAAATAGCAGCTATCCCTCAAGCAATACTCATTCCTACGGTACTTGCCTTGTGCGCTGTAGGTACCTATGCTTTGAATAATAATATTTTCGATATTTGGGTGTTGCTTATATTCGGCATTTTCGGATATTTTTTGTTTAAAATGAATGTTCCACTTTCTCCATTGATATTAGGGATCGTGCTCGGGGAAAATTTTGAACATCAACTTTATAGAGCCCTAGAACTAGATCCTAACTGGCATACATTTTTAACTCGTCCCCTATCCGCTACGTTTCTTATTTTGGCAGCAGCCTCGGTATTATTTGCTTATTTGCAATCCCGCAAAACCCGTCTCATGGCTCAGGCTAGCCTTTGAGAGTTATTCAAGGAGTTATCAATGAATCACGACCCTTATTACTATCCCTTTTCCTCTAGGCGCATGGTCACCTATGGCACTCATGGGATGGTGGCCACATCGCAGACGCTGGCTTCTCAAGCAGGCATGGAAATACTAAAGCAAGGTGGCAATGCCGTAGATGCTGCCATTGCTACCGCTGCTATGCTCACCGTGGTCGAACCCACCTCCAATGGACTAGGAAGCGATGCTTTCGCAATTGTCTGGATGAATGGCGAGTTGCATGGTTTAAATGCAAGTGGCCCTTCACCTCATGATATTTCGCGGAATGATGTTGTCGACGCTGGTCATGATCAGATGCCGGAACATGGCTGGATACCCGTGACCGTTCCAGGTGCCCCCGCTGGATGGGCGGCATTATCACAGCGGTTCGGTCGCTTGCCCTTCAAAACCCTACTTCAGCCGGCTATTCAGACGGCCGAGCAGGGTTATGTCGTAACCCCAACTGTGAGCCAGATGTGGCAGGAGGCTTATGAACTCTACCGCCGCTATGATGATCCGGTTTTCGATGAATGGTTTAAGGTATTTTGTCCCGAAGGGCATGCGCCTCGTCCTGGAGATATTTGGAAGTCTGGCGATCATGCTAAAACGTTAGCTCTCATTGCCGATACCATGGCACAGGATTTTTACTCAGGACAAACCGCAGAACGCATCGCATCAAGTGCTAAGCAGTCCGGGGGCTACTTAACGGGCATAGACTTAGTACAGTATGCGCCCGAGTGGGTAGAGCCGGTCAAAGTGAGCTACCGAGGGTATGAGGTGTGGGAAATCCCTCCAAATGGAGCGGGCCTCGTGGCGCTAATGGCACTAAATACTCTCAATCACTATGAGGACACCCATGATGAAGTCGAGACTTTGCACAGAAAGATAGAGGCGACCAAGCTCGCATATGTCGATGGGTTTCAATACATCAGCGATAAAGCTTATATGTCCACTGATGTGAATGCCCTGCTCGCAGCTTCTTATGCTGATGAGAGACGCGCCGAAATCGGTGAGCACGCCCTGACCCCAACCCCTGGAGATCCTGTAAAGAGTGGCACAGTGTATCTAGCAACTGCTGATGGTGAAGGCAACATGGTGTCTTTCATTCAAAGTAATTTCATGAACTTTGGTTCAGGAGTCGTAGTCCCTGGAACTGGTATTAGCTTACAGAACCGGGGCGCCTCGTTTTCGCTGGATCCGGAACATGTCAATGTTTTAGCTCCAGGCAAGAAAACCTATCACACCATTATTCCTGGTTTCCTGACTTACCAAGGTCGAGCCATTGGTCCTTTTGGTGTTATGGGCGGTTTTATGCAGCCCCAAGGGCACGTTCAAGTTATCACCGCCATGCTGGATGATAAATTGAATCCTCAAGCAACACTAGATGCTCCACGCTGGCGTTGGGTAGGCGGCAAGACCGTTGAGGTGGAACCTGGGTTTCCTGACTACTTGGCCCAAGCCTTGGTCAGACGAGGACATGATATTATCAGAGCTACCGACTCTATGCTGTTTGGTCGTGGTCAAATCATTCTGCGAGACCCAGATACCGGAGTGTTATGCGCGGGCACTGAACCACGTACCGACGGTAGTGTTGCTGCCTGGTAACGATGTCGCTTCGGGGCGACTGGCGCTTAATGAAATGGATCAGTCGAAGTGGACAGTCCTCGAAACGCCTCAATATTGGCAATGTAATTCCAGTGGATGATTTCGAGGCCAAAGACGCCGCGTGCCAAGTGGAAAACCAGCGCAAGCTGACTTATCAGCGTCGTGACGCTGGTTTGGACACGCCCGTCTAGAGCTAGTACTGCAGTTGTAGATGAGGGGCAGCCGCGGTCATGCTCTTGAAAAACAGTCATGACCTATGCGGGTACGTCCTTTCGCAGGCAGGCGAGTCGCAACACCGCCTGCTCGTTGCCTGTACGATCTTGAGCGCCACCAGAAGCTCATAAATCAACGAACACGGCGGGTGGCTGGGGTACGCGATTCACCGTCAACGAGAAAATGTCGGGCCGGCCATAATGGCCGGCTACATCTAGCGAGCGGCGTGAACGCAGCGCCGTTTTGATCTCGAACTCAGCATACAATATTCCCTTCTCGCGGTTCATTGGGGCCGCCATGACCTCGCCAGATGGCGCAATGGCCACGGCAATTCCCACGTTGATCCACTTATAGAGCCGGTCACGCTCGGGAAACGTATCGGGGATATCGCCTCCCTGTATGGCAGCGTCGGTGCCAATTACCCAGCAGCCGCCCTCCTTGGCAATATGACGAAGTGTGGCCAGGCCGGTGTCGCTTGAGTCTCAGGGGGATTGATGAAGATTTCCATGGCCTGGGTGTAAAGGGCATAGCGGGCCAACGGCATGTAGCACTCCAAGCAGATCAGGCTGCCGACCCGGTGACTATCCACACGTTGAGTTCGTCGGGCATGGTTTCGGTGTAAGCAATGGGATGGAGTCCTCCCCACCCTATAACGGCGTCGTTGCGCCACACTGGTGGGTGAGAGCATTACTTACCAGCTGAGGATGAGGAGAGCTCCCCATGAACATTACTCGGGTCGGCGTTGATATCGCAAAGTCTGTTTTTCACGTCCACAGTGTGGATCGCCATGACCAGGTCCAGTGGTGCGGCAAGTACTCTCGCGCTAAATGGCTCGATGCACACGAAAGTCGTCGGTCAGTCCGTTCTCGGCATCCTCCCGCCAGCGTGGCAAGGCCGCGCGCAGCTGGCCAATGCCGGTAGGTGCCACCAGTCCGTACTCGCCGATCAGGCCACGAATTTGGTTGGCCTTGGCAGTACGCTGCTGAACCAGTTCACTGCGGATGCGATGTGCCGCCTGAACATCCTGCTGCTCGACCGTCTTGACGGCGACAAAGCGCATGTGAGGCCGGCCCATGGCCTCGCAGATCGCCTCGGTATCCACGCGATCGTTCTTGTTGCTCTTGACGTAGGGCTTCACGAACTGGGCGGCGATCAGCTTGACGTGATAACCGCGCGCCTGCAGCACGCGTGCCCAATGATGGGCGGAGGCACACGCGGCGCCTGCGGTGACGCGCTTGACGATGGCGTCCAGCCACTTGTCACGCTGGTACTTGCCGCGCCATTGGACCTGATCATGGCGATCGACGCCGTGGGCATGAAAGACGGATTTAGCAATATCGACACCAACACGTGAAATACTCATGGGATGCGCTCCTCAGTCGGTGACCTCACCCTCTCAGTGTGGCGCACCGGCGCCGGTAGAGGGTGGGGAGGACTCCATACCATTGCTTACGTTTCGGTAAAGCGGGCGAACTGGGTGATGACCGATTTCGCCTGTTCGAAGGGAAAGACGATAAGACCGCACAGCATGTTCGGGCCCACAGGGTGCAGCTGAAACGTGAAACGGGTCACGATACCAAAGTTCCCGCCCCCGCCTCGCAGCCCCCAGAATAGGTCGACGTTTTCTGATTCGCTGGCATGTAGCTGTTGGGTTGTCCGTCTGCCGTGATGACATCCACGCCGAGCAGGTTGTCGACGGTCAGGCCGTATTTTCGGCTGAGCCAACCGAAGCCGCCCCCCAGGGTCAGGCCGGCCACCCCGGTGGTGGAGTTGATGCCCAGCGGTGTGGCGAGCCCGTATGCTTGGGCAGCGGTGTCGAATTCAGCGAGGGTACAGCCAGGCTCAACATGGCCTTGATGATGTTGTTGATCGATGTCTACTTTCTTCATCGGTGAGAAATCGATCATCACACCCTCATTGCAGACCGCATTGCCGGCAATGTTGTGCCCACCGCCACGAAGGGAGAAAGGAACACTATGTTGGCGTACGAAGTTTAGGGCGTGAACTACATCGGCAGGTGACGTGCAGCGAGCCACCATGGAAGGCCCGCGATCAATCATGGCATTCCATATCTGGCGCACTTCGTCATATTGAGGATTGTCAGGAAGAAGGACACTTCCTGCGAAACCGGTCTTGAACTCCTTGATTGCGGTTGGCGTAAGCTGGCTCATGACGACCACCATGAAGTGGGTACGGCGGTGCGCAGAAGGCGGGGTAGTGAGGAATACAACCTGGCTGGTGATTTGCCGTATGCCTCACAGTGGCCGCATTAGGGCATTTCTCCAATCTCAAATCACAGTATAGTCACGCCTGTTAATAAGGTCGTTTATTTACCTGGACATGTATATCAGAACGAGGCGGTATCAATCTTCATTGTCGTAATGAATAATCGAGAGCAGTTTGATGGGGACGTCTAACAGTTGCTCCGGCCCATGCGGTACGGCGGCATCGAATGCCAGGCTGTCGCCGGGGCCCATTTCATAAAACTGTTTGCCGTGTCGGTATAGAAGTCGTCCTTCAAGCAGGTAGATAAACTCGTGCCCGGCATGACTGAAGTTCGGGAAAACTTCGCTGGCATCGTCCATAGTGATCAGAAAGGGTTCGTAGCGCTTGATCGGCCCCTGGCGATAGCTGAGCAGATGATAGGTGTGGCCGACTTCGGTACCGGTGCGCACAACTTCCATGCCTTCTCCGGACTTTACGTGTTGCGCCCCCCGGCCGCCGATATCAAAATCGCTGAACAGCTTGGATATCGGCAGGTCGATGGCGTTGCAGAGGCGGCTTAGGGTGTCCAGGCTGGTCGACACTTGGGCGTTTTCGACCTTGCTGATCATCCCTTGGCTGAGTTCTGCAATGCGCGCCACGTCGGATATCTTGTAGCCTTGTGAGATGCGCTTACGTTTCAAAGCTCTGGCGATATGTTGCTCCAGGCTAAGGCGCGTTTCATTCTTGTCGGTGGTAATTTTTTCGCTCATAACCTTACAGGGCAATGTTTGTGCCACATTAGACGTGAATATGAAAAATAAAATACGTATATGAAATTATAAACCACGGAACGAAGCAGTGCCGCTTTATTGCTGACTCACATCCACGCTTTAGCGGCCTTGACATTAACCGGCTATCGAGAAGCTCATGCGCTTGTTTGGTGCGCGCAGCCCTCAGCTGCGCCACACACTGACCTGTATGCCGTGCATTATCAGGCTGGTTTGCTGCGCCTTTCAATGCTGCCCAGCTCGAAGGAAATACGCTCGGCGGTCGCTAATAATTGTTGTTTGAGATCTGTCATATAGGCGTCGCCATCGATCAAGGCGTCAGGGCCTGAAACGTTGATGGCCGCTACAATGCGCCCCTGATAATCCTTTAGCCCGGTGGCGATGGCGGTGGCATAGTCGGAGCGGTGAATGACCCAGCCTGTCGTGCGGTCGTTGGCAATCGCCTGTTTCAGTTCGGGGAGCGTGCGAGGTGCCGGAGCGGGGTAGCCATCCAGGCGCACGTGCTGATAAAGGGCATCGAGTTCGGGTTCGTCAAGATCCGTCAGCAGGACTCTGCCCATGGCGCAACTGTGGCAAGCGATGCGCGTGCCCACGGGCACATTCACGGAAAGCCGCTGCGACGCAAAGGAGCGGTATATATACACCGCATCCTGACCTTCGCGCACACTAAGGTGGCAAGACATCGACACTAAATTGCGCAGAGCATTCAGGTGCGGCATGACGATATCAACGATGTCTCGGCTAGCAAGATAGCTGAAGCCGTGGGAAATGACCTGGGGGCCTAGTTGATAGGTGTTCTTGGCTACTTTCTCTAAGTAGTTCATCTCGGTCAGGGTGGTCACGATACGGTAAATGGATGACGTAGTGACCTCCAGCGCATCGGCAAAATCCTGGGTGGTGAGTATCCGGTGCTGACTGTCGAAGAGTTCGAGGATTTTAAGGCCTCGATAAAGCGCGGGAACCGTATAGTCGATCTCTTTGCTGGAATGTGTCGCCATAGCCGTAATAAGGTTCCTGACTGAATGGATTCGGTGTGTGAACAGCCTGGTGGCTTCCCGTCGCCACCAGGCTGTTCAGCCTGCATTACGCTGGATGATGATGACGCAACGCCATGATATTAAGCTCTTTCCCCTCGAATTCCTGCATCGCATCAAGAAGAATAGGCCAGAAATAACATGCCGAAGCGCTATCCACCAAGAGATAGAGGCAGGAAAGATCCGCTTGGCTGGCGTTGATAATGATGGCATTGGCCCGCGCGACAGAGGTTTGAGCGACGTGGCCCGGGGCAAACGCTTTAGGTGACAAATCAACGCCGCACAGCTTCGCCATTACATCGCTGGCATGGGAGCCGGTCAAGGCAAGCCAAGCGTGCGTATCCTGGCGGGGGAGAAGATAGGCATCAGGCAGACGATGGGCACGCTCGGCCGCCTGCCACGCTAGCTCATCGCGGCTGATGCGCTCGCCGTCATCGGCAAAGCTGCCCAGCAGCAGATATTCGCTGGCGGATAGCTTGGCTACTAGGCTGCCATCTTCTTGGCGTAGCGCTTGATTGGGCGCAGCGGGTAGCTGGTAGTGCTTCTCGCTGAGTATCGTTGCTGCCTTCTTGCCGCGTAACCCGACCCGTGCCAGCGCGGACAGATCCGTTAACCCGCAAGCGGGCGCGACGGTAGTTGGCTCGACCTGTGTTTCATCCTGCCCAGCCTTGATCGCATAGCCGCCCAGGTGTTGCCACCCGGTCGCGTTGGGCTGGTTGGCCTGGTGAAGATGGTAAAGCGGCGTACGCTTGGTGGTGAGAGTGTCTTCCAGAGTCGCCATGGTTTACATCTCCTGTCGGCTGTTGTTGGCATCGTAGAACGGCAGTTTGACGACCTCGGCGTTAACTTCATCGCCGCCTTCAACACGAATGGTGATATGGCTGCCGGGCGTCGCTTTATCGGCGCCAGCGTAAGCCAGGCCGATGATCGCGTCCTGACTAGGTGAGTATTCACAAGAGGTCACGTTGCCGGTGATATCGCTGCCTTCCAGCACAAGGTGGCCTTCCAGCGGCTTGGCGGAGGTTGCCGGTAATCGGAAGCCGACCAGGCGGCGCTTGGCGGGCTGCTCATCGAGAATATCCACGGCACGGCGGCCGACAAAGAACGGCTTTTTGCGATTGACCGCCCAGCTCATGCCGATCTCGGAAGGGTGGCTCATGCCGTCGGTATCCTGGCCAATGATGACATGGCCTTTTTCAAGGCGTAGCAGCCGCTGGGCTTCGACGCCAAAGGGGCGGATACCGAACTCTTCGCCCGCTTTCATCAGCAAGTCCCAGAGGTACTCGCCATAGCGTGACGGCACATGAAGCTCATAGCCCAGCTCGCCGACGAAACCTACCCGCAGCAGGCGCGCTGGCGCTTCACCGGCTTTACCTTCACGCAGCTCCAGGTAGGGGAACGCTTCAGGCGAAAGATCCACCTCGGTGCAGACTTTTTCCAGCACCTTGCGCGATAACGGCCCGGCGACATTCACCGCCGCGTAAGCTGACGTGACATTGGCGATATCCACGTCCAGGCGCCATTGGGCATTCCACTGCAGCATGCTCTGATACACGCGCGCCAAGCCGCTGGTGGTGGCGGTAACGTAAAAGTGATTCTCGCCAAGGCGGCAGGAAACACCGTCATCAACCACGACGCCCTGCTCATTGGCCATGGCGGCGTAACGGGTACGCCCCACCGGCTGCTTGAGGAAGCCGAAGGTGTAGATACGGTTGACGAACTCCGCGGCGTCCGGCCCGCGCACCTCGATGCCGCCCAGAGTGGAAACATCGATCAGGCCGACCTTTTCCCTGACATGAATCGCCTCTTCCTGCATGCAGCGGTCACGATCCAGGTGGCCACTCGTTGCCGAGGGGTAAAAGGCCGGGCGTTGCCAATCGCCCGCTGGCATCATCTTGGCGCCGAGTTGCAGATGGCGCTGGTGCAGTGGCGTGACCCGGAAGGGGTCGAAACTGCGACCGGCCAGGTGGGAAAGGGTTTCAGCGGTGAACGGTGGGCGCGCGGTGGTAACCCCGGTTTCGCTGACGGTGCGGCCCGTGGCGTCGGCGACCAGGCGCGCGGTGGGCAGCGCCGAATGGCGGCCTTGCGAAGGGCCCATGCCGACGGTTGAGAAACGCTTGACTAGCTGCACGTCTCGATAGCCGTGGCGCGTTGCGTTGATGATATCGCGAATTTGCAGATCTTCATCAAAATCGACGAATTCCTTGCCCTTGGGGTGGGCAAAAATGGGCCAGGGAAAGTTTACCTGCTTCGGCGCTCCCACCAGGGGAGCGGCTTCAGTAGCTGGCAGGTCGAGGCTGTGCAGCGCCTGGGTACCGGCGATGACGCCGTCTTGCAGTACCTGGTCAAGATCGTGCAAGCCGTTGACCGAGCCCGCCACGTACAGGTGCTTGGGCAGGTTTGAGAGGGAAAATTCAGCCACATCATCGTTATAGGTCAGCTTGCCACCCGCCTGACACAACAGTTGATACATCGGCATATAGCCAGCGGCCATGCACAGCAAATCGCATTCCAGCGTTAGGCTATCGTCAGCCACCTCGCCACGGCGGGTGATGCGCCGCACATCAACACCGGTCACGTGGTGCAGGGTTTTGTCGTGTAGCGCCTCGAATACGGTGTGCTCAACATGCAGCGGAATACCATGCTGGTTGATTGTTTGGGTGAGGCGGGTGTCGACCGGCCCAGCGCGCATATCCACCAGCGCCGCGACCTCAATTCCCTGTTCGTGCAAGTCGAGTGCTGCTAGGTAGCCATCGTCATTGCCAGTGAGCACGACGGCGCGTTTACCAGGGCGTACCGCGTAATGGCGAATCAGCCGCTGGGCGGCGCTGGCCAGCATGACGCCAGGCAAATCGTTGTTGCGAAAAATCGCCGGTTGATCAAACGCGCCAGCGGCAACGATGCACTCCTGGGCGCGAACCTTGTACATCCGAGTGCCCTGGATCACGGGCAGGAAGTTGTCGGTAAACCAGCCATTGCAGGTGGCTTTGCACAGCACATGAATATTGACATGCGCTTCAACCGCCGGGATCAGCGCTTCGCGTACTTGACCGGCACGCACGCCTGCATCATCGAAGCGGGCGTAGGTTAGCGCGCCACCCAACTGAGATTGCTGTTCAACTAGCAGCACCTTTGCGCCCCCTTCAGCGGCGGTCAAGGCCGCCTTCAGGCCCGCCGGTCCACTGCCGACCACAACCACATCGGCAAACAGGTAGGCCTTGTCGTGATAGCTACCGGTGGCATTAAGATCGTATCTGCCCAGCCCGGCCTTCTTGCGAATCAGCGACTCCCAGAACTTCCAGGCACCTTTAGGCTTATAGAAGGAGCGGTAATAGAAGCCCACCGGCATGAACTTGGAGAACTTGCCCAGCTTCATGTCGCTGTCGTGATCCAGGCTGCCGCTGTAGTTCTGGCCGGTGACGGCCAGGCCTTGGCTGAGCGGGTGCGTATCCGCCAGCACATTGGGCTCGTCGGGTAGCTGAACCAGTGTATTGGCGTCCTGGCCTGCCATGGTCAGCGGGCCACGAGGTCGGTGATACTTGAAGGAGCGCGAGAGCAGGTAGCGGCCATTGGCGATCAGCGCGCTGGCTAGCGTATCTCCTTCTACCCCATGGTAATTCGTGCCTTCGAACTGAAAGGTGATCGGCTGCTGGCGATTGATGAGACTACCCATCGGGGCCGGGAGGCGTGTTGGCATGGTCTGAATATTTTCAGGTGAGACATGGCGGTTCATGAGCGTTTCTCCTCGACGGCAAACTCGATGCGCTCCTGGAAAATTTCCTGGGGATCAAAGGTGCGCAGAATTTCATCGGTGACGGTGTGCCGCTCGGCAAGAAACCAGTAGCTGGAGGCAACATGCATCCACCACTCGGTGATAACGCCCGCGGTGTTGTCGCTGTAAAAAACGTAGTCTGCCCATTCGCGGTCGCTACAGGTGGTGGGGTTCGGCATGGGTTTTAGCTCCCCGCCATGGATGAATTCGCTGATGTTGCGTGGCCCGTTGAGCGGGCAATTCATGATTTTCATTGCGTTTGCCCTCTCGTTAGTGGCTGGCCGCCGTGGCGCCCATTTCATTGACTTGCTGGAAGTTAGCAAAGCGCTCCAGGCGGAACGGTTGAATCAGCTCGGGCACTTTGCCGCCGCTGGCGACCATTTCCGCCATGGTCTTGCCGCAGATGGGCGTCGCCTTGAAGCCCCAGGTGCCCCAGCCGGCGTCCAGGTAATAGTTTTCGATCGGACTCTCGCCCATGATCGGGCTGTAGTCGGGGGTCATGTCGGTAACCCCGCCCCACTGGCGCATTAGCTTGGCCTTGGCCAGAAACGGGAACATCTCGATGCCGCTGGCAATCAGGCTTTCCTTCATTTCCAGCGTGGAGCGCGTGTTGTAGAGGGGGTAGGGGTCTGACCCACCGCCGAAGACCACTTCGCCGCGGCTGGTCTGCTGAACGTAGCAGTGCAGGGCGGAAGAGCTGACCAGCGGGTCCAGAAAAGGCTTTACGGGTTGGGTGACCATCGCCTGCAGGGGATAGCTGATGATGGGTAGCCGGAAACCGGCTTGCTTGGCCAGCACGGAGCTATGGCCAGCAACAGCCTGAACGGCGCAGCCGCACTGAATGGTGCCGCGGTTGGTCTCGACGGCGGTGATACGCCCGCCTTCGATGACCAGGTTACGGACTTCCGTCAGTTGATGAATTTCAACGCCGCGCTTGGCCGCTTCCTTGGCATAGCCCCAGGCCACGGCGTCGTGGCGAGCCGTGGCACCGTCGCGGTGCCAAAGTCCCGCGAGCACGGGCAGGTGGCCAGGGTCGAGGTTCAGCGAGGGCACCAGCTCACGAATCTGCTGGCGGTCAATCATGTCGGTACGCCCACCGAAATGCTTGTTGACCTCGGCCCGCTGGCGGAACGAGCGCACCGTGGCGTCGGTGTGGGCTAGAGTCAGCTGGCCGCGCTCCGAGTACATGACGTTGAAATCGAATTCGTTGGATAGATTCTGGAAAAGTTTGACCGACTCGCTGTAAAACTTGACTCCTTCTGAGGTCAGGTAATTGGAGCGGATCACGGCGGTGTTACGCGCCGTGTTGCCACCGCCAAGATAGGCTTTCTCAAGTACTGCTACATTGGTGATGTTGTGATACTTGGCTAGGTAATAGGCGATCGCGAGGCCGTGGCCGCCGCCACCGATGATCACCACATCGTAGGAGGGCTTGAGCTCCTTGGGTGGCGGCAGATCCACATCAACGGGGTAGTCCGATGACAGGCCATATTTAAGCAGTCCAAAAGGCATGGAGATGCCCTCCTGTATCGTATTAGGTAAGTGCTGGTTGGCCCGCTTGACGGTGCTGCCGCTTGGTCGCTGCGACGGTATTCTGCATCAAGTAGGCAATCGTCATGGGGCCGACACCGCCGGGCACCGGCGTAATGGCTTTCGCTACTTGGCTGGCGCTTGCGAAGTCCACGTCGCCGACCAGGCGGGTCTTGCGCTCCCCTTTATTCTCGCCATCGACCGCCTGCTCAACGCGGTTGATCCCCACATCGATCACCACCGCGCCGGGCTTGAGCCAGCTGGCATCGATCATTTTCGGGCGACCCACCGCGGCGACGACAATATCGGCCTGGCGGGCGATGGCTTTGGGATTGACGCTACGCGAGTGCAGCAGCGTCACCGAGCAGTGGGCGTGCAACAGCAATGAAGCCATGGGTTTGCCAACGATGTTGGAACGCCCCACGATCACGGCGTGCTTGCCAGTTAAATCGCCACAGGTTTCCTGCAGCAGCCGCAGGCAGCCGCTGGGGGTGCAGGGCGTCAGCACATCGCGCCCCTGTACCAGGCCGCCCACGTTGGCGTGATGGAAACCGTCGACGTCCTTCAGCGGGTCTATGGCCTGAATAACGGCTTCTTCGTCGATCGTATCCGGTAGCGGTAGTTGCACCAGAATACCGTTGACCTCGGGGTCTTTGTTTAGCGTGTCGATCAACGACAGCAGTTCGGCTTGGCTCAATGTTGTGTCGAAGCGGTGTTCGAATGAATGAATACCGACCGCTTCCGCCTTGCGAATCTTATTTCTTACGTACACGTGGCTGGCGGGGTCTTCGCCAATCAGCACAACGGCCAAGCCGGGGATGGTGCCTTCGGCCGCCAGGTGTTTAACGCTTTCGGCGACTTCGGCTAGCACCCGCTCGGCACAGGCTTTGCCGTCAATGAGAGTCACAGAGGCTTGGGTCGTTGTGCTCATTGGAAAATCACCGTCTTGTTCTGATCGAGAAAGACACGGTGCTCAAGGTGGTACTTGACCGCACGAGACAGGGCGATGGTTTCGGTGTTGCGGCCAACGGCGACCAGGTCCTGGGGGCGATAGGTATGATCTACGCGCTGAACTTCCTGGTCGATGATCGGCCCTTCGTCGAGATCCGACGTCACGTAGTGAGCGGTAGCACCGATCAGTTTCACGCCTCTCTCATGCGCCTGATGGTATGGCTTGGCGCCTTTGAAGCCCGGCAGGAACGAGTGGTGAATATTGATCGCACGTCCGCTCAGCTTCTGGCACAGGTCATCCGATAGGATTTGCATGTAACGCGCCAGCACGACCAATTCGGTCTGGGTTTCTTCGACGATATCCATGATGGCCGCTTCCTGCTGTGGCTTGGTCTCCTTGGTGACGGGCAGATAGACAAAGCGAATCCCCTCCCGCTCGGCCATGGGGCGAAGATCCAAGTGGTTGGAGACGATGGCGGTGATTTCCATGTCCAGCTCACCCTTTCCATGGCGGTACATCAAGTCACTTAGGCAATGGTCAAACTTGCTCACCATCAGCAAGACACGCATCGGCTGTGAAGAGCTGTGAATCTGCCAGTCCATCTCAAAAGGCTGCGCCACCCCCGCGAAATCATTGCGTAGTGTCTCGATGTCCGGCGTAGTGCCCTCATTGAAGCGAAACTTGGCGCGTAGAAAGAAGCGCTTCAGCTCTTCATCGTCGTATTGGGCCAGTTCACTGATATAACAGTTGTTTTCGCTGAGATATGAGGTTACTGCCGAGATGATGCCGGATGTCGCTGGGCAAGAGACGCGAATAATATAGTTATCATCATGAATGCTCATTTTTTCTCCTATATAAAATAATATATTTATATTTGGATATAATTGTCTTTTTTATCCAAATAAAATAGAAATAAAATCCTTATTTCATAGAGTAGCTTTGTATTTGTGTTTTTGTCGAGATGGTTATCCAAGCGCTCTATCCGTTCTGTTCAGTCATCAAGGCCACGCTGCTCAAGTCATCAAACCCGCTTTCCCAAGCGAGGCCATTGGCGTAATATCAGCGCTTCATTCTTTTAAGGAAATAATAATTCCTTTCAGTAAAGCAAAAAGCTTGCCATGTGCGGGCGTGACCAGGACAAACGGTGCATATCTTGCTTTATTTCATATAAAAAACAATTAATTAATGAATGAATTTTAAGTAAGCAAAAACGGAAATTTTCAGGTTTTATTTTTTATATGTGTTTTATATGTGCGTTTTGTGTTCGTTGTTGGTGCGATTTTTAGATGATGTGCACTGTTACGGCGCGGGATACATAAAAGCGATGGAGCGGAAGTAGAGTCGGCAGGGGTGCTGATAACAAACAATAAAATATTTAATTTTTTATAAACAATCACTTAGGGTTGTCTGATTGCGATGGAGAAGGCGGTGAAATGATATTGGCACACTAAGTGCTTTTCCTTTTGGGAAATATAGTTTCTTGAAAGGAATTATCACGAGGGTAATAATATGTCTCCAGAAGCTGCCGTTAAATTTATCAAAGATAACGATGTGCGCTATTTGCTGGCTCAATTTGTTGATATTCACGGCGCGGCTAAAACCAAGTCAGTGCCGGCGAATTGTTTGATGGACGTGGTAGAAAAAGGTGCTGGTTTTGCAGGCTTCGCTGTTTCTGGCCTAGGTATGGAGCCGCATGGCCCTGATTTTATGGCGAAAGGGGATTTAAACTCGCTTTCGCTGGTGCCGTGGCAGCCTCGCTATGCGCGCATGGCTTGCTGTGGCTATGTCAACGACGAGCCTCATCTGCTTGATAGCCGTGTCGTGTTGCTTAAGCAATTAGAGCGGTTAAGTGACAAGGGATGGACGCTAAACACCGGTTTAGAGCCTGAATTTTCATTGTTTAAACGTGGGGCCGCAGGAGAACTGCTGCCTGTAGACGAGAGTGATACGCTCGCCAAGCCCTGTTACGACTATAAAGGCTTGTCGCGGTCTAGAGAGTTTCTGGAACGCTTGGTGGAAGCACTGCAAAGCGTTGATTTCGATATTTATCAAATCGACCATGAAGATGCCAATGGGCAGTTTGAGATCAACTATACCTACAGCGATGCGCTGACATCCGCTGACCGTTTCACCTTTGTGCGCATGGCCGCCGGTGAGATTGCCAATGAACTGGGCATGGTGTGCTCCTTTATGCCCAAGCCGCATGCCGACCGGCCGGGCAACGGTATGCACTTCCATCTCTCGATTGCCGATCAAGACGGCAAGAACGTCTTTGGCGATGACAGCGATCCGCAGAACCTGGGGCTTTCCCCCACGGCGTATCACTTTCTTGGCGGCCTGCTGCATCACGCGCCAGCGCTGTGTGCCTTCGCGGCACCCACGGTTAACTCTTATAAGCGTCTTGTCTCGGGCGGTTCAAACAGCGGCGCAACGTGGGCACCTGTGTTCATTACCTATGGTGATAACAACCGTTCAGCCATGGTGCGTGTGCCTTATGGTCGTTTGGAGTTTCGTCTGCCGGATGCTGGCTGTAATCCTTATTTGGTGCATGCCGCTCTTATTGCTGCTGGCCTCGATGGCATTGACCGCCAGCTGGATCCCGGCAAAGCACAAAATATCAATTTGTATGAACTGACGCCCGAGCAGTGTCGCGAACAAAAGATCGATATTTTACCCCAGTCACTCACTGAGGCGATTGACGCCCTGGAAGCAGATTCCGTGCTGCGTGAAGGGCTTGGGGAAGCAATTACCGACGAGTTCATCAAGGTCAAACGTGAGGAGTGGGCTGAATACAGCAGCCAGGTCAGCGATTGGGAAATCCAGCGCTACGCGGAATTTTTCTAATGATTGAGTCTTATCGAAACGTAAGACATGCACTGACGAATAAGCCGAGGTAATGCTATGTGTGGAATTGTTGGGCTTTATCTGAAAAACCCTGAACTGGAAAGCCGGCTGGGTGAACTGTTCGAGCCGATGCTTATCGCCATGACAGACCGCGGGCCGGACAGTGCCGGCTTTGCTGTTTACGGTGATGAATATGACGCTGGCGTCAAACTGACGCTGCAAAGCGACGATGCCGATTACGATTGGCAGGCCTTGGCCGACCGCCTGGAGGCTGCCTTTGGTAGCCTGGACTCGTGGTTCCAGAATGCCAACGTGGCCGTGCTTAAACTGGCCAGTGAAGAAAAGCAGGTGCTGAGCTGGGTGGCTGAAAACGCCCCGGACGTCAGGGTGATGAGTGCCGGACAAAGTATCGAGATTTTAAAGGGGGTCGGGCTTCCTACTGAAGTGGCGGCGCGTTATAACCTGAAAAGCATGCGTGGCAGCCATGCGATTGGCCACACGCGCATGGCCACCGAAAGCGCTGTCACGCTACAAGGCAGCCATCCGTTTTCGACCGGGCTGGATCTGTGCCTGGTGCATAACGGCTCGCTTTCCAACCATAACCGCCTGCGCGATAAGCTTAAGCGCCAAGGCATCAGCTTTCAGACCGACAACGACTCGGAAGTGGCTGCTGGCTACTTGACGTGGCGTATGGCCAAGGGTGAAACCCTGAATCAAGCCCTCAAGAGCGCGCTTAAAGATCTGGATGGCTTTTTTACCTTTACTATTGGCACCCGCGATGGTTTTGCCGTGGTACGTGACCCTATCTCCTGCAAACCTGCGGTGATCGCGGAAACCGATGATTACGTCGCGATGGCCTCCGAGTATCGCGCGTTAGCCGATCTGCCAGGCATCAAGGAAGCCAAGGTGTGGGAGCCGGAACCGGCGAAAATTTATGTGTGGGAACGTGATGGTGCAAAGGTGGAGGCCGCCTAATTTATGAAAACATACGACCTTTCAAGCGACAGCCTGCGTGAACTCAACCAGGCACTTCACGATGCGGACATAACTGCCAGCGAGCGTGAATGGCGCGTTGCTAATCCGAACGGGGCGCACAATATTGCCTGCGGATTAAATGATGCTATTAGCGTCGATATTGATGGTCACGCGGGGTATTACTGCGCGGGGATGAACCAGAAGGCCAATGTCACCGTGCATGGCAACGTCGGTGTTGGCGTTGCTGAGAACATGATGTCCGGCATGGTGCATGTTAAAGGCGATGCGTCCCAATCGGCGGGCGCCACGGCTCACGGCGGCCTGCTGGTGGTCGATGGCAACGCGTCGGCGCGCTGCGGCATCTCCATGAAAGGTGTCGATATTGTCGTCAAAGGCAATATCGGGCCCATGAGCGCCTTTATGGGCCAATCGGGATGCTTGGTGGTGTGCGGCGATGCGGGTGAAGCGCTGGGGGATTCGATTTATGAAGCGCATATCTATGTCAAAGGGTCGGTCACTTCCCTGGGCGCTGATTGCATCGAAAAAGAAATGCGCCAAGAGCACTTGGATGAAGTAAGCGACCTGCTTAAGCGTGCCGGAGTTGAGACTGACCCTGCTGCCTTCAAGCGCTATGGGTCGGCACGCCAGCTATACAACTTCAAAGTCGATAACGCCTCGGCCTACTAATCAGGAGCCTGACATGACCGATAAACAGAGTAATCCGGCACTGAGAGAGTCCGCGACCTTTGGTCGAGACGTCATCGCCGAGATCCAGCGCGCCGCCGAAACCGGTATTTACGATATTCGCGGTTGGGGGGCAAAGCGTAAGGTTCCGCATTTTGACGACCTGCTGTTTCTGGGGGCTAGCATGTCGCGCTACCCGCTGGAAGGCTATCGTGAGAAGTGCGGTACTGACGTTACCTTGGGTACTCGCTACGCCAAGAAGCCGATCGTGATTGATACGCCGGTCACCATCGCGGGCATGAGCTTTGGGGCCTTGTCGGCGCAGGCGAAAGAAGCCCTGGGGCGCGGCGCATCCGAGGTAGGCACCTCAACTACCACTGGCGACGGTGGGATGACGGCGGAAGAGCGCGGCCAATCCACCAAACTGGTCTATCAGTATCTGCCATCGCGTTATGGCATGAACCCTGATGACCTACGCAAAGCCGATGCCATTGAGATCGTGCTGGGCCAAGGCGCCAAGCCAGGTGGCGGTGGCATGCTGCTCGGGCAGAAAATCTCGGATCGCGTCGCACAGATGCGCAACCTACCCATGGGTATCGATCAGCGTAGCGCCTGCCGTCACCCTGATTGGACCGGGCCGGACGATCTGGCTATCAAAATCGCTGAGCTGCGAGAGATCACCGATTGGCAGGTACCTATCTACATTAAGGTGGGCGCCACCCGTACCTACTATGACGTCAAACTCGCCGTCAAGGCGGGCGCTGATGTGGTGGTGCTCGACGGTATGCAGGGCGGAACAGCAGCAACCCAGGATGTGTTTATCGAACACGTAGGCATTCCCACCATGGCGGCCATTCCGCAAGCCGCCCAGGCGCTGCAGGAAATGGGGGTTCATCGTGAAGTGCAGTTGATCGTTTCAGGTGGGATTCGTAACGGTGCTGACGTTGCCAAAGCCATTGCTTTGGGGGCTGACGCCGTGGCAATCGGTACCGCGGCATTGATCGCGCTTGGCGATAACCATCCGCGCTACGAAGAAGAGTACCAGAAGCTCGGGTCTGCAGCGGGCTACTATGATGACTTCCAGGAAGGCAAGTGCCCAGCGGGTATTTCCACTCAGGATCCCGAGCTGAGCAAACGTCTGGATCCGGTGGCTGCCGGTAAGCGGTTAGCTAACTATCTGCGAGTAATAACACTAGAAGCGCAGACACTAGCAAGAGCCTGTGGAAAATCTCATCTCCATAACCTGGAGCCGGAAGATTTGGTCGCTTTGAATATCGAAGCTGCAGCGATGGCCAGGGTTCCGCTTGCCGGTACCAACTGGATTCCAGGACAACAATTCTAAGCCATGCGCTTTCACGTACCTGGACAAGGCACCGTTAGATAGCATGTAGCCTTCACCTGTTATGGGTGGAGGCTCTGTAATGTGCTTTTTGCACCAAAAGGTTCTGTCTAAAACCTAAAAATCACTAAAACGGCTCGTGGTTATCATGAGTGGCTTCTACGTGTTTGGCAATCAAGTGTTTTGTTTCTTGGCATGAATAATGCTTCTTGAGTACTGTTTAATAAAATACTGCGTTTGGTAAAAGAGCTGAAATTACACTGGAGCGATTGCTGCTTTTACGAGCTTGCCGCTTAGAAGAAAAGGGGTTAAGTGATTAAGTCCGACCATTTCAACTTACAACTTTAATGATTGCTTAAGGGGAATAAAATGAACGAAATAAGTTTAGAGCTCAGTTATGCGCTTGATACTTTTTATTTTCTTGTCTGTACGGTGTTTGTCATGTTTATGGCCTGCGGCTTTGCCATGTTGGAAGCAGGGCTCGTCAGGTCGAAGAACACCGTTGAAATACTCACCAAGAATGCGATGTTGTATTCGGTGGCCTGTATCGTCTTTCTGATAGTTGGCTATAACGTCATGTATCCCGCTAACCCGATCAGTAGTGTGATCTCTGGCTTGGATTTCATGTTGGGCAGTGATCATAGTTTGTCGGATATTTCCGCTGGGGAGGGGTCGCCTTATTACTCTTCCATGGCCGACTTTATTTTCCAGGCAGTGTTTGCGGCAGCCACCATGTCGATTGTTTCTGGGGCGATTGCTGAACGTATGAAACTGTGGCCGTTTTTGATTTTTGCCTTATTCATGGTGGGGGTGATTTACCCCGTGAATGGCTTTTGGAAGTGGGGCGGTGGCTTCCTTGATGAGATGGGCTTCCAGGATTTTGCCGGGTCTGTCGTGGTACACATGGCGGGCGCCTCTGCCGCGCTGGCTGCTGTCTTGCTGGTTGGCCCGCGCAAGGGGCGGTTTGGCCCCAATGGCGAAGTCAGGGCTATTCCGGGTGCCAACCTGCCCATTGCCATGCTGGGTATGTTCATTCTGTGGATGGGCTGGTTTGGGTTCAATGGTGGTTCAATGCTGAAAATTGCCAGCGTAGACGACGCCAATGCGGTCGCCCGTATCTTCGTCAACACCAATACGGCCGCCGCATCGGGCATGGTGACAGCAGCGCTGCTTTATCGCTTGATGTTTGGCAAAGCGGACATGACCATGGTGATAAACGGCGCCCTGGCCGGGCTGGTGTCGATTACCGCTGAGCCGCTCTTGCCCAACCCAGGAATGGCTGTGGTGATTGGTGCTATTGGTGGAGTTGTAGTGGTGTTCTCTGTATTGGGGCTTGATCGGTTGAAAATCGACGACCCGGTCGGCGCTATTTCGGTGCATGGAAGCGCGGGTATTTGGGGGATTCTGGCCGTAATTTTGACTAATCCAGGTGCGTCATTTATGACCCAGCTGATCGGTGCAGTTGTTGTATTTGCCTGGATGTTTGGGGCTAGTCTGCTGGTGTTGTGGATCATCCGTATGACGATGGGCTTACGCGTCAGCGAACAAGAAGAATTCGAAGGGATGGATATTCACGAATGCGGCATGTCTGCCTATCCGGAATTTGTTTCTTCGAGTACTCAGGAAGCGGGCACGGCGGATAAACGGGATAAGCCTGCTAAAAATAAGTTGTCCGAGATAAGACCAGCTCTGCGCTAATATGTTAAATAACACCAAGAACTCGTGGTAAAGCGCTGTGGGTTCTTGGTTTTTTTGCGCGTATGAATGAAAAGCTTATCGATTTATGAAACTCGGCGTACACCTTCTTATGCCGTCGGTTCTCATCCTTTAGCACCTTTAGTTAAGGAGAATCTGGATTTAATAGGTATGCTTATTATGCGGTCAGATGCAGAAACGTGGAGGGTCTTTTGCCAAGGTGATCACCTTGGTTTGTGAAGACGCACAGATAAGGCAATGCCGCCAAAAGTCAAAAAAGTCCTAAAATCGGAAATTTTATAATCACGGATGTGGCCGCCTTGAAGATAGAGATGGGCATCGGTCGGTGTAAATGGGGATAGAGTGGAAAGAGCTTTAGTGCTTTATGTTTTCGTAAGTATTTGTTTTTTGAAATATAATGGTGTTTGTTATTAGGTTTTTAAGTGGATAACCTCATCAGCAAGGCTTGAAATTAGCCTCCAAAGCCGAGGGACGCAGGTTCAAATCCTGCCGGGCGCGCCAAATTGTAAAAAAAGGGGCCTGCGAGAAATCGCAAGACCCTTTTTTGTGTATGGGGCTTATGAGACCAAATTTTCGTCGGTGGCTGGCCAATAGAAAAATAGCTATTTTTGATCCCGTCCAATAGCCTTTCCATTTTACAAGGGTTGGATGCAGACTCTGAGTGCAACACTCGTTAATGAACAGCGGGTGGATTGTCTTGATGCTTCGCTAACAGCTCACCCAGCACTTCAATCGGACACCTAAAGTCAAATCGCTTCCGAGGTCGCATATTCAGCTGTAGCGCAATAGCATCTAGCTCTTCTTGAGTGTGCCGAGAGAGATCGGTTCCTTTCGGTAAATACTGTCGTATCAGGCCGTTGATATTTTCATTGCTACCCCGTTGCCATGGGCTATGTGGATCACAAAAGTAGATAGCAACGCCCGTTGCCTGGGTGATGTCCGCATGTTTGGCCATTTCCCGCCCCTGGTCGTACGTCATGCTTTTACGCGCCGCTAGCGGCATCCGGTTGAGCGCTGCGCTAAACCCTGCCACCGCCGAGGTGGCCGTTGCATCGTTGAGTTTGGCTAGAATGACGTATCCACTGCTCAGTTCGACTAGCGTGCCAACCGCAGAGGCATTGTTCTTACCTTTGATTAAGTCGCCTTCCCAGTGTCCTGGCATGGCACGCCTTTCGATCTCTGGTGGTCGAAGGTGGATGCTCACCATATCGGGTATTTGCCCACGCCGATCAACCTGGCCACGACGAGGTTTACGCGTTGATTTACCTTGGCGAAGGCAGTGGATCAACTCTTTCTTAAGCTCACCCACAGGTAACGCGTAAATGGCGCTGTAAATCGTCTCGCGACAAACGTAAGCATCTTCAAATCGGGGCATGATCATGCGTCGGAGCTTGCCTGCGATTTGCTCTGGAGACAAGCGGTAGCGGAGCATATACATGACCAGCTCAAAGCGACCCCTGCCCAGAAGCAGCTTGGGCTTAGGGCGGCAAGCAACACGCCTGGCACAACGATGGGTGTGTGCATGACGAGCATGGTAAGTACCGCGCTGAGTTTGATTGCGACGTACTTCGCGGCTGATGGTGGATGGAGATCGTTGCAGCATATTGGCTATTTGTCGGAGGCTCATCTCCTGCCAAAGGCTGACCTGAATGGTGGAACGCTCTTCGATACTGAGTTCTGTATAAGCCATAAATCCAACACCTTACTAAAATTTTAAGGTGTTGCACTCAGTTTCTGCGGCCAAGAGGTGATTCTCAATACGTAACGACCTTTTCCAGTCTTATTATATTTCCATACTTCTTTTGTCTTTTTTTTAAGCACTTTCTGGTCAATTTTTAATAGCTTTCCTTGAGAGTCGATTGATTTTGTCAAAGAATTTTTTTTCATTAATTTATCAACAAGTTAAGTGCCATTATATTTCTTCATTAAAGCTTGTTTTCTCGTTTTGTTCTTCTAAAAACTTAATGCGCAGAATCCAGCTGTAGCTAATATTAACCACCAGTACCTTACCATTATGAATTATCTATCTAATTTTTATTGGCTATTTATGCTGCAGACTATAACCGGCTTCAGCTAGGGATAGTTTTAAGAAAGCGCTTCAGAAGTCCCATCGGAGAAAATAACATTCAATACCTTGAAGCTGACCTTCATATCCTTAAGGTCTGTTCCTAGCATCCATTGGTGTTCTTCCATGAATTGATTGTAGTTGAAACCGATGCCTTCATGAATTGTGCGTTTTCCCGGTTCGAGAGCATCGTTGAGCGTAATGTTTATGCGAAAATTAACCTCTCCGAAGAGGTCGCTTAACTCTAATGCCCTTTGACAGCGCGTGTAGGCTTACTAGCCACAGATAGCGTATAATAGCAATCAAACACAGATGTGATCTTTAAACTTTCCTAGTGCTGAATTCTCTGGATCATAACGCTTATTTTTTACCTCAACAGAGATAAGTTCCTCGGTCGATGACGTTGGTGTGACAGCGCTTTTTCTTTCGATAGCATCGCCACTCTCTAGCCTTGAAATACGTCTCTCTAAATCTTCTAGCCGATGTTCTATGTCCGTCATTTCAAACTCTCGTAGTATTTATGATGCCTGGGTTTAGAGGCTAAAAAGCAGTTTTTATCGCTAATCTATTAGATCTATAAACTCAGGCTTTGAGCTTCAGGTTGCACTTAGTTATTGAGCGTGCAGTATTTAAAAGATTTTTCTCCAGCAATGCGAGTGCTCGTGTTACGAACCCTACTAGAAAACACGCATAGTGAGCCAAAGGCTCCAATCTCATCAAAGACTGTTCAGGGCCGTTTTCAGCCCCATGCTACGTAGTTATACTTCGCCTTCTAGCTTTCGGGTATGAGCCCAGTTCTCTACTAAATTTAGCCTAGCACAAGCTGCTTAAGCTGGCTGAGGCTCTTAAGCAAAAGATTTCAACGCTTAGTAAGAGATAGCTGGAGCTGCATTGGAAAAATTCGCCGAGGTTTGCGTTTAGGACTTATTAGCAATCAGAAACTGTTCAACCTGCCGGGCTTGATAATTGCAACAGGAGCCAGCAATTCCTAGCAGGCCCCTGTTCTGTATCGCCTAATTCTCCGGCTTCAATTCTTCCTGCCTAGGTAGGCTGCCTACCCGTACTTCGCTCAGATCCTCATGGAAGAGGCCGCGGTATAACGTAAATATCTTAATAAACACCAGAATAAACATCGGCAGGCCGACAACGATAATTCCTCCTGCAGTGCGGTGAATCCGGCACATGCCTTCGGAAACGGCCTAGAATTCAGCCCTGCATTTATCTATTGGGCTCTCTGGTTGACAGAAAGGCCCCGCCAAACAAACTATCGAGGAGGGCAAAGGAAAACAGCCTGCCGGTCATATTTTTAAGCAGCTACTGATAGCGCTGACTCATATAGCTATTGCTGGAGACGTCGCGTCCCGTACGTCGCTTGGCTAGCTTGATGGTGTTTAAGCATGCCACCCGAATAGCCGACAAATATATGCAGCTTAATCAGTCTGGCTTTGCTGCCAAAAGCTATCAGTGACGATCAATCAGATGCCATTAACGTAACTCTTTCCGCCAATAGACTGCCTGATCACGGTTTGCTAGCAAGTCCGCTGAAAACTTTAAAAATAGTTATAAATCAAAGTTCTGTGGGTAATTCTGAAGCGGCTAAGACGACTTAAGTGCGCTAGCGAACAGAGGGCCAGCTCAGCATCACCTATCCTAATTGTGTAACCGTTTGTGCAGAAGATTAGCAAACGCGTAACGCGAATTTCGATATTACTAATATACGAACCTCCTATCAACCTCCTAAATATGAGGACGTGTTGGTTTTTTGGATTGAAAAAAGTTCGATGTCCAAGTTCTAAACCTTTTACGCCAGAGCCTATCGGCAACCATCTGACGTAAAAAAACCATGGAATGGCACATCAACAAGGACAAGGAGTAGCAGGGAAAATGAGGATTACCATCTTCGCTTGTGGTTATGTGGGTCTCGTAACGGGCGCCTGCCTAGCCGACGTCGGTCATGACGTTATGTGTGTCGACGTAGACAAGGATAAAGTCTCCCGCCTTAAAGCTGGCGAAATACCGATTTTTGAGCCCGGTTTGGAGCGTCTAGTTAGCGATAATCAGGCCGCTGGTCGTTTAAGTTTCACCACGGATGCCGCCGAGGCGGTCAAATTCGGCTTGCTTCAGTTCATCGCTGTTGGCACCCCGTCCGACGAAGATGGAAGTGCCGATCTCAAGCACGTGCTTAAAGTGGCTGAGACCATTGGCCAGCATATGGACGATTACAAAATTATCGTCGACAAATCGACTGTGCCCGTGGGTACCGCCGCAAAGGTGGAGCGTGCTGTTGCAATCGAGCTTGAGAAGCGGGGTCTTGACCTTGAGTTCGACGTTTGTTCGAACCCGGAATTCCTCAAAGAAGGGGCGGCGATTGAGGACTTCTCGCGCGGCTCTCGGATCATCGTCGGCACCGAATCTGAGCGCGTCAGGGAAGCCATGCGGGAATGTTATGGCCCTTACAACCGCCAGCGCGACAAGATGATGTTCATGGGTGTGCGCAGTGCCGAATTGACCAAATACGCGGCGAATGCGCTGCTGGCGACCAAGATTAGTTTCATCAATGAAGTCGCCAACCTCGCCGAGCATCTCGGCGCGGAGGTTGAAGAGGTTCGTCATGGGATCGGTTCCGACCCGCGTATTGGTTACAGCTTCATCTACCCCGGCTGTGGCTATGGGGGCTCCTGCTTTCCTAAAGACGTCAGAGCGCTCGCCAATACCGCCGAGGAAGTCGGCCATCCCGCTCACATCATTGAGGCGGTGGAACAGGTCAATTTCCGGCAGAAGAACAAGTTGTTCGAAAAGCTTTATCAAGCCTTCGATGGCCAACTGGCAGGCAAAACCATTGCCGTGTGGGGGCTTGCCTTCAAACCTAACACCGATGATATGCGTGAGGCCCCCAGCCGCGCCCTGATGGAAGCCCTATGGGATGCCGGCGCGCGCGTTCAGGCGTTTGATCCAGAGGCCAACAACGAGTGCCGTCGAATCTACGGAGAGCGTGACGACTTGGTGCTCGCTGAACAACGCGAAGACACGCTGGAAGGCGCCCATGCGCTGGTCATCTGCACCGAGTGGAAAGCTTTTCGCACCGTCGACTTCTCGCTGTTACGCAAGACGCTCCTGGAACCCGTGGTTGTCGATGGCCGCAATCTCTTTCATCCCGAAAGCGTCAAGGCGGCAGGGCTTGCCTATTACGCCATCGGCCGCGGTGACTCCGTGCGACCCATCCCGGCTTGAGGCATTCCCATGTTTGCTAAACGCCATAAGCACTCCTCTGCCAGCCGTATGACGGAACTGACCACTTTCCTGTTCGGTTTGGCGCTGCTGATCTTCGTCGTTAGGGAGCTGCCAGCGGATGTGTTTTCGCCCGAGTCGCAGAGCTTCTTTTTCATCATCGGGTGGATCGCCATCTGGCGGTACTCGTGGTGGGCGGTACAGGCCGTTCGCTCGCTCGGGTACAACCGACTTGTCTTTCCGAGCTTGCGTGCCGAAGCCGATGCAGCCGGTAACCACGAGAAGCCGCCTGAGTTGTACGTGCTGTGTACGTCCTTTCGTATCGATCAGCAGGTCAACTTTCAGGTCTACGATGCGCTGATACGTGAAGCCCATCAATACGGTGTGCCGACGACGATTTTTGCCTCTGTGTCGGACCGTACCGACGTGGATATCATCAATCACGTCCTGGACGACAATGGCTGGCCGCAGAATGTCACCGTGCGCTACATGTTTCAGAAGGGGGACGGTAAGCGTTCGGCCATGGCTGAGGTGCTGCGGGCGATCTCCCGGTGCTTGCCCGCGCCGGGATCGCTGCTGATCTCAATGGATGGCGATATCCTCCTTGAGCCAAACACGCTGTCACGCACGCTGCCTTTCTTTATCGCCCAGGAGGACCTGGGGGCGCTGACGACGAACAACCGCGCCAAGGTCACTGGTAATGATGTTACCCGTGAGTGGTACGACCTACGCTATGCACAGCGCCATCTGATGATGAGTTCGATGTCGCTATCGCGTCGCCTGTTGGTTCTCACGGGGCGTTACAGCGTCTTTCGCACCGACCTCGCCATTCAGCCGGATTTCATCGAACTGATCGAGAGCGACCACGTTGATCATTGGCGCTTCGGTAGTTTCAAGTTTCTGTCCGGTGACGATAAGTCATCGTGGTATTGGCTGCTAAAGAACGGCTGGTCGATGCTCTACGTTCCCGATGTCTACGTGACTGGGTTCGAAGAACTGCCCAACCGACATCGCTTCTTCGCCTCGTCCACGGATCTGATGCGGCGCTGGTTTGGCAACATGCTGCGCACCAGCAATCGCGCCATCGCCTTGGGCCCTCGCCCGATGGGAATGTTCACCTGGTGGAGCCTGGTCGACCAGCGAATCTCCATGTGGACGACCCTGGTGGGCCCCACGGTGGTAACCCTGGTGACGCTTTTCATCAGGCCCTCGTTTTTCTTCACCTACGTGCTGTGGGTCATGTTTAGCCGTGGCATTGCGGTGTCTGTTCTGGCTTGGCAACGCGGCCGTTTCAGTCTGCTGTGGATTCCGCTGATTTACTACAACCAGGTGTGGGGCGCAATTCTTAAGACCTATGTCAGCTTTCGCTTCAATCGTCAGCAATGGTCGCGCCAGGGTATCTCCGCTGGCGAACCAGACGATCCAGTGGCGGCACGCAGGCAGCGGCGTATAGGTCATGCGTTGCATAGTTTGGTCTATGGCGTTCTTCTCTTCATCCTGGTTATCTCGACCGGCGACATAATGCCTCCAGACCGGACCACTATGCATATCGCTCTCGATCAGGTTCGGGAGCCTGTCCATGGTTCCCAGCGTCTAGATCGCTCGGTCGACACCAACCATACCGACAAGGCCTGTGAACCGGTCCAGTCACCCCCCGACTATTTTCTGGTGGAAGGTGGCCTGATCAAGGCGCTGTCACAGAGCGCCAGCACGCAGACCCGTCAACAGACCACACTAACGGTGCTCTCAAAGCGCTCTCAAAGACAGTGCAATGAAAGGCTTTGGATCGAGCCTACGCCCCCGCTCGAGGTGTCTACGACTCATCCCTGATGCAAGGAGCAACCTTCGGATGAAAGATGATCATTTAAACGGTGCCCACAAGCGGCATGAACCCACTCTCGACGAAAATCAACAAGGGACGAAAGACGATGCGTCCCCAACGTCAGAAAGTGTCAATCAAGAAAACGAACGCCTGATGCAAGGTAACTCACTGCAGCACGAGCGTCGCGATGAACGTGGCTATATCCGGGTGGCGACCCCATTTCGAGTAACCCTCGCCGATAGCGATACTGAGCTGGACGGCAATGATGTCTCCCTCGGCGGCTTCTCTGCCCACAGCGAACGTGCTTTTGAACCGGGCGAGCGTGTTTCCGCGTCACTGATCATGGCCGCGGGTAACTTTGACGTCATGGTGGCCGTCAACGCCGAATGCCTTGACGCCATTCCCAGAGAGCGTGGCAATGGATATGACGTTAGGTTCAAGATTAATGAGATAGATCCGCAGCACCACGAGTCGCTACGTCAGATCATTCGTAGCGGGTTGAGTGGGCGTTCGCCCAATATCGAAGGCCAAATGGCCAGCGAAGATCCACAGACGCCACGCAAGCGACAGGCAACCAAACCAACGCCTCCTAAGCGCCAACCAAAGCCTATCGGCCGCTACATTCTCCTGTTTCTGGCGATCGGTTTGTTGGTGTTGGTAAGCGCGGCGACGGCCTATCGCAACTTCGTTCTGATTGAGCCCAGCTTCGCCGCTGTGACGGCGCCGCGTATCGATATCCGCGCCCCCAGCCCTGGAATACTTGGCGAGCACGGCTTCACCGCTGGGGACCAAGTCGAGCGCGATCAGTTATTGACCAACGTGATCAATAGCGACCTCGAATCAGACCTGATCCTGGCAGAGGCGGCACTTAGCTATAACGTCCAACTGATAGAGAATCTACGTAACTACCTTGAGGAAGATGACCAAGAGATCAGCTTGGCCAGCTCCGCACAGCCGGCCAGCGGTGACCTCACCACTTTCGAGACGGTCTCGCCAGATATCGCCGAGGCCCGTGTCGAACAGTTCGAGGAAGTGCGCGATTTCGAGAACTCGCGTATCGCCGCCCTCAAAGAACTTCAGGCCAGTAACGAAATATACAGCCCCTGTGACTGCCGTGTGGCCTGGGCGCTAAGTAGTGCCGCCGGGGTCTACATCGACGAGAGCGAGCGGATCATGACCCTGGTCCGTACCGATGAAGGTGACGTGATGGTCGAGGCACTGGTGCACATGGATGACATTAGCCGCATCGAGCCCAATCAGCAGGCCTACGTCACACTGGCCAATGCCACCCAGCCGATTCGCGCCCAGGTGCGCAATGTCGCCCTTGACGTTGAACCACAGCCCCGCGCCGGTTTCCCCAGTTGGGTACGGCAGCAGCAAAACGTGGCCAGTGTACTGCTGTCGCCAGAGGCGCCACTGCCTCCAGAAAGCGTGGGCCAGCCGGTAGATGTTCGCTTTAGCGAAACACCGCTGCTGAGTGCCACCTCGGAAAAAATATGGCAAGGCGCGAACTGGATAAAACAGTCCAGCTATGACCTCTATGACAAAGCCCTGGAGGAAATAAACCACTATAGGAACGGTACCGATGAAACCAGCGATGAAGGGTAAACACCAGCACCCGTGTATCGGGTTACGGCACAAGCGTCTGCTATTGAGCGTGCTAACGCTGCTACCGTTCGCGGTCAGCCATGCCGACAAAGCCGAGGATGCCGTCGTCAGCATTCCACAAGTGGCGCCTTGCTCTCAACGTTATGAGTTGGCCGAAACCCCAAGTCCGGCGCCCGCCGAAGACGCTTATAACGCCGTTCGCCAGGGGTTCGATACCAATCGCCACTGGGGAACCAAAGAGAACGTAGAGCGCTTGGCTGCTAACGATACCGGCATCAATGAAGCTGGGCTGCGTGTCCACTATCCCGCTGGCAGCTCCTCACCCAGTGATGAGCCTCTCGGCGGGGCCGGCTTCTACAGCGAACCCCCTTCGCTCCAGGAAGCCGACCGTGCCTGCCTGAGCTACAAGGTGCGCTTCCCTGCCGATTTTGATTTCGTGAAGGGGGGCAAACTGCCTGGGTTGTACGGAGGTGAAGCCCCCTCCGGCGGCGAGAGCGTCGATGGCGAAAACGGTTTCTCTATGCGCTTGATGTGGCGCAAGGAGGGTGCAGGTGAGCTCTACCCTTACGTGGTTGGTTTCGAGGGAGCCTCAGTTGGTCGCGGCTTCTGGCGCTACCCGACTGGATCATGGGTCACTATTGAACAGGAAATCATGCTTAACGACCCAAAGCGGGAGAACGGTGTCGCCCGGATCTGGATAGACGGCGAGCCTGTGCTGGAACAGCAGAACATTATTTTTCGTACCACGCCGGACATCACCATTGATGGTTTGATGTTTTCCACTTTCTTTGGCGGGACCGGGGAAGGCTGGCGCACGCCACGCGACCAGTACGTGGATTTTGCCGACTTCCGTTTCTATACCTCAAGATCTTGAGCGCTAGTACTTGAGCATAAGTACTCGAATATAAGTACTTGAATATAAGTACTTGAATATAAGTACTTGAACATAAGTACTTGAACATAAGTACTTGAACATAAGTACTTGAACATAAGTACTTGAGCGCAATTGGAGCAATAACGATCATGTCTATTGCCTTAACAAAAGGGCGTTCCGCACGGTTTCTGTTTGCCTTGCCCATTGCCTTATTGGCAATGGGCAGCATCGATCTGTCGGCCGATACGAACTTGGACGACACCCTCTCAAGAGAGGAACGCCAAAAAATTGACCTTTCCAACTATCGTGTCACCGATACGAACGCCAGCTATTTTGACGTAAAAGCGCGCATGGCGCTGCTTGAGCAAACCGATAGCACTATTTTGCTGCAGTTAAGCGACAAGCTCTCGATGGGCCCCAGTTGCCGCCAGAAGACTAACTCGGAGCCCATCACGACGCGGGGGGCGATACCCGGTTTCTACCCCCGTCGCACAGCATGGGAGCTGGCTACCGGGCCATTGTTCGATTTCGAAGATAGCGTATCGAACCTGGCCGGTTCTTTCGTTGCGAGTGGCGACATTTACTATGCCGAATGCCTGGTGCATTACTTGTATCGCTGGGCCGAGGCCGAGGCCCTGACCGACTTTGTCTATGATACGGCGCAACCGCAAGCCTGGTTCGCCTCTGAGTCGATGTTGTTCGCGGCGGCCATGGCCTACTCTATCGTGCGCCCTTTCATTGATGGTCTTGAAGAAGAGCGGGCCGACATTGAACAGTGGCTGCAAGGCTTGGCCTTACAGCACTCGGCAGTTCCTGGTCCGCCGCAGGATAGCTGCTGTAATAACCATTTATATCGTCGCGCGCTTTACGCCACCATGATTGGCGTGCTGGTCGAAGACAACGACCTGTTTCGTTTTGGTGTTAGTGCCATTTACTCGGCCCTGCACGACATGACCGAGGAAGGCGCTCTGCCCCTTGAGATGAGTCGCGGACGACGCGCTACTCACTACCAAAACTACGCACTCAATTACCTCATCACCAATATGCAGGTCATCCATCGCCAAGGCTATGACATCTTCGATCTGGAATATGAAGACAGCAACATCCATGAAGGCGTCGACTACCTGTTCCAGATCCTGGACGACCCCGCCGCTTTAGGCGATTACGCGCCACAGGAACAGTACACCGGTTTCCTGCGTGACCCGCAGTACTTCACATGGATGGAGATCTACCTTTCGCACTTTGACCATCAAAGAATGGCCAGCCTTATTACCCGGGCACGACCCACCTACAGTCGCAGCGCGGGGGGCCATGTCACGCTTTACTTCATGGATCCCGACGCCCAGGAGCACATCTACACGGATGAACGGCGTCAGGAGACCGAAGCCTTTCGGGGCTTGAGCAACTGAACAGTAACTGAGCCACATAAGGAGAGTGGGGAGCATATGAAGAGGACAACGATCAGGACGCTATACACACCCACGCTGCGGCTGACCGCAGCGTTAACCTTGTCAGCATGGCTCGCTGGCTGCGCAACCACTTCTGAAGCACCGCCAGTTGGAGAACATACAGGCCCCGTTCCCGCGCAATACGCTGGCTGGTTCGCCAGCGGTCCGGAGGCCGATACGGATGGGTCAGACTGGGACACGATCAACCTCGCCCAGGAGCGCATCGAAGAGGGCCGTTACAAAGAAGCCATCACGTTCCTGCACCCCTTAATGGACCGCTATGTGCCACCTGCTTTTTATGAGATGGCCAAGCTCTATGAAAAGGGACTCGGCGTCGAACAAGATCTCACCCAAGCAGCACGACTGTATGGCAAGGCTATCAATGAGCCTTCCTCGACACGCGGCCATGCCTCGCTCAACCTCGCCCGGCTCTATCGAGAGGGGCGCGGCGTAAAACGTAACGACGTGCTCGCCTATCATCTACTTTGGCAGGCCAAAGAGGCCAACCTTGGCCGGACAGCAGACGTCGAGCTTGCCAACCTGCTGTCTGAAGGCGGCGAAGGCGTAGAGGCGGACCCCGAACTTGCCCGTCAGCTTTACGAGCAAGCTGCTTCCCAAGACAAGGAACAAGCTCTGCAGGCCCTAGCCGAAGCGCACGCACCCGGCGGTTGGCTGGAAGAGGATGCCGAACAATCGATGGCTTATGCGCAGCGTTACGTCAAACAACTTGAGGCCAACGCAGGACAGGGCGATGTCGGCGCTATGCTTCAATTGGCATCGCTCTATTCCCCTGACGGACTGCTCAGTGACCGGCCCGATCAGCGCATCCAGTGGCTGCAGCAAGCCGCGCAAGCGGGCGACCTAGACGCCCAGGCCCGTGCTGGGCGCGAGTTGGTCAGCGTCGGTGAGTACCGGCTGGGTATGTCTCTGCTGGAAGATGCCGCCCGTCAGGGTCACGTCAAGGCGATGATCTACCTCGGCCAAGCACTGCTGACGCCTGAGAATGAGGGTCAACCGGAAGATCCAAACCGCGCTGAACGGTGGCTGAGCGAGGCCATCCAGGCGGGGTCGGATGATGCCCGGGTCATTCTCGGCCGTGCCCTTGTCGAAGGCCAGGCAGGCCTTGACGACCTACCTCGCGGCATTCGCCTGCTCGAACAAGCGGCAGAGAGCAACCATCCTCTGGCTCTGGCGCAGCTTGGCTCGCTGCTCATGGGCGACGAGCAAGTCGAAAGTCAACCTGCCATTGCTGCCGACTATCTGAAGCGCGGCCATGAACTGGGGCACCCATGGGCGACCCAGCAACTCGGTGCCGCTTATCTAGAGGGCCGTGGCGTGACACAAGACCCCCAACGTGCCGAGGAGCTGCTGCAAAATGCCGCCGCTCAAAACCAGACCGGCGCGATGCGCCTCCTTGGTGAGGCCTATCTGACAGGTGATGCCTTACCCTTAAAGCCTAGTCGCGGCAAAGAGTTGCTGACACAAGCAGCCCAAACCGGAAACACCACCGCCATGACCACCCTCGGCGAAGCCTATTTGGACGGCACGCTGGAGGGCAATCCTTCTCAGGGCATTCGACTCCTCACCCAAGCCGCCGAGCAGGGAGATGACTATGCCATGGTGTTGCTGGGTCGTGCCTATCGAGAAGGCAACGGTGTCAAGCGCGACCTCTATAAGGCCAAGCGGTGGCTGACCCGGGCTCAGGAGGCAGGGCACGCGTCCGCCGCCGATGCGCTTGCCTACGTGCAGCGCGACCTGGGTGCTGAAGGCAATATTGAGGCACTCATCGCTGCAGCAAAAAATGGGCATCCGAGTGCCATGGCCGATCTTGGCCGTGCCTATCTCGACGGTGAGGGCGTTGAGCGTGACCAGCAACAGGCCGAAAGCTGGCTGGAGCAAGCATCCCAGGCGGGACATGCCGGTGCCGCGGCAAGCCTTGGTCGCATGTATCTTGATCGGGGCGACAGTGAGCGCGGCATTGACTACCTGGAGACCGCGGTGTCTAGAGGGCATGCTGGCGCCCGCAATGACTTGGGCGAAGCCTACTTGACCGGCAGACACACCGAACAAGATGTGGAGCGCGGACTTGAACTGCTCAACGCCGCGGCCGAATCAGGCGACCCCCTTGCCGCCTACGTGCTGGGCGATGCCTATCAGCACGGCAAAGGGGTCGGAAAAGATGCCGAGCTGGCCGAGCGCTGGTATCAGCAGGCCAGTGATGCTGGGGCCGTCTATGCGCGTGCCGAACTAGGCATCGCCTTTATGCGTGGCGAAGGCGCGATTGGCCAGGATGTTCAGCGAGGCTACGAGCTGCTCCGGGATGCAGCCAAGCAGGGCCACGCGGGTGCTCAGGCCTCCCTCGGCCGTGAGTACCTGAGCGGGCGTAACATTGAGAAGGATCCCGAGCGTGGTGCGCGCTACCTCTATCAGGCAGCAAGCCAAGGACACCAAAGTGCCCGCCTCGCTTTGGCCAGGGCCTATCTCTTGGCGCGTGGCTACGAGAATCCCAATCAAAAGCAGGCGCTGCTATGGCTTGATAACCTAATCGATAACGAGGGCCGGCTTGCCGTCGAAACGCTGCGCCAACTGCTCACTGATGAGGCCGCTTTTGCCGCTCTCGAGACTGAACTGGAAACAGCCTCTGGAGAATGACACTTCTTGTTCGCCGGGTCGTCAGAAGCGGCCCGGTTCATGGCGCGAAGCTGCTAACGCAGAGGCTTTCATGGTCGAAGTATAACCAGCCATTGAACGGCCACTCTGTGATCGTCGTTGCCACCTGATAGTGTCCTATCTTTAAGAAAGGGAAGCCTTACCGAAGCGATGATGCTCAAACTGCGCTACTGACATTATAGGGAGATATCAATGCCAGTACTTTGTGATGGCCAGCAAAATGCTTTGCTTGGCTTATTGCCGGAAGAAGAACTGAATCAACTGTTGCCTCATTTAGAGGAGGTGACATTGACACTGGGGCAATCGCTGTGTGAATCCGGACAGCCAATGGACTATGCCTACTTTCCGTTAGACTCCATCGTCTCGCTGCTCGGCGTGATTAAGGATGGCTCCTCGACAGAAATTGCCGTGGTGGGCTATGAAGGGGTGTTGGGCGTCTCGTTGTTCATGGGCGGTGAGAGCACCTCCAACCGAGCGATTGTGCAGAGTGGCGGGCAGGCATTACGTCTCAAGGGTCATCTGCTCAAAAAGGAATTCTTCCGCGCTGGCGCGATGCAGCGACTGCTCCTGCGTTATACCCAAGCCTTGCTGACACAGATGGCGCAAACAGCGGTATGCAATCGCCATCACAACCTTGACCAGCAGCTATGTCGCTTGCTACTGCTCAGCATTGACCGACTGCCAAACAACGAATTGATCATGACCCACGAGTTAATTGCCAATATGCTGGGAGTGCGTCGCGAGGGCGTCACCGAGTCGGCGTGTAAGCTCCAGAGAGCAGGGCTGATCTCCTACCACCGTGGCCATATCAAGATTCTTGACCGACAGGGTTTAGAGGAACGGGTCTGCGAGTGCTATGCGGTGGGCAGGGAAGAATATGACCGCTTGCTCAATCGACGTCAGCCTGTTCTCAGTAGCAGTCCGATTTAGCGACCAAGGGTCACTGTTCGGGCTTTACAGCTAGTTATTTAGCGAAGGTATGAGGAGGCCATGCCTTCGCTGCAGGCATGAAATAGCACTTAACCTTACCGGCTTTGTCTCTCAGGCTATTTAGGCGCTGTGTTCTGATTCACAAAAACCACAAGATGATAGTTAGGCGTTTGAAACCATTCGCCGGAGCAATAAAGGCAGCAATAACACCAGTAGCGTGATGCGTAGTAGGTGGTGAGTGGTAACGAAGGCGGGATCGATACCTAAGCTCAGTGCAACCAGACTTAGCTCTGGGGCTCCGCCTGGCATGTAGGCGAGCAGCGCCGCCGCGGCAGAGTAACCGGTGAGTAAATGCCCTGCCCAGGCGGCAATAATCGCCAGCAGTAACAGTACCAGGGCCTGAATGACCGCCATCAGCATGGCCATCCCCACCTCGGCAATCGGGGCACCCGCAAAGCGCACACCAACGGAAATGCCGATGACGACTTGTGCGAGGGCAATGATCACAGGCGGGACGGCAGCATGCGTGAGGCCCGAGAAGTGCAGCGCTGCTGAGACAAGGGCCGGGCCAAATAGCAGCGGGCTAGGTAGGCGAAGGCGCTTACCCAGCCACATGCCGACAATGCCAGCCGCCAGCAGCCACGCGATATCCGTGGAGGAGGGCATCCATAACCACTGCGATAAGGCTGGCGCGGTACTGCTAATGTCGACATGGCCTATAAACTGCAAAACAGGCGGGATGGCCACCAGCAGAACCAATATGCGCACCGCATGGGTAATGCCGATGATCCGCAAATCAGCCCCTGAAGAGAGCGCCATCCCGGTAACGGTGGAAACCCCGCCAGGTACGCCAGCGTAAAGTGCCGTTTCCCAGGAGTGCCCCGCCACGCGGCGGGAAAACCACACCGAGAAAGTCATCATCACCGCCGTGGCGATCAGCATAATCGCCAAGCTGATACCCCACCGTGTTGCATCTCCGGTCATGTCGGCGGTGAACGCTGAACCGAGCATGACCCCAATGACGACCAGCACGCCCTGGCGGCCCTTGCCCGGCGACCTCATCGGTACGCCTGCCAAGGAGGCCACTGTGGTCGCGATCATAGCCCCTAATAGCCAGGGAAGCGGCAATTGTAGCCAATAAGCTAACCCGCCCCCGATAAGCCCGAGTGCCAATGTTGGTAAGAAACGGCCTAAGGGGGCCAAGTGTATTGCTCGCATCGTTTTCAACATCACAGGTTTGCAAATAAAAGCCCTGGCGATCGTTATCACGGCCAGGGCTAGCTATCTATTCATTGTCGGACAAGAAGCGTCGTTAACCAGCGCTTAGCTTGCGGCCAGCCAATAGCTTTGGTACCAACCAGGGAAGCACCAGTAGTAATACCGCCGCCACCCACAGCCCAAGTGAGATACCCGATTGCCATAGGATCCCGACGTCGCCGCCGCTGATAGAGAGTGCCCGGCGCAGGTTCTGCTCCATCAACCCACCCAGTACGTAGCCGAGAATCACTGGCGCCAGGGAGAAGCCCAGCTTACGCAGCAAATATCCAAACACGCCGATGACCAGCATCAAGTAAATAGCAAATAGATCAGAGTGCAACTGATAAACGCCGACGAACGCCAGGATAGCAATAGCGGGCACCAACACCCAGCGTGGAATAGTCAGCACCCGGGCGAATACGCCCGCTAGCGGCAGGTTAAGCATCAACAATACGATGTTGCCAATATAAAGTGACGCGATAAGCCCACCGGCCACTTCAGGCCGCTCGGTAAACATCATTGGCCCAGGGGTGATGTTATAAAGCATCAACGCACCCAGCAGTACCGCTGTCGTACCGGAACCGGGAATGCCTAAGGTTAGCATGGGCACAAAAGAACCTACCGCGGCCGCGTTATTAGCCGACTCCGGTGCAGCCAGCCCGCGCATATCACCGGTGCCAAAGGTGTTGTCCTTGTCGGAAAGACGCTTTTCAGTGGTGTAAGACACGGCACCAGCAACAGAGGCACCGGTACCGGGGAGGACGCCGATGATAAAGCCGATTAGCCCCGAGCGGATAATGGCACCCTTACATACCAGCACTTCCTTGAGGCTAACAAAAACACGCCCCAGCGGCGGCAGCTCGCCATCATTATCGGTGCTGTGGGAATTTTCGAGCATCAGCAGGATTTCGCTGATAGCGAAGAGGCCGATAATCATCACTACAAAGTCGATGCCATCGTAAAGCTCGGGCATGCCGAGGGTATAGCGCAGTACGCCGCTGCCGGAATCAATGCCCACGGTGCCAATCAGGACACCCAGTACGGCACCAATCGCGGTCTTAATTGGGTCCTTGCCCATCATCACCGACATGGAAGAAAACGCGAATATCATGAGCGCAAAGAATTCCGCCGGGCCGAACATCACCGCCACATTTGCCAGGAGCGGTGCAAACAACGTCAGGCCAATAATGGCAATGGTCGCGCCAACGAATGAACTCACTGCTGAAAGCCCTAAGGCGGGGCCCGCGAGTCCTTGCTGCGCCAGCGGGTAGCCATCGAGAGTGGTCATGACCGCACCGGCATCGCCAGGTACATTGAGCAGAATGCTCGACATGCGGCCGCCATATTCGGCGCCGGTGTAAACCGCGGCCAGCAAGATCAGTGATGACTCAGCAGGCAAGCCAAGGGTATAGGCAAGCGGCATCAGAATGGCAATGCCATTGATCGGGCCGATGCCTGGCAAGGCCCCAAATAGGGTGCCGAGCAAGGCGCCAAGGAAAGCCAGCCCCAGGTTGAGAGGGGTCAGCGCAACACCGAACCCATCGATAAGGAAATCGAACATCTTAGCGATCCTTTAAATGAAGGTATCGAACCAGTAGCCAGAAGGCAGGCTGATCCCGAGGGCTGTGGTGAACAGAAAGTAGCCGATAACCGACATGAGGACGCCGGTGAGCAGTGCTTTACCCCAGGTCGCATCAAATAGTCGCGCCAAGGCCGTCACCACTAGCAGCGATGAGACGATGAACCCCAGCTGTGTGAACAAAACGGCAAAGGCCAAAAGCAAAACCAGCACCAGTAACAACTTAAGCGCCAGTGCTTTGTGTGGCCATTGACCGTTGGGGCCCGGTCTGAAAATCATCACCAGTGAGAGTATTGTCAGCAGAATTGACAGCCCTACCGGGAAGGCCTTGGGACCTACAGGTTCGTAGCTAAAGGGCATTTCCAGTTGCACGGCCTGGACGGCGATAAACGCCGCCAGACCGATTAGCGCAATGCCCAGCACTCGGTCGGCGGCGATCTTCATTTGGTCAGACCTACTTCTTCTGCCAGCCCTTTAAACTCAGCGACCTGTCCTTGAACGTAGCGGTCAAAGTCTTCACCGAAGCGAGACATTGGGAACAGGCCCCGCGCCTCACGTAGCTCGGCGAATACCGGATCTTCCGACAGCTGCTGCATGCGTTCGACCCAGGCTTGATAGGCTTCATCGCTGACTTCCGGGCCCATGTAATAACCCCGCCAGATCGGCCACTCCACGTCGTAGCCCTGTTCGGCTGCGGTCGGAATATCGGCGTAGGGGCCACCCATCCGCTCTTCGGAAAGCGCCGCCAGGACGCGGATTTTGCCACCCTCAAGCTGAGACCTAAGTTCTGACAGATCGCCAGTGAACACCTGAATGTGGTCGCCTAGCAGTGCTGCTAGTGCCTCGCCGCCACCCTCGAAGGCCACGTAACGAAGGTCTCTGGGCGACATATCCCCAGATTTGGCGATCAGCGCCGCCTTCATCCAATCCTGACTGCCGACTGTGCCACCGGCACCAAAGGCGATCTCGTTAGGATTTTCTTTCAGGTCGGTCATCAGCTCGTCAAGGCTCTGCCAAGGCGCATCGGCACTGACGACAATCGCGCCATAGTCGACGCCCAGGGCGCCTAGCCAGCGAACCTCATCGGCGTCGTACTCGCCAAACTTGCCTAGCGCCAAGTTCACGGCAGCGCCGGTGCTGGCCGCTACAATAAGGCTGGGATCATCAGCGCGCACACCGTTAACATGGTTATAAGCCACCGCACCAATGCCGCCGGGCATGTAGCTAACCATCATCGGCTTGCTTATCAGGCCCGTATCCTGGAGGCCATTGGCTGCTAGTCGACACGTTAAATCGTAGCCACCGCCGGGTTTGGCGGGTGCGATGCACTCGGTAGACTCGGGAATGGCTTGAGCCTGAGCTTGGCCGATCAGCAATGCGCTGCCCATTAAAGCAAGCCCAGAAGCGTAGCGTAGGGTTGAGTTGATCTTCATGACGAACTCCTGTTCTCTTGTTGTATTCGGGAGCAGGAAGGCCCGAACCCGGTCATGCTGAGATGACCAGCGCAATGTTAGGCAGGCAACCTTTCATCAACCTGTCATTTTTCTTATTACCCCCTGAGACTTTAGTCATATGCGCCTAATCATCGTTGAAGACGATCCGATGATCGCTCGCTCGCTTTACAATGCATTATCACCGCTGGGCAATAGCGTCGACATTTTTGCCCATGTGAGAGACGCGCGAGCGGCGCTACGCAATGACCACTTCGATCTGATGTTGCTTGACCTGGGGCTGCCTGACGGAAATGGTCTTGAGTTGCTGAGTGAATTGCGTGAACGAGGTGATCGGACGCCCGTGTTGATCCTGACCGCTAGGGACGGCATTGAAGACCGGGTACGCGGCCTTGATCTAGGCGCGGATGACTACCTCGCCAAACCGTTTTCACTGGTGGAGCTTGAAGCCCGCGTACGCGCCTTGCTACGGCGCAGCCAGCAGCGTAGCGATAACCGCCTGACGTTGGGCCCTTTGTGCCTTGATCCGACGGCTGGCGCTGCCACTCTCGATGGGGTAACGCTCGAACTACCTCGACGTGAGCTACGCTTGCTTGAAGGGCTCCTGCTACACGCTGGCAATATCGCCCCCCGCGAGATGCTGGAAGGGCGAGTGTTTAGCTTCGGCGAGGTAGGTTCTAACGCGCTTGAAGTTTACGTCAGCCGGTTACGTAAGCGCCTTCAGGGTAGCGGTTTGTGCATCCGCACGTTTCGTGGCCTTGGCTATCGACTCGAGGAAGCGTCGACTTGACCCAAGTAATCGGCACGTTAAAGGCGCGCTTGGCTGTCTGGCTGCTGGTCATGGTGTCTGGACTGGGTACGTTGCTGCTGATGGAAGCTTATTATTCTACTCAGCGCGCGGCCGAGCGTGCTTTTGATAGCCAACTGGAAGCGGCTGCGCTGACGACTGCCGATTCGGTGCAATGGGAAGGTAGCGCCCCCGTCGTCAGGATTCCTCCCGCCGCCCTACAGATTCTAGCCACTTCGCATCAGGAGCGGGTCTTCTACGCCGTGCTCGACCATAATGGACGGCGCATTTCAGCCAATCTTGCTATTTCCATTCCCTCAGCTGGTCGGACAGCAGCGGCCATTGCGCCAACCTGGCTTGACCTGACGCAGGCGGGCACCCGCTGGCGGCTGCATGGCCGCGAATACGACTCGGCGGGATGGGACATTCAAAACCCAGTGCAAATCTGGGTGGGCCATACGATTAGTGGGCGACAGGTATTGGCCAGTGAACTATTTGAACGCGCAATCATTCGTTTTTTTGCCATGGTACTACTAGCGGGCATCCTGATGCTGCTGGCGATGCGGGTGGCACTGAAACCGATGCGCCAGCTGCGCCATCGATTAAGGAAACGCCAAGCTGATGATATGCGGCCACTCAATGCCAGGGTGCCGGAAGAGTTGCGCGAAATGGTCGAGGCGCTGGATACCCTGTTTACCCGACAGCGCGAGAGCCGCGATAACCTGCTGCGCTTTACGGCCGATGCTAGCCATCAGCTCAAAACCCCGCTTGCCGGCCTGCAAAGCACCAGCGAGTTAGCGCTGCAAAGCCGCGACCCCGATGAATGGTATCGTGCCCTTTCCGACGTGCATGATGGCGCAAAGCGCACCAGTCGCTTGGCCGGTCAACTACTCAGCCTTGCGCGGCTTCGCCATGTGGAAGAGGCCGACGAAAGTCTGCCGCTTGATCTAAGAAAGGCGCTGCATGACAGCGTGCTCGAATGGGCCCAGCGCGAGGTGGCCATGCAGCATGACCTGGGGCTGGCCGAACTGCCCGCCGAGCCTATGCTCATACAGGGGCAAGCGTGGGCGCTGCGCGAGCTATTGGGCAACCTGATCGACAACGCACTGCGCTATACCCCTCCGGGTAGTGAAATCACGCTGGGACTAAACGCTATCGGCAATCACATCATGCTTTATATCGAGGATAACGGGCCTGGGGTCGACCCAGAGATACACCCCCGGTTGTTTCAACCCTTCGAACGCGGAGGGCGTCAGGATACCCACGGCTCAGGCCTGGGTCTGGCCATCGTAGCTACCATTGCGCAACGCCACGCGGCTAAGCTTCAGGTCAAAGAACGTCCGCCACATGGGCTTCGCATCGAAGTGCATTTTCAGGCGGCGGGGGAGGAAAGCTGATGCAACGCTTATGGCTAACAAATGCGCTGGTGTTGTGCTTGTTTTCGTCTTCGCAGAGTCTAGCGGCGACGCCCTTGGTGGTAGAAGCCGCCTTGGACCGGCAGGTGGTCGCGCCCCTGTTAGCAGCTTTCGAGCAGGCCCATCCGGGTATTGAACTGAGCTACCGGGACCGTAGCACACTGGAGGTGAACGCCTTGACCGCGGTGGCTGACCCGCCCCCCGACGTAGTGATTAGTTCCGCCATGCCCTGGCAAATGAACCGCGTCAATGAGGGATATGCCCAACGGCTGGATTCTGAACTGGCCAATGAATGGCCCGAATGGGCAAAATGGCGTAACGAGGTGTTTGGGTTTACCTTCGAGCCGATTGTCATGGCTTATCGGCTTGATTTAGCCCGCCATATGTTGCCGCCGCAAACCCATGCGGATCTGCACAAGTTGCTGAGTACCCAACGTGACACTTTACAAGGCAAGGTAACCACCTACTCGCCCTCAAAGAGCGGCATCGGCTACACGCTATTTCAACAAGATGCGCGCTATACAGACAGGTTCTGGGATCTGGTCACCGCATTAGGTGATGCCGATGCCCATCTCGAATCCAATACGCGCGCGATGCTGGAAGGGCTTTCAGAGGGGCGCTATTGGCTGGGTTATAATCTGCTTGGTTCCTATGCCATGGTGTGGGCCCAGGAGCATCCCGAGGTGATCGTGCAGGTGCCTCAGGACTATGCCTTAGTCGTGATGCGAACCGGCTTTATCCACCGTGATGCGCCGCACCCCCGTGCTGCGCAAGCTTTTATGAACTTCCTGCTCAGCCGCGATGGTCAGCGTGTGCTGGCGGCTCAAACCCCGCTTTTCAGTGTGCGGTCGGATATTGTTGGGCCCTACACTGCTCAACGCCTTCGCGACCAAGTCGGCGACCGCCTCTATCCCATCCCGCTTAACGCGTCGGTGCTTGCCTTTGTCGACCCTCAGCGCCGCGATGCTTTCATGGCTCGCTGGCAACGTGAGTTTAATCGTTATCAGGGGGTTAACGATGATTAAACTTTCCAGCATAAAGGATAAATCAATCCCCAAGCGCGCTATATCCTTGTCCATTAGCGCCCGCGTCTTTTCACCTGATACATATGGCTATCTGCATGGCTCAGTAGGGTGTCGGCGTCTTCGCCGTCGGTGGGGTAGCAGGCTACGCCGATGCTGCAGGATGGCATTCTGACGTCGCCGAATTCAGCGCCTAGCGGCGCGTTCATAACGGTGAGGATCTGCTCTACCTTTTCTGTGACAGCGTGCGCCGACTTGATGTCCGTTAACAACACCGTGAACTCATCACCGCCCATGCGGGCCACGGTATCCGTCTCGCGCACACAGCCTTCCAGCCGTCTGGCAACTGTGCAGAGCACACGGTCACCCACCGCATGTCCATAAACGTCATTGATGCCTTTGAAGTCATTAAGATCCAGAAACAGCAGCGCCAGGTTGCTCTGGTAGCGGTGGGCCGTACTCAGACCCAAGGCAAGGCGGTCATAGAAGAGCGCTCGGTTGGTTAGTTTGGTCAGGGAATCATGATGGGCGAGGTAGCGTAACTCCTCTTCGGCCTGCATAAGGGCCGTGACGTTTCGCGCGACACCAACTCGCACGCCCTCTTCCTCGTACCAGCGGGCAGACCACAGGATGTGGACGGTAGCGCCATCTTTACGGATATAGCGGTTGCGGAAATCGACGTGGGGCTTTCCGTTCATCACTCGCACAATGGAGTCCCGTGTGGCCGCTAGATCGTCGGGGTGCATGTAGTGGGTGATCAGGGTGCCCATCAACTCGTGTGGAAGGTAACCGAGCAATGAATTACAGGCGTCACTCACAAAGATGATCTGGTTGTCTTTATCCACCACGAAGACAGTGTCCAGCATCAGGTGAATCAGTTTGGGGTAGAGCGCTTGCAGGTCAATGGCCATAGACTGGGATAATCCGGTTAGCGTTCCTCGACTATAAAACAATCGTGAAAGGGGGCGATAGCCATTATCTCGAAAACGACTACTTAAAAACTACTACTTAAAAACTACTTCGGTAAATGACCGCCCACCTGCATTGCTCATCACGGCGGTTGCTACGACAATGAGCTAGGCGGATTTTTATTTATCCAGCGCGCGGCCGTGGAGGTCTCAGTATGAAAACCTTGTCGAACATGGGGTTTGCCATCTTCGGTGCCGCCTTGGTCGCCATTAGTTATGGGCTGGCGCGCTTTGCATTTGGCCTGTTTGTGCCTTCCATCAGCGCCGAGCTGGCGCTCACGCCCTACCTTATCGGGGTCATCGGGGCGCTGCCGTTTATCAGTTTCGTGCTCGCTACACTGGTTGCGCCGCTTGCCGCGCATCGTCTCGGCGCGCGTAACCTGGCAGTGCTCTCGAGTGGATTCGGGGTTGCTGGCCTGGGGCTGATTAGTCAGGCCTCCGACGCACTCTCGCTCGGGGTGGGGGTGTTTGTCTGCGGGATCTGCACCGGCTTGATGATGCCCGCGCTGACCGCCGCTATGCAGGCACTGGTGAGCCGGACGATGCACGGGCGAGTCAGTTCGATCATGAACGCAGGTACCAGCGTCGGAATTATCGTGGCGGTACCGACGGTCGTTTTCCTGTCTGATGCATGGCGCCTGACCTATGCGCTCTTTGCCGTTCTGACCGGCATGGGAGTGGTGGCGGCATGGTGCTTTATCCCGTCGGTTTCAAGAGTAACGCCAGCCAACGCGGCACCACCGCCGCCAATCACCCGGTTGCAATGGTCGCGGCTCACCCGGCTCTCGTTGTTCGCCTTCGCCATGGGGTTTGTTTCTTCTCCTTACTGGCTTTTCGCGCCTGATCTGGTGGTTACCCTTGGCGCGCTGCCCCCTGGTCACACCGGCTGGCTATGGTTTGCGGTCGGTATCGCCGGGCTCGGTGGTGCCGTAGTGAGTGATCTCGCCGATCGCAATAACCCACCCATCACCCAGGCATTGATGTTGATGATGCTCTCTTCAAGCCTGGTGTTACTGGCCGCTAGCCCAAGCCAGCTAGCGCTGGCGATGTTTTCCGCCATGGTCTTCGGGCTTGCCTATATGAGCTTAACGGGACTGTACTTGATGACAGGAATCCGGTTACTGCCAGGGAGGCTGTCGATGGGGCCGGTGCTGCCCTTTATGGCCTGTGCGCTTGGGCAGGCAGTGGGTTCTCCGGTGGTCGGTGTGCTGGTCGATGGATTGGGCTATGCGGACGCCTTTGCGATCTTCGCCGTGATCGGCATCCTGGTGGCGTTTTTATCGCCACTCTATCCAGGCCACATTGACTACTGGGCCGAGGAGGAAGAGCCGCTACCGGTGGAGGATACCGGCCTTCAGGCCGCCTATGACCACCAATTGCTGGATGAAGATGGCGAACCCATTGAGCCTGGCACAGAAGCAACCGACACCGCCTAATCGTTGCGTTGAGGGCCGTGTGACAAAGCGCGTAGCGAGTTATCACGCAGATAGCGTGCCGGACAACACGGCCTTGGTGCTGAACAGATAATGGTTGAGGACCGTTAATCAACGATTCACCATGCTTATTTAATTTTTATTAATATTTTTATGTTCAAGTAAACGCACTTTCTTTTTCTATCACCCATTGGCATCACGCATTAGTGATGTCATCAATTTCAATTTTCCATACTTTATAAGTTTTTCACTAACACCGCGAAGTTCTCTCTATCCGGTACTAGCGGACTCTCTAGCGCGACTTATCGGTGGAACTGCTTTTCGCGTTCGGGCTGCCAATAAATGGCATCGATACGGAGCCGTGTTTCGGTATTGTTGGGTAATGGCCATTCGATGATGTCGCCCACCTTGAGGCCGATCAAAGCCGCGCCAATGGGCGCCATCACCGAAATGCCGTCCGATACGCTTTCCAGGGAGTGCGGATAAACCAGGGTTCGAATCATCTTAAGCCCACGAGTGAGGTCGGTGAAGCGAACCTGGCTATTCATGCTGACCACGTCATCCGGTATATCTTCGGGGTCGCAGACCTCACCTCGTGATAACTCTTCCTCAAGTAGCTGAGCTACGGCCATATCTTTATCGGATGCATTGTCGATCAAGCGCTGTAGGCGTTCGGCATCAAGACGATTAATAATAATAGCAGGACGTGGTTCCATGATGACTCTCCTTAAAGCAATAAGTTTAAACCAATAAAAAACAGCCCTTCCCCAATAAAGGAAGGACTGCATACTTTTTACAGTATAAGCGATTTATAAAATAAAGACGATCAGGTGACACCTTGTTCAATCATGGCATCAGCCACCTTTCTGAAGCCTGCAATATTGGCGCCTAGTACCAAATTGGTTTTATCACCAAATTCGTCGGCTGTGTCAGCGCACTGACGGTGGATATTGGTCATAATCTGTTTTAATTTCTGGTCAACTTTTTCTAGAGACCACTGCTCCATACTGCTGTTTTGCGCCATTTCTAACTGGCTGGTAGCGACACCACCTGCATTGGCGGCTTTGCCAGGTCCATAGGCGATTTTAGCGTTTAGAAACAGGTCGACGGCCTCTTTGGTAGAGGGCATGTTGGCCCCTTCACTAATACACGTTACGCCATTAGCGAGCAGGGTTTCCGCATCACTTGCGGTCAGCTCATTCTGTGTCGCGCAAGGGAAGGCTGCATCGGCTTGAATATGCCATACGGCATGCCCGCCCAGGGGATAGTCACGTACAGAAATGTAGTGCGCGTCAGGGTACTCCTGCAGGTAGTCTTCTAAAGAGGTGCGCTGCACTTCTTTGAGCCGTTTGAGTAAGCCTAAATCAATGCCGTTTTTATCGTGGATAGTGCCACGTGAATCGCTGCAGGTGATCGGTTTAGCGCCCAGCTCGTACAGCTTCTCAATGGTATAAATCGCTACATTGCCCGCGCCGGAAACGAGGCAGGTTTTGCTACGAAGCTCATCTCCACGGGCAGCCAGCATGTTTTGCGCAAAGTACACCGCCCCGTAGCCGGTGGCCTCTTTACGGCCCAGCGAGCCTCCCCAGTTAAGCCCTTTGCCTGTTAGCACGCCTTCATAGTGGCCGGTGAGCCGCTTGTACTGGCCAAAGAGAAAGCCAATCTCCCGCGTACCGACGCCGATGTCACCAGCAGGCACATCGCAGTTGGGGCCAATATGACGGTATAGCTCGCTCATGAATGCCTGGCAAAAGCGCATAATCTCGTTATCTGATTTTCCTTTTGGGTCAAAATCAGAGCCGCCTTTCCCACCGCCGATTGGCAAACCGGTTAACGCATTTTTGAAGATTTGCTCAAAGCCGAGAAATTTTATGGTGCCTGAGGTAACACTGGGGTGGAAGCGTAAGCCGCCCTTATAAGGGCCAAGGGCAGAGTTGAACTGTACGCGATAGCCTTTGTTGACCTGTACACTTCCGGCATCATCTACCCAGCTTATGCGGAACATAATTTGCCGTTCGGGCTCGACTATCCGCTCAATAATGCTGTGTTGGTGGTAGTAATCACTCTGCTCGATTAGCGGACGTAGGCATTCGAGCACTTCTTCGGTGGCTTGATAAAATTCTGACTGTGCAGGGCTGCTTTTATTAAGTCGTGTTAACGTATCGTGAACGTAGGGCATAGGGGCATATCATCATCGTTATACAACAGAGTATTGGCTGGCCAGAGCGTTGGAATATTTAACTGGCAGCACTCTTCTGTGCATAGCCTATGCGTGTTCTGTATATGAGAAAATTATATAAAAATAAGACTAAAGTTTAGTAGCGACTGGTTTTAAGCGCTAATTTCCCAATAGCTGTTAAACGGTTATTAAACGATTTGTGGTATCTTTTTAATTAAAATACTATGCAGAAAGCTAGAAGTGTTGAATTTAATAAAATAATATTTGAGTTTGTAAAAATGTAAAAAATTATAAGTGGCCGTAATGTATTAAGCGAAGCATTAAAACTAATGAGTGTTGTTTTATGAATATAAGTTGATGTTGTCAATATTGCTTTCTTGGAAAATGGCGGTCTCAATAATCAAGTGAAGACTTCAGTTTGATAAATGTCCAATGGCACTTCCTGGGTAATTTTGAACAGATCCATAAATACTTTTAAAGGTGCCGTGGAGCCTAGCGGACACAAAGGTTTTCTCAAGAACCTAAAGCCAAAAGCCCAGGCAATCGCCAACGATCGCGCGGGTTTGGCCACGCCGCCCTTGGATGCAGAGTCGGCCGATTCGACCATCTGCCCTATGGTCGTGTCTCGTTGGAGCAGCACCGGCGGTTTAAAAATGACGGCAATCGTGGTGAGCATGGCGGTGTTCCTCAGAGCGGGTCGTTAGATCCCGCTCAGGGCTTTGTTCGGGAAGCAGCGCTCAAGCGGGTCTGATATTCTGGTTGATACGAAAGAGATTTTCCGGGTCGTACTGCTTCTTAATTGCCACCAGTCGCTCATAGCTTGCGCCATAGGCGAAGGCAATGCGGTCGGTCTCGTCCTCGGTCAGGAAGTTGACGTAGGCGCCGCCACTGGCAAAGGGCTGTGAGCGAGCAAAGAAGTCCCGCGCCCAGGTAATGCAACGGGCGTCATCCGCCGCTGTTTCCCAGCGCGCATGTACGTTCAGCACATAATTGGCATCCCGGCTCGAATAGGCCATTGCTTGCGGGTCTACGCGGCTCGCCTGCCCACCTAGCGTGGCGATGAATATCTCGCACTGCGGAGACGGTAGCGTACTGGCATAGTCGATGATGGTATCGATTACCCCTTCATCAAGCGTCAAGAAGTTATGGGATTTCCAATAGTTCCGGGCTCCTGGCGTCAACAGCGGGTCGAAGGCCTGCTGCCACTCTGTGTAAGGTTGCACACCGATATGCTCGCCATATGCGGTGCCGAACCCTCTTAGCGGCTCGATAAGTTTCTCGCCTTCAGCGGGGTCGCCTGCGTAGCACAGGGCGCATGCCACGATCTCTTTGCCATGCACTTCCTCGGGCAGGAAGGGCAAGGGAGGTGCCTTGCGAGTGACCATCCACACGTTGAGTTCGTCGGGCATGGTTTCGGTAAAGCGGGCGAACTGGGTGATGACCGATTTTGCCTGTTCGAAGGGAAAAACGATAAGACCGCACAGCACGTTCGGGCCTACGGGATGTAGCTGAAACGTGAAGCGGGTCACGATACCAAAGTTCCCGCCCCCGCCACGCAGCCCCCAGAAAAGGTCGGCATTTTCCGATTCGCTGGCGTGCAGCTGTTGACCATCTGCCGTGACAATGTCCATGCTGAGTAGGTTGTCGACGGTCAGGCCGTATTTTCGGCTGAGCCAACCGAAGCCGCCCCCCAGGGTCAGGCCGGCAACCCCGGTGGTGGAGTTGATGCCCAGCGGTGTGGCGAGCCCGTATGCTTGGGCAGCAGTGTCGAATTCAGCGAGGGTACACCCAGGCTCAACATGGCCTTGATGATGTTGTTGATCGATGTCTACTTTCTTCATCGGTGAGAGGTCGATCATCACGCCCTCATCGCAGACCGCATTGCCAGCAATGTTGTGCCCACCACCACGAAGGGAGAAAGGCACGTTGTGCTGGCGTACGAAGTTCAGGGCGTGAACGACATCGGCAGGTGACGTGCAGCGAGCTACCATGGAAGGCCTGCGATCAATCATGGCGTTCCATATCTGGCGCACTTCGTCATATTGAGGGTGGTCAGGAAGAAGAACACTTCCTGCGAAACCGGTCTTGAACTCCTTGATTGCGGTTGACGTAAGCTGGCTCATGACGACCACCATTCAGTGGGTTCGGCGGTGCGCAGAAGGTACCGCCGAACGGGATAGTGAGGAATACAACCTGGCTGGGGATTAGCCATATGCCTCACACTGGCCGCATTAGGATATTTCTCCAGTCTTAATTCACAGTATAGTCACGCCTGTCAATAAGGCCGTTTATTTATTTGGTCATGTTTATCCAGACATGTATATATGAGCAAAGCGACATTCCCCTTCATTATCGTAAAGAATTAAAAGAATTATCGAGAGCAGTTTGAGGGTGCTTCTAGCCGTTGCTCCGGCTCATGCGGTACGGCGGCATCGAGTGTCAGGTTCAGAGCCCCTAATTTATACCACCTAATCCTCCGGCTTTAGCTCTTCCTGCTTGGGTGGAGTGCCTACCTTAATTTCGCTCAGATCCTCATGGGAGAGGCCGCGATACAGGGCGAACATCATGATAAACACCAGAATAAACATCGGCAGGCCGACGACGGTGATCACCTCCTGCAGTGCGGTCAGCCCGGCATCGCCTGCCAGCACGATAAGCATGGCGGCCAGCATGCCTTCGGAGACGCCCCAGAAAACGCGCTGATGCCATGGGCCTGGGTCTGCGCTGCCGGTACATAGCATATCGACGACCAGAGAGGCGGAGTCCGATGAAGTGGCAAAGAAGATGGCGACGATCACCACCGCCAAGCCTTGTATAAAGGTAGCGGCAGGGAAGTTTTCGAAAAACGCGAACATGGCGAGTGGGATACTCTCGGCCACGGCGGCGGACAAAATACCGGCTTGATCACCTAGAGCTGCCCGCGCCTCGGGGCCAATTCCGTCAATCTCCATGGCTGACCAGCCGAAGATCGCAAACCAGATCAGCGTAAAGATAGAAGGGGCGAACAGCACGCCGAGCACGAACTCTCGGATAGTCCGGCCGCGGGAAATGCGCGCTACGAATATGCCTATGAACGGCGACCAGGTAACGGTCCAGGCCCAATAGAAAACTGTCCAGCTGCCTTGCCACCCCCAGGCGCCGCCTTCGCTGGAGTAGCGTGCTAGCGTGTCATTCCAAAACGCCATGGGCAGTAGGTTGGTTATATACAGGCCAAAGGTTTCGACAACGGCACGTAACAGGAAAACGGTTGAGCCGGTAAACAGCACAAACAGCAGCAAGCCAACGGCCATTCCGATATTGATATTAGAGAGCCGCTTCACCCCTGAATCCAGGCCCGCGATGATCGACCCCACGGCCACCGTGGTGAGAACGATGATGATCAGCACTTTCGTCAACACGGCATCTGGCACACCGAATAATTCCGTTAACCCCGCGTTAATTTGTTGGGTGCCCAGTCCGACAGACACCGCCACGCCAAACAGGGTGCCGAGGACGGCAAAGATATCCAGGGTTTTGCCGATAGGGCCGTGAATGCGCTCGCCTAACAGTGGAAAGAACACCGAGCTGAAACGCATCGGTAAGTTGTAACGATAGATGAAGTACGCGAATGCCAACCCCGGCATGGCGAAAATCGCCCAGGTATGCAGGCCCAAGTGATAGATTGAAAAGCTCATGGCATCGTCGGCGGCGGCCACAGAAAAAGGCTCGACATCCGGCCTTGGGGGCGTAGCGAAGTGGGAAATCGGCTCGGCCACGCCCCAGAACATTAGTACCGTGCCGATACCGCCAGCGAACAGCATGGCGAACCAGGAGGCGTTGGTATAGGCCGGTTTCGCATCATTGCCACCTAAGCGTATTGCCCCGAAACGGCTTATTGCCACCCACAGCAGAAACGCCACCCAGCTTGTTACCCCAAAAATAAAAAACCAGCCAAGGTTAGTAACGATCCATTGCCGCCCCGCGCCGAAGGCTTCCCCTATAGGGCCAGGCGCAATCAGCAGCGCCACAAGGAAAAGGATCATGATCCCTGCCGATGTGAAAAAAATAGTGGGATCCGTCTTGAGGCCCAGCTTTCGCGCAAGTGCATCCATCGTTACGTCTCCCGGTGTCTTTACAGCCTGTTTTTATAAGCGGTTCTTATAAACGGTTCTTATAAACAGTTTTTATAACCGGTTTTACAACCAGTCCTTAAAACAACGTAGGAGTTGTCGGTCGATTACGCCAAGCTGGGCGAAGTAGAGTGCCTCTTCTCCATAGGCTGCCGTTCGGCAGTGCAGGTGTTTTGCAACATGTTTCATCCGCGCTGATCAAAGCACCCAAGAGAATTGATATCGGCCGATTTCAGAGAATCACAGGAGTGTGTCTAACTGGTGCTGAGCGGGCCATCTCAGTTACTCTACACTTGGTGTTTGCGTTTCATGAATGAAGGATAGCCGTATCAATGTTGGGATTCCTGCAGGGATTTTCCTATGGCCTGTTTATGACCTGCCTGCCCTGGCTATTGGTCGGCCTTTTCAACCCTGGTCTGGCGCTTCCGGTGCTGGCTCCCAGCCGTCTGCAGGTCATCTTCCGCTATTGCTTGCTGGTTCCTTTTATCAGCATGCTGCTGTGGCTAACCTCTCTATGGGGCGGTTTCAGCCCCAGCCTGTTTGGCTGGCTGGCGGGTATTGTCGCTATTCCTGTGGCGCTGCCAGTCGAGCGAACACTGCGCGGCTGGCTGGCCCGCCGCCGCGAGCGCCGCCAGGAAGCTCAACGAGTGGCCGCGGTACGCAAGCGGCGTGCCCAAGAGGAGCGCAAGGCCTATGAGGCCGGCGTGTCGGTACTCGACCCTGGTCGGCCGCCAGAGGGGGCCGATGATCTTGTACTCGCCATGTGCCGGGCCAAGCAGAGCCTGCTCGACGTGCATCGCCCCGATCTCGCCATTCAGGCGGATCGCCTCTATAGCCGCTATCGGCATGTGATGGACGTGCTGAGCGGCCGATTCCACACAGGCGAGTTGGCTTTCGAGCGCTCGCGTGGCTTGGTCACGCAGGTTTGTCTCGGCGCGGTGGATACGCTGATATCTATGGCGTCCCAGGCGCGAGGGGTGGTTAGCGTAGACGGTAATTACGTGCGTAGTCGCCTGACCCAAGAGGGCAAACAGTTGGGCGAGGAGGAGCGCGCCGCCCTGGTGCGGCGCCTGGATCTACTGGTAGAGACCGAGCATCGGCTGAATAAACTTACCGCCCGTATTGAATCGGCCCTGACCGTGCTCGACGATACTGCTGTTTCCATGGCGCGTATCGAAACAGCGCGCCCACAGGCGTCGGTTACCACCGAGAAGGCACTGGAGGATCTACGCCGCTTCGTCGAAGGCGCGGATCGTTATACGCGCAAGGATTAATTAATCCAGCTGACGGTGCTGCTGTGCCGTAAGTTCTGGGTAAATGGTTCTGTGTTAATGGTTCAGTGCCAATGGTGCCATGCGGTCTTCACAACGGTTTCTTTCAATAGCTCAGGAGATGTTTATGGCTCAGCAACCCGATGACAAGCGTCGCCTCTCCCTGCCGCCGGTGGCCGAGATTGCCAGTCAGCTGGGGGCTAACCGGGAAGATTCGGTCGACCCCGATGAGCGTGCCATCGACCCTGAGCTTGAGGCGATGGCTGGCCGCTTTGTCGAGGATATCCTTTCCGAGAATGACGAGGCATCCATCGCTCGCCAGCGCCGGGCCGTAGACGAGATGGGGCTTGAGTTGCAGCAGCAGGCCGCGCATCGTAGTGCCATGTTGCAAACACCGCTTCGTCAGTTGGCTCATCAGGGCGATGAAGGCGGGCCAGTAGCCAAGGCGCTGGTTGATCTGCGCGGGCGCATGGAAGGCCTTGATCCCGCTCGCCATCGCCTAGCGCCGAGCGCGCTGGATCGTGTTATGGCGCTCATTCCTGGCGTCGACAGCCGCCTGCAACGCTACTTTCAGAAGTTCGAAAATGCTCAACAGGCGCTAGACGCGATTATCGAGGAGTTGAAAGGCGGTCGCGATATGCTACATCGTGACAACGTTACCCTGAGCGACGACCAGCAGGCTTTAAATAAAATCCTTGCTGAGTTGAACCGCCAAATTGCGCTGGGCCGTTTGATTGATAGCCGCCTGCAGGACGAGATCGCCGCTCGCGATGCCGATGATCCGCGGCGTCACTTCCTTGAGGAAGAGCTGCTCTTTCCCCTGCGCCAGCGTATTGTCGACCTCCAACAGCAACTGGCAGTGAGTCAGCAGGGCGTGCTGGCGCTAGAAGTCATCATCCGCAATAACCGGGAATTGATGCGTGGCGTAGACAGAGCCATTAACGTCACTGTTTCAGCCCTTACCGTGGCGGTGACCGTCGCCATGGCGATGGCCAATCAGCGCCTGGTGCTGGACCGCATCGAAGCCCTTAACACCACCACCTCACAGATGATTGGCGGAACCGCCAAGGCACTGCGCCAGCAAGGGGTCGATATCCAGAAGCGCGCATCCGGAGCGATGCTTGATATGCAAGTGCTTGAGGAAGCTTTCAGCGAGGTGATGGGCGCGATTGATGATCTCTCAAGCTATCGACAGGAGGCTTTGCCGCGGCTGGATGAACAAATCGACCGCCTGGCGACCTTGGCGAAGCAGGGAAACGCCTCCATCGAGCGCCTCCGCGAGGGGAACGAATCACAGTAAGTTGGTAGCGATAAGCGTAAACGTGGCGCCGAAAATAACAAACGCCAATAGGGCGAGTAACCCGTCGTGGACCACCAGTGAAAGCCCTAGTGCCAGCAAAGCCAGCCCGGCAGCCGAAGAAGAAAAGGGCACCAGTTCCATAATCGGCATACTCAGGCCGACGATGACGCACAGTACGGCAATGCCATAACTGCCCCCTCTATGTACTAGGAACGTTAAGCGTGGTTTAAGAACGCGGTCGATGCCCCGTGCTGGCTTGCTGAGCCAGTCGAGCGCTTTCTGCAGTTTGTTATGCTCAATTGAGCGGTCGAGAATGAAATGGGGCAACCAAAATTTTTGCCGACCGATCAGCATCTGTACGGCTACCAGCAATACGAACAACCCCATGAAGAACGACATGCCCGGTACACCACTGAGCGGCGAAAATAGCGTGATGCCAATCAGCATCAACAGCGGCCCAAAAGAACGGCTGCCAATCGATTCGACGACCATCTCGATTGAGACGCGATCGTTATGACGTGACAACTCGCCTACTCGATCAAGCAGTTGTTCGAGGTTTTGCAACGGCTGGTTCATCCCTGGTCTCCGCGTAATGAGCCTTAAAATCAACCCTTCCTATTTAACGGTAATGTTGTTTTCCACCGTCTTCACCTGCTCTTGTTCATTTGCGATGGCTTCTGCCCGGTCACGCTGCTGTGACGTTTCAACAAAACCGCTCAGAACGGCTCGATCACCTTTCAGATCCACATCGATAGCCGAGCCAGCCAGCTCCGTTGCTTCGAGAAGCCTAGCCTTGATTTGAACCGCTGCGAGAGAGTCTTGCTGCTCAAGTCTTGCTGATTCATTGACCGGCGAGCCTGCACAGCCAGCCAGCAATAAGATTAACAGCAGACAGCCCAATAGCCTGCTATTGAACCAGTAGTATGGGCGCATTATTCCATATCTCCCTCTTGAATGGCGTCACGAGAACGGCTAATTAACCCTTGGCAATATTGCATCTCAGGGCCCGTGCCCACCTCCAGTAGTGGTAAGAGGGCGGTCAGCGGGCTAGCCAGGGCAGCGAGTGCTGCGCTTGCCCCCGCGCGCCTGATCAGCCCTTGGCGGTGCACGCTAGTCTCAATATGATTGAACGTGCCCCCCAAGTGAAGCGGGGAGCGGCCAACCAACGCGCTGGGATCTTTGGGGTGGGCGATAATGCTGATATCGAGACGCTCGTTATTTAAATTCACCTGGCCGCCAGCGGTGAAGGTAGTGTCGCGGGTATCCACAACGAACGTATCCAGGTGCGTTAGACCATCTCTTGCCTGAAGGTCGGCGTAAGCGCAATCAACGGGAATGGGGTTGCGGTCACGTAGCCAGCTTGCCAATGTTTGGCCAGCATCCAATCCTGCCATCTCGACAAGCAGGGCATCCAGCCGTCCGCCGGTCATCAACAGAACGACGCCGCCATCGGCAGAAGCCAGCATTTCCGCAATTGAGGCACCTTCGATCCAGAGCTTGCCGCGCCCCCGATGGTGCCGGTACTCTCGTCAGCCAGCGCCCAGTGACGCAGTGCGTCGTCAAGGTTCACCCCTTGCACTTCCACCTGAAGCGTGCCGCTGGGTGGGGTAGTGACGGTATTTAGTTCAAGGTTGAGGTCGACACTGCCCGCGCCTACGCCAAAACTCAGCGGCTCGAAGCGCCCCCGGCCATCTTGAAGCGCAAAATCGATAACCACATTATTCAAGGGAACCTCCCCTGCGCGCACGGATTGGCCTTGGTAGCTTATATCCGCCGCGACACCTTGCCATGCCTGGGTAATGATCGCTGTGTCGGGCAGTATGAAACGGTCGTCGGTGGTGTTTTCTGGGGTTTCACCCGCTAGAAAGCCCAGGTCCTCAATGTTGAGATGAGTCGAGCGTAACGCCCCCGTCACTTTAGGCGGGCTGACGCCGGTATCGAGAGACAAACGCCCGTGGAGATCGCTGCCACCGATGACGCCCTGCAGTTCAGTAAACGCCCAGCGCTGGTCGTTTAGATCCAGCTCTCCCGTGATCGAGTAGGCAGGCAGTGAGGGTAGGCCGATGCCAAGCAAGCGGCTCAGGCACTTCGGATTGGGTCCTTCAAACGCAAGCTGTAAGCTCAGACCTTGCAATGCCAGAGGGCGCCGCAGCGTGCCATCTAGACTGATATACGTATCGACAATGTCAGCTTCTAAATCCACTGCATAAGCGCGGTCGGGGTCGCGCGCGTTGAGCAAGGGGTCGCCTTGTAGCGAGAGAGTGGCTGGCGCGCCGTCATAGCGGCCCTCACCATCTAGATTGAAAGTTTGGGTGCCTGCCGTGCTGGTTAGGGTTTCCAGGGTAAACGTCAGCTCAGTGCCAGACTGTGGGTCACTGAAATGCAGCACCGAGGGCTCAAACGCCAGCCGACCCAGGTACGGCCATCGCCACTCATCGCGCCTATCACTGGGAAGCGCTTCGTCGATTTCCAGGTGGAGTTCTCCTGATGCGCGGCCAAGGCGATCTTCGAGGGGCGTGAAGGTGTCGCCGAGCCTGGATAGGGCGATATTATCCACATCGATATCAAGATGCCCCGACGCAGGTGGCTGCGCCGCATCCAGCGCTAAGCTGGTGCTAAGCGAACCGTCACCCAGGCGAAATCGAACCGGCTCGGCTTCCAGCTGGCCTGCTTCCAGGTTGGCAGCGAGCGTCAAGTCGTTCAGGGCCAAGCCGTTGGGTAATACTAGCGTATTGGCGTTAAGCGACAATTGCCCATCGAAGGTTCGCAGTGGCGCCAGGAAAGATTCATTCTCTGCCTCTTCGCTCTCGGTGGGGGTCGTCCTTTCAATCAGTTGCGCCAGGTGGATCCGCCCGGCTTCAAGATCCACCTCGACCAACGGCCGCTCACCGCTGAGTACTTCGATACTGCCGTTCACCTGGGTGGAGCCAATGCGTCCTTCAAGGCCCGTGGCGCTCCACTGATCATGATCGCGTACCAACTCGCCGGTAAGCCTAAAGCCAGGCAGTGGAGGCAGCACCGGCCCGAACCAGTTTTCCAACTGCTGGACACTGTCGGCGGTTAGGGTCATGTCGGCGGCAAACGTTTGGGGCGATAGTAGCGATGCCAAGGTGGTATCCGCCTGCGCCCGCACAGCGTTGGAGGTGGCGTCGATGTGCAGCGGGTAATCGTGCCGCAATGTGTTGTTTTCCAAGTTCAACAAGCGCGTTAACGGGGCTCCCTGGGCCGCTAATTGAAGTGGCTTGTCGCGCCAAGTGCCGTTGACGTTGAGTTGGAGCTCAGGCGGGGTTTGTTCGCTGCTGGTAGCGAGGGTGCCTGCAAGATGGGTGTTGGCGTTTTGATGCCGATAATCAAATCGCGCGTGGCCGATGTGCAGGTGGGTAAACAGGGTCTCTAAGGCTAGCGTAGGGCGCTGTTCCATGGGTTGAAGCGCAAGGGAGATATCAGCGTTTAGAAGATTACCCGGCGGCAGCGCTTGATCGATTTGCGAAAGATCAAGTTGCGATAAGGCTATCTGGGCGTCTGCTTGTACGCTATCGGGGCTGCTGGTGAGCGCGATATCTGCTTGGGCATGGCCGCCCGCGATGTCAAAGGTGAGCGGGGTGAGGGCGACTGAGTGCTCAGCGAGTTCGAGTGCCCCTTGCAGGTTATGCAGCGTTGCTTGTTCGAAGATTAGGCGGTCGGCGGCGATCGATACATTTCCGCGCACGGCCGGTAACACGGGTATTGAGAGGCCCTGCTTTTCCCCGCTTTTGGGTAAGGCTGACCGTAAAGCAGCCACATTAACTGTCGATGCATGCAAACGGCCGTCAAGGGAGGGCACTTTACCGGACGTATCTAACGCCAGGTCACCGCTGAGCTGGCTTTCGGCCGTGGCGATATCCACGTTGCTTAATCGCCACTGATTGCCTTGGCGCGTTAGATCAGCCGCTATTTCAAGATTTTCAAGCGCGATATGAGGCAGTTCGAGCCATTCTGCCCAATCGTGGAGTTGATGTAAGCTTAGCTCACCAGTCGCTTCAAAGCGTTGTAATGAGGGTGACTGAGGAAGCTCGAACGTTGTGGTCAGTTGACTCTCACCAGCGCTGAGAGAAATATCCCCGCTGAACGCCTTGGTTTCATCCAAGAATGCAGCGACGGGACCCGTTTGGGCTTTCAGCTTAATGTCTCGCTGTTGAACATTTAAGGTCGCCTGTGTGCGTAACGTCTTATCCCCTGCCTGCGTTTGAAGCGATGAAACAGCTACTGATAGTGGGCTGTCAGCATTAGCCCGCCAATAACGCACCGTTGAGTCAGAGACAGCCAGAGAGGGCAGTGAGAAAGAAAAGGAAGGGTTCTCTGCCGACGCTGATTGAGTGGTTTGCTCATCGCCCACAACCCAGTTTGCGGGTGCGTTGGCGCGTTGCTCCAGGTTAAGCGTCGAACCAGAAAAATTCAGCTTCTCCAGCGTCAATTCGCCTTGCAGCAAATCGATGAGAGAGGGCTTGAACGTGACCTGTTCGGCGTTCAGCAAGGTGTCAACAGTAGCCCAGTCAGGGTTGCTTATTTCCAATTGATGGAGCGCAAGCTGAGGATGTGGAACCAGGCTTATTTCCACATCACCGTGGATCGCCACTGAGCGCCTCGTTGCCTGCTCGATACGGTCAGTGATAACAGGCTTTAAAAAATTCCAAGGCATTAACGCTAAGGTCACGATGATAAGCACGATACCGATGAGTGGCGCCATCCACCATCGCTTTAGGCGTTTGGAATCCCGATGCGGCATTATATTGGCTACCTTTTTATACGCTAAATACGCAACAATGTACTGAATACACTCTTTGCTCTTAAGGTTGTTAATATAGTCGCTAGGGCAAGCGCTTGCATTTGCGTTATGTGGTTAACTTTGATTTAAGTTTTTTTTATTAAACGGCTAATAAAAAATTTAAAGCAAGATGAAAGAGTGGGGTTTATTTAATAACTTTTTTTAAAAAAATAGTCTGGCCAGTGTTGGCGTGTATACGAAAAAAAAGGTGAATATATTTTTTGTTTACTTTAAAATCATTTAATATCAGTTACTTATTATCAGTTTGAGAGGTAGGGTTAAGTTGCTGCGGTTCGCTAACGCTTAAGTCAGTATGCTTTACAGAGATAGCGCTCTTTTCTAACGTAAAAACACACTAACAGACGGGAGATAGGAAATGGCGATCAAACGGAATGTGTGTGTCACCACGTTAGCAGTAACGGCCACCGCTGCCGCTTTACAAGCGAATGCTCAGCAAACCCAGTCTCAAGAGGAGAGCGTAAAGCCCCTGGGAGATTGGAACTATGAAGAGATATATCAATCGGGCGGTATTAAAGCCGATAACCTCTTAGATGCTGAGGTCTTTGGTGAAGATGAGGATGAGATCGGCAGTGTCGAAAATGTGTTAGTGACCCAGGACAATAAGATTGCCGCTATCATCGCCCAGGTAGGCGGCTTCTGGGACATTGGTGATACCCACGTGCTAGTACCTTGGGAAGAGGTTGAGCTGCATGAGGATGGCGTAAGGGTACCTGTCACTGAAGACAACGCCGATGAGTATGGGCTATTTGAGGCTGAAGAGTATATTTCTCAGCAAGACCTTAGCCGAACCCAGCAAGTTGAAGATGATGTTGAAGCTGGAACGGGTGTCTGGAAGCTGACGGACTTGCTTGACGACTACGCAACGGTCGGGGATGGCATTGGCTACGGCTATATCGACAACATTCTCTTTTCGCGTGAAGGCGACGTGCAAGCAGTCATTGTCGAGACAGGCGCTGATTTTGGTGCTGGCACCTACGCATACCCGTTTTATGGCTATGGCTATGGCTATGGCTGGAACCCAGGCCAGACAGCTTACTATACGCAGTATAATGAAGATGAAGTAGGCGACATGGAGTCTTTCGATTTCGACCAATATGAAGGTTTATTGGATGATTAATTGTTAGTAGCTTCATTAATTCTTGAGAGCGAATACGAAAATAGAAGTGCCGGTTTCTTAACGAGTGTTTGGGTAGGCTACCGAGGCACCGTTAAGGAACCGGCTTGTAAGGTGCATAAGACTATCGAAACGTCATTCAAGAAACAGGTGGCTTGCGATGAATACAGCTAATTTATCTCGCATCATGTTAATCGTGATGGCTTCCCTCCTGCCGATGCACGCCTATGCAAACATTGATGGTTCACCCTCTCAACAGCAAACCGATCCAAATAATCCAAGCCAGACACAGCATGGTCAAGCCACTCGGCCGCTCAATGAATGGGATTACAGTGCTCTTTATGAGCAGAGTGGGTTTCGGGCAGACGCATTATTAGAGGCAGCGGCTTTCTCTCCCCAAGAAGATGAAATAGGAGAAATAGTCAACATCGTGCTAGACCAGCAGAACCAAATTGTCACTTTAATCGCCGAAGTAGGCGGGATGTGGGATAGCGGAGACAGGCATGTTGCCATCCCCTGGGATGAAGTCGAGCTGTTTGAAGCAGGTATTAAAGTGCCTGTACAGCAGGATAACGTCGAGGAGTACGACCTGTTTACGAATGTTACGATAGATGAAGCCTATATTTATAAGCAAGAAATGGAGCGAGTGAGCACTGTAGAAGAAGACTTTGCGACGGGGCCACAAACATGGAAAATATCCGACATCATCGATGATTACGCCAGCATAGAAAGTGAAGAAGGCTATGGTTATATTACAGACGCCCTATTTACAAATAATGGCATTATGCAGGCTATTATTATTAAACCATCGAGGGAGGAGTTTGGCTCAGGCCCCCGCGCATTCCCCTTTTACGGTTATCCTGAAGGCTGGCGGCCTGGCAGTTCTTACTATCAGCTTCCTTACGCTAGTGATGAGGTTAAAGAGCTTCCTGTTTTTGACTATGACAACTACGAGAACGTATTGGATTAAAACGCATTTATCAGTGTTGTTCTTATCAATCGTCTCTATGAAGCGCTATCGGGCACTCTGTGATAGCCATTAGCACCTCTCTCACCCATTACAATCCGCCGGTGTAGTAGCGCGATAGGTTGCCACGGCTTCTTCCATGGCTTGCTGTAATGCCGTAATGCGCGACTCATGGGCGGGATGCGTAGAGAGAAAATCAGGAGGCTGACCGCCACCAGCCGCCGCCATGTTGCGCCACAGTGCCACGCTTTCTTGCGGGTTGAACCCTGCTTGCGCCATGATCGCCAGGCCCATTAGATCGGCTTCTTCTTCGTGGGCGCGGCTAAATGGCAGGGTGATGCCGAGCTGGGCGCCGAGGCCCAATGCCTGCGTTAACTGCTGCTGCCCCATGTCTCCCTCGCCTAACAATCCTACCACTAGCATCCCGGCCTTAATGCCAAGCTGCTGAGTAAGGCGTTCATTGCCATGGTCAGCCAGCACATGACCAACTTCATGGCCGATCACCGCCGCCAGTTGGCCAGGCGTTTCGGCGACTTGGAGTAGGCCGGTATGCACGCCGATGCGTCCGCCTGGTAGGGCGAAAGCGTTGGGGGAATCATCCTCAAAGACGACAACTTCCCAGGCCGCCGGTAACTCGTCAGCCGGATAGATGGCCTCGGTGGCGGCTATTATTTCCTGAGCCACGCACGCTACCTGGCGGTTAGCGGCTGCATCACGTGACACCGGCTGGTCACGGCGTAGTTGGTCGAAGGTATCCTCGCCCATCTGTGTCATTAATTGTTCAGGAACCAATGTCAGTTGGGTGCGCCCGGTCGGCGTTTCATCGCAGCCGGTTAGCAGTACAGAGGGAGCAGCAATAATAATCGCAACAGGAGTCGTGGGCGCATCGCATCTCTCATCAATAAATTAAGCGAGTATACCTCGGCCTTAGCCAAGGGGAGAATCAAACCTCAATGCTGAAAGAGCTAGGAGTCTGCGCGGCAGAAACGTTTTGAGCCCTCGTTTCCGCCAGACCGGATCATTGTCTGGCCGGAAGGAGTGTTCGCGATATCGGATCGGCTCCATCATCGCTTTCGATCCAGCCA
>NZ_JABWCV010000001.1 GCF_013371085.1 Vreelandella maris | reverse complement strand
TGGTGAGGGTGTCACCGTCCGGGTCATTGTCGTTAGCCAGCAGCGTGCCGGGCTGGATGGTCAGCGCGGTGTCTTCTTCGGTGGTCAGCGCGTCATCGCTGGCAGCGGTGGTGTTGTCGTCATCTTCCGGTACCGGGGTGTCGTTCACCGGCGTGACCTCCACCGTGACCGTGGCACTGGCCGTGGCACCATTGCCGTCGTCGACGGTGTACTCGAACGTGGCGTCGCCGTTGAAGTTGTCGTTCGGGGTAAAGGTGATGGTGCCGTCATTATTGAGGGCCACGGTGCCGTTGGTGGCATTGCCGACGCTGGTGATGGTGAGGGTGTCACCGTCCGGATCATCGTCGTTGGCCAGCAGTGTGTCGGGCTGGATGATCAGCGCCGTGTCTTCTTCGGTGGTCAGCGCGTCATCGCTGGCAGCGGTGGTGTTGTTGTCGTCTTCCGGCACCGGGGTGTCGTTCACCGGCGTGACCTCCACCGTGACCGTGGCACTGGCCGTGGCACCATTGCCGTCGTCGACGGTGTACTCGAACTGGGCGTCGCCGTTGAAGTTGTCGTTCGGGGTAAAGGTGATGGTGCCGTCGCCGTTCAGTACCACACTGCCGTTGGTGGCATTGCCAACACTGGTGATGGTGAGGGTGTCACCGTCCGGGTCATTGTCGTTAGCCAGCAGCGTGCCGGGCTGGATGGTCAGCGCGGTGTCTTCTTCGGTGGTCAGCGCGTCATCGCTGGCAGCGGTGGTGTTGTCGTCGTCTTCCGGCACCGGGGTGTCGTTCACCGGCGTGACAGAAATCGCAAGGGTCGACGTAACGGTGTTTTCTCCGTCTGTTACGTTGTAGCTAGCGGCTTCGATATCGCCGTCATAGTTCTCGACAGGAGTAAATGTGAACGCGCCATTCTCGGCAATGGTCAGGGTGCCCACACCATCTTGAGTGGCCGTCTCACCTGCAGCTGCAGTTTGTTCGTACCAGCTGAAACTCACTACCGTGGCCGCATCGGGGCCATCTGGGTTTTGGGTATTGTCGAGTACGTTGCCGCTAGCCACCTCGTCTTCGTTGGTCGTAACCGACTCACCGTCATCAGCGAGGGTATTGATCGGCTCGGGAGTCGGCTCTGGCTCAGGCGTCGGCTCAACCTCCTCGGCAGCTGCCGTATCAGGAGCCCCGCCAAACTCAACGAACTCTCCTTCTTCCAGCCCGCCCGAGGTCTCAAAACTTAACGGGTCGGTTTGCTCTGCAATACGAGCAAGACGCACGAAATCATGCCCCTCACCACCGCCGCCAGCGCCACCACCCGCGGCAGTTGCATCAAGGATATCGAGAAGATCACCTTCTTCATCTTCCAGGGCAGCTAACAGCGCTTCAAGATCCGCATCCTGTGCACTGGCATCTTCAGTGGACACAAGCTGGTCGCTGTCGAGTTCGGAAGAAACAACCACTTCTTGGCCGCCCTCCACTAGGCTATTACCCGCCCCGTCAGCAAAATCCAGTTCTACACTGCCATTACTGGAAGTAATGAGAACTTCACCTTCCTGCAACACATCACCAATACTCAGTTCACGCAGGTTACCGGATTCATCACGTGCCCAAGCCTGACCAGAAATTGCAATAACGGTTGCAGTTGCCATGTAGATCTCCCGAACGAATAAAGAAGCCGTTTTCTAGCGCTTTGCACTTGGAATTAGCGGCATATACCATCATCGTAGGCGGGTGAACTACAAAAAAGTATTGTACTGATGGACAGAAATAGGCTTAAAGCTGCCTACGCCCAAAAAGGGAGGGAAAGCGCCCTTATCTGTTCGATCTATCACAGTTAAGAGCGCAGTAATGAATTAGTAGCTGGCGAGCTCTCTGGTCGAAGAGAGCTTGAGCATTAACTGCAGCCGATCACGTACTGCTAGCTTTTTAAAAATAGCGCTTAAGTGAGCTTTTACCGTGCGCTCAGTTATATCGAGCTGACGAGCGACCTCTTTATTGGTTGCCCCCCGCGCAACCGCCAGGGCAACGCCGCGCTCACGCTCAGTCAGTAAGGCAAGGGAGTCACTATCGGCACTTGAGACCTTCTCGGTGCGCTGAGTCAAGGCTTTAAAAGTGCCGCCAATTACTTTCGCAAGCAACTCTTGACCGACCCACACTCCTTGGTTAGTAACCACAAGCGCCACTTGCTTCAACACATCAGCTGTCGCAAGCGTGTGTGCATAACCACGCCCGCCCAGGTCCAATGCTTTAAGCGCTTCTTTATGTTGGGGGGCATAGCTAAGTATGACGACTGTTGCCCCCATCAAAGCCAAGCGCTGAGTCAACTGTGGCCATGAGGCGACGGTGGTTGCTATCCAAACTAAATCACCCGATTGAGCATTTTGTTCAATTGAGTCGGGCGTTGAGGGCTGTGCATCAGGAAAAGCCTTTTGCCAACGTGCTTTAAGACTGCCATCCATTGTCACAAACCAATAGTCCATTATCGTTCCCCCATCGAATCGCGCCATGCCCGCAGAATAGGCTTGAGCAGAAACTGCATCACTGTTCGCTTGCCGGTTATAATATCTACTTGCGCGGTCATCCCTGGGATTACCTGCAGTGAATCCGCTACATCTTCGTCGTTAAGGCTGCGAACTCGCACTAGATAAAAGGTGTTATCGTCGTCATCGGTAATGGTATCGGCGCTAATATGATCCAGCTCAGCTTTCAGCCCCCCATAGATGGCATAGTCGTATGCCGTTAGCTTGATGGTGGCTTCTTGGCCGGGATGTAAAAACGCAATATCTTGAGGTGCGATACGCGCTTCAACCAACAACTGGTCGTCACTAGGCACAATATCCACCACTTCTTGCCCAGGTTGAGCAACGCCACCGATGGTGCTTATGTGTATACGCTGCACTACGCCATCTACCGGCGAACGAATTTCGGTTAGCCGCACTCGGTCCTGCAAACCAGTACCGGATTGTTGAAGCGCATTCAAATCACCCAGCGTTTCGGCAAGGTCATTACGCCACTCGCTTCGGCGCTCCGCCCCTAGTTCAAGCAATTGCCCTTCTGCCTCTTCTACCGCTGCCTCTAATCGTGAAACAGCCGCATCAGCCTGGTTCCGCTCACCGGTGGCACGCGATAAATCTCGCTGAAGGCGTAACACTTCAACTTCGGAAACAGCACCTGACTCCAGCAGCGGCCGTGTTAGATTCAGTTCTTGACTAGACATATTGGCTTCACGCTGAGCAGTATCACGCTTAGCGACGGCTTCTCTTAACTCCTCTCTTCGCTGGCGTATGCGATCATCAAGCACGTTTTCTTGTTCACGCAACTCTTCGCGGCGGCTCTCATAAACCTCACGTTCTTGAATCACAATAGAAGGCACTTCTTGACGCAGCTCTTCATCGGGCTCGAAAGGTGAGTCTGTGACTAACGCGCGCAGCCGCTCCGCTTTCGCTTGTAAGGCATAGCGTTGTGCTCGATTTTCGCGAAAGTCCGACACAAATCGGGTCGGATCAATTTGCATTAACACCTGACCCGCTTCGACTACTTGCCCTTCACGGATCATAATCTGCTCAACGACACCGCCATCAAAAGACTGTATTTGCTGTAAATGGCTAGCTGGAATAACGCGACCGCTACCTCGCGTCACTTCATCAATGGGCGCAAAACAAGCCCAGGTAACAAGTGCCACGAAAGCCAGGCAAACACCGTAAAGAAAGAGGCGTGCTCGCATGGGCTCTTGTTGCAAACGCGCCCAATCAGTATCACTTGCCCAGTCCCGGCTTAAATGCGCAGAGGTAACGCGTCGCGCAAACAATCGATCCATAAAAGGGCGGAATGGTTTTTTGCCTTTTTCAGAGAACCGACCAATAGCCTCGAAGCCTTTTTGTTCAGTGGTCTCAGTGGTTTTCTTAGCCATTAAGAAGCCCTCCCAATCTGACCTTTACGGAGCGCTTCTACGACCGTATCGCGGGGCCCATCCGCGACGACCTTGCCAGCATCCATCACGATAATACGATCCACCAAAGAGAGCAGAGACGTTCGATGCGTCACCACTAGCATTGTTTTACCTTGCGCCACGTTACCTAGGCACTTTTTAAACGCTTCTTCACTAGCGTTATCCATAGAGCTGGTCGGCTCGTCCAGTAGCAGTATTGCCGGGTCATGGACTAACGCCCGCGCAATTGCCACAGACTGTTTTTGTCCTCCAGACAACGCTTGACCACGCTCACCTACCTGTAGATCAACTCCACGAGGGTGGCTATTCACCAAAGACTGCAACCCTGCAATATTAAGCGCTTTAAGCAACTCTTCGTCATTGACACGATCACTGCCGCCGCCAGCGACGATGTTATCGCGCAAGGTTCCTGAGAATAGGCTGACATCTTGAGGAACGTAGCCAATATGGCGGCGCAGTTGTAGAGGGTCGAGTTGTCGGATATCAATACCGTCTAGCAACACGGCACCAGCAGTGGGCTGATAAAAACCCAGCACTAGCTTGTTAAGTGAAGACTTGCCACAGCCTATTCGGCCTAGCAGGGCAACCTTCTCACCCGCTTTAATCGAAATTGTTACATCGCGCAATGCATCGCGCTCTTCGTTAGGATAGCGCAATGTCACTTTTTCTAATTGGATGCTGCCAGCAACACTGGGCTTTTCGACATAGGCTTTACCCTCATGGCGCTCAACACGCTTATCCATCACTTGGTTGAGTGAATCTAGCGCGGTAGACGATTGGTGATACTGCGCCAGCAATGCCGCCGCTTGGCTGATAGGCGCCATCGCTCGCGAAGAGAGCATATAAGCGGCAATCAGGCCGCCCTGGGAAAGATTGCCTTCAATAATTTGATAAACGCCAACAATAATGACGCAGACCGCCACACTGTGTTGCGCCCATTGCGCCACATTCGAGACGGATGTGCTCACTAACCGAAGCTGGGCACTGGTACGCGATAAAAAAGCGGTGGCTTTTTCCCAATGACGCTGAATACGGCTTTCAGCGCGCAAGGCTTTGACATTTTCTAACTGTGACACCGACTCAACGAGCAGAGCATTCCGCTGAGCCCCCACTTCCCAGGTGGTCTGCGAAAGCTCATGAAGCTTGCCCTGTGCCGCCAAGGCATAGAGCAATACAAATACAACCCCTACCAAAACAGGCAAAACAAGCCATGGATTAATTAAGGCGATAATCGCTGCAAATAACAGCACAAAAGGGAGATCAACAATACCTAAAATGGTAGCCGAACCAATAAAAGCACGTATTGACTCAAAGGATTGCAGGGTTGAAGTAAACGAGCCGGTTGAGACTGGCCGATCTTCTAAACGCAAGCCCAGCGTTTTCGCCATAATAGAGGAAGAGAGTTTTACATCCGCCCTGCTAGCCGCTAAATCGACAAAGCTACTGCGCATTAGCCGCAGCGCCAAATCAAAACAGAGCACAATGAAAATACCGCCAGCAAGTACCCAGAGGGTTTCAGTCGCCTGGTTGGGGACAACACGGTCATACACATTCAGCACAAACAGAGGCATGGCCAGAGCAAATAGATTAATGGCCACTGAACCAATAAGGATATCTCGATAGAGCTTTCTATTTTCCTGAATGACACTCCAAAACCAGTGACCGCCCTTCTTTTTCTTAGTTTCGGGGTTATTATCCAATCGAAGGCGAGGACGAACGTATATGGCTTCTCCTGAATAGCTAGACGCCAAATCATTAAGGCTAACTTCGACTTCGGCTTCATTCAGCTCAGGGAAGACAGTTTTAACAAGCCCCTTTTTAACATCGATTGCATTGACGATGCATGCACGTCCCGGCTCAAGGAGCACAACAACAGGAAACAGTTCTGGGTTAAGGTTTACAAGTCCACTCTTAACAATTTTTGCCGTCATCCCCGCACGGCCGGCTGCCCGGGCAAAAACAGAGGGCGTCAGCTTACCATTTTCAAGCGGCAATCCCGCGATTAACGATTCGGAAGAAACCTCATGCTGATGCATTCTGGCAACTGCCTGCAGGCAGAGAAGAAGCTCGTCATTATCTAATGAAGGATCTTGCGCCTCTTTAACAGATAGCGTTTGAACAGACTCTGACAATGTCCACCTCTTATAATAAAATAGCACATAGCATATTTTTAAAAGCTATGTGCTATATATTTTTAGCGAAACAAGCACGACACTTGATAAAATAAATACAAAAAATATTACTTACGTATTTATCTCATCGAACCGTTCCAAAGTAATTTCTACACGTCTGTTTTGAGCGCGCCCTTCTACAGTGTCGTTTGAAGCAATTGGCTGATTAGAACCATAACCTTCTGTTTGCATCAAATCCTGAACAACGCCTTGTTCAACTAAAAAGCGAGCAACACTATTAGCGCGCTGCTGAGAGAGGGGGTCATTGATTGCATCTGAACCGGTATTGTCAGCATGGCCTGCAATGAAAATCCGAGCGAGATCACTCCGCTCATTTATTTCAGCGGCTAAGCGTGCAAGGTTTTCACGAGTATCTAACCCTAATTCCGCACTATTAATAGGAAATAATGCATCGGCGGAAAGCGTCACATCGGGCGCTCTTGTTGGGGCTGGAGCCGAAAAATCACCGCCAGTAAAATCTTCTAGCGTAAAGCCACTCGGGCCTCTTACGGGGCATACAATTTCCGGCGTAATGGCGACGCCATCGTTACCCAACTCAGCCAACGTCGGCATGTCATCGCGCATAATCTCTAAGGCTTGCATTAGTTGACCCGTCGCCGCGAGGGTTCTTGCATCTGCCAGAGTGATATCATATTGAGCATTGGCATAAGCACGACTTGCTTCAAAATATTCGTTCTCACTATCCAACACATCTAAGAGAGTACGCTGGCCAATATCAAACTGCTGTTGGTAAGCGCCTCTAACGCGATCAATGGATAAGCGGTGCTGATTTAAATAATTCAACTGTTCGCGAAGGCGTTGAGCATCGTTATAAGCAATTTGTGTGGTCTGACGCACGTTAGTACAGGCTAATTCGCGCTGATCAACAGCTTCTTCGATGCGATCACTAGCTGCTCGGAAGGCCGCTCGGTCACTACCGCCATTGTATAGATTCATACTCGCCACTAGCTGAATGCTAGTTTCATCACGGCGACCCGTAATGGCATCATCTTGATTATTAGTGCCAGTTCTGCCCTGAATTTCCAACTGAGGCATAAATGCTGCACGCGTTCCTTCCCTCTCAGCACGCTGAACATTGATATTTTCAATGGCGGCATGAAAGTCGGGGTTACCTTCGAAGGCTAGGTTGACAGCTTCACTGACACTAGCAGGCAACTCATCTTCGAGCGTCGGTGCAGGCATCAAGTTTTGTGCAGGCAAATCGCCCACAATACGCATGTATCGAGCAGTAACGTCATGTAAATTTGTCGCTTCAGTCATCAGGTTTGACTCTGCCAGCGACACGCGCCCACTTATTTGCTCAAGATCTACTCCGCGGCCCGCACCGGAAAGCGTACGCTCTTCAATTTGCTGATACACCTCCTGATGCTTGGCATAGTTTTCTTGTGCCAGCCTTACCAACTCACGATATCGTGCAACGTCCAAATAAGCTTCTGCAGCTTCAAGAGCAACATTTTCGCTGGCACCAATTAGCTCGTAATAGGTTACCAATTCTGCTCTATCTAACCGCTCGACTTCGCTCCGAGTAGCAAAGCCATCGAACAGCATTTGGGTTAGCGTAAGCTCAACAAAATCAGTTTCATAGCTACCTCGGCCATCGCCCTCTTGGGCTTCCCGACCGACACCTGCAGATACATCAATGCTGGGTAAATAATTGCCCCGTGCCACACCGATATCGTTTTTGGCCGCGCTAAGGCGTGACCATGCAGCTTCAACTTCAGGATTTGTAGAGATAGCTTTTTGCACTACACTCTGTAGGTCGTCATTACCAGGTGCGTAAAGACTTTGTGGGAGCGTCTGAGCAATTGCACTCGTAAGCGGTGCAAAAGCCAACGTAGCGGCCAGTAATGGCGTTGAAATGCGGCGAAGATTATTTTTGATCAAACGTGAAGCGACTGCATGTTCCATTTATGCGTTCCCTGTAGCTGATATCACTTTAGCGGTCACCCAGCTAAGCGTTTAGCCTCCATGCTTTTTTATAAGACTAATCACCCCAAGCCTAGCACCTAATTGAAAAAGTAATAATGTTAAAAATAGGCATAATTCGTTAGGCATACCTAGGCGATATACTTAACAGCACCCCATCAGTCACTAAGCGTAACACAAAAATACAAAAGAACACCAAAAGGTTGCAGCCATTTGAAATCACCTCCATTAGCTACTCTTTTGTGCTTGCTGAAGCCCTAATCCCAACAAAATGAGCACCAACCCGACCAGGGTTGAAGGCAAAATAGGCTCTCCTACCACTAGATAAAGCAAAAACAGCGACACAGGCGGTGAAAGAAAAATCAGGTTGGAGACTTTGGCGGTGCGCGACACTTGGTGTACCGCCAGCTGCCACAAAATAAACGCCACGCCCATTTCAAACAGGCCTACATAAACGCCCGCCCCAAACGCTGGCCAACCATGCCACTGCACACCTGGGCCAAGCAGTAACAAAACCGTCAGCACAGGCAGACCCACACTGAAGTTTTGCCATTGGCCTACCAGAGGCTGTCGCTTATCGCGTGCATTGAGCAGCCAATAAAGTGCCCACAGCAGCGTCGAAGCGAGCGCCAGTACAACCCCTAATGGATCGGCGAAAGAGACATTGAAAACCGAGCCACGTGTAGCGATCACCCAAACGCCTGAGTAAGCGACGAACCCAGCAACGATATCTATTCGAGTCAAGCGTTGACCAAGCAAAGGCACCGCTAAAAACGCCATCGCTAACGCCCAGGTATAATTCAGCGCCATGGCTTCTTGTCCAGGGAGTCGGTCATAGGCGGCGAACAGCACTAAATAATAAGCCACGGGATTCATCAACCCCGCCCACGCAGCTGTTTTCCAACCACTGCATAGCGCCGTGGGCATATTTCCCTGCTTGATGACTAGCGCTCCCATTAATGCCCAGGAAACGAATGCCGCTAGCCACATCAATTCCAAAGGGCTCATCCATGCGAGTGCTACTTTGAAAGCCGTTGCCACTGTCGACCAAAGCGCTACCGCCCCCAGGCCATAGAGGACGGCTTGCTTATCCTGACTCATCGGTCGATATGCCCTAAATCTCGCTCTGGATCCAATTGATCTCGCACGCGTTGCTTGAGAAGTTTTATATCGGGAAAGCCGCCATCACGCTTACGCTCCCAGAGCAGTAGTTCATCACACCATATCTCGAAAGTGCCGCCATGAGAGGGTGATAGCGCGACCTCCGTCAGTTGCTCACCAAAGGTCGATAGAAGTTCTTGGGCATACCAAGCGCTACGCAATAGCCACTGGCATTGAGTGCAGTAGCGGATTTGAATGCGTGACATTGAGAGTTCCTTATCGGTAAATTCCTTTGCAGGATACTATGTCGTTCTCAAAAAACATTTTGTCATCTTAAATTAGCAATCGCCAAGGAACCGTCATGGCTCAACCGGATGTTTCACAGTCTCGCCTTTATGAGTGGCTAACAGGCGATGAAGATAGCCGCATGTGCGATGACATACCTGACAGTGCTTGCAACGAACAGCCGCGCAATTTTTTCCTACACCTATGGGCTTCTTTAGGAAATAAGTTGGCTGACGAGTTATCTAGCGCGCGCTTAGTTTTACCGTGGCTGATGGGCATTATTGGGGCACCGGTGTGGATGGTAGGCTTGCTAGTGCCCATACGTGAGGCGGGTGCGCTACTGCCACAAATTTTTGTGGCGGGTTTTATCCGCTTAAAACCCAAACGGAAATGGGTATGGGTAACAGGTGCGCTGATTCAGGCGCTAGCCGCATTAGTGCTGGCCCTACTTGCGTTGTTCGCCACCGGCTCTTTGGGCGGCGCATTAGTGTTAGCCGCGCTCGTGCTGCTTTCGCTGGCACGGGGCTTATCCTCCATCGCGACCAAAGACGTACTGGGTAAGACTATTTCCAAACGCCGCCGCGGCACGTTGATGGGCTGGAGCGGCAGCGTTGCCGGTGGCGCTACGCTGGCGGCGGGCGCTGTACTCATGCTGCTTGATAGTCGCCCCGGCAATGTTATCGTGGCGCTCTTACTCGTAGTCGCCGCTAGTGGCTGGCTAATGAATGCCTTAGCCGCGGCCCGTATTGTAGAAGCTCCTGGCGCCGTTGAAGGAGGAGAAAACGGCTGGGACAGTATTAAGCTAGGTCTGTCGCTGCTAAAAAATGATCGCACTTTTCTACACTTCAACCTTGCCAGGGCATTACTGCTATCAAGTGCACTCGCCTTGCCTTACATCGCTCTGTTGGGGCAGAACCAAAGTGGCACCGACCTCGGCGGCCTGGGTATTTTGATTGTGGTATCCGGGCTTGCAGCGATGGTGGCAAGCCCGGTCTGGGGCAAGCGCGCCGACCAATCGAGCCGCAGCGTTATGCGCGATGCAGCGGTAGGTACGGCTATTTGCTGTTTATTAGCCGCCAGCGTGGTCTGGCTGCCAGGCGGGTGGGCACAAAGTATTTGGCCCTATGCGGTGGTTTACGCGCTTTTAGTGATTATTCACCATGGCGTACGCTTGGGGCGAAAAACCTACCTCATTGATATGGCGAGTCAAGATAATCGGGCGCTTTACGTTGCGCTCTCTAATACGCTAACAGGCCTATTAATGCTTTTGGTAGGCGGCATTATTGGCGCTCTTGCACAATGGTTTGGTAGCGCCATACTACTGCTAATACTGGCTGCAACCGCTGTGGGGGCTGTATTGAGCGCCCAGCAATTGCCAGAGGTTGAATGAGACGGTGCGCGTACACGATTGCAATGCGTGACAACGCTCGCCATGATAGAGCTAGATAGCAGCGGTAGATTGGAGCCCTTGCTATGCTGCTGATAATAAATGATTTGAAATCCTGCCCGTTCACAGGCAAAAAAAGCCACTTTGAACGGCGGGAAGGATTGGAGCTGCAACAGGAACCCCTTGATGAAACGATCTCCATTGATCAGTCCAGAGCTGCTCGAACGCATAATTGACGCCTCGGAAGACGGTATTGTTGTTGCTGAACAGGAAGGCGATGAAAATATCCTCATCTACGTCAATAAAGGCTTTGAGCGCTTAACGGGCTATAGCGCGGATGAAATTCTGTATCGCGACTGTCGTTTTTTACAGAACGAAGACCGCGACCAGGATGCCCTGGTCTCTATCCGAGACGCGCTTAAAAATGGCAGCCCTTCTCGCGAAGTACTGCGTAATTACCGTAAAGACGGCACCATGTTTTGGAATGAATTATCCATTACACCGGTCTACGACAAAGCAGACGAGCTGATGTATTACATTGGCGTACAAAAAGACGTAACGGAACGTGTAGAGGCCCAGCTTGCGCTTGTGGAGTTACAAAAACAGCGAGATAACCGCTAATTATTAACTTTCTCACTAAAAAAACCGATCAATGCTTGAACTTCATCCCTACTGGCGTTATATAGCCGCAAGGCGCTTAATTTGCGCTAGGCGCTTCACTTTGCAATCCACACATGCTTTTTGATCCGTATGTGCTAATAAGTGGAGCCGTTGTTACGCCGGCACGCCGGCTGGGTTGGAGGACATCACATGAGCCGTGATCCCCTAAATCGTGAAACGTTTACCAGTGAAGCAATCGACTCAGACGAGTTCGAAAGCTTAGACGCCGTTAATGATGACCATTACGGTAAAAGCAAGCCTAGCAAAGCAGACAGCTTACGCGCACGACGCCAAGTAGAAGCATGGCTAGAAGAGCGTCGACTTCAGCGAGCCATAGAAGACGACTGGGACGAAGAAGAGTAAGCGTTGAATAGCTTGGCCTTCTCAGCCAATGAGTGGGCCTGGCTAGTCGCGCACCTTAAGCAGCCTAGCCTTTCCTGGCGCAGACCACTATCATCACTCCTTAGCCAGTAGCCTGCTGCTGTCGCTTTTTTCTATCAACAACCTAACGGATCTCCATGGCGCAATACGTTTTCACCATGAATCGGGTTGGCAAAGTAGTGCCGCCCAAAAAGCAAATTCTCAAGGATATCTCATTATCGTTTTTCCCTGGTGCCAAAATCGGCGTATTGGGGCTTAACGGTTCGGGGAAATCCACACTGCTGCGCATCATGGCCGGTGTCGATAAAGAGTTTGAAGGTGAAGCTCGTCCGATGCCCGGCATCAATATTGGCTACCTTCCCCAGGAGCCGGAACTAGACGACGAGAAAAACGTTCGCGACACCGTCGAAGAAGCGTTAGGGGCAATTAAAGAAGCACAAGAAAAATTAGACGCGGTGTACGCCGCTTACGCCGAGCCAGACGCCGACTTTGATGCCCTGGCAAGCGAGCAGGGGCGGCTGGAAAATATTATCGAGGCGGCCGATGCGCATAACTTAGAACGCAAGTTGGACGTTGCCGCTGAAGCGTTGCGCCTTCCTCCTTGGGATGCCAAAGTCGGCAACCTATCAGGGGGTGAACGCCGCCGGGTGGCACTATGTCGCCTGTTGCTCTCAAGTCCTGACATGCTGCTGCTGGATGAGCCTACCAACCACCTTGATGCAGAATCAGTGGCTTGGCTTGAGCGCTTCTTGCACGACTACAACGGTACCGTAGTGGCGATTACCCACGACCGTTACTTCCTGGATAACGTGGCGGGCTGGATTCTTGAGCTTGACCGTGGTCAGGGTATCCCGTTTGAGGGTAACTACTCTCAGTGGCTTGAGCAGAAAGATCAGCGCTTAAACCAAGAAGCCAAGCAGGAAGCCTCGCGCCAAAAAGCCATCAGGCAAGAGCTTGAGTGGGTGCGCAGCAACGCCAAAGGCCGTCAGGCAAAAAGCAAAGCGCGTCTTAACCGCTTTGAAGAAATGCAGTCAGGCGACTTCCAGAAGCGCAATGAAACCAATGAAATCTATATTCCGCCTGGTCCGCGCCTAGGCGATAAGGTCATTGAGTTTCATAACGTGACCAAGCGCTTCGACGACAAGCTGCTTTATCAAGACCTCTCTTTCACGATTCCCCCGGGTGCGATTGTGGGGATCGTAGGTGGTAACGGCGCAGGTAAGTCGACCTTATTTCAGCTAATTACCGGTAAAGAGCAACCCGATGCAGGCGAGGTTGTGATTGGCGAAACCGTCGATATCGCCTATGTCGAGCAGTTACGCGATGCGCTGGACAACAAGCAAACTGTCTGGGAAGCCGTATCGGATGGTCAGGACATCCTGAATATTAACGGCTACGAAGTCTCCTCCCGCGCCTATGTGGGTCGATTCAACTTTAAGGGTAACGACCAGCAGAAGCGTTTATCGGAGCTCTCCGGGGGTGAACGTGGTCGCTTACAGCTTGCGCAAACGCTCAAGCAAGGCGCTAACGTGCTGTTGCTTGATGAGCCGTCAAACGATTTGGATATCGAAACCCTGCGGGCACTGGAAGACGCACTACTCGCCTTCCCCGGCTGTGCCATGGTGATTTCGCACGATCGTTGGTTCTTAGACCGTATCGCCACGCACATTATGGCCTTTGAAGGTGACTCTGAAGTGGTCTTGTTTGAAGGCAACTACGCAGAGTACGAAGAAGATCATAAAAAGCGAGTCGGCAACGATACGCCTAAGCGTATGAAGTACAAGCGCATTGATGCCTGATAGCTTGCCTCACACTGACGCGTGATATTGATAGCCAAGGCCCCGCACTGCGGGGCCTTTTTAATTGCGCTGATGTCAGTAAACGCCTAACGTCTGCGATCAGTAAGAAATGAAACGATACACAGAATTAAAAATAGCACGAACAGTATTTGCGCAATGGTCGAAGCAGCCCCGGCAATGCCAGAAAAGCCAACCACTCCCGCGATAATCGCAATGATGAAAAACAGCACTGCATTGCCTAGCATCCTTTGCTCCTTTCCTTGGTTATCGCTTCCCTTAGGGGTTTGCTGCACACTCCATTATGCGGCGTCTATTAGAATTTAAAGGTGATAGGCACTTTTAGAGATGACTTTCGATGCCAGTCGCATGCCCCACTTCACCGGGGCAGGAAAACGAATGCCCCCTGCCTCTAAAGCAAGATGGGCGTGATGCGCCTCATCAACAGCCATTTGGCGTAGGATAGCTCGTGAGCGATAATCGCCGGGGGGTAGCGATTTTTGGTGAGCATCAAGATGTTTGCTTGCCTGTTCTTCCGTCGCGGCAACAACCCCCAAACTGATACGATCACTGACTGCCCCAGTCGCTGCACCGATGCCAAACGAGGCTACATAAAAGAGCGGGTTTAAATAGCTGGGTCGGCTTTGTAACTGCACTAAACGCTCATCACACCAGGCCAGATGATCGATCTCTTCCAGTGCAGACTGCTCAACCTGTTGACGCACATGAGGAAGTTTAGCGGTCACGCTCTGCCCCTGGTAAAGCGCTTGGGCACACACTTCACCGGTATGATTAATCCGCATCAAACCCGCCGCGTGGCGGCGCTCTTGATCATCGAGCACGCCATCGACAACACCCACTGCAGGGCTGGTGCGCTGCGATGCGGCCGCGTGAGGCATTAGCGTACGTAAAACAGTATCAAACTGGTGGATGACGCGATCTGAACGACTCTGTTGACGATCCATGGCAACACTCCGTTGTTTGATGACGGGTGACGATAGCGGTCTACTTAGACTAACCAGCAGGCCACGTGAAAGCACGTCCACCCATTAAATGCATGTGGATATGGTAGACCGTTTGCCCGCCCATTTCGTTGCAGTTCATAACCACACGATAGCCATCTTCAGCAAAGCCCTGCTCACGAGCAAGCTTGGCGGCAGTAAACTGTAGCCGCCCTACCGTCACAAGATCGGTTTCATCGATATCATTGAGTGTAGCGATATGCTTTTTGGGAATGATCAACTGATGCGTCGGCGCCTGAGGGCCAATATCGTTAAACGCCAACACATGCTCATCTTCATAAACGATATCGGCAGGGATTTCGCGCTTGATGATTTTACAAAACAGACAATCCATATAACTCTCCTTACGGCTTTCAGCCAATGCTGACGGTCACGATTAACGGAAGCGCCGCTGCGCCAGTAGATGCCTGACCAGAGGGGCAAGTATGAGCTCCATGGCCAGCGACATCCGCGCGCCGGCTACCACCAAGGTATGCGGGCGGGTCATAAACGAATCTTTGATCATCGCCAGCAGCCAAGGGAAATCAACCTTGGAGGGATCTCGAAAGCGGATGACCACAAACGACTCAGCGTCGGTGGGAATATCCTGCACTTCAAAGGGGTTGGAGGTATCAACAGTAGGCACCCGCTGAAAATTGATGTGGGTGCGCGAGAACTGCGGTTGGATATAACGGACATAGTCATCCATCCGGCCCAGGATAGTGTCAATAACCGCTTCTTGTGAATAACCACGCAGTTTGGTGTCACGGTCGATTTTTTGAATCCACTCCAGATTCATTGTGGGTGCCACGCCTACCAAAAGATCCACATGGCGGGCAATATCATACTCTTCAGTCACCAGCCCGCCGTGCAGCCCTTCATAGAACAGCAGGTCGGTTCCACAGGGCAGCGATTGCCACTCGGTGAACGTCCCCACCCGGTAGCCCGCTTCAATTTTCTGCTTATCTTCGGCGTGGATATAGTGCCGAAAGGTACCTGAACCGTGTTCGCCATACTCGCTAAACAAGCCTTCCAGGCGGTCCAGTAAGTTAGCCTCTACTGCAAAATGAGAAAGCTCATCTTTGCGCTCGGGCTCCTCCCGGAAGATACGGTGCAAATCATCGCGGGTGTAGCGGTGAAAGGCATCGCCATCAACCACGGCTGCATGCACATCTTCACGCAGAAACATCCGCTCAAAACTGCGCCGAACGGTGGTCGTGCCCGCCCCAGAAGAGCCGGTGACCGCAATGATCGGATACTCCCGTGACATCAGCCGCTCCTCGCATGTGCAAGCGCTTGTTTAACCTGCTCAGGCACCTCAACAGGACGACCCGTAGCAAGATCAATCAGCAGTTGATTAACCCGTGCTGTCGCGACAACCTGCTGGGAATCTGCCTGGTAAATGCGCTGATAAACTGTCAACGCTGTACCTTGAGGCTCAGGCACGGCAGTCGCAATGATCAAAGCGTCAGGCCAGCGTGCTTCACTTTGATACGTTATCGCAAGGTCGGCGACGACCGATGGATGCCCGTGCATGTCCCATTCAGGCAGATCCAGCGCCGCAAAGGCCTGAATACGCGCCTCGTGGAGCAGCGATACCACCGCATCGTGCCCCAAGTGGCGGCCGTAGTTCATATCGGTTACCCGCACTGCCAGAGAGTGACGATGAATGACCGCTTCAGCGGGAAAGTCCAGCTTGACACGCTCCATGCCTTTTCCTCGTCAGTGAAGTAGGGAACCTCGGTTTAAACGGCGTATGCATTCAGAGCTAGCTCAGCATCAGGCTTACTTACCCCTCGCGAGCAATCGCTCTGAACGCGATATCACGTCGACACTCAACGCCTTCCCAGTGAATCGCGTGAACGCCTTGGTACGCTTGCTGCTGCGCTTCTGAAACGCTATCACCTAACGCTGTTACGCACAGCACACGACCGCCTGCCGTGGTGATTTCACCCTTGGCATTTTGCGCTGTGCCCGCGTGGAACACTTTGCAACCTGTCTGTTCAGCGTCTGCTAAGCCGTGGATAACATCGCCTTTGCGATAGCTGCCAGGGTAGCCCCCAGCAGCCAATACCACGCCTACCGCCGCACGCGAATCCCATTCGCAACGCTGCCCGGCCAATCGGCCTTCGGCACCCGCCAAGCAAAGCTCCGCCAGATCAGAAAGCAAGCGCAGCATAATCGGCTGAGTTTCAGGGTCACCGAAGCGGCAGTTGTACTCAATAACGCGAGGGTTACCGGCGCCATCAATCATTAAGCCTGCATACAGGAACCCCGTATAGGCATTGCCCTCAGCAGCCATGCCACGCACAGTGGGCAGAATCACCTGCTCCATAATGCGCGCATCAACTTCAGGGGTAACCACCGGTGCTGGCGAATAAGCCCCCATACCACCCGTATTCGGGCCGGCATCACCATCGTAGGCACGTTTATGGTCTTGGCTAGTCGCCATAGGCACGACATTCTCACCGTCCACCATGACAATAAAGCTCGCCTCTTCACCCTCTAGGAACTCTTCAATGACCACCCGAGCACCGGCATCGCCAAACGCATTGGCTTCTAGCATGTCGCGGATAGCGGCTTCCGCTTCGGCTTCGCTCAGGGCTACGATGACACCTTTACCCGCCGCCAGGCCATCTGCTTTGATCACTATCGGCGCACCCATTTTTTGTAGATAGGCAAGCGCGGGGGGAACCTCAGTAAACGTTTGATAGTCCGCCGAAGGGATTTCATGACGGGCCAGGAAATCCTTGGTAAAGGATTTGGAACCTTCCAACTGGGCAGCCGCCTGCGTAGGGCCAAAAATAGTTAACCCCGCTGCTTGAAAGCGGTCAACCACACCGTCTACTAAAGGCGCCTCAGGCCCTACCACGGTAAGGCCAATCTGCTCATCACGGGCAAAGGCGATCAGGCTGTCTAGATCTGTTGCGGCAATCGCTACATTGGTCAGCTTTGCTTCTGTCGCGGTGCCCGCGTTACCAGGGGCGACAAACACCTGCTCAACCTGTTTAGATTGCGCTAATTTCCAAGCCAGGGCGTGCTCACGACCACCGCCGCCTATCATCAAAACCTTCATGTGCATCCTTCTCAAACGGGAGAACGTTATCGGCGGCATTATGCCACAGCGCAGCGGCGAGTGGGTCAGGAGGAAGGTTTGTTGTCATCGTTAGTATCGTTGGTATCGCGGTTGTCGCCCTCAGACGGCGTTGTATCTTCTGAGTCATCGACTTGACCGGGCTGGTTCAGCGTTTTTTGCCAAAAGCGCATGTTCTCTTCAGCCAACTCGCGCATAAACTCCAACGGCGTGTTACGCATTGCCTGCTTCCACTGACTTTGCATCCGTTTTTGCTGCTCTAACATCAGTTGCGTACCCTGCTCGAGGTAACGCGATAGTGGCAACGGCGATGTCATGTCGTAAACGCGGATTAATTGCGCCAGCAGATCATTAGAAAACACTTCTGCCTCGCTGTCCGCTTGTTCCTGCTCGATGATAATAGAGAGCAAAATAGTACGTGTCAGATCTTCCCTGCTTTTGGCATCTTCTACCCGAAACGGTTCTTCTTCAATAATTAAACGGCGCAGGTCTTCCAGCGTTACATAACGGCTCTGCTGGGTATCGTATAGCCTGCGGTTAGCATATTTGCGAATCACGCGCACAGCGCATCTCCTTAAACGCGATAGGGGCTTTTGCTCCCGTTACTGGTATTGTGCCTGCACCACGCGTCCATGCAAGCCACCTTAATAGTTTAGCAAGACGCACTGCGCCTGTTTTGTGACCAATAGACCTCATTATGAATTTGATTTTGCTTGATCCTAACGATCTTACCGTCGACGGTCATGTCTGTATTACCGACCCTCGTCGCCTGACACATCTGCGCGATGTCCACCGCTCTACCCCCGGCGCCCTGCTCACCGTAGGCGTACAGGGCGGTAACATGGGTAAAGCGCTTCTCAAGGAACTGTCAGCGGAACGCGCTTATTTCCAACTGGAAACCCTTGATGAGCCACCGCCGCCACCGCTTCCCGTGCACTTGGTGCTAGCGCTACCCCGCCCGCGGATGCTTGCGCGCACGTTGGAGCATGTAACGGCGCTGGGTGTCAAAGAGATCACCTTACTGCATACCAAGCGGGTAGAAAAAAGCTACTGGCAGTCACCCGAGTTACGCGCCGAGAAAATTCATCAACACCTACTATTAGGCCTGGAACAAGCGCGCGATACACAGCTACCCACTGTCACGCTGAGCAAAGGCTTCCGTCCATTTCTGGAGCAGCAACTACCTGACTTACTGGGCAACCGACGCGGATTGGTAGCCCACCCCGGCATGCCTGACCCCTGCCCAAGAAATATCAGTGAACCTACTTTATTATTGGTAGGGCCAGAGGGAGGATTTATAGCGTGGGAAGTCGAGCAGTTGCTGACAGCGGGTTGTGAGGGCATGCACCTTGGTCCGCGCATTCTACGCGTCGAAACAGCCGTGACCGCCCTGCTGTCACGGCTGTTTTAACTATGTAAATTTAACTATGTAAATATTAGTGTAAGCGCAAGCGGTTAAGATTGATCATCTTCTGGGTCATGGGGCACAACGGTCGCGTTTTCCCCACACTCAGGATCTTGCAAGAAGGTTTCACGCACATCTAGCATGCCAAGATGGCTAATCGTACGGCGGCCCAGCAGTAGCGGGTAGTTCATCTCTTCACGGTCGCGCAGGCTGAATTGCTCTTCATAAATAGTGTCGCCCATGCAGACTTCCAGCAGCACCACAGGGCGCTCGTCGCGGCCACCTGCACCGCGCACGGCTAATTCTCGGTAGAGCGGACGCTCAATCTGATCACTGAAGACCTCACCACTCGCCTGATCTTCAAGCTTTAAACGAAAGCGTACCCACTCTTCATCATCTTGCTCAAACAGCTCAATATCTCGCGCATCCAGCGAGGAGGTTAAGGCGCCGCTATCGAGCTTGGCCTTCACCTCAATATCCCAGGGCTGCAGGGTTGCTTTTTCAACCCAGCCAAATACTTGATCGTCATCGGCCATTGCCACGGAGGCAGAGAGCATGCCTCCCATCAAGGCACTGACTAATAACTTTGCTACTAACTTTTTATCCATTAATTGCATAGCATCATCCTTGGTAAATGAAATTTAACCTAATCACTCTAAACGACGACGTAACTGTTCAAGCAATGCTTGCGTCGCAAAGCCATCCGGTATTAACCCTTGATCTCGCTGGAAGTTCCGCAACCCCTGGCGTGTATTGGGTCCCATTACGCCATCCGCGCCCCCCACAGAGTAACCAGCGCGGTTTAGGCCCCGCTGAAGCTCTTGAACATCGTCACGGGTAAGAGGCTGCTGATCCCGCGGCCAGGCATGCTGAATCCCATCACGCCCGGCGATCGCATCACCCAGTGTCGCGACAGCCAACGCATAACTGGTGGCATTGTTATAGCGTAAAATGGCGCGGAAATTTGCGCCTGCTAGGAAGGCAGGGCCCTCAGCGCCAGCGGGAATAACCATGGCTGCACTATCAAAGCTTGGCAATTCGCCCTGCAGCGCTTCTACGCCTTGAGAACGCCATTCGGCGCTGCTGAGTCGCTCGGTCTGAGCGTAATCAAAGCCTTCTGGCAAACGCACCTCGACTCCCCACGGCTGACCGGCCTTCCAGCCAGCCCGGTCAAGGTAGTTAGCCGTTGAGGCCATAACGTCAGGGATACTGCCCCAGATATCGCGACGGCCATCGCCATCGCCGTCCACGGCATAGGCTTCAAAGCTGCTGGGGATAAACTGGGTATGGCCCATCGCGCCCGCCCAAGAACCTTTCATCTGCTCGGCGGCGATATCTCCTTCGTCGATAATACGCAAGGCGGCGAGTAGTTCACCGCGCGCAAAGTCACGGCGCCGGCCGTCATAAGCCAGCGTGGCAAGGGATTCCAAGGTCGAGAAATCGCCGAAATTACTGCCGTAGTTGCTCTCGATTCCCCAGATGGCAACGATAATTTCGGCAGGGATGCCAAAGCGCTGCTGCATCTGCAGCGCGGTATCCCGGTGGGCAGCGAACTTCTCCCGCCCGGTATTAACCCGCGTAGAAGACACCGCAGTATCAAGGTACTCCCAAATAGGGCGGACAAATTCGGGCTGATAACCGTCGAGCTCAATCACCCGCTCGCGAAAGCGAACGCCATCCAGTGCACTGCTCAGGGTGGCTTCGCTGATGCCCTGATTGGCGGCGTACTGACGAAACTCCTGAAGCCACTGCTGAAAGTTTGCATAACTCACCTCAGTAGCCGCCTGAGCATCCACTTCTGTCATCAATTGTGAGTCGGCGAGCGCAATACTTCCTGCGAAAGGAGTGCTTAACGCGGCAATGAACGAGGCACATACTAAAGGGCGGAATGGTCGCCCAACAGAGAAATTACGAGACATCATTTATATCCTTAGGCAGTCCTTGGCATGTCTGGGATGATGGCCTAGAAAAGTCGTAGATGCCAGCCTTCACGGCTGGTCATCAGTGCAGGTTACTTTGTAACGATAGTCAATATAGGCGGCTTGGCTGTTGTAACCGCTTCTTGGTAAGGAATTAACCACTGCGCCCACTGTTCGGGTTCAACATAAGGCGCCTTAAACGCGAGAGCATTGACACGCCATGGTTGGTGGCGTGCTAAACCAGGGGGGAAATTTTCGAGCGGTTTCAACCAGTGCGCAACATACAGCCCTTGTGGGTCGTAATGGCCTGCCTGCTTAAGCACGTTAAAATAGCGATCCTGTCGTGGATCGCGCCCTACCCCGGCAATATAACGCCAATTACCCCAGTTACTGGCAACATCGTAATCAATCAAGCAGTGCTCAAACCATAAAGCGCCTAATCGCCAATCCACTTTTAAGTCTTTCACCAAAAAGCTGGCCACATTTTGCCGGGCGCGATTGGATAACCAGCCAGTGTGACGCAGCTCGAACATGGCGGCATCGACAAACGGTAGGCCTGTGGCGGCATTACGCCAGGCATCAAACGCGGCGCAAGGCTTGGCGGGTTGATAAGAGCCAAACATCTTCGCCCCTTCCAGCTCAGCGACACGGATAAAATACTCCCGCCACAGTAGCTCAAAGGTAATCCAATAACTCGACTCAGTGCTGCCGTGCTCCGCTTCCCACGCCTTCACCGCAGCATACACTTGGCGTGCCGATAGACAGCCGCGGGCGAGCCAGGAGGAAACGCGAGTTGAAAAATTCGCGCCCAGTAAGCCATTGCGGGTTTTCTTATACGTCTCTGCGCCCTGTTGGCGCCAAATGTAATCGTTAAGGCGCATATGTGCCGCCGATTCACCGCCCCGATACGCATAGCCCTGACGGCTATCCGGCTGCCAAGTGGCGCTCTGTTCACAAACGGCTTTTAGGGGTGGAAACCCTCTGGGGGCTTCAGGCCAGGGGGGCAGCGTTACCGGTGCGCAGCGATTCTCAGGCACCGTACATGCTTGCTCTACGCTGCGCCTGAAGGCAGAAAAGCTTTCGGGTAATGCCGCCTGCTCGAAAGGCAGTGCGTGGCGTTCAAAAAGACGTCCACTTTCCATACACGTAACGGTTGTTTCACTAGGCAGCGCTTCTACAACCGCTTGGATATGAGCATTTTCTTCAACCCCAGGATGCTCGGCAACGCGTATTTGTCGGGCATTAAGCGAGGCAGACAACTCGATGACAACGTTACTCGGCTTACCAATGCGCACCAACAAGTCACTGCCGCGTTGCAAAAGTTCACCGCGCAATTCCATCAAACTTTGCCATAAAAAGCGTAATCGGGCCGGCCCGATCCGCGGCGTCGATTCGCCCTCTATGAGAGGTGCCAACCACTGTTCGTCCACTACAAAGAGACAAAGCAGGTAACTAGGGCGAGCGGTAAAGTGAAAAAGAGGGTTATCCGCAATCCGCAGGTCATCTTGCAGCCAGACGATATCGGTCGTGCTATTCATGCTCATGCCTCCTTGGAGTGCTTTGATGCCAAGCGGTTTGCCTGCTTAGCACTACGACGGCAGCGTTCGCTGCAGTAGCACACCTCGTTCCAGCAGCGCGCCCACTTTTTCCGCCAAAAGAAAGGACGCTCGCATTGAACGCAGGTTTTTTGCGACAGATGTTGTTTGCGGTGCATAGAACATTACTCACGGGCAGCATGTAACATGCCGCAAAATATAGACACATCATCTTATACAGTATAATTATTGTACATGGTAAGTTTTTACTAGTGTGTATAAAAAACGGGATTTATTAAACGTAGATATGAAAAAACCACCCGAAGGTGGCTTAATGGCGGTTATACAATGGTGTTGATAGGACTTGTGTCGTCAGCGTTAGTCGGGGTCTGTTTCCCTTGGCTGGCGCTTGGCATTTTCCTGCGTTTCCAGGCCACTTTTTAATTCGTGGGTCAACGGGTCGTAGTTAGGGCGCAATTCATCTTTGACCGTTCCACTCCAAAGCTTGGAACCGACAAAGTAACCGGCTCGACCAATAACATGGGCCGCGACCGGTGCAGTCATCAAAATAAACACAATAATGGCAAACGAACGGGCCACAATGCCTACTTCTGCAAAGTGCATAGCGGCTGCCAGCATAACCAAAATCACGCCCAACGCCGCCGCTTTTGTGGTTGCGTGCATACGCGTTAGCAAATCAGGCAACCGCAGCAGGCCTACCGCGGCAAGCAGTATAAATAGCGAGCCCGCGATGATGAGTGTGCCTTTTATAAAATCAATCATCCCGTGGGCCTCCCCTTTCCAAAAAGCGTGCAAATGCCATCGCCGCCAAGAACCCCATCAAAGCAATCACAATGGCGGCATCCAGGAAGCTGGCAACATCCGACTTGATCGCATACACCCCAACCAACCCAACAACAGTGGTTGAAAAAAGCTCCAATGCGACCACGCGGTCGGGCAGGCTCGGACCACGCACGACACGAACAAAGGTCAGGATAAGCGCCAGGCTCATGATGACTTGGCTGATCAGAATAACAGTATCCATTAGCGAAACAGCTCCAGGGCCCGGTGCTCCATCTCTTTTAAATTACGCCGCAACTCCTCTTCATTGTCTAAAAACATCGCATGGATATACAGCACCTTACGGTCATCAGACACATCCAGACTCAGCGTTCCCGGTGTCAATGAAATCAGATTGGCCACCATGGTAATTTCCATTTCGGTACGGGCGGAAAGCGGCATAGCGATAACTCCCGGCTTCATATGCCAAGGTGGCGTCACGATATCGAAAGCGACGCGTAAGTTGGCTTGAATGAGTTCTTTTAGAAAAAAGCCGATAAAGCCGATAAAGCGCGGCACGCGAGCAGGATAACCTTTCAGGGCATCCAACTGAGGCTCAATTAGCACCAGAGTGATATAACCGAAGATTAAGCCGACAAGGAGATTCAGCCCGCTGAAATCGCCGCTCAACAGCACCCAGGCTAATCCTAACAGCAGGTTCCAAATGGCACCGGTCATGGCAACTCCTCCCCGGCGTCAGCCTTAGGTTCTTCATCGGTGGCGACAGCTGAATCCAGCAGCACATCTTCGGCACTGGCTGAAGCGCCCAGCACTGCTTCAATATACCCGCGAGGCTCAAGCAACTGATCACCAATGCCGGTCATTACCCACATAATCGGTTCGGCAAACACACCAATCAGTAACGATGACAGAGCCAGCACCATTACTGGCAAATACATCATCCACAGACTTGGTTTTAACAGCCGCCCATCGTCACCAGTCGGCGTGGCCGTTTCGGGTACCAGGTTATCTTCCGGTAGCGATTTCCAGAATATTTCATTCCAAATTTTGACCATGGAGTAGAGCGTCATCAGCCCCACCGCCAGCGCAATACCAGTGGCCACGTAGGCCTCAACTTCAAGACCCGCGCGCACAATCACAAACTTGGCAAAAAAACCTGATAGCGGCGGCACACCGGCTAACGAGAAGGCAGAGATAAAGAAAGCAATGGCTAACCAAGGACGCTCACGATAAAGCCCCCCCATTTTTTTAAGCTGGTACGTGCCCTGCAAACGATGGGTAATACCGCTAATCAAGAACAGATTGGTCTTCACCACCATATTATGCACGATGGCAAACACCCCCCCGGCAATCGCCAACGGTGTATAAAGCGCCAAACCTAAGATCATATAGCCAATTTGGCTGACAATATGAAACGACAAAATGCGCCTGAACTCATACTGGGCTGCCGCGCCCAATACGCCCGTCACCATGGTAAATACTGCGCCCCAGAGCATAATGTCCTGAAGATAGCCCATGGTTTGATCGAATATCAGCGTGAAAACACGGAACATCGCATAAACGCCGACCTTAGTGAGTAGCCCGGCAAATAGCGCTGAAACAGCGACTGGTGGCGTGTGATAAGACGCAGGTAACCAAAAGAACAGCGGGAAGGCCGCCGCCTTGATGCCGAATGCCACCATAAACATGACCGCTAACACTTCGACCATGCCTGTGTGCTCTGCCTCATCCATGCGCAGCGCAATGTCAGCCATGTTGAGCGTTCCCACCATCCCATAAAGCAGCCCCACCGCCGTCAGGAAGATCACCGACGCTAACAGGTTCAGCGTGACATACTTAATCGCCCCTTCCATCTGTGCGCGCTCGCCACCCAGAATCAGCAGCGCAAACGAGGCCACCAGCATCACCTCAAACCACACGTAAAGATTGAAGATATCGCCGGTCAAAAACGCGCCGGTCACCCCGGCAAGCAACAGGTGCATCAAGGGGTAATAGCCGAATTTTTCATGGCCACGGCCAGTGGTGGCCAATGAGTAAATCCCCATTGCCAAGCCGATAATTGCGGTCATCAAGACCATGACGGCACTTAGCAAGTCGGCGATTAAGGTGATCCCAAACGGGGCTGGCCAGCTGCCCATCTGCATCGTTACGTAGCCATCTGACAACGTCGATACAAACAGCCACAGGCTGACTATCAGCAGCGCGACATTGCCAGCCACCGCCATGAATCGCTGCATGGGTCGCGAGCGCCAAAACAGCAACGAGATAGCCCCTGACAACAAGGGCAGGAGGACGGGAAGAGCAACTTCAGGCCTCACGTATCAGTATCCTTCATCTTATCGAGATCATCGGCCTTAACGACTTCATAGGCACGTCGAATCAATACCACTGCAAACGCCAGTACCCCGAAGGCAATCACGATCGCTGTTAGCACAACCGCTTGGGGCAAAGGGTCAGCTACGCCGCTAGGCGGCTGCATCATACCTTCCGCAATCAGCGGCGGGGCACCACGGGTCATGCCCGCCGTGGTGAAAATCAGCAAATTGGCAGCGTTGGAAAGCAGCATCAAACCAATCACCAGTTTGACGATAGAGCGACGCAGCATCATAAAAATGGCCGTCGCATACAGCAGACCAATTGCCACTGCCATCAATGGTTCCATGCGGTGCCTCCTGTGAATTCAGGGTTCATCCTTATCCACCTCCATCAGCGTCATGACCATGCCCGTCACGGAGCCCAGCACGGCAAAGTAAACGCCGATATCAAAAATCAGCGGCGTGGAGGCTTTAAAATCAATCACCGGAATAGTCCACCACTGGGCAGTCAAAAAAGGCTGACCCATAAACCAAGCGGGCACCACCGAGATCATCCCCAGCAGCAGGCCGATGCCTATCAGGTCACGGGGATCAACCATCCGCAGCACTTCTTTGGTCGCGCTCACCCCAAAGGCAAATAGGTAAAGCGTAAAGGCCCCAGCGGCTACCAAACCGGCAATAAAACCACCGCCCGGCTCATCGTGCCCCCTGAGCAGCAGAAAAACAGAAAACAGCAATTGCAGCGGCATCAACAGCCGTGCCGCCGTATTGAGAATAATCGTGCCTGACTTAACCATCGTAAGGCTCCTTGGTGGTCACTTTACTGCTCTCCCCGCTCTTGCCATTGCTGTTCTCTCCATGACGCAGCTTAAGCATGGCAATTACACCAATCGCTGCGAGTGCCAGCACGAACATCTCACCCAGGGTGTCCAGAGCGCGATAATCAACCAAAATAACGTTGACGATATTGCGGCCGTAAGCCAGCGGAGCACTGTTCTCAATCATGTACGTCGAAATCGGTTCAAACTGCTGAATACTCCACGCAGTCATAATCAATAAGCAGATCAAAATGCCCATCATCGCGGCTACCACACCATCTCTTATGCGCTCTAGACTGGTGGAAAGATTTGAAAACCTCGGCAGCCGAAACAGCACCAGCACCAATAAAATCACCGTTAAAGTTTCCACCAGTAACTGAGTAATCGCTAAGTCCGGCGCGCTGAAAAGAATAAAAATTAACGCAATAGAGAAACCCATTACCCCAACCGACACGACGGCCCCAAGGCGCGAGCGAGTCGTTGTGGCAAATAGAGCGCCCATTGCCATCGTGCCCGCCACCACCACCTCGTGGAAACGGACATCAAGATCAAAAGCGAATATTGGCGAATGGCGTAACAAGATTGAATTCCCAATCAGCGCAATAAGCGTGATCAACATCACCAGAATGTAGTTACGCATATAGCCGTTTTGCAGCAGCCGTGTTTGCCACTCAGAGAACTGCACAATGCCGTTCATCATGCTTTCATAGCCCGCTTCGGGACCATGGCGCATGATCGGAGCCAGTAATGAAAGCTTGGCTCGCACACTATCCCAACGCTTAAACAGCAAAAAGCCAACGCCCAGGCTGATGATCGACATTATCAACGCCACATTGATGCCGTACCAAAGTGACAGTGTCACCTCCATCGTTTCTCCAGAAACAGAAGTGGCAGCTGACGTTAATAAGGCATTAGCGCCTAGCAAGGCTGGCATTAAGCCCAACAGTAGCGACCCTACTGCCAGTAACGCAGGGCCCACTAACATGCTTAGCGGCGCTTCATGAGGCTCAAGGGGGGTATGGTGACGCTTACCATAAAAGGGCCGTAACGCAATGATAAAGGCCACCGCGATGGTCAAAATGGAAGCGACAAAAGCGAATAATACCAACAGCATACGGAAGCTACCGGCGCCTAGCACAGACTCAAGCATTAGCTCCTTACCGATAAAGCCAAACAGCGGCGGAACCCCTGCAAGTGAAAGCGCCGCTACCAATGCGATCATCGCCGTTACTGGCATTAACGAGCGCAGCCCGCCCATCTGCGTCACGTCTTTGGTACCGGTTTCATGATCAAGAATACCGGCGACCATAAACAGCGCGCCCTTGTACAGGGAGTGCGCTAGCAGAAAAGTGACAAAAGCGGTCATCGCATATTCAGTGCCAATACCCAACAACATTGTCAGCGTACCCAACGCCATGATGGTCGAGTAAGCGAGCAGCTTTTTGATATTCGTATGGTGAATCGCTAGGAACGCGCCGGTCAGCATTGTCGTCGCCCCAACAACGGACAAAATACCGACCCACATCGCCGTTCCACCAAGCTCTGGGTGTAAGCGAGCCAGTAGATAAATGCCCGCTTTCACCATCGTGGCGGAGTGAAGGTAGGCAGAGACCGGCGTAGGTGCGGCCATGGCGTTGGGCAGCCAGAAGTGGAACGGAAACTGAGCCGATTTGGTAAACGCCCCAAGCAGCAAACAGATCAGCATGGGTGTGTAGAGTGCATGCTCACGCAGGTCGGCTTCCTGGCTAAGGATCTCCGCCAGCGACCAGCTATCGCTCGCAATCCCCAACAATACCAGGCCCGCCATTAATGCTAAGCCACCGGCCACCGTGACGAACAGGCCCTGACGGGCAGACTTACGTGCTTCAATATCGGCGTGATTAAAACCGATCAGTAAATAGGAGGTAATACTGGTCAGTTCCCAGAAAATAAACAGTGTAAATAGCCCGTCCGCTAACACCAGCCCTAGCATTGAGACCATAAAGGCGACGAGTGCAATATGAAAACGTGCGATATCGGGATGATCTTTTAAGTAACCACCGGCATACACCAGCACGCAGGCGCCCATGACGGTGATCAATAGCCCAAATAGAAGTGACAAACCATCCAGCAGGAAAGTAAGGCTGATACCCAGGGAAGGCACCCACTGCCACTCCAACAGCAAGCTGCCGTTCTCAATGATTTCAGGGGCTTGTAGTAACAGCCAGGCCGCTAACCCTGCTGGGAAAAGCGCCAGTACAAGACTGGTGCGATGCCCAAACCAACGATGCAGTAGCGGTGACGACGCGGCCAGCAAAAACCCCATTAAAACGGCAAGTTGCATCTGGCGAAATCTCCTGAAAAATGAAAGGCTCACCTTGGAGGTTGAGGCGAATACCCAGGCATCATGCCCTGTCACTGGCATGCCAGCGTTGAAGTAGTGTGATTCTAAAGTTGTACACCTTATAACAGATGGTTTTGACTGACCAGTCAAACGCTTAAACGCAAACAGCCGCTGGCGAACAAAAACTCGTCTGCGGCTGTTGTCAAGAAATGACTATAGCAAATAAGGTGTTACACGTTAGGCAATAGACAACCAACCCGCTAATTCATTATTGATAACTCTTAGTAGCGCTTCGATATGGTCGTCGCGATCATTCAGGCAAGGAATGTAGCTAAACGTCTCTCCGCCCGCTTCCATAAAGCTATCGCGAATCTCCTCTTCAATCTCTTCCAGGGTTTCGACACAATCTGACGAGAAAGCCGGCGACATAATCGCAATATGTTTATGCCCCTGCTTGGCAAGCTCCGCTACATGCTTGACGGTTTGCGGGCCAACCCACTTTTCAGGGCCAAACTGTGACTGGAAGGCGGTATCGACCTCCTCTTTGCTGAAACCAAGCTTCTCACGCAGCAAACGAGTGGTTTTCTGGCACTGGCAGTGGTAAGGGTCTCCCTCCATCAAGTAACGCTCGGGCACCCCATGGTAGCTCGCGACAAGCTTGGTGGGCCGGGTCGCAAAACCGTCATAGGCTTCTCGTACCGAGTTAGCCAACGCCTGAACATAGGCAGGATGGTCGAAATACGCGGGCACTGTGCGAATGTATGGCTGCCACTTCATTTTCATCAACGTACGAAATGCTTCGTCGTTAGCCGTTGCCGTTGTAGGAGAACCGTACTGAGGGTAGAGGGGGAAAAAGACGATTTTTTCACAGCCCTTCTCTTTCATTCGGGTCAACACGCTTTTAGTAGAAGGGTTGCCATAGCGCATGCAAAAATCGACTTCGACATCGTCACCATAGAGTGCTTTCAGCCGCGCCGTCATTTTTTCGGTTTGAGCCCGGGTAGTGGTTAGCAGCGGGCTTTCGTTTTTTTCGTTATTCCAAATACTGCGGTACGCCTTACCCGACGAAAAAGGACGCTTAGTCAAAATAATCAACTGCAGCAGTGGCTGCCATTTCCAACCGGCATAGTCGACCACGCGCTTATCGGACAGGAACTCATTCAAGTAGCGACGCATTGACCAGTAGTCGGTGGCATCCGGTGTTCCCAAGTTCGCGAGCACAACACCGACCTTGGCACGCGGCACCGACGGGTGATCACTAGGTGCATGGGCCAACCGACCCTCGCCCGGCTGATCCTTGACGACATTCTCGGTCATTACTCATGCTCCTGAAAAATAGCGGTGTCACTAAAGCCAATACAAACTAATTAAATGCTATCACTTTTCGGTAAAGTGATGGCATAAAGTTATACTATTGACATTATTTGTATAACAACAGGCCAACTTATGTCCAAGCCTTTGCTTTTAGTGCTCGGCGACCAGCTCACTTTTTCACTCACAACGCTACAAGACGCGCCCGCCAATGCGGTCGTCGCCTTGTGCGAAGTCGCCGAAGAGGCGCGCTACGTGCCTCATCATATACATAAAATCGGCCTGTTTTTGGCAGCCATGCGTCACTTTGCCCAGGCGCTGCGTGAAAAAGGCTTCACAGTTCACTACAGCGCTCTGGGTGACGCCGATAATACGCATTCCCTCATCGAAGAAGGCGAGCGCATCGCCCACCAATATGGCTGCGATGAAATACGCGTTGCGCGGCCCGGCGAATGGCGGTTGTGGGAAGCGATGCAGCAACGGGAAAACGCAACGCTTCCCTGGCGGCTATGTGAAGATGAGCGCTTTTTTACCACGCCTGAGGACTTTAGCCAGTGGGCGAGCGGCCGCAAACAGCTGCGACTGGAATACTTTTATCGGGAACAGCGCAAGCGTACCGGCTTCTTGATGGAGGGCGATGAACCCGTTGGCGGCAAATGGAATTTTGACCACGACAATCGTCAGCCCATCAAAGCCGCACGGGGTTTCCCAGAGCTACCACATCATCGCCAGGATGCACTCACCCAAGAAGCGCTTAGCGATGCCAAACGTCACTTTGGCGACCACATGGGGTCTCTGGATAATTTCAACTTACCCGTCACACGCCGACAAGCGTTGGTGGACTTAGATCATTTTATAAACCATGGGCTGGCTGATTTTGGCCGCTATCAGGATGCGATCAGCGATTCAGCACCCTACCTGTATCACTCACGGCTTTCAGCGGCGATGAACATAGGTTTGTTGTCGCCCCATGAAGTCTGCGAAGCCGCCGAGCAGTGTTATTACGCAGGTGATGCCCCGATTAATGCAGTTGAAGGTTTTATCCGTCAAATTCTTGGTTGGCGTGAGTACGTACGCGGGCTCTACTGGACACAGATGCCCAGATACAAAAGCGCCAACCAACTCGGCTTTACGCGCGAACTGCCGAATTTTTATTGGGACGCGAATACCGATATGCGCTGCCTGCAGCGCGCTATTCAGATGACCATCGACAATAGCTACGCTCACCATATTCAACGACTCATGGTCACTGGCAACTTTGCCCTCCTCTGTGGCGTCAAACCGGAAGCTCTGTGCGATTGGTACTTAGCGGTTTATGCCGATGCCAGCGAGTGGGTAGAGCTACCCAATACCTTGGGCATGGTACTCCATGCCGATGGTGGCTTAATGGGCTCCAAGCCTTACTGCGCCTCGGGTAAATATATCGACAAAATGTCGGATCACTGCCAGCACTGCCGCTACTCGCCAAAGCAGGTCACCGGACCTAACGCCTGCCCTTTCAACAGCCTTTACTGGCATTTCCTTGAAACTAATGCGGAGCGATTAAATAAAAATCCGCGCATGAAATTAATCTACGGCTCCCTTGGGCGCATGAACGATGAGAAGCGTGAGGCTATTCGCCAGCAGGCCGAACACTTTTAGCACAACTGGAAACATCGCCGGGCTACGGGCAAACCTGCCACACCGCTGGCTATGCAATATCCACAACCGAACGCCAATAAGGAATAACGATGAGCCGCTACTCACCACTGAAGGCATCGCCCCCTGTCACACTGTTTCATGACGGCCACTGCCCTTTTTGTCAGCAAGAAGTCGCATGGCTTAAAAAGCATCGTCACCAGGAACTCATCGCACTGGTAGATATCCAGGCCAGTGACTTTAACGCTCAGGCGTACGGGCAGGAATTTAATGCGATGATGGGCCAACTACATCTAAAAGATAGCCAAGGAGAGTGGTATATCGGGATGGATGCCAGCCGTGCCCTTTATGCAGTGTTGGGCTACCGGCGGCTGGTAAAGATTTCATGCTTACCGGGTGTACGCGGCGTGATGAATGCCGGTTACCGTTATTTTGCCCGTCGTCGAATACGAATCGGGCGGTGGTGGGAAAAGCGTAAAGCTAAGGGTTAACGATTTATACGTGAAGCGTTTGGGTTAGCGCGTAAACTTAAAATACTAACGGCATACGCGATGTAAGCGGCTCGCTGTAATGAGCGTCACGACCAATTACTTCATCGTGCGGCACGTGCTGTACTAAGTAAGCGCGGTGAATGCCAGCCCGTTTGAGTTCCATATAGGCATCATCCAGCGAGCGAAATAGCATTGGCTTAGAACGCTGCATCAGCATATGGCGCTCGCCTTCAACATCTTCCAGCTCAACTTGATAAAAACGGCTACCCGAATGGGTAATCACGCGAATTTCAAAGTTGTCGTGGCTGGCGACAAACTGCTTAAGATCCTTCAGTTCCATGGTTCCCTCCTGTTATTTGTCTATGTCATCAAGTATGCCATCAGATATGGCATCAGGGCACAGCATGACTGCACCCTATGACGTTTCTGTTGCCCTGTTGTTGCAGTGTTGTGACGTCCATTAAAAGATAGACGCATGACGACTGGTTATACAACAAGTGTTTTTCAGCACGAATGTTGAAGCTGCTATTTCCGCTATTAGGAGGTCAACCGCATAAAAGAGTTCCTGACCGATACGCCAAGAATTCGTTATGTCACTGATATTCAGAAGGGTCAATGGCTTTGCCAAGTGAATTACGGTCAATCCAGTTGCCACCTTTGGTCTCTTTGTAGCGAAACACGACCTTATCCCCCACCTTAACGGGCAGCTCTCCATCTTCGGTTTGATAGCTATACTTTTCTCCCTCTACGACCAAATGGTAGCGATAAAGGTCTGGCATACCTAACCACTCTTTGAAAGGCCCTTCACGCTCCAGTGCTTCAAGCTCACCGCGACCTTCTAGCTTAGGAAGACGCTGCCGATTACCGCGCCGAAATCCACCTGCCATTTGCTACTCCCGTTTATTTGCATATCGTGGGTGGGGCATTATACGAGCTCGCTCCCCATCCTCAAGTGACTCATCACAAAGCTGTCTTTACTAGCCGGTCTTCCCAAACCAGCCTGTAAAAACCTAGTCGCCGAATGCTTGACCGTAGCTATCCGGGGCCAAATCTTCAAAGCGAGTATATTTACCGATAAACGCCATGTGAACGGTACCAATCGGGCCGTTACGCTGCTTACCAATAATTAACTCCGCGATACCTTGGTTATCAGGGTTATCTGGATTATAGACTTCATCGCGATAAACGAAGGCAATCACGTCCGCGTCCTGCTCAATGGCGCCCGACTCACGTAAATCCGACATAACAGGACGCTTGTTGGGACGCTGCTCCAACGAACGGTTCAACTGGGAAAGTGCCACTACTGGACAATTAAACTCTTTCGCCAAGCCCTTCAATGAGCGCGAAATCTCGGAAATTTCACCGGTGCGGTTTTCGCTAAAGCCGGGGATCTGCATTAATTGAAGGTAATCGATCATCACCAGTGCAATATTGCCATGCTCACGCACCACCCGGCGCAACCGTGAGCGCATCTCATTAGGCGATAAGGCCGCGGTATCATCAATAAACAGCTGTTTGTCTTTGAGCAGGTTGACGGCGGAGGTTAAGCGCGGCCAATCCTCATCTTCCAACTGCCCGGTACGTACACGGGTTTGGTCAATTCTACCCAGCGATGACAGCATCCTCAGCATCAGGGACTCGGCGGGCATCTCCATAGAGAACACCATGACCGGCTTGTCGCTGGAAATAACCGCATGCTCCACCAGGTTCATCGCGAAGGTGGTTTTACCCATGGAGGGTCGACCTGCAATCACCACCATATCCGATGGCTGAAGACCAGTGGTCATCTCGTCCAGGTCACGGAAACCAGTGGAAAGACCGGTCATCTCACCTTTCAGGTTAAACAGCTCATCAATGCGATCAACGGCTTTGGTCAGCAGATCGCTCATGCCGATAGGACCGCCGGTTTTAGGACGCTCCTCGGCAATCTGGAACACTAACCGTTCCGCTTCATTGAGCAACTCATCCGCCGGGCGCCCTTGTGGGGAAAAAGCGCTATCGGCGATTTGGTTAGCCGCACGAATCAATTTACGCAGCGTTGCCCGCTCACGCACGATATCGGCGTAGGCGCGAATATTACTGGCAGAGGGCGTATTACGCGCGAGCTCGGCCAAAAACGCCAACCCACCGACCGTATCCAAATGATCACGCGCTTCCAGCGCTTCGGAAAGCGTTACCACGTCTAATGGCTGACCGGATTCAGCCAGATGAATCATCACGTTGAACACTAAACGGTGCTCATAACGGTAGAAATCATCCGCCACCAAGCGTTCTGAGACGTTATCCCAGGCTTGGTTATCCAGCATTAGCCCGCCTAATACCGACTGCTCCGCCTCCAGTGAGTGCGGCGGCAGTTTTAGCGCTGCCGTTTCTTTATCAGCAGAAGGCTGGTCCTGCATAGCGAGCTCCTTTAAACACTACAGCGTAGCCAATGAAGAGAGGTATCTTAGCCGGAGCGAGGACGTTCGACTACCGACATCACAGCCAAAGCACTACCGTCTTGCAGCACAGGTGTCAGAAATAACAAAAGGCGCGGGTTTCCCCGCGCCTTTTGAGGCGTACGTGCTAGTACAGTGAGCGACCGAGCACTTAATACTTACTCGGTACTTACTTCGTACTTAATTACTCTGCAACTACCACTACGCGTACAACCGCATCCACTTCAGCGTGCAAGTGAATAGCGATATCGTATTCGCCAGTTTGGCGAATCGGCCCTGTCGGCATACGCACTTCGCTCTTGGCAACATCGATGCCAGCAGAGGAAATGGCGTCAGCCAGGTCACGCGGACCAATAGAACCGAACAGCTTGCCTTCGTCGCCTGCTTTGGAAACCAAAGACAGCTCGATGTCGTTCAACTGCTCAGCGCGCGCTTCGGCTTCTGCCTTGCGCTCAGCGGCTTGCGCTTCGAGCTCAGCACGCTGTGCTTCAAACGCTTCGATGTTGTCTTTGGTGGCAGGTACGGCTAAGCCGTAAGGCACCAAGTAGTTACGACCATAACCAGGCTTAACGGTGACTTTGTCACCCAGGCCGCCCAGCTTACCAATGTTGTCGAGCAGAATGACTTCCATCTCGTAAACCTCTTGTCAGTTGCTGCGGGCAAGGCGTGCGCGAACGTTCGCGAATGTATCAATCAGCCCCAACAGCAGCACAATGAGAATCGTGGGCCAGGTCGTGATCAGTAGCACATAAAATGCTACCAGCCACAGCCCGTTCATCCCCTTTATTCCAATAAACCCATGCACTAACGCAACGCCAGCTACCAACAGCGGAATCCAACCAAGCATCGCCAGCGCGTGTGCGCCCAGCAGCATGCCTATCACTCCAATGACGACCAATACGGCCAGCTCCTTGGGTGTTAAGCGTAATGCATGAAACTCTTCGCGAAAGCCACCTGGGTTATACAACCCAGCTTGCCAGCTACGCGCAAGCGCTAAACACACTATTGCTGCCAACAGTACGACGAGCCCGGTAACCCCACCCACCACTAGCGCGGCGATGGTTTGGGTATCGTAGCCCTGATTGGCGAATTCCGTGAGCATGCGGTCCACTTCTTCTGAACCTTCCCGCAACTGCTCAAGCATTAACTCTGTGCCGCCTGGTGGGCTGAAGATGCCAAGCTGAACCATGACAGCGGCGACCAAGGTCCCCACAATCAACGTTTCACCCCAACGCATCCTCTCGCGCAGGATAACAGCCATCAGCGTTACCAGCAGTATGCTAGCAAGCGGAATGACGTCTCCCTGTGCCCACCACCAGCCAGCCGGCAGTGCTGCAGCGACAATGACTGGCAGCGCAGGTGCAAAACCTTTGCGTAGAGTCACCAACGCTGCGATGGCTGCCCCTAACCAGAACAGCCAAGGCACTAGCGTTGCCAGGGCCGCCCCGCCTGCAGCGTAAGGCGTGCCCCGCATCAGCCATCGGGCTAGTGCCAGCATCACGTTAAACGCTTACTGGTGGCTATCGGAGTAGGGCAGCAGTGCCAGATAACGCGAGCGCTTGATAGCAGTCGCCAACTGACGCTGATAGCGTGCTTTGGTGCCGGTAATACGGCTTGGAACGATCTTGCCGGTTTCGGTGATGTAAGCCTTCAGCGTGTCCAGATCTTTGTAATCGATCTGCTTGATGCCTTCAGCAGTGAAGCGGCAAAACTTACGGCGACGGAAAAAACGTGCCATGGACTAGCTCCTTAAAACGTGCAGTGAATAAAATCAGGCAGTTTCTTCTTCAGCCCGCGGTTTTTCTTCGCGACGCGGACGTTTTTCTTCTGCCGGCTTCATCATCGGGGAAGCTTCAGTAACAGCTTCTTTGCAGCGAACAACCAGGCTGCGGATAATGGCGTCGTTGTAACGGAAGATATTCTCGATTTCATCGAGAGTTTCGCCGTTACATTCAACATTCATCAGCACGTAGTGGGCTTTGTGGATCTTGTTGATCGGGTAAGCCAAGTGACGACGGCCCCAATCTTCTAGACGGTGCACAGTGCCGCTGTTTTCAGTAACGATGCTGGTGTAGCGCTCAACCATCGCCGGCACCTGCTCGCTTTGATCCGGGTGGACCATAAACACGATTTCGTAATGACGCATGGGATCTCCTTGCGGTTTGACAGCTTCCGTTGTGTGCTACTGCTAAAGGCAATAAACGACGACAAGGAAGCAAGGAGTTAACTGAAGTGCTCCGCCACCGCATTAAACGGCTTCCGGGGCATCAAACAGAACTTTTATTTCAACAACTGTTTTCAAAGACAGTTTCAATTACTAATTCTCACAGCTAACGCCCGCTTGCAGACAAACGGGCGCGTGTATCTTAGTAGTACGGCGGTTAACTTGCAAGCTGGCGCTGGCGAACAGCTTCAAACAAGCAGATACCGGTAGCCACTGACACATTGAGGCTAGAAACCTCCCCAGCCATCGGCAACTTGGCAAGGTTATCGCACGCCTCGCGAGTTAACCGCCGCATGCCTTTACCTTCTGCACCCATCACCAGGGCAGTAGGGCCAGTCATGTCAATATCAAAGACACTGGCCTCAGCCTCACCTGCCGTGCCGGTTATCCAGACACCGGCATCTTTTAGCTTGGCAAGCGTACGCGCCAAATTCGTTACTTGATAAACCGGCACTACCTCGGCGGCGCCACAGGCGACTTTACGCACGGTGGCATTGAGCGGTGCAGCCTTGTCTTTCGCCACGATCACCCCATGCGCTCCGGCGGCATCCGCGCTGCGCAGACAGGCACCGAAGTTATGCACATCCGTCACTCCATCCAAAATCAGCAACAGCGGCGGGGTATTCGAAGGCCAAGCACGCAGCTTAAGCCAGAGCGACTCCTCGCCCTCGGGAGTTAGCGGCGGACAAAACGCGACTACCCCTTGGTGGGCAGCTCCCTGGGTTAGCTGGTCAAGCAAATCGCGCGGCTGCTCTTTGACACGAGCGCCATGCGACTGAGCGTGGGCGACCAACTCTTTCAAGCGGCTTCCCGCCCCCTGCTGCACCCACAGTTCTCGAGGCGCTTCACCTCTGTCTAGCAGGCTTTGCAGTGCATGAACCCCATATACCTGATCTAGCCCATCAGGGGTCTTGGGACCCCGCCGTGAAGACGCTGACTTCATGCTCAGCCCTTATTCGGTGATGGTTTGCGTGGGCCGTTTCGTGTGCGGCGTGGGCCGCGACGCGTAGCGGGCTTATCGCTACTGGACGGTTTGTCACCAGAGGCTTTAGCGCCACCTGTTTTGGCACCAGCGCCCCCTTCCCCACCGCGCTTCTTACGCGGCTGGCGGCGTGGGCGGGGTTTTTCATCCCCCAGGCCGAAGTCGATCTTGCGGTCATCCATATCGACCCGCGCCACTTGAACGGTAAGACCATCGCCCAAACGGTAGGTCGTACCCGTACGCTCACCTTTGAGGCGGTGCTTCTCAGCTTCGTAGTGGTAGTAATCCGAAGGCAGCGACGTCACGTGAACCAAGCCTTCCACAAAGAACTCATCCAAACGCACAAACAGACCGAACTGAGTGACGGAAGCAATAGTTCCTTCGAACATTTCGCCCAGTTTGTCGGACATGAACTCGCATTTCAGCCAGCTCTCGACATCACGGGTGGCTTCATCGGCGCGACGCTCAGTCATCGAGCAGTGTTCACCCAGCTCAAGCATCTGCTCGAAAGTGTACGGGCACCACTTACTCGGCGGCTCAACCGGAGATCCTTCAACGCGCAGCACAGTATTGGTCTGGCGCGGCCCGCGGATCACCGAACGAATAGCGCGGTGAACCAGCAGATCAGGATAGCGGCGGATCGGCGAGGTAAAGTGGGCGTAGGCCTGGTAGGCCAACCCAAAGTGACCTTCGTTTTGCGGAGAATAGACCGCCTGATTCATTGAGCGCAGCATGACCGTCTGAATGATATCGAAGTCAGGGCGGTCGGCAATCGATTCACGAAGTGCCTGATAGTCTTGCGGAGTGGGCATGTCGCCGCCGCCGACTGCAAGGCCTAACTCGTTCAGGAACAGGCGCAGTTTATCAAGCCGCTCAGGTGTCGGCCGTTCGTGAATACGATAAAGCGCTGGCAGGTCATGCTTATCCAGGAAGCGTGCAGTCGCCACGTTGGCTGCCAACATGCACTCTTCAATTAATTTGTGCGCGTTGTTTCGGCTACGCGGAACGATTTTCTCGATTTTACGCTCATCATTAAAGATGATCGCCGTTTCAGTGGTGTCAAAATCGATCGCACCACGTTCAGCGCGCGCTTCACGCAACAAGTAGTAAAGCTCTTCCAGATTTTTCAGCGGCTTCACTAGCTCGCTGTGCTCTGTACGTAGCGCCTCGCCCTCTTCGCTCTTCTCATCAAGAATTGCCGCCACCTTGTTATAGGTAAGGCGAGCGTGAGAGTTCATGACGGCTTCGTAGAAACGGTAGCGGCTAATCGCACCAGTTTGCGAAATATTCATCTCGCACACCAGCACCAGACGATCCACGTGGGGGTTCAGCGAACAGAGCCCGTTGGACAATAGCTCCGGCAGCATGGGAACCACTTGACCAGGGAAATAGACCGAGTTACCCCGCGTGCGGCCTTCATTATCCAACGGCGTGCCGGGACGCACATAGTGGGAAACGTCCGCGATCGCGACGAGCAGTTTCCAACTGCCGGATTTGGTTTTCCACGCGCACACCGCATCATCGAAGTCTTTGGCAGACTCATCGTCGATGGTAACCAGCGGTATATCACGCAGGTCAACGCGGTGCTGCTTGTCTTCTTCCAGCACTTCAGCTGAAATGCCAGAAATTTGGTCGAGCACTTCAGGCGGAAACTCTGCAGGAATATCGTAACTGCGAATCGCAATATCAATTTCCATGCCGGGATCCATACGCTCACCCAGCACTTCAATCACCTCACCTACCGGCTGTACACGGGTGGCTGGCTGCTGAACGATCTTGGCCGAGATCACCTGGCCATCTTTAGCGCCACCACAGGCGCTATGCGGAATAATCACTTCCTGAGTAATGCGCGGATTTTCCGGTATTAGAATGCCAAACTCAGGGGTATTGCTACGGTAAACACCAACGATGGTTTGGGTGTTACGTGCAATCACTTCGGCAATCGTCGCCTCATCACGGCCACGGCGATCACGACCGCTAACGCGTGCCAACACATGGTCGCCGTGAAAAACACGTCGCATTTGGCGCGGCGGCAATACCAAGTCCGGCTTTTTGCCATCATCCCGCAAGAGGAAGCCAAATCCATCGCGGTGCCCCAGCACTTTGCCTTTGATCAGATCGAGCTTGTCGATTAACGCATAGGCGCCCCGACGATCACGCAGCACTTGCCCATCGCGCTCCATCGCCGCCAAACGGCGACGGACAGCTTCGATCAGCTCTTCGTCTTCCAGACCCAGCAGGCGGCTCATATTTTCATGGGTAATCGGCTTGCCATACGTTTCTAAGGCAGCAAGCAAATACTCCCGGCTCGGCGCTGGATTACCATATTTATGCGCCTCGCGCTCGGCGTGCGGATCATCACTTAACGTCCAATACTTCATACGAGCAACATCCTTAATGGCGTCATTTGCGAGAGGCATAAAAAAAGCGCATACGCAGTGCGTTGCGGGCGGGATATTTCAGTGTTTGAAAAGCTGAAATGAATAGGATTTTGTTTAGTCATAGGCGCAGTATAGCGCTGCACGTTCAATCACCCAACCGTCTTAGACGTTGTTTATACAATTAGCTTTATAAAAAGCGCATAAGGGGTCTTGCATTTAACCATCACCCCGGTATTATACGCGCCACTTGCCCAGATGGCGGAATTGGTAGACGCGCTAGCTTCAGGTGCTAGTGTCCGTATGGACGTGGAGGTTCAAGTCCTCTTCTGGGCACCAAACTGCTTTTATACTATCTTTTTGTATACGCAGTTCAGTGCTAAGCAAGTAAAGGCAATAAGCCAGTCAACGTAAGTAGCAACAAGTTTGTGTTCGCCCAGGTGGCGGAATTGGTAGACGCGCTAGCTTCAGGTGCTAGTGTCTGTATGGACGTGGAGGTTCAAGTCCTCTCCTGGGCACCATATGAGCACAAACGATAGTAGATAATTTAAGCGTTAGATGATGCGCCCAGGTGGCGGAATTGGTAGACGCGCTAGCTTCAGGTGCTAGTGTCCGTATGGACGTGGAGGTTCAAGTCCTCTCCTGGGCACCATGAGTTACATGGGCCAGTCCGCATCATTATTTGTTTTCCTCTTTTAATCCTCTCCGTTTTACTCGCTTTTCTTAAAGCACCGTACCTTTCTCAAGCACTGTACCTTTCTCAAAGCACCTCCTCTTTACTGAAAACGCCCTGGGCGTCGTGCCACTTCTTCAAGTGCCCATCCCTGTATACGTAACTCTCCCTCCAGCACTGACTCTACTTCGGTCGTTAACTCTGGGAAGAAGTTAAGCCCAGTGCGTGCTTCTATATCGTCAATGGTTACCAAGTAATCATCCAGCGGCTCATTGCCACGTACGTCTTGCGGCATAATAAACGCCAACGCTAATGGCGCTTCATTGTGCGGGGCGACTATGATCTTATAAAACGCTTCGGGCACTTCAACCAGGCCTACCCGATTAAACACGTTATCCATAAAGCGTTCAGGAAATACCGGCCCAGTAATCACCTGCAAACGATCAAAGCGCGGCGCAAAGTGATCCATAACGACTTCTTCTAAACGCTGCCACAGCTGCCGATTGAGCTGGGGGCGTTGCGGGGTCATATTACTCATTAAAAAAGTATCGACTTGAGCGCTGCGCCCGTGCACGGCAGCAATTGCGTAATTGGGCGCCAGATGGCCTCGATCGTAACCGCTGCCTGCGTAGCTATCCGTGCCTACCGGCCACAGTGTGCGCCAATCAGCTTGAAAATTTGGCCGGGAACCAATGCTTGAATCGTCTATCGCTTCAACCTGATAGCTTACCCATAGCGGATTAACCCGCACATCAGACCAGCCAACTAAATAGCCGTCGTTGCGCAATACACGGTGAATCGTAGTAGGACGAAACTCCTCCCAGGTAGGCACTCCCATCCACGTATAAGCATCTTTATGCTGGCGCTCTTGAAATTCCCACAGCCCCGTACCAACAGCAACAAACAGCACGGCAATACCCAAGCGTCGCCCCTGCCGACGCCAGCTCGAAAGCGATGTTCCCAACACTCTTACTCCCTGGTTAGCGCTGACGAGCGCCTATCGTTTTATCTCGCTTAAAGCTACTACCATCGTGGCGATAAACGCGGCCCCAATTACCAGCCTAGTGAAAACATCGTTTCAAGATCGTGGCGGGAGTGCACCTGCATGGCATTCAGGGTTTCTGTATCGCTGATACCTTCTACGGCATTTAAGCGCTCCGTTACCAGCTCAGCCAAGCTTTCAAAATCGCGAGTACGGGCAATCGCCACCAAGTCGTAGCGGCCACAGGTAGAATAAACTTCACTAATGCCTTCTACATCAGCTAAGCGCTCGGCCACGGCTTTCACTTGGCCTTTATCGGTATTGATTAAAATGACTGCGTTTTGCATGGCGTGCCCCTCAAGAGAAAATAATGGCAACAAAAAGTCGTCTTTAAGCTGCGCAGAGTATAGCAGCGACTAGGAAGCGAACGCAGCACCCAGCAATAGCGTGACCAATTGTCGCTGTACATCTCACGGCATTCGCACAAGCTTTGCACATCCGCTAGCATGTAAGAGAGAACCCCGACTTATAAGTTTATTCGGAGCACTAATAGAGGTGGATCACCACCCGACAACCGTGACCAAACGTCAGACCGTGACGATAAGGAGAAATCATGGCTAATAAGAGCCGTCGTGACTTCATGCGCAACAGCATGTTAGGGCTCGCTGCCCTTCCGCTGGGTGCAGGCATTCTTTCCAAGACTGCTTTCGCTCAAGAGCTGCCGCGTCTTGATCCTTCCTCAAGCAACGCCCAAGCGCTTAACTACGTCGAAGACGCCAGTGAAGCAAGCGACCACCCTGCTTATGAAGAGGGCGAGCGCTGCGATAACTGCATGTTCTTCAATGCAGAGACACAAGGTTGCCAGCTGTTTCCTGAGAACAGTGTTGAGCCTGCGGGCTGGTGTCAGTCTTGGACTGCACAAGCCTAAACAGCTGCCGTTTAACGCGGATACTGCTGTACTAATAACTACCCCGCGCTTTGCGCGGGGTAGTCGTTTTTTAAAGGCTACTTTAAAAAGCTGGCTTACGCAGAAAAGCGTTTAAGAAGCATGGTTGTCATCTTCAACCGGCCAGTGAAAACGCCGCGTCACTTGCCCCTCTTCCATTGAGACCAGATGAACCGGAAAACCCCATAGCTGCTGTAGATGGCGAATAACAGGATAGACGCTGCGCCCCAGCGGGCGGCGATTATCCTGTACATGATGAAGCGTCAATGAGCGGTCCCCACGAATCGCTGCCTCGACCACTTGAATATTGGGCTCGCGAACAGAGAGCGCATACTGCGTCGCGAGCGCTTCACGAACCTGACGATAGCCCTGTTCGTTATGTATCGCCGCTACTTCAAGGGCCTCTAACTGATCATCATCCACCACTAAAAACAGCTTATGGTCGCGCATCACCTTCGGCGACAGAAACTGCTGAATAAACGACTCGTCCTTAAAGTTGCGCATCGCAAACTCCACCGTTTCCCGCCACGGTGTGCCCGCCACATCTGGAAACCACTCACGATCCTCGTCGGTAGGGTTTTCGCAGATGCGCTTAATATCCATAAAAATCGCGAAACCAAGCGCATAAGGGTTAATCCCACTAAAGTGAGGGCTATCAAAGGCTGGCTGATTAATTACAGCGGCGTGAGACTGCAAAAACTCCAGCATCAGCCCTTCATCGACATTGCCGTCGTCGTAGAGTCGATTCATTAACGTGTAGTGCCAGAAGCACGCCCAGCCCTCATTCATCACCTGCGTTTGCCGCTGGGGATAAAAATACTGCGCCAGCTTGCGCACAATTCGCACAATCTCACGCTGCCAAGGCGCCAGCAACGGGGCGTTTTTCTCAATAAAATAGAGCAGATTTTCCTGCGGCTCTGAAGGATAAAGCCCGCCGCTATGTAAGCCTAACGGGTCATCGTCATTGGCATTGTGCAAACTTCCCGGCAGCGAAGACTCCCCAGTGAGCGGTTCGGGAATGGTTCGCCAGAGCATATTAACCTGGGTTTGTAGATAGGCTTCCCGCTCATCCTGACGCTTCGCCTCCTCTTCTGCAGAAATCGGTGAGGGGCGCTTGTAGCGGTCAACACCGTAGTTTTGCAGTGCATGACAAGCATCCAGCAGCTGCTCGACAGCCTGCACGCCGTGGCGCTCTTCGCACTGGGCGATATACTTACGTGCAAACACCAAGTAATCGACAATAGAAGAGGCATCCGTCCAAGTACGGAACAGGTAGTTACCTTTAAAAAAGGAGTTATGACCGTAGCAGGCGTGGGCCATCACCAACACCTGCATCATCAGCGTGTTCTCCTCCATCAAGTAGGCAATACAAGGGTCAGAGTTAATGACCAGCTCATAAGCCAGACCCATCTGGCCACGCTTGTAAGCCCCTTCAACGGCTAGAAACTGCTTTCCGAATGACCAGTGGTGGTAGCCCACCGGCATGCCCACGCTGGCGTAGGCATCCATCATTTGCTCCGTGGTGATCACTTCTATCTGATTGGGATAAGTATCCAGACGATACTCATCAGCGAGCCTTGCCAGCTCCGCATCGAAGCGCTCCAGCAGGTTGAAGTTCCAATCGGAGCCGGTGGCAATCGGCTTGCGCTTGCGGGTCGCACTCATAGCCCACTCCTCTATTACACGGTCACTAGCCTCTATACACGGTCACACGGTCACACGGTCACACGGTCACTAGGACTGACTTAAGCGACGCTTGAACAGCTCGCGAAAGACCGGATAAATATCGCCCGCCTCTATAATTTGCCGCATGGCAAAGCGTTCGGGAAATTCTTTGACCACACTTGCATACTCATGCCACAGCGATTGATGGTCGTGAGGCGTAATCTCAACGTAAGCGTAGTATTGCAACTGTGGCATTAGCTGTTTGATCAGCAAGTCGCGGCAAATATTCGAGTCGTCATCCCAATTATCGCCATCGGAGGCTTGGGCCACATATAAATTCCACTGCCCCACTGGATAACGCTTTTCAATGATCTTATTGACTAGATTCAGCGCACTAGAAACAATCGTACCGCCGGTTTCGCGTGAGTAAAAAAACTCCTCCTCGCTAACTTCCCGAGCAGCGGTGTGGTGGCGCACAAACACCAGTTCGACTTTTTCGTAGTGTTTCTCCAAAAACAGGTACAACAGTAAGAAAAAGCGCTTAGCGATATCTTTATGGTTCTGGGTCATCGACCCCGAAACGTCCATGACACAAAACATGACCGCTTGATTAGAAGGCTGCGGCTGGGCGCTTAACTGGTGGTAGCGCAGGTCATAGGTATCAATGAACGGCACGCCAGCAATACGTTTTTCCAGGCGTTCAATTTCAGTTTTCAGCTCGGCAATACGGGCCGGATTACGCAATACCGGGTCTTTACGCTCTTCGGCTTCCAGGGCCTCATGAGCTTCCTTAAGCGCCCGTTTAATCGGCGCGCGCATGGCAATGCGCCGAGCGTAGGCTTCGCGCATCGAACGGGTAATGCTGATCCGGGAAGGCACGCCATCTTTAGACAATCCCGCCCGCACCATTTTGACCTCTTCCAGCGACTTCAATGGTTTGCGCTGCAAGTGGGGTAACTCAAGCCCGTCAAACACAAATTCCAGAAACTCCTCGCGGCTGAGGGTGAAGGCGAACTCATCCACCCCTTCCCCCTGATTAGAGGCGCCGCCTTCTCCCGCACCACTGCCACCGCCCTGCCCGCTAGGCCGTCGTATTTTGTCGCCCGCTACAAACTCCTTGTTGCCTGGCGAGACGATATTGCGTGCCCCGCCCGGGCCATGCTGAAACACTGGCTCAGAGATATCCTTCGCCGGAATAGATATTTTTTCACCGCGCTCCATATCAGTAATGGAGCGGCGATTAACGGCCTCTTCAACCGAACGCTTGATATGCTTGCGATAGCGCTCTAAAAAGCGCTGACGGTTCACCGCGCTTTTATGTTTAGCGTTAGGCCTTCGATCAATAAAGTAGGTCATACGACCTCCTTAGACGCTTTTCTTAAGCACTGTTTTAACAACAGCCCTTAACTATCCGTCCCTTACTGGGACTTACGCACGCGCAGGTACCACTCGGACAGTAATCGAACCTGTTTTTCGGTGTAGCCGCGCTCAACCATCCGCGCCACAAAGTCTTCATGCTTCTTCTGGTCTGACCGGGAGGCCTTGGCATTGAACGAAATCACCGGCAGTAGCTCTTCGGTGTTGGCGAACATTTTGTGTTCGATAACGCCTTTTAGCTTTTCATACGACTGCCAGCTCGGATTCATGCCGTTATTTTGCGCCCGTGCCCGCAGCACAAAATTGACCACCTCATGGCGGAAGTCTTTCGGGTTGGAGATTCCTGCCGGTTTCTCAATTTTCTCCAGCTCTTCGTTCAGCGATTGGCGATTCAACAGCTCGCCGGTTTCATGATCACGGTATTCCTGATCCTGTATCCAGAAATCAGCGTAGGTTACGTAGCGGTCGAAAATATTTTGACCATATTCGCTGTAGGATTCGAGGTAAGCGGTTTGAATCTCCTTACCAATAAAGTCCACGTAGCGGGGCGCCATATACTCTTTGATGAAGCCCAAGTAGCGTTCAAACACCTCCGACGGCAGCTGTTCACGCTCCAGTGCCTGCTCCAGCACATAAAGTAGATGCACCGGGTTGGCAGCCACTTCGGTGCTATCAAAGTTGAATACCTTAGAAAGAATCTTGAAGGCGAAACGAGTGGAGAGCCCTTGCATGCCTTCGTCAACGCCAGCCGCGTCGCGATACTCCTGAATCGACTTGGCACGCGGATCGGTGTCTTTCAGGTTTTCACCGTCGTACACGCGCATCTTGGAATAGATATTGGAGTTTTCAGGTGCCTTGAGCCGTGACAACACCGAAAACTGCGCCAGCATGCGCAGCGTATCCGGCGCGCAGGGCGCGGCATTTAATGAAGAATCCTCTAGTAGTTTTTGATAGATTTTGATCTCTTCGGTGACTCGCAGGCAATAAGGCACTTTGACGATATAGACCCGGTCAAGAAATGCCTCGTTGTTACGATTGTTGCGGAACGCCTGCCATTCAGACTCGTTAGAGTGCGCCAGGATCACCCCATCAAAGGGTATTGCTCCCATGCCTTCGGTGGGATTGTAGTTGCCCTCCTGCGTCGCGGTGAGCAGAGGATGCAGCACCTTGATCGGCGCTTTGAACATCTCCACAAACTCCATCAACCCCTGGTTGGCACGGCATAAGCCACCAGAGAAGCTGTAGGCATCTGGGTCGTCCTGGGAGTAAAGCTCCAACTGGCGGATATCGACCTTACCCACCAGCGAGGAGATATCCTGGTTGTTCTCATCGCCCGGCTCGGTTTTCGAAATGGCAATTTGATTCAACCGTGAGGGGTACAAACGTACCACCCTAAACTGGGAAATATCACCGCCATACTCTTTGAGCCGCTTCGCCGCCCAGGGCGACATCACGCTGCGCAGATAACGCTGAGGAATACCGTACTCTTTCTCTAACAGCTCGCCATCCTCCTCGGGAGAGAATAAACCAAGTGGCGACTCATAAACTGGCGAGCCCTTAATGGCATAGAACGGGATGCGTTCCATCAGTAACTTCAAGCGCTCTGCCAGTGATGACTTACCGCCACCCACTGGCCCCAGCAGGTAGAGGATCTGCTTGCGCTCTTCAAGCCCTTGGGCAGCATGGCGGAAGTAGGCAACGATTTGCTCGATAGCCTCCTCCATACCGTGGAACTCTGCAAAGGCAGGGTAGCGGCGAATCACTTTGTTGGAAAAAATGCGTGACAGACGCGGGTCTTTCGCCGTGTCGATCACTTCAGGCTCGCCTATGGCTTCCAGCATGCGCTCGGCGGCGCTGGCATAAACTTTCGAGTCACGGCGACAAAGCGCCAAGTACTCCTCAAGGCTCATGTCTTCTTGCTGAACGCGGGCAAATCGGTCTTGAACGTGATCAAAGATACTCATGGAATTCTCCTGTGGCCTAACCCCAGGCAGACACCGCCAAACCAAGTGTTTCGCAACGGTGTGCCAAACGAGGTGTCGCTTTTTTTAGCGTAGTCAGCATTAGCAAAAAGTGATGACTAAAACCTTCAACGCAGCGGCGATACAGTTAAGAGAATTATTCAGGGGATTAGTTGCGTTAAATAAAGCAACTGGCTACGAAAGGGAGCGCACTAGAGCAGTTACGTCGCTGCCAGGGCAGCGACGTAACTAGATTGCAGGTGCTAAACAGCGGCAAAAGAGGTGCTGTTTTCGCGCTTAACGCTCTAGCACGGCACGAATATCGGCTAATAACTCATCAAGTAATTCAACGGTGGTGTTCCAGGCACATACAAATCGGGCACCGCCAGCGCCAATAAAAGTATAGAAGGTCCAGCCTTTGGCTTTCAACGCTTCAATTGCCGGGAGTGGCAATTCAACGAAAACGCTGTTGGCCTGGGTAGGGAACATCAGTGAGACACCCGGCAATGCCTGCAGGCCTTCTGAGAGGTAACTCGCCATGGCATTGGCGTGTTGGGCATTGGTTAACCAGGCGCCGCTTTCTAATAACCCTAACCACGGCGCTGAGATAAAGCGCATTTTCGATGCCAGCTGGCCTGCTTGCTTGCAGCGGTAGGAGAAATCTTCGGCTAACTCACGGTTAAAAAACAGGATCGCTTCACCAAACGCGAGGCCGTTCTTGGTGCCTGAAAAACATAGCGCATCCACACCCACCTGCCAGGTCAGTTCAGCGGGAGTGGCATTTAGGCTTGCACAGGCGTTGGCAAAGCGAGCACCGTCCATATGCAACCGCAGGTCATGTTTATCAGCAATGGCGCGAATCGCCATCAGCTCTTCGCGGGAATAAAGCGTGCCCACTTCGGTCGCTTGGGTCAGCGAGACCACTTTGGGTTTGGGGTAGTGAATATCGCTGCGCTTGGTGACCAGCGCCTCGATACCTTCCGGGGTAAGCTTGCCATTGGCGCCGGGTGAGGTAAGCAGCTTCGCGCCGTTGGAGAAGAACTCAGGACCACCACATTCGTCGGTTTCGATATGCGCCAGCTCATGACAAATAACGCTGTGGTAGCTACGTCCCATCGCTGAAAGGGCCAGTGAGTTAGCAGCGGTGCCGTTGAAAACGAAGAAGACGTCACAGTCATAGTCAAACATTTCGCGGAAGCGATCTGCGGCACGGGCCGTCCAGGTATCGTTACCGTAAGCCAAATCATCGCTGCGGTTGGCTTCTAATAGATATTCCATCGCCTCCGGGCAAAGACCGGAGGTGTTATCACTGGCTAAAAAACGCGGGCTACACTCCGAGGTCATGACAGTTGTCCTTATATCTGGCGATCTTACGGCACAGGCTGGGTGCCACCAGTGCCTTTAATGCCTAGCTATGCTTAATAGCCAGGCCAAGAAATCCCTTAATAACAGGACATTCAGTCTATCGCCATTAATGGGTAAACGTCACCCGCTCTACTAACTTGTCTAGAACTATATCAAATACATCGGTGTCGAGAGCAGGCTTCCGAGAGGGCGCTGTAAACCCATCCATGGGCGCTACTTTCGCCATCTGACCGCCATGGATGGCGGAAATGCCGTCATTGTCAGGAACATTTTCCGGCCATGGCGAAAGACCCTCTCTTCAACCTGCCCTCACACCTAGTGAAAGTTTTGACCCGATTACAGGATAGCGGCCAGACGTGTGCCCTGCTCAATCGCTCGTTTGGCATCCAGTTCGCTGGCTTCATCGGCACCGCCAATAATGTGCACCGCTACTTTTGCCTGCTCCAGCGGCGCCAGTAACTCCCGCACCGACTCTTGCCCGGCGCACACCACCACGCTGTCTACCGCCAACACTTGGTCAACGCCCTCGCGGCGAATATGCAGCCCTTGGTCGTCGATTTTGAGGTACTCGCAGCCCGTTAGCGTGGTGACCCCACGGGCTTTAAGCGAGGCGCGGTGCACCCAGCCCGTGGTTTTACCCAGGTTTTTACCCGGTTTGGAGCTTTTACGCTGCAGCATCACGATCTCGCGGGGAACGTCTGGCGGCGTCGGTGCTTTTAAACCGCCGCGTTCGCCCACCGCTAAATCAACGCCCCATTCGTTGCACCAGTCAGCAATAGCCAACGCGGGGTGCCCTTGGTGTGCCAGCAGCTCAGACACATCAAACCCAATCCCCCCCGCGCCGATCACGGCTACTTTACGCCCGACCCGCTCGGGCGACTCAATCGCCTCGGCATAGCTCAGTACCTTTGAATGGTCGTGGCCCGGCAGGCTTAGTTCGCGGGGTCGAACGCCGGTGGATAGCACCACTTCATCAAAATCGGCAAGCGTTTCTGCGGTTGCCGTGGTGTTCAAGCGCACCTCTACCGAATACTTCTCTAGCATCACGCGGTAGTAGCGCAAGGTTTCGTTGAACTCCTCCTTACCAGGAATTCTCCGCGCGTAGTTAAACTGTCCGCCTAGCTCACTGCGCTGTTCAAACAGCACAACGTTATGCCCCCGGCTAGCGGTCATGACGGCAGTTGCCAGCCCCGCCGGACCGCCGCCAACCACCGCGATTCTTTTAATCGTTTGCGCAGGCTCTATCACCAGCTCGGTTTCATGACAGGCGCGAGGATTCACCAAACAGGAGGTCAGCTTGCCCGCAAAGGTGTGATCCAGGCAGGCTTGGTTACAGGCAATGCAGGTATTGATTTCATCCGCTAAGCCTTCCTGGGCTTTACGCATCCAGCCGGGATCAGCCAGAAAAGGCCGCGCCATGGAAACCATGTCGGCGTGGCCCTCTGCCAGCACCCGCTCGGCGACATCGGGCATGTTGATGCGGTTGGTGGTGATTAACGGAATCGAGAGCGCCGACTTGATGCGCTTAGTCACCTCGGTAAAGGCCGCTCGTGGCACACTAGTCACAATCGTGGGTACCCGCGCTTCGTGCCAGCCGATGCCAGTATTAATGACATTAGCGCCAGCAGCTTCAATCGCTTGCCCAAGGGTAACGACCTCTTCCCAGGTACTGCCCTCTTCGACCAGATCAATCATCGAGAGGCGGAAGATAATCACGAAACGCTCACCTACTTCCTCGCGTACACGACGCACAATCTCCACGGCAAAGCGCATGCGGTTTTCAAACACCCCGCCCCACTCGTCGTCGCGCCGATTGGTGCGTTGGCAAATAAACTCATTAATCAGATAGCCTTCAGACCCCATCACCTCGACACCGTCATAGCCTGCCTGCTGGGCCAGACTCGCGCAGCGCACGTAGTCGGCAATTTGCTGCTCCACCTCGTCGCTACTTAGCGCACGTGGCATAAACGGATTGATCGGGGCCTGTATCGCCGAAGGTGCTACGAGATCCGGTGAGTAGGCGTAGCGTCCGGCGTGCAGAATCTGCATACATAGGTGGCCGCCTTCAGCGTGCACCGCATCAACCACTTGGCGGTGTTCCGGCAGTTGCGCTTCGTCAACAAGCGCGTTGGCCCCCTGAAAAACCGCGCCTTCTGCATTGGGGGCGATACCGCCAGTGACGATCAGGCTAACCCCCTCCCGCGCCCGCTCGGCATAGAAGGCAGCTAGCCGTTCAAAGCCATTCGGCGCCTCTTCCAAATTGGTATGCATAGACCCCATTAAGACGCGGTTAGGCAGCGTCAAATGACCAATCGTTAACGGTCGGAAAAGATGCGGATAGGCGGGCGTCTGGGTCATCACGGGTCTCCTGGCTTTTATTAGTGGCTGTGCTAGTAGCAGTGCAACGCAAATTCAAACAATCGTATGACATCCTGAGCGGTACGTATAGCCCTTAGACCTAGTCCTTCAATCTAGCCCCTCGATCTTATGCCAACCGCTTGCCCAGCGCGCGAATCCGCGTCACATTACCCGGCTAACGATAAGGAACCGTTGCTATGCCCTTGATTTACTTTTTGCCGCCGCTCGCCACCGTATTGATTTGGTCGGGCAATATGACCATAAACCAGCTTAGCGTAGGCGCCATTGCGCCTAGCAGCATTGCTTTTTTACGCTGGCTGTTAGCGCTCGCGGTAATGACGCCTTTTGTACTGCCAGCGGTACTGCGCCACCGTGAAGAAATTCGTCGCCAGTGGCCGAAGCTGGCACTGCTTGGGTTGCTGGGTATGGGCCTATGGCAGGGGCTTGCCTATGTGGCGGCAGAAACCACCACCGCCACCAATATGGGCATTCTTGCCGCCATGGTGCCGTTGCTAACGGTGCTACTTAGCGCGCTTATTCTCCGCGAACCACCGACCTTAGGCGGTGTTTTGGGCGGGGTGCTGGCGTTTGTGGGCGTCACCGTATTGCTAGGGCGTGGCAATCCGCTTTCGCTACTGCAACTCCAGGTCGCCCTGGGCGATGCGCTGATGGTAGTCGCAGCAACCTGCTACGCGCTATATGGCGTGATGCTCAAGCGCTGGTCAATGAACTTACCGCCTTGGGTGATGCTCTATGCTCAAGTTTGCTTTGCCGTCCTGTTCTTGTTGCCGCCCTATTTAATGGGGCCAATGACGCCGATCGATGGCCAAAATATTGGGCTAATTCTCTACGCAGGTATTCCCGCCTCGGTGATTACCACCTTTCTATGGATGCGTGCCGTGCGCCAAATCGGTGCCAATCAATCGAGTATCTTCATCAACCTCATGCCGCTGTTTAGCGCGGTGATTGCCATGATCTTTTTAGGCGAGCGAGTGGCGGGCTTCCACTTTGCAGGCGGGCTACTGATTCTTGCCGGGGTCATTATGGCGCAAACACTAACACGACCGTTAACCCGCGAGTTAACACCAGATAAGCCGAGCAACGCCCAATAATGCTAGAATGGGCGTTTACTTCTGACGTTGGGAAGCCCTGATATGTCCCTGGAAGAACTGCATCTTAATCTGCGCAACCTAATGAGCGATGACTACGATCAGCTCAAGGCATTGATGGACGCTGTCTATCACGATATCGGTGGAGCTTGGCCGAAGCGCACGATCGACAAATTAATTCAGGAATTCCCTGATGGTCAAATCGCCATTGAGGACGATGGACTGTTAGTGGGCGTGGCGCTCACCGTGCAGGTGGATTACGACGAATTTTCCAACCCGCATAAGTACGATGACCTGATCGGCCACCGCGAGATCATCCTCAATGATGAGGATGGCGACGCCATGTACGGCTTGGATGTGCTGATTCACCCGGACTACCGTGGTTATCGCTTGGGCCGCCGCCTTTACGAAGCGCGTAAAGAGTTGTGCCGCTCAATGAACCTGCGCGCAATACTGGCCGGTGGGCGTATTCCCGAGTATCACCAGCACGCTGATGAACTCACGCCCGCTCAGTACATTGATAAAGTCTCGCGCAAAGAGATTTACGACCCGATTCTCTCTTTCCAGCAGGCTAATGACTTCCAGGTCAAGCGCCTGCTGCGTAAGTACCTGCCGGAAGATGAGCAGTCACGGGGTTACGCCACTCTGTTGGAGTGGAACAACATTCTGTTTGAACCCGCTGCCAGCGTGCTCGACAACAAGCCTACCCAAGTACGTGTAGGCGCTGTGCAATGGCAAATGCGTGAATTCTCTTCGGTGGAAGCTGCGCTTCAGCAGATTGAGTACTTTGTTGATGCACTGTCTGACTACCAGAGCGATTTTGCGGTATTCCCAGAACTGTTTTATGCGCCCTTGATGGGCCTTCAAGACCGCGCCGCCCAGCAGGATCAAATGGGCGCCATTCGCTTTTTGGCGGGTTTCACCGAGCGTTTTAAAGCGGAACTCTCGCGCATGGCGGTCTCCTACAACATCAACATTGTCGGTGGTTCGATGATTGAGGTCGGTGAGGATGACCGCCTCTACAACATCGCGTACCTATTCCACCGCGACGGCAGCGTTGAGCGCCAGGCCAAGTTGCACATAACACCTCAAGAGCGCCGCGATTGGGTCATTGAGGGTGGTGATGAGCTGCAGGTGTTCGATACCGACGCTGGGCGTGTGGGCATCCTGATCTGCTACGACGTGGAATTCCCAGAGCTTGGTCGTCTGCTGGCCGACCAGGACATGGACATCCTGTTCGTACCCTTCTGGACCGATACCAAAAACGGCTATCTGCGCGTGCGCCACTGCGCCCAGGCGCGGGCAATTGAAAACGAGTGCTACGTAGTGCTGTGCGGCAGCGTCGGCAACTTGCCCTCGATTGAAAACCTGGATATCCAATACGCGCAATCCGCGGTGTTCTCACCTTCTGATTTCGCCTTTCCCCACGATGCGGTACTGGCGGAAACCACGCCGAATACCGAGATGATCTTCTTCTCAGACTTGGACTTGACCCGTTTGACGGTAGTGCGTGCCGAAGGCTCGGTGACCAACCTGAAAGACCGCCGCAAGGATCTATTTGATCTACGCTGGCGCGACTGGTCGTGGAAATCGGGTGCTAACCTGGAAGAGTGAAGGGAATCATGAACACAACAACGCCGCCCAATGGGCGGCGTTGTTGTTTCTAAAAGCGTGTTGTACTAGAGGAGTTATATAGCTCAATCAGGCCAGACAAGATGCGCGGGTACGCGGCCTTTGGCATCGAACAGCACCCCCTCATCGCGTAACTTGCGGTGCTGGCGCTCGGCGCCACCATGGTCGGCAAGCTTTAAGGATGCTGCAATCACGCGATGCCAGGGCAACTGATGGCCATCCGGTAGGTGGCGCATAGCCGACCCCACCATGCGCGGCGTAGCGCCTTCGGTCATGGCTGCAATGCGGCCATAGGTGGTCACTCGGCCCGGCGGAATTTGATCGACAATGGTGTAGATCTGCTCGAGTAATTCCGGCCGGGGCATGTGAAATATCCTCTTATTTATTACGCGTCTTTAAAAATCTTACCACCTGCTTACAGCCCCTCAACCAATTGATCGATCGCTTGAAAAGCTTCCTTGAGCGCAGCGTCGCGATGCTGCTCGCCCATGTTCAAACCTTCAGCATAGACCACCAGGGTATCTTTAATCCCCATCAAGCCGAGCATGGCTTTGAGGTGCGGCGTTTGGCTATCCATTTCGGTGCCAACGTACTGGCCGCCACGGGCAGCCAGGATAATCGCCCGCTTGCCTTCTACCAAGCCTTGAGGCCCGTTTTCGGTATAACGGAATGTTTCTCCAGCCCGCAGCACACGGTCAAACCATGCTTTCAACTGCGAAGGAATACCCAGGTTATACATCGGCACCGCAATCACCAGCACATCATTCGTACGCAGCTCTGCCAGCAGCGTTTCCGAATGAGCAGCCAACTTGTGTTGCTCGGCGCTGCGTTCTGCAGCCGCCACTTGCCAGGCGCCCAGCTCACTGATATCCAGGTGAGGCAGTGTATTTTTCACCACATCACGTTGGGTGACATCAATACCATCGCGAGCGTTAGCTTGCTCGATAAAGCGATTAGCCAGCGCATTGGATTGGCCGTTTTCCGCCAGAATAGAAGAGGTGATTACCAGGGCACGCGTCGTCATTGTAAGCTCCAAAGATCATTAGGTTGATGAGTTGGAAGCTATTCTACGGCGCTTTCCGATAAGCAAAAGCGCAACGTTTTCCGACTTGTATTCGATTAAATCGAATTATGCGAGTGTGCTCTGTTTTATTCACATACATCTCACACATTCACCGGTTAAGCCAGCAGGCAGTCGCGCCGATATGCTCTTCATCCCATCGAGTTGCACAGCCACTGCCAGACCAACCCTGCTTCATCGCTAACGTGGCGGCGGCTTGGCCGTACCAGCCAAAAGCGCTCGTCGCTAGGCACACTAATATCAAAAGGCGCCACTAAATCGCCACGTTGCTCCATTAAACGCCGGTGAGTAAGCGCAATGCCGCCACCTTGGCTGGCAAGTGCCAACGTCATGACTTGGTTATCGCAGGTGAGCGACCAACACTGCGCCTCTACATGGGCAGCACCCGCTTCCTGTAACCAGCCCGGCCACCCCACCCCAAAACCCACGGCGTGCAGCAGCGTATGTCCGGCCAGGTCACTCGGCGCAGAAAGTGTCTCTGCCAAGGCCAGGGAGCACACCGGCAGCAGATGCTCTTCCCCTAGCGGCTGCATTTCAACGCCGGTCCACTCCCCTTTGCCATAGCGAATCTCGATATCAGCCCCTTCAGGACCAAAGTCATCAGGCCAGATAGCGCTGACCAAACGAATCGCCACCTGCGGGTGAGCGCGGTGGAAGGCAATCAGACGCGGCGCCAGCCACGACTGCTGAATGGCAGGCGTGGCACGCAGTGTGACCGGTTGCTCGGTTGTGCTACCAAAAACTTCCAAGGTTCCTTCGCTGATTCGGACAAAGGCGTCATGAATACTCGGCAGCCACGCTTGCCCCGCTGGGGTTAACGTTAAACTGCGGGCATGGCGCACAAACAGCTTCTGCCCGACACGGTCTTCCAGCAACCGAACGCGCTGACTGATCGCCGCCTGGGTTACTCCAAGCTCATTGCCTGCAGCGGTAAAGCTTAATGTACGCGCTGCGGATTCAAAGGCTTGCAGCCATAGCAATGGCGGTAACTGACTCATGGAAAAGAGACCTATAAATAAAATGATGTCTTAGGGGTCAGATTAATCGTTTGTCACTGGCGCTGCTACTCCTCATCCTGGTTAACACTTAAGCACACCCCTAACGCACAGCCATCTGGCTCTGCCGCAAAGGGAGCGATTCGGAGTCATCATGAATAGCGCGGTACAAACGACAACGATACCAACGACAAATAACGCTCAAGCCCCAGACATGGGCGAATTAACCCCTTATCAAACCGGCCCCGCCCTCACGCAGGCCATGCTCACCCAACAAGGTATTGCCCTTGAGTGGCAAGATGGCCAGCAAACCACCCTGCCCCTACTCTGGCTGCGCGATCATTGTGCCTGCCCGGCCTGTCGTCATCCGCAAACCCGTGAACGGCTCTACCTGCCGCTTGAAGCAATTTCCGAGCCGCCAACCGTGGCGCTACTGGATGGCCATCTGCATTTGAACTGGCAGGACGGCCACGTTAGTACGTTTCACAGCGGCTGGCTTTATCAGCGTCGCCCAGAAGCGACCCTTGCCTCAGCCGTCCCCAATGCCAAACCGTGGATCGATAACTTCGCGCCCGAGCGCATCAACCATAGCGACTTCCTCACGCCCCAAGGCGAAAAAGCCTGGTTAACCGCTATGCTGCGCGATGGCTTGGCGCTGATCACCGACGGCCCTTTGGTAGAAGAAGAAGTCAGCCGGCTGGCTGAGCGTATTGGCCCACTGCGCGCCACCAATTTTGGTGCCCGTTTTGATGTGCGCTCTAAGCCCAACCCCAATAACGCGGCGTATACCGCTGTCGGCTTGCCGCTGCATGTTGATTTGCCCAACTGGCAACAACCGCCCGATATTCAGTTGCTCTACTGCTTGCAAAACGAAGCCAGCGGTGGTGAATCGCTGTTTGCTGATGGTGCCCGCGTGGTAGAAGCGCTACGCCAGCAAGATCCAAAAGCGCTCGCCATACTCAGCGAAACGCCCATCGACTTTCGCTTCCAGGATGAAAGCCACGATATTTCCATGCGCGCGCCGGTGGTCACACTGGACAGCGCAGGTAACCTGGTTGAGATGCGCTTGAACAACTGGATTCGCGACGCGCTTCATTTACCGGTAGAGCAGATGGATGCTTGGTATAGCGCCTATGCTCTATTGTGGAAGTTATTTCACAGCGAAGCGCACCAGCTGGAGTTCACTCTCCACCCTGGGCAGATGATTGCATTTGATAACCGTCGCGTACTGCACGGACGGCGCGAATTCGACCCCAATAGTGGCGCTCGCCATTTACAAGGCACCTATCTAGACCGCGACATGCTGGCCTCACGCCTTCGTGTGCTAGCCCGCAACGTTTAGCGGCTTTCAAGTTTAAAGCACTTATCTGACAACAGCGTTTATCTGACAAAAAACCTAGCAAGGAGATCATATGACACATTTTAAACCTCTCGCCTCGGGCATTGCCCTTGCCACCACTGCACTATTGGCCACGACCGTACAAGCCGATGATCAAACCCTCGATTTCGGCGTACCCGCCTGGCCCGGCATTACGGTTAAAACCGCTATTGCTGAGCAGCTATTGAACCCGCTCGGCTACGAGACCAGCGTCCAGGAAATCGGCCTGCAGGTGATTTATCAGGGTATTGAAAGCGGCGATATAGACGTCTTCCTGGGCGCTTGGCTGCCTGCCCAACGCGAGATGTTCAATCCCCGCAAAGAATCGGGCGTACTCATTGATGTGGCGAACAATGTCGATGGCGCACAAATGACTCTGGCGGTTCCCGAATACCTCTTTGATGACGGCTTGCAAAGCTTTGCCGACCTTGATGACTACCGCGACCAGTTGGATGGCGAGATTCATGGCTTTGGTGCCGGTTCAGCGGCCAGCGAGATTCTTAACAACGCTATTGATAACGACACCTGGGGACTCGGCGACTGGCAATTGGTCGACACCAGCGAAGTCGCCATGCTTTCCGCCGCACGCAATGCGATTTCCCGGGAAGAGCCGATTGTCTGGGTGGGCTGGACGCCTCACTGGATGAACCTTGAACTGCCGATGCGCTACCTGGAAGATCCCGAAGATCTGTTCGGCGAGAACAACGGTGAAAGCGAGGTATTGACGCTTCTTCGCAGTGACTATGCTGACGCTAATCCCAACGTCGTGGCGTTCTTTGAGCAATTCACCTTCTCCGCCGAAGAGCAGAGCTGGATGATTCAGGCATTTGGTCAGGAAGAGCGCGATCTTGCCGAGGTCGCTGAGCAATGGATCAATGAGCACCCCGAGCGCATTGAAGCCATGCTGGCTGACGTGACCACCACTGACGGTGAGCCCGCCTGGCCGGTGATTGAAGCAGAACTCAACAACTAATCGTTCGCCTAAAAAGCGCCTTCATCCCATCGCACGGCTAGCGTATGCTAGCGCTTTTTTAGTCGATGGGAGTGGGCATGTCGCGAACATTGAGCAAGGGCGTTGGCCTGCTGGTAGCCGTCGTGCTGTTAGGCGCTATGTGGCATTTGCTACAGCGCTATGACCTACTAACCCAGGCGCGCCTGAGCGAGCTGATTGATACCATCCGCCAGTGGCGTAACGCGCCCTGGATGTTTGCGGCGGTGATGGCCGTTTACGCTGGCGCGCTGCTGGTGATGTTCCCGCTTAGTCTGCTGGTGGTCGTCACGGGCTTACTGTTTGGCCCGGCATGGGGGCTGGCTTATGCCACACTCGGTACGTTGACGTCATCGGTTGTGTCGTACTGGGTAGGCCACTGGTTAGGCCGGGAAGCGCTGATGCGTTATGGCGGCCGTCATTTGCGTGGCCTTTCGGGCTATTTATCCAAGCGTGGCATTCGCACCATGACGGTCATTAACCTGCTGCCCCTCGCCCCGTTCACGCTGACGAATATGCTGGCGGGTGCCTTTCACCTTAAGTTCCGCGATTATATGATCGGCTCCACCCTCGGTATTGTGCCGGGACTCGCAGCGGTGATTCTTTTGGGTAGCCAGCTAGGCGCCCTTTTCACTGCGGCCTCCACAAAAGAACTCGTGTTGGCAGGCGCAGGGCTTGCCGCTGGCGTTGGCCTACTTGTAGGGCTTAAGTACTATACTAGTCAGCGTCAAGATGCCAACCGCCGCCAAGCAGCCAAAAAACGGCCTCAGCGTGATGGGGAGTGATACTTGGCGAGCACTTCAGCGTAAAAGGCCGCTACCGCGGTGGCAAAGTTAGCAATATCGAACTCTTCGGCAAAGTGGCTAGCCTGTTTACCCAACTGCTGGCGTAGCACTGCGTTATCTTTTAGCTCGACGACTTTTTGTCCCCACGCCTGACGATTTTGCGGCGTCTTGAAGCCGTTTACCCCCTGGCGCACCACATCATCAATACCGCTTGAGCGCACCGCCACCACGGGCAAGCCCGCCGACATCGCCTCTAAAATGACCATCCCCTGGGTTTCCGATGTAGAAGCGAACACAAATATATCGCCTAGGTGATAATAAAGCGCCATTTGATCAGGCGGCACCGCGCCCACTAACGTTACCCGTGCAGCCAGTTTTAAAGTATCGATCTGATGTTGAATGGCCTCACGATCTGGCCCATCACCGATGAGCAGCAGATGAAAATCCTCGTGTCCCTGGTTCTGCAGCTCGGCGAGCGCTTCCAACATAAAGCCAATATTTTTCTCTTTGCTAATCCGCGAGACGCTAATTAATATTTTGCGCGCGGGATCGATAGCCAGCCGCTCACGCAGCGCTTCCAACTCCCCCGCCTCGACATGCGCGAAACGCTCCACATCAATTCCCGTGGGTTGCACCAGCGAGGGCGTTTTAACCCCAATCATGCGGAGGTACTCCTCTGCGGAGTAGGTAGGCACGATCACCCCTTGGCAGCGGTTAGAAAAGTGCTTAATCAGGTAATGTGAGATCAAATTCCGAAAAAGCGCACCGGGTAACGGTACAAAGTGGGCATAGTGTTCCAGGCGGGTGTGATAGGTGTAGACCACCGGCACCTTAAGCCGACGCCCCATAAACAGCCCCATGGAACCAAGCCAGAAAGGATGGTGAACATGAATCAAATCGGGCTTAAAGGCACGCAGGCAGCGGCGAAAGCGCATACTGAACGGGTTGGTTAAACGGAACTCCCTCTTTTCACCAAACGCCATTAAAGTCGGGATACGTTTGATCGCTTTATCGTCCTTCCATGCCTCACGATAACGGGGCACTAGCAGTTGAATCGAGTACCCTAAATCACGTAAACCATTGCGCAAACGATCCACCGACACCGATACGCCCGACACAAACGGAAAGTAATTATTGGATACCATCGCCACTCGAAGTGACTTACCCAGGAAAGGCGTCGGATCAATATCAAAATCGGGATAATAATGGCGGTCTTCAAAAATCAGCCGATATAAACGCAGCGCTAACAGCGTCAGCAAGCCAACAATCAGTAAAAAGCGGGTATAGCTGACGTAAAAGAAGGCGTAAACCGTTGATCCAACGCTACTCACTACCCGCCACCAACCGGGGCTATCCACATTTAAACGCACCGGTGCAATGGCGACATTCTCACCTTCTACGTCGACGATAACGTAGTGATGAAAGCTGCTGTCGACATCAATCAGAATACCGCCCGCACCGCCCGTGGTGACGTAATCCACCCCATTAACCGTCTGCTCTGAAAAGAGCGTTAGGTTAGCGGAGAACACCGTATCAACATCATGCTCCTCCGCCAGCGCCATAATACCCTCGGCCAGCCGGGGGTCATTGAGATAATTGTCGGCTTCAAACAGCGGCGCATCGCTCACGACGTTGTGCAGCGGCAAACCAATAAACAAAAACCGATGCTGCGCTTCAGATGCAGCCAGTTCCCTGGAAAGCCAATCAAGTTGCCAAGAAGTGGACGACTTGCCCGTACCGTCCAGGAAGATGAAGTGGCTATCGCCCGCAACGAAGGAGTAGAAATGCGGGCCGAAATATTCATAAAACAGGTAACTACCAAAGTCACTGTCTTCGTTATCACCATAGGTTAGCAAGTAAGGCACATTGAGCTTTTCCAAGCTGTGATAGATCGCCTGATAGCTCTCTTGTCGCCCGCCATTAACGGCGTTACCCGCCGAGATCAGAAAATCGATGCCGCCCTGGTTGATCAGCGGCACAATTTCATCTTGAAAGACGCTCACCGAGTTATTGATATTACCCACCACCGCAAAGCGGTAGTCGGTTCGCTCCGTCAATACCTCGCGAATATCCGCCACCTGAAGCGTATGGACTGACTCAAACTCAGGCTCCGCCACGTATAACCAAATTTGGTGCGCAATGAGCACACCCACCAAGGTAAGATTGAGAAAGAAAAACAGCCGCAACCATCGCTGGCGGGAAAGATGAAAAACGGAGCGTCGTGGCATTTAAAAGCGCTTTTTCCTTGGTAAATGCAGAATGAACCGCTACTGCAGCGGCTCAAGCCTTAAAACGCCCTAACTATACAGCAACCCCGCGTTCAGGTGATGCCCCAGATTAACCAGCGTCGCACCCGTTTAGGGTGGCCAATAAACGCCGCGGCCCGGCCTGATGACGATGCTCTCCCAGCCATATGCCCTGCCAGGTCCCCAGCGCTAGGCGACCGTCACGCACGGCCAAGGTGAGCTGAGTGCCCAGCAGGCTGGCGGCCACGTGGGCTGGCATATCATCGGGGCCTTCCAGCGTATGGCGAAAATAGGGTAAGTCTTCCGGCACCAGGCGGCGCAGAAAGGCATCTAAGTCGTGGCGCACATCCGGGTCAGTGTTCTCGTTAAGCGTTATTGAGGCGGAAGTGTGCATCAACTGAAGGTGCAGCGTACCAATATGAACATCGTTTAAACACGGCAGCGCCCTGGCCACGTCATCGGTAATAAGATGGAAACCGCGCGCCACCTCGGGTAAATGAATTTCTTGTTGGCACCACATAAACACTCCTGTGTTTGCTATCTCATTAACGACACGTCATCAGCGTGTCCTTCTTATATGGCAAAATGACGACAGAATGTAACGTCTGATAGTACACAACATAGCCGATCGCCAAAGACTCATCGCCAAGGAGCGCTTAAATGAAACATTTGCTAGGAAGCAGCGTCATCAGTATGGCTTTTCTTACCGGCTGCACCGGCATTCCCGAGGGAACCGAGCCGGTTAGTGACTTTGCATTAGATCGCTACCTGGGCCAATGGTACGAGATAGCGCGCCTGGACCACTCATTTGAGCGTGGCCTTGATTGCGTCACCGCCACTTATAGCCTGCGCGATGACGACGGCGTACGCGTGATCAACCGTGGCTACAACCTGGAAGAGCAAGCGTGGGATGAAGCCGAAGGCCGCGCCTACTTTATTGATGATAAAAATGTGGGCCGTTTGAAAGTGAGCTTTTTTGGCCCCTTTTACGGCGGCTATAACATTCTTGAACTCGACGATGACTACCAATGGGCGCTGGTAGCGGGTCCTAACCGTGACTACCTATGGGTACTCTCGCGTACACCGGAAATGGATAGCGCGACGGAGTCCCGCCTGCGCCAGCGTGCAGCGGAGCTGGACTTTCCTACCGATGAACTGATCGATGTCGCCCAGGGCGAAGCCTGCCCTAATCGCTAGTCAGGAAGACTCCGGCAGCGCCGACACCCGCCCCGCCATCTCCTGCTGAACAAAGGCAATAAAAGCATGCAGCCGGGCGGGCACATGCCTGCGCTGCTCATAGACCGCATAGAAGTCCGCTCGTACACTCTGCCAGCCAGGCAGCAGTTCAACTAACGCGCCACTGGCAAGGTGCTCGTTTACATCCCACCAAGAGCGCAGCATCACGCCATGGCCGTCCAACGCCAAACGGGTAATCACCTCACCATCATTGCTGGCTAACCGGCCACTGACTTTTACCGTTTGCTCCTTTTTGGACGGCTCGCTGCGTTCAAAGCGCCACAGCGGAAAATCACTGTCGTTCTCACGAATGACTAGGCAAGCATGCTGCTGCAAATCAGCCGGTGTCTGAAGGGGCGACGAGTGAGCGATATAGCCAGGCGATGCGCAGAGTATGCGTCGATTCGCTAAAATGCGTCGCGCGACTAAACGCGACTCTGGGGGCTCACCCACACGAATGCCGATATCAAAGCCGTGATCGCTTAGGTTGAGCGGAAAGTTGGTGAGCTCTAGCCAGCCCTCCACCTCAGGGTGCTCAGCACAAAAACGCGATAATAACGGCGCAATATGGCGGCGGCCAAAGCCAAACGTGGCATTAACACGCAACCGACCACTAAGGGCTTGGTTGGAACGCTCACCCAGGGAGCTCTCCAACTCGGCAAGCTCATCCAAAATTAGCGTGCCACGGGCAAGGTAGCGCTCGCCCTCCGCCGTCAGCGTCAACCGCCGAGTGGTACGGGCGGCCAATTCGACCCCCAAACGCGCTTCTAAAAGTTTCAGCCGCTTACTCACGGCGGAGAGCGATAGCCCCAACTCACGGGCGGTTGCCGTTAAGCTGCCCGCCCGTGCCAGGTGTTGAAAAAACGCCAAATCATCCAGTTGTGCCATACACCTCTTAGCCACTCTTCACTTTTACGCAACAATAGCTTGAATAGTAGCCTGATTATCTCTATCAAAATAGCCGCTACACTCTATTCAGTACTTACCAGACCTAGTACTTACCAGACCTAGTACTTGCCAGACCCAGTACTTGCCAGCAATTGTCAGCCACTAACAAGAGAAGGAAGCACCATGGCTCATCGTATCGCCATTATCGCCGGCGACGGCATCGGCACCGAAGTCATGCCCGAAGGCATTCGTGCCCTCGAGGCAACCGCCAAGCGTTTTAATATCGACCTTGAGTTCACTACTTTTGAGTTTGGTAGCTGCGACTACTACCTCGAACACGGCAAGATGCTGCCGGATGATTGGTTTGAGCAGTTAAAAGGCTTCGATGCATTGTTTTATGGCGCAGTCGGCTGGCCCGATAAAGTACCCGACCATATTTCTCTATGGGGCTCGCTGCTGCAGTTCCGCCGCCAGTTCGATCAGTACATCAACCTGCGCCCCTGCAAGCTGATGCCCGGCATTAAAAGCCCATTGGCAGGCCGCGAACCCGGCGATATCGATTTCTATGTAGTGCGTGAGAACACCGAAGGCGAGTACTCAAGCGTTGGCGGCAAAATGTTTGAAGGCACTGACCGTGAAGTCGTCATTCAAGACACGGTCATGACACGTACCGGCGTGGACCGTGTATTGAAGTACGCCTTTGAACTGGCCCAAACCCGCCCGCGCAAAAAGCTTACTTCTGCCACCAAATCCAACGGCATTTCCATCACCATGCCGTACTGGGATGAGCGCGTCGTCGAAATGGCGAAGGGCTACCCTGAAATCGCGGTGGATAAATTCCATATCGATATTCTGACCGCCAACTTCGTTCTGCACCCGGACTGGTTCGATGTGGTCGTGGGCAGCAACCTATTCGGCGATATCCTTTCCGACTTGGGCCCCGCCTGTACCGGCACGATCGGCATTGCTCCATCAGCCAACATCAACCCGGAAGGCCACTTCCCCAGCCTGTTTGAGCCGGTACACGGCAGCGCACCGGATATCGCTGGTAAAGGCATCGCCAACCCTATCGGCCAGATCTGGTCCGGCGCCATGATGCTTGAGCACCTTGGCTACAAGGAAGCCGGTGATGCGCTGGTAAGCGCCATTGAGGAAGTGTTGAGCGCAGGCGACAGTCAAGTTCTCACCCGTGACGTGGGTGGCCAAGGCACAACGCAAAGCTTAGGCAAGGCAATTGCTGACGCTATTTCGCGCTGACGTTCAGATGCCATAGCGATTGTCTGCCCGGCTGACTCCAACCGGGCAGACAATGTATGTTTTTTACACGTCTATGTTCTACATTTGACCTGAGGTGAAGAAAACGTCAGTTTCACTTCGCTCATAACAACATCAACAAACAAACTCAGGACAATGCTATGAAACTTGGACGCCGTCAGTTTCTCTCGGCAACGGCCGCTCTGGCCGCAGTCGGTACCTCCCCCCAGCTGTTTGCCATGCAGGCCCCGCCAGGGTCCGCTCCCGCTCGCTACCCCATTGATGCCTGGAAAGTTGAGGATCAGCGCTTCAGTGACTACATGATTTTTAATAGCCCGCTGGAGCGCCACTGGAGTGGCGGGCTATGGACAGAGGGGCCGGCCTGGAATGCCGTGGGCCGTTACGTTGTGTTCAGCGATATCCCCCGAGCCAAGCAGATGCGTTGGGACGAAGCGACTGGCCAGGTCAGCGTTTTAAGAGACAACGTTGGCCACTCTAACGGTAATACCTTTGATCACCAGGGCCGGCTAATTGCTTGCGAGCACTACCCTTCTCGGGTGTTACGCTACGAATGGGATGGCAGCACCACGGTGCTTGCCGAGCGCTATCAAGGCAAGCCACTCAATGCCCCCAATGACGTGGTGGCGCTCCCGTCGGGTGGTGTGATCTTTACCGATCCCGGTTACGGCGCCCACTTCGACTATGAGGGCAAGAAGCGTGATCTGGAACTTGAAACCGCTATCTATTACGTCGATGACAGCCTTGATGAACCTATCCTGCTGACCGACGATATTTTTAAACCCAACGGTATTGTACTAACACCGGATGGCAAGGGTTTCTACGCCAGTGACAGTGCCCCCACCCATTTCGATGAACCTGCGCGAATCATTCGCTGGTCGCTTGGCGAAGATGGCAAAAGCGTGAGTGATCGCCAAGTGGTCGTTACCAGCGAAGATACCATTTTCGACGGCATGGCCTGCGACATGGATGGCAATATCTGGTCGAGCGCCAACGGTGGCGAAGGTATTGATGGCGTCGTGGTTTTCTCGCCGGAAGGCACGCTGCTGGGGCGGGTTTTGCTGCCTGAAGTCTGTTCCAATGTATGTTTTGCTGGTGCGAATCGTAACCGGTTATTTATGACCGCCAGCCAATCCGTTTACACCATTTACACCGCTGCACGCGGCGCCTAGCGGTGTCGATATCACCCATAAAAAAGCCTCGCTGGACAATGCCAGCGAGGCTTTTACGTTATGAACTACCACTTCATCAGCTGGCTAGTTTAGCCGCTGTCTTGGCGACTAGCTCACCCTGGAAACGAGCAATTTTGAGCTCGCGCTCATCGGGCTGGCGAGAGCCATCGCCGCCAGCAAGGGTCGCAGCGCCGTAGGGCGTGCCGCCGCTCACTTTGGAAATATCGAACTGCTCTTCAAGGCCATAACCAATCGGTACAATGATCATGCCGTGGTGAGCCAACGTGGTCCACGTAGAGGTAATGGTCATTTCATCACCACCGCCCGTACCGGTAGACGTAAACACGCTGGCAACTTTGCCGCGAAGTGCGCCGTTAGCCCATAGGCCACCGGTTTGATCCAGGAAAGTACGCATTTGCCCGGTCATATTGCCGAATCGGGTTGGCGTACCGAAGATAATCGCATCGTAATCAGCGAGTTCTTGCGGCGTCGCTTCCGGCGTATCGTAATCCTGCTTGCCACCTGCGTTTTTAAAGGCTTCCGCTGGCATGGTTTCAGGCACGCGCTTAACGGTGACTTCAACGCCACTGACGCTTTTCGCGCCCTCTGCAACGGCGTGTGCCATCGTATCGATATGACCGTACATGGAATAATAAAGTACCAGTACCTTTGTCATTGCTATCTCCTTGGCTTCATTTTGCGGTGCGATGGGCTTAAACCCAGTTAACGATAACCCCAACATAGCGCACTCAAGCGTAGTTAAAAGCGAATGTTTTCGTCCGCGGGCATCGATTTCATCGACGAACGGCAGCTTGCACTTTACGCAAACCCCCACTAGCTTTGGTCTTGCCTACCTAAACGTATCCAAGGAGTCTGGAATGACGATTTTTGAAGCCCTGCGCAAGGATCATGATATTCAGCGTGATCTGCTTGCCCGCTTGATTGAGACTCATGGAGATAGCGACGAGCGCGACTCACTCTATAAGCAAGTGAAAAAAGAGCTGCATGGTCATGCCGCAGCCGAAGAGCGCGCTTTCTACATCCCGCTGATGGAAATGGATTTGACCCAGGAAAAGGCTCGTCACAGCGTGGCCGAACATCATGAAATTGATGAGCTTATAGAACTTCTCGATGAAACCGACTACAGCGCCACTAACTGGCTGACCCATGCTAAACAGCTACAGCATTTAGTGACTCACCACCTTGATGAAGAAGAGCAGGAAGTGTTCCAGTTGGCTGGCCGAGGCCTACCAGACAACCAAAAAACCTCCCTTGCCAGTGAGTATCAGCAGGAAATGGAGCGCCAGCGCTCAGCGTAACTCGACACGCAGCTTGAAAAAGCGCTCATGCATCGCATGGGCGCTTTTTTTAATGCCGTCTCCCTTATGCTTTTCACGAATACGCTGGGCTTTTACATGCGAACGACCTAGTGTCTTGTGGCAAACGGTTAGCGTGGTAATGCTAGGCTCACTTTTTATAACGACAACGACACTAAAAACAGAGACTAAGGAGCTGACAATGCTAGGCCAATGGCTCGACTGGTCGCTTGACGAGCAGCTCCCGGACAAAAAGCAAGGCGTCTTCCCAAGCGGTAGCTACCACTTGTATGCACCGGGCGTTTTGGAGCTCACACCGAATACGGCAAGCCACGCGGCCCACGCGTGCATTTTTTCAGCGGCTATCCACGGTAATGAAACCGCGCCCGTTGAACTGATCGGTGAATGGCTCAGCTGCCTGGAAGCCGGTAGCGCCATACTTGGCGCGCCCGTGCTAGTCATCCTTGGAAACCTACCCGCGCTTAAAGCACAGCAGCGGTTTATGACCACTAACCTGAACCGGCTGTTTAAGCGTGAATTACACGCTGAAGGCGAAGAGCCGGAACGCGCCCGAGCATTAATGGCCGCCGTGGATGACTTTTACGCCCGCCATTCAGGGCTACCCAAACTGCACTACGACCTACACACCGCCATCCGGGATAGCCGTTATCCCCGCTTCGTTGTCGAACCATTTGCCGACTCCTCTACCGACGCTGAGCAATGGGGGTGGCTCGCCGCTGCGGATATGCAGGCGGTGCTACACCAACATCAGCACAGCTGGACATTCTCCCACTACAGCAAGCACTATCACGCCGCCCAGGCCTTTACGTTTGAACTGGGCCGCGTGGCGCCCTTCGGTCAAAACGATTTGGCGTCTCTAAAACCGATGCTTGCCCTGCTCACAGCGTTAAGTGAAGGGCACTCTCCGGCCCACCAGCCAGCCTCGCAAATGCAGTTTTTTAAGGTACAGCATGAGTTGATTCGCCAATCAGATGACTTTCAGCTCTGTTTTGCCGAAGACACGGCCAACTTCAACCGTTTTGAGCCTGGCACGCTGCTGGCGCAAGATGGAGAAGCTGGAGAATTCCGAGTGGGTGAGACGCCCCTTCACGTGGTCTTCCCTAACGCCAATGTAGAAGTAGGTGCCCGTGCGGCGCTGTTGGTGGCACCGGTTACATAGGGTTCAGCGTTAAGGCCCTCCGAAAGACCATCCTAGCGTTAGAGAGATTGACAATAATAACGATGAGGCGATAACAGAGTGCTCGACTTAGATACGACTAACGTCGAGTGCTTAATGTTATAAGGAAAGCGCGCATAATGCGCTCAGCCTGATAGAATCGCCCCTTTTTTCGCGCCAGCCGCATCAAACCAACCAGTTGCTGCGGCAACTCTGTACTGGAGCCAATGTTATGGCCGCTACGCCTACTCCCCTTGAAGTGCGTAATATTAAAAAGCGCTTTGGCGATACGGAAGTTCTGAAAGGACTCTCACTACAAGCTCAAAAGGGCGACGTGATAACCCTGATTGGTGCTTCTGGGTCGGGTAAAAGTACTTTTTTGCGCTGCATGAACTTGCTTGAACAGCCTGATGATGGCGACCTCATTGTTCACGGCGAACCTATTCGCTTTAAAACCACCAAGCACGGCCGCGAGCCCGAAGATTGGAAGCAGGTGGTGCAAATGCGTGCCAAGCTCTCCATGGTGTTTCAAAGTTTTAACCTGTGGGCTCACATGACGCTGCTGGAAAACATCATTGAAGCGCCAATTCATGTACTGAAAAAACCCAAAAAAGAAGCCCTGGAACACGCCCACGCACTGCTCGACCGCGTGGGTTTAAGTGCCCGCGCCAATGCCTATCCGGCGCAGATGTCTGGCGGGCAGCAGCAGCGTGGCGCCATTGCGCGGGCGCTGGCGATGGACCCTGAAGTCATGTTGTTTGACGAGCCCACCTCCGCCCTTGACCCCGAGTTGGTTGGCGATGTGTTAAAAGTCATGCACGGATTGGCCGAAGAAGGCCGCACCATGGTGGTCGTCACCCACGAGATGAGCTTCGCCCGCGATGTCTCCAGCCAAGTGATCTACCTTCACCAGGGTTTGGTAGAAGAAGCGGGCCCGCCGGATCAAGTGCTAGGCAATCCGCAATCACCGCGCCTGCAGCAATTCCTGGCTCCCAAATACTGATCCGCGAGGCTCACCATGATTGATTTGCAAGGTTATGGTCCCCGGCTGATCGAGGGGGCTGGCGTGACTATTCAATTGGCGGTGTTATCGCTGATTTTAGCGATTATTTTGGGGCTGCTAACCGCCACCGCGAAGATGTCGCGTAATTGGTTTTTAAGGCGTACGGCTACGGTTTACACCACGCTGATTCGCGGCGTACCGGATCTCGTATTGATGATGTTGCTGTTTTTTGGCGGCCAGATCGGCGTCAACGCCATCAGCGATATGCTTTATTACAACTACGACATCGATATCTACATTAACTTCAACGCCTTCGCTGCCGGCGTGCTCACCATTGGTTTTATCTTCGGCGCTTATATGGGTGAGACCTTTCGCGGCGCCTTTATGGCGGTGGATAACGGTCAGATCGAAGCGGGCAAGGCCTACGGCATGAGTAGTAGCCTGGTATTTCGCCGCATTCGCTTTCCGCAAATGATGCGCCATGCGCTGCCGGGACTTTCCAACAACTGGATGGTCTTGCTCAAAACCACTGCGCTGGTATCCGTGATTGGGTTAACCGACATGGTACGCGTGGCCGCTGAAGCCTCTCGCGCCACCCACGAGCCGTTCACCTTCCTGATCCCGGTCGCCGTGGCTTACCTATTGATCGCCAGCGTCTCCGAATGGATTTTTGCGCGGCTGCAAAAACGCTACGACATCGGCTTTGGAGGTCAGTGATATGCTCGACATTTCCACTTGGTTCAATGACCTACTCGCTGGCAATACCATTTTTACCGCCGATACGCTGGGCTACTATTGGGAAGGTTTAGTCACCACCACCCAGTTAGTCTTCTTGTCACTTGTCGCCGGGCTAATAATTGCCGTGCCACTAGCGATCATGCGCAGCTCGAAGCATAAATGGATTAGCCTACCGATCTATTTTTATACCTACGTATTTCGCGGTACGCCGCTGTTGATTCAGCTCTATATCATCTATTACGGCGTGGTGTTTATTGACGGCATTCAAGACACCTTTTTATGGCCAGTGCTGCGCGAAGCTTTCTACCCCGCATTAATCGCCTTTACGCTGAACACCGCCGCCTACACCACCGAGATCTTCCGCGGCGCTATCAAAGCTACCGCCCAAGGCGAGATTGAAGCCGCCCGAGCCTATGGCATGTCACCACGCTTAATGATGCGACGCATTATTCTACCTAGTGCCTTCCGCCGCGCCCTGCCCGCCTACGGCAATGAAGTGATCTTTATGCTCCACGCCAGCGCTATTGCCAGCGTGGTCACCTTGATGGACTTGACCGGTGCCGCTCGCTTTGTCTATGCACGCTACTACGCGCCATTTGAAGCGTTTTTGTTCGTAGCCGCTATCTACCTGTGCTTAACCTTTGCGATTTTATTCTTCTTCCGTTATTTGGAGAAAAAGCTGCTGGCGCATCTAAATCCATAAGTACGCCGCCAAGACCGTTAATCATGAAAAAAGGATGAAACCGTCAAACAAACGTTGGTTCTCAGGCAGGTAAGCTCTTTTCGTCAGCGCCAACCTGGGTTAGTTTAATTGTCGGCTAACAACTATTTGTCAGTTAAAAACGGGGATCACTCTCAAGTGAACCCGCTTTATACGGAGTAATAAGATGAAAAAATTACTAACTCTTTCACTACTCGGCTTAGCAGTAGCGGCCGCCTCCTCAGCACAAGCACGTGACTACGACAACGTCCGTATTGGCGTTGATGTACCTTACGAGCCGATGGAATTCCGCACCGCTGAAGGCGAGCTCACCGGCTTTGATATCGATCTGGGCAACGAGCTGTGCGACCGCATGGGCGTTACCTGTGAATGGGTCGAGCAAGCGTGGGATGGCATCATTCCAGGGTTAATGTCTCGCAACTACGACGCCATTATGTCGTCCATGACGATCAATGAAGAGCGTCGTGCGCAAGTACTGTTCTCAGATCCCTACATCACCATGCCGTCCGCCTGGTTCGCCGCCAGCGACCTGGGTATCAGCGAAGCCACCAAAGAAACGCTGGAAGGCATGACGATCGGCGTTCAACGCGGCACACTGCAGGACAACTACGTTACCGACAATTTCAGTGACGTGGCTGAAATCAGCCGCTACTCCACCGCCGATGACATGGTGCTGGATATGGCCGCCGAGCGCCTGGATATCGTCTTCCTCGACTTCCCGATTGGCCAATCGACCCTACTGGAAAGCGACGAAGCAGAATACGTCGTCGTAGGTGAGCGCATTAGCGAGCCGAAAGAGTACTTCGGGGACGGCTTCGGCATCGCCTTCCGTCAACGCGACGAAGCACTGGCCGAAAAATTCAACGAAGCACTCGCTGAAGTGCAAGAAGACGGTACTTACGACGAAATCTACGCCCGTTACTTTGGTGAAGAAGACGCTGAGTAACCGCTCTCTCCTCCCCGGCGTAAGCGCCGGGGAGGTATTCAAGTAACCTCTCAGACAGTCTCCTGCATACCTCCTCTCTCTTCTCTCTCTTCTCTCTGACGCTGAATTCCCACCCCGCTTAAGTAACCACTAACCGCAACAACCACCAAGTAGCCACGAAACCGAGTAAACTCCATCGCATAGTTGTCGCGACGTTGAGAAACGTTAAGCCAATTCAGCGAACTCGTTTACAAAATGCAGGTCTTTATTTCTCAACGCAGATTTACAAGGAGGTACCATGGTTGAAAAATCAGCCGCCCACTCGGTGGCTCAAGAGGCTGCTGCGACACTGCGTCCTTCTTCTCACTGGACAGGCTGGGGGCAATGGCTGGCGCTGCTCACCATGACCATTGATCACCTCACTCGCTACATATTGCCCGGTGACTGGGATTTGAGCTGGGCGGGATCTTCCATTGGCCGCATTGCCTTCCCTCTGTTTGCCGCCATGGTCGCTTGGCATGGGCTCTTTAATACCCGCAACCCGCTGCGCTACTCGCGGCGTATCTTGGTGATTGGTCTGGTTGCCCAACTCCCTTACATGTTGATGCCGCGCACGTCTAACGCCTTTATTCTGAATGTCTGCTTTACGCTCGCCAGTGGCCTGGCCTTAGGAACATTAGTGCGCCAAGGCTGGCAGCATTACCAGCAGCAAACGCTCACTATGCCCTGGCTACTCGCCGGTGCCGCGCTCGGGGTTACCGTTTGGTACCTATTGGGGTTTTGGGTCGAGTATGGCCATAACGGGTTGTTGCTGATTCCGCTATTGATGTTTGCCATGCATGCCTTGAGCCAAGCGGACAGTGACTTTCAGTCGCGCCTGTGGGCCGGGTTAGCGGCGTTTCCCGTTCTCTGGATTGCTGGGCAGATGAATGCGTCTGACATGGCCAAGTCATTTACCGTAGGCACTTGTGTGGTGGTGCTGATACTTGCCGCAGGGGAGGCCCAGCGCATCCCTGCCATTAACTTGGCGATGCCGCGACGTCTATGGTTAGCGTGGTATCCCGGCCACTTTGCATTAATCGCGCTATGGCTATTGCTGAGCGGGCAGATAGCGTAACAGGTCCTTTCAACGCCGCTTTAATGCATGGCATCCCGCATCCAGGGCTTAAAGCGGCGCAGGCGTGCGCGCCCTTCCGTTTTCGCGCGGTACATCGCAATATCGGCCTGCTTAAGCAATTCTTCATCGTCACAATCAGCCGCCATAAAGCAGGTGTATCCCATGCTGGGTGTTACCTCCACCCAGCGGCTTTCAAGCCGATAAGGTTCAGAGAGCGCCTGCTGAACAGCGCGCATATAAGCCTCAGCAGCGGCTTCCATGTCTACCTCAGTCTCTTCTTCAAGCAGCGCCAGCAGGACAAACTCGTCGCCGCTAAGCCGTGCGGCCATGTCGCCTTCGCGCAGGCAGCCTTCTAGGCGGCGGGCTACTTGCACCAGCAAATCATCCCCGGTGGCGTGCCCCCAGGTATCGTTAATCAGCTTGAAGCGGTCTAAATCTAAAAACATCAACAAACCACCCTGCTGTTCAGTTTGCTTCTCATTGCAGAGGGTAGCTAATCGCTCTATAAACAGGCGACGATTGGGCAAATCCGTGAGTGAGTCATAGTAGGCTTGACGGTAAATAATCGCGTCGGCGCGCTTACGCTCGGTAAAATCTTCGATAATCGCTACACCGCCAACCATCTCGTTACCTGCGCTATGTACGCCATTGAAGAAGGCACGCAGGGGCGTTCCCGCGCTAGCCTTGGGCAGATAGTAGGTTCCTTCGTAATAGCCAGTGCCTTTGGCTAGCGCGTTGCGCACAGCCTTTGCCACTCCGCTATCCGCCGAATGGGATAACATGCGATAGCCTAGCAGCTGCGCACGGTTAACCCCCAGGATATCCAACAGTTTGCTATTACAGTCCGTAACTTGGCCATGTTCATCAAAATGCAGCACGCCCAGCGGAGAACGTTGAAAGATAGAGCGATAGCGGTGTTCACTTTCTTGCAACTGCACTTCGCGAGCAGACATGCTCACCCGCAGGGAAATATTGTCGTGAATAATGCGGCTTAGGCGTCGACTGGTAGTAATAATCAGGCCTAAGAACAGGATTAGCATGGCGCCAATTAGAATCGCCAGCGGCGTCCCCAATAACAAAAACTGCACCAGCAGGGGCAGTATGATCGGTAGGATAAAGCCAAGCGCCACCCACCATACCGCAGATAGAGTGGTCACCCCTCCGGCAGAAATACCTGCCAGCACGATGGAAAGCGCGGCTACCTGGCCATGGTTTTCACCGGTAAACAGAAATATCCCACCAGCCCCCCACACGCAGCCAGCCGCAATCGCCCCGATACTGAACCGGTGTAACCAACGGCGGCGCTGCTGCTGTTGTGCGGGTAAGCGGCGAAAATAGTAGGCCAAGGCAAGGCGAGCCAACGACACAAAGGTCAAGACTGCAAGCCAGGTCAGCAGTATCCAGCTCGCCACTACCGGCCACATGGCAGCCACTAACAACACCCCTGCCAATACACTGCTAAGCACGGGCTGCCATAAGTTATCGTACAGAAGACGTACTTTCTCGCTGTGTAAACGTTTTACGGTGACATGATGATCGCGCTGGAAACCACTACGCATCCCCGACGCAGTCCCCATAGTTGAGGAGTGAGACATACCGACTACCCGCCTAATGAAAAAGTGCTATTAGATTCAGCTTAGTTAGCTGATTTTTTGTAGTTCCTTTTTAGCGCATTTAGGTAGTTTTAGCGATATAAGTTGCGTACTTGGTCAACCACCGACCCATTAAGTAAGCAAAAAAGCCGCTTGCTGGGCAGGCGGCTTTAGAGCACTACTGTTTGATTGAAAAACTAAGATCTGGAGGAGGAGCATCCGGCAACAAAGCGCTACAGGCGCGAACTTTCTCAAGCAGTTCGGCATGGTTGGGTGCCAGGATATTGACGTGGGCGAGTTTGCGCCCGGCACGTTCTGCTTTGTCATAGCGATGCAGGTGCGTGTTTGTAAGCGCCAGGATCGCCGCATTATCCCCCTCACGACCAATCACATTAATCATGCACGTGGGGGCTATCGCCTGGGTATCGCCCAACGGCAAGCCCTGAATAGCACGCAGATGATTCTCAAACTGGCTGGTCACCGCGCCGTCCATCGTCCAGTGGCCGGAGTTATGTACGCGTGGGGCCATTTCATTGGCCAGCAGGCTACCATCGCGGGTTTGAAACAGCTCTAACGCCAGCACCCCCACGTAATCCAACTCATCCAACAACGCACGAATATAGCTATCGGCGGTTTGCTGAACGCTGGCATCCAGATCCGGCAGCGGCGCAACGGAATAGCGCAGGATGCCATCCACATGCTGGTTTTCCGCCATAGGGTAGAACACCACTTCGCCATCACGGCCGCGTACGGCAATCATCGAGACTTCGCGCACGAAATCGACAAATGCTTCAACGACTAGCTGCGAATGGCCAATAGCGGCCCATGCATCTGCCGCCTGCTCAGGCTGTTTCAATACCGCCTGGCCTTTACCGTCGTAGCCTTCCGTGACCGATTTAGCTACCACCGGGCAGCCCAACTCACGGGCGGCGGCTTCGAGCTGCTCGGCACTTTCCACCACACGATAAGCAGGCGTCGGAATTCCCAAGCGGTCAAATAAGGTCTTCTCTTCGACCCGGTTTTGGCACACTTCAATGGCGCGGCTACTCGGGTAAACCGGCTTATGCTGCTCAATTTCCCGTACCAGTTGCACCGGCAGGTGCTCGAACTCGTAAGTCACCACATCCACCTTGGCTAAAAACTCAGCCAGATGCTGGTTATCAGGGTCGACAATGACATCGCCAATGCCTGCACTGGGGTTACCCGTGGTATCTAAAAAAGTGAAGCGATTGCCCAGCGGATAACCCGCTAGCGCCAACATACGGCCTAGTTGGCCTGCGCCTAGTACACCGATATTCATAGACAGCCTCCTTATTCTGCTTCTGGATCGGGACGCGGATCCGGATTATCGAGTACTTTCTGGGTCTGCTCAGCGCGAAACGCCTCGACCGCACTGCGCACAGTGGCATCTTGTAAGCCAACAATCTGCGCCGCCAGCAAGCCTGCGTTAGTGGCGCCCGCCTTACCAATCGCCAACGTCCCCACCGCAATGCCGCCCGGCATCTGCGCAATCGAAAGCAGTGAATCCAAGCCTTTAAGCGACTTAGACTCTACCGGCACACCCAGCACGGGCAGCGGCGTTTGCGAGGCCACCATGCCAGGCAAGTGAGCAGCACCACCAGCACCCGCCACAATCACTTGTAAGCCGCGCTCGGCCGCACTCTTGGCATAATCGAACAGCAGGTCCGGCGTGCGATGCGCCGAGACCACGCGGGTTTCATAGGCCACGCCCAAACGCTCCAGCATGGAGACAGCGTGCTCCATGACCGGCCAGTCAGACTTAGAACCCATGATCACGCCCACCTTGGGTGTGCTGTTCGACGACATGCAAAACTCCTCGGCCCAACGGCCTATAAAAGCGATACTAAATTGAAAAACGGCGTGTACCGACCCAGGCACACAGCAAAATAGGAAGACGCCTAGTTTACCAGAGCTAGCGCGTTTGCGGGCTTTGCAGAAATCGTGAAATTTTCATCAAAATAGGCATTGAAATGCGCACGAGTTGGCGGCATTGTGTGCTTGTTATTTCAGACTGTTGGAGCCACATGAGCACGGCACGCGCAACTGCCACTGCGGAACAGCTAGATCCTCCGCGAAGCAGCCCTGACCTCGATGTCAGGGAACTTGAAAAACGTACGCGACTAATGCGTATTATTACTCGTCTGATCGCTGTATCAGACTTAGGAAGCCGAGAAATTGCCCGCCGGGCAGGGCTTCCCGTTCAGAAAATTAGCGACCTGCTCGCTGGAAGGCTTGAGCACCTGGGAGTGGATGAACTTCACGCCCTGCGTCGCACCTTAGAGCTGGAGGCGCCATAGCCAATAGCTAATCAACGCCTCGCTCTCGCGAGGCGTTTTTATTTGCTGGGCTAGTTTTGAGGACTAGTTAATCTTCGCGCTGCTCTAACGCCTCGGCAGCCTGAATTGCCTCTTTCTTAGAGGTGTGCTCGGAAACAACGACTTCGTTTTCAGGCACTGTTTCATCAATCACCAACCATCCGGTGATGGTTTCTTTAAGATCACTGGCTTCAATGACCGGTTCGATACGAGCTTGTCTAGACATTGTGGTCTCCTTGTCAATGTGGGCAGTTACGCTGTGTCTATGGCTAAAATTGCGCGTTACTGAATCCGTCCATTACCTCTTCACCTGCACTCTCTTCACCCTCGGCTGGGCGGTTAAGCTCACTACAGGGGCACCCTTTATGAACACAATCGCTTCCCCCAGGGTGACCAGCAGCACAGACCTTACAACAATAGGCGCGACCTTCTGTGATGACCGCCTGCTCGCTGGAGACGTGATGCTCACAGCCAGGACAGGCACAGACTCCCATGTCCGTCATGATAACCCCTCCCTCGTTAGCCATAATTGGCGACATATTTAGCGTAGAAGACAATGCCGAGGGAGGGAAAATTCAGCGTGCGTGTTTATACACACAGCGTGTTGAAATTGACGTCACGGCAGTGGGATAAAGACACCTGCGATTGCCACCAGCGCGACCACCAGCCAGGCAGGCAGCTTCCACACGGTCAGCAGTAAAAATCCCGTAAGTGCCAGAATAAACTCATAAGAGCCGATGATCGCGCTGGTCCATACCGGTTGATAAAGCGCTGCGCCTAAAATCCCCACCACCGCTGCATTGGCACCGCGCATTAGCGCCTGAGCGCTGCCCCACCGACGAAATTGGTTCCAAAACGGCAGTACGCCGACCAGCAGTAAGAAGCCTGGGATAAAAATTGCCAGCAGTGCCAACAAAGCTCCCACTACCCCATTCATGCCGGGCAGCAGCGCGCCCAGATAAGCCGCAAACGTGAATAACGGCCCAGGCACTGCTTGCGCTGCGCCGTAACCGGCCAAAAACTCATCGGGCGTCACCCACCCTGACTGCACCACCTCGGCTTCTAATAGCGGCAGCACCACATGTCCGCCACCAAATACCAGCGCACCTGAGCGGTAAAATGCATCGATCACGTTAAGCCAAACAGCACTGCCCGCCATCACTGGCAGCAGAACCAGCAGCCCGCCGAATAGCCCCAACGCGACCACGCCTGCCCGGCGGGAAACCGGAAAATGCAGCGGTGCGCTTTCTGCTATGGCGGCGCTATTCCGGCACAGCGCCAGCCCAACTAAACCACCCAGGACAATCGCCGCAACCTGTCCTAGCGGGCCGCTTACCAGCACCACCGTGAACACAGCAGCCAAGGCAATCCCAGCGCGGGTTTTATCCGGGCAGAGGTTACGCGCCATGCCCCATACGGCGTGGGCGACGATCGCTACCGCGACCACTTTTAAGCCGTGGATGATACCGCTGGCGATGGGGCCATCCAGCACTGCAGCCCCCAATGCGAACAACAGCAGAATAATCGCCGAAGGCAGCGTAAAGGCCAGCCACGCCATGGCCGCGCCCCATGGGCCAGCACGCATTAGGCCAAGGGCAAACCCCACCTGGCTACTCGCAGGGCCCGGCAGAAACTGGCACAGCGCGACCAAATCAGCGTAGGCACTTTCGGTTAACCACTGACGCCGCTCCACAAAGGCGGTACGAAAATAACCCAGATGTGCCACGGGTCCGCCAAAAGATGTTAAGCCCAGCGCTAAGAATGCCCAAAACACCTCGCCTATGCGCCTACGTATCTGCGTTTGCTCCACCATCCATCCTCACCGTTTATCCAATAAAAAAGCGCAAGGCTTATATGCTAAGCCTTGCGCTTGACGTCTTGATGACACCCGCCGATAAACCGTTACTCTTGGTCTGTTACCGCGCCGGTGCTAGCGGAGCTAACAAGACGTGCATACTTAGCAAGCACGCCGCGGGTATAGCGAGGTTCTGGTTGTTTCCACGCCTCGCGACGACGCAGCAACTCTTCGTCAGACAAATCCACCTCAATGGTATCGGCCTCAGCATCAATGGTGATGGTATCGCCATTCTCTACCAACGCCAGCGGGCCACCGTCGAATGCTTCCGGCGACACATGGCCGACCACGAAACCATGGCTGCCACCCGAGAAACGGCCGTCGGTTATCAGCGCCACATCGTTACCCAAACCGCGGCCCATAATCGCCGAGGTGGGTGTGAGCATTTCGCGCATACCGGGGCCGCCTTTGGGGCCTTCATAGCGAATCACCACGACATCGCCCGCGACGACCGTGCCATCGTTAATGCGCGCCTGGGCTTCTTCTTCCGAGCCAAAGACCCGTGCCGAGCCTGAGAAGCGCGTGCCCTCTTTGCCGGTAATTTTCGCGACCGCGCCTTCCGGTGCCAAGTTGCCGTAAAGCATGCGCAAATGGCTTTCTGTTTTGATCGGGTTGCCCAGCGGGGCAATGATCGGCGGCTCGGCAGGGTAAGGGGCTACATTGGCCAGATTCTCTTCCAACGTTTTGCCGGTAACGGTCAAGCAGTTGCCGTTGAGCAGGCCTGCGTCCAGCAGCATTTTCATCAGCGGCTGAATACCGCCAATCGCCACCAGCTCGCTCATCATGTAGTGGCCGCTAGGGCGCAAATCGGCGAGTACCGGCACGCGTTTACCAATCTCGGTAAAGTCCGCCAGGGTCAGTTCCACACCAATGGTGCGCGCCATACCAATCAAGTGCAGCACCGCATTGGTAGAACCACCTAACGCGATGGTCACCGTAATGGCGTTCTCGAACGCCTCACGGGTCATGATATCGGAAGGCTTAATATCGTCGGCTAGCAGCGCCAGCACGGCTTCGCCCGCCGCTTTACAGTCATCGCGCTTCTCCTGAGAGATAGCATTTTGCGCAGAGCTGCCCGGCAAGCTCATGCCCAATGCCTCAATCGCAGAGGCCATGGTGTTAGCGGTGTACATGCCGCCACAGGAACCGGGGCCAGGGATCGCCGTTTCTTCGATGTTTTTAAGCTCGATCAGATCGATATCACCACGGGAGTGTGCGCCCATCGCCTCGAACACCGAGACGATATCGGTATGTCCTTTGCCGGGCATAATGGTGCCGCCATAGACGAACACGCTGGGGCGGTTCAATCGCGCCAAGCCCATCAAGCAGCCTGGCATGTTTTTATCGCAGCCACCGATCGCCACCAAACCATCAAAGCCTTCACAGCCCGCTACGGTTTCGATGGAATCAGCAATCACTTCCCGTGATACCAGCGAATACTTCATCCCCTCGGTGCCGTTAGCAATACCATCGGAAATCGTGATGGTATTGAAAATCACACCCTTACCACCGCCAGCATCGGCGCCATCGCGGGCAAACTCGGCCAGCTCATTAATATGGCTATTGCACGGCGTCACCATGCTCCAGGTAGAAGCAATGCCCACCTGAGGCTTTTTGAAATCGGCATCCGTAAAGCCCACCGCGCGCAGCATGGCGCGGCTAGCGGCTTTACCAGGGCCATCAACCACAGGAGCAGAGTGGCGGCGGGAGTTTTGCGATGAATCGGACATTAGAAATCTCTCTTAGCGTTGTTCACGGTATCCGCATAGCTTGGCGATATAATCCTAATCTCGCAAGATGATTAACGCTTGGCATCATAGCGTTACCCCCACCGCTTCGTTTTCTTTTGACTATTTAATCTTAACCAGGTGTCAACCATAGTTGACACTCACTGAGCTGCCAACTAGAGTTATCACTTGATCGAATAGAGGGGTTAACCCCATGACCATTCCTAATGTCACTTTCAGTCACTACGATACTGCTGATTATCTTCAAACTGAGGAAGATATTGCGGCCTATCTTGATGCAGTGATGGAGGAAAATGATCCTGCTCTTCTTGCCGCCGCACTTGGTGATATCGCCCGTGCCCGCAACATGAGCCAACTCGCCAAAGACGTAGGCATGAGCCGTGAAGGGCTCTATAAAGCCCTGTCCGGGGAAGGCAATCCAGCATTTTCGACCATCAGCAAGGTCGCTAACTCCTTGGGAATGCGCCTATCTATTAAACCACTATCCCGGCCGGAAGCGGACAGCTAGGAAGGCCTAGCGAGCATCGCGGAAAACGATTAACTTATGATACCTAGCTCTACAACATGACCTCTGTCTTAAAAGAAGATCAAAATAAAACAATTACTGCCAGGAGCGCGCGTTGTGAGGCAAATCGCCTTTCGGATCATAAACCTCTAGGCTATCGCTTTCTGTTAGCATTTCGGTATAGAGAACGAGATTAGTACCTGAAGCATGTGCCAAAGAAGGAAAAAGTATCCCCTTGGCACCCTGTTCAAACGCCATATCGCCTAATAGCCAGCTAGGCGGCTCAATGCGCTGATTAAACCAATACTTACGCCAGTCACAGTTAAGCTCTTGCCACAGGCTATCCCATTTCGAGTGATAGCCTGCTCGAAAATCGACAATATTAGTCACACTCACCGAATAGCTAACAATCAGCCCAGGTGGCATCAATGCAGAAAGCTGCTTGTACTCCGCTAACGCAGTTTGCTCCTCTAGAGAAAGATACAAAGCATCCACACCAACTCGGTTCAGCCGCCCACCATGCTCTCTAGCACCAGCCCCACTGGTAGGCGAAAATGCCCAGCGTGGAACATGTACACGGTATGCCTGAGTTTTCAGCTCTGGCAGTACTATCATCCCACTACACCTGCTTGCAGCGCCTGAACATAGCGCAGAAGATCATCTGCGCGCCCTTCACTCACTAGCTGCTCGGGTGTTTTATAGTCAAATGCGCTAAGCGGCTCGTTGCGAAACCAAAACAGAGCATCATGGAAATCACCATTAATATCCGCCGCTGCACCGAGCACCCGCAGTGCATCACGCAGATAACGTTGAAGTTTTTCCGCCCCTTGGGCACGTGAAATCGTCGTACGATGAACATGCGCTTGGCTGGCCAGCGTTTGAATATCGATGCTCAATGCACTGGCAAATAACTTCGGGTTAATTAACGGGTGGCGCTCTTGTCGAGCAACCCCCTTTAAGTCAGCCAAAAACCGCTCGAACGAATCAGGCACCAGATACCGGTTCGGCTCATTCAATGACTCTTTTACCTTGCCCACTGCCATTGGCAACCTCCTGCTACGCTTATACAGCCGAAATACAACTTATATGCATCATATTTTCATCATAGCAGCTATAAAACAGGACGCTAGGGTTTCAAGCTTAAGAACTAAACTTATGGCACCATACACTGAGCCACTCCGCCCTGGCCGTGAAGGAAACATCCATTAAGGAACATCGTGCATGTCTGCAAACTCGCTGCTCTCACAAACGCCTTTAACACCGGGCTTTATGGTCGTGCACGCCAATCGCCTGGAAGACCTGCGCGGTTTGGCGGTGGAGTGGATGCGCCTACACCCGCTCTCGCCGCTGGAGAACGAGACTATTCTGGTGCAGAGCAACGGCATTGGGCAGTGGCTAAAGCTGGCGCTGGCGGAAGACCCGGCCCAGGGCGGGGCGGGCATAGCAGCGGCGTTGAACGTTACGCTGCCCGCGCGTTTTCTGTGGCAGGCTTATCGCACAGTGCTGACGCACTTAACCCACGACGAGCACGCAGTGCCGGAAACGTCGCCGTTTGATAAGTCGCGGTTGATATGGCGCCTTCTGCGCCTGCTGCCCAGCCTTGCCGAGCAGGAAGCCTTTGCGCCGCTGGCGCGCTTTCTAGAGGTCGATCGCGACCAGCGCAAACACTACCAACTGGCCGAGCGGCTGGCGGATCTGTTCGATCAGTATCAGGTGTATCGCGCCGATTGGCTGGACGCCTGGGCCAAGGGTAACGACGTGCTGATCACCGCCCGTGGCGAAACCCGCCCGCTGGAGGCGCACCAACTGTGGCAGCCCGAGCTCTGGCGTGCCCTGCGCGACGATGTGGCCAACACTCAAGGCGAAGCCGGCCTTAACAGCAGCCGTGCCCAGGTGCATAGCCGCTTTCTTGACGCCGCCGTTCAGCTTGAAGGCCAAGCATGCCCAAACGGCTTGCCCCGGCGGTTGATCATTTTCGGCATCTCGTCACTGCCGCAGCAAACCCTCGAAGCCCTGGCCGCGCTGTCGCGCTGCTGCCAGATTGTGCTCTGCGTGCACAACCCCTGCCAGTACTACTGGGCGGATATCATCGAGCACAAAGACTTGCTCCGCGCCAGCCGCTACCGCCAGCAGCGCAAGGCAGGCATGCCCGACGCCCTGGATGTGCTCGGCACCGGCGATGCCGACGACGCCCTGCACCTGCACGCACAGCCACTGCTGGCCGCCTGGGGTAAACAGGGGCGCGACTACCTGCGCCTGCTCGACGAACACGACGACTCCGGCAACTATCAAACGCTCTTCGAGCAGCAGGCGCTGCGCATTGACATGTTCGAGCCGTTCAGCGACGAATACCCTTGCCTGCTCAGCCAGCTGCAGGACGATATCCGCGAGCTGCGCCCGGTAGCGGAAACCCAAACCCACTGGCCCGCGCTCGACCCGGCCAGCGACGACTCCATCGTGTTCCATATCGCCCACGGCCCCCAGCGGGAAGTGGAGATTCTTCACGACCAGCTGCTGGCAGCCTTCAGCGCAAACCCAGATCTGCGCCCGCGGGATATCATCGTGATGGTGCCGGATATCGACCGCTACGCGCCGCACATTGAAGCCGTGTTCGGTCAGTACCGCTCCGCTTTTGGTGGCTATCACGTAAACGCGCGGCCCGACGACCCGCGTTACATTCCTTACACGCTGTCGGATCAGGCCAGCCGCCACCGCCTGCCGATGATGATCGCGCTGGAAAAACTGCTGCGCCTGCCGGAACTGCGCCTTTCAGTGAGCGACCTGCTTGATCTGCTGGAAGTCCCCGCGCTGCGCGCACGCTTTGGCATCGATGAATATGACCTGCCCACCCTGAGCCGCTGGATCGAGGGCGCTGGCATTCGCTGGGGGCTCAATGCCGAGCAGCGCACCCGGCTGGATCTTCCCGAAGGCCTGACCCAAAACACCTGGGCCTTTGGCCTGCGTCGCCTGCTGCTGGGTTACACCGTGGGCAGTGCTGAGGCGTGGCAAGGCATCGAGCCATTCGATGATATTGGCGGGCTGGAAGCATCGCTAGCCGGCCCCCTGGCAAATCTGCTGGAAAAGCTGGAAACCACCTGGGAGACCTTCTGCCAGCCCACCGACACCGCCACCTGGGTGGCCCGGCTGCGCGAGCTGCTGGAAACCTACTTCCTGACCGACGACGCCCAAGAGAGCGTGATGCTCACCAAGCTCGAAACCGCACTGCAGCAGTTGTTGGACAGCACCGAAGAGGCCGCGCTTTATGATTCCCTGCCGCTCTCCATGGTGCGCGAACACTGGCTGGGGCAAATCGACGAGCACAGCCTTTCCCAGCGCTTTCTGGCGGGGGCGGTCAACTTCGCCACCTTAATGCCGATGCGGGCCATTCCCTTCAAGCACGTATGCCTGCTGGGCATGAACGATGGCGAGTACCCGCGCTCACAGCCGCCGCTGGATTTTGACCTGATGGGCAGCGACTACCGCCCCGGCGACCGCTCGCGGCGGGAAGACGACCGCTACCTGTTTCTGGAAGCGCTGCTCTCCGCCCGCCAGCAGCTCTACATTAGCTGGGTCGGCCGCAGCCAGATCGACAACAACCCCATGCCGCCCTCGGTGCTGGTCGGCCAGTTGCGCGATCACCTGGAAGCAGGCTGGCACACCCACAACGGCGAGCCGCTGCTGGAAGCGTTAACCACCGAGCACCCGCTGCAGCCGTTTAGCCGCCGCTATTTTACCGAACAAGCCAGCGATTCCCCCGCCCAAGCACGGCTGTTTACTTATGCCCACGAGTGGCACGCCCTGCACACCCCCAGTGGCGAAAGCACCCAAGGCTCACAATCACCAGCGCTTAAGGCGGACAGCGAACAGCAGAGCACGTTAACCCTAGCCCAACTAGGCAGCTTTCTACGCGACCCGGCGAAGGCCTTTTTCAACACGCGCTTAGGGGTCTATTTCGAGCAGGAAGAGCTTACCCAACTGGATGTCGAGCCCTTTACTCTGGACGGGCTACAGAACTGGCAGTTGCAGGATCGATTGATTGCCGCCCAGCGCCACGCCGTGGATAACGGCCAACCGCGCATGGAAGCACTGCACGCAGCACTTGAACGCTTCAAGGGTCAGGGTGTGCTGGCCGTAGGAGCGTTTGGCGAGCGGATGCGCGAAGCACTGGCAGAACCAATGGACGCCCTGTTTGGCGCCTACGAAGAGGCGCTGCAAGAGTGGCCACACGAGGTAGCAGCACCACAGGCAGTGCATGTCGTTGAGAGAACTAAAGAAAAGGTAGCGCTGGAAGATTGGCTGGGAGAACTGCGCGAGGATGAGGCGGGCAATCGCTGCCGTCTGTTACTGCTCAGCAGTAGCTTGGTCAGTCAGGGGCGCGGCCGTGGTCAGTATCGCTGGCAACATCTGCTGCGGCCCTGGGTCGCGCATCTGGCGGGCAATAGTGAGCGCCCGATGACCACCCAGCTACTTTCCAAAGCAGGCCATGTGCGGCTGGAACCACTAGAAGCCGATAACGCACGCTACCAGCTACAAAACCTGCTAAGCGCCTGGTGCGATGGCATGCAGGCCCCGCTACCGCTGGCGCCACAGGCCGCTTTCGCCTGGTTGGCGAAGCTGGGCACGCCGGAATCAGAACCGGATAGCGATGCCTACGCCGCCGCCGAAACCGCCTACGAAGGGGGGCGCTTCCAGACCGGCGAAGTTGCCCAAAGCGCCTACCTTTCCCACCAGTGGCCGAGCTTCGAACGGCTGGTCAGCGAGCAGGCGCTAGGCCACCGTTTCGCCACGCTAACCGAAGCGCTCTATTCGCCGCTGCATCGTGCCGTTAAAGGCTGACAAGCTTAATGGCTCTTCCAGCCCAGGGTTAATACCCGCTTCGCCAGCGATATCATCTCCGGGTCGCCGGTGTGCTTATCCGGCACATCGGAGAGCTTGATCACCGGCAGCCACTGCTGCCCTTCCGGGCGCGCCTCGACCATCTTGATCACCATGTTCATCGGCTCGACGCCCACATCATTGGTGAAGTTGGTGCCGATGCCGAACGCCATGCCAATCCGGTCTTTGCAAAACGCATGAATATGCTCGACCTTCTCCGGCGTCAGCGCATCGGAAAAGATAATCGTCTTGCTCAACGGGTTGATGCCCAGACGCTCGTAGTGGGCGATGGTCTGGGAGGCAAAATCGATCGGGTCGCCGCTGTCATGGCGCACACCATCGAACAGCTTGGCGAACTTCTTATCGAAGCTGTCGAAGAAGGCCCGCGAGGTAAATGTATCGGTCAGGGCAATGCCCAGATCACCACGATACACATCCACCCAGTGCTCTAGGGCAAGGCTGTTGGCCATCTTAAACCCGAAGCGGGCACCGTGGAACATGAACCATTCATGGGCGTGGGTGCCAATCGGCTTGACCCCATGGCGCATGGCCAGCAGCACATTGCTGGTGCCGCTGAACGCCTCGCCACCATTGTGGCAAAGTGCACCCACCACACGGTCATGAACATCGAACGAGAAGCGCCGACGGGTGCCGAACTCGGCAATCTTCAACCCAAGACGGCGGTAGAGTTCGATCTTCTCCTGGGCGCGCTGTTCGATCATCGCATCGGCCTCATGGGTGACCGACACACCACGCAGCCGATACCACAGCTCACTGATCAGCGCCATCAACGGCACTTCCCACAAAATGGTGCGGTACCAAGGCCCCTCGATAATCACCGAGAGGTCACTGCCCTGCTGCTCGATAATCACCTCGGCAGGGTCGTAATGAAACCCGGCCAGGAAATCGAGATAGGTAGGGTCGAGATAGGGGCAGGTTATTTCGAGATAACGCTTTTCCTCATCACTCAGGCGCAGCATCGCCATCTGATCCACTTCGCGACGCAGCGCATCACCGAAGCCATCAGGAAATTCGTGCTCGCCACGATTGATAAAGGCGTAGCGCGCCTGGGCATAGGGAAAGCGTTTGATCACGGCGTTCTGCATCGTGATCTTGTAAAAGTCATTATCCAGCAGCGATGTCAGCATGAGATCCCATCGTTAGAGTGAACCGAAGCCGCCGGTAGCGTAAACTCATTGCACCAAGAGTGGCTCGGCGACAAGATTATCAGGTGGCGGGGCTCTCATACAGTCTAGGAGCTGTCTTGATGCGTCTTACTCAATCACAGCGTGACACGATTCTTTCGAGCGTACGCGAGTTCATTAAGCCTTCTGTGCAAGTCCAGGTGTTTGGTTCGCGGCTGGATGATAACAAGCGAGGCGGCGATGTTGATCTACTGTTGATCTCCCAGACAACGATACCGCTGCTTGCTTGTGCCGAACTCAAAATGGCGCTCGAACAACGCCTCCAACTGCCTGTGGATATAGTGGCCTATGCCTCGACGGCTGAACCCACGCCCTTCCAAGCAATCGCCTTGGCACAGTCACGCCCGATCGATAGTGAGGAAGCAGCATGAGTCATGATGTTCTCAGCGAACAACAACGCTATCTTGCGCAACTGCTGGAAGCGATCCAACGCTGTGCTTGGTTTCTACAACAGTCACGCAACAAAATTACCTGGCCGATTGACGGTGAGTGGCTGGCAGAACACAAAAAAGATGTGGATTATTTCGAAACCCTTGCCGCCATTAATGAGCGGTTTGCCAAGCTGCAAGACTCGATAGCATCGACTATGCGGCACAGCGCTTTGCTTGCCGGTGAATCCACTGACAGCTTTCTCAAGGTACTGGCTCTATTTGAAAAGCAAGGCGTAATTAACGCGACAAGTGATTGGCAACGCTGCCGCGCCATCCGCAATATCGCGGCACATGACTACTCGACCGACTACGAACAGATAGCCGAACACTTCAATCTACTGAACGAGCTCGCTGACATACTCTTAGTGACGTCTCAACGTCTTGTGGCCTGGAACGCTGAGCAACTCAGTATCTACCCCGCCAGCCCTGACTTTTCAGCTGAGTTTGACAGCATTTTCTTATGAGCCAGCCTGAACCACTCAATCCACTAAGCCTCCCGCTTCACGGCAGCCGACTGATAGAGGCCAGCGCTGGCACCGGTAAAACCTTCACCATCGCCCTGCTTTACGTGCGGCTAGTACTCGGTGGCCACAGCGTTGACGACGACACCGCGTTTATCCGCCCGCTTACGCCGCCGGAAATTCTGGTCGTCACCTTCACCAACGCCGCCACCCAAGAGCTACGCGAGCGGATTCGTAACCGGCTGGTAGAAGCGGCGGAAGTATTTCGCGATGCACCGGATCAAGCGAAGGGAGCAGGCCAAAGCGAGGGTCTTTTGCCAGGGATGGCAAAAGTAGCCCCCACGGACGGGTTCACGGCGCCCTCGCGTCGGCCTGCTGCCGAGCGAACTGCTGATCCGTTGCTACTGCAACTCCGAGACCAATACGACCCTGCCACCTGGCCCGCCTGTTCACGGCGCCTGGCGCTGGCCGCCGAATGGATGGACGAAGCCGCCGTCTCCACCATCCACAGCTGGTGCTACCGCATGCTGCGCGAACACGCCTTCGACAGCGGCAGCCTGTTCTCTCTCAACCTGGAAAACGACCAGCGCGAACTGGAACAAGAAGTGGTGCGCGACTACTGGCGCAGCTTCTACTACCCGCTTGACAGCGACGCCCTCGGCATTGTCACCCGTTACTGGAAATCCCCGGACGACCTGCACGCCCCGCTGCAACGGCTACTGCCCGAAAGCGAAGCGTTGGGCGACGAAAAGCCTGAACCCAGCGAGACCCTGGCCGCCACCCAGGCCGAACGCACCGCCCAGCTCAGCGAACTCAAAGCCCCCTGGGCCGCCTGGCTGGACGAACTGGTGCCCGCCCTAGAAGACGCCGCCACGCGCAAAGCCTTCAAGGGCCAGAGTTTCAACGCCAAAAGCCGCGCCAGCTGGCTAGGCGCACTACGCGAGTGGTGCGAAACCGATGCAGACCGCCCCGCGCTCACCGACGCCGCCTGGAAACGCATGACGCCCGACGGCATGGCCGATATCTGGAAAGAAGGCACACCGCCCTGCCCGCAAGCCTGGGAAGCGCTGGCCCAGCTCCCGCAAGCACTGGATGCCCTGCCCGAGCCGCGCAACGACCTGCTGATTCACGCCGTGCAGTGGTGCCGCGCACGACTAGAGCGCGAACAGGAACGCCGCGCCGAGATGGGCCCCAACGACCTTCTCACCCATCTGGATCGCGCCCTCAAAGGCCCCAACAAAGAGGCCCTGGCCGCGCAGATCCAGCGCCAGTTCCCCGTGGCACTGATTGATGAGTTTCAGGATACCGACCCGATCCAGTACCGCATCTTCAACGCCGTGTATGACGTCGCAACGCCCCGCCGCGACAGCGCCATCCTGCTGATTGGCGACCCCAAGCAGGCGATCTACGCCTTTCGCGGCGCGGATATTTTCACCTACTTACAGGCACGCCAAGACACCGATGGCCGCCACGTCACGCTGGGCACCAACTTTCGCTCCAGCCAAGCCATGGTGGCAGCGGTCAACCACTGCTTTAGCTACGCCGACCAGCACGATGCCGGCGCCTTTCTGTTCCGTGCCGATGGCGACGACAACCCGCTGCCGTTCAACCCCGTCAACGCCAAAGGCACCAAGGAAACACTGGTACTCAACGGCAAACCGCTAGCAGCGATGACCCTATGGCCGCTTGAAAGCGACGAACCGCTCTCCAAAACCGCTTACCAAAGCGAGATGGCCGAGCGCTGCGCATCGCACATGGCCTCCCTTTTGGAAGCAGGCCGCCAATATCAGGCGGGCTTTGCAAAGGGCGCTGGTGGCGATGACGATAACGGAGAGCAATCACTCACTCCGCTGGCCCCCTCGGACATGACGGTACTGGTCAACGGCCTGCAGGAAGCGCGGGCGATTCGGCTGGCGCTGGCCAGCCGGGGCATCAAGAGCGTCTACCTTTCCGATCACGACAAGGTGTTCAGTTCTCCCATTGCCCCGCAGCTAGCCATTTGGCTGCGCGCCTGCGCCGAGCCCCAGGCCAACTCCCGCCAAGCGGAAGCCAAGCTGCGCGCCGCCCTGGCAACGCCGGTGCTTGGGCTGAGCCTTGAAGCACTCGATTACCTCAACCAAAGCGAGCTGGCCTGGGAAGCGCGGGTCGAGCAGTTCAGCGACTACCACCGCCTGTGGCAGCGCCAGGGCGTGCTGCCGCTGGTGCGCCGTTTAATGGTCGATTTTGATATCGCCGCACGGCTGTTAGGCGAGTTCGCCGAGGGTGAGCGTTTGCTAACCGACCTGCTCCACCTGGGTGAAATGCTCCAGCACGCCAGCCAGGAACTGGATGGCGAACACGCGCTGATTCGCTTTCTAGCCGAAGCCATCGCCGACCCGGATAGCCACGGTGACAGCCACAAGCTGCGCCTGGAGAGCGATGCCGACTTGGTCAAGGTCGTGACCATTCACAAATCCAAGGGGCTAGAGTACCCGCTGGTGTTCCTGCCGTTTATCGCCAACCACCGCCCGGTCAGCGACACCGACCTGCCGCTGCGCTGGCACGATAGCGACGGTACGCTGCAACTCAGCCTGAGCGCCGATGAAGCCACGCTTACCACCGCCGACCGCGAACGCCTCGGTGAAGACCTGCGCAAGCTCTACGTCGCGCTCACCCGCGCCCGCCACGCCACTTGGCTCGGGCTGGCGCCGCTAAAAGGCAGCGAGAACAGCGCCATCGGCCACTTGATCAACGGCGGCAAGGCCATCGCCCCCAGCGCGTTTACCCACGCCTTGGGCGAACTGGTGAAAGGCAGTGATATCGATTTAAGTACCGCCCCGGAACCCACCGCGCTGCGCTTCACCCCGGCACCGGAACAGCAGGCACTGGGGCACGCCCGCACCCCGCTGCGCCCCGCCCGTGAACAGTGGTGGATCGCCAGCTACTCGGCGCTGCGCACCTCAGGGGCTGTCTCTGAAACGATGCCAGGGGCGGCGCAGCCAACGCCCGCGCCGGAACCCACCACGCCCCAGGAAGCCACCACCCTGGAAGTGCTGGATGAACCCCACGACAACGCCATCAACACCGAAGCGTTTCACCTGCACCGGTTTCCGCGTGGCCCAGGCCCCGGCACTTTCCTGCATGGATTGCTGGAGTGGGCTGGCCAGCTAGGCTTCAACAAAGCGCTAGAAGACCCCGCCGCCAGGGAAGACATGCTGCGGCGACGCGTGCAACTACGCGGCTGGCAAGCATGGCACGACACCCTGGCGGGCTGGCTGGAAGAACTCCTCGCCACGCCGCTTCCCCTGCCTCACTCTCTGTCACAGGCCCCGTCCCCGTCCCTGACAGAGCCCAGCGAAGGCAGCCAAGTGGCGCTATGTGAACTCGAAAGTTATCAGGTGGAACTGGAGTTCTGGTTTGCCGCGCACCAGGTACAAACGCGCAAGCTGGATGAGCTGGTCAGCGACCACTTACTGCCAGGGGTATCGCGCCCCGTGCTGGATGCCGACACCCTCAACGGCATGCTCAAGGGCTTTATCGACCTCGCCTTTGAGCATGAAGGCCGCTTCTATGTGCTCGACTGGAAATCCAACTACCTGGGCAGCGACGACAGCGCCTACACCACCGACGCCCTGCGCGATGCCATGCTCGAAAAACGCTACGACCTGCAAGCGGCGCTGTATATGCTCGCCCTCCACCGACTGCTAAAAGCGCGCCTGCCCGACTACGACCCGCGCCAACACCTGGGTGGCTCGATGACGGTATTTCTACGCGGCAGCCGCACCACCGACCGCGGCGTACACGCCGTGCCTGCCCCGGTCGCGCTGATCGAAGCGCTGGATGCACTGTTTACAGGCTCAGCAACAGCGTCAGCAGCAAGCAACCAGGAGGCTCTGGTATGAGGAAACAGTTATGAGTAAGCGAGACACGGCTTCCAAAAGCGAGTCCATGAACCTTGACCTGTTCGCCGATGACGCCCCGGCCGCTGCACCTGATTCAACCGCATCGGCAACACCACCGACAGAAGCAGCCGCCAGTGCTACCCAACCGCACCCCGCGCTAAGCGACACCGCCGCGCTATTTCTGCTGTGTGAACGCTGGGTTTCCCGTGGCTGGCTGCGGGATCTGGACCTAGCCCTGGTGCGCTTTCTCGACCGCGAAACCCAAAACGCCCCGCCACTGCTATTGCTAGGCGCTGCGCTGGCCAGCCACCAGCTTGGCCGTGGCCATGTATGCCTGGACATAGCTGCGACGCTGGAAGCGCCGGATTTTGCGCTTTCGCTGCCGCCGGAAGGCGACGACCTAAACGACCCACCGCCGCTGCCCAGCCACGTGCTGGCTACGCTAACGCTGCCCGAGTGGCAGGCCGCGCTCAACCATCCCACGCTGATCAGCGACGGCCTCGGCAATACGCCCCTGGTGGTGAGCCACAGCGGCAACACCAGCAAGCTCTACCTACGCCGCTACTGGCAGTTCGAGCAAACCCTGCACCAAGAAATCGCCAACCGCCTCACCATGAAGGATGGCGATGGGCCAGATAGCCCTTGTAGGAGCCCAATTCATTGGGCGATGGGAATGGGTGACGATAGTCACCCTGGAATACTCTCCCAAGCCCTAAACATCCTCTTCAAACCCACCAACACCCTAGACTGGCAAAAAGCCGCCTGCGCCCTCGCCGCCCGAAGCCCGTTCGCGATCATCACCGGCGGCCCTGGCACCGGCAAAACCACCACCGTGGTGCGCCTGCTAGCCCTGCTGCAAACCCTGCAACTGGCCCAGACCAACGCCTACCCGCTGCGCATTCGCCTGGCCGCCCCCACCGGCAAGGCCGCGGCACGGCTAAATGAATCCATCGCCGGGCAGGTGAAAGACCTACCCCTTAGCGGGTTGGAATCGCTATTAGGTGAGCACACTGCCGCTTCTTCATCGAACGCAATCGACATTCCGACGGAAGTGACCACGATCCACAGGCTACTTGGCGCCCGCGCCGACACCCGCCACTTCCGCCATAACGCCGCCAACCCGCTGGCGCTGGATGTGCTGGTGGTGGATGAAGCCTCGATGGTGGATATCGAAATGATGACGGCGCTGCTCAGCGCCCTACCCACCAGCGCCAAGCTGGTGCTGCTGGGGGATAAAGACCAGTTGGCATCCGTGGAAGCAGGTGCCGTGCTGGGCGACCTATGCCGCCGCGCCGACGCCGCCCACTACACACCCGCCACGGCGCAGTGGCTAGCCGAACTCACCGACCACCCGCTGCCAGAGGCATTAATCGACCCGGACGGCCAGGCGCTGGACCAAGCCATTACCATGCTGCGGGTAAGCCACCGCTTTACTGAAACAAGCGGCATCGGCCAGCTCGCCCAGGCGATTAACCAGCCGCTAAGCGAGGCAATGCGGGAACGGGATAAACACCAAGCCGTGCATGGCATACTAAATGACGGCTACGCCGACCTGCACCACCTGGTGTTGAAGCCTGATGCACAAAACGAAGACAGCGCCCTGGAGCGCCTGGTAATTACCGGCAGCGCGGAGCGTTTTCCCAACGCAGGCGAAGGCCGCACCAATTTCAAGGACGAGCCGATTGCACCGCCCACCGGCTATCAGCACTACCTGAATACCCTGGCGAGAGAGCGGCCTGATACGGCACTAGCATTTGAAGAGCACGTCGAGATTTACGATGCCTGGGCGAAGGAAGTACTTAAGGCTTACAGCCGCTTTCAGCTGCTATGCGCGCTACGCAAAGGCCCCTGGGGGGTAGAAGGTTTAAACCTGCGAATCGCCAAAACCCTGCGTCGCGAAAAGCTGCTGTTCGGCAACGACCACACGCTAGAGAAAGGCTGGTTCGAAGGCCGCCCGGTGCTGGTCACCCAAAACGACTATGGCTTGAAACTGATGAACGGCGATATCGGCATCACAATGGCAGTGCCTGATCCACGCTCTTCATTAGGAGCGCCAGGAAGAACGCTATTAAGAGTCGCCTTTCCGACCAGCGACCCGGAAAACCCCATTCACTGGGTGCTGCCTTCCCGCCTGCACGCGGTAGAAACCGTGTTCGCGATGACGGTACACAAATCCCAAGGTTCGGAGTTTCAGCACACCGCCCTGCTGCTACCGCAAACGCCCAACCCGATTCTCACCCGCGAGCTGGTCTACACCGCCATCACCCGCGCCCGCGATTGGCTCACGGTGGTAGAAGCCAAACGCGGAGTGTTGAATGAGGCTGTGGTGAGGGAGGTTATTAGGGTTAGTGGGGTTGGGGGTTAATTGAAACCGACTCCATCGGTTGTAGTAGTATCGGTTTTCGGCTAAGAGCAGTTATTGACTTTGAATGGGGGCTCGCTACGACATGTTGTCATAGCGTGCATTCCACAGCATAGCACTGATAACTTTGATCACTTTCTATTAAGTAACTTTCCACCTTTAGCACTTTCAATTCGGCGCTGGCTTTGCATACTAACATTTAAAGATTGAGCAATCTTTTGCTTATCCTTATACTCTACGGGAAACATGTATGTATGTTGTATCACATTTTCTCTTAATATTCTTTTACATGTTGGATTAGAGCGAAACTCTTTTTGAAGTTCTGTTATTCGCTTAAAGTCTAACCTTTTATGAAAATGCAAATGCATCGATTGATTTATGAGCTTAACAGCTGGCGTCCCGTTTTCTTCTTCAACTATTCTACACAACTCCTCTACTTCCACACCTCCCATTGAGCTTGATATTTTTCTCAGAACACCAAAAATCACCCCATAGGTCAGAAGCATATAAGTATGTTTGGCTTCTTTTTCTAAGTCCTTATCACTTACTCTTGGGTTCTCCTGTAAAACATGCTCGATGATTTTGATAACTTCACCTTTTGAAGCATCAGAAATACTTAAAAAATAAGACAAAAACCTCAGCCCGGTATCAAATCCCTCTTTAACCAAATCGACAAGCATTTCTTTAGGAAGTGACGCAGATCGATTACGTACAATCTGCCCTAGAATCTCAATTCCCTTAAAGGCCTTATTTATTCTTGCCAGGGTGTCACTTGGCTCTAAGTTTTCTATCTCATTTTCATATTTCTTATTTCTTATTTCCATTCGATCTAAATCATGAGCATTTTTTTCACGCTCATCTTCAATTTTTCTTTGCTCAAGTATTAAATCTGGTATATCACCAAGAAAGCTCTCCATAAATTTCAATGAATCCCGGTTCAAACTCGCAGCACTTTCTTCTTGGAATAAATCCATCATACAAACTTGTATTTCATCTAAAATCCAAGCATCTTTAGTATGATGTGTAATAAAAACAATTATATTTGCACAGTCCTCTTTGTGGAGATTCTCTAGCAAAAAAACAAAACTCTCCTTTACTTTTATGTTTTTATTGTATTGCTCTGATATATATTTAGAAGCAAAAAAATAATAAATGTACGGATATTTAAAATTATAACCATTTTCATTTTTTGACAATATGCTGCAGTTAACTAGCCTACTGATAACATTCTTCTCGTCTACAGCTAAATATGTTTCTGAATATTTTCTAAAAAAGACACCCAGAGCTTCTGGGCTTAGCTCACCACCATTTTCAAATTGCGACCACGCAAACTCAGTCATTACATTCATGTATTTATCAATATCTTTTCCAGATATATCCGCTTTCTCTAGAGCTTGATATACTAGGTATTGGTAACAATGCCCAAACGAAGTCAAATCAATTTGCTGGGCAGTATATGCTTCAAAAATTTGCAACAAGCTAAGTAGATATATAGGCTTAGGTGGAATTACACTTCGCCTCACTAAGGAATCCATCCTTGTTTTAAGCTCGTCTACATAGTAAAAAAGCTCAGCCTCATCAATTTCTTTGTCTCTACCAACAGAAACCCATTTCTCAATTAATTTTTCGCGTTTAAAGTTACCTAAAGGCAAAATCTCTTTAACAGAAAATATTGCCATACCTTCAATATCAGGAATAACGTATTGAAAAGAGTCAGAGGCAAGAATCACACAAGTATTAAATTCTCTCTCTATGCCATCCAGCAGTATGTTTTGATGCTTTTTATTTAAAGACACACTGGCAAAATTATCTATTATCAAAAACCTTTCGGCTGGAACTATTCCTGTAAGACAATCGATATTATTATATTGATTTTTTATCTCTTTATTACAAAGCTCAACTATATCACTTTCATTCAAATTTTCAGCATCAATAAATACTGGCTTTTTTCCGTTCTTAAAAGCATCTTTGTAGAGTGATTTTGCAAGAGCTGATTTCCCTGATTGTTCTTCACCAAGAACAAGGGCATATCCTTCACTTTCTGGTAGCCGAGCTGATGATATTTCTAAAAAGCTTTCATCATCTGAATCTAGGGCACGAAGATCTGGATAGATATAAATATCGTCCAATTTTATAACTTCTGTAGTTCTGCTTTTAAGAACAACTTCCGTGTCATTTAGCCATTCAAAAAAAGAACTTTTATGTACATAATCTTTCTTCGTCGCCGGCTCTTTCTTTGTAACCGCTTCTTTAATTGCGATTTTTATTTGCTCGACAACTTCTAGAAAAACACTATCCTTATCATCATATTGGCTGATCCAATTTCTTTCGGGAACACTTTTTAAATTTTCAAAAGGCGCGCCTTCGATATCACAAGGCCTCAACATAACAGGTATTACTCTTGCCCGGCCTTCCTCATGAAGCTGTATAGCATACTGCATTTCATGTCCATAACAATATACTGACCCAATAAAGTCTGGGCTTACCATAAGAAGTATTACAGCAGCTTGATTAATATTTTGATCAATTTCATCGCCTTTTACATCACCAGCGACAATATCTCTATTATGCCAAGTTTCTATCACTCCTCTGTGCTTTAACCCACTCAGATGGGAGATCATTTGATCTTTGTATTTTTCATCTGCACTACTGTAGCTAATAAATATCTTTTTCATGCTTTACCTCGAGATACAGCATGTTTATCAGATACTTTCTTGATAGCTTTTTTTATTGAATCTACTATATCTAGAAAAGCTGAGTCTTGGTTTTCCCATAAAGTAACTGGACGGCCATCCTTTGGCGCAGCCATTAACTTACCAAACGGTGCTTCTTTCCAGTCGCAAGGCCTTATAATTATTGGCACAACAATAGCATCTCCACTGTTATGTCGTTCCATAGCAATTTTCATCTCAGTATCAAAACAATAATCTGAAGCAATGAAGTCAGGACTAACTAAAAGTAAAATTATGTCATCATTTCTTACATGCTCGTCAATTTCTTTATCTAGCTCACTACCAACATCAATAGCCCTATCATGCCAAGCCTCAATAACACCTCTTCTTTTCAATAAAGAAAGCTGCGTATCAAGCTTATCTCTTATATCTTCGTCTTTATGAGAGTAAGAAAAAAATATCTTTTTCATTTTTTACACACCAATTTTATTAAAAATCTTTTTATGAAAAATTTTTTTGATAGCTCTAATAGCCGAATCTACCTGTATACTTAGGATCAGGATGAGTCAACCGTTCCTCACCCTATCAAATGCCAATGTTCCCGCTATAGCCTCCATACCCTCAATCGGCTCCTCATAACTCCAAGCAATATCCTGATTCTCACCCAGCGAGAAATACACCGTATGCCCTTTAAAGGGACAATAAGTGGTGGTTCCTGAAACGGTGAGTAAGTCCATCCGTACATCTTCGCGTGGAAAGTAGTGGCGTGGCGGATAGCCATGTTCGCGGAGTTCAAGCGTATTTGTGGAGTCGGCTAACAGAATGCCCTCAACCTGCACTTGCATGCGCTGCTTGCTTGGGTGAAGCGTTATGCGGGCATCTTGCATCTTATATTCCCTGCGGCGTTTTTCGCTCTAATACTTCGAGACTAGCAGCAAACATAAGTTAAGCCTACCTCGGCAGCTTAGTTTTTAGTCGATAACTAATTCTTTATAATGAGTGTGAGTCATCACTTCCACGCTACCAGTTATGGCACCGTGGTGAATGCGGCACAGCACTAAGCTGGGCTGAGTGCCGGGGGCGCTAACCGCTAGCTCCCCTGCTGCGTTCCAGCCGCCGCTGTTACCGCAGGTTTGCCAGCCGCCTGTGATGGAAACGTGGTTGGCGAGCAGTACCGGAAACTGGTGCCGTTGTGCTATGGCGGCAAGTAGCTCGGCATCTTTGGCGTAACCGCCTGGGGAGATCAGAGCGCTGGCTAGGTATACGTCCGCTTGTTGGGCGGCGGCGTTAGCGGCGTGGCTTGGGTGGGTAAAGTCGGCACAAACGGCTAGGGCTATGCGGGTGCCGTTTACGTTGATCAGGCCGCTTTCGTGGCCGGGAGCACAATAGACATCCTCCCCTTCGTGAAGGTGCTGTTTTAGGTAGAAGGTGTGTTCACCGTTGGGGAAGCAGATCACCGCTGCAATGTAGGGTTTGCCGTTTGGGTTATGCAGCGGGCAGCCTGCAATCACCACCGTGTTAGTAGCTACGGCGGCGGCAGTGAGCGTGGCAAAGATTTTATCGTTGCGGGGCATAGCCAACTGGCTGAGTAGCGCCAGCTCGTAGCCGGTGAGCGAGAGTTCGGGAAAGGCCACCATGTTGGCCCCCAGCGCAGCAGCGCGTTCTATGTAAGTCAGGTGCGTTTGTAGGTTTTCGTCTACCGCCGCTTTGCTAATGGGCAATTGGGCGAGTGCAATGGTGATGGGGGCGGCTGTGGTGGTTGTCATTTTTAATCGCTTATCTGTATGGCTGCTGGAATGGTCACGGGCTAAAGCCCCCGTCCACTGTGCCTTTATAGGGCTTTTTGCCATACAAGAAGGTAAGTATCGCTTCTCGGTTAAAAACAAATGCGGCTAGGTGATGTTTGGCCAGACGATAACACCCCGCAGTAGCGAGGTGATACTGGCAATCATGGTATTGGCATAGGCTCTGCTAAACGAATGCAGTCTCTTGAAAACTTACCCGTGCAGTCACGCCAGCATGCCAAACTTGAAGCTGCGAATAATCTTCTTTCCAATTCACCTCTGGCAGCCTGAAGGCTAGATAATCCAGCGCTACGGCAATAGCGATTTTACCCAGGTTGATAGTTGAGGCCTGCTGTTCTTCGCCAAACTCACTGTTCAGCTGCTTCAACAGCCGCTGAATGGCTCGCGAACGCCGCTGGCCGAGCTCGCTATCGTCAATCTCGTTGCCATAATGCTTTCTGGCAATCACGGTGGTGAATGCGGCATCCATCAGGTTTTGGCCTAGACCCGCCAAGTGCAGCACATCCCCCTGGCTGGCTGCTGGCAGCATTGCCGGGTTGGGGCTTACGCTCTCCAGGTAAACGGCAATCAGCATGGATTCACTAAGCGTGGTGCCCTCCTCCGTGACCAGCGCGGGAATGCGCCCGGCGGGGTTGGCCTTTAAGAGATCGGCATCGTCTGCCCAGGGGTCGCACCACTTCAGCGTCACGGCGTCCGCCAAGCCTTTTTCCAGTAATACGATGCGCACCAGGCGCGCATAGGGCGAGGTGGCGTTTAGGTAGAGTTCCATTGTTATTTCCCTAGTTGCTCGCTCAACGCGACGAGGTCTTCAGCCACAAAATCCCACGCTTCTTCTGCGTCTAAATCTTTGCTTTGGTGGGGCCCATACTCTGTGCGACGGGGGATAAACGCCGTTTTCAGTCCCAATGCACGGGCAGCACGCAGGTCAGCATTATGCGCCGCGCACAGCATTACCTCTTCCGGCGGTAGGCGTAGCAAGCGGCAAGCCCCTAAATAAACCTCCGGGTCAGGCTTGTAGTGCTCGAATAACTCGGCGCAAAAAATCATATCCCACGGTAGCTTGGCGTGACGGGCAACATCGACCATTAATGAGACATTACCGTTGGTCAACGTTGCGATGATGGCGTGCTCTTTCAGGCGCTGTAGGCCCTGTGGTACATCTGGCCAGGGTTCTAATTGGTGCCAAAAGTGATTGACGCGATCAATGGTCGCTTCGTCTAGCGCAATCCCCTGTTGATCGAGTAGCTTGACTAAGCTTTCTCGATGCAGCTCATCTAATACCGTCCAGGGGATTTCCCCTCTGCGTACTCTATCCATGGAAGGCGCATAAAGCTGCCGCCATTGATCCGCCAGCTCTTCACTGGGTAGATCAATCCCCAGTTCTTTCTCAAGCCCCCTGAACTGATGAATCAAGCTGGAGCGCCAATCAACAATAGTGCCAAATACGTCAAACACGATGGCTTTCATTCGTATCTCCTTGATGGATGGTTATTGCTGACGGCGTCGTTAGGTGGCTAGAAGAACTCCGGGCTTATTTAGGCTTTTTTCACAAAGTGGGCGGTCACCATCATGTCGCCGACGCCGTCGACCTTACAGTCTAGTTGGTGATCCTTGCTGTCCATTAATCGCTTGATCACGGCTTTGGTGCCCACCTTGAGTACCAGCGAGCTGCCTTTGACCTTGAGGTCTTTGATCATCGTTACCTTATCGCCTTCCGCTAACAGCGTGCCGTGGGCATCTTTTACCGTCACGGTGTCTTCCGCCGCAGCTTCAGCAGGGTTCCATTCGCGGGCGCATTCGGGACAGATGAACAGGCGTTGATCCTGATAGACAAATTCAGATTGGCAGTTTGGGCAAGGTGGGCACGGCATGAGTGATGACTTCTGTGGTTTGGTTTAGGCTGATGATGATACTTAGCCAGAGGCACCGTGGCGAATGCCTTCACGCCAGCCCAAGAAAGGAGAGCCAGGATGAACAAACGTGACCTGGAAGCGACCTACCGTGATTACATCACCTGCCTCAATAATCAGGACTGGATGAACCTTGGCCAGTTCGTGCATGACGATGTCCACCACAACGGCAAGCGCCTAGGCGTTAATGGTTATCGCGCCATGTTGGAAGCCAATTACGAGCAGATACCAGATCTTCACTTTAACATTGAGCTGCTGGCCGTTGATTCACCGCATGTTGCGTGCAGGCTGCGATTCGATGTCACCCCCAAAGGTAGCTTCCTCGGCCTTGCGGTGGATGGCAAAAAAGTGATGTTTTGCGAGAACGCGTTCTACCGCTTCCACGATAATAAGATTCAGGAAGTCTGGTCGGTGATCGATAAAGTCGCGATAGAAGCTCAGCTGGGCTAAACATTCTGGTTATCTCCATTCACAAACGAATAGAGCAGAATATCGCATTCGGCTGAGCGCCCGCCAAGCGCGTCCGAGAGGTCGGGGCCGGGATGCAGGCGGCCCGGCCAGCGCAGCACCATGATCGCCAGAACGTTGCGGTGTTCACCACCCGCCAGCTCGTTTTCCCCCTCGGGCGAGGGAATGATGCCGCTGGCCGGGTCGATCGCCGCCACCAGCGCCTCGCGCACCCGTCCCACCAACGGGTGGTCCTCGCGGCCGGCCAGCAGGAAGGCCAACGCCACCTCGGCCTGGATGTCGGCCGTGGCGCGGGCCATGATACCGGCCGTCTCCCGTTCCAGCGCTTCCAGCACCCAGGCGTGCACCTCCGGGTCCACCTTCCGCTGGTAGTAGCGACTGTCAGCGATGACGAAGTGGGTCAGGCCATAGAGCCAGTTACGGTACTCGGCGTCGTTGAGCCCGGCAACTCGATCAGGCGGGTAGTGGCGTCGGAAGGCTTCTTCCACCTCCCGGCGCAGGTCCATCACGCCGAGCTGGTGAAGGAAGTACTTATAGTTGGCCACCTGAGCGGCATAGATCCCGATCACCGCGGGGTCGGTCAGGAAGGCCGCCCAGTCAACTTCTGCCTGGTAGCCCAGCGCCCGCTCGTGGTCCTCAATGGCCGGCAGCAGGCCGTGGTACTCGGCCTGGACCAGCCTGAACAACAGCCCCCGGGCGAAGGCGATCTCCTCCCACTCACTCAGCATGGCGCGCCGGGCACGCTGCTTGGCAGTGCGCTGCGAATAGTCGGCAACGATCGCCCGGCTGCGGGCAGCCGCGTACCCGGGCTCGGCCAGGCCGACGATGTCCTCCTCGAGTCGCGCCAGTAGTCGCTCGCCGTAGGCGTGATTGAGGGCGCACCAGCGCTGCTCGCCAGTCAGGCGGTAGAGCCGCTGGGCAAAGTGGCGCTGCTTGTCCTCGGACAGCGTCGGCAGCGCCTGCTCGTAGATCTCCTGGATGGCCAGACCGGCGTCGCGCTGGACGTCACGCTCCGCATGAGGCTCCATGGCGGCGCAGCCAGCCAACACCAGCACAATCATCAGTGAAAAGAGCTTTTTCATGACGGCCCCTTGGTGGCGTTCACTATCGATAGGCCATCATTGCACAGTTGATGAGCAATTAGGTGTTAGCTGATTGCTCAGAAAAAAAGCGCCCTGAGGGCGCTTTTCATAACGGCTAGCGATTAGAAAGAAGTCCATTTCTCGGTGTCTTGCTTGCCACCAACCACGTGAGTCGGCAAGCCTTTGTTGGCCCGCGGCTGGCTGTCACGCGCTCTTGGCGCTGCGGGTAGCGCGCGTTGGTTTTGGCCGGTGGTCGCTCCTCTAAAGAACGATACCTCCTTCAACAACGCTTCCGCTTGGCTTTGCAATGAACGCCCTGCCGCACTGGACTCTTCCACCAAACTCGCATTCTGCTGGGTGACACTGTCCATTTGCGAGACGGCGGTGTTTACCTGCTCGATACCTTGGGACTGCTCGCGGCTGGCAGTGGCAATCTCACCCATCAACACCGAGACGCGCTTAACGCCATGAACGATACCTTCGAGCGACTTGCCTGCTTGGTTGACCAGACTTGAGCCGTTGTCGACTTGGCCGATACTCTCCTCAACGAGCTTTTTGATATCTTTGGCGGCTTCAGCACTACGCCCTGCCAGGTTGCGTACTTCGTTCGCCACTACCGCAAAGCCACGCCCCTGCTCGCCCGCACGTGCGGCTTCTACCGAGGCATTCAGCGCCAGCAAATTGGTCTGGAAGGCGATTTCATCGATCAAGCCGACGATACCGGCAATCTTGCGGCTTGAGGCGTTGATACCTTCCATTGCCTTGATGGCTTGACCTGCGATCTCGCCCCCGGCGTTAGCTTGCTGGTTAACATCGTGCACGAGCTTGTCGGCTTCGGATGCGTTGTCGGCGTTCTGACGCACGGTCGAGGTGATTTCATCCATCGATGCCGCGGTCTGTTCGATGCTGGAGGCTTGTTCCTGCGTCCGGCGGCTGAGGTCATCAGTGCCTAGCACGATTTCGTCGGCGGCGACATTCACGGATTCGGCGTTATTACGAACGGACATGACCACCTGCGAGAACTTGGCTTCCATGCTCTTTAACGCCCTGAGCATCACACCAAATTCATCCTTGGCTGAAGCGTCGACGTTATTATCGAGCCTGCCTTCAGCCATGGTGTTGGCGAGTGCTTGCGCCTTGCCCAGCGGTGTCATGATGCCGCGAACCAACCATATTGAGAGCAGAATGCCGAAGATGATCGCCGCCACCATAACGCCTATAACGAAGTTGCGCGTCCAAACATAGTCGCTTGATGACTGCTGGTTATTGGCGGCGGCTTGGGCGCTGTTAAGGTCGATAAGGCCCTGAATCGCCGTGAGCACTTTAGGGTATTCAGCACGTAGCGTGGTGGTGGCTATCTCTCTGGCGGCGTCATAATCATTGCCAATCATTGCCGCGTTGATATCGTCAATACCGGCACGCAGACTGGCTAGCGACACGATAAAGCTTTCGGCTATTGCACGCTCTTGATCACCAGAAACACGCTCAGGGAAGTAATCATTCCAGGCGGCGTCGATAATGGCATCGTTCTCCGCAACCTCTTGTTTCGTTGTTATAGCAGATGCCGGGGTTCGATCACGCTGCTCGGCCGTTATCTTTACCCGGTTGCCGAGCAGTGCTTGGTTGACCTTAATAAGATCACCCAAGGTGAGTACGTTCCCCTCATAAGTCCTATTGAGGGCATCGTTGGTTTTGCTGAGACTGGAAAGACCGATAATACCGACAACAATTAACATCAAGATGCACGCGCCTAAACTCACGGCAAGCCGCAGTTTAACGCTTCGATTCAGAAGTAGCATGGGGGGATCTCGTGAAAGCCCGCAGCGCGTTGCATTGGGCAGGTGGAAGCCACCTCGGTAACTTCAAGCGTTTAGACCCAACACATCTTGATACCAAGCAAAATGCATTATCGGCACGCGCACAGAAACATTAAATTTTATTAACTTATAAAGCGCCAATTTCTTATGTCATTACATGCTGCCCGCCCCCTTTGATGGTCATTAACTTATCATCTGCATGACACAGCTTTGTCACCTAGGAGCGCTAACGTTGCATTGTGAGTCACAATCAAGTGATCTCATACATTGCAGAAGGTGATCCAATGGAGCCTGTTCAATCCTCTGACTTAATGCTCCGCATCGAGAAAATGGGGGTGACATATCCTGGGAATGTTCTCGCACTCCGACCCACCACCGTTGATTTCCACAAAGGGGAGTATACGGTTCTACTCGGTCTTTCCGGTGCAGGTAAATCTACGTTACTGCGCTCCCTTAACCACTTGGTGCGGCCCAGCACCGGCAAAGTGATCTCGGCCGAACTAGGTGCGCTCGAAACCATTACTACGGTACGCCGCCATCGGTGCAAAACCGCCATGGTTTTCCAGCACCATCAGCTCATTGAACGCCACACTGCGCTCCAGAATGTGCTGATGGGTCGGCTTGCTTACCACAGCACCTGGCGCAGTTTGTTTCCGCTACCCAGGCAGGAACAGGAGCTTGCCCTGCACTGCCTGGATCGCGTAGGCCTGGCTGAGAAGGCGCTTACCAGGGTCGATCAGCTTTCCGGAGGGCAGCAGCAACGCGTGGGCATTGCTCGTGCCTTGGCGCAGCAGCCCGCCATGATCCTGGCGGACGAGCCAGTGGCCAGCCTTGACCCGGCAACCTCTGAGCGAGTGCTTACATTACTGCGAGACATATGCCGTGAAGATGGTATTACCGCCATCATTTCACTGCACCAGCTGGAATATGCCCAGCGGTTTGCTGACCGCATTATTGGACTAGCGAATGCCCAAATCGTTTTCGATGCAGCCCCGGCACAGTTACAGCAATGCCACCTGGATGAGATTTACCACGGTGCGCCAGGGGTTTTGCCCGAAGCCGATGAAACCACCAACCCCACCCCTCAATCCGCGAATACCCCTTCGATAAAACTGGAGATTGCACAATGAAACCGCTATTCAGCTTTTTCTTCGCTATCTGTCTTATGGCTGGAATGACCGTGTCGGCCTTAGCTGCGGATTCTGATCCAAATCCAGACCTGTTAAAAGTCGCGCTGCTCCCTGATGAAAACGCTTCTGAACTGATCAAACGCAACCAGCCATTGAAAGACTATCTTGAAAGTACGCTTGGCAAAGAAATTGAGCTAATTGTCACTACAGATTACTCCTCCATGATCGAAGCCATGCGTTTTGGTCGCATCGACCTCGCCTACTTCGGGCCCCTCTCCTATGTAATGGCAAAAAGCAAAAGCGAGATCGAACCCTTTGCGGCCATGATTGTGGATGGCAAGCCCACCTACCGCTCCATCATTATTGCCAATGTCGATTCCGGCGTTGAGTCTTATGCCGATATCGAGGGCATGAAGATGGCCTATGGCGACCGAGCCTCCACTTCAAGCCACCTGATTCCCAAAACCGTGCTGCTTGAATCGGCGGGACTGGAAGCAGGAGAGGATTATGAAGCCCATTTTGTTGGCTCCCATGATGCCGTGGCGGTGAACGTTGCCAATGGGAATGCAGATGCAGGGGGACTATCGGAAGTGATCTTTGAACATGTGATGGACCGCGGCCTGATAGATCGCAGCAAGGTTAGGGTGTTGGGTCACAGTGGGGAGTATCCGCAGTACCCCTGGGCGATGCGTTCCAACTTGAACCCGGAACTCAAGCAGGAGATACAAGACGCTTTCATTAGCATTGATGATGAAGAAATCCTGAGCAACCTGAAAGCCGAAGGTTTCGCCGTTATCACTGACTCCGATTACGATGTGATCCGGGAAATGGGTAGTCTGCTCAACCTTGACTTCGCCAAGATGTAAGGGGGCGTTATGAATCAGACTAAAACGGATCCGCCGGCCCTTTCTTCATTTTCTCCTGACGCGGTGCTGGCCGAACATGCGCGCGGCTGGCGGAGTAAGCTCTTCCAAGTGGGCTCGTTACTGGCAGTGGTTCTCCTGGCTAGTTGGTACGTGGACTTGCTGGATTTTCGCACCCTAGCCAACGGGGTTCCTGCCATCGCCACCCTGCTGGGTGAATCGCTACCTCCCGATTTCACCAATGCCAGGGATTGGATGTCTCCGTTGGTCGATACGCTCGCCATGAGCATTGCTGGCACGGCAATAGCGGTCATCGCTTCCGTGCCCCTGGCGTTCCTGGCTGCTCGCAATACCTCGCCCCATCCCGTGGTCTTCCACGTAACCCGCACGTTGCTAAATGCTCTGCGCTCGGTGCCCGAGTTGATTATGGGCATTATCTTCGTTGCTGCAGTGGGTTTTGGCGCCTTGCCGGGCGTGCTAGCGCTCGGCCTTCATTCCATCGGGATGGTGGGTAAATTCTTTGCCGAAGCGATTGAGCATGTCGACCCAGACCCAGTGGAAGCCGCCAATGCCGCTGGCGCGACTCGATTACAGGTTCACTGGCACGCGGTGCTGCCGCAGGTTCTTCCGCAGTTTGCCGATGTCTCCATCTATCGCTGGGAATACAATTTTCGCGCCTCTACGGTGATGGGCATGGTGGGGGCTGGCGGGATCGGCTTCGAGCTAATGGGCTCTTTACGTGTCATGCAGTACCAGGAAGTCAGCGCCATCCTGATTGTCATACTCGTTATGGTGACGATGGTGGATAGCCTTAGCGGCCATCTTCGTAAGAAATTCAAGTAAGGAAATCAAATGAAACCAAGGGTTTTCATTACCCACCGGGTACATAACAGTGTGCTGGAAAGGCTGGAACAGAGCTGTGAATTAATCACCAACCAGTCAGACACTACCTTGCCCGCCGCCGAGGTAAAGGCCCGCGCGGCAACCGCAGATGGCATGATGGTGTTTATGCCGGATCGGGTCAGCGAGGAATTTCTAGCTGGCTGCCCCAAGCTGAAAGTTATTGGCGCCGCGCTGAAGGGATACGATAATTTCGATGTGGAGGCCTGTACGCGTCATGGCGTTTGGCTGACCTTCGTACCGGATTTGCTGACAGTGCCAACGGCTGAACTCACCATAGGGCTAACCATTAGCCTAATCCGACATGTTCGGGCAGCCGACGAGTATGTTCGTTCTGGCCAGTTCAGGGGGTGGCAGCCAATGTTCTATGGGCTTGGGATTGCAGACGCCACCGTGGGTATCGTCGGCATGGGCCCCATCGGCAAGGCTGTGGCAACACGGCTCAACGGCTGGGGGGCCACCTTACTGTATTCTCAGCCAGATGCCTTGCCCGCTGCTGAGGAGGAAACGCTCGGCGTGGCGCGCAAGTCGCTTGAAGAGCTGCTCGGGCAAGCCGACATTGTCATTTTGGCCCTGCCGCTCAATAAACAAACCCTGCATACCATGAACGCTGCGCGCTTGGCCCTGATGAAACCAGGCGCCTATTTGATCAACCCATGCCGGGGTTCTGTAGTGCAGGAAGCTGCCGTTTTGGAAGCATTGGAGTCTGGGCAGTTGGGCGGCTACGCAGCGGATGTTTTTGAAATGGAAGATTGGGCTCGAGAGGATCGTCCGCAAGAGATTTGCCCCACTTTGCGAGCCCATCCCAACACGCTATTCACGGCACACATTGGCTCTGCCGTCCAGGATGTGCGCCTGATGATTGAACAGCGTGCTGCCGACAACATTCTGCAAGCGTTACAAGGAGAACGCCCTCAGGATGCGGCTAATTCGCCCACTATCACTGAGACAACTCCATGCTGAACTTGGTCTGGCTGAAAAGTTTTACCACACTGGTTCAGCACCGACGTTTTCAGGCCGCCGCCCAAGCTCTCGGTATCGCACAACCCACGCTTTCACAGCACATTCAAAAGCTCGAAGAGCAGCTAGGTGCCCTGTTGATACGCCGCAGTAAAACGGGATGCGAGCCCACCAAAGCAGCCCTGGCACTTATGCCTCTAGCGCTTAGTATGTTGCAACTGGACGAGCGTGCCCGAGAAGTCGTTAGCGGTACGCGTTTACGCGTAGGGGCAAGTTCCAACATCGGTATTTACATGCTCCAGCCCTACGTGAGCACGTTCAAGAACATTCCGGCGGTACCTGAGCTGGACCTTGTGATTGATAACAATCCAAACATTGCCAGACAATTGACCAGCGGCGAGCTGGATATTGCGGTGATGGAGTGGTGGAACCCAAAACCTGGCTTCCAGGCAATGGATTGGCGACAGGAACCCGTGGTTTTAATTACCCGACCAGATCACCCCTATGCGGGCTGGCATGAAATAGACCGGGAAACCCTTGCCGGAATGAGCTTGCTTGGTGGTGAACCCGGAACAGGTACTGGCCGGTTGCTGGCAAATTTCTTCGGCGAAAGAGGGCCGTTTCCGAAGGTTTCAATGCAACTGGGCAGTACCGAAGCGGTTAAACAGGCTGTCAAAGCTGGCCTTGGCGTATCACTGGTGCTGGCAGCTTGCATCGAAGAGGAGATTCAAGCGGGCACCTTGTGTGCCATCCCGGTCAGTGATGCCGCATTGGCAAAAAAACTGATGGTCATTTGCCCTGAGACGCTTGCGCGGCAACCTCCAGTTTCCACTTTCGTCAGCCATATATGTCAGTGAAAATTGAGTGACATCTTTAGAGCCAGGGAAGGCGTGTGGGTGGCTAAGAATAGGTGCCATTGAGACCAACCCCCGCAAGCTTCACTGAAGCGTTAATCGGCATCGCGCAGCCGCACGCCTTCACTTTCGCTCCATAGGGCAATGGCGGCGTCATAGTCGTTGATGGTCATGGTGCGGTAGTGCATTAGGCGGCTCTCATTGGGTGGCGGCGGTGTCTTGATCGTTCTGTTCGGCTGGCTGTTGGAAGTGATCCTTTTGCTCGGCCCATTTCAGCAAAGCATCCAGCGCCGGGCAGAGCGTTTGCCCCCATTCGGTCAGGCGGTACTCCACTTTCGGCGGCACCTGGGGATAGACTTTACGGGCCACGATGCCATCCGCTTCCAGTTGGCGCAGCTGTTGGGCGAGCATTTTCTGGGAGATATCGGGGATGAGTTTTTCGAAATCGGAGTAGCGCTGCACTTTTCCATCGAAGAGATGAAAGAGAATAATGAGCTTCCAGCGCCCTTCCAGCATTTTTAATACATTTTCCACATCGCTTGCGGCGGTAGCGGGCGTATAAATCTTTCTCATGGGTGAGCCACTTACCTTTTTGTGCGTTCTTGATAACGCGTCAGTCTAGGCAGAAGATTCTCGCATATTAACCCTTGCGAGAGATGACCATCATGAGTTTGTCACTGCCAGACGCGATCAGCACTTATTTCCGCATCAGCAACGGGGCGGATGTTAGCCATATTGCGCAATGCTTTACCCACGATGCCTGTGTGTTCGACGAAGGCGAGACGCACCGCGGGCACACCGCTATTCAAGCGTGGATGCGCGCCACCCGCGAGAAGATTGAGTATCGCGTCGAGCCAGTCAGTGTTTCCCACCAAGGCAATAAGATGGCGGTTACCGCCACCGTGACCGGCAACTTCCCCGGCAGCCCGGTGCAACTGGACCATGCTTTCCAGCTTGCCGAGTCGCAAATCCAGTCATTGGAGATCCACTAATGAACCTGAACTTGAACGGGCGACGCGTATTGATCACCGGCGGCAGCAAAGGGGTTGGTGCGGCCGTGGTGGCACTCTTTCGAGAGGAAGGCGCGCAAGTGCTAACCACCGCCCGTACTCGCCCCACCGACCTGCCCGATGAGCTGTTTGTAACTGCTGACCTGACGACAGCCGAAGGCTGTGCCACGGTGACCGATGCGGTCAACGATCGCTTGGGCGGCGTCGATATTATCGTTCACGTACTGGGTGGTTCATCCGCGCCCGGCGGCGGGTTCGCTGCCCTTGGGGAGGAAGAGTGGCAGCGAGAGCTCGACATCAACCTGTTTCCCGCTTTGCGGCTGGATCGCGCCCTGCTGCCCGGCATGCTAGCCCAGGGCGATGGAGTGATTATCCACGTGACCTCCATTCAGCGTGAACTTCCCCTCCCCGAATCAACTACGGCTTACGCGGCGGCCAAGGCGGCGCTCTCCACCTATAGCAAGAGCTTGTCCAAGGAAGTGTCGCCCAAAGGGGTGCGTGTGGTTCGGGTGTCGCCGGGCTGGATCGAGACGGAAGCCGCCGTTGCGCTGGCCGAGCGGATTGCCCACGACGCAGGCACCGATTACGCAGGCGGCAAGCAGATCATCATGAATTCGCTGGGCGGCATCCCGATTGGCCGCCCTTCGAAGCCTGCAGAAGTGGCCAACCTGATTGCGTTTCTGGCATCACCGCTGGCAGCCACCATCACGGGAACGGAGTACGTGATCGATGGGGGTACGGTGCCGGTTGTTTGAGGACAGTTTGAGGGCGGTTTGAGAGTGGTTTATACCGCCCCCTTGGCTTCCCGGCCTGCGATGAGGGCTAGCGATTGTTCGCAAGCTACATTGCCCTACTGACGATTAGCCATTAAAACCGGTGTTCAATAAACCTTATTCGGTGAGGCACTGGTTCTTTACGTCTGGGTTTTGTTGATGGTCTTGGTGAGCCCGATAGGCTCTGTAGAAGTTGACGACTCCTCCGGCGAGAAACAGCAGGCTGGCGAAAATAAACTGAGCACCCAAATAGGTGTGCAGTGCATGGGCAAGCGGTGTCTGATAGCTCGGCCAGAGATAAGGAATCGAGGCGGCCAAAAACAGGATGGAGCCAATGACAAACGAGATGGCAACAGCATTGAGTAGCTGCAAGACCACTAAGGTTCCCGCCTGAGTGATCTGCGTCACGTTGACCGTCGCGCCAATCGTAAACAGAACACTGCCAACGATAAAGCACCAGGCGCCCCCTCTTTCCCAGCCCACGCTGGGCAGAAACAAGGCGCTGCCTATCAGGAACAGTACACTGCCGATGATATACCCTGCCGACATTATAAACTCGAGCATGGTCTTCTTGCCGTGCGAGGGGTGACGGCGGTAATAACTGATGATTTCTATGCAATCGTTTGCCGCCACCGCTAGATAGAATAACGAGCCCAAAATGAACAGCCCGGCCCCTGCCGCCATGTATTTTTCAAAGGCTGGCAGGAAGAAGACACTGCCTATCACAAAGGCAGCGGCACCCGCGATATAGGCTGAAGCATTTAGGCCTTCCCAGAAAAAACTATCTTTGGGTAACGACGTTCGATAACTGCGTTTTCGGTTAGTGATGTGATGCGGCATGTCACGTCCTTATGTTTACACGAGCTAACAGAATGGCCGTTCCAGCGCTGATTTAAACACTCATCAAGTTTGCCCACGCCACTCGGCAGTTTAGCAGGCTATTGCATTTTACTGCCCGAAGCTGATGCCCAGCCGTAGTGCTTGTAGACCATCAAATTCGACCGTGACTTCATCAGAAAACAGGGGGTGGCCCTGTACTGTCAAATCCAGCGTTGCTTGCGAGCCGCGATAAGTGACGGTGACAGCTATATCTGCTGAGGTGCTAACGGGCGCCAGCACATCATACTCAACGTTATCAATGCTAACAGCGGAGAGGCCACGGTCATCCAGCTGTTCTTGGATTTCCCGCTCAACGACCACGCCGTAATAGAAGTAAATACCCGTGTAGCCAAGCGCTACTATTACGATTAGTGAAAGGAGCTTTCCCATTGTTTCTCTCAGTTTTATAGAATCTTGAAGGGTGACAGCGGATTGCTGGGCTGAAACCGGTGGCGGCGCCTCGCTGTGCGAGCATCGCCCATCAGCGACTCTGGGAGATTATCATCATCCGGGTTAAAACTGGTGTTCTTCACTCACCTCCCTACACGCCCTGACGCTTTCGGCCAACTCACTCACCAGGCCATGCACACGCTCTATGGCTTCATCAGGCGTGTTGGCATTTTCGATACAATCGACGAGCGCAGAGCCAACGACGACCGCATCGCTGAAGCGGCCAATGGTGGCGGCCTGCTCGGCGGTACGAATACCAAAGCCCACGGCAATGGGTAGCTCGGTGTGTTCGCGCAGTTGATTTACTGCGCCTTCCAGCCGTTCTGGCGTGGGTGCACTTCCACCAGTGACACCGGCCACGGAAACGTAGTAGATAAACCCCGAGGCATTGGCCAGCACTTTGGGCAGTCGCTTGGCATCGGTGGTCGGCGTGGCTAGGCGAATAAAATCAATGCCGTGCTGGGCCGCTGGCGTGCAGAGTTCCTCATCGTGCTCGGGCGGCAGGTCTACCACGATCAGGCCATCGACCCCGGCCTTGGCAGCATCGGTCAAGAAGCGCTCGACGCCGTAGCAGAAAATGGGGTTGTAGTAGCCCATCAGCACAATGGGCGTGGTGCTGTCTTCTGCACGGAAGCGGCGCACCATTTCCAGCGTTTTGGCTTGGGTCTGGCCGTTGTTCAAGGCACGCAGCGCGGCTTTCTGGATAGCAGGGCCATCGGCCATGGGGTCGCTGAATGGCATACCGAGCTCGATGATATCCACCCCCGCTTTTGGAAGCCCATGCAACAGGCGGCGGGAGGTGTCGGCGTCCGGATCGCCAGCGGTGAGGTAACTCACCAGCGCTGGGCGGTTTTGCTGCTTGAGCGCAGCAAAGCAGTTTTCAAGACGTGATTTATGGGTCATGACGTTCTCCTGAGTCGCGCTCATAGCTGTTTAACCCCGAATTTTTCACCCAGGTGATGGGCTACGCTCATCATGTCCTTGTCACCACGCCCGCTAAGGTTGACCACCATTAAGTGCTCGCGTGGCAGCGTAGGCGCACGCTTGGCGACTTCGGCTAAAGCGTGAGCGGTCTCCAGAGCGGGGATGATGCCTTCCTGTTGACAGCAAACCTGGAACGCTTCCAGCGCTTCGTCGTCGGTGGCAGAGACGTACTCGACCCGCCCCTGCTCGTGCAACCAGGCGTGCTCTGGCCCAATGCCGGGGTAATCCAGCCCTGCGGAAATCGAATGGGCATCGATAATCTGGCCATCTTCGTTTTGCAGCAAGTAGGTGCGATTGCCGTGCAGTACACCTGGCGTGCCGCCGTTCAGGCTGGCTGCATGCAGGCCGCTTTTCACGCCCTTGCCACCCGCTTCTACGCCAATCATCTTCACGTCGAGGTCATTCAGGAAGGGGTGAAACAGCCCCAAGGCGTTTGAACCGCCACCAATGCAGGCCACCAGCGAATCTGGCAGGCGACCTTTCTTTTCCAGCATTTGGGCGCGGGTTTCATGGCCGATCACGGCCTGGAAATCGCGCACCATGGCCGGGTACGGGTGTGGTCCCGCCACGGTGCCAATGATGTAAAAAGTGTCGTCGACATTCGTTACCCAGTCACGCAGCGCTTCGTTCATGGCATCTTTTAGCGTACCGGTGCCCGAGGTAACGGGAATCACTTCCGCGCCCAGCAGCTTCATGCGGAATACGTTGGGTTGCTGACGCTCTATGTCGGTGGCGCCCATGTAGATGACACAAGGCAAACCAAAGCGCGCCGCCACGGTAGCGGTGGCAACGCCGTGCATGCCTGCGCCGGTTTCCGCGATGATGCGTTTTTTACCCATCTGCTTGGCCAACAACACCTGACCAATGCAGTTATTAATCTTGTGCGCGCCAGTGTGGTTGAGCTCTTCGCGTTTGAGATAAATACTCGCACCGCCGAAGTGCTCGGTCAGCCGCTCGGCAAAGTAGAGCGGGCTGGGTCGCCCCACATAATCACCCTGAAAATAGGCCAATTGGCGCTGGAATTCGGGGTCGCTCTTGGCAATGGTGTATTCGTCTTGCAGCTCTAGAATTAGCGGCATTAGGGTTTCGGCGACAAAGCGGCCACCGAAGCTGCCAAATAGGCCGTTGGCATCCGGCAAGCTTGAAGATAAATCCATTGGTTTATTCATCACGACCTCTGAATGCGATTGAGCGGAGCAATTTAAGATTGTGATGAAGATAGCGCAGGCAGGCGGTGATAAAAATCGATAAGATGTCAGCAACATGTGAGATTAAGTCAACTGTCAGCAGGATACTCCATGCAACACAGCATGCCCCCGCTTAGCGCCCTGCGCGCCTTTGAAGCCACCGCCCGTTTGGGTAGCGTGACCGCCGCTGCCGATGAGCTTAACGTGACTCACGGCGCGGTCAGCCGCCAGTTAAAAAGCCTGGATGATCATTTTGGTATCGCGCTTTTTGCCAAAGCGGGCCGAGGTATTGCGCTTACGCCACATGGCGAAAAGCTGCAAATCGGTGTGGGAGAGGCGTTCGACCGTCTCAAGGATAGTTGCGCAGCGCTCAAACGTGATGTGGAAGAAGCCCCCTTCACTCTCGCCTGCCCTGGCAGCCTGCTAGCACGCTGGTTGATTCCCCGCCTGGATCGCTTGCACCGCGAGTTGCCTGAGCTCAAGCTAAAAGTCGTGGTGAGCGAAAGCGAACAGCCGGGTACGCAAACGGATGCCAGCGCCACCCTGGCATTTGCCGAGCCGCCCTGGCCCACAGGTGTTGAGGTATTCGAGTTGATGGCGGAGCAGATATGTGCGGTGGCAAGCCCACAGCTGGCGGCCCAGTGCGATGCGACCAAGCCCGAATCGCTGTTTGCCAATAAGCTCTTGTATACATCTTCCCGCCCCCAGGCGTGGCCGCAGTGGGCCACTGCCAAAGGGCTAGAACTGGCACAGCTTGAAACGGCGCTAAGCAAAGGCCAGGGGTTCGATCACCTTTACTACTTGATGGAAGCGGCAGTGGCGGGCTTGGGCGTGGCGATCGCCCCCAAGTTGTTGGTAGAAGACGACCTGAAGAGTGGCAGGCTGTTGGCCCCCTGGGGAAGTATCCAAACCCCTGCGCGTCTGTGCCTGTGGTTACCCGGCCAAACCAACGTTCTCACTCAACCCCGCCGCAGCGAGCCACTGGCGGAGTGGCTCAAGCGGGAGTTGGCAACTGATCAACGCAGTGCGTTAACACTCAATAGCGTTTAGCCCTTACTAGCGGATAATCTCGCTAATTGAGCGCTTGCCATCCAGTAGTAAGTACTCCTGATTGACCAAATCGGGCTTTTGCACAGCGTGAAGTAGCGCATGGGCAACGTTGGCGCGGGAGATTTGATTGTCGCCTGCTTCCTCAATTGAACTGGCGAACCGCTGACTGGCGGCTTCGTCGGTCAAACGCCCAGGCTTAAGAATAACGTAGGGCATACCGCTATTACGAAGGTGGGCATCAGCAGCAAATTTCGCGGCCATGTAGGGGCGCATTTTTTCGGGCGCCTCTAGTGGTTTTTCTGCACGCATGGCGCTAATCATGATGTAGCGGGAAAGGCCCTTTTGCTTAGCGATATCGGCGGTACGAATGGCGCCAAAAAGATCAATCATCAGCGTTTTGTCTGGCCCGGTGTGAGGCCCTGAGCCCGCCGTAAAGACCACTTGGTCGCAGCCGTCAAAGGCGTGCTCAAACTCGTCCTCTAAATCAGCTACCACGGTATCGATGCCGTGCTCTTTGAACCAGGCTGCCTGCTCTTCACTGCGAATCATTGCCTTGATGGGCGTGCCCGCTTTTTGGGCCAGTTCGCAAAACTGTTTGCCAATCTGTCCGTTCGCGCCAATCACTAACGTTGTCATAACGGCTCCTTATGAATGAGTTACTTATTAATAAGTGCAGGCACCTAGGCTTAATTCAACCTATTGCTGATTAATTCTCCCCTGCACCGGCACTTTAACAAGGACTAGTGGCCTCTCTAACGCTTTGTAAACCGGCAGCGAGACGCCGACATAATGGCTTAAGCGTGAACTTGAGGTGGTAAAGCTATAATGAATCAGTGAGCGCTTTGCGCCTAGTGGTTACCTGGAGGGGTCTATGACCGAGGGAGAACACAGTGTCGGTATTGATGCGAGTAACGATGCTCATACCCGAGCACGTTATATATCGCAAATTCAGCGTATTTCTTCGACTGCTAAAGCAGACATCTCAGCAGGCAGAGCCAGTTATCTTGAGGCAGCAGAGTACTGCCATGCGATGCGCAACAAAGTCATGGAGGAGTATAGGAAACTGACAAGCGAGCAGGGATTGGCGAAAGCAGAGCAGATAAAAAAAACACCACCTAGCCTTGCTGATCTTTTCGAGCGATACGCGCAACAACTATTTGGTTGTTCGTACCAAGACCTCTCAGCTGAACAGCAGCAACGCATACACCACGAGGTTATTGAAGCTTCTGGCCGCAGCAATGCTGAAGTCTGATCCAAGCACTTCAGCATCAATAATTGCCAGCTCTTCGATACGAACGCTAAATTCGGCGCTCACGCATTCAAGCCACGACTCCAAACACACGACCGATGGCAGAGGTTAGCGCCATTGCAAGCGCGCCCCAAAACATCACTCTTGCTGCAGCTTTAAAAATAGGTGCACCGCCGACTCGAGCCGCAACAGCGCCCAACAAAGCCAGGAAGAGCAACGAAAACAGCGCTACCAAAGGAGTTAATAATGATGATGGTGCCCACCAGGCGACCAACAGTGGCAAAAGCGCGCCCGCGGTAAAGGTCGCTGCTGATGAGAGAGCGGCCTGGAGGGGGCGAGCCTGCCCAGTGTCGGTGATGCCAATCTCATCTCTAGCATGAGCGCCTAGAGCGTCGTTCGTCATTAATTGCTCAGCAACTTGACGTGCCAATTCAGGCTCTAAGCCACGAGTGATGTATATGTCGGCAAGTTCTTCCTGCTCAAGTTCGTAATGTTCAGCCAGTGCTTTACGCTCAATGTTAAGATCGGCGTGCTCAGTGTCGGATTGCGAGCTCACCGACACATACTCCCCCGCCGCCATCGACATAGCGCCAGCCACCAGGCCAGCAACGCCTGCCAGCATGATCTCACTCTGCGCAGTGCTGGCCGCTGCAACACCGAGGATGAGGCTACTGGTAGACACAATGCCGTCATTGGCGCCGAGCACTGCAGCGCGCAACCAGCCGGACCGGTGAGAGCGATGATGCTCTGTATGGATCATGGGTTTATTTCCATCGTTGTTGAGTCGCGGGACTGGGTTTTAAATACACTGGGCTCCTTCAGAGCCTAGCAGGTCTTTTATGAAAACGACCGACTAGCAATTTTTTGCATTTACGCTTTGCAGCAAGAAATCTATTAGTTATTACGCCCACCCTGTAAGCAATAACCTACAAGAACGTAAGTAATTGCTTACAAAGCTGTCAGTTATAACTTACAAAAAAAGCATGGAAATAATGGTAAAATTAAGAATATTTAGTGAGCAGCTCGCCTCAAACGTATGTACAAATCTTGAGGCTTGTCGGTACCTCTAGATAAAAATTCTAACCGACAAAAAAATCATTAGGGAATCTCATGTTGAAACGTTCTATTACCGCCTCTATTGCACTGTTAGGTGCGACAACTGCACTTACATTAAGCGCGACCACTTTTGCTAATGATCATCAAGGCGAAATCAATCCGTGGCAACATTGCGGCATCGGCGCTGCTATTTTTGATGACAACACTACCGCTGCAGCGATCTCAAACGTTATTTGGGACTCAGGCACCACTGCCGTGACTTCAGCAACTATTTCACCTGGTTCTTGTGAAGGCGAAGAGATCAAAGTAGCTCAGTTCATCGATGAGACGTACGACCAACTCGCGATGGAAGCAGCCATGGGAGAAGGTAACCACTTAGCCGCTGCACTCGGACTGGTAGGTTGTGACGCTGGCGATGCTACTAGCATTTCTCAGCTACGTAGCGACTTGAGTGCTGTAAGCGCCGACTCTAGCTACTCCTCTATGAGCCATAATGACAAAGCCTACAGCTTTTACACTAGCTTAAATCAAGCGGCTGCCAACTGTTCAGCCAGCTAATGCCTTACGTGGGCTGGCCCAGTCAGCCCACTTCGCTTCCTATAGGACATATTTCGCATGCCGCGGCTTTGGCTGACGATTCTTTTACTTTGTTCACTATCGTCCACCTTTGTTCACGCAAATGTCGCGACCCTCTCTCAAGACTCCCAGTGGTTATCACTGCTGCACTTTGACCGTAAAACCCCCTTCTCACCCCCTAGAAGTGCCGTTATCGACAGTGCCTTTTTCCTTGCTGAAAATGGACGTTATGACCCCCAGGCAGAACTAGCTGCTACGCTTGCCGCCTTACGCAAGCCACCTGAGGCATCTGGCAGCCACGCAAGTTGCCGCTTCCCTGCACGAGCAATTTGGCTGTCAGCCAAAATAGGTGAGCAGTGGCCGAGCACTGCGTGCCCCGAGTTTGAGGAATGGCAAGCTCAGCATCAGGGCTCTGAAATAGGCCTGATGTTTGCCACGGGCTATCTGGGTAACCCAGCCTCATTTTTTGGCCATGTAATGCTTCACTCTTCCGTGCCAGAAGCGCAAAGCTCGACTTCTAATGCGCAGTATCTGCTAGATACCAGCTTGAATTTTGGTGCTGATGTACCCAATGACGAAGGGTTGATTACCTACATGGCAAAGGGCCTTTTGGGCGGCTACGACGCGCAGTTTTCAAATGCTTCGTTCTATCGCAATACCACGCTTTATTCTGAACGAGAGATGCGCGACTTATGGCATTACCAATTAGGCTTTACAGAGGCAGAAGTATCCCTATTAACCGCCCACTTATTTGAGATTATTGGCAAAGACTACGAGTACTTATTTTTATCTCAAAACTGTGCCTCCCGAATTGCTAGAACACTGGAGCTGGTCGTAGAGAATGACCTTACACCTGGCTTTTCGCCATGGGTAGCGCCTGAGGATCTATTAAGGGCTTTGAGCAACACCACGCACCATGACAGCCCTTTATTAGTCAAAACGCGCCAAATACCTTCAAGAAGGCTTATTACCCAACGCTCTTTCAATGCCCTAAATAGTGATCAGCAACGTGCAGCAAACGCCGTATGGCCTTCCGAAAATGATTTAAGAATGGAGGCGCAGTCGTTTTCTGAGTTATCAGCAGTGCAGCGTAGTGACGTCTTGGATACGCTGCTTAGTCATGCCTCTTTTTTGCGCCAAACGGGCGACACAGAGCAATTGCCGGAAATAGAGCGTCAACTGCTTCAAGCACGGTTACGCCTTCCTACCGGCCGTGCCGAAGTGAACTATGAAACATCGCCTGCAATACATGAAGTAGCAGCGCCCTCATTGGTAGGTTTCAGTGGGGTTCATAACAGCCACTCTACTAATAGCACTCGTCTAAGGTTTCGACCTCTTCAGTACGATTTGCTCGATACCAATCAAGCTCGTATGCCCAATTCGGCTGTTGAAATTACTACTGTAGAAATTAATGCCGATGATCAAGGCGTATCGTTAAACCGCTTGGATCTTTTTAACGTTACCAATTTACATACTAATGCCATAGCGCTCCCTACCCTGCCACAAACGGCATGGCAAATATCTGCGGGCATTGAGAGGAACCGGCTAAGTTGTCGGCGCTGCTTTGATGGTGTTGCTAATGTGCTAGCCGGTAAATCATGGTCATTGGGGTCACATTTACCTTATTTTTTAGCAGGTGCGCAATTGCGAACACAGCGGCATTATGATGGCATGGCGGTACCGATGGTGAAGGCGGGCATAGTGAGTAGTTGGTCACCAAGCCAACGCACCCACATTCAGTTATCACATCGCAGTAATATGGGTTACAGCGATCGCCAACGAACAGAGTGGCAATTACAGCATCGTTTTGCCCTATCCACTGAGTGGGACATGCGGTTTGAATTTCAGCATGACTATTCCGCTAACGAAGCGAGTATTGGTCTATCCCGTTACTTTTGAGTAAACACTGAACAGTTTCCCTCTTTTGGCGTTAACGCTTCAGGGGATGTACGCTTATTGAACGAACATTCAATTAAGGAATTCCCATGCAACGCCGTTTACTGGTTACGTCAATTTCCCTGGGCCTTTTCGCTGCTGCTACCACCGTGCTGGCCGAAACATCGCCGTTGGAACAGCAGATAAAAGATCTGCAGTCATTCCAGGTCATTGCCCACCGCGGCGCCAGCGGCCATGCGCCGGAAAGTACGATGGCGGCCTATGAACTGGCCCATGAGTGGGGTGTCGATTACCTGGAACTGGACGCGCAAATCACCTCGGACGGTGAGGTGGTGGTGTTTCATGACGACACTATTGGCCGCACCAGTGACGGCGAAGGCGAGATCAATGATTACACGCTGGAAGAACTGAAAGCACTGGATACCGGCACGTGGTTCAACGAGCAAAACCCTGACAGTGCCGACACAGCCTTTGAAGGCACTCAAATACTTACTTTGGATGAGTTATTGGAGCACTTTGGGCACGATGCACGCTACTACATAGAAACCAAGTCGCCGCAGTTGAACCCTGGCCTGGAAGAAGCGTTGGTAGCGCTGCTGGAAGAGCATGACTTGATCGAGAGTGGTCGGGTCCTGGTCCAGTCTTTCGAGCAAGATAGCCTGCTGAAAGTGCACGAATTAAACGAGAACATCCCGCTTATTCAACTGGTCTGGTATTACCCCAACGAAGAGGAGAATGGCCGATTGGTGGAGTGGACGGACGTGACGCCGGGGCCAGAAGAGATCACCGATGAGGACTTCCAGGCAGTGGCGGATTATGCAGTCGGACTGGGCACCAATTTCATATACGAAGGTGAGGAAGTGATTGACGGTGACTTCATCCGTCAGGCGAACGACAACGGCCTACCGGTACATGTCTACACCATCAATGAAGCCGATGAGATGGAGCGTTTGATGGAAATGGGCGTCAACGGTCTTTTCACCAACTATCCTGATCGTCTGCTCGAACTCATAGAGTAAGCCGCTTATAAGCACTCCGTACGCCCAGCCTGGCTGGGCGTTTTTGGTGAATCGCTTTAATGGCTAAATTCGGCGGCTAGGCCAGGTCGAGCTGCGCCACTACCTGCTCCACTCGTTTGCAGTCATCCCCTTGTAGTGCTTTAAGCGGTTGAGGCAAGCAGGGTTGGCTGACCTTGCCGGTTACCTCTGCAATGGTGGCCGCTACCCGCAAGCTGCCACCATATTCACGATAAAGCGCCCATAACGGCTCAAGCGCACTGGAAAGCGCATTAACCTGCTGGGTATCTCCCGCTTGAGCAGCCCGGGTCAGCGCCAGTGCTGTGTGGGGATAGAGCCCGCCAATAACGGAGTACCACGCATCACAGCCAGCGCTTAGCCCTGTAGCGGCGGCCGGATCCCCACTGATACCAATGGTGACCTCTGAAGGAATGAGTGCGCGCAGCCGCGCCACACGCTCACGCGCTTTCTCAATATCATTCACCACAGGCGGGATCTTGATAGAGCGAACCTGTGGCAACTGAGCGATACGTCCGTGCAGCTCATCGCTGAAATCAAAATGGGTGGTGCCAGGATTGTCATACACGCATAGCGGAACACTCAGCGAACGGCTGACGGTTGCATAGAGCTCGTACACTTCATCGTCGGTCAGCTTTTGATAGGACACCGGCGCCAGCAATACCCCACTGGCTCCGGCTTGCTGGGCACATTCCGCATTAGCCAGCACATCGCGAGTACGCAATGCGCCTATGCCTACGACAACAGGCACGCCTCCGGCGTTTTCGACACTGAGATTGGCCACGCGGGCGCGCTCTTCAACGCTTAAATAGGCGTAGTTGCCGGTCGACCCCAGCACACCAATGGAGTCCACACCTGCCGCGGCCAAGTGCTTCACTAAGCGAATAAACTCACACTCTTGAACGCCCTGTTCGTTCATGGGGGTTAGCGGAAATGCACTCAGGCCGGTGAACATGGCGGATGATCCTTTTAGGATGGCAGAGGAGAATTTTCAAATAGCCTTAATGAAATGTGTATCGCACAGACGCTTAACCATTAAGCTCAAGCTCTCTTGAGCGCCGCGAAGCATAAGTCAATCTAAATTGACAAAATTAAATGAACAAAAATTAAAAAACAACTGCCACCAAGAGCCCTCACTCTTCTTCAACATAACTACCTGTTATTTTTTTTAAATTGATGTAGTGTTCGTGTATATGCCGTATCGTTACGGCACAGTTTTTTGGTGCTTATCCCTTAGCTAATCAAAGGGCACTGAAGATAAAAAGCAATGCCGATAGACTGCGAGGGAGAACGCGTCATCAACTCATACACAGATAAAGTCCAATATAGAACTGCGTCGTGCATGAATCTGGCGTTCATCAATCAACCAGTAAGATACCGCCCATGCCTTCACCTGTTTTGAGCGGTTCTCTCATGCGATTGGCGTTACTGGCAATGGTCACCCTCATGTTGCTGGTGATGTTCACTTTCACATGCACAAATGCCATCGCTCGAGAAGCCCCTCTTTTTTTAGTCGCCAATCCTGACGTCGCCACCCGATGGTTGAATCGCGATACTACCCGCGCGATTTTTGCGATGCGTCAACGCACATGGCCGGATGGTCAAGCTGTCAGAGTCTACGTTTTAAATAACAGTGATCCTGTGCATGCTCGCTTCACCAAAGAGAAATTAGCGGTTTATCCGCACCAGCTTCAGTTAGCCTGGGATCGCATGGTCTTCTCAGGAACCGGCCAAGCCCCAAACCGCGTCGCTGACCAGGCAGAGATGCTCAAGCACGTTGCCACGACACCCGGCGCCATAGGCTACCTTGAAAGGGAGTATCTGGATGATAGTATCCAAGTTATCTCAATGGAGTGAATACCGTGCTGTTACCGCTCTGTTAAGCGTTGTCATATTAGGGGTTCCTACCCACGCCCATAGCGGTGAAGACGTTATGGATACTCTGCAGATGCATGGCTTTCTTAGTCAGGCGTTAGTCATTACTGATGATAACAATTTTTTTGGGCCCAGCAGCCAAGATGAAGGTAGTTTCGAGTTCACCGAAATCGGTCTCAACGTCTCATTACGCCCTCATCAGGATGTGTTACTGGCCGCACAAATGCTAAGCCGCCGTGCCGGTGGCGAAAGTAGTGATGCTTATCCAGAGCTTGACTATGGCCTTATTGATTACCAAATGGTTTCCGATCAGCAGCGCACCTTTGGTATTCAGCTAGGCAGAATTAAAAATCCGTTTGGGTTCTACAATCAAACGCGCGATGTAGCATTTACACGCCCTAGCATACTGTTACCCCAATCACTTTATTTTGACCGCACCCGTTCACTAGCTCTAACAGGGGATGGACTAACGTTCTACCTGGAAGAGCGATTGGATAACGGCGTTATAAGAGGTCAGCTTGGTTTAGGGATACCCCAGGCTGACGGTGGCTTAAACCAGACGCTTCAGTTGCATCGTATCCGGGGCTCTTTCGATCCACAGCAATCTGGCATTGCACAAGTACGCTATGAGCATGATGCAGGACGTATTGTTGCGGCTCTAAGCCATGCCCATGTCAGATCCCAAATAGATACCCATTCCCCCAGCGTGAGTGATGGAGACTTTTACTTTAGGCCCTGGGTATTTTCGTTGCAGTATAATCAAGAACTCTGGAGTCTAACGGCTGAGTATGCACTGCGCCGCTCAGGGTTAAAAAATTTCAATCAACCGGCTTTAAATTTCGATACGACCGGTGAAAGTTGGTATGTGCAGTATACGCGGCGCTTTTATAACGATTGGCAGTGGTTAATACGTTATGACAGCTTGGTCAGTAACCGTGATGATGCGTCAGGTAAAGCCTTTGAAGCTAGTGGCCTGGGGCCTGATCATTCTCAGTTTGCAGATGACTTAACCTTTGGCTTGCAGTGGACGCCGCACCCTCAGGTAATGCTGGCAGGCGAATACCATCATGTGGACGGTACTGGCTGGCTGCCTCCTCAGGACAATCCGGATTCATCAGCCACCAGCCGACACTGGAACATGTGGTTGTTCCAGTTATCGTTGCGTTTCTGATGCATTACTCGATCCTGGCTAGGATGCCACTGCGATGAAGATACACTCCCTTTTTCAAATCCCACAGCGCCTTAGCCTGACCTGGCGTGTTATCGCGTTGAGCAGCCTACTGCTTTTAGCATTAGTTAGCCTATTTACTTGGCTGGGTCACGAAAACCTCACCCGCCAGTTTCAGGAAAGCCGAAACCAACACCATGAACGTCAACAGCGTGAAATTCATTTAGCCTTAACGCGCTCCTCCGAGAATTTACGTCAATTAGCCGGATTGACCGCTGCTTCAGCAAGTTTAGGCTCACCTTTACAAGCAGGAAATACCATTGATGTGGAGCAAGCGCTGAATTCCCAGTGGCCTGCACTCCAGCTTGAGGCGGGAATCGATGAAATTTTAATCATTAATACGCGTGGCCAAGTCTTGGGCAAATGGGGCTTCGGCAATGCCGAAGCACAGCTACCCATACTCAGTTGGGTACAACGAGTCATGGATACAGAACGACCACTAACCACGCTTCGCTGTGCCGTTAGCTGCCAACAATTTGCTGCAGTGCCGGTACTGGTAGAGGGAGAAAGTGTCGGTATGGTCGTACTATCCCGCTCATTAGCGGATGTCACTCGACAGGCGAAGGAAGTCTCTGGCAGCGAAGTCGCTTTACTGGTCACAGGCGCGGCTGAAGACAGTAATATCACCGCCCCACGACAACTAAAGGCATGGAATGGGTATCTGTTAGCGCTCACCAGTGAAGAACAAAGCTTGGCACCGTTGCAGCGGGCAGCAGAAGCCGCGACAGTGGACCGTTTAATCGAAGCACCGTTACGCTTTGAGCATACTGGCAGATATTTGGAGCTTAGTGCTGTCCGCATGGAGGAGAGCAGCGAGCACAGCAACAGTGGTTACTTCTTGCTGATATCGGATATTACCGAGCAAATTAATGCCATCCATAACGATACACGTATCCTATTGTTCGTTGGTGTGCTTGGCTGGATTGCCGCTGAATTACTACTGCTCATCATACTGCTTGGCCCCATGGCACGGCTGCGTAGAGTCGCAGGCTTGCTACCCATACTGGCGAGTGGGCAATTTAGCGATATACGCTCCGCCCTTCCCAATCATCGCCATCGCATTGCAGACGAGATAGATATACTCGAAGTCACCACGCTTGAGCTTTCTCATCAACTCGAAAGGCTAGAAAGCGAAGTACAAGAACGCGGTAACCAATTAGCTGAGCGTATTGACGAGCTGGCCCAAGAGCGTGATTTCGTCAATAGCTTACTGGATACCGCCCAAGTATTTATCGTTGCCCAAGACAGCGCAGGACGCATCAGCCTAGTCAATGAGTACACTCAATTAATGTTGGGAGAAAGGGAAGCTTCCCTGCTTGGGCGCACTTTTGTAGATGTCTTCGAGGCTGGTGTCACCACAGCGAATACCGTTGCCCTTCCTCAACAAGAAGAGAAAACGCTGCGCACCCCCGATCATCATCTCCACACTATCGCTTGGTATCATGCGCCTTTGCATACGTGTAACGAGGAAACGGTATCGCGCATTTCCGTTGGCCTTGATATCACCGAACGCAAGGCCGCCGAAGCGCGGCTAACCTGGCTTGCCGAACGAGACCCGCTGACCGAGCTATACAACCGACGCTACTTCCAACATGCACTGCAAATCGCCATTGAACGCTCTGCCACTGCTAAAGGAGCGGTACTGCTGCTGGACTTGGATCAGTTCAAGGAGATTAACGAGCTGAGTGGCCACCACGTGGGCGACAAATTGTTGCGTGAAGTGGCCGATATACTCTTCCATAAGCTAGGCCGCCGTGGCGTCATCGCCCGCTTAGGGGGTGACGAGTTTTCGCTGCTACTCGAAGATACCAATGCCGACCAAGCAGTAACAGTCGCGCAATATATCGTTCAGCTGCTAGACGGTATCGGCTTTGTGGTCGGAGAGCGTCGGCATCGCGTGACGGCGAGTATTGGTATTGCGCTGTTTCCCACCCATGGGAATACGCCAGCCGATCTGATGGCGAGCGCCGATGTAGCTATGTACAAAGCGAAAGAGAGTGGTCTTCAGCACTGGCACCTTCTTTCTAAAGCGGAGAATGCCAAAGATGAGCTGCAGGATCGCGTCTACTGGGTTGAGCGGATACGCAGTGCGCTGGAGGCAGACAGTTTCGAGCTAATGGTTCAACCTATCATTAGGCTAGAAGATCAAGACATAAAACATTACGAAGTACTGCTGCGAATTCGCAACGCAGATGGCAGCCTGGTTTCTCCCGCACACTTTATTCCTATCGCCGAACAGAGCGGCCAAATCGTGTTGATTGATCGTTGGGTAGTGCGGCACAGTTTAAAAGCACTCAGCCAACTGCAGGATCAAGGCATCACATTTGCAGTTAACCTTTCCGGCCAGTCCTTGCATGATGAGGGGCTAAAGCAATATTTAGCCGAGGAAATAACCGCCAGCGGCGCTGACCCTCACCATTTAATATTGGAAGTGACAGAGACTGCAGCGGTTACCGATTTTTCTGCTGCACGTGGTGTATTACAAGCCGTGCGCAGCCTAGGGTGCCGCACCGCTCTGGATGATTTTGGTGTTGGTTTTAGTAGCTTTCACTACCTTGGGCAGCTACCCGTTGATTACATTAAGATAGACGGCTCTTTTATTCGCAGTTTGTTAATTAGCCCCGACAGCCGCGTTATCGTTCGCGCTATAGCGGATATAGCCAAAGGCTTTGGTAAGCAAACTATTGCTGAGTTCGTTGACCAAGAAGCATTGTTGCCCATATTAAAAGGCTATGGAATAACATATGGGCAAGGGTACCATTTAGGTAAGCCCACCAAACTTACCGAAGAATTTTTTGGAATCAGTTACTTATAATAGAAGCAGTTTAAATTTCATTCTTGGACTGAAAAGGATAGCGCGTGATGTCTTCACCTCGTATAGCAACAAATAGGGAAGCACCTTCAGCATTACTGGAAAGGTTTATTCAAGAATTTAAATTTAAACTGTGTATCACTGAGCAGGAAAAGCATAAAGTTTACCGTTTAAGGCATGAGGTTTACTGCGAAGAGCTGCAATATGAAGAACCGACTGACCCTTACAACAAGCTCGAATATGATATTCATGATCAAAATTCTATTCATTGCTTGATTGAGCATTGCAGAACCGGCCTGGTGGCCGGATGTGTGCGAATCGTCATTCCAAAGCCTTCTAGCCCTCAGCCGCTAAACCAGCTTCCTTTACAGGCATATGGCAGTCAGAGCCTAACACATCCGGAATTCCATCCCGAAAAGCTGGCTATAAACAGTTACTATGAAATTTCTCGTCTTGCCGTTAACCCTCTATTCAGAACCAAAGCAAAAGAAAAAGAAAAAGACATTTTAGCAAACACAAGCACTAGTACCTTTTTCTCCGTAGAAGAAAGGCAGCTATTCTCATTGCTGGCAAGCGGGCTATTCATTACAGGTTATTCATTAGGAAAGCAGCTAGGTAAAATACAGGTGTTTGCCATGATGGAACCTAGCCTGCCTCGGCTTCTTGCGCTAACAGGGTTTCACTTCACCAAGGTAGGAGAAACCATTAACTTTCATGGTAGAAGAAGCGCCTACTACATAGATAAGCAAAAAGCAGAAAGTGGTTTAAAGAAAACGTTGCTACCTTTATATCTGCACATACAACAAACTCTCGCCCCTCAGTTAGAAGAAATGCTGGCCCAAGAAGCCAGCATTTCTCTTACTATGTAAATAATAATGCGTAAATAAAAACACCTATTATAAACGCAGGGTCTAAGCGTCGACGCATAGGGCTAAGCTTCGGCGGTTGAGCTCCCACGATCATCCAAAGCGTTCGAACGCTTAAAATCATTAACCGTAACGCTGGTAAATTTCTCCAAGAAAAATACTAGCGTTTCGGGATATCGAAAGCGCTCTACAAAGCGCTCTTGACCTTCTTGCGAACGCCGCGTCACGCTCGCTTGATAGCCGCTATTAGATTTTGTCACTTTAACGCTATTTTCTCGAGCACCATCACTGGTAACAGCGGTTAGGGAAGAGTTACTCGTTAGTAAGGCATCAAGCTGCTGGGCAGCCGTATGTTCTTCTTCAGTCGCCCAAAGAGGTTGATCGCGATCCCCGTAGTGGAAAAGCATAATTACCAACATGACGGAAAAAATACTGCTGGTCAGCATCCAGGTTAATAAAACGCTCGATAACGGTGTGGTGAGCATTATGACTAACTGAATCGCAATACCCACTGCTAGTATTCCCGCCAACGGCCTCCACATACGCGGGTTCATAAACCGCCGCTTCAAGGTATACCCCCACAGCCCAAGCACTGCTAATGCGCCCACCAGCAAATACACGGGAGAGAGCAGCGTCCCGCCACCTGCTAATAAGGCAATGACACCGATGATAAGTATCACTGTGTAGAAAGCTGCTAATAGGCGGTAAGCGCGGTCTAGATTCATCAGTCAATCTCCATGCTTAACGGCCGGTGTCATGAGTGATGTGCCGGCCTTTGTTTTTATCGGCTATGGTTCTCGTCATGCTTTATGCAGTATAGGCAATGTTGTGACTTCTACACGCCACGCCGCGTCAACGGCTTAATTTAAGTTTATATTAAAGCCCCTGGGCGCCCCGACGCAGCCAATCATGCACAAACGCCAGCTTGCGACGAGCGTTCTCAGAAAGCACAAAGGGATAGAGGTCCGGCAAGCCCATGGAGCGGTTAACATGATTAACGCCAACGGTGAGCGCCGCTGCCACGTAAATCAAGCGATCTGCATCTGGCTCCGCATATGGCTCCCACTGATGACTGGGCAGCTCTGGTGAAGAGAGATTGGATGCTGCAAAGCTATCGGCGATATCGGTTAAATGCAGCAAGTGCGCGGCCGTCTCGGCCCAATCCTCATGGGGGTGTGCAGATGCGTAAGTGGTTAAATAACGCTCTTTCCAATCAGGGGGCGGTCCGTTTTGATAGTGGCGTTGGAGCGCGGCGGTGTAATCCTGGCGCTCGTCACCAAACATTTCCCGGAAAGCAGCAAGAAAATCTTCGCGCAAGCTAAGCCGCCACCAAAGCATATGCGATATTTCATGGCGCATGTGGCCAATCATAGTGCGGTAAGGCTCTTCTAACGCCTCACGCCGTGTTGTCACCAGTACAGGATCTACCTCGGCCACGCTGATGGTGACGACACCTTCAATGTGCCCCATGGGCACGGGCTTTTTGCCTTCCGCTAGAAGATGAAAAATCGGCGGCGCGCCTGGGTCTTCGGGGCGGAACCAGTGCCAGCGGCCCAGGTTATCCAGCACCCAGCGCTTCGCCGCTTCGGTTTGAGCCCAGTTCGGAATCGCGTTAGGAAGGCTGGGGTCGGGCGCCAGCGCAGTCATCGCACAAGAGCGGCAAAAAGCGCCCTGTTCGGGCGCTATCCAATTACAACCGATGATGTCTCGATTAATACAAAATGGCGGCATAGGCACAAAAGCCCGGGCCTGGGGATCATAGGCGACGGGGACACCGTCAGCCGTCGTAAGATTGTCGAACCAAAGAGAGCCGGAGCCGACGGGGTTAGCAAATACGCGCATGCGGTAGAGCTCCTGAAAACGAGGAAAAGAGATCATCAAATAAACTGTTGAGCTTTCTCTTCTCCTAAATCCTAATAAAAAGTGCTGCGCCTATTTATTCATTGCAATACTGTTCATTTCAAAGCTATTTCATTTCAAAGCCACGCTTGATCAAGAAGTCACGCATATGCGGGCGCAGCTTGGTATCGAAAAGTGGCTTGAGATTATGCGACCAATCGGTATTTTTATTACTGCTGCTACGCGCTTGATAGTAAGCCTGCATAGTGGCATCAAAACGTTTCACCTGCTCACCGTCTTCAGTGTAGTAGTCTTCTTTTAGAACCGCTTCCACTGGTAGGCGCGGTTTTACTTCAGGATCATGATCCGGGTAGCCAAGACACATACCAAACACGGGATAAACATGCTCAGGTAGGCGTAATAGATCACTAATTGCTTGGGGATTATTACGTATGCCGCCGATATAGCAGATACCCAACCCTTCAGACTCAGCTGCCACTGCAACGTTTTGCGCCATCAGCGCCGTATCTACCGTCGCTACTAACAGTTGTTCAGTCATGCCGCGCACTACGTTCGCACCCGTCTTCTCAGATGCCTCAGTAGGCCGTTTCATATCGGCGCAAAACACTAAAAAGTCGGCACAGGTCGCAATGTATCCTTGACCTCCCGCCAGTTCCGCAATCTGTTCGCGATTAGCCTGATTTTTAACATGGATAACGGTATATGCCTGAACATGGCTGGACGTAGCAGCGCCCTGCCCGGCCTTGATAAGCTCAATGAGCAATTCCCGTGGGATCTGGCGGTCGCTGAATTTACGGATCGAACGGTGGGATTTAAGTAACTCAATAACGTCGTTCATGGTACCTCGTCTTGGCATATTGGCTGTCGCTAGTAAGCGCTAGAACCACCTAGCATAACTCCCTTATCCTATCGGCTATGCCAAAACCTCACCAGTTTTTGCCAGCATCGAATGCCAATCGCTCTTCTGCCGATGGTTGCACCATGGCTGCCTTTTAAGTGCCCTCTTTTTAGTGCCGTGGCTCTGATTCTCTTTGTTGTTTCTTGCTCCAGCGCTCCAGCAGTAGATACACCATGCACGCCAGCCCCAGCGGGAACAAAAAATAGAGCGCGCGATAGCCGATCAAAGCAGCGATAATCTCGCTCGTGGACACTTGATGTTGCAACAAAGCGATGAACACAGCTTCAAGCACACCCAGGCCTGCGGGAATATGGGTCACCACCCCCGCAATACTGCTGACAAGAAGAATACCGAGAATAGTAGGATAGAAAACGCCCTGGGGTAGCAGTAGGTAGACAAGCGCGGCCATCAAGGACCAATTAGCTGCGCCTAACAACATTTGGAGCAGAGCTAGTCGTAGCGAAGGGAGAACGATTTCATGACCCCGCCATTGCCAGGTGCGTCGCCGTGAATAACGACACGCTGACAGATAGAAAAGGCAAACAAGCAATAAACCCGCCCCAATAAACTGCAACCCTAGCGTGCCAACTTGCCAGTGCGCAGGCAACTCAATCAGCCTAAGCGTAAATAGCGTTCCGGCAAGCAGCATATAGCCCAGCCAATTGGTGGTTAAGCTCACACTCAGCACACGCGTCACGGTCGCCACGTTCAGGCCAAACTTTGTGTATAGCCGATAGCGCAAGGCAATGCCGCCAACCCAGGCGCCCAGGTTGAGGTTAAAGGCGTAGCATACGAAGGCTAACGGCAGCACCTCCTTGATCGGCAGCTCATGGCCGGTATAAAACTTGCCCAGCAGATCATAACTACTGAAGACGGCAAAGCTTGCGGCAGTAATACCAAGCCCCATCATGACCAGGGCGGGACTATAGCCGCGCAGCGTTTCGATGACAGCCTGCCAGTCCATGTTCCGGACTAGTGAAAATAATAAGATCGCGACCACCATAAAGAGAAGCAAAGTAACGCCATGCTTCAGCCAACGCCCCCAGGCATTGCGCAGTTTAGCGCTCGCTTTTTTGCTGTTTGGCTGCATCCGGCTCACTCCTCTGCACGCTTGTGTTTGTGCTTCCGAGACCTGGGCGCCAACGTTTCCATCCGAGCCACATGAGCGGGTAACCATCCCATTCGCCTGGGAAAATGACGCAGGAAATGAAAACTCACGAACATAAGCGGCGCCCGCCACCAGCGGCCTTTTTCCGCGACTTCGGTTGTTATCCTTTTACAATTGCTCTCGATAAGCTCAGATAGGTGTTTATGGATCTGTTGGTTGAGCCCAGCGTCGCAAACGAACAAATTGGCTTCCAGGTTCAGTGACAGGCTGAGTGGATCGAGATTGCTTGACCCCACCGTTGACCATTCATGATCAACAATCGCGATCTTTCCGTGTAAAGGGTGCTCGGTATACTCGAAAATGCTAATGCCCTGCTGCAACATATAGCTGTAAAGCGAGCTGGAAAACATTCTAGCCCAGGGCATATCGGGACGACCCTGCAAGATCAGCGTGACGTTAACGCCCCGTCGCGCCGCGTTTCGCAATTCATGAAAAAGACGATAACTGGGAAAGAAGTAGGCATTAGCAATGACTAGATGTGACTTTGCCGAACGAAAAGCCTGGAGATAATGCTCTTCGATATCATTACGGTGAAGGCTGTTATCACGAATAGCCAGACGTATAGCGGCGCTGCCAGCGGGGGAAGGCAATGCCCGAATCTGCGGCAGCCCCTGTACCGCTTGATGCTCTACCAGTAGCGCTCCAGCAGCATCACGAATGTCCATTACAATCGGGCCCCGCACTCGCAAGCCATAATCTTGCTTGCCCATGACATATTTGTCGGGTAGGTGATCGGCGCCGAAGTTGATACCACCGATAAAAGCCACATCGCCATCCACCACGACGATCTTTCGGTGAAGACGGCGAAACAGGTTAGTACGCATACCGAACAAGCGCGGTTTGGGGTCATAAACATGCAGGTGAATGCCAGCGTCTATCAGCTCTGTTATGTAGTCGTTGTCCAGATCCGCTGTCCCATAGCCGTCTACGGTGACGTCAATACGTACCTGCCTAGCGGCAGCGTCAAGTAGAGCCTCCTTAAGCTCCTGTCCTACTTCATCATTGAAAATGATGAAGGTTTCAATTAATACTTCTTCGCGAGCCGAACGAATGCAGTCAAATACGCTATTAAAATACTGACTTCCATTGATTAGCAATTCAGCTTCGTTACTCTCCGTCCATTGGAAATTCACAAGCATATCTCGGCAATGAGTGGTACGTGATCAGACAGGTGAGTCCAGGGTTTTCGAGACAATGCGCGGGGATTACGCACTGAAACGTTACGCACATAGATACGATCAAGGCACAATAGCGGCCAGCGCGCCGGAAACGACTTCGCTGGGTGACCATAATGGTGCACGAATGCTTCAAACAGCCCACATTCCGTCAGCACATGGTCTGCCTGACGCCGCCAGTCATTGAAGTCTCCCGCGACAATAACCGGCTCGTCATCCGGCAAGGTGTCGAGCAGTTCACACAGTAGCTTCATTTGCGCTAGGCGATGTCCCTGCCGTAACCCGAGATGAACGCAAACGGCATGCACCCCACTGTGGCCGGGCACATCCAGTTGGCAATGGAGCAGGCCACGTTTTTCGGTGTCCCGAATGGAGACATCCTTATTGTCGTACTGCAGTATCGGGTAGTGGGATAACAGCGCGTTGCCATGATCGCCATGAGGGTAAACAGCGTTACGACCATAGGCAAAATCTGGCCATAACGTGTCAGCGAGGTATTCGTACTGGGGCACGCTGGGCCAGTCATGAAAGCGAACCGCATGTTTTTGGTGCTCGCCTATCACTTCCTGGAGAAAGACCAAGTCTGCGGATAGGGTCGTTACCGCCTCACGCAGCTCCGGCAGAATATGACGTCGATTAAATACATTGAATCCCTTGTGCACATTGAGCGTCATGACCTGTAACGACGCGACAGGCGTAATAAGTCGTGTCCCCTTTGTTGCAGACTGTTCCTTGGCGCTCACCGAACACTCCCCTTCTGCTCCATGACATGGCCCATAAGGCAACCCATCAAGGAAAAGCGTAGCAGGAGAGCCTTGGTCTTGCCTTTTACCGGCCGCTTCTTGAAGCCAATGGCAATCGCTGGAGAGCAACGCGACAGAATAAATCACAACAAATGTATTATCGCCCCGCGTATACCGCGTTGATCAATCCATAATTTGCCTAACGTAATGGGAAGCTTAAAACGACGCTTTCCCGCCGCACCTGGATTAAAGAGCAACTTTCCTGACTGGGTTTCGTTGCGAGGTTTGTGAGAATGCCCGTGCAGAACGGCATCGCAAGGAGTCGATGGGTCAAAATCCGCTAAACGATGAACAAGGTGCAGATGATGGTCATTTACCATGATGTCCTGATGCAGCGGCAAGCTCCCCGCCCATGCTGCCGTGTCGATATTGCCCTGCACGCAGTGAACCGGCGCCAGAGTTTCCAGGTGTTCCAAGATCGCTTTATCCTCTTCTTTGTTGCCTACGTCTCCCAAGTGCAGAATTAGCTCGCACCCCTGCAGCAGAACAAGTGCTTCATCACGCAACAACCCGTGAGTATCGGCAATAAGTCCGACGGGAGAAGCAATACTGTAACTCGGCATTGATGAGTTCATTAATACGGTTTTCTCGCTTTTTTGCACTTTATTGTCGTAACAATTTCGTCGCTGTTATTGATAGAACGCTACGTAACATTACTCAAATAGATCATATTTTTAAATAAACAGAAATGTCGTGATGTAATTGCTTTAGATTTTCGTTATCTATCTAATAAGTTAAGCAACAGCAAGCTATACTATGCTGGCTACCATTATATGATTGCCCCTTGATGGAATAACAACGACGCCAGGAAGCCGACATGACCAATATTTCTCCAAACGCACCCAGGCAAGAGTGGAACGCCAATGGCTACGCCCAGAATGCTAATTTTGTACCTAAACTAGGCAGCGAAGTCGTCAAACTGTTAGCGCCTCAACCTGGTGAACGCATCTTGGATCTTGGCTGTGGCGATGGCGCGTTGACAGAGCGCTTAGTGCAATTAGGGGCTGATGTACTAGGGATTGATGCTTCAGAAGAGATGGTGGAAGCAGCACGACAGCGTGGCATTACCGCACGCGTGGTCGATGGTCATCAGTTGCCCTTTGATCACGAATTTGACGCAGTGTTTAGCAACGCGGCGCTGCACTGGATGCTTGATCCCCAGGCTGTTTTGGCAGGGGTTAAGCGGGCGTTGAAGCCTGGGGGTCGGTTTGTGGCCGAGTTTGGTGGCCATGGCAACGTAGCCGCCATCTGCACCGCGCTGATTGCCGCCCTGCAGTTTCGGGGCATTAGCGCGCGCGGGCGCCATCCCTGGTACTTTCCTACCACACATGAGTACGGCCGCATACTGGAAACAGTAGGCTTCAAAGTAGAAAGCATTGAGCTGATTCCTCGCCCCACTCCTTTGCCTACGGGCATGATTGGATGGCTTGAAACGTTTGCCAGCCCGTTTTTACATGGGCTTGATGAAGACGTGCGAGAGGCCGTGCTGGAAAATACCTTAACGCTTTTAGGCCACAGCCTACGGGATGAGCAAGGAAACTGGACAGCCGATTATGTCCGTCTACGCGTTTCAGCCCGCGCATAAAACCTGACAAGCTTCTAAACAAAAAAGCCGCCGACAGTGAACGTTCACTGTCGGCGGCTTTTACTTAAACCAAGACCTAGAATTCATCCCATTCATCAGCGGTGGCCTTTTTGCTTTGCGTTGTTTGCTGGCGTGGCGCTGCTTCAATGTGCTGATTAGTGTCCTGCTCTTGCGTAACATGATGGTGAATTAGCGCACCATTGCTACTGGCACTCTCATCAATTCGGAAAGTAGCCATCAAATCGGCTAGTTCGCGGGCCTGTCCCTCTAAAGAGCTTGCGGCGGAGCTGGTTTGTTGAACGAGAGCAGCATTTTGCTGGGTCCCAGAGTCCATTTCAGTAAGTGCTGCGTTGATCTGTTCAATGCCACTATTCTGCTCTCGCGTCGCGGTCGAAATTTCACCCATCAATGCGGTGACTTGACGAATTGCATCCACTGTTTGATGAATAGTCTGCCCACTGCGCTCCGCTTGTTCGGCGCCACCGTTAATTTTCGTGGTGGTTTGCTCAATCAAGCTACGTATCTCTTTTGCCGAGTCTGCACTGCGAGTTGCTAATGAACGCACCTCGCTGGCCACCACGGCAAAGCCACGGCCTTGCTCCCCAGCACGAGCCGCCTCAACTGAGGCATTAAGTGCCAAGATGTTAGTTTGGAAGGCAATTGAATCAATCACGCCGATAATATCGTTGACTTGGCTCGCGCTAGCAGCAATCTCACGCATTAGTTGCACTGTGCGTTCTACTTCTTCACCACCTGACTCCGCAGATTGTGATGCCGTCACCGACAGCTTATCCGCCTCTTGGGCCGTTTCAGCATTTTTACTCACCGTCGTCGACATCTCTTCCATGCTGGAAGCGGTTTGCTGAAGAGCTGAAGCCTGCTGTTCTGTTCGTGAAGAGAGATCCTGGCTTCCCGCCGAAATATCACCCGCACCACTGAAGACACGCTCGCTGCTGCCTCGTAATGCTATTACCAGCTGTTTTAACTTCTCCTGCATAGCCGCTAACCCACTGAACAGCTGGCCAATTTCATTGCGGCCACGGTCCTCTATGTGCCCCGTTAAATCGCCATCGGCAATCCGAGCAAAATGCGCACTAGCGTCGCGTAGTGGCCTTACAACGCTACGCATCATTGCCCACCTAATCACCACCGCCGCCAGGAGTGAAATTACTAGCAGGGTAATGGCAATGACACCAATAACAGTGGCTAAGTGGTTCACCTGTTGAAGAACACTAGCGCCGCGTCCTTCGGTATAGGCAATAAATCCACTCATAGCCGCATCAAGCTCAGCGCTTAAAGCTCCCAGTTCTTCTTGGCGGCGCTGAATTTGAAAAGGAGCGGCCTCAAGCAATGGGGAAATACCCTCTGTCACAAAGGCTTCATAAGCGCTGATAATGGCATCACGATGTGGTGCCAAAGTGCCTTCAGGGTTGATTGGCACAGCACGAAACTCATTAAAACGTGCCTCTGCTTCAGCGACTGCCTCTACCGCCATGGCAAGGCTTTCCTGCCCTTTTTCGGGGTTGCCTTGCGTGCTAAAACTCGCCGAGCGGTCTAAGAAGGTTTGCGCTCTTAATGAGTGCACTTGTGTGCGGTTGGCTAAGTTGGTGAGTCTTACGTTGGTGGCTGTCAGTTCCTCAAGTGCTTGAGAGCTGTTGTGATTCGCATAGAACCCAAGCCCGCTGATCAACCCAATCATCAGCACCAGCAAGGCTAACGCGGCAGTCAGACTCCATTTAATAGAGAGGTGCTTCATCCGGTGATCCCTTTTTCATTTATAAGTCATTCAATTAGGTATCGGCGAAGCTCAAGACAACTAAAACGATCTGGAGTGATTTTAGACGTTTGTATAATACGCAGCATGAAAGGGAGCGATGGTTGCCTTTAAGACACCATAGCAACTTTCGGCCGATTTCGACGGTCTTGTTCAGCGACTTCCACTTGTAGCCAAGCGCCCGGCATACACGCTAATCGAGGTGCTTCGATCACACCTTGGATGTGTGCACGTGCTAGCAGTGTGGCTTTCGTATTGGCTTTCAGTGTCCCCACCACGTGACCATCAATCTCGACACCACTGCCTTCCACATAAGACGTTACATAGCCGGTGGCCGTCACCGACACCGTGTGATTAGGCGCAATGACCGTTCCCGTTACGTGCCCTTTAATGTGTACTGGCTCGTCGGCGATTACTTTGCCTGCAATACGCGTCGCCGCTCCAATTCGACTTCCGTGAAGGGGAGGCGCTAAGGCGGCCTCTACCCCGGTAGCGTCAGCTGTTACCAATGGCGGAACCTCTTCAAGAGGTTCGCTACGAGAAGGGGAAGCACTGACAGTAGATAGATGTTGCAGGCGATCAGGTAAACCAGCTATACGCTGCGTACTCTTACCACGTTTGCCATCCAATACAATCAGCATCATGGCACCCACGCCTAGAATAATAAACCATGCTTGAATACCCATACCGCTATCCTGTCGCCTCAAATGTGGTTATCCCAGTTAACGTTATACGCGCTCTAATGAGATATCGGCAGCGCGAATAGGCACCCTCACTTGGCTTAACTCTAGGCTTTGTTAAGTGAACAAGCAGATTAAAGTGCTAGATGGAAATTTTTTTAGATTAACGTGCGCCCATAAGGCGCTCTGCCGACAATTTAACAGGAGCCAACCGATGTTTAATAAAGCTAAGAATGCCTCATCAGAGAATAAATCTGCGACGCTGATCGCGAAGCCCCATTCATCGCCTCAGCACTCACCAGTCAATAATGCGCGCTCAAGCCTCTCTGTCATCGGTAGCAACACTCAAGTGGAAGGCGATATTAATAGTGACGAAGATTTGACAGTAGAAGGACGTGTCAGCGGCATCATTACCTGCAAACAGCACACTGTGACGCTGGGCGCCAATGGCTATATTAAAGGTGATATTTTTGCCCACACCTTGCATGTGTCAGGCGAAGTAAAAGGGAATCTCGTGGTACTCCACCGAGCAACAATCCATAAAGGCGCGCATGTTTCAGGCACCATTATCGCCCCTTGCCTAGTATTGGAAGATGGTAGCGCTTTTCACGGCACTATCGATATGAACCCTGACAACGAGATATTACAAAGTACTTTTAATCAAAGTACTTTTAATGATAATTCAGTCAGTGCAAAAAAGTCATCACCTCTGAGCAGTACTGACGGTGCCCCCCCTAAAAAATCAACTACCGACAAACCTGCCGCTACTAAGAGCCAAGCTGCCCAGCACGATCAAACTGAAGCGTAAACGGGTGATAGGAGCCTTGTTGTTATCTGCATGCCTAACGGTACTGGGCACATACGCTACAAGCGGGATCACGACGAACTTGAAAATGCCGCCATTGGCCGCTTAAACCGTCAAAAATGGACAGCCCCTGGTGAGCAGTGCCTGCGCCGCTTAGTAGTTTGAAGGCTTCAACCGCTTGAAAGCTGCCGATCAAGCCTACCAGTGGCGCCATGACCCCACTCTCTGCGCAACTAAGAGCTTCGTCACCACTGTCATCGGGTGGATATAAGCAAGCGTAGCAAGGGCACTCGGCATTGCGAGGGTCAAAGACGGCCAGCTGGCCTGAAAAACGAATGGCTGCGCCGGAAATCAATGGAACTCCGGCCTTTTGTGACGCCGCATTGACTGCATAACGGCTTGAAAAACGGTCGGTACAGTCCAGCACCACGTCCGCTGAAGCCACTAAGTGCTCAAGCGCTGCGCCTTCTACATGCTGGTCTATCGCCACAATGTCACCGTACGGATTCAGCGCTTGCATGCTGGCCTGGGCGGATTGGGCTTTATTGACTCCTACGCTTGCCTGCTGATGGGCAATTTGGCGTTGAAGATTAGAAAGTTCGACGTGATCGGCATCTGCGATGGTGATCCGCCCTACCCCAGCAGCCGCTAAATAAAGCGCCGCTGGCGAGCCCAAGCCGCCTGCCCCAATAATCACGGCGTGAGCAGATAGCAGGCGCTCCTGGCCCTCGATATCCACTTCGGGCAGCATGATTTGACGGCTATAGCGCAGCAGTGCCTGATCATCCATCATCGGCTTATTTATCCTCAAATTCCTCGAAGGCGGGGATGTGCAAATTGAAGCTCTCTTTCACCTCTTCCATCACCACATAACTTTTTGACTCTTTCACCCCAGGAAGCGTTAACACCACATCGCCCAACAGTTGGCGATAGGCCGACATTTCGGGAATACGGCACTTTAAAATGTAGTCAAACTGCCCTGACACAAGATGACACTCTTGAATCTGGGGTAGTTTCTCGACCGCGCGGCGGAATTCATCAAATACGGCGGGCGATTGTGTTTCTAAACTGATTTCGACAAAGACTAATAAATTGGCCTTTAAGGCACGCGGATCGAGAATTGCCTGATAGCCACGGATAATGCCAGCTTTCTCCAAGCGTTTAACGCGCTCAAGACAAGGGGTTGTGGATAACCCTACTTCCGAGGCCAAATCAACATACGAAATACGCGCATTGTCCTGCAAGCAATGCAGGATTTTAAGATCGATACGGTCCAGCGTTCTATTTTTAGGTTTCATGCCAGAGTCCTTAATGCCAAAGCCCTTCATGCGAGCCCCTTGCTAAAGGTTGTACTAAATGGCGCTGAGTGAGCAGACCATTTATATACAAATTCTAATCAACCAGTTAGTTATTAAAATAGCCTCTCAACATCAGCGCTTGAGGATTTGCAGCAGCAGTTGTTGATGTTAGCGCTGTCGTTTGAATTCGTTGAGTTTAAGTGGCTGTTATTAGGCGCCCTAGGGTAACCCGTTCATGCCCTCCCAGGTCACGAACACTTTCAACGTTCTGATAGCCAGCACTGCTCAGTGCCATGCGTACCTTTTCCGCCTGTGTATAACCGTGTTCAAGAAGCAGCCAGCCGGACGCTGTTAAAAAGTGCCGAGCGGACTGCACCAAGTGCAACAAATCCGCCATGCCATCAGCGTTTGCAACCAGCGCTGAGCGAGGCTCAAAACGCACATCGCCTTCGGCAAGGTGAGGGTCATCGGCAGCAATATATGGCGGGTTACTAACGATAAGATTGAAAAGCGTTTCGGCCTCAGCATAGCTTTCCAGCGCGCCAAACCAATCACTCTGCAAAAAATGGGCGTTGGTAATACCCAAGTATTGCGCATTTCTTGCTGCCAGCTCGACCGCCTCATCGCGCACATCGACGCCTAGCACTTGCCAGTCGGGCTGTTCACTGGCAAACGCCAGCGCAATGGCGCCAGTACCGGTTCCAAGGTCAAGCAGACGGCCAGTGGGCAGTGTCACTCGACTAAGGGCAAGCTCGACTAACGTTTCAGTATCGGGACGAGGAATTAACGTGTTGGGCGAGGTCGCTAAACGCAGCCCCCAAAATTCACGCTCGCCGGTCAGGTAGGCCACTGGCGTGCCCTGGGCACGTGCGTCAATGAGTGCATCGAAGCGCGAATGCTCCTGGGAGGAACACATTTTATCGCCCCAGGTGTAAAGCCAGGTACGGTCCCGCTCAAGCACATGGCACATCAGCACTTCAGCATCCACACGCGGCGAGGTAGACCCCGCCGCCTGTAACCGTTGTGCCGCCTGTTTCAACAGCGCATCAAGCGACATTAGACGTCCTGAAGGGCTGAAAGCTGTTCCGCTTGATACTCGTGAATCAGCGGATTAATCACATCGTCCAACTGCTCACCACTGACCACTTCATTCAGTTTATACAGGGTCAGGTTAATGCGGTGATCGGTGATGCGACCTTGCGGAAAGTTGTAGGTGCGGATGCGTTCGCTGCGATCCCCCGAGCCTACCAGCGAGCGGCGGGCATCGGCCTGCTCCTGACGCTGGGAATCTACCGCATTGCGTTTGAGCTTGGCTGCCAGCAGCGACATCGCTTTGGCACGGTTTTTATGCTGGCTGCGCTCTTCCTGGCATTCCACTACCACGCCGGTTGGTAGGTGAGTAATGCGGATGGCGGAATCGGTGGTGTTAACGTGCTGACCACCAGCACCGCTGGAACGGTAGGTATCCACGCGCAAATCGGCCGGATTGATATCAATATCACCCACGTCATCGACTTCAGGCATAACCGCGACGGTGCAGGCAGATGTGTGAATGCGGCCCTGTGATTCGGTCGCTGGTACGCGCTGAACCCGGTGGGCGCCGGATTCAAATTTTAGCTGGGCGTAAACACCATCGCCCTTCACCCGGGAGATGATCTCTTTGTAACCGCCCTGCTCACCGTGGCTGGCGCTGACGATTTCGACCCGCCAGCCGCGCTTTTCCGCATAACGCGAATACATGCGGAACAGATCACCGGCAAAGATAGCAGCCTCGTCGCCGCCGGTTCCTGCGCGTACTTCTAAAAACACCCCTCGCCCATCGTCAGGGTCTTTCGGCACCAGAAGACGCTTAAGCTCGATATCTAATTCTTCTAACCGCTCACGCCCTTCGCTCAGTTCCATCTCCGCCAATTCGCGCATGTCAGCGTCGCTGTCGCGGCTAAGCTGCTCGGCTTCATGCATATTGGTTTCGATGTCACGATAGCGCTGCCACGCGGCTACAAGCTCCTCTAACTCGGAGTATTCTCGTGAGTAGTCGCGAAAGCGCTGCTGGTTATTGATCACTTCCGGATCAGACAGCAGCATCGCCAGCTCTTCAAAACGTTCTGTAAAGCTGTCTAAGCGTTGGCGCAAAGTCTCTTTCATGCGGGCGTATCATCCTTCTGGCGTTTAACCGGGGGCGCAGGCGTGGTTTCAAAGGCTGGTTTAGTAGGCAACAGTAGGCGCGGCGCGGCATTCAGCAAGTCATGATGCTCCTCTGAGGCGGCATCACGTATGGCTTGAGTCGGCTGGTGCAGCAGGCGGTTAGTCAACTGATGCGCCAAGCGCTCAATGACTTTAGCAGGGTCTTCACCGCGCGCCAGCCGCTCTAACGCTTGATCGCGTGAAAGATCGCGCAGCGCTTCGCCATGCTGGCGATAATCACGGATTAATTCACCACCGTTGCGAATACGTCGTGCATGCTGCCAACTGCCCACCCCGTGCTCAATCAGCGATTCTGCTTGATCTGCAGCCACCTGGCGATGACGGCGATTCTCTTGAATCACCTCTTCCAGATCGTCGACGGTATAGAGGAATACATCGGCCAACTCGCCCACTTCGGGTTCGATATCACGCGGCACGGCGATATCGACCATAAATACCGGCCGATGGCGACGCTTTTTGAGTGCTCGCTCGACCATTCCTTTACCGAGAATAGGCAGCGGGGCCGCGGTGGAAGAGATGACGATATCGGCATGTTCAAGGGCGTCGGGAATTTCTTGCAGGGTAATCGCCGTCCCCCCCAAGGGCCCTGCCACGAGCTCGGCACGTTCGCGGGTGCGGTTGGCGACAGTAAGCTGGCGAACACCGGCTTCGTGTAAATGCCGAGCGACCAGCTCGATGGTTTCACCAGCGCCAATGAGTAGCGCGCGTGAACGGCTAAAATCATCAAAAATGCGGCTGGCCATACTGACCGCCGCGTAGGCCACTGAGACAGGGTTTTTGCCAATACCGGTTTCGGTACGTACCTGTTTGGCCACCGCAAAGGTGTGCTGGAACAGGCGTTCAAGCTCACCGCCCAACCCTTTTGACTCACGCGCCTGTTGATAGGCATCTTTCAACTGGCCCAGAATCTGCGGTTCGCCCAGCACCATGGAATCCAGGCCAACCGCTACGCGCATTAAATGGCGCGCCGCATCGTTGTCTAGATAGTGATAGGCACAGCGGGTCAGCTCATCGACGCGTAAGTTATGAAAGCGTCCGAGCCAATTGAGTACCGCCTGCTCGCCAGCTGCATCCGTGACGCAGTAAAGCTCCGTGCGGTTGCAGGTCGATAGCACCGCCGCTTCACTGATTTGTGGCAGATTGCGCAATTCAGCCAGCGCAGAGTCAAGCTGCGCGGGCGAAAAAGCCACCTGCTCACGCACGGCCACGCTGGCGGTACGATGATTTATTCCCAGGGCAAGAAGCGTCATGCGTTATGCGTCTTCGCTAGTGTGTCGGACTTTCGCCGACCGCCGGTCTTAAAGCGGCCGCACCGTCAATTAGGGCTTGCTCAAACAAGTCTTTGGCGTGGTTCAAGCGCTGCCTATAAAATAGGCATAAAGATTGCTGACCACTTTTTCAAGGAGGAACATTCTATCACAGCAGGCTATCATCTGGCCCACACCACTTTGCCGCAGGCAGGCAAGCCGCTATGCTGAGCATTCGGCCACTTAATCGAGAGACGCATGCGACCTCGCTCTACACTTCTTGGCTCTACTGTTCTGAGCTTTTCATTGTTGCGCTTTGCTTTTCCAAGCGCTGCTGTACGGCGTTTGTCGCTGCTACCAGTGGCCGCCGCGGCGTTACTCTTGGGCGGCTGCCAATCGACACCCAGCCAGCAGGATGGCCCGCTGGGCACATGGGCCGATGATCCAATGCGCGATGCCCCGCCTATAACGCGAGGGTTGGATGCCGCAGGGCTTAGCACGCTGCTGGGGGCGGAACTGGCTGGCCAGCGAGGCGATTACCGCTCGGCAAGCCAGGGGTATCTTGAAGCGGCGCAGCGCTATCGCGAGCCAGCGCTTGCCGAGCGCGCAACGTTCGCCGCCCGCTTTGGTAATGAAGCCTCTTTAATAGAGGCTTCTGCGCTACGTTGGCGTGAGCTGGCCCCACAGGCAGAAGCACCTAATCGCTTATTGGCGGCTTTTTCATTACAGCGCGGTGATTGGCTCGACAGCCTTGAGCAGCGTATTGATATTGTCGAAGCGGGCGGCCATGGCGATTTGACTGCCTTTGCAGAAATTGCGGTGGCGGAAGAAGCGCCACTTACCTTAATTGCTCAGCAGTTGCGCGCGCACCTAGCCCAGCCCAACGCTGACCAATTAGAACATCACAGCGATGTACTGCTCGGCACAGCACTGATTGAAGCCGCCCTTGGCGACACCGCCGTTGCCCAGCGGCGGCTTGATCAAGTCGCGCTGCTGGATCCTGAATCAGCGGCGTTATGGTTGGTAAGAGCACGCCTTGCGCTAGAGACGGAAGACTACTCGGCTGCTCAGCAGGCGGCACAGCAGGGCTTGGAACTCGCCCCTGACGATGTGCGATTTATTTTGCTACTGGCCCAGGCCGAAATTCGCCTCAACAACATCAGTGCGGCCGAGACGCAAACTAATGCCCTGCTGGAGAGACATGGCGGCAACCAGGACCTGCGCTTATCGCTGGCACAGCTGTATCTGGAAGAGGGGCACCCCGAACCCGCCCAACGCCTGCTACAGCCGCTGATTGGCCAGCCAGAGGTGCCGAATCTAGCCTATTACCTGCTCGGGGCGATTACCCAGACCCAAGGCGATACCGACAACGCCCTACTTTATTACCGTCAAGTCAGCGAGGGGGATGAATTTGTGCCCGCTCGCGCGGCTGCGGCGCAAATGCTGATTGAAGAAGACCGTCTGCTTGATGCCCGTGCCTTTCTGCGCATTGAACGGATGCGTTTTGACAGCTACTTTACCGAGCTGGTAATGCTCGAAGTTCAGTTATTGGACGAAACCAATCAGACCGAAGAGGCCAATGCGCTTTTAGACCGTGAAATCACCCGCACACCGGATGATGCTTCACTGCTTTATATGCGCGCTATGCGCCGCTGGGAAGCTGGCGACATTGCGGGAATGGAGGCTGATTTACGTCAAGTGCTGCGCACCGACCCTGACAATGCCGAAGCGCTCAATGCGCTGGGTTACACTCTGGCCGATCTCAATCTGCCTGGACGCCTACAAGAGGCGTTTGAACTGATTGAGCGCGCCTACGAAGCCGACCCGGACAACCCCGCCGTACTCGACAGTATGGGTTGGGTCTATTTCCGCCTTGGGCAGCCAGATGAAGCGCTTCCCTGGCTTGAAAGCGCCTATACACAGCTACCCGATCAAGAGGTCGCCGCCCATTTAGCCGAGGTCTTGCAGGCACTAGGTCGTGAAGAAGAGGCGCGCCGCCTGATTGAGCAGATTATGCAGCGAACCAACCTGCATCCGCAGATTGACGATTTGCTTAAGCGCTATCCTGAACTAACACCGCAGGCGATACCCTAACGCTATACCACCGATTCAGCGCACCGATCATGCTACTCTTGCGCCGTCATCACCTAACATGGAGCCTGTTTATGCCGACACTGACGTCCTTTCCTTTACGCTCCCCCATTGCACTTCCTTTCCCGCGGCTATGGGTTGTGGGTCTTACTCTCTTGCTCCTTGCTGGGTGCGCTTCGCAAGGCCCGGTAGATGAAAGTGGCCGACAAGCAGGCCAGTGGAAGCGGCAGCAGGCAGAGGTAGAGGCATTCGACACCTGGACGCTAGTGGGCAAAGCGGGCCTGCGTACCTCGCAAGAGAACGTCAGCGCCAACCTGGACTGGAATCAGACCCCTTACTATTTCCGTATGCTGATCAGCGGGCCGTTTGGTGGCGGGCGCAATGTGCTTGAGGGTCGTGAAGGTCGCTTCTCACTCACCAATAGTGACGGACGCTTTGAAGCAGAAACGCCGGAAGCCTTAATGGAAGAGCAGCTTGGCTGGTCACTGCCCGTTAGCGCCATGCCTGACTGGGTACGCGGCCTACCCGGCGAAAATGACAACTATCAGATGGAAACCGATGAACTCGGCTTCCCCAGCCACTTGACACAAGACGGTTGGGAAATTGACTACCGTGACTGGGAACAGTTTGAAGGCATGTGGCTGCCGCGCCGGTTAATCATGAACTACGACGATGTACGTATCACGCTGGTCGTTAACCAGTGGCAAGCCAGCGACGAGTAAACCGTTTAAATGAACGCGCAGCTTAGATTACCCGCCCCGGCCAAGCTTAACCGCATGCTGCATATCGTGGGCCGTCGTGAAGACGGCTACCACACACTGCAAACGCTGTTTCAATTTATTGATCTTAATGATCATCTTACGCTGGCTGCCCACGATGATGGAGAAATCCATTTAACCCATGAGCTCAGCGGCGTAAACCACGATGACAATCTGATTGTGCGTGCCGCCCGTTTATTGCAGCGTCACAGCGGCACTCGACTAGGGGCGACCCTTTCTATTGAAAAACAGCTGCCTATGGGCGGCGGCTTGGGTGGCGGCAGTTCCAACGCGGCTACCACGCTAGTGGGGCTCAATCACCTCTGGCAGCTTCATCTATCGTTAGACGAATTGGCACGCTTAGGCCTGCAGCTGGGGGCCGACGTGCCTGTCTTTGTGCACGGCCATAGTGCCTGGGCTGAAGGGGTAGGCGAGCAGCTTACCGCAGTGACGCTGGATACCCCTTGGTTCGCCATTATCCATCCCGGCATAAGTGTGTCTACACTTGACGTCTTTCAAGACCCGCAATTGACACGTGACAGCCGCCCCATTACTATGGCGCGCGCACTGCAGGGGGGAGCGCCGGAGTGGCGCAACGACTGTGAAGCCGTCGTAAAGGAACGCTATCCGCCAATTGCGGAAGCCCTTGATTGGCTCGCACAGCACGCATCTAGTCGGTTGACCGGCACGGGCGCTTGTTTGTTTGCTGCTTTTGAGACGCAGCAAGCAGCACAGGCAATCGCGCAATTAGCGGGTCAACGTTGGCCGACATGGGTAGCACGCGGGCTCAACACCTCTCCCCTACATGATGCTCTGGGCTGTTTATAACCCCGCTCTGGGCAGTTAAAAGCGCCCGGTCAGCGCGTTAGGTTATTGCTGGGGTATCGCCAAGTGGTAAGGCACCGCTTTTTGGTAGCGGCATTCCCAGGTTCGAATCCTGGTACCCCAGCCAACCCAACAATGGCCTGCGTTTTTACCCCTGATTCCCAACACTGCAAAGGTGGCTGCGCGTGTCAAAATTGATGGTTTTCGCCGGGAATGCTAATCCCGCACTCGCTCAAAAAATAGCCGAGAGCTTAGACAGCCGTATGGGTAACGCGACGGTGGGTCAATTCAGCGACGGCGAAATTGCAGTCGAGATCAATGAGAACGTGCGCGGTAAGGATGTCTTCATCCTGCAATCCACCTGTGCACCGACAAACGACAATCTGATGGAGTTGATCCTGATGGTCGACGCACTGCGTCGCGCCTCGGCAACTCGTATCACCGCTGTTTTGCCCTACTTTGGCTATGCACGCCAGGATCGCCGTGTGCGTTCCGCACGTGTGCCTATTTCCGCCAAAGTGGTTGCCGACATGATGGTCAAGGCAGGCGTTGACCGTGTGATGACCATGGATCTACATGCTGATCAGATCCAGGGTTTCTTTGATGTCCCGGTCGACAACGTCTACGGCTCACCCATTTTGCTGGATGACATCGAGCGTCAGAATTATAGCGACCTCGTTGTAGTCTCCCCCGATGTGGGTGGTGTGGTTCGTGCACGCGCCATCGCCAAACAGCTGAACGCCGATCTCGCCATTATTGATAAGCGTCGCCCCCAGGCTAATCAAGCCCAGGTGATGCACATTATCGGTGAGATTGAAGGCCGTACCTGTGTCGTGGTCGACGATATGATCGATACCGCAGGCACGCTATGTAAAGCCGGTGAAGCGCTCAAAGATCACGGCGCCAAGCGCGTCGTGGCTTATGCAACGCACCCGATTTTATCCGGCCCAGCGGTTGATAATATTACCAACTCCGTACTGGATGAAGTGGTGGTGACCGACACCATCCCGCTCTCTGACGTTGCTCGTCGAAGCGGAAAAATTCGCCAGTTGAGCGTTGCCGGCCTTATCGCGGAAGCGATTCGTCGGGTCAGCAACGAAGAATCTGTCAGCGCGATGTTCCACTAAACGCCTGACGATATAGCCCCCTTTTGGGGCCACGGAAACGCCATCGTCTGGTCGCGGTCGATGGCGTCTTCCTTACTTAAACCAAGAGGCAATTCCATGTCTGATTTTATCCTGAAAGCCAGCGTTCGTAACGACCTGGGGAAAGGTGCGAGCCGCCGCCTGCGTCGTGCGAACCAGCAAGTACCTGCCGTTGTATACGGTGGCGAAAAAGGCGCGCAGTCTATCTCCGTCGAAAAAACCGCTTTCTACAAAGCGATTGAAGACGAGTCCTTCTTCTCCTCGGTCATCAAACTGATGATCGAAGGCAAAGAAGAGCAAGTGGTTGTTCGTGACCTGCAGCGTCACCCGTTCAAGCCGTTGCTAACTCACGCCGACTTCCTGCGCGTTGACGCTACCCACGAAATCACCATGAACGTGCCGCTGCACGTGACAGGCGAAGAAGTGTGTGTAGGCATTAAAGACCAAGGCGGTGAACTGCACGTACTGGCCAATGAAATTTCGATCAGCTGCTTGCCGAAAGACCTGCCTGACTTCATTGAAGTCGATATCGCTGCTGTTGAGCTTGGCACTACGCTGCACCTGTCTGATCTTACTCTGCCGGCCGGCGTCACTTCTGTTGACCTGTCCCACGGTGAAGAGCACGACAATGCAGTACTGAGCATCACCAAAGTGAAAGTTCGTAGCGAAGAAGACGAAGACGGTGAAAGCGAAGGCGAAGAAGATTCCAGCGCCGAGTAAGTACTCGTTAAGCATCCAATGAGGGCTATGCCTGCATGGCCCTCGTGATGCTGACATGATGTTAGAATCAAGCGCCTCGGCGCTTGATTTTTTTTAGGGCTGGCGCTGGCGCGATGTCAAAAATTTCTCCTAGAAATGGGTATGAGGTGGGAATATGAGCCAGGTAACGGCCATTATTGGATTAGGTAACCCCGGCGCAGAGTATGACGCCACTCGCCATAACGCTGGCTTCTGGTTGGTCGATGCAATTGCGCGCAGCGCCCATGCAGAGTTGCGCCCAGAAAAGAAGTTTTTTGGCCACTATGCCAAAGTCCGTCTAGGCGACCATGAGCTGCACCTACTCAACCCCGCTACCTTTATGAATCGCAGTGGCGCCGCTGTGGCAGCCTTAAGCCAATTTTTCAAACTGACGCCCGATAATTTACTGGTCGCCCACGACGAACTTGACCTTCCGCCAGGGCAGGCACGCTACAAAACTGGCGGTGGGCACGGCGGCCATAATGGCCTACGCGATATCATTAGCGCGCTAGGCGATCAAAAGCAGTTTCACCGGGTACGTATCGGCATTGGCCACCCTGGCGAGGCACGCCAGGTCACTAACTATGTCCTAGGGCGGCCCGGCAAAGCCGAACAAGAAGCGATCACTCGTGCCATTGATGAGTGCATCACCACGTTGCCATTAGTGCTATCGGGAGACTGGGCCAAAGCGATGAACCAGTTACACAGCCTTAAGTCAGAATAAACGCTGTCGAAAACTGGCTAGTGACGCCGGTAGCTGACGGCTAGTGCATCTCGTAGAATGGCGATTAATATTTACGCCCTACCACCTTATTTTCAGGAACATTTTATGGGTTTCAATTGCGGCATCGTCGGTCTGCCTAACGTCGGCAAGTCCACGCTATTTAATGCACTGACGAAGTCAGGCATCGATGCAGAAAACTTCCCTTTTTGCACCATTGAGCCAAACGTCGGAATCGTTCCGATGCCGGATCCGCGCCTTGATAAGCTTGCCGAGATCGTCAAGCCGCAAAAAGTGCTGCCGACCACCATGGAGTTCGTCGACATCGCAGGCCTGGTCGCCGGGGCTTCCAAAGGCGAAGGGCTGGGCAATAAATTCCTGGCCAACATCCGTGAAACCCAGGCGATTGCCCATGTGGTGCGCTGCTTCGATAACGACAATGTTATCCACGTGGCAAATCAAGTCGATCCTCGTGCCGATATCGAAACGATCAATTTAGAATTGGCGCTGGCCGACCTGGATACTGTCGAAAAAGCTAGCCAACGCTTGGTTCGTTCGGTGAAAGGGGGTGATAAAGACGCCATTGCCACCAAGGCGATTCTTGACCGTATTCAGCCCCACGTTGCGGAAGGCTTGCCGCTGCGCAGTTTTGGTTTGAGCGAAGAAGAGCAGCGTCAGGTGAAAAGCTTCGGCTTTTTAACCCTGAAGCCGACCATGTACATCGCCAACGTCAACGAAGACGGCTTCGAGAACAATCCTTACCTGGATATTGTTAACGAGATTGCCGCCGAAGAAGGCGCGCTGGTAGTGCCCGTGTGCAATCAGTTGGAAGCTGAAATCGCCGAGCTGGACGATGAAGAGCGCTCCATGTTCCTGAGCGAAATGGGCATGGACGAGCCGGGCCTTGATCGCGTAATTCGTGCGGGTTACTCCCTGCTAGGTCTGCAAACCTACTTCACAGCTGGTGTTAAAGAAGTTCGCGCCTGGACAGTGAAAGAAGGCGCAACAGCCCCAGAAGCAGCAGGCGTCATTCACACCGACTTCCAGAAAGGCTTTATTCGTGCCGAAGTCGTCGCTTATGAAGATTTTGTTTCGCTGGGTGGCGAGCAAGGCGCTAAAGATGCCGGCAAGTGGCGTCTGGAAGGCAAAGAGTACATTGTTAAAGATGGCGATGTAGTGCACTTCCGTTTTAACGTATAAACGGCCACGCCAGCATTTTCAGCAATAAAACATTGACTAAAATCAGTGTTATCAGTATCATTCGCCCCCGTTGAAAGGCTACGTAGCTCAGCTGGTTAGAGCACATCACTCATAATGATGGGGTCCCCTGTTCAAATCAGGGCGTAGCCACCAAAGCTTATTGAAAAGCCCGCTGATTCTGTCAGCGGGCTTTTTTGCTTTAACTCGGCTCGTGCGCGTTAGCTCACCACATTCAACTCAACGTAGTGCGGTTTAAAAATTGCGTCAGCGCGCGAGTGAGGTACTCCACATCTTTAGTACCCGCGGTTTCTCGAATGGAGTGCATCGCCCACTGCGGGACACCAACATCAATAGTGGGTACGCCTAGTTCGGTCGCGGTAATCGGCCCAATCGTGCTGCCGCAACCCATATCTGCCCGGGTCACAAACGACTGCACCGGGACATCCGCTTCACGACACACATCACGAAACAGCGCGCCGGTAACGCTATTAGTGGCATAGCGCTGGCTCGCATTCACTTTGATCACTGGGCCGCCGTTAATCGCCGGTCCGTGGCGCTCATCGTGCTTGTCGCGAAAATTGGGATGCAGCGCATGGGCGTTATCGCAAGAGATCATCAGCGACGACTGAATCAGCTGAATCAGTGACTCATCACTGCCCTTCTCACCTCCCTTGCCTCCCAGCTGACCATTAATGCGCTTTAGCACATCCGCCAGGAAAGGACCTTGAGCGCCGCTGGCGCTGGCACTGCCCACTTCCTCGTGATCATTGGCTACTAACAGGGCGCCCTGACGACCATCGCTGTCTAATAGCGCTTCCAACCCCATAAAGCAGGAAAGCAGATTATCCAACCGAGCGCTAGCCACTAGCTCCTGCTTGACGCCCACCAACGATGGCGGCTGTACATCGTAAAAACCCAGTTCAAAGTCAACCACTTCTACGGCACTCAGGCCGTGCTGCTGCTCTAGCCACTGCGCCACTAACTCGGCTAACGTGGCTGCCTCACTTTGCATCAACACCGGCGCCATTTGTGTCTGCGGATTTATCGGGCGGCCGCTGTTCACGTCTCGATCAAGGTGGATCGCTAAACTCGGTATGGTGGCAATAGCACGGTCGACATTGAGGAGTACGCTTTCCAAGCGCCCATCAGCGTGGCGCACATGTACGCGCCCTGCCAACCCTAGGTCACGGTCAAACCAAGGCGCCATCAGCACACCGCCGTATACCTGCACGCCTAACTGCAGCCAACCCGCAGAACGCTGCGTGGCGTTGGGCTTTAAATGCAGGCCGGGGCTATCAGTATGCGCACCAATCATGCGCAATTCGGTTAATCTAGACTCAGGTAATTGAAACGCAATAATGGCTGAGTCGTTACGGGTAACGTAGTAGCGCTTGCCCGGCGTCAGCTGCCAATTCGCCTTTTCTTCCAGCCGCTGAAAACCGGCTTGCTCCAATCGCGAGGCCATATTGCCTGCAGCATGCCAGGGTGTCGGTGATTGACGCAGAAAGTCACAGAGACGTGTTAAACGATCAGCGTTGAAAGTCTCGGACATGGAAATCCTCTTAACAGTAATGATTGAGTCTCATAGCGCAGGCGACCTGCTACAATACTCCCTCGACCTACGCAACTCATGGGTCACATTGCGTGTCTAGGGAAGAATGAGTGTACACAAATCCGGGAGAGCTTGACTGATGAGCTTGTTTGCAACGCTTTCGCGTTCGGTCGCCCTGGCTGTCATGCTGGTTGTTTCCAGCCCAGCCGCCTTGGCGCAACTCGAGCCGACCGACGAACAACGCCAGGCGGCGGTGGAAATTGCGGACTCGCTCCGCTACGGACACTATGCTGACGTAAATTTTGACGAAGCATGGTCGCAAGACACATTCCAACGCTATTTGGACATTCTTGACGGTCAGCGCGCTTACCTACTGCGCAGTGATATCGAAGCCTATCGCCATCTAGAAACCAGCATGGCAGACGCCATTTTTAATGGCGATCTAGACGACGCTTTCAATCTGTATAACGCGTTTAGTGAACGTCAACGCACTCGCGTTGAGTCGCTTCTTACTCAGCTCGACGAAGGCCTTGATTTTAACTTTGAAAGCAATGAACGCTTAGAGATTGATCGTGAAGATGCCCCCTGGGCCTCCCGGCAAAGCGAACTCGACGAGCTATGGCGCAAACGGCTCAAAAACGACGCTTTAACCCTTGCCTTAACCGACCAGGACAGCGAACAGATTGAAACCAATCTGCGCCAGCGCTATGAAGGGCAACTAACTCGCCTGGAGCAAACCGAGCCTGAAGACGTGTTTGGCGTACTCATGGCAGCGGTCACTGGCAGCATCGACCCGCACACCGGCTACCTCTCCCCCCGCCAGGGTGAGTCGTTTGATATTCAGATGAGCCTCTCGCTTGAAGGGATCGGCGCCCTGCTTCAATCGGACGGCGAGTACGTCAAGGTTGCAAGCCTAGTGCCCGGTGGCCCAGCAGAGCGCGCAGGCGTTTTGGAACCAGCAGACCGCATCATCGCTGTTGGCCAGGAAGAAGGCGAGATGGTTAATGTCGTCGGTATGCGTCTGGATAACGTCGTGGACTTAATTCGTGGTCCTAAAGGCTCCATCGTTCGCTTAGATGTAGTACCTGCCCAAGCAGTCGATATGACTCGCTCGCAGATCGTTGAAATTACCCGCGATACTGTCAGCCTTGAAGATCAAGCTGCCAGCAGCGAAATCATTGAAGTCGAGCGCAACGGCGAGCCGCACCGCCTTGGGGTCATTAACGTGCCCACGTTCTACGTTGATTTCGACGCTTGGCAAGCCGGTGAAGAGGAGTACCGCAGTACCACACGCGATGTTGCCAAAGAAGTCGAACGCCTTAAAGAAGAGGGCGTAGAAGGTATCGTGCTTGATCTGCGCAACAATGGCGGTGGTGCCCTGCAGGAAGCCAATTCATTGATCGGCTTGTTTATCGATCGCGGCCCCACCGTACAGGTACGCGACGCCCAGGGCCGCATCCAGCTCTACGGCGACAGCGAAGCAGGCACGCTCTATGACGGCCCGTTAGGCGTCTTAGTGAACCGCCTCTCTGCCTCTGCATCGGAAATTTTCGCTGGCGCTATTCAGGATTACGGTCGAGGCCTAGTGCTCGGTACGCCTACGTTCGGCAAAGGCACCGTGCAAACGCTTAATGATCTGAGCCATGGCCAGATCAAGCTAACTCGCGCCAAGTTCTACCGTATTTCTGGCGATAGCACCCAGAACCGCGGCGTAGAGCCGGATATCGACTTCCCCAGCCTGATTGACCCCGAGCGTATTGGTGAAAGCAGCTTGGATAACGCATTAGCGTGGGATACCGTTCAGAACGTTCAGTATCGCCGCTATGGCGAACCTGAAAACATGCTGGAGCAACTCATTGCCCAACATGATGCCCGTGCGCAGGATAATGCCAATTTCCGCTATCTTGAACGCCAGTCCACCCTTGCTCGTCAGCTACGCGAACAGCACACCAGCGTGAGCTTAAACCGCGAACAGCGCGAGCGTGAAATGGAAGCCCAGGAAGCCGAACAGCTCTCATTGGAAAACCAACGCCGCCGTGCGCTGGGCCTGGAAGAGCTGGATGAGTGGATGGACGCTCGGACAGACGCCACGGCAGGAATAGGCGGCGAAGAGAGTGATGACGCTGCTGCCTCACAAGAGAGCGAAAGCGAAGAGGATGAAGCACTGGCCGTCGATCGCGCCTACGTGCTGGAATCAGCAGAGATACTTCTTGATTACGTCCATTTGCAGGATTCTCAGCGGTTAGCGGCTAAGCGTTAACACGCACGGTTAAAGCACGCTGAGAAAAAACGCCGACCCCTTTATAAGGGTCGGCGTTTTTATTACGCTATTTTAATCACCTAGCCTGCCTCAGCATCGCGTTAACACAGCGCCGCTCGGCGGGCAGGCCGATCACCCATTCGCGTTAAGCGCTGCGTGAGTGCCGCTAATTGCACAGCGCTGCCTTGGGTGCCCGCCTGAACAATATCGTGGGCCCAGGCAGGTAATTGAGAGGCAAGGCGGTAATAGACCCACTGCCCCTCGCGCTGATCGCTAAGCAACCCACATTGACGTAACTGAGCCAAGTGCCGTGATACTTTGGGCTGCGATTCCTGCAGCGCATGGGTCATTTCACACACGCACAGCTCCTGCTCTTGAGCAATTAGCAGCACCAGCATCAAACGCGTTTCATCGCTTAAACACTTAAATACTTGCAGCGCCTGGGGCGCAGTCACGTTGCCCACCATAAACTTCCTAAACTAATAGATTATCAATGTAGTTTACGTCACTAAATCGGTTGACGGTAAGCACCGATAGTTCTAATGGCGAACCAGCTCACACGCCAGACACAACAAAACCGCCTGTGCATTAGCTGGCAATGGGTATAGCAAAGGAGAAAAGGAAACACTAGAAATGAACGCTTTCAGTCAACGCAGAGAAAACTAGGCGCTAATGAAAAGCAAATAAGCAGGGGGAATTAATTGGCTCCTCGAGCAGGACTCGAACCTGCGACCCAATGATTAACAGTCATTTGCTCTACCAACTGAGCTATCGAGGAATCATGCACTACCAAAACGGCAAACCGTAAAAAGGCAGTTAAAAGAGACTAACGGTATTACAACTTGGCTCCTCGAGCAGGACTCGAACCTGCGACCCAATGATTAACAGTCATTTGCTCTACCAACTGAGCTATCGAGGAACATCATAAGTTGTCGTGTTTTAAGCAAAGCCCTTCGCCTTAAAGCGGTAGCGAAGATTGGCTCCTCGAGCAGGACTCGAACCTGCGACCCAATGATTAACAGTCATTTGCTCTACCAACTGAGCTATCGAGGAACTGCTCAAACACGGTGCGTAGTATACCCATTGAAATGTGATGGTCAAGTATCGATTATGGCCGAATGCTAGCCCCAGGTTTCTTGTGCCCGTATAATGGGGATATCCAAAAGTGGCATGGCCCACTATCCGACACTCCATTCATCCTCGTCCCTTGACGACTCATAGATGACAGGTACCGATGGCGAAGAAGCTCTTCATCAAAACGCACGGCTGCCAAATGAACGAGTACGACTCCTCCCGCATGGCGGATCTACTCGGCGAATCTCACCAGCTCGAACTCACTGATAATGAGCGTGAAGCCGATGTCATTCTGTTAAACACCTGCTCGATTCGCGAGAAAGCGCAGGAGAAAGTTTTTCATCAGCTGGGCCGCTGGAAAAAACTTAAAGATGCCAACCCCGATCTAGTGATTGGCGTAGGTGGCTGCGTGGCCAGCCAAGAAGGCGAAGCCATTCGCAAGCGCGCACCGCATGTGGACATGGTATTTGGGCCACAAACCCTCCACCGCGTTCCTTCGATGCTGGATGCCCGCAGCAATAATCAGATTGCCGCTGTGGATGTCACTTTTCCTGAAATTGAAAAGTTTGACCATCTGCCCAAGCCCTCCTCCGATGGCGCCACTGCATTCGTATCGATCATGGAAGGCTGCTCCAAGTACTGCACCTTCTGCGTGGTTCCTTACACCCGTGGCGAAGAAGTTTCACGCCCCTTTGAAGCAGTTATGGATGAAGTCATCCACCTTTCCGATCAGGGCGTGCGTGAGATCAATCTGCTGGGCCAAAACGTGAATGCCTATCGCGGTGAGAATCAGCTTGGCGACGAGATCGACCTGGCCGAGCTGATTGCCTGTGTGGCGGCTGTAGACGGGATCGATCGCGTGCGCTTTACCACCTCGCACCCGGTTGAGTTTACCGACAGCCTTGTGGACGCCTTCGCGGATATCCCCGAGCTGGTGAGCCACCTACACCTGCCGGTACAGTCGGGTTCAGACCGCATTCTTAACGCCATGAAGCGTGGCCACACGGCGGCGGAGTACATCGAAAAGATGGAGCGTATCCGCGCCAACCGCCCAGACATCAGCTTCTCTTCAGACTTCATTATCGGTTTCCCCGGCGAAACGGAAGAAGATTTTGAAGCGACGATGAACCTGATTCACCAGATTGGCTTCGACCACTCGTTCAGCTTTGTTTACTCCGCCCGCCCCGGCACACCTGCTTCTGGCCTGCCGGATGAAACACCGGAAAGCGTGAAAAAGCAGCGCCTGGCAATTCTGCAGGAGCGGATCATTCAGCAAACCGCGCAAATTAGCCGCCGTATGGTGGGCAGCACGCAGCGTGTACTGGTTAACGGCTTTTCGCCCCGCGACCCCGGCCAACTCTCAGGGCGTACCGAGAACAACCGCGTGGTGAACTTCCGTGCCGCCAACCCCACCGAGCTAATCGGCTACTTTGTCGATGTGGAGATCACCGAGGCCTTCCCCAATTCGCTGCGCGGCGAACTGGCCTCACCCGAGCGCTATTAAACGTTCACTTAGCACCGCCATTAACACAGGTCATTGCCCCGCTTCAGGCGGGGCAGTAAGCTGAACGATACACACACTAACGAGGGGTTCCCCACTCTTGAGCCAGCCAACACCTCAGGCCAATCGCATCATCACCTTAAGCCTTGAACCCAATGATCCGCAGCGCCTTGCTAGCCTTTGCGGCCAGCAGGACGAGCATTTGAAGCTGATTGAAAGCCGCCTGGACGTGACGCTGCGCAACCGAGGCAATGTGTTCCAACTGGCGGGCCCCGCCAATCGCATTAAAGCAGCGGCAAACGTACTGGAACATCTCTACCGCGAAACGGCATCCAGCGAACTTGAAGCCGATACCGTCCACCTGTTCCTACAGGAATCAGGGCTAGAAGCGATAGAAGATGAAGAAGATGGTAGCGGCAACAGCGACGAAGTGATCATGCGCACGCCGCGCACCATGATCAAACCGCGTGGCCTTAATCAGCAGCGCTATGTGTCCAGCATCCGCGAACACGATATCAATTTTGGTGTTGGCCCGGCGGGCACAGGCAAAACCTATCTAGCGGTCGCTGCGGCGGTTGAAGCGCTCAATCAACAGGAAGTACGCCGCATTCTGCTTGTGCGCCCTGCCGTCGAAGCGGGTGAGAAGCTTGGCTTTCTACCTGGTGACCTGGCCCAGAAAATCGACCCCTACTTGCGTCCTCTTTATGACGCTCTGTACGAGATGATCGGTTTTGAACAGGTGGCCAAACTGATTGAACGTCAGGTAATTGAGATCGCCCCGCTGGCCTACATGCGTGGCCGCACGCTTAATAATTCCTATATCATTCTGGATGAGAGCCAGAACACTACGCCAGAACAGATGAAAATGTTCCTGACCCGGATTGGTTTTGGTTCTACCGCCGTCATTACCGGCGATGTGACCCAGGTCGATTTACCCAAGGGGCAGCGTTCAGGGCTGATTCAGGTGCTCGACGTATTGAAAGACACCCCAGGCATTGGCGTTACCCACTTTGCCGCCAAGGATGTGGTTCGCCACCCGTTGGTTCAGCGCATTATCGAAGCCTACGACATGTTCGAGTCTCAGCAAGAAGTGGAAGAGCGTGCCCGCCGTGAAGTGCGCCAGCAAGAACGTGATGCCCGCATGCAAACGCGAGAAGGCTCCTGGGATAGCTCGCGATGAACGAGCCTACGATTGATGAGCTAATAATTGATCGTCAGGCAGCGATCAACGAACCCCTGCTACCCTCTCTGACACAGCTCACCCACTGGGTGGGCTGTGTTTTTGCGCACCACCCCGACGACCAACGTCGGGAAGTGACTATCCGCTTCGTGGATGAGAGAGAAAGTCAGACGCTTAACCGCGACTACCGGGGCAAAGACAAAACCACCAACGTGCTGTCGTTTCCCTTTGAGAGCCCGCCCGGGGTTGAATTACCGCTACTGGGTGATCTCGTGATTTGTCACGCCGTGGTGGCTCAGGAAGCTCGCGAGCAGCGTAAACCGCTTGAGCATCACTATGCTCATATGGTCGTGCATGGCATCTTGCATTTAATGGGCTACGATCATATTGATGATCAGGAAGCAGAAGAAATGGAGCAGTTCGAGCGCGAACTATTGGCTGAGCTGCACATTCCCGACCCATATGCTGACACTACCTCCGATGGCATTAATGGCTAAACGCTTTGGGTTTTTATTATTTGATAGTGGGTGCGTTAATTCAGGTAACAACGAATCTGGTACTATCCCCCGCATCGGTGATAAAACAGCCACCTGACAACGCCGTAAATAAGATAGCAACTGTCTGCCCGCAAACGAGAGAATTGACGCATGAGCGAAGACCGATCGAGCAACCCCAATCAAAAATCCTGGCTCGAGAAAATCTTTGGCGCCCTTTCCGGAGACAATGACGAACCCAGCTCACGTGATGAGCTGATGACGTTTTTACGCCATACCGCAGGAAAACTAAAGCTGGACCAAGACGCCATCATGATCATCGAAGGCGCGCTTGAAATCAGCGACCAGCAAGTACGCGAAGTGCTGATACCGCGTTCCCAGGTGTCCGCCATCGCGCTGGATCAAACCAGCGACGGCTACCTACCACTCATTCAGGAAACCGGCCACTCCCGCTACCCGGTGATTGGTGAAAACCTGGATGATGTGAAAGGTATTCTGCTGGTAAAGGATCTGTTACCGCTACTCTCCCAAACGCAGGCTCAGCGTGACGCTTTCAAGCTTGATGATATCTTGCGACCGGCGATGTTTATTCCTGAGTCAAAACGCCTTAACAGCCTGCTCAAAGAGTTTCGTGATACCCATAATCACATGGCCATCGTCGTTGACGAATATGGCGGTACTGCGGGCATTATCACCATTGAGGATATCCTTGAGCAGATTGTCGGCGACATCGAAGATGAACACGATACCGACGAAGAGGATGATATCCGCGAGATCGAAAATGGCCGTTTTGCCATTCGCGCCCTAACCCCCATCGAAGACTTCAACGAACGCTTTGACACTGAGTTCTCCGACGATGAGTTCGATACTGTTGGCGGCCTGGTAATGCAACAGTTCGGCCATCTGCCTCGGCGCGGAGAACATACCATTCTTGGTGGCTGGCGATTTGTGATCCTCAATGCTGACACCCGGCGCATTCGTCTACTCGAAGCCTACCGTGACACGCGTCGTGATGACGAAGAAGACGATGACCAGGAGAACAAGCCAGCCTAGTCGCTGATCGTCACTCTGCTCTCTATCCGCTTTCTCGCAATTTACCGACGATAGGTCATCGCTATGGGTTTCCCCCCCGCGTTTTTGTTACAGCTGCTTGCCGCCCTGGTTGCTGGTGGATTCACCACCCTAACGGCCTCACCGTTTGAACTGTGGTGGCTTGGCCCGGTGGCGATTGGTTTACTTTACACGGGCCTGCACACGTTAACCCCCGCCCAGGCGGCTCTAAAGGGGTGGCTATATGGCGTGGCGCTCTTCGCCAGCGGCACTTCGTGGGTGTATGTCTCTATTCACGATTATGGCTATACCGGTGTACCACTGGCCGTTTTCCTAACTGTGCTGTTCGTGACGATTTTGGCGCTGTTTTTTGCCGGCACCTTCTGGCTCTATCGCCGCTTCACATCCGCTCGGCTCGCGTTTATCAGCTTTGCGGGCGCCTGGGTATTGGGCGAGGTGCTACGTACCTACCTGTTTACCGGCTTTCCCTGGCTGCTGCTGGGCTCTGGCTATGTCGATTCACCACTAGCCGCCTGGGCGCCCGTTGGGGGCGTCTACCTGCTTTCTCTATTAGTAGCACTTAGCGGTGCGCTTGGTGCTGAACTACTGCTGCGCCGTCGGTGGTGGGCACTCGCGCCACTGGCAGCTATTTGGCTAGTCCCGCTGGCATTGCCTCAGCAGTGGACCACGCCAGCAGACGAGCCCACCCGTGTCGCCCTGTTACAAGGTAATCTGCCGCAGCTATTGAAGTGGACCCCTGAAGGGCAACGGGAGGCCGCTAACACCTACAGCGAACTGACTCGCGAAGTTGCCGACGACGTTGACCTGATCATCTGGCCAGAAACCGCCCTGCCAATGATGGAGACCCAGGCCCGACCGGTGCTGGAACGGGTGCAAGCGAACCTGCCGCCCGATGTCGCCCTACTCACCGGCATCGTGCAGCGCGACGAACAGGAGCGATATTTCAATAGCGTGATTGGCGTAGGCGACGTAGAAGGCAGCTACCAGAAAGAGCACTTAGTGCCTTTTGGTGAGTACTTGCCGCTGGAAAGCGTACTCCGCGGGGCGATCGATTTCTTTGACCTTCCAATGTCGACCTTTATCAAAGGCGAGCACGAGCAAACACCCATGCAGGCCGCGGGGATAAATATCGGCAATGCGATCTGCTATGAGATTATTTACCCACAGCTGGTCGCCCGCCGCGCCCAAGACAGCGGTGTGATAATGACGGTCTCCAACGACACTTGGTTTGGTGCCTCAATCGGCCCCCACCAGCATTTGCAGATGGCTCGTCTGCGAGCGCTAGAGAATGGCCGCTATGTGGTCCGCGCTACCAGCAACGGTATTACGGCGATTATCGACCCCGAAGGCCATATCGTGGAGCGCGCCCCGCAGTTCGAAACCACACTGATAACCGGTGAGTTCTACGCCATGGAAGGTTTGACACCGTTTACCCGCACAGGCAGTTGGCCCGCTTGGCTGCTAGCAGGCTTGTTGCTTTTACCCGCCGTTGTTGCCGCACGCAGCAAACGTGACGTAAAAAGCTGATACGTAAAAAAGCTGATACATAGTACTCGCCCGTAGCAAAATGGCCCGCGTCCTTTGTAGGACGCGGGCCATTTCGTTGGTTCAAGCTAGCGCTATGGGGAAGTGAATGCCAATAGATTAGGCAGCGCTGTTTTTCAACGTCGCCATATCAATCACAAAGCGATAGCGTACATCGCCTTTTTCCATGCGCTCAAAGCCTTCATTGATGTTGTTGATATCCAACATCTCGATATCACAGGTAATGCCTTGGTCAGCACACAGCTTAAGCAGCTCTTCGGTCTCGGCAATGCCGCCAATCAGCGAACCGGCAACCACACGACGTTTGAAGACCAAGTTAAAGGCTTCAATGGCTGGCTCAATAGGTTCAAGCAAACCGACAATAATGTGCGTACCGTCGTACTTCAGCGACTTCAGGTAAGGGTTAAGGTCATGCTGTACGGGTACGGTGTCGAGCATAAAGTCGAAGGTTTCAGCCACGGCATCCATCTGCGCCTGGTCGCTGGAAACCACCACGTGGTCAGCACCGTTGCGCTTAGCTTCTTCAACCTTGGCATCTGAGCGGGTGAATACGGTGACTTCCGCACCCAACGCCTTAGCCAGTTTAACGCCCATATGGCCTAAGCCACCCATACCAATCACACCAACTTTATGGCCTTTACCGACGCCATGATGCTTGAGCGGTGAATAGGTCGTCACACCGGCACAAAGAATCGGCGCTGCTGAGGCTAGATCGATGCCATCAGGCATCTGCAGTACAAAGTGCTCACTCACTACGATGGAGTCGGAATAGCCACCCTGGGTTATGGTGCCATCTTGGCGGTCTTCACTGCCATAGGTCATGGTGAAGCCTTCCAGGCAGTACTGCTCTACGCCATCTTTACAAGCGGCACAGGTACGGCATGAATCCACCATGCAGCCAACACCGACTAAATCACCGGCTTTAAAACGTGAAACCTTATCGCCGACCGAGGTCACGCGGCCGACAATTTCATGGCCGGGGACGACAGGGTACTGGCTCATTCCCCAGTCATTGCGGGCAAAGTGAAGGTCGCTGTGGCACACGCCACAGTAGAGAATTTCAATCGCCACGTCGTCCGGGCGCGGCTGGCGACGGTCAAAACTGAACGGTGCTAACGGTTTGTCCGCAGCAAATGCTGCATAGGATTTGGCTTGGCTCATCGGTGGGGCTCCATCTTGACTTCGCAACTAGACTTAAAAGCTGTTTTTTTCAAAACCAACTTTCAAAATCAGCAGACATTTCCTCGCGTGCGAGGTATGCCGACAGTATTGGCCTAATCCGTAAGGATAGCGATGAACGAAGCTACGTCATTTTTGCCAATTACTCCGATAGCACGTAATAAAATAACGAAAAATAGCTTAAAATCGCTATGATTATGCAAAAGCCACCAGAAACCAGAGAGAACCCCATGGCCTCCACCGCTCAGGCTGGCAATGCGCTGGCTGCTGTTATTGCACCACTCATTAAAAGCGACGGTATCAGTCAAACGACTCTGCCCGGCGTATCGTTACTCTGTTTAAGCCGCCACCAAGTGCGTACGCCGCTTCTCTATGAACCAAGCCTGACCATTATTGCCCAGGGGCAAAAGATGGGGTATCTGGGCGATCGTGAAATCCACTACGACCCCGGCCACTATTTAGTTCAAACGCTGCCCATGCCGTTTGAGTGCGAAACTTACGGTTCACCGGAAGCCCCGCTGCTGGGCATATCAGTACGCCTGGACCCGGCGCTGTTGAGCGAAATGGTGACCGCCATGGGCGAGGCGGTACAACAGAACCAAACGCCACTGCCAATGGCATCGGTCGCCATGACCGAGGGTATGCAAGACGCCGTACAGCGTTTGGCGAACACACTGCATACGCCTGTTGAGTGCAAAACGATGGGCACAGCGCGTATTCGTGACGTGGTATTCGAGGCATTAAAGGGGGAGCAAGGCCAGGCGTTAAGGGCGTTGGTATTGGGGCATGGCAACTATTCGCGCATCGTGCAAGTACTTTCGAGGCTGCATGCCAATTTTGCTGAAGACTTTAGCATTGAACAGCTGGCAGCCCAGGCCAATATGAGTCCGTCGACATTTCACCAGCACTTCAAGCAGATTACCCGCGCGTCACCAGCTCAGTACTTAAAGCGGCTGCGCTTAATCAAAGCCCAGCAGTTACTTTTGCAGGACAACCACAACGTCAATCAGGCCGCTGCGGCGGTTGGCTACCGCAGCGTGCCTCAGTTTAGCCGCGATTATAAGCGCTATTTTGGCGAGCCTCCGCTTCAACATCGTCGACAGGAACAGGCGTTACGCGCTTAAAACGAAATTCAATGCAGGGCTTATTGAGCAAAATTTATTTGGCAAAGTCTATTTTGCAAAATTTATTTGGCAAAAACCTGGCTCATATCTTTGAACGCCTTGAACTCCAGGGCGTTTCCGCAAGGGTCGAGCAGGAACATCGTGGCCTGTTCGCCCACTTCGCCTTTGAAACGTACGTAAGGCTCAATCACAAACTGTGTATCCCGCGCTTTCAGTCGCTCGGCCAGGGCTTCCCACTCATCCCACTGCAAAATCACGCCGAAATGCGGTACTGGAACGTTGTGACCGTCCACGGGATTGGTATGAGCGCTCTCTTGCCCCGGCGTTTTAGGCTGCTCATGAATGACCAGTTGATGACCAAAGAAGTTAAAGTCGACCCACTGCTCACTGGAACGCCCCTCTTCCAGGCCAAAGACATCGTTATAAAACGCTCGCGCCAGTGCCACATCGTAAACAGGAATGGCTAAATGAAAGGGTGAAAGGCTCATCGTCATCTCCAACATAGGTGGGTGTTATTCAGACTCGGTGGCACTTTAAGCCACCACGGTGTATTCATCTTAGGGCGGCGCATGGGAAAATAAAATCAATAACTATTTGGCTGATTCACAAAAAGGATTTATCAATGATCCGTGAGCTAAAGACGCTGATCGCGGTTGCCCAGGAAGGCACCTTTGCCGCAGCGGGTAAAAAAATTGGCCTGACTCAAGCAGCGGTCAGTGCGCAGATGAAACGCCTTGAGGGAGAACTAGGCCTTGCCCTGTTTGAACGCAAAGGGCGTGCCGCCATATTGACCCAGCGAGGGCAAGAGACGTTGAAGCAAGCCCACGCCCTGCTAACGCTGTATAGCACGCTGGGCGTATCCATGTCAGGCCAGCCAGCCACACAACGGATCAATATCGGCGCCATCGCCTCCATCCAGCGCTCGCTACTGCCTGATGCACTCGCGCGCTTTCATCACGCTTATCACGATTGCTGTACCCACGTGGTACCGGGGCTTTCCATGGAACTGGTCAATCAGGTCGACGCTGGCGAACTGGATATGGCAGTGATAATTCGCCCGCCCTTTTCGCTACACAGTGATTTGCGCTGGACACCCCTAGCTCACGAGCCTTTTCGGTTAATCGTGCCACCGCATATCAACGGCGATCAATGGCGGGAACTGCTCTCCAACCAGCCGTTTATCCGCTACGACCGTGCCTCCTTTGGGGGCAGGCAGGTGGAGCGCTTCCTACGAGATAACCACTGCAATGTGCGTGAGGTGTGCGAAGTCGACGAACTGGAAGCGATCATTAAGCTGGTCGCCAAGGGGGTAGGCGTGGCCCTGGTGCCCGAGGCCATCGCCCACTCACGTTGGCCAGCCGGCGTGCGTGCGATTGATTTAGGCGAGCGTACCTTTCATCGTGATATAGGACTAATTCATCCTACCAGTGGTCATTTGAGCGAACCCGCCCGAGCGCTTGCGCAATTGATTGGCGAAACGGCACAACAACCTGATAATCGTGTTTAGCCCACCATTTAAGGCCACAGGAGTAAATGCATGAAACCAGAGAATCTGGAAAAGCTAGTCACCCGTACCATGCCCTTTGGCAAGTATGAGGGCCGCCTGATCGCCGACCTCCCCGGGCCCTATTTAAACTGGTTTGCCCGGGAAGGGTTTCCTTCTGGCGAGATTGGTGAGCTGCTGCATCTAATGCATGAAATCGATCACAACGGGCTTGGCCCGCTGCTTGACCCGCTGCGTAAAAAGCCTAGCCATCGTGGCGAAACTTAACGCTGGCAATCGTCGCGCTCGTTTATGGCGCGCTGAAACTCAGTCCGGTAAGCCGACTCGTGGAGGGTCGGGTCTTTGGGGAAACGACCTAAAGCGACAGCTAACTCAAAAAAGCCCGTAGCGGGTAACCCATCGCCCCGGCGGCTGACGACTAAGGCGGCGATAAAAGGTGTTTGTTGCGCGGCGTCTTCACGCATTAACTGCTCAAGCGCTTGGGTAACTTGCCCAATGGTGCGTGGCGGCGTCAGCCCCAGCTCGGTGGCCACCTGCTTGTAGGTCATTGGCAGGGCTTCTTGCGGTGCGCTGAGAAGCAACTGACGTAAAGCGGTTACGTGATCGGTCATGTATATCCTATCGTCAGGTATTAAACGTTCAGATTGCCAATTGGCGTTGTATTTGTGCTAAGAATAGCTGGAAAGGATAGCTCAAAAGAATCGCTGAATACGATGTGGCAAGGAGAGAACATGGCAATGCAACTGAAAGCGTCACACCCACGCGGTGGCCGCTGGCCAGGTATACTGGCAGGTTTAGCCATTCTGCTGCTTGTAGCGGCGGTACTGATGATGGCGGGTGCTGGCCCGGCTTATCGGGGCGAACTTATCAGCCTGGGCGAGGCGTTTAACTTACTACGTAACGGCGTCTATGCCGCTGGTGGAGCGGTGGCAGTCAGTATCATTACGCTGCTGCTGAGCATGCTGGCTCGTCGCTTCACATCAGCCTTGATGGCCTCGCTGGTCATTATCGCTGCGGCGGCGCTGCTTTTTGTGCCTTGGCAGCACTGGCAACGTGCTCAAGAGGTACCGGCCATTCACGACATCACCACCGACACCCAGAATCCACCTGCTTTTGAAGCCTTAGCCAACGCACGGCGTGCTGCCCCTAACGCGGTCGATTACCCTGGTGAGGCAACCGCCCAGCAACAGCGAGCAGCCTACCCTCACATCAAGCCGATAATCGTAGATGACTCTCCGCAAACCGTACTGGCAGCTGCCCAAGCAGCGGCGGAAGAGTCTGGCTGGCGTATCGCCAGAATTACCGACAATCACATAGAGGCCACCGCAACCACGCGCTGGTTTGGCTTTGAGGATGACGTGGTTATTCGCTTAACCGAGCTGGACAATGGTGTACAGGTCGATATGCGCTCGGCATCACGCCTGGGCGCAAGCGATGTGGGCACCAATGCAGCACGTATTGAAGAATTTTTAAGTGCGCTGGAAGCACGGCTCGAATAACGGCTCTACTTCTTTTCCAGCCCCCTTATCAGCCGCCGTTTTTAATGTAAGGAGTCCTGCCTGTTGCCAGCTTCACGCGCTAAAATTTGCTCCGCGTCCAGGGTGGCGATGGGTACCTGGTGCTGGACTGGAATATCGCCGCTCAATTGAAGCGCTTGGTAACGCAGGGCGCAAACGCGTAAAAACGAGGTGAAGTTTCCCAAATCGTGCCCAGCATCGATCGATTCATGATACAGCCGAGTAATCATTTGGGCGGTATTCATTCCATCTCGCTGGGCGATCTCTTCGAGAATGTGCCAGAAGTAGTTTTCCATCCGCACACTGGTGACCATGCCATCGATACGCAGCGAGTGCGTCGCACTGCGCCACAGCTCGGGGTTAGCTTGAATAAAGAGTTTACACATGGGCGTTGCCTCTTCGAGTAGTCCACTCAGGCTCACGCTATCAATATAGTGGGCAATAGCGCAGAACGCCCGGCAAAAGCCGGGCGCAAAGGTAATTATGATAGTGCGGCTAGCTTTACTTATTTAACAATGCCATAAATTGCGCCAGCCATGCCGGGTGGGCAGGCCACGCGGGGGCGGTGACCAGGTTGCCATCGGTCACCGCATCAGTCACTTCCAAATTGGCGAAGTGACCACCGGCAAGTTCTACCTCCGGTTGGCAGGCCGGGTAAGCGGAGCACTGCCGGCCCTCAAGCACTTTTGCAGCTGCCAATAGCTGCGCACCATGGCAGATGGCCGCCACGGGCTTGTTGGTCTCGAAAAAGTGCTGAACCATCGTCAGGACTTCCTTGTTGAGACGAAGGTATTCCGGTGCGCGGCCACCTGGTACCACCAGGGCATCGTAATCGGCAGGGTTAGTGCTGGCGAAATCAGCATTCAGTGCGAAGCGGTGCCCAGGCTTTTCAGAATAGGTTTGATCACCTTCAAAGTCATGAATCGCGGTTGCCACAGTATCGCCCGAGGCTTTACCAGGGCAGACAGCATCTACTTGGTGGCCGACGGCCATAAGTGCCTGAAACGGCACCATGGTTTCATAGTCTTCAGTGAAATCGCCGGTGATCATTAAAATGCGCTTGCTGCTCATCTCAGTACTCCTTTTACCTATTTATCTTATGGTTGTTGATCGAGTGTGTGAGCACACGCGAGGCGTGTAAGATGAGACTAGCAAGCGCTTTCCATCAGCAGGTAGTAATTGCTTACTACGTTGTAATTTCTTCCTTCTGTGGGAGTGACAGATGACGCTGTCCTGCCGTATCGCTTACCCGAAAGCGCCCTACCAGTGAATGCATATCACCCGCACGATCATCCAGTGTATGACTGGCTGTCGTGGCTTCTTGTACCAAGCGGGCATTTTGGTGCGTCACCTGATCCAATTGCGAAATCGCTTGGTTGATCTGGTCAATGCCTGCCGACTGTTCGTGGGTCGCTCCAGCGATCTCGGTAACATAGCGCGTCACCTCACCCAGGCTATCAATGATCTCCTGAAGGTGCTTACTGGATGCGTTGACGAGTTGCTCGCCCTCGCTCACCTTAGCAACACTGTCGTCTACTAAATGACGAATTTGGGCCGCCTCCTCAGCGCTGCGTCCCGCTAACTTACGCACTTCCTGAGCCACCACAGCAAACCCGCGCCCCTGCTCGCCAGCCCGAGCGGCTTCCACGGAGGCATTTAGCGCCAACAAGTTGGTTTGGAAGGCAATATCGTCGATGGCTTTAATAATAGAGGTGATTTTTTCACTCGCCTCACGAATATCGCCCATTGCCGCCGTGGTACGCGTTGACACATCCCCTGCAGCACGTGCGCGCTGATCAACGTTGCCACTGGCGTCTTTCGCCTGGTCAGCATACTCAGCCGTTTGCTTCACGGTAGCGGTAATCTGCTCAAGACTTGAGGCCGTTTCAGCCAGCGACGCTGCCTGCTGGTCGGTTCGTTGTGAGAGATTTTCATTGCCTGCCGCAATCTGTCGGCTGCTCGCCGCGATGGCTTCAGCGCTTTCACGAATTTGCGCCACCATCCCTTCAAAAGTATCCATCATGCTATTAAACGCTTGAGCCGTCTGGCCTACTTCATCGTTGCGTTTAAGCTCAAGACGCTTGGAAAGATCAGCGTTCTCGCCAGCAGCGCCACTGATGCTTTCCATCTGGCGGCGCATTGCCACGAGCGGGCCCAACACACGCACCATTGTGCGCCAGCCAAAGATAGCAAGCAGCGCAATCACAATCAGTGTGACCATAATCAGTAACGAACGGCCAGCATTGGCTAACGTTTCCGCCTGGGTCGCGGCACTGTCAGCCTGTGCCACGGTATACGCTTCAACGTCACTTAACGCCGAGCGCATCTGCGCCATGGCTTGAGCGACATTGGTGAGCGCCGCTTGTACTTGTTCATGGAGTGCAAGCTGCTGCAAACGAAGCGCATAAACAGCGTTATCATCAGACACCATCAGCCCTTGCAGCTCGACAATAACCTCATCAAGGTTATTAATTAGCGCACGCTGCTCTACTTCGGTACTGGGGGCGCTGGCGATTGCCGCCAACGACTGACGAGCAAGCCCGACCTGCTGGGCAATTTCATTATGACGCAAATTGACCAGCGCATCGGAGCTCTCTATTTGCATCATTTGACGTCCAAGGTCAGATAATTGCGCGAGTGCCATGCGCGCGTTACCGCTCAAACGCCCAATGTCCGCCTGTGCGGTAAACATATTATCCAGAAGCGTAGTAGGCAGTGTCGTCATGCCGTCTTCGCGCCAGGCTTCCATCAACTCACGCTGGTCACGGTCACTGCGTACTTGGGCTAACGCGGTGCGTCCGGCAATGTCTTCGGCACTAAGCATCACTTGAGAAATAAGAGCTTGCATCGCACTAATACGCTCGGCCATTTGTGTTTGCAGGCTCAACTCTTCACGGCGCACCGCCTCAAGTGCCGTATCGCCCTCAAGCAATGCTTGATAATGGCTATCCAGCTCACTTAAGCCCTCTGCGTGTTCAACCCCACTAAGCCGTTGGCGGGCGGTTTGAAAACGTTCATCCAAGCTAGCTTGAGCGGTAACCTCATCAAGGCCAGTGGCGCTTTCGGTGGCAAGTAGATCTGCATGACGCTGACCAAATGCCCCCATCGTGAGTACCATGCCCCGGCTGGCGTCCTGAAGAGGTAAAACCTCACCGGTAATATAGCGCTGCGAGTCGATAAGCCGCTGGTTAGTGGTCCAACCTGTTGCTGCTAGCACCACGGCGCCAAGCACTGCCGCTAGGAACAGGCTGATCAACATGGCTCTAATACTTAACGTTTTTTTCATTATCTGATTTCACTTGTGTCAGGGTCTTACAGGTAACTTAAGCCTAAATGCGGACGCTGTTACGGTAACAGGCTCGCCCACTCCACCGACTCAAAACGGCCGTTTGTGATAACGGTTGGCCATACTGCATCGCTGGCTTGGTGATCATTACGCCCAAGGCTGAGCGGCTCTTCCAAGCCAATATCGATGCTACCCAGACCAAGCAAGCCATCCACAATAGCGTCACGATCTGGCTCTGCACCCGCCGCCTTGACACCTTCCACAAACAGCTTCGCCGCCAGGTAGCCTTCAAGGGAAATAAAGTCAGGCTCACTTCCCCGTGAATGCGTGGCTAGTGCCTGGCGGTAGGCTTCTACAGCGGGTAGGTCGGCATCCAGAGGCGGCACGACTTGGGTAATAATCACGCCTTCTGACAACTCGCCAAGTTCATCCATTAACGCTTGACTGCCAACGAAAGAGACGTTCAGAAACACGGCATCTGGTAGGTCGTTGCGTGCTTCACGAATGAAATCTGCCGCGGGCCCGTAAGTGCCCACGATAATGACCGCCCGAGGCGTCACCGGCGCTTGCAGAATGGTCGCCAAGCCTTGGTGGATATTGCGAGTACCGCGGGTAAAACGGCCATGGGCCAGCGCGGCGATGTTGCCAACGCCATGGGAGGTTAACGCTTGGATAGCGCCATTGTATCCTGCGTCGCCAAAGCTATCGTTCTGGGTAAAAAAGGCAATTTCCTCGGGCAGAACACCCGCTTCCAGCAGCCCATCCACCATCGCGGCGGTTTCCTGCACATAGCTGGCCCGATAATTGATCACATAGCGGTCGGGCGGTGTTTTGCGCAATACGCCAGCGCCTGTAAACGCGCCATAAAGCAGCGTTTCATACTCGTTATAGATGGGAATAGTAACGGTAGCCGTTGGTGTACCGACATTGCCGATTGCCGCCAACACGTCATCTTCTTGGATCAGCTGGCGAGTGTTGCTGGCGGCTTTAAGCGGTTGATATTGATCATCGCGTGCAATCAAGGATAGCGTTTGACCATTCACCCCGCCTGCTGCATTAACCTCTGCAAAATAGGTCTCAATACCTTTTTGCATACCTAGCCCTAAAGGCGCAGCGCTACCGCTGGAAGGGGCGACAATCCCAAACGTAAGCTCTGCCTGAGCCAGTGGTGAAACCAGTAGCCCAGCGAATAACGTCAGCTTCAACAGCCTCATATTAATCAGTTGTTTTTTAAAACATTTTTTTAATAACAATAGCGTTCCCAATCGTCGCATTGATCTGCTCCTTGCTAGCTAGATCACTTCTTTACCCTATAAATGGCAAGTTGAAAAACAGACAATGGGAACCATCGCATGCCTCCTACATTACCGATCTGTTACCCCTTACTATCGGCAGAAGAATATACGACTAAAGGTTAATTATCGTTAATCGCTGAGTAATTATTATTGTCTATCGTGTAACTGAATTGAAATACTGAATGTATGTATAAAATACACTTACTAATCAAATATTTATAAGGATTAAGCGGCTGCTAATCAGGACGTTCTATCGCAAAACGATCGCTAATGCGGATGTAATCACTGCCCGCTAGGCGACCTACAGGTTTGAGAAGGTCCATATCCACATGGCGACCGTCCCATAGCGCGTCATCAATATGAATGGAAACCACTTGCGCCAGTACTAACGTACCTGCCAAGGGTTGGTCACCGAACCGAATCATATCGAACAATTTGCAGCCAAACGCCACAGGCGCATTAGCAATCCGCGGAACGCTCACGCCCGGCATAGCAGCCTTTTCAAGCCCGGCCAGGGTAAACTCATCCTCTCCTGGCGGCAGACTGGCACTAGTAGTATTGAGCGCTTCAATTAATGCTTCGCTACCCACATGCACAACGCATTCTGCAACATCATTTAAATTACGCACCGTATCTTTAAGCTCACCGCTGCCATTGAGCAGTGGCGAAAACGCCAGCACCGGCGGGTTGACACTAGCGACATTGAAGAAGGAGAACGGTGCTAAATTAGTATTTCCCTGCTTATCCTGGGTAGACACCCAGGCAATGGGCCTTGGGCAAACAACGCCAGATAACAAGCGGTAAATAACACCGGGGCTTAGGGGGGAATCATCTAACAGATAGTTACTCATTTTTGGCTCGCTCTTAAGTCGCTGAAAGAGCGGCAAGCCTCTAGATGTTGCCGCTTATTCATAATAGTCGAGTTTATACCTGACGCGCTTTAAGGTGATTGATCACGCCACCTACCCGCAACAATTCACGCTGACGCTCACTCACTCCATGATGTAAACGAAGTGTTCCTTTGCCTGCTACTTCCGCTTCCAATGTAGGGCTAGTTGCCACTTGGGCATGAAGGTTTTCTATAATAATAGTGTCGCCTTGAGCAAACTTATCCGCATCGCTGTCCTCTATAAACGTTAGTGGTAAAGCGCCAAAGCAGATTAAGTTTTGCCAATGGATTCGCGCAAAGCTTTTTGCTATCACCACCTGCAACCCCAGGTAACGGGGCACCAGGGCGGCGTTTTCACGGCTAGAACCTTGGCCGTAGTTATGACCACCTACAATAATATGCCCTCCTAAATTACGCGAGGCATCAGCACGACGTGCATATTCAGCATCAACGGCTTCAAAGGTGAAAGGAGCGGAAGCGTATATGCTGCTCCAGTAGGGCATCACACGCTGACCCGCAGGCATAATGTCATCGGTGGAGATATTATCTCCCGTGATTAATAATACAGGTATCTCCAAACGATTAGGCAGCGGCCTTAGTGTCGGCAACGCAGGCGTATTATCCGTTTTCTGCAGGGGCTTTAACCGCGCTTGATCAATCGGTAGCGGTGCTGCAAAGACATCCCGATTAACCACTATGGCCTCAGGTTCATTAATACGCGGGTAGTCCATTTGCATGCTACGTGGATCACTAATAACTCCAGCCAAAGCCGAAGCTGCGGCCGTTTCAGGACTGCATAGGAATACGCTGTCTTCTCGCGTGCCAGACCGGCCAGGAAAGTTACGTGGAACAGTACGTAAACTGTTTCGTCCTACGGCAGGCGCCTGCCCCATTCCAATACAGCCGTTGCAGCCCGCTTGGTGTAAGCGTGCACCACTAGCCACTAACTCACCTAAATAACCTTCTTGAATCAATGTAGAAAGCACTTGGCGCGACGAGGGGTTAATATCCAGCGATATACCATCTGCCACTGAGCGCCCTTTTACCATGCTCGACACGATGGCAAAGTCACGATAACCAGGATTACCCGACGAACCAATATAGGCTTGGTGCAACGGCTGCCCGACGACTTCACTCACAGGCACGACCTTATCGGGGCTAGAAGGCAGGGCGATAAGCGGCACCAGCATTGATAAATCAATCACTTCTTCCACATCGTAATGGCAACCAGGATCTGCTGCTAACGGCTGCCAATCGCCTTCGCGTCCCCGGGCTGACATAAAGCGTCGCGTACTTTCATCACTAGGGAAAACACTTGTCGTGGCACCCATTTCGGTACCCATATTAGCGATCACTAGTCGATCCATTGCCGAAAGCTCATCAAGCCCCGGGCCATAGAATTCAAGAATGCTATTTTTGCCACCCGACACGCCATGACGACGAAGTAGCTCCAAAACCACATCTTTAGCCGACACCCAGTCCGGCAAACGCCCTTCTAGGCGAACACCCCAAATCCGCGGCATGGTGATATAAAGAGGCTCTCCGGCCATTGCCATAGCGACTTCAATACCGCCTGCGCCGATGGCCAGCATTCCCAACGCACCCGCCGAGGTAGTATGGCTGTCGCAACCTACCAGCGACTGACCAGGCACACCAAAATTTTCCATATGCACGGGGTGGCTAATGCCATTACCAGGGCCTGAGTACCAAACACCAAAACGTTCACAGGCACTCTTTAGAAATAGATAGGTCTCGGCATTGAGGTTATCGGCTTGAACAAGACCGTGATCGATATATTGAACGCTCGGCTGAGTATGCACCCTGTCAATGCCCATGGCTTCAAGCTCAAGCATCACTAAAGTGCCAAGCACGTCCTGCAACAACGCTTGGTCGATGCGCAGGGCAATTTCACTACCAGGAAGCATGTCACCACTGACCAGATGATCACTGATCAACTTTTGAGCTAAGTTAAGGGGTGTTACAGGGGAGGCTTGAGAAGTCATAGATGAAGTCCTAATGTTTTTTATTATCATTAAAGAGAAAGGCGGCTAACCGCATTGTTTTTAAAAGTTATTTTTAATTATTAACATTACTAAATATTTAAGAATTCCTTACTACACTGATGCTCTACTTCAGCTTTAGTGAGGGGCTGTTTTTGGCGCATTTGTGCGGTTCGTGCCGCTAATATATGCGCACGCATAATGGCAGCCGCCCATTCACCATCGCGGTGTTGCAAGGCACGAATAATTTCTCGATGGTGCTGCATACTGCCCAGCAGCTCCTCACGGGTGTAATGGTGAAAACTGCGCCGAGAGACCGGCACTTGCACAATCGTTTCTAATAACCGTTGGAGGCGGGGGCTATCCGCTGCCGCCACCAGTTCAGCGTGAAACTGATTATTAAGCACGGCGATTTCATCCACTGCACGCTCATCATCCTGCTGGCACAGTAATTCCATTTGCTCGGAGAAACGGCTCAATGCGGAAAGTTGGGCTTCACCAATACGTTTAGCGGCCCGTCTCACCACCTGGGGCTCTAGCAAGACTCTCAATTCAAACACTTCTTCCACGTCGTGCTGTGTCCAGCCCACCACACGAGCGCCATGGTGGGGTATGGCTTCCACCCAGCCATCGGATACCAAGCGGCGCAATGCTTCGCGAATGGGCGTCCGGCTGTAATCAAGCTCCTCACTAATAGCCGCTTCACGAACATAGCTACCCGCCGCATAGCCACCATTTAGGATGCGTTGTTTGATGATGTGGTAAACACGGTCGGCTGCGGTCATAACAACACTCCAGAACGTTTCAGCGACTTCTTTTAAATCCGTTATTTTGCGCGCTTAAATTTATATTCACGACTAAGGTCGCAGATCTAATTGTGTGCAATTTATTGCATCAAAGACCAATATAAGCCTACATTTATCAAAAATCGAGCATAGTTGCATACAACTTTTTCATAAAGCTTTTTGCTAATAGTAGTCATGTCATACAAATGGAGTCCAAAATGAAACTCGACCCCACGTCTTTGCGGCTGTTTGTGCGGGTAGCAGAAATGGGCACCATCACCGGTGCGGCTGATGCTGAGTTCATTGCAACTTCTGCGGTTAGCAAGCGCTTAAGTGAGCTTGAAGCGCATTTCAGTACGCCGCTGTTACACCGCAATAACCGAGGCGTAGAGCTAACACCCGCAGGTAACGCGTTGCTGCACTTGTCCCGAGGGGTGCTACATAACCTGGAAGACTTGGATCTACAGATGCGCGATTACACTAGCGGTGAGCGCGGCATTATTCGCATTATTGCCAATATGTCCGCCATCACTCAGTACTTGCCCGGTGAGACACAAGCTTTTTTCGAAAAACATCCCGATATTGGTGTGCAGCTCGAAGAAAAAGTTAGCCCAGTGATTACCCGGGAAATTATGGCGAACGGTGCGGATATTGGTATATGCGCCAAGCTCCCCCATGGCTATGACTTAGCTGAGCTGCCTTATCACACCGATGAGCTGGTGCTTGTCACGCCGTTAAACCACCCTCTTGCCAACCGCGATGCCATCGATTTTCGCGACAGCCTAGAACACGCCTATGTCGGGCTACACTCTTCAAGCGCTATCAATCTTCAGCTCTTAAAGGCCGCCAGCTTAGCCAACAGACCATTAAGGCTGCGCATTCAAGTCACTAGCTACGACGCGCTGTGCTTGATGGTGCAAGCAGGATTAGGGATCGGGGTGGTTCCGAGAGGCGCCATCCGCCAATACGTGGGGGGATTACAAGTGCGTGTACTGCCTATTCGAGATGACTGGGCAAAACGACCGCTATGTATTTACGTCAACAACATAGACCGAATTTCGATGGCAGCCAGGCTATTTGTAGATCATCTCATTGAATCTTCAAATAATTCGAAACAACAGTTAGCGATAGAAAAGAGTGAAAAAGCTTTTAAATCTTCATTGATGTAGCGTTGATTTCATACCTGCCTTCTCGATTCACGAAAGCAGGCTCATCAATCACTAATACCCAAAAGCGGAGACAACGGGTATTTATAGTCTGGAGGTGGGTATGTAATACACCGCTTGTTCACAAAAACAAACCGTCCATGACAATCATGACAATAAAAGCATTCCAATGCTTGAGGTAATAATAATGAAATCCTTTGCTCAAAAATCACGTCTGCTTATTCCTGCTTCCATCCTGGCATTCGGTACGCTTACCAGCGCCGTTGTGCATGCCCAGGAAGATGCTTTGAATATTGGCGCCGTACCGACAGGTACTGGTTGGTTCTTTGGTATTTCAGAAGGTGCGCGGGTTATTAGCGCTAACACACCTTACGAAATTACCGTACGCGAGACTGGTGGCACCCGTGAAAATGCTATTCGTTTAGGTCGCGACGAACTGGATCTTGCCTTCACTGAAGCTCTAGTGGGCTATGAGCAATACAACGGTATAGGCCGCTTTGAAGACACGCCTAACGAAAACGTACGCTTAGTGTACTGGATTGCGCCTTCCACAATGCACTGGGCAGTACGTCAAGATGCTGAGATCAGTAACTTTGAAGAACTAGCTGGTGAGCGCTTTAATCCCAGCAGCATTGGCGGCGGCGGTGAGTACATCACCGAACTAGTGTTTGATATTCTGGGGGTTGAGCCCGACTTTCAGCGCATGCGCATCGATGATGCGGCAGAAGGTGTGATCGACGGTCGTTTAGTCGGCTTCAGCTATAATGGCATACCGCCTATTCCTGCGTTCACTGAAGTCCACTCTTCTCGCCCTCTACAGCTTCTGTCACTTTCAGAAGAGCAGATTGAGACTGTCACCGCAGAGCTTCCCTTCTTATCACCATCCATCATCCCCGCGGACACTTACCGCGGCATGGATGAAGCAACGTCATTAGGTATCTATATGGGCGTGTCAGCCAATAGCACGCTAGATAACGATATTGTTTATGACATCACCCAAGCCTATTGGGAAAATCATGATCAGGTCTCGGCTTCTTTTGCGCCTGCTAAAGGCATGACCCCACAAGACGTCATTGATAATGCCACCTTCCCGATCCACGCGGGTGCGTTGCGCTATTACCAAGAGCTGGGTCTTGAGATTCCTGAAGACGTTATTCCTCCCGAAGCACGCTAATACCTGCTTGCACCCGCAGACGCTTAAGCGTCTGCGGGTGTTTCACTGCATGCCTCTTTAACACCTCTTTTTAGACGCGCCTGTAATTGTTGCTAACAGCAAAATGGCGTGGGAGCCATCCGATGGACACCCCAGAAAGCAATAAAATTGTTGAAAAATATTCAGAAGACTCGGGTAAGCGTCAGCTTACGGGTTTCTGGTTTTTAGTGATGCGGCTAATCGCGGTAGCGATGGCGGTGTTCCATCTTTACGCCGCTATCACAGGGGCAGTAAATACCCAAAACGCCATTCACCTGCTGTTTGCTCTTCCCTTGATTTTCTTGGGCTACTCCTGCCGGGCAAAAGACAACCAGCGCTTACCCTGGTTTGATGTCATTCCAGTGGTGTTAGCAGTTGCGGTGAGTGGCTACTACATCATGCAGTTTGACCGCATCATTTATGGGCTTGGTTATCTAATGCCAACCACCTATGACCTGGTATTTGGCTTATTGGCAATTCTGCTTCTCCTTGAAGCCTGCCGCCGCGCCATTGGTCTAGCGTTCCCTATTTTGGTACTTATCGCCCTCTCCTACGCCTATTTTGGTAATCACCTGCCTGGTGTTTGGGGTCATGGGGGATTTGGCTGGGCAGACCTGGTGGCCACATTCTATATGAGTCCGACAGGTATCTACGGCAGCTTGATGCGTACCTCCTCGACGGTGATTGTGGTGTTCATTATGTTTGGCGCGCTACTGGTAACCACGGGCGGTGGCGATACGTTTATGCGCTTATCTAATTCTGTGACGGGCGGTATGGCGGGTGGTCCTGCTAAAGCCGCCACACTATGTAGCGCGCTTTTTGGCAGCATCAGCGGCAGTACCGCTGCCAATGTGGCCACGACGGGCGTGTTCACCATTCCATTGATGAAAAAAAGCGGCTATAGCCCTCGCTTTGCGGCAGCCACGGAAGCCTCAGCTTCGACCGGTGGACAAATTTTGCCGCCTATTATGGGCGCAGCCGCGTTTGTGATGGCCGACGTTATTTCCGTGAGCTATCTGGAAATCATTGGTGCTGCCCTTATTCCCGCGCTGCTTTTCTATCTCGCCATCTGGATGAGCGTTCACTTTGAAGCGAAGCGTCTGGGGCTCAACCCGATACCTAAAGATCAGCGCCCAACGTTACGCGAGGGCCTGTTCAATATTGAAACGCTGCTGCTACCAATTATCGTACTTATCACCATGCTGGTGCTGCGTTACACACCAACCACTGCTGCCGTGGCCGCTTATTTCACCGCGCTGCTGATCTATCTCTTCTCCTGGCGTAGCCCAGGTAGCTTTATGGATCGTTTGAAGTCGATTCCTGCTGCCTTAGAAGCAGGTGCCATGACCGCAGCAATGATCGCCGTTATCATCGGTAGCGTTGCGATTATTGCCTCGGTCATTAGCCTCACCGGTTTAGGCCTGAAAGTCTCATCGGTGATTCTTGTCGTCAGTGGCGGTGATGTACTGGTTACCCTCCTGCTGGCCATGGTCGTCGCGATTATTCTAGGCATGGGCCTGCCGACAGTAGCGGCCTATATGCTAGCGGCGTCTGTGGTGGCCGCTGCGTTTATTGAAGCCGGATTACCTAGCCTTTCAGCGCACTTGTTTATTCTCTACTTTGCGATTCTTTCAGGGGTGACACCACCCGTTGCGTTAGCAGCTTATATCGGTGGTGCCATTGCTGGCTCGCACTGGTTCAAAACCGCCCTTACGGCGACGAAAATCTCTCTTGGCGGGTTCTTGATCCCCTTTATGTTTATCTACCACCCTCCGCTGTTAGGCAATGGCACTCCGCTTGAAATTGCGCTTGCCGTGGCCTCTGGTGTGGTAGGCATAGTGGCACTGGCGGCATCGACAATCGGCTTCTTCTTACGTCCGTGCAGTTGGCTGGAGCGTGGACTGTTACTTGCGGCAGCGCTGATGTTGATTAACGGCATGGTGATAACCGATGTAGTAGGCATTGCTCTTATCGCGGGACTGTTTGCATGGCAATATCGCTTGAATCGTACTACTGATTCAGGCGCCTCTCTGCCTAGCAAGGAACCGACTCCATGAAGATTGTTATCCCCGATGACTACCAGGACTGCGTGCGCAGTTTAGATGCCTTCAAGCAGCTAGAAGGCCACGATGTAACGATCTATCACGACACCCTTACCAACCTGGACGCGCTAAGTGCGCGTTTTCAGGACGCCGAGGCGTTAGTGCTGATTCGTGAACGCACGCCTATCACGGCTGCCCTACTGGAGCGCTTACCCAACCTGAAAGTCATTTGCCAAACGGGTGGTGGTGCAGCGCATGTGGATATGGCGGCCTGTCGCCGCCATGGCGTCACTGTCATGGCGGGCACTGGATCGCCTTATGCAGCGGCAGAATTAAACTGGGGTTTAGTGCTTGCCGCCATGCGTCATATACCGGCAGAAGTTGAGAACCTGAAAGCGGGCCGCTGGCAGCGCACGTTAGGTACCGGCCTTAAAGGACGCACGCTAGGCATTTTTGGCTACGGAAAAATCGGCAGTTTAGTGGCACGCTATGGTCAGGCGTTTGAAATGAACGTGTTGGTGTGGGGTCGGGAAGGCACCCGCCAACGCGCCGCAGAAGCCGGGTTAGAAGTGGCCGAAAGCCAAGCTGCGTTGTTTCAGCGCTCAGATGTGCTGAGCCTGCACCTTCGCTTGAACGACGAAACCCGCGGTATCGTCACTGCTGAATCACTCGCCCAGATGAAACCTACATCTCTGCTGGTAAATACCAGTCGTTCACAGTTAGTGGTGCCCGGCGCGCTTGAGCAGGCGCTTATAGCTGGGCGCCCTGGTCAGGCAGCGGTGGATGTCTTCGATGCGGAACCGGTCATTGAAAACTCGTTGCTGGCATTGCCTAATCTAGTTGCCACGCCTCACCTTGGCTATGTAGAAAAAGATAGCTATGAGCTCTATTTTGGCGATGCCTTTAGCAACCTGCTGGCTTACATGGATGGTCAACCGATTAACAATTTAGCGGACTAACAGTGCGCGCTAAGTAGGCTAGCCATCCCCGTCTCTGTGCCAATTGTGCTAGCCTTATGGGTTCACAAGTAACACAGGGGCCATTAATGCTCACCATTTCTAATAACGTTACCCTGGCTGATTGGGAGATTGATATCAGCCAAATTCGCGCCCAAGGTGCTGGCGGCCAGAACGTCAATAAAGTCGCTTCAGCAGTACATCTACGCTTTGATATTCTGAGCTCTACGCTGCCGCCTCTGTATAAAGAGCGCTTAATGGCGTTATCGGATCAGCGCATTAGCAAAGAGGGCGTGGTAATTATTAAAGCCCAGAGCCATCGAAAGCTTGAACTCAATAAAGAAGATGCGCTGGCACGTTTAAAAGAGCTGATTCAGAGTGCCACCAAGCAGCAAAAAGTACGCCGCCCCACCAAGCCCACCAAAGGCTCGCAGCGCCGTCGTGTTGATCACAAAACCCGTAAGGGGAAAATTAAGTCATTGCGCGGTAAAGTGTCGGCGTCATAATGCGCCAGTCAGTTCTTCAGAGCCTATCTTAATGAGCACATCTTCTACCGTCCGCCCACTCTCGCCGTGCGTGCAGATCTGCCAGATCGAGCCATCCACTTCATTGTGCAATGGCTGCGGCCGTACGCTAGATGAAATTGCTGTCTGGGGCGCCATGACCGAGGCCGAAAAAGCCCCGGTATGGGAACGCTTGGAAAGCGAAGGCTATGTCTCTGATGACCATGTTTCTAAAGACCACGTTTCCAAAGACTAAGTTTTCACAGACTACGACTCTAAAGACAATGCCGCAGGCTGATGACGGTCACTCAAGATATGGTGCAACTCACCGCACGCCACCATCGGGTCGTCACAGTTGATCACAATATCCGAGCGCGACAACACGTAACTGCGGCCGGTAATGGTATTTTCCACTACTTGGTAAGCGCCTTCCTGATGAGTGCCAATGAAGGTGCCGATAAACCCCGTTTCACGCAGTGAAACCGTCTCCAGTTTATCGCCTATACTCAATCTTCCTTCATAGTTCATCAATGCCAGGCGTGCCGAGGTACCAGTACCCGTTGTACTACGGCAAATAACGCCAGGATGAACATAGGTGGTTGAGCGTGAACGTATATAACCTTCCGTTACCTTCTCTTCAGGCCCCATAAAGTGCAAAAACGGCAGTGGCCCTACGTCACCCAGCGTGTAGTGGGAAAAGCCTCGCTGCGCTTTAATCGCTTCGACGATTTTATAGGCACACTCGGATAGCGCACGCTCTTCATCACGCGTCAGCTTAAAGCCCAATTCAGTGGCATCCACTAACGCATAAAAGCCACCGCTGTAGGCGATGGAGTATGTGACATCACCAATACCCGGCACATCAATCGTATCGCGATAGGTGTCGATATAGCTGGGCAAGCCGCCACAGGTAACTGATTCCACCACGCCGTTATGCACTTTGGCTTCGATTTGCACCAAGCCTGCCGGCGCTTCCAGCTTAAAGCGCTGTATCCCTTCCTGCTTGGGCACAATACCGCTTTCTAGCACAGCTGTCGCGGTACACAAGGTGTTAGAGCCAGAGTAAATGGGATAGCCCATTACTTCCATAATGATATAGCCCGCGACCGCTTCCGGGTGGCTGGGAGGCACTAACAAATCGACTGACATTTCTGGAATGCCGTAGGGCTCTTCAAGCAGCAAGCGACGTAAACCGTCGGCGTCATCGCGCAGGTACTCCATCTGCTCGCGCACAGTGGCGCCTGGCAAAATATCGATGCCACCGGTGACAATACGGCTAACATCGCCACCGGCGTGAGTGTCCATTAACTGGATGGTATGGAGATTAGGCACTAGTGGCGCTCCTGAGCGTCAGAAGAAGAATTTTCGAGGGCGAACGGAGCACCATGAGAGGCCCACTGGGCGTCGGGAACAAGTACAATTTTACCCAGATAGTTGCTGTCTCGATTAACAAAATAGCGCTCGGCCGCATGCAGGTCGGAAAGCTTAAATGCCGCATGAAGCACGGGCTTTAATTCACCGCTGCGTATCCATGCCACAAGCTGTTCGGCCTCTTCACGGGTGCCGTGGGAAACGCCAAAAATCTGCACTTGATACAGATAAACGCGCGTCCACATCATTTCGCTCAGATTGCCACCGCTGGCACCCGCAATGGAAAGGCGCGGGTAACTCTTACGCCCCTGCATATCGACAATCATGGTATCGATAAATAGATTGGTCATTTCACCGCCGACCAGATCCATCACCGCATCGATCGGTTTACCGCTGGTCTTTTCCAGCACGCGATCCACAAATGTCGGCAAGTCGCCACGGTCAATCACCGCTTCTGCGCCTAGTGCTTTGAGTGCGTCAGCTTTGTCTAGCTGGCTTACCGCATAGGGAATAGCGCCCACAACACGGCAGAGCTGAATCAATGCGGTCCCCACGCCGCCGCTGGCACCACTGACCAACACGCGCTCACCAGCACTTACCTTGGCGGCGGTCATCATGTGGTAAGCAGTTTGATACGAACACATGCCCATTGAGGCAAGTTCTGCATCGTGCAGCTCAGGGTTGGGCACGTGATAGAACTGATCAGCAGGGACAGCGATATACTCAGCAAAACCGCCGTTGGCGCCATGGCCGTAGTAATCAGGAGTGAGGTTAATATCACGGCGCTCGTCGGCGTAGATATTAAAATCGAGCAGCCCTCGCTGACCAATGCGCTCGGCGTCGACACCCTCTCCGACCGCCACGATACGGCCTGCCACATCGGCCCCTTGAATACGCGGGAAGGTAAGCGTCGGGGTGCCGCCCATGGCAAAGGAAGTTACATCACCTTTATCTTTGGTGGGGTAAAGGCCTTCACGCGCTTTTCGGTCAGTATTGTTCTTTGCCGTAGCAGTCACCTGTACCAGCACTTCCCCCGACTTGGGCTGAGGTGTAGCGACATCCTGATGGTATTCCAATTTGTCGATATCGCCATGTCCAATCAATAGCATGGCAGCCATCGTCGGCGGCACCGTGTGTTCAGTTTCGGCCATGAGCTGACTCCTTAATATGGGTGTATTGGCGCTCAAACGACAATAACAAACTCTTGCCGAGACTCAAAAGCCATATAAGCGGCAATGGCGGCAACGCGTGGTTGCGAGGCCGCCAGAAGAACAAAGCACTACTATTAATATTAGTCAATTCAAATCTTAATTAAACATAAGCATTAGCTAAAGACAGGGACACCAATCAACACAGTGTGCAAGTAAAAAGCAAAGACAACATACGCCACCAGCCCGATGAGTACGGTAGCAATGGTAGCCATTTTCGTAGCTTTAACTGGCGCAGCTGGCGTCAAACGACCACGCTTTTTGGCAGCTTTAAACGCCAGGATGGCCCAGATAAGAAAGGCTGCAAAAAAGATAATATCGCCTAAGCGGCCGTTGGCTAACAGGTGAGCAAACGCCCATATTTTCACTGACAGCATCATCGGGTGGCCAAGCTTGGCCTTAATAGCATTATGGGGAACATACGCCGCCACTAGCATAATAAAGGCAGGCAGCATGAGCAGCGCGACCGCATGGCGCATTCCCATGGGTGGTTGCCACACATAAATAGGGTCAAGGCGCATCTGGCCAAACCCATAAATGGCAACCGCCAAGCCGATCACGGACACTGCCGAGTAGGCTATTTTCCACGTGGTTTCGCCGAATTTGGCAATTTGCTGCTGACGCCAATTTTCAGCGAAGATACGTACAGAGTGGCTGCCTAAAAAAATCAGCAGCCCGATGATCATTATGGTCATGAAAAATGCTCCCAGTGAAAACGCTAGTCGACGGCTTGATGCCTTATAGTCTTGGTCGCTGCAGAGAATGCCACACTCACCCCTCAACCACCTATGCATGCGTCAACTTTTCGTTTCCTGGCGAATCGTTCACTGACGAGCTTAGAACCAGTGTTTGCGTTTAAATAACCAAATCAATATGCCGCCGATGCCCAGCATTGCTCCCAAGACAAAAAAGTAGCCGTACTCATAGCGCAGCTCGGGCATATTTTCGAAGTTCATGCCGTAAATTCCAGCAATAAATGTCAGGGGTACAAAAATTGCGGTAATAACGGTGAGAACACGCATGGTGATATTTAGCTGATGAGAAGAAATAGAGATATAGCCATCGACTAAGTCACCACAAATGTCATAGTACATCTGGGTCAAGGTGTAGAGGCGTTCAAAGCGGTCCGCCACATCGTTAATAGCGTGCAGGGTTTCGCTCTCTTCTCGGGGCAGATGCTCGTAGTCATAAGCCGTCAGTTCTTGAGTAATGCCTTTGTGGTAACTAAAAATGCGGCGCATTTTGACCAATCGAGAGCGATAAGTAATGATTTTGCGCATCAAGACATCGTTGCCGTCTTCTAACAGTTCATCCTCTAGATCGCTTAATTCAGTTTCAAACTCAAGCAGGCTATCGATATAAAATCCGGCTGAGATATACATAACGCGCAGCGCGACCTGCTCCGGCGAATGCGCCAAAAGTGCTCTTCCGTGCTCGTTAAATAGCCGCTCAATGCTTAACGCTTCACCAGGATGGAGCGTAACCAAAAACCGTTCGCCCACAAAAAAACAGACCTGTTGAGGCAAATAGTTCAGCTCGGCATCGAAGGAGGAAATGCCGCGATAAATAATCAGCGTATGGTTATCAAACTCTTCTATTTTAGGCGGATGACGCTCTTTATGGGCATCTTGAATCGCCATCGGGTGAAATTCGAATGCCTCTAAAATCGACCGTTCGCTCTGCTGGGTCTCCCCCTGCATGTCAATCCAAATATGGCTTCCCGGCGTAGCCCGCCACACAGCTATCAGGCTTTCACCGCCCTCTTGGGTCTCGCCTTCAGGCGTGGTCAGAATAGTTCGAATCATGATCGTCCTTGAATATTTCCGGCCTTTCTTAAGAAACACTACCCAAAGGCTGCACTATGCGAACTTGGGCTTTTCCCAAACGCTTGGCATCATACATGGCAACATCGGCTCGCCTTAATAGCTCGTTGCCCGTTTCAGCACTAGTCGGCATATACATGGCAATACCTATGCTTGCACTGATATTCAGCACTGCCTTGCCAGCAGCAAACGGCTCTTCAATCACCTGTATTAATTTATTAGCCAACGGCTCAATTGCTATAGACTCACTGCCTTCTAATAGCAAGACAAACTCATCTCCGGCCCACCGCGCTATATAGTCGGTTTCACGGACGGTCTCCACCAATCGTTTAGCCATCACTCGCAGCAACTCATCCCCCATAGCATGACCATGAGTGTCATTAATCGCTTTAAAACCGTCCAGGTCCATGAATAAAACTGCTAAGGGCTTTTGAGTACGCCGAGCGCGGGCCATCGCGTCAGGCAAGCGTTCATCTAGGGCGCGCCTGTTAGGCAGTTTGGTTAATACGTCTTCACGGGCCTGTTGATCGCGCAAGCGCTCTAGCTGCTGTCGTTCGGTAATATCATGGATAAAAAGACTGCGTCGCTCGCGACCATCAATGAACAACTTCTTGATGCGTACCTCGACGGGCAGTTCCCTGCCATCATGGCACTGCGCTGTATAGGTGATAGGGGCTTGATCACTCTCAGTTGGCAAGCCATTAGGAAAGAGTAGTTGTGTGATTGGCCTTGCCAGCACCGCCTTACGTGGCCAACCAAACATTAGCTCAGCCGCTCGGTTCCAATCGAGAATGGCGCCCTGTGAATCAACACTGATATAGGCGTCATAGGCGGATTCAATGACCAGATTGAGCTCGTTGGTGCGCCTTTCAATTTGGCACTCCATGCTGTAATGAAGCTCGCTCAACGCTCGCTGAGATTCCTGTGCTTTTTTTCTCTCTCGGATCAGCCGCTCACGCAGGCGAATTTCGTCAGTCACAATCGCCGCTAAATCTTTCAAAGCCGCCAGTTCCTGCTCACTAAGAGTACGAGGTTTAATATCAATCGCGCAGAGGGAGCCCAACGCAAGACCATTGGAGGTGCACAGCGGAATACCCGCATAAAAGCGAATCCCATTCGGGGCAGTCACATGGGGATTTTGCGCAAAGCGAGGGTCCTTTCGTGCATCTTCAACAATTAACGGCTCTGAGGCCGTCACTGTATAAGCGCAAAAAGCCACATCTCGCGTTGTCTCGCGGGTTTCCACGCCCACGCGCGACTTAATCCACTGACGCTCAGCATCAATCAACGTGATCATTGAGATAGGCACATTCAGTAACTGGGTAACCAACCTGGTGACGCGGTCAAACGCCGGTTCATCCGGGGTGTCTAACAGCTCAAGCTCATAAAGAGCGGCTAACCGCGCCTCTTCATTAGATGCTATGGGGTAGCTCATTGTTATGTCACCCATTCAGGGAGGTGTAGGTCTACCAGCATATCGCGACCAGCACTTTCCTGCTTACTGCTTATTATTTTTACTCATACTCGCGAGCAACACACTAACCAGCGTAGAGGCGACTATCGCGCCGACAAACGGCCCCAGCGTAGGAATGCTGCCCGGAAAACTGGCAGCTACCACTCCCGCGATGAGACTGCCCTGACCGAACCACCCTGGAATAATGGCACCCAGCAATCCTGCAACGCCTCCCGCGATAGCCGCGAAAGGGGTCATGCGCTGCCACAGACCTAGCAGCACAGGCACCACAATGGCAGCACACAGTAAGTCAGCAATCAGGAATAGCCGCAGTACCGACAACCCCTGCAAAGCAATCACTACCACCGGTATCATCAATGCAATCGTGACCCAACGGGCAGCGGTAATGGAAACACCCCGCTGTTCGCTGCGCGACACCACCAGGGAAGCGATACCATTTTGTAACGTATCCACACTGGAGGCCACCAAGGTGACTGCCAGCACTAAGGCAGGTAGCGTCAGCCAAGCTGGGGCCTTCGTTAGCAGGGCGAAAAACGGCATCGGCGGCTCGCCAAGGGGAACCCCACTCATTGTCGCCAGCATGCCCAAACCACCAATTAGCATCACGACGACGACGGTCATACCGCCGCCTAGCCAAGCGCCACGGCCCAGGCTTTGATCATCCCTCGCCGCCCAAACGCGCTGCCAATACCCTTGATGGAAAAGGTTCGCTGCGGTGACGGCGATGACCAGCGTTAACGCAACGCTTAGCGCGCTGGTAACGGGGATGGAAGGCAGCGTTGCCTCGCTAGGCATTGTGGGTAGGCGCCATAACGTAACGCTACCCACCGCCAACAGAAGCGCTAGCAACAGCCATGCCTGCCATCGGTCTGTGGCAAGGCTGGCACGCAACCCGCCAACCGCGGTATACACCAGGGTGGTGAGGGCAACGCCAATAATCACCAGCGCGGGCGGCACATCTGACAATAGCGCGGTGATTGCCCCAATGGCGGTGAGCTCCGCTGCTAGAAAGCAAGCCATATAGCCCACCGACACCAACGTTACCCAGCGCCGCACGCCTGGGCCATAGCACGCCTCTGCAAACTCGGCGATACTGCGCCCTTCCGGCAACGCACGGCGAATTTTTGGCCCGTAGAGTCCTAATACAATAAACGGCAGTGCCGACCCGAGCGCATAACCTGCTAATGCGAGGGGGCCAACAAAGGCGCCAATTTCAGGCGGGGCAAAGAGTATCCACGCCCCCATGCCGGAGGCAAGAAAGGAGAGGCCCAGGGTTGAAGCCGTTTGTGAGTTGCGGGCCGTCACATAGTCATCAACGGGACCATCCACCCAGCGAGCCCGTAGGCCTAAAAAAGCAAAGCAGCACAGCGCCGCGCCAAGCACGGCTGACGTCAGATATAGCATGTCGCACTTCCTCCGCCGGTACGAACCGGATCAGGTTCCAGGGTCTGCGCAGCGCGCATTCTCAGCCCTTGCAAGCAGGGCTCCCCTGGCGACAGTGAATGAAGACGGTATCGTCAACCAAAAACGCGCCTTAGTAAAGTTTCGCGTCTTGGTAAGATTTAAGGTGTGTTGACAGTCTCAGCGCGGGGCACTCGCCCCATCAGATAGAACTCCTCATTGGGCGGCGTACCCGCCAGGGTGACCAGTCGATTCGACAAACCAAAAAATGCCGCGATAGCGCCTATATCCCAGCAGTCCTCTTGGCTAAAGCCTTCTTGCCGCAGGCGCGTGCGCCACTCATCGGTCATTTCACCGACATCAATGGCACAGTGCATGGCAAAGTCGAGCATGACGCGGTGGCGCTCACTAATCGGCGCCACGCGATGGTTGATGGCGACCTGATCCGCAAGCAGCGGGTCTTTGCTGTAGATGCGCACCAGTGCCCCATGCGCCACCACGCAATACAAGCAGCGATTCCGCGCACTGGTAGCGACCACAATCATCTCTTTCTCGGCTTTAGTGAGCGAGTCAGATTCACGCTCCATGAGCGCATCGTGGTAGGCAAAGAAAGCACGAAATTCAGCAGGACGATGGGCCAACATTAAAAATACATTAGGCACAAACCCTGCCTTTTCCTGGACGGCCAAAATAGCGTGGCGAATATCGTCGGGCAGATCATCTAACGTTTCTGGTACATTAAAACGGCTTAATGAAGCAGACATAATCACCTCTTTATTGTTAAGTTTAACCATCTCATAAAAACGGCTTAGCCTTTACGTAACAAAACGCTAACTTAAGTGACTTTTAATTAGCGGCCCTGCTCGCCATACTGACGTAACGACCTGCAATAGCTGGCATAAAAGAACCGCGCGCCTAACGCTTAATAATCAGTTCGTTCAAAGGGACACTGACATGAGCCATAACGAAGCAAAAGAACACATCTCCGGTCGTCTAAACGAACTGTTTGCTGACCCCTACCAAGCGTTTGAAAATGATACGGATGAACGCCAGCTACATATTCGGATCATGCTGCATATGTTACTTGCCCGCCCAATGACGCGGGGCCAAATGACCTTGAGAGTCATTCATGGCTGGGAAAATGGTGGGTTTGAGCCCGACGACCTGCAGCATGTCGACTACACCCTCAGTGACGTTTCAGACTTCAAACGAGCAGTGCAGGATTTTGAAGACGCCTCCAAGCACAACACGCCTTTACCTGCTGACCAAACCGCCATTCTTGCTGCCCCGCTAGCCGATGCGATTGCAGAGGCGAAAGCCGAGGGCCAAGACCTCACCAACGGCATTCGTCATACCCCAGCGCGCTGGCCAGCGTTTGAGGGCGGCTTGGCACTCTATACGCTGTTTAAAATGTACCACCGCCTGATTTATGGCGAAGATGACACCTACCGCTGCTCGCAATGCATGACGCCGCTTGGTTTGCGCGAAATACATGAGTTTCACCTCGAAGAAGGTGAGTTCGCGCTGCTGGTGCCGCCTGCCCAGGACTTCATGAACGAACACTCCCTGCTGGTGCTGCATGAAAGCCAACTTGGCCCCATTGAACAACTGTTGGAAGAAAGCTTGCCGTTGTTTGATAACTTTTAAATCCCGATATGTCGGTTCATCGGCTTGGCTTTGGCCTCGCCTGCTATCAATTGACCCCGCTTAATGCGGGGCCAGCAACAGGCATTTAATAGCGCTTCATTTAGCCAAGCGAAATCGTACTATTAATGCCACTAGAAACATTCTCTGGTTCAAACCAACGCGCTGTGACGGTTTTGGTTTGCGTCCAGAAGGCAATCGCCTGTTTGCCGTTAGGCCCTAAATCCCCCAGCTTTGATGCCCGCGAGCCAGTGAAGCTGAAGTAGGCAACCGGTACGGGGATGGGCACGTTAATACCAATCTGACCCACATCGATATCGGTTTCAAAACGGCGAGCAATCCAACCAGAGTTAGTAAAGATAGAAGTGCCATTGCCGTTGGGGTTGGCGTTGATAAATTCGATCGCTTCATCGAGGGTTTCAACACTGACCACACACAGTACAGGCCCAAAAATCTCTTCGCGGTAAATGGTCATATCCGCGGTCACATCCGCAAACAGAGTGGGGCCCACGAAGTTACCGTTGGGGTAGCCGTCCACTTGAACATTGCGACCATCGACCATCAGTTTGGCGCCCTCTTTTTCGCCTGCATCGATTAAACGCAGCACACGATCACGAGCAGCCGGCGATACCAGGGGTCCTAAATCTGCATCTAGCTGGGTACCAGGGCCGACTTTCATTGCCCGCGCCGCCTCAACAATGTCGCTTAGCCATTCGCGTGCTTCACCGACTAGCACCACCACCGAGTTGGCCATGCAGCGCTGGCCAGCCGCACCAAAGGCTGAGCCCAACAGGTTGTTAATCGCCTGACTGCGGTTAGCATCCGGCATCACCACGCAGTGGTTCTTGGCCCCCATCATCGCCTGCATCCGCTTGCCCGCTGCGGCGGCGCGGTTATACAACAGCGAACCCACGTGGGTAGAGCCAATGAACGAGAGCGCTTTGATATCCTGATGATCAGCAATTTGATTAGCCACATCCGGACCACCGTGTACCACATTGAGCACGCCGGGCGGGATACCGGCTTCGTGGGCCAGCTCGACTAAGCGCATAGTGGAGCTAGGATCTTGCTCTGAGGGTTTGAGAACAAAGGTATTGCCGGTGGCAATCGCCAGCGGAAACATAAAGCACGGCAACATAATGGGGAAGTTGAACGCGGTAATCCCTGCGCCCACACCCAATGGCTGATGCATGGTGTAAACATCCACCTCGTTGGCAGCGTTTTCAGCCAGCTCTCCCAGTTGCAGCGAGGTAATCGAGCAAGCGTGCTCCACCACTTCCAGGCCACGGCCTACTTCACCTTCCGCATCCGGCAGGGTTTTGCCGTGCTCTTCGGTAATCAGTGCCGCCAGCTCTGCAGTATTGTCACGAATCAACGCCTGAAGCTTAAGCATGATGCGCATTCGCTTGCCAAGCGGCACTTTTCGCCACTCCTTGAAAGCCTCCTTGGCATTACTGATGGCATGCTCAACTTCGTCAGCGGTGCAAAACGGCACCCGCGCAACGACCTCTTGTGTAGCGGGGTTAACCACATCGCGCCATTCCTGACTTTGCGACGGTACGGGCTGACCATTGATATACATGGGTATTTCGCGAACGGACATAACGTTGCTCCTGTTTATAGTTTTGGTTGTGGTGGCTGTGATGGTTGTGGCTATGGCTGTAATTGTTATGGCTGCGATTGCTGTCATAAAGCAGTGATTGCCTGCGCATCGCGGTAAGCAAGAACACAGGGTATAGCAGCAAGTTGACGTTAACGTCAACCAAGTATCCTACGAGTAAACAAAATCTGCCGTATGGCGTCAATTAGCCTTTCCATTGTTATGCCGTGCTGGCTATGCTTCGGCTAATCAGGGGCGCCGTGGCTTTTCAAACCGTTCACGGCAAACGCTACGCATAACGTGTTTAAGCACAGGGAATTAACGATGCAGACCTTCAGCTGCCGCTGTGGCAATCCACTTTTCTATGAAAACACCCACTGCCTTACCTGCCAGGCAGACGTCGGCTGGTGCCCCGCCTGTAGCAATATTGTCGCGATTGAGCCGCTGGATAGCGGTGGGTATCGCTGCACTCATCCAGGTTGCGATACAGCACTGATGAAATGCCACAACTACGCCGTTGAGAACGTCTGTAACCGTATGGTGGTGATGGCACATGGCCAAGCGGATGCACTCTGCGACTGCTGTCGTTATAACGAGGTAATTCCCGACCTCAATATTGAAGGTCATCGTGAACGCTGGGCGGCGCTTGAAGCAGCGAAGCGGCGGCTATTTCATACCCTCGATCTACTCAAGCTGCCACACGGCACCAAAGACGATGCTATTAACGTGCCGCTAAGCTTTTCATTTATGGCCGACGCCCTCCCCGACCAGGGGTTATGGCGCTCTACCGCGAAGCAAGAGAAGGTTTATACCGGCCATGCCTCGGGCCATATCACTATTAACGTCAAAGAAGCCGATGACGTTGAGCGTGAACGCTTGCGCGTCGATATGAACGAATCACACCGCACGCTCATCGGTCACTTCCGTCATGAAATTGGCCACTATTATTGGGATGTACTGGTAAAGGATCGCGATGAAGAGGCGTGTCGTGCGGTGTTTGGCAACCACCATCGGCCAAGCTATGCCGAAGCGTTAGAGCGCTACTACCAACAGGGCGCCCCCAGCGACTGGCCTGAGCGTTTTATCTCTGCCTACGCCACCATGCACCCCTGGGAGGATTTCGCCGAAACCTTTGCCTATTACTTGGATATGGTGGCTGTGCTGGATACCGCACTGCACATGGGCATTACCCATGTCGAATACGACGGCAGCCTGGACAGCATGCTGATGGCTTTTCATCAGGTCGGCTTGGCGGTGAACGAACTCAACCGGGATATGGGGCTGCTCGACCTTTCGCCAGCGGTGCTCGCCCCCGCCGTGCGCGATAAGCTGGCGTACCTGCATCAACTGATCCAAGCCGCCAGCCCTGTTGAGCGCTAGCCCGTCAATCGTTGTCGTTGTCCCCCGCGTGGCTTTGGCTTTGCGTCTGACTCTGCGTTTGTGCCACTCGGGGAACCGTGTCGTCATTCACAAAGTAGGTCGCACTCAGCGTATCGTGAATGGCGGCAAAACCAATTTGCAGCTCGTCAATAAAAGCATGCAACTTGCTCGGCGAATGGGCGAGCGCTTGGATATCGGCATCGACTACGTCCGCGCGAACCAGCGAAACCGTCGCCGCGGGGCGGTCTTGGCGGGGAAGCAAGGTAAGCTCATGGCCTAGTGTTTCGAGGCTGCAGGCAATCGAACGTGGCAGGTTGGGGTCTTGGAGCAAAAAACGCAGCACATCCGGCCCCCGCACTCGTAAACGCACCTGCTGACGGTACATTTGATACGCAGTGAGTGATTTAAGCACACTCATCCACTGCAGGTTTTCAAACGGCAGTAGCTCCTCAGGGTTTTGCGGCAGCAAGCTGGCAGAGCGCACGTCCACAATGCGCGTCGTCATATCCGCCCGCTCCAACTGGCGCCCTAATTCAATAAACGTACGCGCCGGGCCATGACTCAAGGTGCCCTCAATGAGCCCCGTTAACGCTTGGCAACCACGAATCACGCTTTTGAGAAAGCTATCGCGGCGGCGCGGGCTAACGCCATGTTCAGCATGGTCGACGACGCTCAGATAGAGCTGATTAACCTCCTCCCAAATCTCCCGAGGCACCACATCCCGGGTGGTTCTGAGGTTCTCGCGAGCACTGGCGAGGGCGGAGATAATCGAAATATCATTCTCGGTATCGGCACATAAAAAATGTACGACATTGCGCTCATCGAAGTCTGTATGGCGTGCGGTGAAGGCTTCCAGGCTGCCGGTCATTTCGATAAGTGGGGCCCAACCTAACGGCAAGCGTCCCGGCAAATCCAGCATAAGGTGGCTGTTAACGCTCAATAGGCGCGCGGTATCTTCCGCTCGTTCAATATAACGCGCCATCCAGTAAAGATTCTCAGCAACGCGTGACAGCATGGCGTTAGGCTCCTTTCACCGCGGCCGCTGCCGCCTTATCGTCGGTTTCTACAATCCAGGTATCTTTACTGCCGCCGCCTTGTGAAGAGTTCACCACCAGCGATCCTTCTATCAAAGCCACCCGCGTCAAACCACCGGTCGTGACATGAATTTCAGGCCCTGAGAGTATGAAAGGGCGTAAATCCACATGGCGCGGCTGTGGCAACCCATTCGCTAGCGTAGGCGTAGTAGAAAGCGCCAGGGTGGGCTGGGCCATATAATTGCGTGGATTTGCCTTGATCAACTGCGCAAACTCATCGCGGGTCTCTTTGGTTGAGCGCGGGCCAATCAACATGCCGTAGCCGCCCGACTCATTGGCGGGCTTGACTACCAATTCATCCAGGTGGTCGAGCACATAGCGGCGGTCGTCTTCAAACATGCACAGGTAGCTCGGCACGTTGGGCAACAGCGGCTCTTGATCGAGGTAATAACGAATCAGCGCAGGTACGAAAGCGTAAACCACCTTGTCATCCGCCACCCCAGCGCCCGGCGCGTTGGCCAGCGCGACTTTACCCGCCCGCCAAGCGCGCATCAGGCCCGCAACACCCAGCATTGACTCAGGATTAAACGCTTCCGGGTCTAGAAACTCATCATCAACACGGCGGTAAATAACATCCACGCGGCGCATACCCTCGACGGTGCGCATATACACCACATCATCGTCATCCACTAACAGGTCACTTCCCTGCACCAGTTCTACACCCATTTGCTGGGCAAGATAGGCGTGCTCGAAGTAGGCAGAGTTATAAATCCCTGGGGTCAGCACCACAATTTGCGGGTCATCGCCAGGGCGCGGCGACATCGACGCTAGCATGTCGTAAAGCTGAGCCACGTAATCATCAACAGGCAAAATCTTGCCTGAGGCGAATAACTCCGGCAGCACTCGCTTAGTGACATTGCGATTTTCAAGCATGTAAGAAACGCCGGAAGGAATGCGCAGGTTATCTTCCAGCACATAAAGCGTACCGTCGCCATCGCGCACCAGGTCTGACCCGCAAACATGCGCCCACACGCCGTGAGGGGGATTAATGCCTACACACTGAGGGCGAAAATTAACCGACTGCGCCAATACCTCAGCGGGTAACACTTTGTTCTTAATCACCTTTTGGTCGTGGTAGAGATCATCAATAAATAAGTTTAGCGCCTGCACGCGCTGCTTGAGCCCCGCCTCGGTTTTACGCCACTCATTGGCGGGAATAATGCGCGGCACAATATCAAACGGCCAGGCACGGTCGATCATTGCCCCTTCTGAATAAACGGTGAAAGTAATTCCCATGGTACGGATAGCGATCTCCGCCGCCGTTTTCCGCTCTGCTAACTCTTCTGCGCTAAACCTTGCCAACATGTTGCACAATTCACCCGCTGACTCGCGTGGCTGACCGGGCGCGGCCATCAGCTCATCGTAAAAATCACGACACGCATAGTTATTCCAATTCACTTGGCTCATGGGCGCTCTCCTGGCGCTGGGGTGGAAGCGGCAACTTCCTCAATGCTCAGTGTAGGCCTGCCGCGTGCAAAACAATCAAACAATTGAGAGCAAAATGCGTACCATCTTTTGCGATATTTCAACGTTCGCTTACTTAAACACTACTCAAACATTACTTGGCAGAGCATCAGCGCCCAACAAAACCCTTTTATGCTTTCTTTTGGTGCGGCCAGTTGGCTTCAAGTTGGTGCATAACGCCATTTCCACTTTAGTTAAACGCCTTACTTAATATAGCGGCTGCAAAAAAGTAAAAGTGGAACGATACTTGCGAAACGTTCGGTTATTCCCTAACCCAGCCGACTATCCGGTTGATAACGGTTCTCTTGAGGGTGGCCCATGACCATTCGCGTTGCCTTGTACCATCGTACGACTTACCACTTTGACCGCCCGGTGCGTCTATCACCCCATGTTATTCGGCTACGTCCGGCGCCCCACTGCCGCACCCATATTGAGTCGTACTCGCTCAAGCTCTCCGGCGAAGACCACTTTTTAAATTGGCAACAGGACCCGTTTGGCAACTTCAACGCCCGCGTGGTGTTCCCAGAACCGCGTAAAGAGCTAACCATCGCCGTCGAGCTGATCGCCCCGATGACGGTGATTAATCCGTTCGATTTCTTCCTGGACGACATTGCGCAACAGATTCCCTTCGATTACCCGGAAGCGCTGCGCCAGGAACTGGGCCCTTATCTTGAAATCACCGAGTCCGGGCCGCGCTTGATGGAGTGGCTCAAGGGCGTGCCCCGCGAACCGACCACCACCGTCGATTTCCTGGTCGCACTTAACCAGCGCCTACAAGACGATATCGGTTACCTGGTGCGCTTGGAGCCCGGTGTACAAAGCTGTGAGGAGACCCTGTCCCTGGCCAGTGGCTCGTGCCGCGATAGCGCCTGGTTGCTGGTACAGATTTTTCGCTATCTAGGCCTCGCGGCACGCTTTGTATCGGGCTATTTGATTCAGCTTAAATCCGATGTCAAGGCACTCGATGGCCCCAGCGGTACAGAAGTAGATTTCACCGATTTACACGCCTGGACCGAAGTGTTTCTACCTGGTGCAGGCTGGGTAGGCCTTGACCCCACCTCGGGCCTGTTTGCAGGCGAAGGCCATATCCCGTTGGCCGCAACCCCCACCACGGGTAGCGCGGCGGCCATTACCGGTTTTTCGGATAAGTGCGAAGTCACATTCGATGTGACCATGGAAGTGGAGCGTATCCACGAAGACCCACGGGTCACCAAGCCGTATAGCGATGAGCAGTGGCAGCGTATCTGCAACCTCGGCGACGACGTGGATGCCGAGCTTCTTCAGCAAGATGTGCGCCTGACCATGGGTGGCGAACCTACCTTTGTATCGGTCGATGATATGGAGAGCCCGCAGTGGAATACCGAAGCGCTCGGTGAGCACAAGCGGGAACGTGCCGAAGCACTACTGACGCGCCTTCAGGCCGCCTATGCCCCCAGCAGCGCCATTCAGCAGCAGCAGGGCAAGTGGTACCCCGGCGAACCGCTGCCCCGTTGGGCGCTGGCTTGCTACTGGCGTAAAGATGGAGTGCCGCTATGGCGCGACCCACAGTGGCTGGCCTGCCTGGAGGCTGCCCCGAAAGTGAACGTGGATAACACCATGGCGCAACGCTTTACCAAGGCACTCAGCGAGCGGCTGGGTGTGGCCGAACGTTACTGGATTCCGGCGTTTGAGGATGCCTACTACTACCTTTGGAAAGAGCAGTCGCTGCCAGTTAACGTTGACCCACGCGAAGCCAACCTTAAAGATGATGCCGAGCGCCACCGTTTAGCCCGCCTATTGGAACAAGGCCTGGACGAAGTCGTTGGTTACGCTCTGCCACTGCGCCACTCGATCAGCCAAGCTCACCGCTGGGAAAGCGGCCGCTGGCCGCTCAAGCGCGACCACCTTTTTCTGGTTCCCGGCGATTCCCCCATGGGGCTGCGCTTACCGCTTTCGGCGTTGCCCTGGGCTGACCCGGAAGAGCAGCCCCAGCCCGAATCGCTATTCGCTCCCCGCCCGGCACTGGGCGACATTCACGGCGAAGTCGCCCGCCGCAACGCTGAACAACTGCATATCAGCGATGCCGAACGCCTGGGGCGATCCAGCCACCCCAGCCCATCGCACCCTGAAGGCGAAGATGTCCAGCAGCAGCCACGGGCAGAAAACGACCGCGAGAGTGGCATTATTCACACCAGTCTATGTGTGGAGCCTCGAGAGGGCCGTTTGCATGTTTTCCTGCCGCCGCTCACCAGCTTAGAGCACTACCTTGACCTGCTCAGTACCGTTGAAGAGTGTGCTAAAGAGCTCGCTTGCCCGGTGATGGTAGAGGGCGACTCACCACCCAGAGACCCGCGCCTGGAAAACTTTATGATCACCCCCGACCCAGGCGTGATCGAAGTGAATATTATGCCTGCGGCCAGCTGGCAAACCCTGGTCGCGCAAACCGAACGGCTCTACGCTGAGGCACGAGAAACTCGCCTGGGCACCGAAAAATTCATGCTCGACGGACGCCACACCGGCACCGGCGGTGGCAACCACGTCACGCTAGGCGGCCTGACGCCTGACGATTCGCCGTTTTTACGCCGCCCGGATCTGCTCGCCAGCTTAGTGACTTATTGGCAGCATCACCCTAGCCTCTCTTATCTGTTTTCGGGTCTATTTATTGGCCCGACCAGCCAAGCGCCGCGGGTGGATGAAGCACGTCACGAAGCACTTTACGAGCTGGAAATTGCGTTACAGCAAATGCCCGAAGGTGACGTAGTACAACCCTGGCTGGTCGATCGCTTACTCCGCCACCTGTTAACTGACCTAACCGGCAACACCCACCGCGCCGAGTTCTGTATCGACAAACTCTACTCACCGGATAGCGACAGCGGCCGACTCGGTTTATTGGAGCTACGTGGCTTTGAGATGCCGCCCCATGCGCGCATGAGCCTTATGCAGATGCTGCTGATTCGCGCCCTTGTCGCGCGCTGCTGGAAAACACCCTATCGGGCCAAACCGGTGCGCTGGGGTAGCGCCTTGCAGGATCGCTGGATGCTGCCCCACTACTTGTGGAACGATCTTGACGATGTGCTCAGTGATCTACGCCACCACGGCTTCGATTTTGATCTTGAGTGGTTCGCTCCCTTCCTGGAGTTTCGCTTTCCGCTGCACGGTCGGTTGCATACGCCCATGCTAGATATCGAGCTACGCCAAGCCATCGAGCCCTGGCATGTGCTGGGTGAAGAGGCCGCCGCGGGCGGTACAGCCCGCTACGTGGATTCCTCGGTGGAGCGCCTGGAAGTCAAAGTCAGCGGTATGAGCGGTGACCGCTACCTGGTGACCTGCAACGGGCGCCGGGTGCCGCTTTCAGCCACCGGCAGAAACGGGGAAGCAGTCGCCGGGGTGCGCTACCGCGCCTGGCAGCCGCCCTCGGCACTGCATCCGCAGATTCCTATTCATGCACCGCTGGTGTTTGATGTGATTGATACCTGGAACCAGCGCTCTGTGGCGGGTTGTACCTATTACGTGGTGCATCCGACCGGGCGTAATTTCGATACCTTCCCGGTCAATGCGTTTGAAGCCGAAGCCCGAAGACTGGGGCGTTTTAGTGACAGTGGCCATAGTCATGGCCATCAAGCTCCCAAGCTGGAAACCCCCAGCCTGGAACTGCCACAAACGCTCGATCTGCGCTGGACGCCTAGCTAATGTTTTTAACTAAGGAGCCCCTGATTAACGTAATGAGCGAAGGCCAGACAAGGCAAAAATTAACGAAAAAGCGGAGTTTACTGGGTGTAAATGAGCATTTTGAGGCGATTTTTAACGCCGTATGGCCAAGCGCAATAGTTAATCAGCGGGTTTCTAAGCTAATGCTTTTCTCTTAGTAGCCAGTGCTAGATAATCCGCCCCCTTACCTCTCAGGATTACAAGGATAATGACGGCCCCTGTCTCACCCTCACTTCTCGCGCCCATGGCTAATGGGCTCGTTGAGGATTACTTGAACCAGCTAGGCAAGGGACAGCCCGGCACGTATGACGCCATGCTCGATGGTCAAGGGCAGTTACGCCCGGGCTGGGAAAGCTTACTGGGCTCGCTGGAGAGCATGGGCCCCACGGGGCGTTTGCAGCAGCATGAAGAGATTCAGCGCCTGCTGGCCGAAAACGGCGTCATCTTCAATATGCACGATGAAACCCAAGGGCGTTCTTGGCGGCTCGACCCACTGCCCTGGGTGATTGATGAAGTGCAGTGGCAAGCGCTGGAGGCAGGGCTTACCCAGCGTAGCCGCCTGCTGACCGCCCTTTATAACGACATATACGGGCCCAAAACACTCTTTGACCTAGGCCTGTTGCCGACTCAGGAACTGCTTGCATCACCGCTTCTCTTGCTGCCCTGCCATCGTTCGCTACCCAACGACCGTGCACCGATAGGCTTTCACGGCGTGGATATTATTCAGGACACCCAAGGGCAATGGCGGGTTATGTCCGACCGGCTACAGGCGCCGTCCGGTACGGGCTTTGCGCTTGAAAATCGCATATTGATGGCCCGTGCCCTACCCGGCATGTACCGTAACGCGCCTTTGAAGCGGTTGGCGGGTTTCCTGGATTTGCATCACCGAACGCTCATCGCCATGGCCTATCAGCACCGCGATAATCCCACTCTGATTCTATTAACGCCGGGGCCGGCGAGCCCGCGCTATTTTGAGCACGCCTATCTGGCTAATTACCTCAATATCGCGTTGGTAGAAGGGCAGGACTTGGTGGTGCGTGATACGCAGGTTTGGCTGCGCACCCTGGGCGGCTTGCAGCCGGTCGATGTGATATTACGCCATTGCGACGACGCTTACTGCGACCCGCTGGAGCTGCGCGGCGATTCGCAGCTCGGGGTGCCGGGGCTGTTACAAGCTATGCGTTCAGGCGGTGTAGCGTTATCGAACGCACTGGGGGTAGGCATTTTAGAAGCCCCAGTATTAGCTGACTACCTGCCAGCACTGTGCGAACACTTACTGGGTGAGACACTGTTGCTACCCAACGCCGATGCCTCTACGCAACCGGCCAGCGCACCGATATTTGACAGTCACCTGCAGCGGCTGGAGCCCACTACGTTAAACCTGCGCTGCTTTGTGACCCGCACCCCGACCACCGTCAACCGTAACACGGAGGACGAATACCAGGTGATGCCTGGCGGTTTAGCCTGGGTCGGTGCGCCTGGCTTGCCCTCACTGAGCACCAGCATTGTCAAAGATGTGTGGGTCACCGCAGCCTCACCCCAGCCGCATGTCAGCCAGCTGCGCCAGGCCCGCGGCCCGGTGGTGGCCACGCGGGATGGGACGGATCTACCCAGCCGGGTGGCTGAAAGCCTGTTTTGGCTAGGCCGCTACGGTGAGCGATTAGACACGCGCGCCCGCTTGCTGCGTGAAGCACTGCTAAGGCTGATGGAGTACGACCAGGACGCGATCGCCGACCAGTTGCTGGATGAGCTACTGCTAGCCCTGGATATCACCACGCTCAACAAAGACGACGAGCACCGCTTACAAGCGCCACTGACCGGTTTTGAACAAAAGCGGGCGGCGCTACTGGCGCAGTTCGATGACGTGGAACCCCAAGCGCTGCAGCCACTATTCTCGCAATTAATGCGTAATGCACGCAGCGTGCGCGACCATTTAGGCGACGACTCCTGGAGGGTCGTGCACCAGTTGCGCCAACGCATGGCCACCTTCAACCCCAGCTTGGGAGCCAGCGCGGCGCGGCGCGCTTGTGAAGGGCTATCGGCCCAGCTGGCTGCGTTTTTCGGACTCTGCAACGAGACCATGCCGCACCACTATGGCTGGCGGTTCATGGATATTGGCCGCTTCCTGGATCGCGTGCTGGGCTTGCTCTCGCTACTCAAACTTACCCTTAATGCGCCGCATTCGCCGGGCTTGGCACTGTGGGAAGTCGTGCTTGCCACCACCGATAACTTTACCGCTTATCGACGCCGCTACCGCAGCGAGCTACACCCAGCGGCCATTCTTGACCTACTGCTGTTCGACGAGACTAACCCTCGCTCGGTGGGTTATATGCTCAAGCGCATTGAGCGTCAGATGGATCGCCTGCCCGGCACTACATCCCCCTACCGTAACGCCGAACGCAGGCTGTTGATTCAGGCGAATGCAGCGCTCCATCTTGCGGATATTGATCGTTTGAGCCATTTAGCGGATACCCCCGAGGCGCAAGAGGCGTTAGAACAACTGCTGGACGCCCTGATTGAGCCCCTGAGTGCGCTTTCTGAAGCCATTAGCCAGAGCCATTTCAGCCATGTGGAACGACCTCGCCAGCTAGTTAGTATGGAGCCCGATGCATGAACTATACGTTGCGGCATACCACCCGCTACCACTACAGCGCTCCGGTAACGTTGTGCCATAGTGAAGCACGGGTGCTTCCACGCAAAACGCCCCATCAGCAGTGTGGCGCTTCGGAATTACATATTAGCCCTGCGCCGCAGGTACAAAAGGAGCGCTGCGATATATTCGGTAACCGGGTGCTCTATTTCGCCATGGAAGAGGTTCATCAAACGCTGGATGTCACCGTGGTAACACCACTGAATACTCAACCGCTCACCGCCCTGCCAACTGTTTCACCAGCATGGGAAAACGTTGCCCAGCTACTTAACCAGGACAACAGCTTTGACGTTCAACTCTACCGGTTGGACTCACCGTTTATCCGTCGTAACGACGAGCTAGCGGCCTTTGCCCGCAGCTGCTTCACCCCGGGCAGGCCACTTATTGAAGCGGCGCTAGCGCTAAATGAGTTGATTTATAGCACCTTTGAATACGACCCCAGCTTTACTACGCTGGCGACACCGTTAAGCGAGGTGCTCGCCAACCGGCGCGGGGTTTGTCAGGACTTTGCTCACCTGGCGATTGGCGCACTGCGTTCGGTAGGGCTCGCCGCGCGCTACGTCAGCGGTTATCTGGAAACCCAGCCACCGCCCGGGCATCCGCGCCTGATCGGCGCGGATGCTTCCCATGCGTGGCTGGCGACCTGGATCCCTGAATGGGGCTGGCTGGCGCTTGACCCCACCAATGGCTCAGTGGCTGGTGAACAGCATCCCGTACTGGCTTGGGGGCGTGATTATGCAGATGTCGCGCCGCTCAAAGGGGTTATGAACGGCGGCGGCGAACACCATCTTGAAGTTGAAGTCGATGTCATGCCGCTGGCGAGCTAAAACATTAATAATTATTAATATCTGATAGCCATCAGGCTGATTCGTAAGCGGCTTTAAGCCGATAAAACTCTTCAACAATAGCGGCCATTTCATCGGCGTCATAATCGCACAGGCCGCTCACCACGAGCTTTTTGGAGCCCACCCCTACCGCTTCACCGGCGGACTCTATCGAGAATTCCAGCCGTGCATCGGCACGTTTGCCGTTAACTTCTAACGAAGAGTGATTCAGCGTTAAGCCCGGTGAAAAGCCATCTAAGCGCTTGAGTGAAAAACCCATGCTATCGTAGATCACCAGTGGGCGCTTAGGGTTAAACATAACCCCATGTTGCTCCATGAGTGGTTTGAGATAGTGGGGGAAATTCTTGCCTGAAAACGCTACATAACAGCGTGCAAAGGCTTCCACCACAGCGGGATCATGGGTAATGTCACCCCTGCGCACCACCTGCAAGTAACCTTTACCGCTCTCATCGCAGACATGCAGTGTGCCGTCGTCTGCTTCGCTGAATTTAAGCGGCGTATCCGCGCCCACCATGTTGGTGAAGCGAAATTCCATTTGCCGCGACAACCCAAACTTTGTGAGCACCAATACAAACAGCAGATCGCCGGGCACGCAAAAGCGGCGTGCATCCGGATTATGAATAGGGTTGTAGTCACCCGCCACGCCTTTGGCGAAGCGACTGGCCTGCTCTGCGGAGATCACCACATACTCTCCGCGCTGCGTATAAAAATCCTTGAACATGGCGTTTGTTGCCTGCCTAGCGTTGAAATCGAAAACCCATCACTGCCCAACGCCGCGCATAATGCCATAAAACACGCCCCAACAGGAGTAATCTGCCAGGGAAGCCACTATGTCTGACGCGAACACTCGTAAAAATCGCCTACCCCGCTTGCTTTTCAGGGTGTTGATTGGCGTGCTGTTTATCATCCTGATCTGGGTAGCGGGCAGCTATTGGCTGCTTAATAGTCAGTGGCTACCCAAACGCATTTCCCAATTTGAAGGCATCGACATCCGCTGGGAGCAAGGCGCCAGCCGACACCCCGGGCGTTGGGAGGTCGAGGGGCTGTATCTCGCTCGTGAAGATGAAGCCTTGCCGATCTCCATTGAGGCCGAACGCGCTACCCTTTCGCTCTCTTTGCTGGCCCTGCTGCGCGGCGAGCTGCATATTAACGCGCTCGATGCTGAGGGCATTCGCCGCCTGACCGTCGGTGATATCGCGCTGGAAGCGGAGGGCCAGCTACACGTAGCAGAGACCACACTAAGCCGCGACACCCTAGCCATTCCTACTGTTTCGCTCGCCATTACTAATGGTCGTTTAGTTCGCCTGAGTGATCAAGCAACCTTAGTTCGTAATATCAATCTTAACGCCGAGGCAACGCTCGATTCGATAACCCCTGTCAACGTCGCCAGTGGCGAACTTAACTCCCGCCTGCTGTCAGCACTTTCTGCCCAGCTTCAGCTAGCTGCCCAAGCGGATGCCTGGGATGTCTTTATGCCCTATTTAGATGCCCTGCCCTGGCTAACCCTGGAGGGGCGCGGCGCATTAACAGGAGAACTTAAGCTAACCGCGGGTAAGTTACAGCCCGGTAGCGAATTAATGCTGGCTGCGCCAGTGTTGCGCTTAGCCGTTGATGAGCAACGCCTGCGCACGCCCGATGATTCACCCCGCTGGCTAATCGCTGACAACCCGCCTCCACGTCAAACAGCCACCGGTAAAGGCCAAGTTCGCTTGGCGGTTGAGAACGACCAACTGCATTTTTCGACCCAGCTCAGTGATGTAGAGCTGGCAGAAGTAGAACTGGCCGAGAAGCGCCCCTATGCAGAGCATCCTGAACTTCGCCTTGCGACCCAAATTCCCAATCAACGCCTGGATCAGCTCGACCTTCCCACAGCGGCTACCCTGGCATTAAAGGGCAATATCATTCGTTTGGATATGCTTGACCGTTATCTTACTGCGTATGCTGACGAACAGAGCATCCGCCTTTCTGGCCATGGCCAAATGGATGCCTCAGCCAGCATTCGCGAGTCGCGCCCATACGATGCTCAACTGAACATTCAAGCACCGGAACTGGCAGCCGATACGCTCGGCTTTATCGCCCAAGGCAGCGGTTCACTCAATGCCCGGTTAACGCCGCAAGAGATAATGGAAGCCACGCTCAACTTTAACGATGCCACGCTGCATCACCAAGAGCGCCTGCTACTTGACGACGCTGACATCAACCTTATCGCCACAAGCCCTATTAATCCGCAAAAAGCGCCTGATGAAGCCACCGCCATGCTCAGCTGGCAAGCGGCTCGCCTGCCCAATGTTAGCGTGTTACAGAGCTATTTAGCGGCCATTTTACCCACCCCTGCACCTCTGCAGTTGCTTAGCGGCCAAGCCACGAGTCACGGCCAGCTCACTATGACGTCAGAGCAACTCAGCGGTGAGGTGCATTTAGCTGGAAACGGGCTAACGACTCGCTGGCAGCACGGCGAACAGGCGGGCACGTTAACCAGTGATATGCAGCTATTCCTGCCACTCCAGCAAGTAGCGATGGATGGTTCAGAGTTGAACATCAGCGGCACCCGGCTGAGCTGGCAAGTGGCCGATATCGACCGACCTAGCGAGCGCCTAGAGAGCGTATTAGTGTTAACCGATGGACGTTTTCAGCGCCGCAATAGCGTGCCTAGTGGTCAGTTTGCACTTGAAGGTAGTGTGCAACGGCTAGGCTTTTTAAACGCGTTTTTGCCTGACGCCCATGGCTTGGCCATTGCTGGCGAAGGCCAGCTCTTTGCTCAGGGCGCCTTTCGCGATAACCGCCTGTTAGCACCGACTCGATTGCGGGTCAACGCCGACCAGTTAGAAGTCACTTTTTTAGACTATCTCGCCACCGGACGCGGCGAACTCACCGCCCAGTTGGATAGCACCGAGCAGGCCCAGCTCTCGCTTGGCATTCCCCGCTTTGACTTAAAGCGCCAAGACGATGACAGCCCACACGTGCAGGGGCGCCACTTTGCCCTCACCACGCAAACTAAGCAGTTTAGCGAAGTGCTTGAATCGCCCCAACCCGAGCACTTCACGACGCGTATTGCGCTACCGATTACCGAGGTGCCCGACTTCACTCGTTACAACCGCTACCTGCCAGAAGGGGCGGGTATCACCTTGCTTGATGGGCAAGCCAGCCTAGCCAGCGAATGGCTGCTGGAAGGATTGAACGCCCAAGGAGAAATAACGCTGCGCGCCTTTGGTGCCGAGCTGGCGCTACTGGATCAGCGCCTACGGGGCGATGTGCACTTGTATTTGCACCTCACCGACGGCGATCTGAATACACGCCGCTTTACTGCTAATGACTCTTTCCTACGCCTGGAAAACGTTAACCTTCAGAATGAAAACGGCTCATCGGATGCGGGTTGGTGGGTGCAACTTTCAATGTTTGATGCGCAGTTAGCGTGGGAAGACCCTGTTCGCCTAGCCAGCCAACTACGTTTGGAGATGCGCGACACGGGATTACTCGCCCGGTTATTTCTCGCCCGCGCCAGGGATAGCGACTGGCTCGGGCGCCTGCTGAATGTTCACGATATCGAGGGCACGGCGCAACTAGAGATCAACGGCGAGCTTATTAGCCTTAGCGACTTGACGCTCACCGGTGGCCCGCTGCTACTGCTTTCGGACATCGCTCTGGCAGACCGCAGTGCCAACGGCGCGCTCTATGCGCACCTTGGAGTGGTTGGAATAGGCGTTGAGCTTGAAGATAGCGAACCAACCTTGCACGTTATTCAACCGCGCCGCTGGTTTGACCGCTGGCGGGAAGCCAATGGCAGGTAATACACATAAACGTTGCCTAATGTTTTTTGCGCTCACGGCGAATCATCCTCACCCGCTCTTTGGCTTTTTGCGGCGTAGAGAGTGGCGTCGCCGCCTCATCGTGGTTTTTGGGGGGCACCGTGACCCAGGCAAAAACCGGCAATGCCAAGTGCCAATGAATGGCCGCCAAACGAAGGCCAAGCGTGACGCTGATTGATGCGGCAATCGCCAACGTAAGCGGTGCCTCTAGTGCATGCAGCGCCACATAAACGACCCCGCCGGCCATGGCTGCTGTGGCGTACACCTCTTCACGCAGCACCATGGGCACTCGTTGAGCCAGCACATCACGAATCATGCCGCCCGCCACGCCCGTCATCATGCCCATTAACACTGCCACCATGCCAGACGTGCCCAGCAGTAGCGCTTTATGGGCACCAATCACGGTGAACAGCGCCAGCCCAAACGCATCGGCGATGGGCAGAAAGCCCCGCGACAGGCGATGGATATAGTGTAACCCCATCAACGACACACCCACGGTGGCCAAAATGACCCAGAGATAGGTTGGGTCTGTCACCCAAAACACCGGTCTGACGCCCAACACCAGATCACGCAGTGTGCCCCCACCAATCCCGGTCACCGACGCCAGCACCAGCATACCAATCGGGTCCATGCGTGACCGGCATGCCAAAATCACGCCCGACAGCGCGAACACGATGACACCCGCCATATCCAGCCAATAAACCACGCCTGACACGCGCTTCTCCTTAATGCTCGCTATCGATAAAGGCGCCAAGAATAACACTCTTCCCTACAACACTGGCTCCGGCGCTCAATACTCAGTTGGGATAAATACTCGTGATTAGGTTACGCTGGCCTCATTAGGTTAACTGTGGAGTTGGAGCGTTTATGGACTGGAACCCGGCTTACAGCTGGCTCGTACTCGCCTTACTATTAAGTTTGGCAGAGTTAACGTCTGGCGCGATGGTACTCCTTGCACTGGGCATTGCCGCAGCGCTCACGGCAGCCGTGACGGCGCTGGGGTTAACGCTTCCTTGGCAACTGCTTAGCATGGCTATTTTTACCGGCGTACTGCTACCACTATGCATTATGGTCATTCGTCCGCGATTCTCCCCTCGGGGCGTTGCTTATGGCACTACCGGCACGGGCGTCGAGAAAGGCAATCACTACACCACGCTGCGGCGTGACTTCGATGATGCTACGGGCATAAAAGTGAATGGCGATTTCTATCGCATCAGGGTGCTTGAGAGCAGCGAAACCGAGTTACCCAGCGGGACGGCGGTAGTGTTTATACGCTTTGAAGGCACCACTGCGCTGGTCAAGCTACATCAGCCCACCGATATTGACCCTCAAGAAGATAATTCCCCACGCAAGGAGCCCTAACGATGGATTTACCCATTAGCCCCGGTTTAATAATAAGCCTGATTATTGTTTTGATCGCCGTCGTGATCATCTCAAAAGGTTTGATCATTATTCGCCAATCGGAAGTGATGGTGGTTGAGCGCCTCGGTTCGTTCCACCGCGTGTTAGAAAGCGGTATTAACATCATCATTCCGTTTATCGAGCAGCCCCGCGCAATCACCATGCTGCGCTATCGCAAAATGGGCGAGGAGTACACCGCTATTACTACCGACGAAACCCGAATTGATCGCCGCGAAACGGTCATGGATTTCCCAGGCCAGCCGGTCGTCACCACCGACAACGTCACGGTGCGCATTAACGGCGCGCTCTACTACCAAATCATTGATCCAAAGCGGGCCGTATACGAAGTGGTGAATATGAGCCAAGCGGTGGAAGTATTGGCGAAAACCACGCTGCGCTCTGTGGTCGGTAAAATGGAGCTGGATAAGCTGTTTGAGTCCCGTGCGGAAGTGAATAATGAGATCCAGGCGGCGATGGAAGAGCCTGCTTCCAAATGGGGAGTCAAAATCTCCCGTGTCGAGGTGCAGGATATCGCTATGCCGGAAGAGGTGGAAACCGCGATGCGCCTCCAAATGGCCGCCGAGCGTAAGCGCCGAGCCACCGTCACTGAAGCAGAGGGTGAAAAATCAGCGGCGATTGCCATGGCCCAGGGCCAGCGAGAGTCTTCGATTCTTAACGCGCAAGGCGATAAAGAGTCCGCCATCCTGCGCGCCCAAGGTGAGCAGGAGTCTATCAAGCTGGTGCTAAGCGCCATCGGCGATAGTGAAGAGAACAAGCGCACGGTGGTGGGTTATCTGCTCGGCCAGAGCTACATCAAAGTATTACCCAATATGGCGAAAGATGGCGAACGGGTTTTCGTGCCTTATGAATCCTCGGCTTTGTTAGGCTCAATGGGCATGTTTCGCGAGATGGCAGGATCACCGGAAGATACGGTGGCCAATCATCTTAAAAACCGTAGCGATGGTGATAGCGATTTTCGTAGTGGAATCGTTGGCGGTGCGGTCAGCGGCCACTAATAGCCCTATGACAGCGTACAGATAAGGAGTGAACCGGATTCAGAGGGATCCGGTTTTTTTGTGTCCAAGGTGACTAAATAACCGGTACTCAAGCGTTGAATTAACCATCATCACCTAGGCTAATTTTTTCGCTAAACTAGCTATCACCGCTCAGAAAGTTGTGCACCATGCTGCATAAGCCATCAGTGTGTCATCGGTTGATGCAAACATCGTAGTAGGCGATCTTGCTGTAAATCAGGATATTTACCATGTTGCTTCGTGGTTACCCTCAATGCCGTGACACTCTGCTCATGATGGCCTTTACCATCCTGATGTTAATCTCTTGCTCGCTTCAAGCTAGCACGTCGCCCCAACCACTTAATCAGTGGGAGTATCGCTGGGGCGATTCACCACTCAATGCCCAAGGCGCTCCCCAGTGGCTGCAGGACGAATCGCCAGACTGGAACGCGATTGCTTTTCCTGCCGACCCGCCCGGCCGGGAGGGCCAACAAAACGTCTGGTTTCGTGTCGTGTTGCCTGAGGGCGATTGGAATGATCCAGTGCTCTATATCACCAGCATTGACCTAGTCGCTCAAGCCTACCTGGATGATAGGCTGATTTATCAATATGGCGAATTCGATACCCAAGGGCGGGGGCAGTTTGCGGGTTGGCCATGGCATATGCTCGACCTGCCTGGAGACGCGGCGGGCAAATCTCTTTACCTGCGCGTGTTTTCTTATTACACCAACATCGGGCTATGGGGCGAAGTCCAGGTGATGGAGCGCATAGATGTGCTCAAGCACGTTATTCATAATTCGGCTCAGGATCTGGGCGTAAGTGCACTGGTTCTGGTACTGGCGATTCTAGCCACCATTTTCGCGCTGATTGGCCCGGAACGAAGGGGGTTTGGCGCTATCGCCCTTTTTGCCTACGCCTCGGGACTCATGTTGATTGCGGAAGCTCCAGCTCGACAGCTGATCGCCAGCAACGCCCTTGCCTGGGATACCCTGCGGGCGGGGAGCTACTATATGCTGCCTGTTGCGCTGGGGTTACTCCTTAGCCATTGGCTCGAAGGGTCGGCCAAACGCTGGCTAAATATTCTTTGGCGTCTTCATCTTGCTTATCTAATAGGTGCCATTGGCTTGGTTCAGGTCGGCATCATTAGCCTGTCCATGACGTTTCCGCTATTCGATGCGTTACTGGCAGTGACGCTTCCGGTCATGTTAATGCTAGCACTGTTCCGATTCCCCAGACTGAGCCTTGAGCAGCGCTTACTGGTAGTAAGCTTCACTGTTTTCGCGCCTCTGCTGGTAACCGATATGCTGGTAGCACACGGTATTATTCCATGGCGCCCTATTCCGCTAAGTTATGGCACACTCGCCTTTTCACTGGCTAATGCCGCCATTTTTCTATGGCACTATCGCCGTACTCAGCAGGAGCTAGCGATATCAAACGAAACGCTTGAGCTAAAAGTGGCCGCTCGTACAGCAGAACTGGATCGCCTAGTGCATGAACTGGAAGGCCTCTCCTTTGAGGATCCCCTCACGGGTCTTCATAATCGTCGCCATTTCAATACTGTGTTCGATCATGAATGTTGTCGCGCCCAACAAAACAGTAGCCATTTATCACTGCTGATGCTGGACGTAGATCATTTTAAAAAGATTAACGACCATTTTGGCCACGATGCTGGTGACAGCGTACTGGTAGATATCGCATCGCGACTCCGGCAACACTTCCAGGGGCTGGGCGTAACCTGCCGATTCGGGGGCGAAGAGTTTGTGGCGCTGTTGCCAGCCACAACCGTTGAGCAAGCCGCAGGGCACGCCAATGCCCTGCTTAGCGCGATTTCGCATCAGGCGTTGATCTATCAGGGGGAACCGCTGGGGCGTATCACGCTTTCTTGCGGGGTAGCCACTTACCCAGTTCACACACACGAGCCGCAGAAACTGCTGCGACTCGCGGACGAAGCGCTTTACCAAGCCAAGCACAGCGGCCGTAACCGCTGCGTAGTATGGGCTGAATCGCATCACGCTCAACAGTTCATGCTGACCCCAGCGAGTGTTGCCAGCGGTCTATCGGCTAGGGTGAATCGGTCGCCAGAAACTGATCAATAAACACGGCGTAATCTTGCTCAGTACAGTCGGCGTAAGCGACTGCCAGTGTCGAAACGACCTCGACAAACTGAGTTTCCCTTCCTTTCAGGCGTTGGCAAACGGCTTTGGCAAAGCGTGTCGCGTCGCCCTGATTCAGCGCCTGGGCACCTCGCAAATGCTCACGTGCGAGAATTTCTCCCCACTGCTTCGCCAGCTTGCGGTATGACTTCCCACCCGAGAGTTTATGCGTAGGGATATCTTTCTTGAAAGGCGACCGTTCACGAACCGAAAACACCTTGTCATTCATGGTCAACCAACCCAAATAGGCATCCGGGTGCTCAGCAATGGCATGAAATGCCGCGGCATGGCGGATACCTTCATTGGGAAACAGCTTCCGCCACGCCTGCTGCTGCGGCTTGTCCATCAGGCGAAATGCTTCTGGCGGCACCTGCTCTTTGATATCCAGAATAATATCGTCGTGCTCGTGCTCAACACCTCCCTCAATCAATACGTAGTAACGCTCAACGCCCAGCGAACCGGTACCCGCATCCAGACGGCGGGCCGTATCCTTCACGCGAAAATGGTGAGGGTCACTCTCCTTGATGGAATGTTGCAGCGTTTGCTGATAATCCTGCTCAATCAGACGGCGTAGCTGGCTAGCGACATCCGCCGGTAAATTGGCGAGCTTACCGGGCCGTTCGGCGAATTGACGGCCTTTCTGGTCATCAACTGTCGACCACTTTTCGAGCATCCGCGCACGGCTTTGCTTATCCGCCACCTTATTCATGAACGGCTTCAGCGGGCCTTTGGCGGTGTCGAGCGTCACGGCGTGAATGAGTTTATCATCGACGTGATCCGCCAGCGTTTGGTAATAGCCTTCTATTAGCTTTTTAAGCGCTTTATTAATCGCCTTGGTATCCAGCTCCGCATTCTCGCGACCATCCAGTACCACGCTAATAGCTAGTCGCCACACGTCGTATTGGTAATCGCCAATCAACGCATCGTCGAAGTCATCCATGCCATAACGCACCTGATCATCGTGATGACCGTAAGCGCCAAAGTTATAGACGTGAGCATCGCCTTGCAGCCACGTTTGGGTTTCCGGCCAGCCGCCAAACAGCGCAAAGCGCCAATCGTGCCAAACGTCTTGCCAGAAAAGATGATTGCTCCCCCGGTAAAACCGGTAAGGCGATGCAGCCATTTTGGCGTACTTGGCTTGCCGCGTGGCCGTTGCCAAGCTTTTATTGGCCAGGTGGATTGCCTCAATCACCTGCTGAGGGCGGTTGTGTCCAGTCAGTGCATGACTCATCGCGTTGCCTTTGTCGGTGCAAGTGTCGTTGCATAAAAGCGCATTGCTACAAATGTAGTTGAGAAAGATGAACAAATTAAGTCAGTCGCCAACGACTGCCTATTGCCCTATGCGCGTCAACCCACGGGGAGCAGCAATGCGAAAGAAGCGCTCAACTACTTCTGCGTTGGTAGCGGGTGTCATTAATGAAATAGCAATAAATATAGGCAGATTGAGCATCAGTCCCCAAAACCCCGCATGAATACCCATTGGGTGGGGCCAAAGGGTAGTCAATGCCGTGGTAATCAAAAACCCCACCACGATACCGGCCATCACGCCCAAGCGAGAAGCTCGCGGCCAGAAGAACATGCCGATAAACGCAGGCAAAACCTGAGAAGCAAAGCCCAGCCCCACCAGCAGAATCATCACCAAGCTACCGGGCTCGGCAATCGCCAGTGGCGCTATCACCAGGAACATGATGGGCAGAATTAACAGCCGTGCCAACTTGCCAGTGACAGCGTCGGATAGCTTCAACACGGGCTGAAGCACATCTTTGCTAAATGACAGTGATACAGAGTGAATAAAGGGTTCACTCGAGGACATAGAGGCCGCCAGAGTGCCCGCCCCCAGCAGGCCGACCAGTACGACAGGCAAGTGCTGCATGGCGTATTCCAGTACTACGGTATCCGCCCGCGACAGCTCCGGCAGGGTGAAAATACCGATGAAGCCCACCACGACCATGGGCAGGATGACAACATAATAAGTAGGCAACCACGTCGCGCTGCGACGTATGGTGCGCGCGGAAGAAGCACTCATCCACTGCGTCCATACTGGCGGCATAAACGAGAACATCGAGACGATAATCGAGGTTGTCCAAAAGCTAAAGCTCATATCCCCACCGGCGCCTGGCAGAGTGAGAAACTCGCTATGCTCGGCTTGAACGCGTTCAAATACGCCCGCAAAACTCAGCCCACCGGTCGCACTGTGCACGGCCCAAAGGCCAACCGCCCAGGCGACAATCAGCATTAACACACCTTGAAACGCGTTGGTGCGACCAATCGCACGCTGTCCGCTGGCGTAGAGATACACCGCAATACAGGCCAACACCAGCACGACGCCCAGCCAAATCGGTATCAAGCCGCCGCTCATCACAAACAAAATATACGCTGAGCCAATGGTTTGCAGAACAGCATACGCAATGGAGCCAATCGCCATCACGAGCGCGGCCAGCGCCCCCAGCGCGGGGCTCTGGTAACGGTCAGATATAGCGCTTGCTTGGGTTACATGACCAAACTGTTCGCCGAATTGCCATACCTTAGGGCCGAAGTACCAGGCGACCAACGCGAGATAGGCAAGGTAAATCGCTACATAAAATACCGCGATGCCTTTGGAATAAGCCCAACCGGGTGCTCCCATAAAGGTGTAAGCGCTCACGCTACCGGCGGCGATCAGCAGGTAAAGCGTCACCGGCCCCATGCTGCGCCCTGCCACGCCCCACTCTTCCAGGCTATTCATGGAACGTCCTGCCCTGGCGCGTAGGCCAATCAACATCGCAATGGCAACATAGACCAAGGTTATCAGTAGTGGCCATGGGCTATTCATGGTCGTCTCGCTCCACAATGCGATTGCCGATCAGCATGACCACCACGCAGGCAAAAATAACCAGATAACTCCAGACCACCATCAACGGAAGCCCCAACACCAGCGTTGCCCGGTTCACCAGGCCAATCACTGGCCAGGTACCCGCCATCACCAGCGCTACAAAAGCTATTAATAATCCCCACCCCGCACGAGAAGTGGGCAGAACGATCAAACGTCGCACGAGTACTCTCCTTTATTTAACCGCAACTTTATTAAGAGCAGCTAGCGGCTGCCCCCACTGATCGCCATGCACCAGTTCGCTTAATGGCAGCCGACCGCGCCAACCTTTGGCTTCAAGCTCCGGCTGATCTAAGAAATCGCTCACATAGCCAAGGCAGAGATACGCCAGCGGATAAACATGCCCAGGCAGGTTCAGCGCAGTGCTTAGCTGCTCTTGATCGAGAATACTCACCCAGCCCACGCCAATGCCCTCCGCCCGCGCCGCCAGCCAGAGGTTTTGCACGGCTAAACAAGTGCTGAAAAGGTCGGTATCCACAATGCTATTGCGCCCTAACACGTGGGGGCCGCCCCGGCTTCGATCACAGGTAATACAGAGATTGAGTGGGCTTTCCAGAATGCCTTGTAGTTTAAGGCTGCGGTAATGCTCCTTGCGCTCGCCCTCAAAGCGCTCGGCGGCCTTCTGGTTTTCCTCCTCGAACGTCGCCAGCACCGCGTCCCTGACGCTGCGGCTCTCAATCACGATGAAATCCCAGGGCTGCATAAACCCCACCGACGGCGCATGATGCGCTGCTTCCAAAAGACGGGCCAGCACCTCAGGTGGAATCCGGTCGGGCAGGAATTGAGAGCGCACATCGCGCCGCTCATGTATGGCGCGGTACAGCCCACGGCGCTCAGCATCGGTAAAACGGTGGTTCGAGGAGGTCATGGCGCTTGTCGGACCTTTTGCTGATCTGGTTTATAGACGAATGCAGAGTCTACACGAGCTCAGCCCAACCTCCATCGCAGCGGTGTTGTTTGGCGTAATACGCTCTCCTGAATTCCGGGGCGCTAGTACGTCAAAGCCAACGTAGTACAGTGATGAATGAATCGGCCAAAGACAGTGACCCATGTTGCCGGCACAGGCTCAGCGAGCCGATTGACGCGCTGACGATAGTCTCCGGATCTTCATATGGAGCTACCGGTTCACATGGCCACATTGAGCAGGTCTATTGTCTATATTTGGAGTCACGTTTAGCTAGAGCTAGCGTCCCTATTCATAGTTATCCCCTCATCGGAGCAGAACAACATGAGCGAGCATTTATATCGCCTAGCGGCATTTTCTACAGATCCAGCCAAGGGCAACCCTGCTGGCGTCTGGATGGGCGATGAGCTACCAGATACTAAGACGATGCAGCGTATCGCCGCAGAGGTGGGGTACTCGGAAACCGCTTTTATGGCCCCCGCTAGCGGAACGATTAGGGCCATTCGTTACTATAGCCCGCTAGCAGAGGTCAACTTCTGTGGTCACGCAACGATTGCCAGTGGCGTAATGCTAGGCCGACTAAACGGTACCGGGACTTATCAGTTAGATGCCGCAGTAGGCCGCGTAACGGTGAAGGTTGACACAATGGATGGTCAGATTCAGGCGGCACTGACCTCGGTTGAACCCACCCAAAAACCTGTCACTGCAGAACTGGTCGATGAAGTGTTGGCGCTACTTAAATGGTCACCTAATGAACTGGATCCGGCTATTCCCCCCGTCTTCGCCTATGGGGGTGTATGGCATCTTGTATTAGCTGTTAGTTCCCGAGACCGATTGAGCCAACTTGATTACGACTTTGAAAAACTAAAGGCTTTAATGTCGAGAGAGGGGCTGACAACACTGCAGCTAGTATTTCGTGAGCACAGCGCTCTATTTCATTCACGCAATCCATTCCCTATAGGTGGCGTAGTGGAAGATCCTGCTACTGGTGCTGCTGCAGCAGCACTGGGTGGTTATTTACGGGATGCGAAGTTGATCAATGTGCCAGCGCAGTTTCTGATTAAACAGGGGGAAGATATGGGACGTTTAAGCCTGTTAACAGTTGAAGTACCTGAGCGTGGAGGAGTCTTGGTGGCTGGAACAGCCGCAGAGATTCCAAACTGAATAGCTCCAAACAGGCCCCTTCGCTACTCGACTCCTTTTAATTTAATACGTGGATTAAATATTGGCTGGCTTATCGGTACGAGAAAGATCACTCCTGCTCAACCCCCGCCAGGAATTGCCTCAGCAACGCATCCAGTTGCTGACGTTGTTCGTCAGTCAACCCGCTCACCAGCTGCGCCTGTGTCTCCACATGCGCAGCCACCGCTTCGTCGATCAAATCAAACCCGCGCTGGGAAAGAGAGATTAGAAAACCACGCCCGTCCTCTGGGTTTTTGACTCGTTCGATCAACCCTGCCTTTTCCAGCAGATTGATGCGGTGCGTCATGGTGCCAGACGTCACCATGGTGGATGCCATCAGATCGCTCGGAGATAGCGCATAGGGCGCTCCCTCTCGGCGCAGCGTTGCCAGTACGTCAAAGCTGGCATCCGTCAGACCATATTTCGCCCAAGTCTTTTCCATTGCGCGCATTAAAGCGTGGTTAAGCCGTTTGACTCGCCCGATGGTACCCATCGGGTCTACGTCGAGGTCGGGCCGCTCCTGCCGCCACTGTTTGAGTATGTGGTCTACATGATCCATAAGCGTATTTTGCGCCTAATTAGCTTGACGTCAAGGTTAATCACACATACCTTGATATCAAGATATAATCTTTGAAGGCTGCTAATGACGTTACCCAACACACCCAAGCGACACTCCTCAAAAAGAGCCTGGCTTGCCCCGCTGCTGTATCTGCTCGCCGGTGGCGCCTTGCTGGGCCTATCGACTAATTTGGCAAAGCTCGCGGGTGAAATGCAGCTATCTGCGCTCGCCTTTCTATTTTGGTCCATTTTGGGAGCGGCCATTATTCTGTTGGCGCTCGCCGCCTACCGCCGCCATCTTCCACCCGTCACTCTTCGCACTGTTGAGTATTATGCTGTCTCCGCACTGCTGGGCGTGGCGGGCGCCAATCTGCTATTCTTCTCGGCGATTCCTCATGTCGGCGCCGGGTTTGTGGCATTGATCATCACGCTGCCACCGCTGCTCACCTACATCGGTGCTTTAACGTTAAAAATGGAGCGCTTTCAGCTCTTGCGGGCGGCTGGGGTTATGTCAGCCCTTGCGGGCGCCTTCACGCTGGCTTTTCATAAGCTTTCCGCCCCTGATGCTAACTACCTCTGGATTTTTCTCGCCTTGATTGGCCCTGTTCTGCTAGCAATAGGCAACCTCTACCGAACCCTTCGCTGGCCAGTGGGGGTATCCAGTGATGCGCTGGCGCCGGGGATGCTGATAGCCGCCTCCCTCCTTTTACTAGGGGTGGGCCTACTGCCAGGCTTCTCACTTCACGTCCCCATGGATCGCTCTCTGCCGATGTTCCTGATTGCCGTCCAGGCGGTGGTTTTCGCTGGACAGTTTTTACTGCTCTTCCTGCTACAGAAAAGCGGCGGCCCGGTGTTTCTGAGCCTATTAGGCTCTGTCGGCGCCGTGGTGGGTGTGCCGGTCGCCATCTTGTTACAGGGAGAAACCGCCCCTGAGGGCTTGCTGCCTGGCATCCTACTGATTGGTGCCGGTATTGCCCTGCTGAACATTGGTAAAGCGAAGCAGATGCCTGATAGAGCAGCCTAAACGGTAGGGAGATAAACATGGCAAGTCGCCACGGAGAGGGGGAAAAGAACTGTTATACGAGCCTGCTTACTGCTACAGAATGCGACGCTCCATGGCGTGCATTCCCTCTGCGGTTTTCAATATCCTAAACCCCATGCGCTCGTACAAAGCGATGGCTGGGTTGATACAAAACACGCGCAGCCGAAGTAGGCGAATGCCCGCTTGCTGGGCAGTTTCAGCCGTGAAGCGGATAGCCGCTGTCCCCAAGCCTTGGCGCTGCCACGGAGGGGCAATTTGCAGCTCCCGAATATAATAGGCATCTTCATCGTGATTGATGCATAGCAGCCCCACGCGTGAAGCGTTGATGACTAACGCGTAGCTGTCCAACTCGTCCCACTGTCTATCAAATAGATCGGTATCCCAGCGCATATTCAGCTGTGTGTAGTAGCCGGACATATTTTGGCGAATTAATTCTTCCGCGAACGCCTTGTCGTTAGTCGGCTGAATAATAGGCGTCATATCTCGATTCCTAGTGCTGCTTTAGGTCTAGTCTTGCATCACATAGACACTATCAATATTGCATTCCTATATGTGAATACAAAACGGCAAGGCTAAGCCTTGCCGTTTAGAACACGCTAATATTACCCTACCCCAACTGAAATGGGTAAACAGGCCCGATCTTAAGCAACTGGGTGAGTTCATCCAGTGCCACAAGCGACTCCTCGGCCAGCTGCGGGTCGGCGAGATCGTCTGGGGCTAGGCGGTCGCGGTAGTGGCGATTCACCCAGGCAGTAAGGTCGTCATAAAGTACATCGTTGAGCAGCACGCGGCCAGAGAGCGCGGCACGTTCGGCTTCCGTTAGCACCACGCGCAAACGCAGGCAAGCGGGGCCGCCACCGTTGCGCATGCTCTGCTTGACGTCTTTGACGATTACTTCGCCGATGGGATTATTGCCCGCTAGGATGAGATCCTGGATCGTCCGCCAGACCGCTTCCCGCTCCTGACATTCGCCGGGTACCACCAGCGTCATGGTCCCGTCTGGGTTGGAGAGCAGTTGGGAGTTGAAGAGATACGAGGCGACCGCGTCTTCCATACTCACCGCCTCAACCGGCACGCGCACGGGAATCAGCGGCGTGTTCATTTTGGCACGCAATTCATCGAGTGTGCCCTCTTCATCCAGAAAGGCCATTGCGTGGTAAAGCAGCACAGGGCCGTTGCCCACGGCAATGACATCGTTATGGAACACGCCAGCATCAATGGCATCCGGATGCTGTTGTGCGAAGACGGTTTGCGCTTCGGTAAGCCCGTGTTGGCGGGCTACCGCCTGACTGGCTTCCAGGGTTTGCCGGGCGGGATAGCGCTGGGGTTCACGCTCGCCGCTACGCACCTCACCAAACGCTTGGCGGCCATAGACAAACAGGTGAACGCCTGGCTCACCGTATTCGCCGCAAAGGCGGGTGTGATTGGCCGCCCCTTCATCGGAAAAGGCTGGGGTAGCGGGCAGAACCGGGTGGTGAGCAAAATATTGCTCATCGTGGAAAATAGCTTGTAGTACCCTCCCGGTGGTTTGCGGCTCCAGGTAGCGATGAAAGCTCGACTGCAGATTGGCTGGCGTGAAGTGCACCCGGCCATCCGGTGCGTCGACGCTGGGGGTAATCGTGCCTGCATTAGCGGTCCACATGCTGGACGCCGAACATACCGCCCGCAGTAGCTGCGGTGCCTCGACAGCGGCGCGAGCCAGCACGTTGCTATTGCTACCACTAAAACCTAAATCGCGCAGGGCGCCAATATCGGGGCGCTGTTGAGGTGGCAGCACGCCCTGGGCGTAGCCTGCGTCCATCAGTGACTTCATCTTGGCCAGCCCCTGTAGCGCGCCCTCCTTGGGATTGGAGAGCAGGCCACCGTGGCTCATCGAAGCGACGTTACCGACGGCCAGCCCCGAGTAATTATGGGTAGGGCCGACCAAACCGTCGAAATTGACTTCCCTGATACGACTGAAGGCACTGCCGTTCATAGACTCACTCCTGGTGGCAAGGTTTCAGGCATCTCCAGGGTGTCGGCTTCCATGGAAGCAACCGGATAAGCGCAGTAGTCTGCCGCGTAATAAGCGCTGGGGCGGTGGTTGCCGCTGTCACCTACGCCGCCGAAGGGCGCATCACCGGAAGCGCCGGTGGTCTGGCGGTTCCAGTTGACGATGCCGGCGCGAATGCGCAGCAGGAAGTCGTCCCAATCGGGCTGATCGCCGCCAATCAACCCGGCGGAGAGTCCGTAGCGGGTGTTGTTGGCAAGCGAGAGCGCTTCATCCCAATCGCGATAGCGATGGATTTTCAGCAGCGGCCCAAAGTGCTCCTCGTCGGGAACGTCCAGGCCCGTCACATCAATTAGCGCGGGGCTTAGCAGGCTGGTGTTGTCTTGCAGGCGCTGCATGCGATTGATCACCGTGCCCCCCATGGACTCCAGTTCCTCTTGCGCCTTGAGCAGACCATCTGCGGCGGCCACGCTCACCAAACCGCCATAGAATGGCGCAGGGTTCTCTTCGAACTGGCCCGCCACGTGCAGCTTAGCGATCGCCTCGGAAAGTGCATCAATCAATCGGTCGCCCACGGCGCCTTCCGGCACCATCAAGCGGCGAGCGCAGGTGCAGCGTTGGCCGCCAGATAAAAACGCCGATTGTAGAATGGTAAGCACCGCCGCCCGCTCGTCATCAATATCCTTCACTGCCAGCGGGTTATTGCCACCCAGCTCGAGCGCCAGCACTTTATCCATTTGCCCAGCAAACTGCTGGTGCAGCATGCCGCCCACCTTGGCGCTGCCGGTAAACAGCAGGCCATCGATATCGGGGTTACCTGCCAGCGCCTGGCCCACGGCAACGCCGCCCTGCACCAGATTGATTACCCCGGCAGGTAGCCCGGCTTCCAACCAGCACTGCAGGGTTAAGTCGGCGGTCAGCGGGGTCTGGTCGCTGGGTTTGAAGACCACAGTGTTGCCCGCCAATAGCGCGGGCAACATATGGCCGTTGGGCAGGTGGCCTGGGAAGTTATAGGGGCCGAATACTGCCATCGCGCCGTGGGGGCGATGGCGCAATACGGCTTTTGCATTGCCAACGACTTTTTCCCGCTCACCGGTTCTTTCGTTATACGCCTTGACCGATAGCGCCACCTTGCCCACCATCGCCCCCGCTTCAGTGCGCGCTTCCCAGAGGGGCTTGCCGGTTTCAGAGGCAATTGCCACCGCCAGCGCTTCCCCACGGGATTTCAGCACCTCGGCAAAACGCTCGACAAGGGCCTGGCGCTCGGCAAAGGGGGTACGCGCCCACCCAGGAAAGGCGCTGCGGGCGGCTTTCACAGCGGTCGCGACTTGATCCTCGCTGGCCGTGGCGGCCTCCCAGAGCCGTTGCCCGGAAACAGGATCGTGCTTGCTCAACGACGCGGCGTCGCCTGCCAGCCAAGCGCCATTGATCAGTTGCTGTTGTTGAGCGTGCATAAAATTCTCCTGTGAACGTTGCCTAGGTTTCGAGTAGCCGCAGGTAATCACCGGTAGTGACACCCAAGCGGCTCGCTTCCTGATCGCTAAGCACGATGGTGTTGTCTTCAGAAGGCGCACGGCCTACCCAACTGGCGGTAAAGTTCAGCATCTGGGTGGTAGCCGCCAGCCAGCGGCTGATGCTCTCTTCACGGGCAGCAGCAGACACTTCCACCTGGCAAAGCCGTGAATTACGGATAGCGCGCACATCATCAATGTAGGCTTCCACGGTGGGGCCGCCGTCGAAAATGTCGATATAGCCTTCCCAGCGCAGCCCCTCTTTCTTCAACATTTCCAGTGCTGGGCGGGTATGGCGATGCACTTGGCCAATGCAGGCGCGCGCCTCTTCGGCCATAAAGGTGGTGTAGATCGGAAACTTGGGCATCAGCTCACCGATAAAGCTCTTCTGCCCCAAGCCGGTGAGTCGGTCCGCTTCGCTGAAATCCATGGGGAAGAAGTGTTTGCCCAGGCTCTCCCAGAAAGGGCTGGTGTTGTTCTCATCGAACACACCTCGCATTTCCGCCAACACTTTATTGGGGAATCGGTCACGAAACTGGGCGATAAACAACCAGCGCGCTTTGGAAAGCAGCGCGCCGTTGCGTAAGTGGCGATTTGCTTCACCACGATACTCTGGGCGCAGGAACAGCGAGCACACCTCGGCATCGCCGGTGTGGTCGGAGCTTAAAAACAGCGTGTCGATGGTGCGGTGAAGATCCAATTGAATGGAGGAGTGCGCCAAAGTACCCAGCCGATAGTTATAAAACGGCACTTCGCGCCCTACCTGGCCTTCAATGGCACAACAGCCAGCAAGTTCGCCGCTCTCTTCATCTTCAAGAACAAAAAAGTAGAGCCGGTCATCCACCGGAGTGCGCTCTTCAAAGGCACTGGCGGCGGCTTCTATCTTGCCGGCCAGAAACTCGCGGTTATCCGGCAGCGAGGTAAACCCTACCCCGGCCTGCTGCGCAAGCGCCTGCAGCCCATCCAGGTCATTGCGGGCAATGGGTCGAATGCGCATTACATTTCTCCTTCATCGAGCGCGTCCACCGCGGCGGGTAAGGTAAGCGGTGCGGCCAGCACGGCGCGCCCTTCCGAAACGCCTAGCCGCTCGGCGTGCTCCGACGAGAGCATCAACTGGCCCGTGGGCGACAACGCATAACGCGCAACGATACAGCGGAAATCCACCAGCTTCTGGTTGGCAATCATCGCCGGTTCGGCGTCGGGCAAGGCGTGTTCAGGTCGAATGCGCACCGGGTGCCAGGCGGCGCGGCGAAAGGTTTCCAGCCGGTCACGCTCGGCTTTAACAATCGGCCCGGCGTCGAAAATATCCACATGGCGAGAACGCACAAAGCCTTCCGCCAGCATCTCTTCCAGGGCCTCTTCATGGGCGGGGTGTTCACGCCCAATCGCGGCCCTCGCCTGGGGCGTCAAGAGCGGCAGGTAGAGCGGGAATTGGGGCATCACTTCGGCGATAAAGCTTTTCGAGCGTACGCCTGCAATGTGGTTGATGTCCTGGAAGCTGCGGGCAAAGAAGTGCCTGCCGACGCTTTCCCAAAACGGCGATTCACCGCGAGTATCCAGGTAGCCGGGGAACGCGACTGCCAGGATGCGCGAAAAGCGCTCAGGATACTGGGCAATAAACATCAACCGCGCCCGACGCAGCAGATTCTCGGCACTGGTGCCCTTATAGCGGGGATTCAGCGAAAAAGCGCACAGCAGGGTGGCATCGGAGACTTCGTGGGAAAGTGCCAGTGTCTGAACTTCACGACGCACATTCAACTGCTGCGAGGCGTGAATCAGCGTTTCCTGACGATAGGTGTAGTAAGCCTCATTGGCACCTGCCTGGGCACGGATAGTGGCCGTTCCCAACACTTCCTCACGACTATCGTCAGCGAGCACAAAGGTATAGTGCTCGTTTTCTGGAAACTCGACCTCGCCATTGAAAGCCTCCTGGGAGCGCGCGATGCGCTCCTGAAGCCGCTCGCGATTGGCAGGCAAGTTGGTCAACCTGGGCACTGCATGCTCAGCCAACTGTTCGAGCGCCGGGAGATCCGACGCTTTAACGGGTCGCACTACCAGCATCTTCGACGCCCCCTCTGTTAACCCAGTAGGCTGCTCACTCATGCTGAGGCAACTAGCCGCTCAATGGCACGCTCTAGCCGAGCCATGCCCTCGGCGATATCCGCTTCGGGAATCACCAGCGAAGGTGCCATGCGCAGTACATTGGGTCCTGCAATCAGGGCCATCAAGCCCTCTTCGATAGCCAGCGGCAGAATGTCCTTGGCGCGGCCTTCATAGGCATCCGACATCTGGGCACCTATTAACAGTCCCATACCACGAATTTCTTTAAACACGCCGTGCTTGCGGTTGATGGTTTCCAGGTGCTCGCGGAACAGGTCGTGGCGCTTTTTCACCCCTTCCAGCACGTCTGGGGTGTCGATGAACTCGACGGCTGCCAGTGCCACGGCAGACGCCAACGCGTTACCGCCGTAGGTAGAGCCGTGAGTGCCAATGACCAGTGACTTGGCGACGTCATCGGTGGCCAGCATGGCGCCAATGGGGAAACCGCCGCCCAGCGACTTGGCGCTGGTCAGGATATCCGGCGTAATGCCGTAGTTCTTGTAAGCGTAGAGTTCACCGCTGCGACCCACGCCAGTTTGCACCTCGTCAAAAATCAACAGCGCGTTATGTTCGTCACACAGATCGCGCAGGCCCTGGAGAAATGCTTGTGTTGCGGGCACGATGCCGCCCTCGCCCTGCATGGGCTCAACCATGATCGCGCAGGTGTCGTCGCCCATTAGTGCACGAACGCTTTCCAGGTCGTTGTAGTTGGCGTGATGAATGCCGCCCGGCACCGGGCCGAAACCCTGAGAGTATTTAGGCTGACCACCGACACTCACGGTGAAAAAGGTGCGGCCGTGAAAGGATTGATAAAACGAGATGATCTTATCTTTCTGTTCACCGTGGTTATCAACCGCCCAGCGGCGTGCCAACTTCAGCGCGGCTTCATTGGCTTCACCACCGGAAGAGCATAAAAACACTTTGTCAGCGAAGGTGCGTTCGACCAGCGTTTTGGCCAGGTTCAACGCGGGCTCGTTGGTAAATACATTAGAGAGATGCCACAGCTTTTCGCCCTGCTCTTTTAGCGCATTAACGAGCACCGGGTGACAGTGGCCCAGTGAGTTGACAGCGATGCCACCGGCGAAATCGATATATTCCCGCCCCTGCTGATCCCACAAGCGGCTACCTTCGCCGCGCACGGGAATAACCTGCTGCGGTGAGTAGTTCGGCGTCATGTAGTGGTCGTAATCTTGACGGCTCGGGGTATGGCTCATGGGACGCTATCTCCGCTGGAGGAAAGGAATGAAAACAGTATAAGCGGCCAACGTGGTTAACCGCTTTCAGTAATGGGACGGCAAATTATGAATAGCGGCGCCTGCTCAGCCGCGTTAACGCCTTGAAGTACGCTATAAGCCCCCCATACTTATTGGCAAGCGATAACGTCATAGCTGGATCGAGCGTCTCGTATAGAGCGTCTTGAATAGATAGCTATCGCGACGTACTGACACTCAGGAAGAGAGGAGTACACCCTATGAAAATTGATCTAAGCGGTAAGCACGCCATCATTACCGGCTCGACGGCGGGTATCGGTTTTGCGATTGCCCAAGGGCTTGCCAACGCTGGCGCTAAGGTTGTCGTCACAGGCCGTTCGCAGGCACGGGTGGATGAGGCAATAGCCAGCATTAAACAGGATGCCCCAAATGCTCAGGTAGAAGGCGTGGCCGCCGATCTCGGCACCGCTGAAGGCTGCCAAACATTGATCCAGCAGCAACCCAGCGCAGATATCCTTATCAATAATGTGGGTATTTTTGGCCCGCAAGATTTCTTCGAGGTTGATGACGCCACTTGGCAGCAATTTTTCGATATTAATATCATGAGTGCGGTGCGCCTTTCGCGCCACTATGCCCAGGGCATGCGCGACCGCGACTGGGGCCGCATCCAGTTTATCTCCAGTGAATCGGGCATCAACATCCCCACAGAGATGGTGCATTACGGCATGACCAAATCGGCGCTTTTATCGGTTTCGCGCGGGCTGGCCAAAGTGCTCAGCGGCACGCAGGTAACCGTCAACGCTATCTTGCCTGGGCCAACGCGCTCTGAAGGCGTGCTCACGATGATTGGTGAAATGGCAGAGAAAGAAGGCATTTCTCAGCAGGAGATGGAAGCGCGTTTTGTCAAAGAGAACCGCCCTTCTTCCATCATCCAGCGCTTAGCAACACCTGAGGAAGTGGCCAGCATGAGCGTCTATGCCGCATCGACCCAAGCGAGCGCCACCACGGGCGCGGCGCTGCGCGTGGAAGGCGGCATTGTCGATACGTTAACCTGAGCCTTATAATCTTATCTTTCTAATCATACCTTTCTAATTTAGGCGCTCTTCTCTTGGTGTCATGCCAAAATGATTTCGGTAGGCGGTGGAAAAATGCGCGCCGGAGGAAAAACCGGTAGCGAAAGCGATATCGCCTACCGGCCGGTCACTCTCTCGCAGTTGTTTGCGCGCTTCCTGCAGGCGTAAATCGAGATAGTACCGGCTTGGTACCGCCTGTAGATACTTCTTGAATAGCCGCTCCAGCTGGCGCCGGGAAATTCCCAGGTGCTCGGCCAGCTCAAGGGTCGAGAGCGGCTCCTCGATATTGGCTTCCATCAGCGTCACGGCATCTATCAGGCTTTTGGGCGCATGGCCCAGTCGGGTGCGTAGCGGCACATGCTGACGCTCGTCCGCCAGCCGAATGCGATCACACACGAACTGTTCCGAGACCTGCTCTGCCAAGCGTGCGCCGTGGTGCTGACCTATCAGCGTCAGCATCAGATCCATCGCCGCCGTACCACCGGCGCAGGTAAGTCGGTCGCGGTCAATTTCAAACAACTGCTGGGAAAGGGTAACTTGCGGGTAGGCTTGCGCAAACGCCTCAAAGCGCTGCCATGGCAGCGTGGCACGATAGCCTTCCAACAACCCACAGCGAGCCAACACTTCCGTCCCCCCGGCCAAACCGCCAAGCGCCACACCGCGCCCCTGGTGGCCGCGCAACCACTCATTGAGCTTTGCTGGCAACGTATAGGGAAGCGGCGTGGGCGCGCATATCAGTAACAAATCAAGCGGCCCCAGCGCTGTACCCAGCTCATGCTGTGCGATCAGAGAAAGCTGTGCACCGCTGCGTACTGGTTCGTCGTTCAAGCTTAACGTAACGGTGTGATAAAGCATCTGCCCGCTCAACTGGTTCGCCATTTGCAGCGGCTCCAGCGCGCTGGCATGGGTCAACAACGAGAACCCCGGCAGTAGCATAAACGCTACCCGCCGACGGGCTATCACTGCTTTTGACGCTAAGTGATTGGACTGCATAATTATTGAGGAAACTGCATGAAAACCGCCATCGGCTTGGATAAATAACCATCTTACCCAATTGCGCAAATGAAGGCAGCGCTTGTTACTCATACATAAAAAAAGATGTCGCTGCGTTAATAGCGTCAGGTCAGCCACCAAAAAGGGCAAGGCGTATCCGCCTTGCCCTCATCATTAGTCACTAAAGATCGGCTGAGTCAAACAGCGCCTCTGTTAGTGTTGCTGCGTTACTGTTGCTGCGCCTCAGATAGCGTCATGTTGCCATCCACTTCGCTGTACTCATCTTCTTGGTAATTATTAGATGAAGCTTCGATTTCATCTTCGCCATAGTTTGTGTTTACAACAAGCTGATCATTTTCAAGCTGCATGTCATTGATAGGCAGCGCAATGTCCGTTGCGCCAAAGCCCCAAATACCACCTACCGAAACGATAGCAAACAAATCGCCAGACTCATCGTGCTTTGCAATATGCTGTACTCCACCGATCTCTTCGTCTTCCTGATTCATCACTGTCATCCCTTCCAAGTCACTGACCTGACGTGACATCAGTGAGTTGGACTGGTCATTTTGATCGGCCTGATCATTTTGATCAGTTTGGTTTTGAGCAGCTTGGTCGCTCTGCTGATCATTCTGCTGGCGCTCTTGCTCGTCTTCATTGACATTGACCTGGGCGTCTTCCGCTTGCTCAACTGTCACCTCAGGCTCGCCAGTTTGCTCAACGGTGACATTTGGTTCGGCTTCTTCCACGGTCACATTGGGCTCAGGTTGCTCAATAGTAACTTTAGGTTGAGACTGCTCCACCGTGATATCAGGTTTCTCTTGCTCTACTTCTACTTCAGCTGGCTTTTGTTCAACGTTGATGTCCCTAGTTTCATCGTTGCTACCCTGCTCTTGTGCATTTGTGTCTTGTTGCTGGGTCGTTTGATTGCTTCGATCAGTGTCATTCTGGTTCTCTTCCTGAGCAAGAACGCCAGCTGATAAGCCTGCGCAAACCGCACCGATGGCAATTGCTAATGCTGTCCGTTTCATACAATCTCTCCTTGTGTTGGTTTACACATAAGAAGCTAGTACACCGAAGAGTACTAAATCAAAGTCAAAACGAATTTCTTATAAAAGATTAATAAATATTAATCACTTGCCAACAACAACTATAATTTATTTAGATAAAGCATTTACTACCACTTTTACTATTTAGCTCTTAGCTAATTAGCAATGCAATTACCCAGGAAAGCGCTTACCCGCCTGTTCGTCCGACGCATCATAATCTTGAGTATCATCAGGATCGGAGCCAAGCTCCTCGGCTGTTTTGGCTTCAAAACGACGAGCAGCTTCAATGGCTTGGGGTTCAGTTTCATGTTGAGAGATTTCCTGAGGCTCACCAGGATCAGTTACATCTATCACTCGCCAACCCGAAATAATAAGCTTATTGTCTCGCTTTTTACTGATAGGCTCCACGCGTGCTACTCGTGTCATATATCCTCCCGCTTGAAAGGTATTAACTTATTATAACCTCTTCCTTTCTTAGCAGAGCTTTCACCCTTTGACGAATTTATAGGCGAAATTTAACAACGGTTGAAAGTAATAAGCCTTCTTCTAAACATTAAGCGCCCTTGCCAAAACAAAATTGCCGGGCGCTCGGCCCGGCAATACGTCAGCGTGGTGACTGGCTAGTTACCCCGATTAATAATACCTAACACAATAATGCTCACCACGATCACACCAAGAATGATAATCACCAGCGGGAGTAACTTATACATCCCGCCGGGGCGCTTCTTGGCTTCAGGCTGAAGATGTGGCTTGGAAGATTCAAGATCCTCAGGCACCCGCTCACCAATGATGTGCTCTTTCTGTTCTTCCGGGGTTTTGCTTTCCTTAGTATCCATAAACACCTCCCGCGTTCCGGTCGAATAGGCGTCACTAACGCCTAGGTGAATGACTTACAGATTGACGACATCGAACGTAACCTCTGGATTGACGTCAGCATCGTAATCTACGTCGTCACGCTCGAAACCAAACAGCTTCAAGAATTCGTGCTTATAACCAGCATAGTCGGTAATGTCGAACAAGTTCTCGGTGGTCACCTCTGGCCATAGATCCTGACAAGCTTGTTGAACGTCGTCACGCAGCTCCCAGTCATCCAAACGCAGACGCCCAGCTTCATCCGTCACGAGTTCGCCCCGCTGTCCTTGAGCTGAGTAGAGGTGCTCACCGAATAGGCGGTTCAATTGATCAATAGTGCCTTCGTGCAGCCCCTGCTCTTTCATGATGCGATAGACCATGGCGATATACAGCGGCATCACCGGAATCGCCGCACTCGCCTGGGTAACGACCGACTTCAATACAGCAACGTTGGCGCCACCGCCGCTCGCTTTTAATTTGCTGTCGATTGCCGCGGCAGCGCGATCCAGGTCTTCCTTGGCTTTACCTAACGCGCCATGCCAGTAGATCGGCCAGGTGATTTCGGTACCGATATAGCTAAATGCCACACTGCGTGCGCCTTTCGCCAACACGCCCGCTTGATCGAGCGCTTCCATCCACAACTCCCAATCTTCGCCACCCATGACGGTAATGGTATCGTCGATCTCTTGCTGGGTAGCAGGCTCTACTTCCGCTTCGATAATCGCGTCTTTATTAGTGTCGATTGCGGTGGCACGGTAGGTTTCGCCAATCGGCTTCAGGCTGGAACGCTTCAGCTCGCCGCTGTCCGGCAGTTTACGCACGGGCGATGCCAGCGAGTAGACCACCAGATCGATCTCACCCATGTCTTGCTTGATCAGTTCAATGGCTTTTTCCCGCGCTTCATGGGAAAACGCATCGCCATTAATCGACTTGCTGTAAAGCCCTTCCTGCTTGGCAAACTTATCGAAAGCCGCACTGTTGTACCAACCGGCAGTACCCGGCTTTTTATCGGTGGCGGGCTTTTCAAAGAAGACGCCTAGCGTATCGGCCCCATAGCCAAACGCCGCGGTAATACGGGCGGCCAAGCCATAGCCACTCGAAGCCCCTATTACCAACACTTTTTTCGGGCCAGCTTGTTTATCCAAACCGCGGGCACGGGTCGCTTCAATCTGCTCGCGAACGTTCTGCTCACAGCCAATGGGGTGAGTGGTGGTACAAATAAAGCCGCGCACTTTGGGTTTAATAATCACATTGAACCTCGTTATAGGATTGATTTGGTTACCAACGTCGCCCTGCCAAGGCAACTTTTTGACTCAGTGGGGCTATTCTAGCTGTCTCCGTGCCGTGTGTCCGCTCTTGAGCTAATGTGTAGCCGTGCGCTATTGTCCGCCCTTGAGCTAGGGGCGCTTTCACGTCACGATAGTTGCCTAAGCACCGACTTTTCCAATGAGGCGACCATGAATGCACAGCAGCTAGTAGATGAACGTGGTGACCTTTGGCTAGCGCTAGCCCCGCTGTGGCTTGATCGTGAACCCAGCGAACGCGATTACGCCCATATGGTAGAGGTCGTGCAGCGCTACGATATGACCCTCAATGAACTTGAGTGGATGTTTCGCTTGGAAATGGCCCCGGTGATGTCTCGCCACCAGCTTTCAATCGCCAGCGAGTGGCGACAATTTGACGATTATAAGCTGATGAAGCAGTTGGTTAATCACAACATGCGCTTGAAGGGCTGGCGGCGCAAAAGCTGGGCGCTGTTTTCGGGGTTGACCACGATGATGGTTCGCCACCGCTGGAATGCGCTAATGAACCGTGTCGCTGTTGCGAGGGGAGAGCAGATTTAGGCTGACTTTTTCAGGCAGTCTCACTCTTGTTGTACAGACTAGCGTTATGGGTAGGCTTGATCCAGCGCTTGCTCTAATGCCAGACGCAGCGGGCTCCCATGGTCGCGGGGCCCAAAGCGCGCAATCACTTTACCATCGCGGCCTACTAAGAATTTGGTGAAATTCCACTTAATCAATTGGGTCCCCATCACACCGGGCGCTTCACGTTTAAGCCAGCAAAACAGAGGATGGGCCTGGCTGCCATTGACGTTTACCTTCTCCATCAGCGGAAAACTCACCCCAAATTTCTGTTCCCCAAACTGGCAAAAGGCCTGTGCGCTCTCGGGTGACTGGCGGCCAAACTGGTTGCAGGGGAAACCAAGCACGGTAAACCCCCGGTCTCGATAGCGCTGATAAAGCGCTTCCAGCTCGCCTAACTGTGGGGTAAAGCCACATTGGCTGGCAACGTTGACTACCAGCAGTACTTGGCCACGCAGCGCGCGTAGGTTGAACGGCAGCCCTTGGTGGGTATAGCAGTCTTGGTCGTAAATTTGCATCACTCGACCCCACAAAACCTCAAACGGCATAGCTATCACCATGCCACGACTCTACTTTTTACACCAGCGGCCCAGCGACCACTCTTAGTGCCAGCGCGATCAGCAGTACCCCTGTAATGCGGTTAATCCAGTGGGCACGCTGTTGCAGCCAAGGCAAAATGCGTGAGTGGGAAAGCAACACAGCCACCAACACGTACCAACCACCATCAATAATCATCGCTGTTAGCACTATTATAGCTTTGGCCACCGCACTCATGCCCGGTGTTACAAACTGACTTAGCAGGGCGACAAAAAAGAGGATTAGCTTAGGGTTACCTAACGCGACGAGCACGCCCTCTTTGGCTGCTTGGCCCCGGTTAGTGGTCATCACTACCGGCTGTAAGGCGCCCGCTTGACCGGCGCGCAACGCTTTAATCCCCAGCCATGCCAAATAAGCGGCGCCGCACCAGGTAATCAGTTGGAACAGCAGCGGAAAACCGGCAATTAATGCCCCCAACCCCCACACGGTCAATAGCGCGTAAAATCCCACGCCCAGCGCATGAAATATGGCTGCCGTGACACCGACAAAACGACCACCGCCTAATGTATGGCGTAGCACCAGTGCCAAACTTGGCCCCGGCGACATAGCGCCCATGGCACAGATAGCGGCAAGTGATAGCCACAGTGTCAACGGCATGCGATTTTCTCCTTGAAGGGACGACATCACGATATGAGGCGTAGGCGCCAGTATACGCTAAGCCAAGCAACACTTCGGCCAGCGTCTTAAATAACGCTGTTAGCATGGTACGCTGTTGGGTAAAATTTGCTTTTTTCGCACTTATTTCCACTTATAACTTTCAGAATCGCCGCTCAATGCGAGGGGCGTATGGCTAACACAGGACGGCAACATGGGTAGGGCTTTTCAGAACCGTAAGGAATCCATGGCCAAAACGGCCGATGCAAAGACCAAGGTCTACAGCAAATACGGGCGCGAAATTTACGTCTGCGCCAAAGCTGGTGGTACCGACCCGAACGGTAACTTAGCACTGCGCGGTTTAATGGAGCGGGCTAAAAAAGACCAAGTGCCCTCTCACGTGATTGATAAAGCGCTCGATAAAGCCAGCGGTGCCGGTGGGGAAGATTTCTCTGCCGCACGCTATGAGGGCTTTGGCCCTGGCAATGTGATGGTGATTGTCGACTGTCTAACCGACAACCCCAACCGCACCTTTGGCGATGTGCGCGGCTGCTTTACCAAAACCAAGAGTAAAATTGGTACGCCCGGCAGCGTTAGCCATATGTTTGACCACTGCGCCATCTTCTCCTTCGCCGGAAGCGATGAAGACGCCGTGCTGGAAGCATTGATGGAAGCCGATGTCGATGTCACCGACATTGAACAGGAAGGCGAGCGTATTACCGTTTTCGCGCCGCATACCGACTATGCTAAAGCCAAACAGGCGCTGCTGGATGCGTTCGGCGAGATTGACTTTGAGGTTGACGAAATTCAGTTTCTGCCGCAAACCACCACGCCGGTTGAAGGCGATGACGTGGCAATGTTTGAAAAATTCCTGGGCATGCTCAACGAGCTGGACGACGTGCAAAACGTCTATCACAGCGGTGAGCTGCCCAAGGAAAGCGAGAGCTAATCACTGCCTCTCGAGGAAGCCGAGCCCACCGCGTTGCGAGTATCCAAGGCCGCATCCGGTGGCAACATCGCTGACTGTACGCCCGCGGCACTCAGCACTTTTTTGCCGCGTAAGGTAAGATCGGTAATAAACAAAAATTGCTGGCGAGGATCCACCGGGTAGGCGCGAATACGGTAGTGGGTGCCCCAGGGTTTCTCTTCGGCTACGACAATAATTGGCTTATCGAACTTCAGATAGGCACTGGTTAGCGCCACATCGCGCAATGCTTTGCGCACCCAGCCTGCTTCGTGCTCCGGGTGAAGATAGAAGCTCGCCACGCACTGCAGGCTGGTACCGCCGTTGTTGGCATTATAAACGGCGTGATCCCACAGCTTTAAATGCGGCACATAGACCAAATCATCGTCAGGGGTTTGGATGTCAACGGTGCGCAAGCCAACGTGCTTGACCTCGCCGTAGGTATCTTCAATCTGCACCCAGTCACCGGGCCGATAAGGCAGCTCTACCGCTGAGACAACGCCCGCTATCAGGCTGCTGACGTAATCTTTCATGGCAAAGCCAATGGCTAAGCCCAGCGCCCCCATAACGGTCACCATGTTGCGTAGCGACGGCTCAATAATTGTCGGTACGATGATGGCGAGCGCAGTAATTAATATCAGCAAGCGTGTCATCGGCACCAAGGCAAAAATACGAAAACGTACTTGGCCATGCATTCGATTGCCGATCCAGTTCAGCCCACGCTGGCTGACAATAATCAGCACAATGGTTGTTAGCAGCACGACACCTAACGTAATCAGCGTTTGGCTATCAATATCGTTAAACAGTCGCGCGTACTTCTGTTGTTCTTCCATGGAATGCCCTCCGTGGGCCTATCGAGAAGGGCTGCTTAAAGAGGGTCGACCAGATAATTACGAGATTCCAATAACTGACGAACGCTCGCGTAGCTTAGCGGTGCGACCTGCCAGCGCCCTTCGCAACTTAAAATAATGCCTTTGCGTTGCAGGGCTAAACGGGCATTCAGTGCTTCATGGTGTGAGAACGGCAGCACATCTCCTAGAGCGTGGTCATCAAGGCCGCCATGAACCAGTAACGCATGCAGTACCAGTGTGGCAATATCCCCGGTGTTTGCGGAAAGCTCCGCCTCGGCAAGGGCATCCACCAGCCATAGGGCATCTTCATCGTCTGCGTTTGGCTCACGCAGCCGCTTACGCCAGTAGTGCCATGCAAGTCCTACATGACCACGGCAGTGAGCCGCTAAGCGCTGGAGCTCTTTATTAGGCGCTTTACCGTTTTGCTCAGATGCTGAATCAGACAATACCTGCTTGCCGGTTCGCGTACTGTAAACCGCTGGAGGCTGCCCTTCATGAGTCGCCAACGCCGCAAAGTAGCGTGACAGCTGTTCGCCCTCCATCGATTGCAGGGTAAATACCGGCGCGCCATTAATTCCGATCACCTGCTGAAGATACGCATAGGCCCAGCTATCACAGCCAATCACGCCCTGCCCCAGGCGGCCGCTTAAAGCGCGTTCAAGAAACTCACGAATACCCTGAATTCCTTGGGTGTGGCGTAAAAAGTGACGCTCTAAGGCCGGTACTGCCCACTTTTGCTGATTGACGCAGCGCTCTACCCACTCAGTGCCCCCCTTGGCGAGTTCGTTAAGCGTGGGGGGCGGTAAACAGGCAACCTGGTGCTCTTCCGCCCACTGCCTAACCACCGCTGTATGGCCGCCATGAGGTGGGGCAATAAAAAAGGTGACCGGTGCTTGGCAGCTTTCAAGCTGTTGCGCTAACGCCTTAGCTGCAAACGACCAATCGATTGGCGGCACTAAATGCGCCAGCCGAACCTCAGGTAGCGCGTGTAGCTCGCTCTCTTCTTTCACTTGCTGTTCGGCGGCGTTCTTGCCCACTAGCCATGTTGACACCGAACGTAATGAACGTCGCCACTGGCTGGCCTGGGTCTGCTCGGGGGTATGAAATTGATCAAGCTCAACGACTTCCCATAATGGCGTGTCGGCTGATGATGGGTGCTCCCCCATGTACCTATTCCTGTCGCTAGAAATACCAGCACTTTAGCACGGCATTCCTAAAGGCTAACCTCATCACCGAACTTATAGTCTAAAATAAAGTCGTTAACAGTAGTATTTAACGCTCTTACAGGACGGATGTCGTAGGCAACAGCTAAAGGAGAAAGCGATGAGTGTTGTTCATGTCAGCGAAGAAGAGCTACACGCCAAATTAGAAAAATGCATCGCGGGTGAGCGGCTATTGATCGAGCATGAAGGCAATCGATTCAGTGCCAGAATTCAGCATGTCGGCTTGTTGGGCGTGAAAGTAATTCCAGAAACCGAGATTAAAAATAGCCACCGCACGCCAGGTGATGTGGAAGGGATTACCGTTCCTTATGACGATATACTGGAGCTAGAGGTTAAGGGCGTTGTTTACAGTCGATTGCCAGATTAATCCTAACCTTGCACGCCCGTAAGTTAACCAAGGCGTGCAAGCTTTCAGACTAAGCTCTAGTAGGGATAACTATGCCAACTGGCTTAAAAAGTCAGGCAGATCTTGCCGAAGTGCTTGCCTGATTCCTGATGGCGAAAAGCGTCAGCGATTTCAGCGAGCGGGAATTCGCGATCGATCACTGGATGCATATCAAACGTTTCCAGCGCGCGAATCATCTCGATCTGATCGCGGCGACTACCCACAATCAAACCTTTTAAACTCGCCTGTTTGGCCATTAGCTTAGCCGTTGGCACTTCACCTTCACGGCCAGTGAGAATACCAATCAAGGCGATATGCCCACCGATTTTCACCGCGTCAATGGACTGCGGCAACGTGCCAGAACCGCCTATCTCAACAACGTGATCAACACCTTCGCCGTTGGTCAGCTCTTTTACGCGCTTACCCCAATCTGGCGTCTCTTTATAATTGATGGTGTGCTCAGCACCCATTTCACGAAGCCGCGCCAGCTTTTCGTTGGAAGATGACGTCGCAATGACCCGCGCGCCCATCAGGCGGGCAAACTGCAGGGCAAAAATCGATACACCGCCGGTGCCCAGCACCAGCACGCTATCGCCTGCTTTAATACCACCATCGACAACCAGCGCGCGCCAAGCGGTTAATCCCGCGGTCGTTAAGGTAGCTGACTCAGCGTGGCTGTAGCCTTTGGGCTGATGAGTAAACCACTCGAACGGGCGCACTACCTGTTCACGGGCATAGCCCTCTACGCCGTCGCCCGGCGTGGTGCGAAAATCGCCCACTCTTGCCGGGCCTTCCAACCAGTGGGGAAAGAAGGTAGAGACCACGTGATCGCCGACGGCAAACTCGCTCACACCTTCGCCAACAGCCTCGACCACGCCTGCGCCGTCTGACATAGGAATGCGATTCTCTTCTGTCGGAATCATCCCGGCAACCACAGCGTAGTCATGGAAGTTCAGTGAGCTGGCGTGCAGGCGTACTTTAATTTCACCGGGGCCAGGCTCCCCTGGCGCCGCTAGCTCAACGACGCCTAGTGTGTCTAAACCGCCGGGCTGCTTAAGGTTGATCGCTTTCATCGTTACCTCACTATACAAGCGTGTATGTAACTATTATCAATTGGGGCTACTGCCCTCAACATCAAGCCCAAGAAACCCACCGGACTGCCGCTGCCACAAGCTGGCATAAATACCGTTTTTCGCCAGCAGCGCCTGATGCGTGCCGGTTTCGACGATGCGGCCCTCGTCCACCACAATCAGCCGGTCAAGCATGGCGATGGTAGAAAGGCGGTGGGCAATGGCGATGACCGTTTTACCTTCCATCAGCGTATCCAGCTGCTCTTGGATCGCCGCTTCGACTTCTGAATCCAGCGCTGAGGTCGCCTCGTCCAACACCAGGATCGGCGCATTTTTGAGCAGAACCCGAGCAATCGCGATGCGCTGGCGCTGGCCGCCGGATAGCTTCACGCCCCGCTCACCCACGTGGGCATCTAAACCGCGGCGCCCTTTCGGGTCGACCAGTTCGTCGATAAAGGTATCCGCATGGGCCCGGCGTACGGCATTCCAGACATCTTCATCGCTGGCGTGAGGGCTGCCGTAACGAATGTTATCGCGCAGCGAGCGGTGCAGAAGCGACGTGTCTTGGGTCACCATACCAATCTGGTGGCGCAAGGAGGTTTGAGTCACGTCGGCAATGTTCTGACCATCAATCAGAATGCGCCCACCCTGCACATCGTAGAAACGCAGCAGCAGATTGGCGAGGGTCGATTTACCGGCACCCGAGCGGCCGATCAAACCGATTTTCTCGCCAGGGGCAATGGTAAGATCCAAGCCATCAAATACCGTTTTGCTTTCGCCTTTCGCCTGGGCATAACCAAAGCGCATGGCGTCAAACCGTATCTCCCCATCGGGCACGTTTAGCGGTTGGGCGCCGGGAGCGTCACGCACCGTTGGCTCCTGGGCAATGGTGTTCATACCATCCTGAACCGTGCCGATATTTTCAAACAGGCCAGCGACTTCCCATAAGATCCAGTCAGACATAAAGCGGATACGCATCACCAGCGCGATGGCAATCGCCAAAACGCCCAGGGAAATCGCCTCTGTGTACCAGGCGCTGATCGCCATGGCCGCCGTACCTACCAACAGCGCCGTGTTGAGCAGCGTCAAACCCACGCTCATGATCGTCACCAAGCGCATCTGGCGGTGAACGGTGACCATAAAGCCTTCCATCGCGTCTTTGGCGTAGCGCTGCTCGCGCTCGGTGTCGGCAAACAGCTTGATGGTTTGGATATTGCTGTAGCTGTCCACCACGCGGCCGGTCATCTGGGCGCGGGCGTCCGCCTGGGCCATGGAGACATCTCGCAGGCGCGGCACAAAGTAACGCATGATCGCCAGGTAGCCCACCAGCCATAAGCCCAGAGGGATCAGCAGCAACAGATCCGCCCGGCCCAGCAGGTAGGCCGCGCCAGTGAAATAGACGACGGCGTAGACCAATAGATCCATCACCTTGGTGACGGTCTCGCGGATCGCCAGCGCCGTTTGCATCACCTTTTGCGACACTCGCCCGGCAAATTCGTCTTGATAAAATGCCAGGCTCTGGCTAAGCATATGGCGGTGTGATAGCCAGCGGCCGATCATCGGGTAGTTGCCGAAAATACTCTGATGGGTGACCAGTGACTGCATCAGTACCAACAGCGGCAAGCCGATCAACAGCAATAGCCCCAGGCCAGCAAGCCACAGGCCGTTTTCAGCCCAAAAGCCTGCACGTTCAACGTTGCCTAGCCAATCGACCAGTTGACCCATGTAGCTGAAGAAAACCACTTCAGCCGCCGATACCAGCGCCGTGAACAGCGTCATTAGCAGTAACAGCGGCAACATCGGACGGGAAAAGTGCACAATAAACGGCATTAAGCCTTTAGGCGGCGTTTCAACGTTGCCTTCTGGATAGGGATCAACCCGCGTTTCGAAGTAACGAAATAGCGGCTGTAAAACACGCGACAGCATATATTTTCCTTGTGAAGAACGCGGGTAACATTGCCTACAGCGCCGATACCCTGACAGGGAAGCGGAAAAAATGCGCTACAACATAAGCTGAAACGTTAATAAGGCTGCGGAATTTCACCTTCATCGTCATCATCGTCACGCATACGAGCCTGACGTTCCGCTTCTTCCTCTTTGGCATCGTCGATGACTTCCATCAGCTCATCGACGTTAGCAATATGGGTGTCAGCATCGAAGTGGCCGGTGAGCTTGCTATCCGGATGCAGTTCGCCGGTTTCATACAGCGCCCACATCTCTCTGCCATATTCGGTATTCAGCAGCGCTGGCGCGTACTTACCGAAATAATCTCGCATGTTATCGACATCGCGATAGAGCATGGCGGCCGCGCTGTTATTACCGGCGGCGTCAACGGCCTGGGGTAAATCGATAATCACCGGGCCCGAGGCATCGACCAGCACATTAAATTCCGACAAATCGCCGTGAATCAAACCTGCGCACAGCATCCTAACCACGTCTTGAATGACTTTGGCGTAGTAGGTCTCAGCCTGCTCTGGCGTTAGCGTCACTTCGTCCAAGCGCGGTGCCACATTGCCTTCGGCATCGCTGATCATTTCCATCAACAGCACACCGTCGACAAAACCGTGGGGCTCGGGCACCCGTACTCCTGCAGAGGCAAGGCGATAAAGAGCATCGACTTCGGCGTTGAGCCATGCCTGCTCCTGCTCTTTTTGGCCGTAACGGGTTTTTTTGGCCATTGCCCGGGAACGGCGGCTGTTGCGCTCTTTACGCCCTTCTTGGTACTGAACAGCCTGTTTAAAGCTGCGCTGCTTGGCCTCTTTAAACACTTTGGCACAGCGCACTTCTTCACCGCAGCGCACCACGTAGACCTGCGCCTCTTTACCGCTCATTAACTGCACCAGCACCTCGTCGATCATTCCATCATCGACCAGCGGCTGTAATCGCTTAGGGATTTTCATGGTTAGCTGCGTCGGCTCCTCTTTGGTACGCGTTCAATAACGGATACGGCGAACACGGAAAGCCCGCCCTTTTAATTTATCACGCTCGAGTTTGGCCTGAGCCTGCTGAACTACATCACGCTCAACGGCCACATAGGCACTGCGCGCCAGCACTTTAATCTTGCCCACTTGGTTACCACGCAACCCGCCTTCGCTGGTCAGCGCGCCAAGAATGTCACCGGGGCGCAGTTTATCTTTCTTACCACCGGCTAATTGTAACGTCGCCATCAGAGGCTCAAACGGCACTGAGTGCTGGGGTTTAGGCAAAGGCTCGGTGGCAATAGGTTGCTCCAGCAAGCCTTCTAGCCGCTCCAGCCGGTAACTCTCTTTAGGCGTCACTAACGTACAGGCAATACCGCTAGCCCCGGCACGCCCTGTACGCCCCACCCGGTGCACGTGGACATCCAGCTCGCGGGCAATCTGGTAATTGAAAACGGCGTCCAGTTGGGCAATATCCAAGCCGCGGGCGGCCACGTCGGTGGCCACCAGAATAGAGGCACTCTGGTTAGCAAACAGAACCAATATACGGTCGCGATCTTTCTGCTCTAAATCGCCATTGAGCGCCACGGCGCTAAACCCGGCATCGGTTAGCTGCTCAGCCACTGCCTGGGTTTCGCGTTTGGTGTTGCAGAACACCACACTGGTGGCAGGCCGGTAGACCAGCAGTAGCTGACGCAGGGCGTCAAATCGAGCGTCTTCATCGGCGACGCTATAAAAGTGCTGTTGAATCGTAGTGGCATCATGCACTTCGGCGATTTTCACCATCACCGGCTCACGCATCACGCCACGGGTCATCACCGTTAGACCGCCCGATGACTGCTCATCGGGGAACGTCGCGCTGAACAGTAGCGTTTGGCGGTCAGTTGGGGTGTCGGCAATGATGTCATCGATGGTGGCCTGAAACCCCATATCCAGCATGCGGTCGGCTTCATCCAGCACCAAAATCGAGAGCGAATCAAGGGTCAGCGATCCTTTGCGCAAATGCTCGTCAACACGCCCTGGTGTGCCCACGACGATGTGCGCACCATGCTCTAAAGAGCCAAGCTGAGGGCCAAACGGTGCGCCCCCGCAAAGGGTCAGTATCTTGACATTAGCCATGCCACGAGCCAAACGGCGCAATTCTTCTGCCACTTGGTCAGCGAGCTCACGAGTGGGGCACAGCACTAAGCCTTGCACCGCAAAGCTCTCTACTTTCAATTTAGCCAGCAGCGCTAAGCCAAAGGCCGCCGTTTTACCTGAGCCGGTTTTCGCCTGCGCCAGCACATCGCGCCCGGCCAGCATAGGCGGCAGGCTTTCAGCTTGCACTGGCGACATTTCATGGTAGCCAAGGGACGCAAGGTTGCTCAGCAAAGCTTGCGGCAACGCTAACGAGGAGAAAGAGGAGTCAGACACGATATTACCTTGCTTGGGCCACACATGGGCGGCCATCGGAAACACAGCGTGCGCCCCCTGGAGGGCAAGTGACGCACAAACGTAACGGCACCATACCAGAAAGTGCTTCGGCCTGCGCCGCCATCACATCGACATTACGTTGCCAGAGGAACAAAAGTGGCCTGGCTCAAGGTGGCTAGATCCCGTGGCGAGAGCTCAATCTCGAGCCCTCGGCGCCCGGCACTGACATAAATATTGGCAAAGTTTTCTGCGGAGTTATCGATAAACGTCGCCAGCCGCCTCTTTTGCCCCAGCGGGCTCACGCCTCCCAATACATAACCAGTAGTGCGTTCTACCTCGTCGGGTTGCGCCATCGTTGCTTTCTTCGCCCCGGCAGCCTTGGCGATCTGTTTTAAGCCTAACTGGCAATTCACCGGTACAATGCCCACTGCCAGCTGCTTACCATCCAGCTTCACAACTAACGTTTTAAATACCTGCTCAACCGCTACGCCCAGCTTTTCCGCCGCTTCCAACCCATAGGAGTGCGCGGAGGCATCGTGCTCATACTCATGAAGCTGAAAGGCAAAGCCTGCGTGTTTTGCGCTATTAATAGCCGGTGTCATGTCGCTCTCTTGGTTAACAGCGTTGATGCTAAGGATTTTACTGTGGGGCGCATTTCGCCCTTTAGGTTAATAGCGCGACAGGTAAAAGAAAGTCAACCGATTAGAACAGGTGGAAGATTTGATTGATGCTTCTGGAAAGCTGCGCCCCAGCTACTATGCTCAACAGTGCAGTCGATAAAAGGAAGCTAACTGAAAGGAGTCCAACAATGCCAGCAACCTCTAAAGCACAGCAGAAAGCGGCAGGTGCGGCCCTTTCCGCTAAGCGCGGAGAAACCAAGCCGAGTGAACTTTATGGTTCTTCTAAAGAGATGTATGACTCGATGAGTGAGGAGGAACTAGAAGAGTTCGCGAGTACAAAGCGTGAAGGTAAGCCGCAAAAGAAAGACGATTAATCAACCGCTTGCTGACCAACAAAAACGCCAGCTTCGTTAAGCTGGCGTTTTTTAGCATTGCCTTAAACAGAACGTCAATCTTTTTCGTACACCTTAGCCAGCGACCAGTGTCAGACTGGTGACTGGGCGCAGATTTAGCCGCTTACAACGCTGCTCGACACTATCGACAATCTCTTGGGCGTCGTTGAACTGCTGCTTATCGAGTTGAATATCCACCATGAGAAAACTGCCTACCTGGGCAAGCCTCACATCGTCGGCGGTGACATCAAAATCAGCGACATCTTCCACTACGTTTTCGCGCACGCTGCTGCATGAGCCACCAAACATAAGCTCACGTAATGCCCCCTTCACCATGCGAATAGGCATAGGCAAGAAATAGCCTGCAATGATCAACACCATCACCGGGTCGGCAAAGCGCGCATAGCTGGCCCAGGGCGATTGGGTCAACACCCAAGTAAGCCCAAATCCGAGCATGACAGCAGCACTCAGCCAGGTATCCATCTGCCACTGACGTAACTCGGCGGCTAACAGCGAGGAGCGCGCAACCCGGGCGTAGCGCGCCAGCCACCACCAGGTTAATAAACAGCCTGTTACGTTGGCCACGCCAAACATCAGCGCCAAATCCAGCGTTACTAAACGGCCACCCTCAAGCAGGCTCCAAAGCGCAGACACCAACGATACGATACACACCATAGCGATCACTACGCCTTTGAGCAGCACCGCAAGCGGCTCCACCGTCAGCCGCCCAAAGGGGTAGTGATCATCCGCTGGTTTGCGCGCCTGCTTGAGGGCATAGAGCGACAGCGATGCTAACACCAAGCTTAATAGCGAATAGCCACTATCAAACAAGATCGTTATTGAACCACTGGTAAGCCCTAGCGCTAACCCGGTGAACGCAAACAGGCTAGCTGAAATGGCTGAGAATTTTAGCGCACGGCGCTCGGCAACAAAGGGGGTCACGCGGATAACTCCATCACATTTGGACAATTGTGCGCCATAATAGTGAAGCATTATGACAATCACGAATCGCTGAGTGCCAAGTTTACTGGCACTCAAAGCGAAAGAGGCAGCTATGCGTTCAGAACAAGTACAGGCTTTTATCGATGTCACGGAACACGGCTCTTTCGCCGCCGCGGCCCGACATACCGGCCTCAAGCGGAGCACCCTAAGTGCTGCGGTTAATGCGTTAGAGGACAGCCTGGGTGTGGCGTTATTTGAGCGCTCTGGCAATAGCCTTACGCTGACCGCCGTGGGCGATAGTGTGCTGCCCGACTGCTACCGGTTACTGACCAGCGCCAGCCGGATCAAAAAGCACTGCCACCAACATTTGCAGGGCGTTGAAAGCCAACTCTGCATTGCCCGCGATGACGCTTTGCCTGAAGTTTTTTGGCGCCAGGTGATGCATGACCTAAAACAGCAGTTTCCGCTCACCGCGATCTCGGTATATTTGGTGCCTCCCCAGGAGCATACCCAGTTTGTGCAGCGCCAAACGGTGGATATTGCCTTCGGCCTGTATACCGCCGAAGGCATTGACGCCAATGCAGCCAATCTTGCTCCCGTCAGTATGCGTTTAGTGGCCGCGCCTAAACACCCGCTCAGTCGCTTGCCTAGCGTAAACCGCGACGACTTAGCCCAGTACACCCAAGTGTGTTTGACCCACGTACAGGATGACAAGCTGATCAGCGAAGCGTTGTTTTCAGGTAACTACCTGGGGTTGACCATGTTTGAAGTGATTCGTGACGCGGTTATCAACGCTACCGGTTGGGCGCTACTGCCTTACCCGCTGGTTAAAGGTGCCCTGGAGACGGGCACACTGTGCACGCTTAACCATGACCTTGCGTTAGATAGTCACTACTACCGCTACGTTGAGAGCGACAACCGCGGCGTGGTTGCCACTGCCTTATTGACGAAGGTGGCACACTTCTTAGCCTCCCAGAACTAATACACAGAACTAGTACACAGAACCGGCTGACATATCGTTGAAATCTTTTTTGTGGCGAAAAACACCAAAGCCTTCCACGCTATTAAAAATAGCTAAATAAGGAGCCGCCAGGACACGCCACGTGAGGGACACAGGCAAGTGTCATCCAGGCGTAATACGCACCTGCCAGTGTCGAAGTTGCCGTCAACCAAGGAGTACTTCCAACGATGGTACGACTCGATAAGAAAGCCACTCGGCTATATGTGTTGGACACCAATGTCCTCATTCATGACCCCACCGCGCTTTATCACTTTGATGAGCACGATGTCGTTATCCCCATGACAGTGCTGGAGGAACTTGATAAACACAAAAACGGTGTTCGTGAAATCGCTCGCACGGCTCGCCAAATCAGCCGTACGCTCTCTGACCTTACTAGCCAAGTCACTTTTGACGAGATTCAACGCGGCATTCCCATTCCTCGAATCAGCGGCGAAACAGGACGCCTGCACTTCTTATGCTATAACGACTTAAAGCTCTTTGACTCACTCGATGATAGCCCTGACAACCGCATACTGGCGGAGACCTGCCGCCTACGCGAAGAGCGCCCTGACGCCTCCGTCATCCTAGTCACCAAAGATATTAATCTTCGTGTTAAAGCCGCCGCATTGAAGGTGCCGGTCGAGGATTACCTTAACGATCGTGCTTTCTCCGACAGCGACGCCATGATCGAGGGCGCCCAGGTCTACGCTTCTGCGGGCCATGGTGGCGCGGCACTCTGGGAAACGCTGAATGTTGATGTGACCGTTGAGCGTGTTGGCCATCACACGTTCTATCAGCTCACTGGCAACATGCCCCGCCAATGGCACGTTGGCATGCTGGTCTCGGATAGCGAAAACGGCGCCGAATTTGAGGCAATCGTTCGCGAACTGGGCCCTTCCTCGGCTCGCCTGCAACTGCTAACTAATTATCGTCATCACGCGGGCGTTTGGGGTGTGCATGCCCACGACAGCCGACAAAATTTCACCTTAAACCTCCTCATGGACCCCGATATTGATCTGGTGACCATTGCGGGTAATGCCGGTACCGGTAAAACCTTTATGACCCTGGCGGCCGCCTTTCAGCAGACGCTGGATGCCAAGCTGTTTGAGCGCATTGTGTTTACCCGCGCGCCGATTCCGATGGGTGAAGATATTGGCTTTCTACCCGGCACCGAAGAGGAGAAGATGTCGCCGTGGATGGGCGCCTTCCACGACAATATGGATAACCTGTTGCGCAATGAAGAGGGGGAATCAAGCTGGGACAATGGCGCCACGCGGCAGTTGATTGGCTCACGGGTACAGATACGCTCGCCAAGCTTTATGCGCGGCCGCACTTTAAACGACACTTTCTTAATCATTGACGAGGCGCAAAACTTCACCCCCAAACAGCTCAAATCGCTAGTTACCCGGGCAGGACGCAATACGAAGATTGTCTGTTTGGGCAACGTTGGGCAAATCGATACGCCGTATCTCACGGCTAACACCTGCGGCATGGCGGCGGTGGTGGAACGCTTCCGAGATTGGCCCCACGCAGGGCACATCACACTGAAAAGCGTTGAGCGCTCACGCTTGGCACTGGCGGCAGAAGAGCTGCTTTAACCCAACTGCCTCCCGCCGCTGGTATGGGGCGGGAGGCAAGGTGCCATCAACAAGCCTTATGGTTACGTTGACTTATTCACTATCGGCGTCTCTATCTACGTCCTTCCATGGCCGAGGCGTACCGATAGTATCCGCGGCAAATGCCTCGCGCTCGCCTAGCGGGCGCGCCTCGCCAATCGTGGTGTCGTTGTAAGTTTGACGCTCCATTTCGCAGTTCACTTCCGCACCGAACAGCACCACAAAGGCGGAAAGCCAAAACCATAGCATCAGCGCCACTACCGCCCCTAACGACCCATAAAGCTCGCTAAAGGTAGAGAAATAGCGCACATAAAGCGAAAGACCGCCGGAGCCTAACAGCCACATCACCGTCGCCAGCAGCGTGCCATAACTTAGCCAGCTCCACTGCGCAGAGCGTCGATAGGGCGCGTAGCGGTACAGCAGCGCGATAAGAAAACTCATAATCACCAGCAGCGCAGGCCAACGCAGCCACTGCAAAATTTTGTTTAACGGCGGATCGATCGCCAGGCTATTGACCACGGCGGGCACTATCGCAATAAAACCCAGTGAAATCAGGGTCATAATAATCAGGCCAAAGGTCAGCGATACCAGTACGGTGCTACGATGCAAAAGGCTGCGCTTTTCGGTTTCGCCATACACCACGTTAAGCCCGATCACCAAAACCCCTACCCCTTTAGAGGCAATAAACATCGCAATCAGCAGCCCCACCAGAGCACCCAGAAAGTTACCTGACTCCGCGCTCTCCACCACCTGCTGCGCCTGTTGATCAATGAGCTCGGCAGCATCCGGCGGCATAAAGCGGCTGATCTCATAGAGCTGTTGGCCTGCCTCGTAGGGGTCAAATAGCAATCCCCAGAGTGAGATCACCGCCGCGATGGTCGGAAACAGCGCCAATAAGGCATAGAAAGCCACCCCAGCGGCCAGCATGGTAATACGATTACGGCGCGCGGCGCGCACCACACGCCAAGCAATATCGTGCCAGCCACGCTGCGGTATATCGCCAGGCACAAGCGCGCGGCGGCCGCGCGCAAGTTTACCCACAGAGTGCTCCTAATAAGAGCCTGTTTGAGTACGTTCCAGGCAACCTTTTTTCTAACAGACGTATCATCGCTGGCCTTCCCACATCAGTAGCGCCGCAAGCAGTACGGCAAGCATCATCATTAAACCGCTAGTATGGTGACGCAACCAGGACTCCCCCGACAATAGCCGAGTTAGATGGCCCATCAACGTCTCTTCCGCTTTTTGAGCAGTTATCACGCTTGCCGATTTCAGCCGGCCGCAGCAGTGACCAAAAGCTCGGATAGGCACCAGTACCGCGCCAACTACAAAAGCATAGAACCCCCATAGATCGCCCGCGGGAAGCGTTTTACCCGTCAACGGACGCGTTAGTAACCACCCCACCGCGGCGAACAGTACCCCTACCGGAAATGGCCACATAATTCCCAGCCACTCTTTCAGTGGCGGCATCTCGATGCTGCCAGCAGGCAGGGGAAGCCAAAGCGGCGTCAACAGCGCGGCGATGACGGCCACTAACCAGGCGCCCCACTGCTCTCGGTTACTGCCTCCTTGATGGCGCTGCTGCCACTGTCGCCAAAGCGCAGCGCTCACCAGTGCTGCCGTACCAACTGCAGCCCAACTGAGCAGCTTGATCAACGATTCATGATGCATTTCATAGAGCGGGGCTTTCACTCCCCATTTACTGACCATGCCCGCGCCGATAGCGCCCGCCAGCGAGATACCCGGCAATGCCAGCAAGGCCCATACCAGCGGCTGCGGCCAGCGCGGGAGATGTTCGCTGATGCTGGTCCCCATAAACAGCGAGCCTTTGGCAAGCGCATGATGAGCAGCAAACAGGACTAACCCTGGCCATAGCAGCGGCCATACATCTGGCGCCACCAATCCCATGGCCACCAATGCGGTCATCATGCCCATCTGGCTGATACTGGAATAAGCCAACACGGCTTTTGGATGGCGCTGAAACACCCCATACACAGCAGCCGCAAAGGCGGCTGCAAGCCCTGCCACTAACATCCAATGGCCAAACTGGGCTAAAGCGCCTGAAACCTGAGCGTGGCTTAGCGGCAGCACACTGATCCACCCCAGTAAGCCCGCCTTAATCATCACCCCACTCAGCACCGCACTGGCAGGTGCTGGCGCCGCCGGATGCGCCAATGGCAACCATACGTGCAAGCCAATCACACCCGCTTTGACACCAAAGCCAAGGCACAGCAAAGCAGCCATCCACGCGCCGTGCTCGGCGCTGACAATGCTTTCGCGCACCCCCTGCAGCATCAGCGTGTCGGCGGCTCCCGCCGACCATAAGAAACCGCCTAAAATTAGCCCTTCGCCCAGCACCGCTAATATCAAGTATGCCTTGGCGCCTAAGCGTGCCTCTTGCGTTCCGGTGTGCACTACCAGGGCGTAGGCGGCAAAAGTCATCACTGCAAAGCCTAAATAGAAACTGGCGATATCCTGGGCAATGATGAGCAGCACATTACCCAGTAATGTTAACGGCCATAGCAGCGCCAGCCGCAGCAGGCGTCGCTGTGCGTCTTGATCCCCTCGCTGTGCTTGCGCCTGCTCCGCTGCAAAATATCCCCTCGCGTGTACCGCTGCTAAACTCCAGAGTAGTGCGGTGAACGCTAGCCATGGGCGGCTCAGCGAGTTTAATTCCCACTCCCCGCCTAGCATCCAGGCATCCATTGTCCACTGCGCTTCCCCAACGTAAGCCAATAACAGCGCTGGCCAAGCGGCGCTTAGCCATAGCACTGAAAAGTAGTCACGCTGTGCCTCGGGCGCGCGGTAGGCGAGCCACACGGCATGACCCATGACGCCAAAAGGCCACAGCAGTGCCAACGCAAGCAGTAGCGTTATCATGGCAGGTACTCCCCGCTTGCTACCCGGGCTGCCCAATCCAGGGGACTATACGGGAGCCCTGCAAACAGCCCGGCCCCAAGGCTTATCAGCGCAGTGAACACCATTGGCCACAGCAACCAGCCATGGGTTTCTAAACGCCCTAAGCGCTGTTCATGAGGCCAACTGCCTTTGCCGTGGGAAGGCCCTGGGCGAAACCAAAGACGATGCAAAATCGGTAAAAAGTACATGGCATTAAGCGTGCTGCTAGCCACCAACACAGCGACCACCCAATACATTTCAGCCTGTATCGCGCCAACGCCGAGATACCATTTGGTAATAAACCCAGCAACCGGTGGAAGTCCGATCATGCCTAACGCGCCGATGGTAAACGCAATGCTGGTCAACGGCATGCGTTTACCGGCACCGTCCATTTCATCGATGCGATGAATGCCCAGCTCTTCGGCGTAGTTGCCCGCACAGAAGAATAACGTAACCTTCATTAAACCTTGGTGAAGCAAGTGTGCCAACGCCCCGACCGTACCAAAAGGGCCGAATATGCCTATTCCCAGAATGACGTAGGAGACTTGGCTGACCGTAGAAAATGCCAGGAGTGGCTTCAGCTCCTGTTGGGCAATGGCCCTGAGCGAGCCATAAATAATCGTAATAGACGCCGCCACCGCTAGCCCGGTAATAACGCCCAGCTCCACGCTAAGCTCAATCCCATACAGATCGTAAACGACCCGTAGAATCCCGAAGGCACCTGCCTTCACCACCGCGACCGCGTGCAGTAGCGCACTGACCGGGGCGGGTGCCACCATCGCCCTAGGCAGCCAGCCATGCAGCGGCACCATGGCAGCCTTAACCGCCAGCCCACTGACTAGCAGGATAAATATTAGCGTTAGCAGGCCACGATGATCATTTAAGTAGTCGCCCAAGCCCTCTTCAGAAGAGAACGATTGATCACCCGTTAAGTTATTCAGCAGTACCGCGCCCAGCAGCAATACCACTCCCGCGCTTAGCGTGTAGCGCAAATAGACGCGTCCCGCATTGAGCGCTTGCTCCGTCCCCCGGTGAACCACCAGTGGATAAGTGGAGAGCGTCAACATTTCGTAGAAAATCAAAAAGGTAAATAGATTATCAGCCAGCGCAATGCCGATAGTGCTCGCCACGCAAAGACTAAAAAAGCCAAAGAAGCGCTTTCGATTGGCAGAGCCTTCCAAGTAACCAATGGCGTAAATCGTGGTACAGAGCCAAAGCAGTGACGATAACCCCGCAAACATCACGCCCAAGGCATCAATGCGCAGCACAAAATCAAGGCCGCCTATCACCTGGAAACTAAAAATGTCTTCATGCCCGGCGGCCACTCGCCTGACCATCAGGGTGACCAGAATAATCTTCACCACCGCCGCGCCAATGTTAATTGTCGTGCGTAGCCGCCTGGCCTCTTCCGGCAGGGCGAAAATAGTCACGGCCACCAGCAGGGAGGTGGCCAAAGCGGTTAACGGTAACCATGCGGCGTTCATGGGCTGCCTCCGTGCATCAATTCCAGCGGGAAATGAGCCAATAGCCCAAGTGCGAAAGCCGTTAAGGCGAGCAACATGGCAATTAAATCCATGCCTGGCGCGAGGGGTTGATAACGATGGCGCGGCGCCGTCTCATCAAAAGAGTAGCGAAACATGCGAAATACATAAGCCGCCGTCAGCAGCGTACCGGTTAATAGTGCCGCCACCGCCCACCACTGCTGGGTGATGATCATGGCCTCAAGCAACATCCATTTAGCGGTGAAGCCAGAACTGGGCGGTAGGCCCATCAAGGTAATCGAAGCAATGCCAAACACGAGTAACGAAAGTGGCAAACGGCGGCTGGTGCCTGCCAATCCTTTAAGGGTGTGCTCCCCAGTGGCCAATATCAGATTGCCAGCCGCCATAAACATGGCCGCTTTGGCAAAGGCGTGCCCCACCAGTTGCAGCCAAAAACCTTCCCAAGCCAAGGCACGCGGTAACGGCGCGATATCCGGCCCCAGTAACAGCGGGAAAGCCACCATCAGATAGCCCAGCTGCGCGACCGTAGACGAAGCAACCAAGGTTTTAAGCGAGTCGGTACGCCACGCCAGGAGCCCACCCCATACAATCGCCAGCAAGCCTAACCAGGCAATGATGCGAGGAGCATAGAACGTATCCGGAAGAAGGATGCTCCATAGCTGTAGCAGCATGAACATAGAGGCTTTGATGACCAGCCCGGCATGCAGCGCGCTAACCGGCGTCCAAGCATTTTCGTGAACGGGGGTCAGCCAAGCGTGCAAGGGAAACAGCGCCGCTTTCAAAGCCAATCCAGCGCCTATGAGCGCAGCGGCGAACCAAGCCACCGGGCCCGGCTCTATGACCTCAGCCAAGCCCTGTAAATCCAAACGGCCCCATTGGCCCAGAATCAGTGCCACCCCCAATAGATACGTGAGCGACCCAACTAACGCCAATAACAAATAGCGCATTCCCGCCAGCAACGCTGGCGCCTTTCCGGATAGCATTAACATGCCTACCGCGGCCAGGCCCATTAGCTCTAACGCGATATAAAGAGTGAGTAAGTCGGTGGCCAACCAAATGAGTGACAGCGCGCTCAGCGCAACGCCCATCAACGGCCATAGCCAACGCGCTAAAGGACCAGGCTCGGTTAAGCGAAAATGCCCAGGCGTGTAGAGCGCGGCGGCAACGACGATACACTGAGTCGTTAGCAGTAATAGCACGCTTAACCCGTTTAAGCGCAGCGATAAGATAAGCCCCGCTATTTCCCACTGCCAACCGAGTAGGCCCGCCTCCTGAAAGGCTATTAACAGCACGCCACCCGAGGCTAATAGCGGCACGCTGGCCAACACGACAGGCCAGGCGCGCTTAGGAGGAAATAATGCTGCCAATCCCCCCATCAACAGTGGAAAAACCAGGGCCACCAGCAACGCCCAGTGAGTAGAGACAAGCGGCGCAAAGGTGCTATCGAAAAGGCCAAAGCGCCATGTCATGCCTTGCTCCTCTGGGGTTTACCGTCACGCCCTAGCGCCTCGACCCCTTCCAAATGTAACAGCTGGCGAATGAGTAAAGCGCCAAGCATCGTCCCAAGACACGCCACCAACAGCCCTACACTGATGAGCATTTGCGCAGCCGCTGAGGTTCCCGCCACGCCAGCCAAAAGTATAAAAACGCCGGAGCCAAGCAGATTAAAGGCCAGCAGACGCCTGAAGAGATGCCGGTGCAAGGCAAACGCCGCCAGGGCAAGAGCGGCGATGAGCACCCCGGCCAATAATAGTGGGTGCTCGGCAGGTGAATACATCATATCGCCAATCACGTAGCGAATTGCCGCGCCGACCATGACAAACCAGGCCAGCGCCAAGACCACGCGCATCGCAACCCGCGACCAGGGATGGCTAAATTTATCGTGCTTTAAAGGCGCGGAAGCGCCGGGAGAAAGGAGGCCCAGTGCATAGAAGAAGCACAGCCCTGTCAGTAAAACACCTAACAGTAGCTCGGACGCCGCCAGCCATGGCGCGCCGAGCTTCAACCACGCCAGCACCATTGCGCCTGCAAAGACGAAAAAAAAACAGCTGGCACGGACTAGGTGACGATCAAACAGGCACACAAAAGCGGACCCTGTTAAGCACAGCGCCAGTAGCACTTCTATTACATCAAAGGAAGCTAACATCCGTTTACGTCACGTCCTTGCATCGGTCACGAATAGGCGCTCAGCTTAGACGAGCACTTAGCCACTTTCCAATATCGTTAACCTGCTGCGGGCAGAGTGCATGCGCCATTGGGTACTGACGGTAATTGACTGCATAACCCAGCGCTTTTAAGCGATCTGCGCCGCTGCGGCCCAGGCTCTCGGGTACAATCGGATCAAAATTACCGTGCTGAACTTCGATCGGGATCTGGCGGTTGGCTTCCGCTAACTCAATATTGTCGGCCGTCGCAAAGTAGGTCGACATAGCCAACAGCCCGCCCAGCGGTGCGGGGAAAGTAAGCGCTGCGTGATAGGCAACGGCGCCCCCTTGTGAAAAGCCCGCCACAATAATGCGCTGGTTATCGATACCCTGGTCGATCTGCTCTTGGATCAGCGCCTGGATGCGTTCAGCAGATTTCTTAAGCTGGCTCTCATCTACCCGGCGCCCCAAATCCATGGCAAGGATATCGTACCAAGCGGGCATGACCATGCCGCCATTGATAGTCACCGGCAGGCGTGGCGCATGGGGCATAATAAAGCGCACATGCGAATCTTTAGGCAGCGCTAATGCGGGTACCAGCGGCTCAAAATCGTGCCCGTCCGCACCTAAGCCGTGAATAATAAACACACACGCATCGGCGGGTTGACCATCTTTCGGTTCAATAATCAGTTCGCCAGGAGCAGTCATAACATCGTATTCCTTATCCAAAAAGCGTCACCCTAGCGCAAACCTGCGTTAACAGCGAGCAGGCCAGCGCTTTAAATGGCCATCGTCTATTAAAAAGGACGTACTTCGCTTAAAAGGGCCACACCAAAGGGATCAAGAGTAGCGCTATCGCCCCAGTCAGTATATTCAAACCACTCCCCAAACGCAGAAAATCGCTCACTCGATAGCCCCCAGGGCCATATACCATCAGGTTGGTTTGATACCCAATGGGCGTTAAAAAGCTGGCTGAGGCAGCAAACATCACCGCCACCACATAAGGCATCGGGCTAACGCCCAGGCTTTCTGCCGCGCTCATCACCACCGGAAAAATAATCACTGCGGCGGCGTTATTGGTCACCAGTTCAGTGAGTAGCGCAACCACACAGTAAGTGCCGATCAGCAGTAGCAAAGGATTCCCCGCCACTAAGGTAAGCAAACTACCGGCAATGACCTCAGCGGCGCCGGAGCTTTGCAGCGCGGCACCCACGCCAAAGGAAGCAGCAATGGTTAACAACACCGGGGTATCAAGGCCACGTTTGGCCGCCCCCACCGAGCAACATCCCGTCAACAGCGCTAATGCCGCCCCCAACATCGCGGCGTTCAACATACTCAGCACGCCCAGGGCGGCGAGCAACACAGCCCCTAACAAAAGACCCCAGGCGAGTGGCGCTTTTTCGTGTATCGGCCGGGCGGCACCATTCAGCTCGCTAATCAATAAAAAGTCGCGTGACTGACGATGACGCTCAATAAACGGTGGTCGTGCTTCCAGCAGCAGAACGTCTGCAGGCTGTAACCGCACTTGGCCCAGGTTGCCTTTCACGCGCTCGCCACCTCGGCAGATCGCCAACACCGCCGCGCCATACAAGGTTCTAAAGTGGCCGTCGCGAATACGCTGGCCAATAAACTGGCACTGATTAGAAACCACCGCTTCGACCAAGCGGCGCTCCTTGAACTCTTTTTCCAAACTGGAGGTTTCATCGCGAGAAGGAATCAGGCCACGAATCTGCTGCAATTCCACCGCCGCATCGGAGGTGCCCGCAAACACCAGCCGGTCGCCGCCTTTTAGCTGCTCGCCGGGACCCACCACGCTAACCACGTTGCCTGCGCGCTCTATTTCAACCAGAAATAGCTCCTGCAAATGACGTAGCCCGGCTTCCTCAACGCTGCGGTCAACCAATACGCCCGCCGGGTCGACCTCCATTTCAATGGTGAACTCACGGGGATTGGCAAACGCATTGGCCACCCCTTCCCGGGAAGGCAGTAAACGTGGCCCCAGTACGATCAGATAAACGAGCCCCACCACTGCCACAGGAATACCTACCCAGGCTAAATCCAACAGCCCCATCCCCAGTTCGGGGTAACGTTCCAGCAACAGCCCATGCACCACTAAGTTAGTGCTGGTACCAAATAAAGTAATCGTGCCGCCTAGAATAGACGCAAAACTGAGCGGCATCAGCAACCGCTGTGGAGATAAACGCAGCCTTCGGCTCCAGCTCATGACGGCCGGAAGATAGGTAGCGACCACAGGCGTGTTATTAACGAAGGCGCTGAGTGCTGCTACGGGCAGCAAGAGGCGTACCAGCGCGCCGCTTTCTTTATGGGGGCGGCCAAGCACATAGCGGATAATTAGATCGATACCGCCGGTTTCACGAATGCTTGCCACCAGTACATACATAAAGGCAACGGTGAATAAGCCGCTATTCGAAAAGCCCCCCAGCGCCTGCTGCGGGTCAATCACGCCCAGCGTCATCAACACAATCACCGCCCCCAGCAGAATAATATCCGGGCCTAGGCGGGAGAACGCCATTAGCGGGAAAATAGTCAGCACCACTCCTACGGCAATCCAAGCATCCAGCGACATCACCACCACATCCTAATAAATAAGCAGGGTAGTATTGTGAGGCCAGCCTTATATTCTAAAAAGTTATTTTTAGAAACACTTAAAGAACAAAATGGAATATACAGGTGTGAGGTGTGAGGTGTGAGGTGTGAGGTGTGAGGTGTGAGGTGTGAGGTGTGAGGTGTGAGGTGTGAGGTGTGAGGTGTGAGGTGTGAGGTGTGAGGTGTGAGGTAGGTATCGTTGCACTCAATCGTATAAATACAAAAAACCCCGCACTTGGCGAGGTTCTTTGGTCAATCAACGCTAGGCGGTGATTGCTAACATCTCAATATTTAAGAATTAACTTAAACAACTTTGATGTTAGAAGCCTGAAGGCCTTTTTTACCCTGGGTGACGTCGAAGGAAACCTTCTGGCCGTCTTGCAGAGATTTGAAACCTTCAGACTGAATTTCAGAGAAATGCGCGAACAGGTCGTCGCCATTGTCGTCAGGAGAAATGAAGCCGAAGCCTTTAGTGTCGTTAAACCACTTAACTGTGCCAGTTGCCATGATCGAAATCCTCGATGTAGCTAATTAAATCCGGGAAATACCCGAAGTGCAGTGGGTAGAACAAGAAACTTTCACCAGATTTAACGCTTGAGGCGCTTCTATGCTGCTGACAACGTTCGACTTGCTAACCAACTGGCGTCATTTTGCGCCTAACCCACGTGCGCGTCAACACACTTATAATCACGGCTATGCTGGCTCGTGTGACGGTATGTTGGCCGATCATTGAGCGCGCTCAGCAAGGAGCCAACCGGCTGCTTTCTCCGCAATCATCAGCGTGGGTGAGTTGGTATTGCCACTGGTAATCGTTGGCATAATACTCGCATCAGCCACGCGGAGCCCACTAATGCCATGTACTCGCAGCCGACTATCGACTACCGCCATGGCGTCATCTTCACGGCCCATTTTGGCAGTGCCAACAGGGTGAAAAATCGTCGTGCCTATATCACCCGCCAACCGGGTTAGCTCGTCATCGGTTTGGTACTCAACGCCGGGCTTCACTTCTTCAGGAGCGTACCTGGCAAACGCGGGCTGCTCGGCGATACGCCGTGTCACACGTAATGAGTCCGCCGCTACTTTGCGGTCTTCAGGTGAACTCAGGTAGTTGGGCGAAATAGCCGGTGCTTGGCGCGGGTCACTGCTTTTTAGCCGCACCGTGCCACGACTGGTGGGATTTAAATTACACACGCTAGCGGTAATCGCCGGGTACGGGTGCAGTGGTTGGCCAAAGGCCTCCAGGCTCAGCGGTTGCACATGGTATTGAATATTGGGATACGTTTGCTCCGCCGAGCTGCGGGTAAATGCGCCCAACTGCGAAGGTGCCATGCTCATTGGCCCAGAGCGCTTAAGCAGGTACTCCAAGCCAATCCCCGCTTTGCCCAACAGGGTGCTGGCGATGGCATTTAGGGTTTTGCCATTGGTGATTTTATATATCGAGCGAATCTGCAGATGATCCTGCAGGTTCTCCCCCACCCCAGGCAATTCATGCACTAATTCAACGCCCTGTTCGTTTAGCAATTCCCTCGACCCCACGCCGGAAAGCTGGAGTAGATGCGGTGTACCGATAGCCCCCGCGCAAAGCACCACCTCGCCGCTCACCATGGCACGCTGCACCTGACCATCCCGCTCTACCTCCACACCCGTGCAGCGCAGCGCCTCCCCCTGCTTTTCAAATAGCAGTCGATTGACCTGAGTGGAGTGCCAAAGCGTTAAATTGTCGCGCTTCAACGCGGGTCGCAAAAACGCTTTAGCAGTATTCCAGCGCCAGCCCGAGCGCTGATTAACCTCAAAGTAGGCCACGCCTTCGTTAGAGCCGCGGTTAAAGTCCTCGGTACGTGGAATACCTGCCTGGACGGCAGCCTCGGCAAAATCATCCAACACTTGCCATTTGAGGCGCTGCTTTTCGATCCGCCATTCGCCGCCGTGACCGTGGAAATCTCGATGCTTCGCATCGGCATCACCGCCGCCGTCAAGACGATAGTGATCTTCGTGCTTGATGAAATCGGGTAAGCAGTTCTCCCACCTCCAGGCATCGTCGCCCGCCACCTCAGCCCAGTGATCGTAATCCCGGGCCTGCCCACGCATGTAAATCATGCCATTGATGCTGGAACAGCCGCCCAGCGTCTTGCCCCGCGGATAGATCAACGAGCGGCCATTAAGCCCCTTGTCCGGCTCGGTGCGAAACAGCCAGTCGGTACGCGGGTTATTGATGCAGTAGAGGTAGCCCACCGGAATATGAATCCAGTGGTAATTATCGCGCCCGCCCGCCTCTATCAGCAGTACACGGTGGCTGGGGTTGGCACTCAGCCGATTCGCCAGCAGGCACCCGGCGGTGCCTGCTCCCACTACGATATAGTCAAACTCTAAACCCGCATTCGGCGCCGCTTGTGATTGTTGTTGAGCCATTATTGTTATCTCCGCTGGGCTTACTTCGCGGTCGGCATGACGAACTCAGCACCGGCATCTATTGAGTCCGACCAGCGCTGCATAATTGATTTCTGCTTGGTGTAAAAACGCACGCCCTCTTCACCGTACGCATGGGTATCGCCAAACAAGGAGCGCTTCCAGCCGCCAAACCCGTGCCACGCCATCGGCACCGGGATAGGCACATTGATCCCCACCATGCCGACCTGAATACGGCGGCCAAACTCCCGTGCCACTGTACCGCTTTCAGTGAAGCAACTGACGCCGTTGCCAAACTCGTGATCGTTAATCAACTGGATCGCGGTGGCAATATCCGGCACCCGCACACAGACCAGCACCGGGCCAAAAATTTCCTCTTTATAGATCGTCATCTCGGGGGTGACATTGTCGAACAGCGTGCCACCCATCCAAAAGCCTTCGGCGCAGCTCTCACCCGCCGCTGAGGCCTCAAAGGTGCGGCCATCGACGACCAGTTCAGCGCCTTCCGCCACGCCTTTTTCGATATAGCCGGTAATCCGCTGGTGGGCTTGGCGGGTCACAATGGGGCCCATTTCCGCATCAAGCTGCATACCGTCTTTAACTTTTAGCGCTTTAGCCCGCTCAGCCAGTGCCGGCACGACTTTATCCGCCACGTCGCCGACCAACACCGCCACGCTAATCGCCATGCAACGCTCACCGGCAGAGCCGTAGGCGGCGCCGATCAGCGCATCGACTGCTTTATCAAGGTGGGCATCCGGCATCACCACCATGTGATTTTTAGCCCCACCGAGTGCTTGAATACGCTTGCCATTTCGCGCGCCGCGCTCGTAGATCAAATTGGCAATCGGCGTAGAACCCACAAACGACAACGCCTTAACGTGCGGATGGTCGAGCAGCGCTTCCACCGAATCCTTGTCGCCCTGGACGACGTTGAAAACGCCGTCGGGCAGACCCGCCTGCTTTAGCAGATCGGCCATCAACAGTGAGGCGCTTGGGTCAAGCGGGCTTGGCTTCAAGATAAACGTATTACCCGCCGCAATGGCTAGTGGGAACATCCACATCGGCACCATGGCCGGGAAATTAAATGGCGTTATACCAGCGACCACGCCTAATGGCTGGCGCATCGTCCAGTTATCGATGCCGGTACTCACCTGCTCGGTATAGTCACCCTTAAGCAACTGGGGGATTCCGCACGCGAATTCAACAATATCAATACCACGTGCGACCTCCCCCTGGGCATCGGTAAACACTTTGCCGTGCTCCTTGGTAATCGCTTCGGCTAGCTCGTCTTTGTGGACATTTAACAGCTCTAGAAACTTGAACATTACTCGGGCACGGCGAATGGGCGGTGTATCGGCCCAGGCCGGAAAGGCGGCTTGAGCCGCTTCGACAGCGGTGTTCACATCTTGTGATGAAGCGAGCGATACACGGCCAGTCACGCGGCCGGTGGCGGGGTTAAAAACGTCCTGCGAGTTTGAAGACTCGCCAGCGGTGACCTGGCCATTAATAAAGTGCTGAATCGCTGTTGTTGTCATGGGAGTACCTATTTTAAGAGCGTGGCTTTAAGAGCATATGTTAAATGCTTACGAAAAAGAGCCTGCGTTTAGCCTAGCCTACTGGGCGCTGGGAACAGATCAATTGAGTTATTTAAAAGCCAGTTATAAGCTTTGCTAATATCATTGGCATGCGTTGAGGCCCATCATGCAAGACTACGCGACACTCCGCGCCTTCGTGGCCGTTGCAAGAACGGGCAGCGTATCGCGCGCCGCTGAACAGTTACATTTGACGCAACCTGCCATCAGCCTAAAGTTGAAGCAATTACAGGCCAATATAGGTCTCACGCTGTTTAGTCGTCGCCCCCAGGGGCTAGCGCTGACATCCGATGGCCATGCCCTGCTACCCGCCGCTGAAAAAGCCCTGGCCAGCGCCCAGGCGTTTGAGCAAACCGCTGGAACGCTGCACAGCACGCTACGCGGCAAGCTCTCCATTGGCACCATCGTTGACCCGGAATTTCTTCGTTTAGGTGCCTTTTTAAGCCGCCTGATGGCACGGGCGCCCCAATTAGAAACCGAACTGCAGCATGGGATGAGCGGCAGCGTTCTTAACCGCATCACACAGGGTGATCTGGATGTCGGCTTTTACCTGGCACCGCCTGGCGAAGGCCCTGGATTGAACCAGGACCATGAGGCACTGGCTTGGCGCGAACTGACCCACTTTGATTATCATGTGATTGCCCCTGCTGGCTGGGAAAACCGACTCATTGATACCCGCTGGGAGCACTTAGCCACGCTGCCCTGGATTGTGACGCCACAGGATTCCGCCCACCACCGGCTGCTAAAACAAGCGCTTGCTAAGAGCGGCGCAGTACCTAACCGGGTAGCCCAGGTTGACCAAGAAGCCTGCATGTTGGATTTGGTCCGCGCAGGCGTTGGCTTAAGCCTGGCCCGCGACGCCCTGGCAATGACTGAGCGCCAAGAGAGTGGCCTGGCAGTTGCAGAAAACATCCGCCTGCCCTGCGCATTAAGCTTTGTATGGCGACACGACAGCACTGCCGAATCGACCGTGAACGCCGCACTCAACACGCTGGAAGAAGTATGGCCACATCGTTTGGGCTAGGTTGTCAGAAAAGGGTTTTAAGGAAAGGGTTGTAAAGAAAGGGAACGCTAAGCCACTAATCGACTCAACATAAACGATAACTCGCCACCGCCACTGGAGTGCTTGCGATGACCCGATTGCCCTTTTCTCGTCCACTCACGCTTTGCGTGTTGGCTGCCGCTGGTCTCGCCAGCACTTCGCTTTACGCTCAGGCCACTCAAGCGCAATCTTCTCAAGCGCCGTCCTCACAAGCTCAGGGCAGTGCAGAAGCCACGTTTGCAGGTGGTTGCTTCTGGTGTATGGAACCTCCTTACGACAACCAACCCGGTGTTAGCGCCACCATCTCCGGTTATATCGGCGGCGAACTCGAGAACCCTACTTATGAGGATATCTCCAGGGGTGGTACGGGTCATGCGGAGGTTGTGCAGATCGAGTATGACTCAGAGAAGATCAGCTACGAGCAATTGTTGGAAATTTTCTGGCGCAACATCGACCCCTTCGCGGTAGATCGTCAGTTTTGCGATGTAGGCGACCAGTACCGTTCAGCCATCTTTTATCACGATGAAGAACAGCGTGAGTTAGCCGAAGCATCCAAAGCAGAAATGGAAGCACGCTTTGACCGAGAAATCGCCACCCAAATAGTACCTGCCACCACCTTCTGGGCGGCCGAGGAGTACCACCAGAATTATTATCAAAAGAACCCCGTTCGCTACAAATTCTATCGCTTCAGCTGTGGGCGCGATGGCCGCCTGGAAGAGGTGTGGGGAGAAGAAGCCGGTGGGCCTACGTTTGAATAAAAAGCATTAATAGTGAACTGATTGACTAAATCAATGCCCCACACTGAGTACCTCTATTATGCAGAGGCGCTCAGTTTGTACTAGAGTGGTCCTGCATTAGAAATAGACCGGTTGATTAAGCGTCCAGGAGCTGGACGTCATGACCAACACGTTGATCTATAGATAGGAGATCTTATGAGCAACAGCATCACGACGATTAACCCGACTAACGGTGAAGCACTCGATACTTACGCACTTATGAGCAGTGCTGAAGCCAAGGAAGTAGTCGATGCCTGCTACGATGCTTTTCTCGATTGGCGCCTGGAGTCACTCGAAAGCCGCGCCAAAACGGTGAAGGCGATTGGCCAAGCGATGCAAGCGCACAAAGAAGAGCTTGCCGACCTTATGGTCAAAGAGATGGGCAAACTGCCTTCTCAAGCGCGCCAAGAAGTCGATTTGTGTACCGCTATTTGTGACTACACCGCAGAACACGGCCCTAAGAAGCTAGCCGATGAAGAGCGTCAGCCGGGTAATGGTGAGCGTGGCTTTGTGACCTATTCACCCATGGGCGTCATTTACGGCATCCAGCCCTGGAACTTCCCCGCTTATCAAGTCGTTCGCTACTCTATCGCCAATATCATGGCGGGTAACGGCGTCCTGCTGAAGCACGCAGAAAACGTGACGGGTAGCGGCCTGCTGTTGGAAAAAATCTATCGTGAAGCGGGACTTCCCGAGAATGTTTTCCGCACACTCGTGATCTCTCATGACACTTCCGATGAAGTCATCGCTCACTCTGCAGTACGCGGCGTCACTTTGACAGGCAGCGACGGCGCGGGTCGTAAAGTGGCCGCTAAAGCCGCTGAGCACCTCAAAAAGACTGTGCTTGAGCTGGGCTCTAACGATGCCTACCTTGTGCTTGATGATGCCGACATGGATGTGGCGATCGACACCTGCGTTCAGGGGCGTGTCTACAACGGCGGTCAGACCTGCGTGGCAGCCAAGCGTTTTGTAGTGACTGAAAAGAACTATGAAGCGTTTAAAGAGCGCTACGTAGAACGCATGCAGTCGTTAAAGGCCGGTGACCCGACACAAGAAGGTAGCGACCTTGGCCCCATGGCTCGCGTTGACCTGCGCGACGGTCTTCACGACCAAGTGGAAGAGAGCGTTCGCAAAGGCGCGAAGATTCTCTGTGGTGGTGAAAAGCCATCCGGTAAAGGCGCATTTTACCCGGTCACCGTGCTGGATAACGTGACCCCCGGTCAGCCAGCATACGACGATGAACTGTTTGGCCCGGTTGCCGCGCTGATTCGTGCCAAAGACGATGAAGATGCGATGCGTATCGCCAACGACAGCCGTTACGGCCTGGGCGGCGGCATCATCTCTAAAGATGTTAAGCGCGCGACCGAGCTTGCCAGCAAGTACTTCGATACTGGCATGGTGTTTATTAACGGCTTTGGTGTCGCCACACCGGAGATGCCCTTTGGTGGTGTTAAAGACTCCGGTTACGGCCGTGAACACGGCGGCTTTGGCATGCTTGAGTTCGTTAATGCCAAATCAGTTATCGTCGTTCAAGAGTAATACGGTGAGCAACCGCAACTACATGCAGTGAGTTGTGAGTTGTGAGTTGTAAAAAACTAACGCCGCAGGCCTTCATCAGGCCTGCGGCGTTTTTTTTGCGCGTATGATTAAGAGCTTAGATTAAGAGCTTAAATGTTGTTCAGACGCTCGGCGCTGCCATAGCTTTATGCCTATCGCCATCACCACCCAAGTCACCAGTGCGGCAATGACATCATCCAGCACAATGCCAAAACCGCCATGCACAAACTCAGTTAGATGAATCGGCGGTGGTTTTAACGCATCAAAGAAGCGGTAAACACCAAACCCGAGCGCGATTACCAAGGGATGGCGCGCTGCCGCTAAACCAATAACCGCAAGCGGAAAGGCTACATACTCGTCGGCGACAATACTGCCATGATCCAACCCATCATAATGCCAGGCAGCAACGTGGCAAACCGGCACTGCCAGCACCAACAGAACCGCCATAACGATCCCTTGCTGGCCCAATGGGCGGCTCAATAACCACCACGCCAAGGGAATCCCCAACAGAGAGCCAAACGTACCGGGTGCAATCGGCGCTAGCCCTAGTCCAAAGCCCGTCGCTAACCAAAAATTAAACGTATCCAGCATTAACCCGCCTGCTTAGCTTGACGCTCCAGTTCGGCCGTCATCTCTGTGGGTAAGTTAAGGGCACTGGCCAACTGGTCCAGCCAAGCGCGTTCCATAGGGTTTTGATCGTCGGTCACTGCCACACTAATCAGGTACATCTCGCGTGCCGCCTGAGGGGAATCTGCCTCACGAGCCAGCGCCTGTGCATCCAGCGGTGCTTTTAACTGCTGCTCTACCCAGTTATGCATCTCTTGATCGGCACCTAAGGCATCGATCTGCTCGGTAATCAACGCCTGTTCCTGCTCATCAATGTGACCGTCGGCACGTGCCGCCAAAATCATTGCCTGCAGTAGCTCCAGGCTGCGACGCTCTTGGATCTCACCGCTGAGGACTTCAACCCGTTCACCCTCTGAGGCATTCTGAGCAGTATTTTGCTGACCACTGTCATTTTTTGCCGCCTGAGAGCTTTGCCAAGCTTTCCACGCCAGCATGCCTACCCCGGCAATGGCGCCATATTTAAGCGCTTTGCCACCCATGCTGCGGCCGCGCTTAGAGCCTACTAACATGCCCATGGCGCCGCCACCGAGCAGGCTTTTAACATCGAAGCCGCTAGAAGAGCCGCTTCCTTGGCCACTGCTACCGCCGCCTAATTGCTTAGAAAGCCCACTCAGCATGCCTTTAACATCGACACCGCTGCTACTGCCGCCCTTCTGGCTGCCGCCGGCTTGCTGCATCAGCTGCTGTAAAATCTTGCTTGCGTTCATCCTTGCACTCCTAAGTCGATATTATCTTTAGAGCTCGTTTGTCGATTAACACACTTTATAAATCATTCTATATGAACGCAGCATGAACTAACGCTGGCTTGGGCTTTAAATGTCATAGCCTTTAAATGCCTGAGTCTTTAAATACCTTAGAAATTAAAGAAGTGCGCCCTTCACTTCCACCGAGCTCCCGTGCCGGCTCGCGCTCACCTCTATACGGATGGGCATTTGCTCTTTGAGCTCGATGACATGGGAAATCACCCCAATCATACGCCCGCCCATTTGCAGTTCGCTCAGCATATTTATGGCTTGATCCAGAGCATCTTGATCGAGGCTACCAAACCCTTCATCGATAAATAGCGTATCCAGTTGAATACCGCCAGCGTAAGCCTGCACCACATCCGAAAGACCCAACGCTAACGACAGCGCAGCCATGAAAGACTCCCCGCCGGAAAGCGTGGCTACCGAACGGTTCTTGCCGGTGTAAGTGTCAGCCACATCTAGCTCAAGGCCTGACGCTTTATTGCCCTTAGTGGGATCCTCGCGGCGCACCAACTGATAACGCCCGCGGCTCATGCGTACTAGCCGTTCAGAAGCCTGAATCAGTACGTCATCCAGCAGCACGCCGAGCACGAAGCGTTGCAGGCTAATGCGATGCCCGGTGCGACCGTTAGCGACTTCGCTTAGCGTGCCCCACACCTGATACTGGGCTTCAAGTTCAGCCTGAGCCATGTGAGCCTTGGCCAGTTTTTGGCGGATGCCATGCAGTGTGGTTAAGCGTCCATCCAGCGTCCGCCACGCCTCTAGCTGGGAGTTTTCTTCCGCTTGGGCGGCCTCGGTTTGACTAGAAAGCGCAGCCAAATCGGGGGGCGTTTTTTCAGCCAGTTGAGCGTGGTAATTCTGCAGCGCCCCTTCTAATTCGGCCAAACGGCGCTGGTACGTTTCTACCTGGCGAATGAGCTCCTGACGCTGAGCATCATCCAACTGGGCTGCCTGAAAGGCGGCCTCATCCTCAAAGGGGCTGGCCTGAAGCGCTGACTGCCACTCTACTTGGGTCTGTTCAAGTGTTTGTTTAGCCTGCTCGACTCGCTCGCTGGTTCCCCTTAGCTGCTCTTCCGCTCGCGCCAGTTGGGTTTGGCTGTTCGTCAGCGCCAGCTGAGCACTATCCCAGGCTTGTTCAATTTGGGTAACTTGGCGCTTGAGTTCCGTGAGCGTTTTTTGCATTGCGGCAGGATCACGAGCGTCGTCAGGCAGCGACTGACTCAACTGATCGCGCTGGCTTTCTAGCCTTAACGCGTCCTCTTTGGCTTTTTCAACCGCAGGCCGCTGGGCTTTAAGCTGTTTATCCAGTGCGCCCCACTCACGCCTTAACGCATCACGGGCGGTGATTTGTTGGCTAATCTCGCGCTCAACGCTTGCCTGCCGAGAGACCTGGCGATGCAACTCATCGCAGGTTTTTTGTAGCTCATTCAGCGGTTGGCTAGCCCACTCGCCTAACTGCTGATTGAGTCGCTGTACTTGCTCGCTGTGGTAGTTTATCTGCTGCGCTAGCTGCTGGTGGTGGCGTTCAGCGCCCTGGAAAGATTGACGGGCCTGCGCCTGGGCGGCGCGAGCGTCTTCCACCTGCTCTTTGGTGACGATGTCTGCATTATTAACGGCCGGGGTCGGATGCGCCAGGCTGCCGCAGACAGGGCAAGGGGCATTATCCTCAAGAGTGAGCGCTAACAGCGCGGCCTGCCCTTGATGCCACCGCATCTCCTGCTCGGTAGCGAAGCGTTCCGCCTGCTCTGACTCACTGCGCCGCTGGTCTAGTGCTGCCGTTGCCTGCTGTTGTTGCGTGGTGAGCTCGCGTCCCTGATCGGTTAGCGCATCCAGCTCTTTACGCTGGGTTAGCAGCGTTTCATAGCGATGTAGCTCGACAGGGGCGCTGGCCAGCTGCTGGCGTTCCGTCTGTAACCGTTCGAGATTAACGCCTGCCGCCTCGCCCTGTTGGCGAATGGTGTCCAGTTGCGCCTCATCGCGTTTGAGGGCACCGTCAGCTTGTTGCCAAGCGGCCTGTGCCGTTTGGTATCGCGCCTGTAGTTCGCTTAATTGTTGGCCTTTGTGAATAAACTCGCTCAACTGGCGATGACGCTCGCGCAGCTCAGGGAGCCCTGCCTGACGCTCGCGGGCCGCCTCAAATGCACGCTGCGCCTGCTCCGCGCTAGTGCGCTGGCTGCTCAGTGCGGCGTCTGCCTGCTGCTGTTCCGCGTGCGCGGTGCTTAGTGCCTGCTGCGCTTGAGTTAACGCCGTACGCTGGGGGCGCAACGCCTGTGCGTGTTGACTTTGGGTCAAATGGCCCTGGATGCTGATGACCTGGCTTTGCTGTTCAAGATGGCGCGTTTTTTCAGCCGCCAAGCTATCCCGCGCTTCAAACTGACGCTGAAGTGCCTGGGCATCATCACGCTGTTTTTCGGCTTTACGTCGCTGCAGTTGGGCGGTTTCGAAGTTCTTTCGCGCTTGCTCGACCTGGGGCGTCAACGCTGCAAGCTCTTGCTCTAAAGCCGCTTCACTCTCCAGCTCACCACCGGCGAGAATGCCGCTGATATGTTGGCGATGCTCTTTCACTTCCCGTTCAATTTGATTGGCCTGAAGGCGCAAACGCTCTTCAATACGCTGAAAGATTTGCGTTTGAAACAGCTGGGAAAAAATCTCCTCGCGCTTTTTGGAGTCAGCGATCAGCAATTCGCGAAACTTGCCTTGGGGCAGCACCATCACTTGGCGAAACTGGTTGGCATCCAGGCCTATCAAGGTTTGCAGCTCAGCGGTGGCATCGTTGACTTTGCGCGCCACCAAGCAAGTCTCTACCTCGCCATCCGCGTTTAAGCGCCATAGCTGCGCTTCCGCGTTATGGGTGGTGGTGCCTTCGCCACGTGCCTTGGGGCGCTCTTGCTGCGGCACGCGGCGTACCCGGTAATCCGCCCCGCGCAAGCGAAAATCAAGCGTAACTTCCGTTAGCAGCGTGGCGTTCGCTTGGTCGCAGCGCATCTGAGAAGGTTCACGCTCGTTACCCGTCGTTTGGCCATAGAGCGCAAAACATAACGCATCCAGAATCGAACTTTTGCCCGCGCCTGTTGGGCCATTAATCAGAAATAGCGGGCTTCTTCCTAACGCAGTGAAATCGATGTTTTCTGAACCTGCAAAGGGGCCGAACGCCTGCATGGTAAGGGTTAACGGCGTCATTCTTGGGCCTCATCGCGCTGCAGCTGGTTAATCAACTCGGCCATGGCGCTAGCCTGCTTATCGCTCATGGCATCACCGCTGGTCTGAGTGAAGAAGTCACTAAACATATCTAGGGCATCAAAGCGTAACCGCTCGCGGTCAAGTTGCTGAGTGCCTCGTGCTTCCAGCATGCCGGGCTTTTCCAGATGCAGCACATTGGGGTACACCTCACGCAGTTTGCCCATGGGGTCGAGGATGGCGTGGCGATCGGTCAACCGCACCAACAGGTAATCGTCTGCTTGTGCATCCGTTCTTCCCTGGGCGATTAGCGCATCAATCTCACCCTCTAATACGCGCACTTCACGGCTGGGTATTAGCGGAATCTGTTCGATGTGCTTTATCCCGCTCGCGCCTACTTCCACCAGTGTGACGCCTTTGCTCTGGCTGGCTTCGGAAAAGCTGTACTTGAGCAAGGAGCCGCTATAGCGAATATGCTCACCGCCGCGATACTGCGGGCCGTGCAGGTGGCCAAGCGCCACATAATCGAAGCCCTGCATAGGCTCCCAAGCCACGCTTTCGGCACCGCCTAACGTTAGCGGGCGCTCGGAGTCGGAGGCGCTGCCGCCATCTACAAAGCAGTGGCTCATTAGTAGGCAGGGGCGTGTTGCATGGCGGCGCTCGCTAATCTGCTCGACCAAATAGCGATGGGCGCCGTCAAAGTCGCGCACTTCCACGTTAAACAGGCTGCGCACATGCTCAGGGTCGGCGTAAGGAATGCCGAATATATCCACTTCGAGGCCGTCAATGGTCAGCGTAACCGGCGTGGCAAACTCAGCTAAATCGGAGAGAATATGCAGCCCGGCTTGGCGCAGGTGGCGCGCGCCAAAGCGCAACCGCTCGGCGCCATCATGGTTGCCTGAAATCATGATGACCGGCAGCTTGCGCACCTCGCATAGCGCATGCAGCACCTCATCGAGCAGCGTTACCGCCGCCGAAGGCGGCACCGAACGGTCGTAGATATCGCCCGCAATCAGCACCGCATCGACGTTTTCCCGGTCAATTATTTCGATGAGCTGGTTAAGCACATGGCGCTGGTCTTCCAGCAACGAAAGGTTGTGAAATAGCCGACCCAGGTGCCAATCAGCGGTGTGGAGTAAACGCATAACAAGCTCAACAGCCAATAGTGTCGCGGCATCATAGCAACCTATTGGCGCTGCGTTTAGCGCTAGCGTTGAGCTTATAGAAAATGTCGTTACGGCGTTCTGGGGAGCTGGCGTTTATGATCGGTGCGTTGATAGGTGTTGGTAATGGTGGTGTAGGCCTGTTCGCTAACCTGCTGACCGGTAAGAAAGGCATCGATTTCGGTGTAAGTGACGCCTAATGCCTCTTCGTCAGCCAATTGAGGTTTAAGCGACTCTAAATCAGCAGTGGGCTGTTTCTCTACCAGTATAACGGGCGCGCCTAACGCAGCACCGACCTCTCTCACCTGCCCTTTGGTAAGCCCTGTCAGCGGCACCAGATCGCAGGCGCCATCACCATACTTGGTGAAAAAGCCCATTAATGCTTCTGCTGCTTGGTCGGTCCCCACCACTAAACCCGACTTGGCGCCAGCAACCGCGTACTGCGCCACCATTCGTTGACGCGCCTTAATATTGCCTAATACAAAGTCGCGTTGAGCGGCATCTTGAAACGTTAATCCACCCTCCTCCAAGGACGCTAGCAAGACGTCACTGGCTGGCTTCACATTGATATCAAGCACTTCATCAGGGGTAATAAACGTTAGTGCCTGTTGAGCGTGATCCTCATCTTTCTGCTCGCCGTAAGGCAGCCGGATGGCATAAAAGCGTGCCTCAACCCCCTTTTCGCGGGCCTTTTCGACGGCCAGTTGGGCTAAACGTCCAGCAACGGTGGAGTCCACCCCGCCGCTAATCCCCAACACAAGCGCGTGCTGTCCTGTCTCTATCATCTGGCTGCACAGAAAATCGACGCGCGCCTCAATTTCATACTGCGGCTCAATCGATGCTTTTACCTGCAAATCTGCCTGGATACGCTGCTGAGTTACTTGGTTAGTCATGGGGCTTCCTGCCTCCCGGTTATGGATAGAGATTTCATCATTAAGATTCATCAACGCGGGGCGCTTTGCCTGCCAATACATCACCATGATGCTTTGGCAGCATTTCTAGCGCATAGTGCGCAGCGGCAAGACGTACCTCATTACGATCACCTGAAAAGCGTTTCGTCTCCACTACCATGTATACCTCTTGGGCATGTCGAAACGCCCAGGCAAAGCAAACGGTTCCCACCGGTATATCATCATGGGGCTCTGGGCCCGCAATACCGGTGTTCGCTATGGCAACATTGGCATCGTTATTGTTTAAAGCGCCTAACGCCATTTCGCGTGAGGTGACTTCGCTAGTCAGGCCATACGTATCGATGGTGTCAAAACTGACGGCTAAATAGCGATTTTTGGCCTCGGGTGAATAAACAGCCAATCCACAATCGATCGATTGTCCGCTACCCGGTATGCCCGCTAGCTCTGAAACAATTAACCCCGCCGTGCACGATTCAGCCGTGGCCATTTTGAGTTCGTGCTTTTTTAGATACTCGCTAATCTTTTCAAGCAGTTCCACTGCTTATCTCCTTATAACATCATACCTCTGACTCCATTTACACCTTTGAAGCACTATAGTTAAGCACCGTTATTTGTCTAAAGCCTGTCGCCATTATTAACATTGTTTATGTGCGTGAATTAACGTCAAAACAGCTATAAAAAAGCCCCGTCCGAAGGCGAGGCTGTGATTTGCTAATGGGTTATATTAGCGCCGAAATGCATCGGGATAGTTGGTTAGATCCACGTTCCATAACACCGGCAACAAGAAATAAACCGCCGCGACGATGAGTAGCATGGCAATAATGTTGATCCAAAAGCCTGTGCGCACCATCTCAATGATTTTGAGTTTACCAGTGGCGAAAATAATCGCGTTAGGCGGCGTACCCACCGGGAGCATAAAGGCACAATTGGCGGCCATGGCGGCGGGCACCATCAGTACAAAGGGATGAATATCCAGTGCAAGGGCCAACGACGCTAGCACCGGCAGAATCATCGTGGCCGTGGCGGTATTTGAGGTGATTTCAGTTAAGAACAACACCATACCGGTCGCTATGAGAATAACCAGCAAGAAGTTAACGCCTTCCAACACGCTCATTTGCCCACCGATCCACTCGGCCAGGCCCGAAGAGCCAAACCCTGCGGCAATCGCTAAACCACCGCCGAACAGTAACAAAATGCCCCAGGGCACATCTTTGGCAATATCCCAACCCAACAGGCAGCCGCCTTTATTTTTGGAAGGGATCAAAAACAGCAGCAGGGCCGCGACCACCGCGATCATGGTGTCATTGATGCCGGGGATATTAATGATCTGGCCTTGCCATAAAAATGAGCGGGTAATCCACATAAAGGCCGCAAACAGAAAGACCACCAACACCGCTTTCTCTTCAAAGCTGGTTTTACCCAGGGCCTCTTTTTCTTTGTGAATAAGCTCCCGCCCACCCGGCAAGTGACTAAATTCAATCCTGAAAAATACCCGTGTCAGTAGCAGCCACGCGCTAAACAGCAGCACCAGCACGACAGGGAAAGCAAACATTAACCAGCCAGCAAAAGAGATTTCGATACCAAACAGCTCATTAACAATCGCCGCCAGGATAATGTTCGGTGGCGTGCCAATCAGCGTGCCGAGGCCACCAATGGTACCGCCGTAGCCAATACCAAAAATCAAAGCCTTACTGAATTTTTCGATTTCGTCACTGTGGTCCCCATCACTTTTTTCAAGTTCCTGGCTAACCTGGTAAACAATCGCGGTACCGATAGGCAGCATCATCATCACCGACGCTGTATTAGATACCCACATCGATAAAAAGCCGGTCGCGGCCATAAAGCCGAACACAATGCTATTAATACTGGTGCCCAATACGGCAATAATCGACAGGGCGATACGCTTGTGCAAATCCCACTTTTCCATCGCCAAGGCGATCATAAAACCGCCCAGAAACAGGAAAATAATCGGGTTGCCGTACGCCGCCGTTACCGTATTGCCATCCAGTGCGCCGGTAATGGGTAATAGTACAATGGGCAGTAGCGAGGTAGCAGGAATGGGGATAGCTTCGGTGATCCACCACACCGCCACCCACAACGTAGTGGCCAACACCATACGCCCTTCAAAGCTTAAATCTTCAGGGTGAAAGAACATCACCACAAAAGCGAACAGCAGCGGTCCAAGCAGCAATCCAATTTTCTGTGGGTTGGTATAGGCAGGTGGCTTAGGTTGATGAGATGGCTCGCGCTTGGCACTGGAAGCCGCCGCCTTCGCGGCACCGCCCGTGGGCAGCGCGCACATCAAGAGTTTTTTGGCTTGGTAGTGGGAGTGCCATAGCTGATCCCATACCGTCATCAGGGCTGTTTTATGCATAACGTAAGCGCCACTTGCGGTCAGAGTGAAAAGAAAAGGTCGGCGGCAGCTTTGCGATAAATGAGCCGCCCCAAGGGCCATACTGGATCTCCTTTGGCGCCCTTTATTAACTGCAATAGGCAATTAGTCCAGTCATTTGCCCAAAATTGCCACTAAAGTCTAACGACTTTAGTTTTATTATTAGCGCTTACTAACAGTGACATAAGTGCATTGCCCGCGTAAGTTAGCGCAACTATTAAATAAATAGTGACGCATTAAGATTAAGGAGAATCGAGTGCTCGACCGCTGGACAATGCCGCTTACCCATCGCCCCTTAAAATGCATCGCACGCCCCTTGCAGCAAGTAGGCATAACGCCTGACCAAGTGACGCTAACCGCTTTTTTAATCGGCATTTCCGCATTACCGCTGCTGGCATACGAGCAGTATGGGTTGGCCCTGCTGGTCATTGTGCTTAACAGACTCGGTGACGGCGTGGACGGGGTCTTGGCACGGTTGAGTGGCCGCACTAGCGACGCTGGCGGTTTTTTGGATATCGGGCTCGACTTTGTTTTCTACGCGGCCGTGGTGCTGGGGTTCGCGCTGGCAAACCCTGCCCAGAACGCACTAGCAGCTGCCTTGCTGCTATTTGCTTTTATCGGCACCGGCACCTCGTTTTTGGCGTTTGCGATTGCTACCAAACAGCAGGCGATAGAGCGTCCCCACTTTCCCAACAAGGCCTTTTATTATTTAGAAGGGCTGACCGAAGGCACCGAAACCGTCATGACGCTGGTGGTTTTTTGTCTATTCCCAGCGTACTTTGCGAGCTTAGCGACTCTATTCTCCATTGCTTGTCTTATCACAACGGCAATACGCTTATGGGGTGGCTATTGGACGCTACGCAGGCCTGAAAAACCTTAGCGCACCCTGGGCTGTTTACGCATTTGCTTCTCATTGGCGGCTATATTAAGCTCAGTTTCGTACCTCACACGTACCATTCAAATTCAGGCGGTTACCTCAGGTTAACCGCTGTCGCAATCACACGGAGCAGTGATATGCATAGCGAAACGTTAAATGACCTTTCCCTGGCGGGCCTTCAGATCGCCATTCAAGATATCAAGGATGAACTCTTCGATACTCCCGAGTGCGACTACGCTATTGCCCAACTGCTTAGCCAGTGGGGCCAGTCTGAAAAAGCCGAACAATTACTGGATGAGATGCTGCTTAAATGGGGCACATCGCCTGACGTTATCGCCTTAACGCAGCGTGGCCATACAGAAATGAAAGCTGAAATGACGTCAGAAATGACCGGGAGTGAACTGCTCGCGGAGAATGACGAACCAATGCACAAGCCAACAAATACAGCACCTGCACAAGTTCGCGTTGTTGCGGCTTGACCCGCTAATTTAGCTTTTAAAAACGCCCCTGGCCGCTTTCTCGGCAGGGGCATTTTTATAGACACCGGCAGGCGTTAATCGAGATGATCCAGCGTGACGATAATGTCTTCAGTTGAGACATCCACGTTCAAGAAGGTGTAGCTGTCATTATCTTCATCGACGAGGCGGATATCAAAATAAGGGTTGGTATATCCGGTTAACGTCACCCGTTGAGTATCGCCGTTCATCAACACATCACTTCCCAACACATCCTCTTCCCAACTTTTTGAGCTCCCCGGGCTCACGTACATGTAGTAAATGGTGTAGCCGGTTCGATTAGTGATATCCACATAGTAATCTGCCGCTACCGCCAGTGATGACGCTATTAGCGCCACGAGTGCAACCAACACCGTTCTGATCCGCATTGGAAAGTTCCTTGGACTTTTTTTAGGTAAACAGCAAGTTGTGAGTAAAGCACCGCTGAGTTTGAACACTCGACGACATTTTCAGTATATAGCCTGCGAGTCTTTTACACAGCCGCCCGCAGACTACAAGCAACTGGTAGAATACCGCCCCTTTCAGGTGCATTAGTGGCCCATCGCCGTAATGCCCTCCTTTTCACTACCTGAGAGTTGCGCCATGTTCGCCACCGCCCACGCAGTTTTCCAGCCGCTTTTACGGCTGGGTCTTATCCCGCAGATTGTAATCGGTATCGTTGCCGGGGTATTGATCGCCCTGTTTGCACCGGGCGTTGCCAGCGATGTGTCCTTACTGGGCCAGCTATTTATTGCCGCTTTACAGGCAGTGGCACCTATTTTGGTGTTTGTGCTGGTGGCGGCAGCCATCTCTGCTCATCAAAAAGGTCAACCTACCCACATGCGCCCTGTGCTGGTGCTGTATGTGGTTGGCACGCTGATCGCCGCCTTCATTGCGGTGGCGGCCAGTTTTCTTTTTCCTACAGAGCTTTCATTGAATGCAGGTCAAGTGGATGGCACTCCACCTGGAGATATTTTTAGCGTCCTGCGCGATCTGCTGTTGAACGCCGTGGCCAATCCCGTTAGTGCATTGATAGAGGCTAATTTTATCGCTATTTTGGCCTGGGCCATCGGCCTGGGTTTAACGCTGCGCCAAGCCAGCGACACCACCCGACAGGCACTAAGCGATTTATCCGCAGCAATTACCCGCATCGTTACCCTGGTCATTCGTTTAGCACCGCTGGGCATCCTGGGTTTGGTGGCAGGCACGCTGGCAGAATCTGGCGTCGAGGCGCTGCTCAACTACGCACGGCTGTTAGGTGTGATCGTCGGCTGCATGCTGTTTGTCGCGCTGGTGAGCAATCCGCTACTGGTGTACATCACCACCCGACAAAACCCTTATCCACTGGTATTTACGTGCCTGCGGGGCAGCGCGATTACCGCCTTTTTCACCCGCAGTTCGGCAGCGAATATTCCGGTCAATCTAGAACTTTGCCGCCGCCTGAAGCTCGACCCTGACACCTACTCTATTTCGATTCCGTTAGGCGCGACGATCAATATGTGCGGCGCGGCCATTACGATTACGGTGATCACCCTGGCCACGACTCATACGCTGGGGATTAATGTTGATTTCGCCACGGCGCTGCTGCTATGCGTGGTTTCAGCGCTGGCGGCCTGCGGCGTTTCAGGCGTAGCGGGCGGCTCACTGATGCTGATTCCCATGGCCGCCAACCTGTTTGGCATTCCCACCGAAGTAGCCATGCAGGCAGTGGCGATTGGCTTTGTGATTAGCGTGGTACAGGACTCAACCGAAACCGCACTCAACTCCTCTACGGATGTCCTCTTCACCGCTGCCGCCTGCCAGTCACAAGAGGCGAAGCGTTCATAAACGCTCACTACCGGGAGTGGCTTTTTATAATAGCCACTCCTTGTCGCTTATTGGATAGCTTAAAAAGCCCAGCCAAACGCTCGCGCTCGTCCTCTTCATAAAAACTCGGATCATCGAATAGATCGCGCTGAGTATCATCGGCTCAAAATGCGCGGTGTGGGTAATCAATGCCGTGACGTGGCGGCGACGATAAATGGCATAAAGCCCCAGTAGGGTAAACACACAGGCGATATAGAGCGGTAGGCCGTGGCTCCCCACTGCCGCCATTAGTGAGCCCGCCGCAATCGGCGCCACTGCACAGCCAGCGCCATGCATGACCAGCATATCCGCCGAGCCGGAAACCATACCCAAGGGCTAACAAAGATAAGGTGCAAAAGCGCTACCGAGGCACAAATCGAGGCACAGAAGCCAAAGGTGCGGATGTGACCCATGCGCCTGATCAAACGCCCACTTACCCAGATGCCGCAGATAAAGCCGACAAAATAGCCAGACATAATTATCCCGAGCACCGCACTGAAGAAGCTCTCATCAGTTCCCCGCAGCGTTAGCAGTGTATTCAATAATCGCTGCCCAGCAGCAACAACGCCACGCTCTGCAGTATCGATTTAACCGGTTTGAGTATTGCCAATGAACGCATTGCGTTTCCTCGTAGCAGACAACTTAAAGGTCATCAAAAAAGTTCATGCAGAAAGTAGATGCATAAAGAGTGCCACTGAAAGCTTTCGCTACCACCGTTGACAGGCTAACGTTCTTTATATAGAACGTTCTATATAAAGAACAGCCGGACACCCCATTATGGATCAGCTCTCCCTAAGCACCTTAGGTCAACATTTACAGTCACTGCGATTAGCCCGGGGTTGGTCACTTTCGCAGTTAGCCAATGACGCGGGCATTGCCAAATCCAATTTGTGCCGCCTGGAGCAGGGGAACGGTAATCCAACGCTGGATACTATTTGGCGGTTGGCGGTGCAGCTCAACGTCCCTTTCGGTACATTAGTGGCGCCCATTACCGTACCGCTAGGCGAAGATGGCGTGCAGGTGCGTTTAATTGATCAGGGCAAAGATACTCCCCAAGTAGATGCCTATTGGATGCGCTGCGCGCCCCACACCCTGCGCCATGCCGAAGCCCATACCGCTGGCACTCGCGAATCGCTGACGTTGATTAGCGGCTCGCTTGAAGCGGGGCCAGCAGGCGACACTACCCAGCTTGGGCCAGGGGATACGATCACCTTCGCTGCTGACCAGCCGCATCTTTATCGTACCCAAGAAACAGAAGCCACCTTGATGATGACCATCACCTACGGCATAAAAGGCGAAACGCCATGAACCAACTTGCCAGCCACTCCCCAATCCGCAACGCATTCAAAGGCGTGCGTGAAGCTATTCCCCTGCTGGGCGGCTATATACCGGTCTCGCTCTCGTTTGGATTAGTCGCCACCCAGGCGGGGTTTAGCATGTGGGAAGCCGCCGCGATCTCGGCGCTGATTTACGCCGGTGCCTCGCAGTTTTTGTTCGTCGGCATGGTGGCGGCGGGATCACCGCTCTGGTTAGTGGTGGCAATGACGCTGCTAATCAACGTACGCCATGTGGTGTACGGCCCGAACCTCGCGGCATTATTACCGCGCAGCGGCCACTGGCCCTGGCTGATGCATGGCCTGACAGACCAGGTATTTGCCCTGGCGCTTACGCGGCTTCCACAGCTCGCTGCGCCTGAGCGATTTGGCTGGTTTGTCGGCGCATCGCTACTGGCCTGGGGGGTGTGGATTGTCGGCACCATGGTTGGCGCTACAGCGGGTGAAACGTTAACCGCCCGCTGGCCGCTGCTCGGTGAAGTGATGCCCTTCGCCCTTCCCGCACTGTTTCTGACCATGGTCGCGCCGCGCTTTACCGACAAACGCTGGGCTTTGGCGCTGAGCTGCACGATTCTTTCTGCACTGTTATTAACGTTTTATGGCTGGAGCAACGTCGCGATTCCGCTAGCTGCCGCCTGCGGTGCGCTCTGTTTTTATATAGTCAAGTTTCAAACGGGGAGGTGTAACCCATGAGCACTGCACTCTGGCTAGCCGTGGTGGCTTCGGCACTGGGTACTCTGCTCATGCGCGTAGTGCCTTTCCTCTGGATGCAACGCCGTTTAAACAGCGCGACCGGGATTAATAACATGCCTCAGTGGCTTGGCATTCTCGGCCCGCTGATGATTGCGGCGGTTTTGGGTGTATCCATCATGCCGGTCAACCCAAGCGCGATCTCCTGGTTCGCAACGGCCATCGGGCTCTCTGTGACACTATTGGTATGGTGGAAATTACGCTCATTGGGCTGGCCAGTGGCGGCTGGGGTAGCGGTATTTGGGCTAGTGCAGGTGATAGCTTACATTTGATAATGCTTTGCATTATCTTTTATCTCATGCCATCATTCTGCTTTTAGACTTCTACCAGCCAGTGGCATGTATGCAAACCGCACACTTTCATCGCTGTCAGGATTGGATACGTGTGTTGCTTGTAGCCACCGCGGCGCTCTTTCCACTTTTCGCCCCCGCCGCCCCGCTACACGCTTCAACTGAGTCGCCACGCGTCGTTACGCTTTACCAGGGAGCGACTGACAGCGCTATTGCCCTGGGGCTGACGCCGATCGGCGTGGTCGATTCCTGGCTTGAAAAGCCCATGTATCGCTACCTGCGCGATCCACTGGCTAGCGTTGAGCACGTGGGGCTGGAAACGCAGCCCAACTTGGAAAAGATTGCTTGGCTCAATCCCGACCTGGTCATCGCCAGCGATTTCCGCCACGCCAGCATCGCGCCGCTGCTCACCGCAATTGCGCCCACGGTGTCAGCGCCAACGGTGTTTAATTTCAAAACCACGCTCACGATTGTCGCCGATGCCTCTGGCCGCCAAGCAGAGGCCAGTGAGCTCCTGCAGCGCTGGGAAAAACGAACTGACGATTTTAGCCAGCAGATCGCCACCAAGTTAGGCAGTGACTGGCCACAAAAAGTGGCCGTGGTGCGTTTTAAAAGTGATCACGTGCGTATTTATACCCGTGGTTTTGCGGGCTCGATATTAACCGAGCTGGGCTTTGCGCAGCCAGAGACTCTGCCCACTCAAGGCTGGGGCATGAAGCTCACCAGCACCGAAAACATTCCTGTATTAGAGGCCGACGTACTGTTCATTCTGCTGGAGCCTGATGACCCCGCTATTGCGGATAATTATCAGCACTGGCAGGGACACCCGCTTTGGCAGCAGCTCTCGGCCGTGCAACACGGGCGTGTATTCGAGGTCGACCCGGTCAGCTGGATGATGGGCGGCGGCATTTTGGCGGCCAATGCCATGCTGGACGACCTTTACACGCACTACGGTCTTGTCACGCGCGCCGCATCGCCGTTGCAAGAGTGCCGAGATGCTTCAATTAATGCGGAGCAAACTGGATGCTGACCCGCCATTCTTTCAAGAGTAACGCTGTAAAAAGTAACTCTATAAAAAGTACTTCTATAAAGAGCACGCCTGCCAAAAGCGCTGGTTTGTTGCTGGCTGGCTTAGCAGCCGTCGGCGCTTTTATCGCCAGTGTGATGCTGGGCAGTACTGACATTGCCTGGTCTTCCTTATGGGCGGCGCTTAACCATTACGACCCCAGCCAAGTAGCCCATATCATCCTGTTCACCGAGCGCCTTCCCCGTGCGGTGATTGCCGCGCTGGTCGGCGCCAGCTTGGCAATGGCGGGGGTATTGATGCAAACCATGACACGCAATCCGCTGGCATCCCCAGGCATTTTAGGCCTCAACGCTGGGGCGATGTTTTTTGTCGTCGTCGCCGTGTCGCTGCTGCCACTGCATACCCCTGCCCACTACGTCTGGGCAGCCCTGCTGGGGGCTTTTGTGGCTGCCGTGTTGGTGGTGCTACTCAGCCGTAGTCGGCACGGTGAGCTCTCCCCGCTGCGCGTCGTTCTTGCCGGGGTGGCGGTAACGGCAATGTTTGTATCGTTTAGCCAAGGATTATTAGTGATCGATCAACAGAACTTCGAAAGCGTACTCTACTGGCTGGCAGGCTCGGTATCTGGGCGCGAACTTTCACTGGTCGTGCCCTTATTGCCCCTCTTTGGCGGCGCACTGCTACTCAGCGCGCTGCTTGTACGCCACGCCAACGCGCTGCTGCTTGGCGATGAGATAGTGACTGGGCTGGGTATGCAAGCCACCACCATCAAACTGCTACTCGGATTAGTGGTGATTGTATTGGCGGGCGGCGCGGTGGCACTGGCAGGCATGATTGGGTTCGTGGGACTAATTGTGCCGCATATGGCACGGGGGATATTCGGCATCGACCACCGCTGGCTGCTGCCCGCCAGCGCTCTGCTGGGTGCCTGCTTACTACTCCTGGCCGATGTGGCCTCGCGCCTGTTAATGCCCCCTCAGGAGATACCGGTCGGGGTCATGACGGCGCTGATCGGCACGCCCTTTTTTATCTATCTAGCGCGACGCAAGATGGCTAGCCAATGACGCAATCATCAACGCTTACCTATGAAAGCGGCGCTAACAATGAAAGTAATCGCTTACTGCACAGCCTTTGGCTGTTGAGCCTGTTGTTAGCAGCAAGCGCGGGGCTCTCGCTCTGCTTGGGTAGTTTTCCCACCCAGCCGCTTCAGGTGTTGAGTGCACTGACAGCGCCCGCTCATAGCGATATCGCTTTTATCATTTGGCAGCTACGCCTGCCCCGTATTGTGCTGGCGATACTGGTCGGGGCTGCCCTGGCGATGTCGGGCGCCATTTTGCAAAGCATTGTGCGCAATCCGCTGGCATCGCCGGATGTAGTCGGCATTACCAGCGGTGCCGCGCTGGCGGCGGTGCTGTATCTGACGCTCTTGAGCACATCTTTAAGCACGTTATTGAGCATTCACTGGCTGCCCGCGGCGGCCATGCTGGGCGCACTGGTGTCCGCGTTACTGGTCGCTAGCCTTGCGTGGAAAAACGGCATCAGCCCATCGCGCGTGGTACTGGTCGGTATTGGCCTTGCCGCTGCCATGGGCGCTGGCACTACGTTGCTGATCGTGATCAGCGAGGATTCGGCGGCCATGACCGCCTACGTATGGCTCACCGGCAGTCTGTATGCTGCACAGTGGGGGGATGTGATGGGGTTGATGCCTTGGCTGTTGGCGGCGACCCCCGTTGTGCTTGCCTTTTCCCGACACGCCGATGCCATGGCATTGGGCGATCAAGTGGCGGAAGGGCTTGGGGTGCCTATTCTGCGAAGCCGAATGATACTACTGGGTTGTAGCGTAGCGCTGGCAGGCGCCGCCGTCGCCTTTGCAGGTGGCTTGAGTTTTGTGGGGTTAATCGCGCCCCATCTGGCGGCCAAGTTGGTGGGGCGAAACCTGGCGCGTTTAGTGCCCGTTTCTGCGCTGGTAGGGGCATTGATCGTCGTTAATGCGGATCTGCTCGGGCGAGTGGCCTTTTTACCCAAAGACCTACCGGCGGGCATTTTCGTTGCCGGGATTGGCGCGCCCTTCTTCGTTTACCTGCTACATCGATCGCGCGGCCGCGTTTAAGGTCTACTCAGAAAAAACGGCGCCCCACACGGGCGCCGAATACAGCTTACGAGCATTGGAACGACTGCTTAAAAATCCAGCTGATAGCCGAGCGTAAAGGTACGGCCCCGCCCGGTGAAGTAGTACTCGTCGCTGATGCGCGCGGCCTGCGAGTAATAAGTAATATAATCTTCATCGGTGAGGTTTTCGATGCCCACGGATACCCTACCGGCAGGCAGGCGGTAGGCCAGCGAGGCATCCAGCAGACCATAACCGTCAAAACCAAGCTCAGAGTCGTCGACGCTACGATCAAAATAATAGCTGCCCTGTAGGCGGGTTGAAATACGCTCATTCCAAGCTGCACTCCAGCCCAGCTTGAGCGTGTCGGGCGCGATATTAATCCCGGTCAGTTTGGTATCCACACTGCCATCGCCATCTTGATCCGACTTACCCTCGGTATGGGCGTACGAGAGCGACAGGTCATGCTTGTCGGCGACCTGCATGTCGCCGGTAATCTCGACACCCTGGATCTCGGTTTTCTCCCGGCTACCGTCCCAGGAGCCATTCTGCTCGGTAAGCCGCTGGCCGTAATCGGAGTTGGATTCGTAATAGCTGATCTCTAACCCATAATCATCCCAATCAAAACGCGCGCCGATTTCCCGGTTATCAGTCACGATGGGTTGAAGCTGAAGCAAGGTATCCACATCCTGGCCCGGCGTACCGATCCCGCGCAGTACCCTGCCCACGTCAGGCATACCGAAACCTTCCGAGTAGCTGGCATACAGCTGCGCCCAGTCAGTCGCTTGGTAGGTAACGCCTGCGTTATAGAGCGTTTCATTGAAGCTGGGGTTGCCACCATCGACGGTGACGTTGTCTTGAGTGATATTGCTGCGGTCGATGGTTTGAAAAGTATCCACCTCCAGCTCGGCGTGTTCATGACGCACACCGGCGTGTAACGTCAGCGGGTCGGCTATCTTGAATTGCCCCTGCAGAAAGGGCGCCAAGTTCCGATAGCGGCTTTCCGGCACATAGGTTCGCCCGGTCTGAACCAGCATCTGGCTCGTCTCATCATCCAGTACGTCCAGGCCCACCGTGACCCCTAACCGATCATCCAGCATGCCATCGCGGTTCAAGGTGAATTTGGCACCGCGTTTGTCAGACTCATTGCGTGTCTGATCGTATTGGGTATTTCCCGCACTATCCATATAGGGGAAAAACGGCGTGGTAGCAAAGCGTGCGCGAAAGCGCTGCTGATACACCTGGGCATCCAACGCATTGCCATACCAATCAGCGTGGGAGTAGGCAAGCCGCGCCGAGGTCACTTCGTTAAAGCCAGGCTCACCGTCACGGTTGCCACGGCGCGCGGTGGTGGGCACACCTGCGGCGCGATCTCCTGGCACCGGCACGTAATCATTGCCCTCTTCCAACTCGAAGTGGTTAAGCGAGGCTTCGATTTGCTGATTGTCATCGATCCAGTAGCCAAGTTTACCGAACAGGTCATAGCTCTCTGAATTTTGCAGCTCACCAGGGTAAGCAATACCCACGATTTCATCATTGCCATCGTAAAAGACCCCGCGCTCCTGGCGGGTAGCCGCAGCAACGAAATCCCAGTCGCCCTGCTGGCCACTAATGCGGTAATCCAGCTTGTTGCCTAACCCACCCGATTGGAAATCATCGTCCGTGGTCAGGCTGATGCCAGCATGCTGACTGATACCACCACCTTCAGCACGTCGTGTGACGAAGTTAATCAGGCCCCCGGTGGCGCCCAAACCGTGCTCCGCACTGGCACCATGAATGACTTCGATACGCTCGACCATGGAAAGGTCAATGGTATAGCTATCCCGCGAGCTATCGCGCAGTGGGTTGGATTGGGGCACGCCGTCGATAAGAAACAGGGCATCGCGACCCCGCAGCGTTTCACCGGCGTTAGAGAGTTTCTGGCGGCTGGGTGAATAAGAAGGAATCAAATTGCTCAGCACTTGGCCGGGATCATCGCTAATAGCCAGCTGTTGCTCGATCTCTTCACGTGTGATGACGGTCACCCGTTGCGGTGTTTGGCCCTCTTCACTGCGGCTACGGGTAGCGGTGACGACCATGGTGGCATTGGCGTCGCTGGTAGCATGTTGCGCCTCGTTGATACCCGACGCTTGCCCCTGGGCTTGGCTAGCCGCCACTAGGCCAGCGAGCGTCAACGTGGGCCAAAACACCTGACTTTTTTTCACATACATCTTCTTTTTATCCCCCTGCTTGTGAGTGAATGATCCCTTTAAATAGTAATGCGCATCTAAATGATAACTATTATATTATGAGGATAAAAACCGTTAGCGTCTACCCAGCGCGAACAGCCCGTTCGATAAAGTGGATGCGCTTGGCTGCCTGAAGACAGTGAGGGATGCCTAATGGGCGACTACCGACAATTGAAAATGAGAATATGTTTACTTATGGTGCTAGCTCTTTCGACCACTCAAGCGGGTTCATGATGAAACACCCTTCCCCTCGACCACCTCGCTTGCAGGGAGCATCACTCCGTGCGGGCTATGACGCTCGCCGGGTGCTGGATGGCGTGGATATCACCATCGCCGAAGGCAAGCTCACCGTGCTGCTGGGGCCCAACGGCAGTGGCAAATCTACGTTGCTAAAAACCCTTGCCCGTACCCTCACGCCAAGCGCCGGGCACGTTTATCTGGATGGTCAGGACATTCACCGCAGTAATACACGCGAGGTCGCCAAACGCCTGGGGTTACTTCCCCAAGGGCCTGTGGCGCCGGAAGGGCTGAGCGTAAAACAGTTAGTAGGCATGGGCCGCTTTCCGCACCAGGGCTTGTGGCAGAAGAACGCCCAGCAGGACGCCGCGGCCATTCGTGAAGCCATGGCGTTTACCAACGTGACGGAATTCGCCGACCGCAACGTCGATGCCCTTTCCGGCGGGCAACGCCAGCGCTGTTGGATCGCGATGGTGCTGGCACAACAAACCGACTTAATCCTGCTCGACGAACCCACGACCTTTTTGGATCTCAAGGTGCAGGTTGATTTGCTAGCACTACTCTCACGCCTGGCCCACGAGCACGGTCGCACCCTGCTCTTAGTGCTCCACGACTTGAATCTGGCCGCCGCTTACGCTGACCACTTAGTAATGATGCGCGACGGCCATATCGTCACCAGCGGCCCGCCTAGCGACATATTTACCGCGGAGAACCTTCAGCGCGTTTTTGATCTGGAGGCCCATGTCATCCACGACCCTGAAAGCGGAAGCCCTATTTGTGTGCCGCGTAAACGGCACCAGGTTGCCAGCGAGCCGGGAGTGGTTGTTTAGCAGCACTGTGTTGGCGAGCCAAGGTGGTGGGTATTCACTCAGGCACAAAAAAGCCCGGCAAACAGTGCCGGGCCCTTTAGAGCATTAACGCATTACCAGCTGTATTTCACGCTGCCAATCACGCTGCGGGATTCACCGTAGTAGCACCAGTATTCACAGCTTGCTACGTACTCTTTATCGGTAAGGTTATTAACGTTGACCTGCGCTTCCCAACCATCGGCAAACTCATAGCCCACCATCGCATCAACCAGCGTGTAACTATCCACTTCTGTGTTGTCCGCGACGCTAGTATCAACGGTGCTGCCTACATAACGAACACCGCCGCCAAGAGTAACGCCATTCAGCGCACCGCCGGTAAAGGCGTAATCCAACCAGGTAGAGGCTTGATGACGCGGAATTAACGGCGCACGGTCATCATCTTCCAGGCGAGAATCGGTATAGGTGTAAGCCGCGGTGATTTTTAAGTCATCGGTAAGATAGCCAACGCCTTCCAGCTCAAAGCCCTGCGAGGTGCGCTCACCTTCTTGCACCTGGAAACCTGCAGGTGAGTTGACCAGCGTATTGCTCTCTTCCAAATCAAACAACGCTGCCGTTACGTAACCATCCCAACCAAAGGGAGCCACCTTCACACCGGCTTCCCACTGGCGACCTTCGCGGGGATCATAAAGCTCGCCATCGCTATCCACCCGGCCCAGCGGGTCAAAGGATTCTGTGTAGCTTATGTAGGGGTTAACACCGTTTTCACCCAGGTACATAGCACCACCCGACCAAGATACTTGATCGTCATCCGAACGCTGGGTCGTTCCTGCCGTTAGATTACTGTTTTCAGTTTCTGCTTGGTCGTAGCGCACACCGCCTAGCAGTACCCAGCGATCATCAATGCGTAACTGATTTTGGGCATAAAGGCCGGTTTGCTCCTTATCGATTTCTCGGGTAAGCAGGTCATCCGCGCCTACTGGCGTAAAGTTGCCATAAGTGGGGTCAAAGATATCGATAGGATCGCCAAACGGGAAAGGATCCGCTTCCTGACCACTCACACCGAGGTTCTGATAATCGGCGCCTAAAAGCAGCGTATTTTCGGTGCGGTCGGTGTACCAAGTGCCTACCATGCGGTTATCGACAGTCCAGCTGTCGATCGAGCCATCACGATAAACATGGCCACGGGCTGCCTCACGCTCATCGGCCATAAAGAAGGCGTAAGTACTGCGTAGTTCTAAATCCAGCTCGCTGTAGCGTAAATCCTGCTCGAAGCGCCAGGTATCGTTGAGGCTGTGGCGCAGTTCGTAACCCAGCGCCCACTGTGTACGCTCATCTTTATCGTAACCCGGTTCGCTGAAGTTGGTTTGCGGATCAACGCGGCCAAAGGGCGTATTTTCCACCGTGCCGTAGGGTAATTTGAAGGCGTTCACGGGCACGCCGTCATCTTTTTGCACACTGGCTAAAAAGGTAACGGTCGTGTCGTCGCTGAAATCAACCGCTAGGCTTGGCGCAAAGTAGTAACGTTCATTCTCTGTCGCATCTAAATCGCCATCACGCTCTTTATAGAGCCCCACTAGGCGATAGCGTACATCATCTGACTCGCCCACTGGCCCGCTAGTATCAATGCCTACTTGGCGATGGTTGCGGTTACCAAGCTGCAAATTGACCTCCCCTTGGGGCGTTTCGGTCGGACGCTTGCTCACCGCATTAATCAAGCCGCCAGGAGGCGCCTCACCGTACAAAATAGACGATGGGCCTTTAAACACATCGACCCGCTCAAGGCCGTATGGCTCCGGCAACCACTGATAAAACCCTTCGCGGTAGATACGCAAGCCATCTTGATAAGTCGACTGATCAAAACCGCGTACCTTGAACCAATCGGTGTTGTTGTCGCTGCCGAAATGACCTGACAACACACCCGCCCGATAACGGAAGGTTTCGTCTAACTGCTGAACGTTACGGGTTTCCAACTCTTCACGGTCAACGCTCGACACCGGGCGCGGCGTTTCTACCAGCGGTGTGTCGACCTTAAGTGCAGTAGCCGTCACTACCACGGTTTCATTGGAAGCAGCCACTTCTTGGGCAGAGGCAGATGCACAAAGGAGCACCGCGGTAACGGGGATTAGCGCAGAAATCGAGCGCGCCAAGGGGCGACGAGCAAACGGCAGACGAGGCATGGCAGAGTCTCAGTTAGAATTAGAAGCAAGGGGCAGCAGATCAATAAGCATCATGATAATCGTTGTTATTAGCATTCATGATAGCGCTTTTAAATAGTGGCTTTCAATGGCCTGACGAGGGAATTTTAAAGTCGCCTGAGAGCGACACCAGCTATAAGTAACCTCGAAGGATATAAGCGGTTGAGTGTGCGCTGGCGCAAATAAATTGGATAATTCTAAATTAGGTAATCTTCAATTATTCAAAGTGCAGTTCCTTCATTTGCTCCAACCTTTTATTTTCCATCGAATTGAGGCACGTCTAACAAGATGACTGTTGATGACTAAAGATCGCGCCGGGTCTGATGAATTGAACCTGACCCATGAATTTCTGGCCATGATGCTCGGGGTTAGCCGTGCAGGTGCGCGGACTAATCCGTTACCAGCGTGGAACAATCACCTTACTTGATCGGCCAGGCCTAATCGAGGCGTCCTGTGAGTGCTATGGCGATGATTGCGCGATGTACGCCAAAATGTTGTCGTTGTTATAGAGGCGACGTCATCCCCAGATTGAGTAGCGCTAAACTTTGGAGCCCTCCCGTGCAAATCACAGAAGATAAAAATCGCCTACTTGCCCGCTAGCACCGTTCACGCACCACGTGGGTCTGCAAAAGCTACTTGCTATGTCTCCTCACAACCGCAGCAACTACCGTGATCATTCTCCTGGCCGCTGCGCGCAGTACCAATATCGCCGTCGACTACTTAATACCAAATTCTTTACAGAGTTAAACACGGCCAGCCCGCGCGCACCGCTGGCTGGGTCGTTCCGCGCTCGCTTGCTTGGCGTGACGTCGCGGCCTTTTCAGATCCATTGCATGAATAGCCGCCGCGTGTGCTGCCATTGCCGAAGGTCTGGAAGGCATACCGGAACGAAACTGAAAGGGCTTCACAAGCGACGATGAAGCCAACGCGATTGAGACTCTGTTGGACTACCTCGGCGAGCCACTAGCCGAATAACCAACGCGGCCTGGCACGCGCCGCTAAGGCGTTACCCGCTAAGCTGGCCCTACTTTTGCGCTCAAGGCGCGTTAGACCCGCGTTAGCTTTTGATTAAGCGCGCTTAACGGCAAGGGGTTACACGGCTATAGTGTTCCCATTGAGAAAATAAACGCCAATAGAAAAGCTGTGAAGGCAAAGTGACGAAGACCGATAATAACCAAGGCACTGCCAATCCATTAATGGAGTACACCCATGATCAACTTCTTTGAAGGCCATCTCGGAAGTATCACATTGCTTTTGACAGTAGGAACGTTTTGGATGGCGCTTTCGACTCGTGCAGCGGCTAAAGCTTCCAAGAAAATTTTCGAACTAGAGGCCCGTCCTTGCCTAGTATTCAACAAGCCGATGTTTCGGATACATCAAGAAAAGGATGAAAACCAAATTCACGTCAATACTGCATTGACCCTAGGGCCTGTTGACGTTTTGAGGGATAGCATTGGCAGGATAGGGGCAAACTCACAGAATACAGGTTCCGACACCAACAAACTGCGAGCTTGCCATGCCCCGACTGATGCTCACAGATGA